>NZ_REGA01000004.1 GCF_003841505.1 Natrarchaeobius chitinivorans
GTCTCATCAGCTGTCGAGTTGTAGCTGCGTCTGAAGCCAGCGAGTGTTCGGCTTTCGCCTGCGGCGAAACCGAACACGAATGCCCAGACGAATGCGGGAATCTGGAGCTTGCGGTCGCGTTCGACCACGCCGAGTTCCTCGGCGTGCTCTTCGAGGAACTCGGAGGGAAACAATGTAGTGAGCCGACGCATAATCCGAGATGAGGAGGTTTCGTTGTGCACACTCGATACCTCCTCATTCCTTCCGAAAAGTATCCACGATAAGCTGTCGCTGTCACGTGGTTTCACGCTTAGCTAAAGACGGATACCGCGTGCATATACCCATCATGAGATCCAAAAAACGCGACGCCATCAACGACCGTCGGGTTAGAATGGATATTCGCGTAGACCTGCGACCGCCACAGCTCTTCGCCAGTAGTTGCATCAATGGCGAATAAGTACGTCTCACTGTGGCTGCCGAGGAATAGCACTCCATCAGCGATGGTTGGTGACATCTTCACGAACCGACCATCGAAATCCCACTGTAGTTCCCCGGTATCGGCATCAACAGCGTACAGGCCACTAGAGTTCGGGAGGTATACAGTCCCGCTCCATACTGTCGGAACTTCGTTAATACCGAAGCCAATCTCTTCACCGAACCGCCACTGCTCCTCGCCCGTTTCGGCATCGAACGCGTACAGTGGTTCTCCGGCGAACATCGTATACACCGTCTCATCGTAGACGGCTGGGGCAGCACACTGCTCGGCATTCATTTCCTTCTTCCAGAGTAACTCACCGGACTCTGCATCGAACGTGTGGAGATTCACCTCACCATACGAACCAACGTGTACGCGACCATCAACAACTGAAACACCCCCACCAGCTGGGTGCTCAACATTCCCACGCCATTGTTCCTCACCAGACTCAGCATCGACTGCAAATACCCAGTGGTTCCGTGATGGAACGTATACAGTCCCGTTCGAAACGGCTGGTGATCCCCAGACGAATTTTCCCGTGTCAAATCGCCATTCCTCTTCCCCGGTATCAGCATCAAGGGCGTACAGGTGATTGTCGAGTGCACCGATAAAGACCGTGCCGTCGATCACCTTCGGTTCGCCCCACACACCAGCGTGATCGTATCGCTGATCTGCTGGCGGGTCGTCTGTCTCGAATACCCATTCACGATCACCATTCTCAGCATCAATAGCGTAGACGGTGCCGTCATGGCATCCGAAATATACTGTCTTGTTTACGACGGTTGGTCCCGACTCAACTGCACCATCAGCCGAATAACTCCAGATCCGCTCTCCAGGTACAAACTCGCCACCCTCACTCTCCTCTGCAGCGGCAATTGGGAGTGTACCCGCTGCAACTGAGAGAGTAGCGGTTGTATGCAGTACATCTCGTCGTGTTGGCGTGTGCTCGAACATTGGCATCACGTCCCGGTCGCCCCGATGTAGTCACTTACCGGCACATCATCACACATTCACCAGTCACAGATGGGTATTGTCCGTTCAATCCTTCGATCTGGTTGCCACAGAGGATACGTTGATCATCGGGATTCACCGAATCGGACCCGACATAGCCTGAGATCGCTCCATTCCCTATTGTTCCGAGCGTAGTGAGACCATTGTGATGACCAATCCAATATCTCCTCATGGATGTCTGTTTGAGGTGACTAAACGGAGATATATTATGTTATCTTGTAAGATTGTTGCAGGACGTGCACACAGATCACATGATTAGTTCGTACATGGGCTGAATATATACTGTCTCGGCTCTGTTAAAATCATAAGTTGATGACACAACCTGGCCTGACTGAAGTCAATACAAGCGATATACTTGATGAATGGTTTAATTGTCGGTTTTGGTAGAGAAATAAAAAGAGCTGCTTAAGTGTTTTCGGTAAGAACAACTTGACCATTCCCCTTCACGACGACTTGATAGCCATAGTACGAAAAGCGAATCGAACTGGAGCGGTCCTGGCCCTTTAAAAGAGCGTCTAAGGCATCCGAATCAATCACTTCAGTAAGGGGAATCTCCAAATCCGTCGGGTCAACATCCAGTTCGTCGGCAACGGCCTCAACGACTTTCGTACTTTGTGGCGGATTGGCTGAGCCTCTACAATCACTCATAGCAGCGTATTCTTCTCGACGTATGTGCCAGTATAACATAAAAAGACGACGTATTAGCAATCTTTGAAGATAACGCTGACAAGTACGAGCCATTTACAGCCCCACAGATCGCTGAACAACTCCAATCCGATATTCACCGCAATACCGCTCGCAATTATCTTCAAGATCTTGAAGCCCTTGGCGAATTCCGAACGAAGAAAGTTGGTCCCGGACGCGTGTGGTGGCAACCCTGCAATAATATTCTACAGAAAGGCCGCTAACGGATGGTCATACAAAACTAGTCGTACAGCCATAGGCCTCAGTGAACAATTGTCTCAGACTAAAACACATATGAATAATAGGGTTTCAACAGTGTCTCTGTTCCATATTGGTGAAAACTAGCACACTATGAATATTTGAACAGACAGATATATATCACTTAACGAAGGCGCTACCACCGACCTACGTTCTGCTCGTGCCGATATTTCTGATAGTATGCCCTCTCAACGGTCCGAATATCGAATCCACCAGGATTTCGATCAGGAGTTCCTTGAGAATCTTTGGATAGTCGGTGAGCCTCATCCCGTGACCTTCACCAAGGAGTGCATCGACGATGTACCGATCACCAATGGCGTAGTTCGCCGGATCATAGAAAGCCAGCACCAACGTTGCGGTGGCGTTACCGATTCCAGGTATGCACGTTAGCGTGTCCAATTCTGTTTTAGGATCATCCAATAGGAGCGCGGCACCGCTCAACTGGCGGATGAACTGATCTGGAACCGCGTTCATCTTCTCGATGTTCTTATCTCGCCGTCCCGGTTGGGCATCCAATTTCCAGATGATAATCTGTTCTAGCTGGTCCTGCGTGATGTAGTGCTGTTCTGCAAGAACTTCATTTAGCGTCTGTTCGATCTCTCGTAATTTGCCATCATAATTAGCGGCGTATTCTTCACTCCAGTGCTCAATTTCCTCCGAATCTAACTGTTACATACGTGGAACATATTGCTGGCCTCACTAATATTGTCCGCAGATTAGTTACGATGGTCTCCCTCTTCGATCAGTACTGATTCTGATAGCTCTCAGGTATCGAGTGAGAGAACGTCACTAATTCTACCAACATTTGTTACTTAGTTGGTGGTTTGTAGCTCAGAGCATGCCGAATCTCTGTTGCTTGTGTGGTGTGCATGGAAGGCCGTATAATTCCAGGCACCGGCTATAATCTTATTCTGTGTTTTAAAACACAGGTCAAAATTATTTTTATATACTTCCGGGCACTACATGGGAATGCAATGGCACGAGAACAGAATCTTGCACCCGGATACCACGAGGTTGAGATTAAGAAAATAGACGAATTCGAGGAAATCAAGCAGAAACCGGTATCGGAATTCGAGGAAGGCGACTACATATTCGCCGGAGAAGAACCAGCCGACGAGGAGCGAATCGGGGATCACCTCCATTACGAGGACCTGGACTACCTGATCAGGATCATCGGAATTGCTCAATCAATCGGAGAGGGGGTAGGCTACAAGGTGATCCGGACACGGCCCACCGGTCGGCCGATGGTAGCATCGGAGACGAGACAATTCGCAGTGTGCGCAGAATACCTCGAAGAGCAAATCGAGACGGGCGAACTGACCGAGGTTACGGTTTCAATCGAGGAGAAGTAAAATGTCACAGGAAACACCAGAATTCAGTGAATTCCGATCCCCAGTGGAACTCGAACAAGAGAAAATCCAATCCCGGCCGATTACGGAGGACATGAAGGATTTGAACGAGACTGAACCCGGAGACGAAGTGAAGGTATTCTTAGAGGACGGAACAGAGAAGGAAATCACAATCAAACGACAAACCCACGAGTTCGGGGGATTGCACAACAGCAAACTGGTGGCAGAGGATCTATTCGAGGTTGTGGAGACGAAGGATCGGGAAGAGCTCTTGCTCTGCGATATAGAGAGTCACGAGCAGAAACGGGTTGAAGGTGTCAAGACCGAGTGATCGACCGGGACCCGGACTCAGGCCCGGCCAGGCGGCCGCGCCCCGCGCCCCGCGGTTCGATTCCGCGGCGGGCCCCTCAAACAATGCAAGAAACCGACCTTAACCCCCGATGCGTGAACGTACAGTGCAACACAACAATCAACCGCAGCGAACTCAACCGCTTCATCAACGAAATCGAGAACGGTGACGTTGAGTGGCCGTCATCGGCCGACGCAGACCTGCTGAGAGAGATCCGAGCGAACGCAGACGAAATCGAACGTGACTACCAGGAAGAGGCGGAGGGTGTGCGCGACACGATCGTAGAGCACTTGCTCGATCATCCGAACGCAGACGCGAAAATCAGGGAAATGGACGGTGAGACAACGACAGACGTGTGGGGCGGTCATGGACTCGACGTGTGGCGGATCGTACGGCACCACATCACTGTCCCGAGCGAAGCGAATACAAGCGAAGTAATGGACGTAGTAATTAACTTGGGGATCATCCCGCAGTACCCAGCCGTGACGATCACAGCAGAGACGGAGTCACCGGCGTAGATCCTGATCCCCGCGAGTTGCTGCTACCGGCCATTCCATATCAAAACGGAGGACCAACACATGAAGCAATGCCCGGTTTGCCAGACCCGAACCGAGCTCGACTTCCACCACTGGCAGTACCCAGATCCTGACGAACCAGTGGACGCACCTGGCGTTGAACTCTGCCGGGACTGTCACTCCTACTTGCACAGCGACGGCGCACGACCCGGCCGGGACGCGAAATGGATTCACCGCGCAATCCCTCGGCTGATCCACCGTCACGTCGAGCACCACGGACTGGACTCTGTGCGGGCAATCCTCGACCGGTATGACATTCCTGAGGAGTACGGTGTATTGGTCCAGTGTGCGGTGACCGACGTACAATCTCAGGGAATAACTCAGCGAACAACTGGAAATCGTCGCAAACCTGTTTAAAATCTTTCTCACAGGACTGAGTTTGTCTATAATTAACTTCCTCAACAATCATTTCAGGGCGATCGTTGGACCGTTTTCAAATCAGCACGTGTTTTGATCGGTTCGTTGAATTCAACTAGCGTCTCGTCTTTCTCCATTTCACGGATTACACTCCGAACATTCTCCATCACCACTTCGACATCGTCTGGGTCAGCAGACCCGATATAGACTCTGTGCGTGATGATCGGAACGATGATGAATTTCCCATTCCCTTCCCATTGTGGTTCCCGGATCGTTTCAACTTGCACAACACCCATTTCTTGGAGTTTCTCGTTTTCGCGCAGATCGTCAGCGGTCGGATAGTGAAAAGTTGGGCGGTATTTGTCTTCCATCTGTGCGAGTTTGATCAAGTCATCCGGCCAGTTCGTGTGGCGAATAGAGACATTGAAGTGCGTGTACCCTGGGTAGTCACCGCCAGGACGCAATGATTTAACCCATTCTTTGAATCCAAAGTCTCGAACACGAGGTTCAGAAACAATGACTTCTCGATGCGGAATCAGATCTTTTTCTGCACTCATTGATTCGTACCGGTCACGCATGATTTGCTCACGAGTCGCTGCATCACCGAACGTTGAACTTTTGAAGTTGATGTACGTCAGGAGGACGTTTGAGAGTAGGATGAGAACAGAAATGAGTGTGAGACCGGCAACAAGCACATCCGTCGAAATCATGCTGCAAGTGTTATAACTGCCATTACATAGTATTTCACTAACCCTGCCCCATCTCGGTGGAGATGTCATCAGTCGCGTTATCGATCTGCTGCAACTCCCGTTCTATCAGAGTCTGTAGCTTGATCTCAACATCTCTCGTATCCTCATCCATATCCTGCAACCGGTACATCGCTACCAGTAGGTCATCGATCGTATCCCTGCTCTCAGTGATCTGCTCAATTGAGTCCTGTATCCCGCTGGTCATACGCGTACATGCTTTTCCCACATTCAAGAATTCCGGGAAGTCAGTTTTACAATCCGAGAGTTTACAGTCTCGTATGACCGCATCAGACAGCATTGATCTCTCAGGACCAATCTGCGAAGCAGCACGGTCCGAGGAACACACTGTGGAGCTAACTAGCACTGAAAACGGGTACATTCAAGTGGAGATTGATGGTGTACCGGTGTTTGCCGGGTATGGGTTCAGCGATGAACGATTTACACTCCCGCTTGATCCGTATGAGTTCCGGCGAGAGATTACGAGGGAAGCCCGAGAGCTCGACGTCTTTCCTGATCTTTAGATAATCCTCTTCCCTTGTGTTGCTCGAACGTCTCTTACCTTGTACTCAATTCGAGTATGGGGTGAGTGTGTACAAGATCTGGATTAGGTGTTTCAGGTGCTGGGGGACCTGAAACACAGAATACCGGGACTTCCCCTTTATGTGCATATTACATACGATACCCCACACAGTATGACACAAGGAAATGGGTTTAGCTTCATCCGGAAACTCTGGCAACGATCACAGAACAGCTACGCCACAACAGTGCCGCAGGAGATACTCAATATCAAAGGAGTCCCGGTCGATGAAAATGTGGAAGTGAATTGGCGGATCAACGAGACCGGAGAGGTAACTGTCTCATTCAAAACAGTTGATGGTGATGACGATGAGTGAGGAGTGCCGTCACTGGAACGCCGACATCGTAAACACTGATCTCAACACACCAAAGAAGGGGGTTGTCGCACGCTCCCCCAGTTGCGGACACCTGCTAACCGCACGCATCGACTTCCGGCACGAATTGGCGAGCATCCACAAAGAACCGGACACGGCACCCGAAATAGACGATGACGAGTAACGAGCGAGCAGTCTTAACTGTACACACAGACTGTAAAGGAGTGATCGAACCCGGGAACCCGCTGCAAAACGCAGCCATCATCTCTAGGATGTGCACACTTACTTACGCGGGGCACATGCTGCTACTACGCTGGATCCGGCGGAGAGAACACCAAACGGGATCAACTCCGGAACTACCGCGAACAACGAACGAGACTCCAGAAACGACGACCCATGACGGAAAACGAACGCACACGCACACAACGCGCAAACAGCAGTCGGATACACTCGCCTCAGCCAGACGAGCGATACAAGCATCGGCAATCAGAAGCAGCACATCCGGGAATACTGCAACGAGCACGATCTGTCACTCGAACGAATCTGCGATGACGGCCAACAAGCCTCTGGTTGGGACGGGTCCCGCAAGGAATACCAGGAACTCAAGCAACGAATCCGAAACGACGACACGCTCGATGTACTCGTGATGAACGACAAGCGACGAATCGCTCGGGATATTGACGAGGTGATGCGTCTCATCCCGGACTTCCGCGAACACAACATAGAGTTGCACACGTGGCAGGACGGGCAACTCGACCTAGCTGATCCGATGCACGCTGCGATCGAGATCCTCCAAGCTGCCGCAGCTCACGAGGAGAAACTCAAGGAAATCGAGAAAGCTGAAGAAATCACTGAAGACCGGTTAGAAAACGGGTACTGGCACGGCGCAGCGCCGTACGGGCTCGGATTTGGTGTGAAAGGCGAGCACGGGCAACGACTTACGCCGAACCACGGTGAGGAGTGGGAGAACGTGCGGGCTGTGCTCGCTCTCCGTGACGAAGGGCTCAGCTATCGAGAGATTGAAAAGGAGACTGGAGTCGCGTACTCGACGGCGTGGCGGATCGTGCAGCGGCGAGGTGTGTATGAGCGAGCGGCGGAGCGGACAGGGCGTGAGGAGTCGCTCGCGGAGTGAGTCTGTTTTCTGTGGTTCAGCCGATCGGTTCGAGGAGAGTATTTATCTCAGTTTCCGTACTTGTACTAGGGGTCATTTCGAAATCGGAGAGAGCGAGTTTTGTCAAATTCTGTCTATACATACCTCTTACTATTGTGGTAGGTATGTATGGTGAGGTGGTTGACAAGAATAGCGCTGTCGAAATCTCAAATGACCCCTTATACTTATCGCGCGCGAAACAGAATCCAGTCACTCGTTTCCGAGCACTTCTTGTGCGGACTCCCCGTCCCGTTTCGGGATCCCGAGCCATTCGCGGTTGATGTCGAGCGCAGACCCGGTCCCGCTTGTCTCCTCTAAGACCCTGTGACCGAGCTCAGTGATCCGGTACTCTTCCCCGTCTTCGGATATCTCCCGATCCACGAGCCCGAAGAACAGTAGTTCATACAGGACCCCTCTCACAGCGAACAAGTTCCGCCCTTCTGGGTCTGCGATTTCGCGTGGAGTTGATCGACCAGTCCGATCGAGTGTGTCGAGCATCTCGTAGCCCTCGTTGCTGCTGATAATGATCTCGTCCGGGGTGATCTCGTCATCCGTCTCTTGAGACAGCGTGCCTGCGTACTCAACAGCGGTGTCCACGAGTTGTTCGAATAATTCTGCCTGTGCGTGTTCGTAGATGCTGCGTTTGCTGAGTACGAATTCGCCAAGGTCAGTCGTGGTGCTCATCCCGGAGCGTTCGGCGGGGCCGACTTGCTCGGCTAGGTCGTATTCCCGGAGTTTCGACAGTTCGCTGGCCATGTAGCTTTTTGATTTATCGAGGTGTGCGGAGAGATTTGCGGGGGTTTGTCTTTGGGTGCAGAGTTCGAGGATGTCGAAGTCGATGTCTGAGAGTTGCATGATTGTGTGTTAGCGCATCGCCGTATATATTTTCACCTGTTCTTTGCCTTGTTCTCTACTCTCTCTAATTAACATATCTCGTCAGATCGGTTCCGTGGAATACGGTTTTGTGAAATAAGGTATAGAATTATCTTTATATACTACCGGTCCATAGGCATGTGTGTCCCCCCGATGGATTCGGACTCACGGATCACTCACGCAGTGATCCAGCAGAGAAACGACGCCGGTCGCGGTACGAGCGCGGCCGACGCCACGAACGAGTCCCATCAGGGCCGTGAGGTGACGACACCTATGGAACCCACGCGAAACTACAACCCGCGAATCTATAAAACTGCTGCACAGCACCGCAAAACACAAGCAGGAGGTGTCTCGGCATGAGCGCCGACGACACTCCCAACGACCCGGGAGGGATAGATGAAGACGGAATCGAACTGAAGGACGACGCCGATAGTGACGGTGAGACAGACCCCACAATCGAATTGAGTCAGGTCTTCAGCGAATACGAAGGCGAGATCCGCGACGCCGAGCACGGCGGGCAAGCGATGCAACTCGCCCTGAACGCCGCCGCCGACATGGCCGAAGTCGTAGCTGGACTCTCCGACGCCGAGACAGATCAAGTGCAGCCGATGGCGGACGCGTTCCTGACGGATCTGGCGGACGAGCACGACTCAGTCCGCGTCGGGCAAGTCCGCACCGAATTTTCCAACGTAATCGAGAAGGAAGAACGCCGGCAGACACTCGATGCCGGCGATCCGGACGTATTCCCCGCGTTGATCGAATACCGGCTAGAAGAAGTTGTGAAGACCGTTACGACGGATCAAAGCAGCGACGAAGAAGCCACGTACACGTTGAAATTCGATGACGGGTTGGAGCTGACGGTCGCCCGCGGAGTCCTGTTCGATCAGCAGAAACTGTGGGAGCGATACACCACAGCGACAGGTAAATACCCGGAGATGGCCGATCCGGGGCAAGCATGGCCAGAATGGGTAGGTCAGCTCATCGAGCCGCTGGAAATAGAGAATCCGGAAACCGGCCAGCGAACCGCTGCCGTGAACGCGCTCTGGAACACGGTCAAGACCGCCACAGCGTACGCCGACGCCGGTGATGCGGTTGACTTCGGCGGTGTGTGGGTCGATGATGAGCCGCCGGAATACGATGAAATCTGGGTGATGCGGGAAGATGTGGCGGCGATCACGAATCGGCACGAAATAGAGGACCGGCCGCTGCAACTCGAAATCGCCGCGCGCGGCGGAGATTCGGACGGGCTGCCGGGTGATCAAGTGTCCCGGCAGCACACAGTCAACGGGCAAATGCAGACCGTGTGGCGGCTGGACGCCGAGTTCTGGCCGGAGCCCGACGAGTACATCGAGGAGCCTGAGGATGCGATTGATCGCGTCGAGCGGGATCTAGATGCCGCGGATCACGATGACGAGGATGACGATGACCCGATCGGTCGGATGGGCGAGTACGGCGGCGATCCCGACGAAGACGACGGTGAGAACGGAGGTGACGGACAGTGACGGACCGGTACGACGCCCCGAACGTCGAGCACATGGACCTGCCGGAGTGGCTGCAAGCAGCCGTCCCCGAAGAGCTGGAAGATGCGAAGATCGCCGGTGGCGGCACACACCCGCCGACCGAATCCGTCCGACTGAACGGGCCGCCGGGAACCGGGAAAACCACGCAGCAAGCCCTCCGCCTCGCCTATCTCATCGAAGAGGAAGATCTCGATCCGGAAGAGGACATTACGCTCGTCACATACCGCCGAGCGCTCGCTAATGAAGTCGAGACCCGACTGAAGAAATGGGGAGTGCTGAGCGAAGATGTGGATCTGAAGTACTGGACGACGATTCACGCCGCCTGCAACCGCGCTAACAACGTGCTCGACGGTGATTTCAAGAACGACGGCGGACGTCTCGGCCCGGCAGTAACCGGCCGCGAAAAGTACGTGTTCTGCGCGAAGGAACTGGGAATTCAGTACAAAGCCGGGCTGCCGTGGGAAGATGCCCGCGGAGAACTGCTGCTGGACACGTTCAGTTGGCTGCGAAACAATCTCTTGGATCCTGCGGACCGGTCAGACGTACGGAAAGCCCCGCAGTACGACAATTTGAAGGACAAATGGCCCGGGGTCAGTGTGCCGACACTCTGGGGCGAATACCAGGATTGGAAGGATGATCACGGGTTCTTAGACTTCCACGAGCTGCTCGAAGCCGGGGTCGTCGGGGAACTACCCCCAACGGACGTCGTCGTGATTGACGAGTATCACGACGTCACGCCGCTCATGGCTAAGGTCTCCGAGCGGTGGATCGAAGCGGCAGACACGGTGATCGTAGCCGGTGATCCGTTACAGGTAGTCAACAGTTACGCGGGCGCGGATCCGCGGTTCTTCACACAGCGACTCGACCACCTGCCCGAGGTACTACTCGGCAAATCTTGGCGAGTGCCTGAAGAGCACTGGCACGCCGCGTCACGGATGCTGAGCACCGAATTCCCCGCACCACCGGTCGAGCGTGACGGGCACGGGAAGATCATCCCGTACAATTCCCCGATATTCGCGCACGACTCGCACACCGGAGAGTGGACGCAGCTGCCGGGCGAATCGATCCCCGGGAGCCCCGCGGCCATCTGGGTCGAACACATCGACGGAGAAGCCGACCGGTCGATGCTGATCCTGGTCCGGACGCAGCAGCAAGCAATCGGTGTCAGCCGGGCGCTCGACAAGGCTGGCATCATCCACGATGCGCAGGATGATGTCGGCGGCTGGGACGATCGCCGCGTCTCACTGTACGATGCGATGCGGAAGCTCGACCGTGTGCCGCGCGACTACGCGCACGACACCCACCACGGGATCGAGCGGTACGGCAGCAACGGCGACGGGACACAGAAGGATCCGGGGCGGATCCGACTCATTCCAGAGGAAGCAGCAACGTTGTTGGAACACACTCCAGTGCGAACGCTGGAAATCGACAGTGACCGGCGGGACAGGCTCGTCTCCCGGATCCGAGACGACGAGACACCGATGCGCGTTGAAGATCTGAACGATGAGTACGTATCCCCGACGTTCTGGGAGCGCTTCACCGGCGCTTCGGCGTCGGTGTCGAACCTGATCAAGGCCGGTGAACTGGAGGATCACGACTTGGAGGCGCTGCGTCGAGCGCTCTCGCGGAACGACGGGTTGTGCAGTGGACTCAGTAAGACGCGGGTGCTCACAATCCACGCGTCGAAGGGGTCAGAGGCGACCGATGTAGTGCTGTACGACGGCATCACATCCCGGATCTCACGGGAAATGGAGCGCTCGCAGCGAACGAAAGAGAATGAAGCCCGCACCTGGTACGTGGCGCTCACCCGTGCGAGCGAGCGGCTTCACCTGATGTTCGGCGGGTTCGACTGGATGCAACCCCATCTCCCGCAGAATCTCCCGCAAATCGCCGCATCCCGCTCAGGGCACGCAGTCGCCACAGACGGAGGGGAGACCCGATGACCACACACAGTCTCCCAGACCGGTTCCCCGACGACGACACCGGGATCGAGTCACCGGTAGAAGTGCTGGAAATCACCGACGAGCACGTCGTGCTCGACCTACCGGACGACGTTCGAGACGCGGACAGGGTGATCCCGCAGGACCTGATCGAGTTCGGGAACGAAGCCCGGAGTTGGTTCCTCTGGGACATGGAGACTAAACAGCCGCGAGCGCCGATGACGAAGAACGGGTACGCCGGAACGTGTGCCTGGGGGCGAGACGCCGTGTCGATGGATGCCCGCGCCGGTGCGCGGTACGGCGATGTGGCGCACTGTATCGACGGGCACGTTGATGATGACTGGTGGTGGGATGATGACGAAGACCCGACGGAACTGTGGCCGATGTGCATCGTTCCACACGCCGACTTCTCCCCCGAACCGGGACTCGTGTTCGTTGATCTGGATGACGTGATCGAACCGCAAGGCGACGGAACAGGGCGGATGACGCGTGAAGCCTGGGATATCATCCAGTCGCTGGACGGGTATGCCGAGGTGAGTTCATCGAAGACAGGAGCGCATGTGTTCGTCCGCGGGCAGGTTCCCAGCAAGGTGGATGGGAAGACGGTGCTGAAAGAGCTCGATACCGGGCACGTCGAAGTGTACGGGTACCCGGCGAACGGGTGCGTAATGGGGACAACCTGGCTGCATATTAACGAGACACCGGTCGCGGTCCCGCACAATCAAGACGAGGTTGGTGCAGTGATTGATGATTTGCTGGATGAGGAGGAGATGCTCACTGATGAAGAGCAGGCGGAACAGCTGTTTGACCGGCGCAAGTCCCGGGTTCGGAGCGGTGAGAACGGGTCTTCGCGGTCGGCGTACTACGACCTTGACCCGGAACCGATTGCACACCAACCACCGTTCAGCACTCACGAGAGCAACGGTCGTGGCCCGCACCCTGTCCATGGAGGAACATCGACGCCAGATGAAGACTCCACGAACTTCACCGTAGACCGGCACGATGGCTGGAAGTGCTGGGCGCACGACGACGGGGGCGGAGCGTTGCAGTTGATCGCTGTGATGGAAGGTATCAGGGACTGCGGTGATGCCGCGGACGTGCTCGATGACCCGGTGGATGCGCTCAAAGTGTGTCTCGCGGCGCGCGACAAGTACGCCGATCTGGACGATGAGCGACCGCCGACGATCGCTCTCAAGGGTGTCTGCGAGGTGCAAGACTTGGACTACAACGAGTCCGGCCAGTTGGAGTACTCGACGTACAAACTCGCCAGAGACCTGTACGGAAAGATGCAGTGGACGGGAGGTGATCAGGCGTGAGCGCGGATAATCGAGTTGGCGGGTTAGACTATACAGACGCTAAGTGGATGTCGGTGAACGCTGCGTCACTGGCCGGGTCAGTGCCGGACCCGGAGTGCCGGTGGTCGTGGTCCGATGTTGACTTGGACCGGTCGATGCTGTGCAAGCTGCGGGAACGCGGATTCATAGTGAAGGTTGAAGAGCAGGAGTGGCGGGCCACCGGCGAACTGATTCGGGAGATCTGCAACTACGGTGGTATCTCGGAGGGCGAAGTAGCTGAGCATGTATGCGGTTCCTGCCCCGGGTGCATCCAGCAGAGGATTGAGGCTCGCCGCGAACGCCGCGAGCGTCGGGAACGGGAAGACGGGTCGCGGGTCGGTCCGGGAGAGAGTGAGCAGGCGGAGTTACCGGGTGTGGAGGATTGAGGCTCACCGGGAACGTCGATATCCCGAACACTCTTTAAATCCGAACAGAAACCCTCAACCGCGCACGCAAAGTGCGCCAGCGCAGGGGAGCGCAGCTTGCAGGCCCGCTCTCCCCTGTGCTGCCGGCTCCCGTATGGGAGCGATCGATGATTGTGAGTCGAGCGATATAGATGTGCTGTTGAGCGCTCCCGGCCGGACCCCCCAAGGGTCTAACAATGAGTATCTCAACAACAATAATTCAACGCATCGCAGAGAAGGAAGGCACAGATGTTGAAGAACTACCCCCGCTGGCGGAGACGATCGATCCTGATGCCCTCGATGCAGTCGCAGACACGGCCGAAGTCATCGAATTCGCATATTTCGATTACTGGATTGAAATCCACGGGAGTACAATGGATATCCACGACATGGACGATCCCACGGACAAGCCGTTAACCGGTTTAGCTCGGGTTGCGCGCGATACCCCCGAGGAACCCGAGAAACAAATCGGTGAGGGCCGCACTGACGAGGAACTTGATGCAGAACTCGAAGAGTTGGAAGACGATATGGGGGATTTCCACTCCTGAAAACACGCGAAACCGTTACCCTGAGTGAACTTACAGGTCGAACGCGTCGCGCCGCAACTCTCTCTTATCCGACTCACTGCGGATGTCGTAATGTTTGTCCATCGTATCAGTCGATACATCGAACCGCTGAGCCAGTAAATCCGGGCTTTGCCCGTCATCGAGCCACGCCGAGATCGAGGATCGACGGATATCGTGCGGGGACACTGACCGATCGCACATCGAGGATCGGTCCGAGCAGTCACAACTGCCGGTGAGCCCGCCGCAGTCAGTCAAACTGTAGACGGTCCGTCGAACTGAAGTCCGCGAGTACCGCCCGCTGTCTGACGTTATGAGCGGTTCACGCCCGTACTCACAGACGGTATCGATGCGCCGATCCGCGAGATAGTCATCGATGACCTGGGCGACCCAGCCGTGCAGATTTACTTCCCTCTCTGACCCCGCGCCGTTCTTGAGGGGGGTTCCGGTCTCCGGGCGATCGACGAGGTCGATAAACCGGTCCCGGGGGTGTACGTCCCGGCGGGCATCGAGCGCTCGGAGTGCTCCGATCCGAAGCCCCGCGGTCCACAACAGGCTAAGGATCACGTGTTCGCGCGACGCGTACTGGTATGTGTCGAGTTGGTCGAGGAGACCGGCGACGCGGTCCGGGTCGATCGACCGGTCCCGAGCGCTTCCGTCCCTCTTCGGCAACACGATCGACTCTGGTAACTCTTCACCGACCCACCCCATTCGATGTGCAAACCTCAGAAACAGGCGGAGGACTGACAGTTGGTTGTACATCGTATTCGAGTTGAGATCGTTCGACCGGTAGCGTCGGAACCGCATAACGTCGATCGGATCGAGTGACGCGACGCCGTCGAGTTCCTCGCCCCGAGTCCACCCGTGGAACTGTTTGAGTTGGTAGCGATGGTTCTGTACTGACGAGTCACTGAGTTCGCTCTCACGTGTTGTGAGGTAGCTCTCAATAGCTTCTGGCACTGATGGCATGGTTGTGTCTGCCCGCGGCGAGGGGAGCGGTCACGACCGCCCTGCGGGTTTAGCCCGAGTCCGCTACCGTATACCTCCTTGATGGAAGTCGGCAGTGAGTCGAGCGAAGCGAGACGAACGTTAAAAAGACTGACACGCGGCTTGTGTCAGTCTTTTTAGCAGTTCAAATCTGCCCCAACCCACTACTTTGCACACGGTCTTGAAGGTCCACGGTTCTCACTCTGAGCCTACTGAATCGGTGTTTTTCGAACCCAGTTAGTGAAGACCGATTTTGAATTCGGTAACGAACATAGCGAATCTGTCCCGCACCCCAGACCCGTCTGTGAATTACAGTAGTCGTTTTCCGTCATCGCACTTCGACTCGAGAATCAACGGGCAGCACTGGTGGTGGGCCGCTTGGTACGGATTACTGTACTGATGTACCGCCACACCCGCTGGCCGGGTCGCGAGTGCGCCGGCGATGACGTACAGTAACCGTTTGAGTGCGAGCGGGAAGAATCGTTTCAGCGATTGCTATCGACGCTCTCGAGAATCGGACCATCGAGGCCCTCTACGACCTCGAGCCACTGATTCTGGGACATCGTATCACGGGTGATTCCGCACGAAGGTATTTTTTCCTCCGCGATGGGGACCTTGGACAAACGGAGATGCGGGTGGGGGGTGATTAGCTCTCGCCGGCCGGTACACCGGAGAGCGTGAACGAAAACGTCGTTTCACTTCCGGGTTCCGACTCGACCCAGATGTCGCCGTCGTGACGCTCGACGATGCGCTGGCAGATCGCAAGCCCGATCCCGGTGCCGGTGTCCTCTTCTCTGGAATGCCCCTGATTGAACACGTCGAAAATTCGTTCCTGGTCCTCCGGCGCGATCCCGATCCCTTTGTCCGTCACGGAAATGAGCCACTTCGGACCGGCGCGTTCGGCCGAGACGTGAACGCGGGGTGGTTCGTCACCGGAATACGAGAGGGCGTTCGCGATCAAATTCTGGAACACCTGACGGAGTTGGTCGGGATCGGCCTGGACACTCGGCAACGACTCGACCGTTATCTCGGCATCGGTCTCGGCAATCTTCACTTCGAGGTCGGCGATCGCGTCTTCGACGGCTTCCTCGGCATCGATCGGTTCGAGCGGGTCGCCCTGGGTATCGACTCGCGAGTACGTCAGCAACCCCTGTACCATGTTCCGCATACGGTCGGCTCCGTCTACTGCGAACTCGAGGAACTCCTGACCATCCTCGTCGAGTTCGTCACCGTACCGCTGGTCGATCAGCTGGAGGTAACTCGAGACCATCCGGAGTGGTTCCTGGAGGTCGTGAGAGGCGGCGTAGGCGAACTGTTCGAGCCGCTCGTTCGACTCTTCCAGGCGTTCGATCGTCGCCTCGAGTTCGGTCTGATACTCGGTGCGCTCGATCGCTTCCGCGAGAATGTTGGCGACGCTCTGGACGAAGTTGACGTCCTCTTCGGTGAACTCCCGGTTGTCGACGTCGTGCAATCCGAGAATACCCCACGGCTCGTCGTCCGGTCCGATGATGGTGCTGATGGCGCTCCGGACGTCGTGGCTCGCCAACAATTCGGAGCCGCTAAATCGGGTCTCTGTATCGAAGTCGTCAACGACAACCGGCTCCTCGGAAATTAGGGTGTATCCCGCCTGAGAGTCGTCGGTCGCTGCGACCGTCGCTTCCCCGATCGTCCCGTCTCGCCAGCCGACGCCCTGGCGGAACGACAGTTCGTCCGCTTGCTGATCGAGATCGAGAACCGTGCAGTACTCGATGTCGAGGACGTCCGCGATGCGCCGCGAGGCTGCGGCCATGAGTTCGTCCAGATCGTCCGTTTTGAGGGCGAGCTGGCCGAGTTGAGCGACCGTTTCTTGCTGTCTCGCCCGTCGCTGGAGTCTCGTCCGGGCTTCCTTTCGCTCCGTAATATCCTTCAGGTAGACGGATTGGCCCGTCTCCGAGGGGTACACTGCAACCTGAAACCAGGCGTCTTTGGGTTCGTAGTACAGTTCGTACTCGATCGTCTCGCCGGTCTCCATCGCCTCTCGATCGAATTCGGCGAACTCCGTGTCGGCCAGTTCGGGAAACACCTCCCAGAGATTCATCCCGACGAGCTCTTTCCGTGGCGTCCCGACGAGGTCAGCCAGCGCGTCGTTGACGTACGTCAACTGCCAGTCGGTATCAACCGCGTAGAAGGCGTCGTCGATTCGCTCGAACATCTCATCGAGTTCCGTTCGCAGATCGTCGCGCTGTCGTTCGAGTCGTTCGGCCTGGATCTTCAGTTGCGTGATGTCCGCGGCAGCGACGACGACGTGGCGGATGTCCTCGTCGTCACCGATCACTGGAGCTGCGTTGATCGACAGCCACCGTGACTGCCCATTCGGAGCGTTGATTCGGATCTCCGCGTTCGTGACCGGCTCGCCCGTTTCGAGTGCTCGACTGGCCGGTCGCTCTTCGGTCGGGAGGAACTCGCCGTTAGAATCGTACATATCGAGTTGGCCGGCGGTGTACGACCCCATGGCTTCCTTCGAAAAGCCCAGTATCTCGGCCATCCGTTGGTTCGCCCGTTCCGTCGAACCGTCGGGATTTACGACCGTAATGCCGATCGGGCTCGTCTCCAGAATCTGCGTGACCAGATCGCGCTCTTCTTGCAAGCGTTGTTCGCGTTCGCGCCGATCGGTCATGTCGCGGGTAACTTTCGCGTACCCCTGTAACGTACCGTCATCGTCGCGGATGGCCGTGATCGTGACGTTCGCCCAGAACCAGGTGCCGTCGTTCCGGACGCGCCACCCCTCGTCCTCGACGTAGTCGGCCTCGGCGGCCTTCCTGAGGTTTTCCTCTGGGACGGTTCCAGCGCGGTCGGCGTCAGTGTAGAACGTCGAGAAGTGCTCGCCGAGGATCTCCTCGCGGTCGTAGCCTTTGATTTTCTTCGCGCCCTCGTTCCAGGAGACGACGTGGCCGTTGGTGTCGAGCCGAAAGATCGCGTACTCCTCGACGGCGTCGACAAGGGAGGCGAACTCCGCTTCGCTTTGCTCGAGTGCGCCCTTCGAACGTTTCCGATCAGTGATGTCGTAGTAGAACTCTACGCGACCGCCAGCGTAGCGACCAGATTCGATGGGCTTGCTCCAGTGTTCCAGCCACCGTTGGGCTCGCCCCGACGCTTCGTCGGCGGTTACGCGACACTCGAACCGTTCGATGTAGCTGTTGTCGTCGTAGGTCGCCTGGACGGTCTCTTCGAACGTTTCAGAATCGGCAATTCGCGTTTTGATGCCGTCGAGTGCACGCCGTTTGTCGCGGCCGATCAAGGCGTCACGGTCGATACCGAAGTACTCCTCGATTGTTTCGTCGGCGAACGCCACGGTAAGCTCGTCGTCGAGGACGAAGACGCCGATATTGGCCTCGTTGAGGACGCTCGTGATCGCCTCGTACGTTTCGCGGGCCGAGGACGTGGGTTCCTGCCGCCTTGCGTGATCGGAGACGTCCCGTACGACGCCGATCGTGCCGTCGAACTCGCCTGCTTCCTCGAGGACGTTGACTCGTAGTTCGCATGGAACGCGGTCCCCGTCGGATCTCTCTACCGTGAGACTGAACGTGGGAACGTCAGTCCCGTCAGTTGCCGGTTGCGTCCGAACTTCGCGTTCGATCCGGTCGATGTCCGCCTCGTTCACGAGAAGAGACACGTGTGAGCCGACGAGTTCTTCGCGCGTATAACCGGTCGTCTCGCAGAGCACGTCGTTGACTGCGACGAACTGTCTGTCGGGATCGAGTTGGTAGAGGCCGTCGTCGATCGTGTTGACGAACGCCTGAAAGCGACGACGAGCGGCGGCATCGTCGCCCTCCTTCCAGAAGCCCGATCCTGGCGACTCCGGCCGATTACTCATGCCTCCGGTGTTGTCGCTAAACGGGATAAACCCTCGGTCATTGCTAATGCATGTCGTCTCAGTGAGTAATTAACCACGACAGCCGACACCCACACACACTGCACGGCATACACCTCGTTGCCTCGTCCGGATTGCTGTCGCGGTTTATAGTAGCCACTGGACGTCACCGCACACCTGATCGCACGACGAGGGCGCGGTTCGGCGCGTACGCGGTTCGGAGCGGACGCGGTTCGGAGCGGACGCGGTTCGGAGCGGACGCGGTTCGGAGCGAGTGAACCGAGCGAGAACCGCGGAACAGCGAACGGGGAGGAACGACCCGTGAGCGAGTGAACCGAGCGAGAACCGCGGAACAGCGAACGGGGAGGAACGACCCGTGAGCGAGTGAACCGAGCGAGAACCGCGGAACAGCGAACGGGGAACGAAGTGACCCGTGAGCTGTGCGATCGGTGTGTCAATCGTTGCAGTTGTTACTATACCGGTGATCGGCGACCCGGCCGAGCAATCACCGGTACCGATCTACATCGGTCCGTATCAGTCCTGATACGGTTCACTGTCGGTCGTTGTCGGTACACCCGCGATCCCGGGGTCGCGGGTGGGCCGGTACATCGGTACAGGAATCCGTATGCGACGCTCACTCTGCTTCGTCGACCAGTTTCATGACTTCGACGTAATCAAGCGGATGCTTGCGTTCGGCGCGAATGAGGTTCTCGTCGTTGATTTCGAGCGCAAGGTCGTCGAGTTCCTCGGCGACAGCGGTGATGTTCTCGTCTTCGGCTCCGACCGCTTTGATGTGGATGTTTTCGTGGCCCGTCATCAACTCCGTCACTTCGACGACTTGCGGGAGGGCCAGCGCCTCTTTGGCGACGGTAGAGCGGTTGCTAATGCGCGCTGTACAGGTGAAGTGGAAAAACAACCGCAGCCCCGTCAGATCGTAATCGACGGCAGTCGTGTACCCGGTGATGAGCCCGTCCTCTTCCAGGCGTTCCATTCGGTTGTGGATGGTATTGTCGGAGACACCGATTTCCTCGGCTAAATCGATCGCCCTGTGCCGGGCGTTCTCCTGAAGCAGATTGAGTAAATGCCGGTCTACCTCGTCGAGCTGGTCCGATGTCACAGCCGAACGTCATGGCCGGTACCTTTGATTCTGTCGGTTATCCACGGTTTTCCGACCCTGGCCTCGACATTTCCGGACCAGTATCTACCTACACGGAATTGTCGAATACACCACCCCCATTGCTTAAATGGCGGGTTAATTGTTGTGGACAATTGCAGAGTGTTTGTTTTCCAGTTCGATATTCTACTCCCTATAATCAATTGTGGGAAAACTCCATGCCAATTACGTGGGGTTTTTATACACGGATGGTCACGATCCGGTGTGAAAAACGCACTCCACAGGTCGACCTTCGTATCCACTCGACACGACCTCGAGCGGATAATCGAGGCTCTCGTCAGCGCCGTCGCTGATATCGAAGGGGTGTCGGTATACGAGTTACAGCCGTTGTACACAGCGATCGACCCAGATTCCCTGTGTTTACTCGTTCGGGATTGGACGAGCGAACTGACGATCGAATTCCAGTACTGTGGCTATCAAGTCCGCGTATCCACCGGTGATCAGACTACTGTAGAGGTCGTGGATGGCTAATCACGGGAACGAGTTTTGGAAATATTGTGCCCATTGCGGCGCAGAACTCGATCTTACTGACTGGCCCCCGGTAGTCGAAACGACAATCGACGACGGGCAAATGCTCGTTCACTCGTTTTGCGATTCCGACTGTAAGGCAGCGTGGATGCCATAGATTGACGTCCACCCCGCGTTAACGCGCGAAGATTCCTCCGTTGGGAGTTCGGGCGATGCCGATTTGGTTCGAGAGAGGGATGCTCTCTCGTCATCACGAGACGGCAAGCCGCCTCGAACGACCACGGAGGCAACTTGCGGATTAGTGCGCACTTCTCTGGGACTTTCGTGGGGTGTGGTTTCCCCGACCACTCGTGGTCGTCCCACTGGAACCGTGCTCGAAAACGCTGCGTGTTTTCGGCATCCCGGAAATCTTTGGTTTCCGAGGACACGAGCCGTGCCATCGGCCTGATTTCGTAAAACACGTCCCGTTCAGGAGAGCCAGCCAGTCCCCGATCGCGGCACTAATTTCGATTTTCCACAACTAAGGGGGATAAAACAGAAGATAGTGGAAATTATTTTGGTAGAGTTCTTATACGGAGTACAGAAATCCATTTGTGCCTCCGTCCGAAGAGGAGGGTATGAATAACCCTCCGACAGGAAAAAACATCAACTGTTCTGAATGTGACGACGTGGCTACTGCAATAGTCCCACAGGCCAGTAAGATTGTCACACAGGAAGAGGATGCTAACGGAAAGGTATGGGCCAATTGTCGATACTGCGGGAATCAGTTCCTCGTCTACTATCAACTCGAGTGACGGAGAAGTATATGTGGCCACTGCACGTCATGTCACACCTGATCGCCAGACGTCTCGACGATCGGTGTGTAAATCGTTGCAGTTGTTACTATACTCAGTTCGATCAGTTCGTCGGTAGGCCAGCGCGTTCAGACTCGGTGTAACGATCTCCCTGACTCGAGTAAATATTCCACACGAACACCCCCAACAGCGGGGGGCTTATCTGTCGGTACCGTGAGTATCTGAAGTAGTGACCGGCACACCGTTGACGGACGTCCTTCGAGAAACCCTTGCTCTCTTCGAGGAGGGAAGAGCGCCCATGACGACAACCGAGGTAGCCGAACAGATCAACCTCGGCCGTCGAAGCACCTACGAACGCCTGGAACGTCTCGTCGATCACGGTCGGCTCGAAACCAAGAAAGTCGGTGGCAATGGACGCGTCTGGTGGCAGCCAGTCGCGGAGCAACGGCAGGCCACGACGGAACCGAACACCTCTGACGACCAGTTCCAGTCGCTTATCGACGCGACTGAAGAGTACGCTATTTTCATGCTCGATCCCGAGGGGCATGTACAGACGTGGAACTCTGGTGCCGAACAGATCAAGGGATACGCTGCCGACGAGATCGTTGGAAAACACTTCTCGACGTTCTATACTGACGACGATCGCGCGGCTGGCAACCCAGAAGCGAACCTTAGAGAAGCTGCCCAACACGGGGCGGTCGAAGACGAAGGATGGCGGGTCAGAGCCGATGGATCGACGTTCTGGGCAACCGTAACGATCTCCGCGATCCGGGACGACGCCGGCACGCTCGAGGGGTATACGAAAGTCACCCGGGACATGACCGACCAGCGGGAGTACGAACGTCGCCTTGAGGCGCAAACGGAACGGCTGAAACGCCAGCGCGACGAACTCGAAACCGAACTCGACGACATCTTCGAGCGCATCTCGGACGGCTTCTACGCCCTCGACGACGATCTCCGGTTCAGGTACCTGAACGAGCAGGCAATGGAAACGCTGGGAGTAGACGAATCCGCCGTCAGTGCGGATATCCGCGACGAAGTCTTCCTCACTGACCCGTTCGAAGACGCACTGCACGAAGCCCTCGAAACCCAGGAGCCCGTACTGTTCGAGGATTACTACGAGCCGGCAAACGGGTGGTTCTACAACGCTATCTATCCATCAGAGACGGGGTTGTCGGTCTATTTCCGCGAAATCACCCAGGAGGTCCAACGCGAGCGGGAACTCACACGGTTCAAGCGTGCGGTCGAGGCCACCGGTCACGCGATCTACATGACCGATCCCGAGGGCGAGATCACCTACGTCAACCCGGCGTTCGAAGAGATCACCGGATACACGGCCGAGGAGGCGGTGGGAGAGACACCGAGCATCCTCCAGTCGGGAAAACACACCGACGACTACTACGAAACGCTCTGGGAGACGGTTGGTTCCGGCGACGTGTGGGAAGAAGAGATCGTCGACCGGCGACAGGACGGTGCGTTGTACTACGCCGAGCAGACGATCGCTCCGGTGACCGATGACAACGGTGAGATCGACCGCTTCGTCGCCGTTCAAAACGATATCACGGAGCGAAAAGAGCGCAAACGTCAGCTCTCGACGCTGATCGACAACGTTCCCGGGATGGTGTATCGGTGTCGCAACGAGCCGAACTGGCCGATGGAGTTCGTCAGCGACGCCTGTCGGGATATAACCGGCTACAAAGCCGAAACGATCGAATCCGGTGACGTCTCGTGGGGCAAGGATGTGATGATCCAGGAGAATCACGAGCGGTTGACGGAGGACATTCAGGAGGCTGTCGCCAACGGAGAATCGTTCTCTGTGACCTACCAGATCAAGACCGCTGACGACGAAGTTCGGTGGGTCAGGAGCTCCGGACGTGGTGTCTTCGATGACGAGGCCAACTTCGTCGATATTGAAGGGATCATCGCCGACATTACCGAGCAAAAAGAGCGCGAACGTGAACTCGAGCGCCGTGCCAACCAGCAACAGATCGTGGCCGATCTCGGGCAATTCGCGCTCGAAACTGACGACCTGGACGAGCTCATGGACCGAGCCTCGTGTCAGGTAGCAGACGTCCTCGAGAACGAGTATTGTAAAGTACTCGACCTCGATCCAGCCGCCGAGGAACTCCTGCTCCGTCAGGGCGTCGGCTGGCACGACGGGATCGTCGGCGAGGCAACCGTCTCCTCGATCGAAGCGGACTCCCAGGCCGCGTACACGCTGGCGAACGATCACCCGATCGTCGTCGAAAACCTCGAGACGGAAACCCGGTTTAGCGGCCCCGAGTTGTTGACGAGCCACGACGTCCGGAGCGGCATTAGCACCATCATCGGACCGTTCGACGAGCCGTGGGGTATCCTCGGAACCCACGACACTGAGCGCCGGGAGTACTCCGAGGAGGACGTGAGTTTCGTCCAGAGTATTGCGAACATTCTCGCGGAGGCGATCGAACGCCATCAGTACCAGCAGCGACTCGAACAGTTAGTCGACGACCTGGAGGCGTCGAACGAGCGGCTCGAACAGTTCGCCTACGCCGCCTCTCACGACCTCCAGGAACCACTTCGGATGGTCTCGAGTTACCTGCAACTGCTCGAGCGTCGATACGGTGACGGGTTCGACGAGGACGCCGAGGAGTTCGTTGCGTTTGCCGTCGATGGAGCCGACCGAATGCGTGAGATGATCGATGGGTTGCTCCAGTACTCACGGATCGAGACCGCAGGCGATCCGCTCGAACCGACCGATCTCGATACGATACTCGACGAGGTCATCACGGACCTTCAGTTACGGATCGAAGAAAGTGATGCCGACATTACGTCCGAGTCGCTCCCGCGAGTAGAGGGCGACGCCAGTCAACTCCGACAGGTGTTCCAGAATCTGCTGGACAACGCGATCGAGTACAGCGGGGACGAGCCACCGTGCGTTCACATCTCGGCCGAGAAAGCGAGCGGTGAGTGGATTATCTCGGTACACGACGAGGGAGTCGGTATCGACCCCGGTGACGCCGATCGTGTCTTCGAGGTTTTCAACCGACTGCACACCCGCGAGGAGTACGATGGAACCGGCATCGGACTCGCGCTGTGTGAACGGATCGTCGAACGTCACGGCGGCGAGATCTGGGTCGAGTCTGACCCCGGTGAGGGTGCGACGTTCTCGTTCACGCTAGCCGACGCGTAGCACCTCACTATAGTAGTCACTGGAACTATTGACACACTGATCGCACAGCTCACGGGTCACTTCGTTCCCCGTTCGCTGTTCCGCGGTTCTCGCTCGTTCCACTCGCTCACGGGTCGTTCCTCCCCGTTCGCTGTTCCGCGGTTCTCGCTCGGTTCACTCGCTCCGAACCGCGTCCGCTCCGAACCGCGTACGCGCCGAACCGCGCCCTCGTCGTGCGGTCAGGTGTGCAGTGGCGTCCAGTGGATACTATAGCAAATGCTGTTCCGGATTGTGGGGCACCATTGTTGGGTTCAGTGGTTGTAATCGCACAAATACCGAGTTCGAAAGGAAGTGACACGCCCGTTATTCGAATCCGTTCCGGTCACTAATTTTGCTGCGAATGGCAAGCAAACGACGTCGCCATACTGTTGATAGATCATCGCATTCGAGACAAGATCGCTCGTGCAGGAATTGTCGGCTTACCGGAGACACCCCGGAACACGTGGGGATCATCGTTTTGGGAATCCGTGTCCATTCTCCGGATACCCTTCCGGACCGCCGACGTTCCTGCTCCGGAGATTCACAGCCACGGGAGCGAGATGGATCAGCCCCACCCTATCCGCGTCGTTGCGGCGCTTCTCATTGCGGTCGCCCTACTCGGGGTTTTAGTCGTCGTAACCGGATTGGAAGAAGTTTACAGGACGGCCGCCAAGACGAACCTGACAGTCTACGCCGCCGGTTTTGCGTTAATGACGGGCTGTCTGGTGATACGAGGGCGAATCTGGTTTCGCCTGCTCGACGCCGTCGGATACGACGGGGCGTTTCCGCCGATCCTGGGAGTGTATCTCTTCGCGCGCTTCGCGAAGTACGTCGCTCCGTACGGCCAGTTCGCCGCGCCACCGGGGATCGCATACGTCATCGAACATCGCACGGGAATCGACTACGAGGACGGATTAGCCGCAGTTCTGGCGAGCATCGTCGTCAACTATCTCCCGTACTTTACGTTCGGCAGTGTTGGTTTTCTGTTCCTCCTCGCCGGGTGGACCGTCACCGAAACGATTCTAACGTACCTGGCCGCCTTCTTCGCGGCCACCGGCTCGCTTCTGATCGGCGTCGCCCTGGTGTGGTACCGTCGCGACGCCGTGAAAGCGATAACTGCGGCTGCTCTCTCGCCGATCCATCGTGCGGTCACGATCCTCCGTCCAGCGAGCGCGCGGCTGTTCGATCCCGAACACGTTCTGGATCGGTTCGACGACTTCTACGGAGCGGTGGATCTCATCTCGACGGACCGCACGTCGATCGTAATCGTGCTCGCGTACAGTCACGCGGCGTGGTTTCTCTTTGCGCTCCCGCTTTACGTAACCGCGCTGTCGATCGGCGCGGACGTGTCGCTCACAGTGGTTATTGTCGCGGTCGCGCTCTCGAAGATCGGATTTCTGGTTCCCACCCCAGGCGGACTCGGCGGCGTCGAGGCAGTCGTTGCGGTCGTACTGTCCATCCTCGCGCCCGTCTCCGGTGCGACCGCGATTACCGTCGCCATTCTCTATCGCGTCGTCGCATACTGGTTTCCCGTCGTTATCGGCGGCGTCGCGGGTATCGTCCTGTCGCTGGAGTGGTGACACAGAATCATTCGATCGACGGAGCAGTGCGTGTTCTGATAGCGATTGTCGTAGCCTACCGGGGGTTTCGAAACCGGGCCTTCGGCGCTGTGTCTCGGTTCTTCAGCGGGAAAATATGAACTCCGACGATAATCCCTATGAGACCGAACCGCGGAGGAAGTCCGCAGTTCAAAACTGCTCACTTTCAGCCACACAATGTGACGAGGAACGCTGAGAAGTCGTTACGTCAGATTTGACCGGACGAGTCCCAACCCGGGAAGCGAAGGAAGTGAGCGACCCGGAACGCCTCGGCGAGATTCGCACCTGGTCCAACCCACTACTACCGCTCCGGGCATCGACTGACGAGCGAAGTCGGGTCCCACGGCTTGATTTCGCTCATCAGTTCAGGACTGGGGCGCCACTACTTCCGCCGCGAGGCAACCCTCGAGCGACCGACGGATCAGAACTCGCCCCGGTCGTCCGCACTCGGCTCGTCACCGGCCGCGTCCGGTTCGACGCGGCGACCGCGAAACGGCAGGACAGTCTGGAGTCGTCGGACGGCGTCCGTCTCGTTGAACCGGGCAGCGACGAACGGAACGGCGATCGCACCGCCGAACGCCAGCGCGAACCCGACGGTTTCGATAATCGCTGCGAGACTCACCGAGGTCGTCCCGCCGATCACGAAACCGCCCTCGACGCTGATCAGTAACTCGAGGAGTCTCACGACGATTAAAAGCGGGAGCACGAGCAATCCGAGCACCAGGACGGACGCCCCCAGTGGATCGGCCTCCCGGTCCTCGAGGAGCGGCCAGGTGACGAGCCCGCCGAGCGAGGCCCCGATCGCCATCGTCGTGAACTCTTCGGATCCGAGACCGAATGCGGCGACGGCGATCGCCAGCGAGAGAGCAAACATCGGCGTGATCGATCGTTTCGTGATCCGCAGCGCGATCGCAACGAGCAGGAGTCCCAGTGTCGCACCGATGATGACGTCGCCGAGATAGTGGACGCCGATCACGACCCGTGAGAACGGGATCGTGACGATGAGAAAGGCGGCAACGGCGTACCGTTGCCTGCGCGTCCCCGTATCCATGACGGCGGCAAGCGCTCCGTAAACTGCCGCGGCACCCATGGCGTGAGCGCTCGGCGTACTCCAGCCCGGATACGACGACGGTGCAAACTCGAACGCCGGGTCGGCGACGTACAGCGGCCGGGGAATCTCGAGGATCCCTTTCAGGCCGGCGACGAGGGCGAGCGTCGTCACGGCGACCGCGAGCACCATCGCCCGATCGTGTCGATTCGCTTCCCCCCCGAACCAGTACAATAGGGCGGCGATGGTCACGAGGGTCGCACCGTCCCCGAGGATTGTCAGAATCCCGAAGGCATCGACGACGAATTCGGGGAGGGCCTCGTTGATCGTCCTGTTCAGTTCCGGATCGAACAGCACCGTCGGTAACTCCCGCTCCTCGTTCATCGGGTACCGATTTGAGACGCCTGGGTGATAATGGTGATCACGGTTCGCTCGATCAGCCCCTCGTCGCTCAAAACAGCCCCAGCGAGCCACCGCGTTCGAGCATCGATTGGTCGAGGTAGAGGTTCTCGAGGCCGATATCTCGCGCGTGGTCGACCACTTCCCGGTACTCGGCTTCGGTTATCGGCCGGCCGATCTCCTCGTAGAATGCCTCCGTTCTGGCCTTGTAGTAGGGCTGGTACTGGGCCATCACGTCGACGAACGTCTCCTCCGAAATCTCGTCGGCAACGAACTCGAGCACTCGCTTCGCGCTCTCGACGTGGTTTGGCATGACCAGGTGGCGTACGAGCAGCCCCCCGGTCGCGAGCCCGGTGTCGTCGATCTCGAGGTCGCCGACCTGGTGGTGCATCTCCCGTAGCGAGTCGGTGACGTTCGACCAGTAGCCGGGTGCCTTCGAGTACTTCGCCGCCGCGGCGTCGTCGCCCCATTTGACGTCGGGCATGTAGATGTCGACGATTCCCGCCAACCGCTCGAGGATCTCGACGCGCTCGTAGCCGCCGCAGTTCCAGACGATCGGTAACTCGAGACCGCGATCCCGTGCGATCTTGACCGCTTCGACCAGATGCGGTGAGTGGTGAGTCGGCGAGACGAAGTTGACGTTGTGACAGCCCCGCGCCTCGAGTTCCAGGGCCATTTCGGCGATTTCAGCGGCCGTTGCGGGTTCGCCTTCGGCCTCGTGGCTGGTTTCGAAGTTCTGGCAGAAGACGCACTTCATGTTACAGTTCGCGAGGAAGATCGTGCCGCTCCCGTTGTGGCCCTTCAGAGGTTCTTCCTCGCCGAAGTGGGGGAAGTACGTGGAGACGTACGCGGTGTCGTCGACCTGGCAGGTGCCGACGTCCCCTGCCGTCCGATCGACGCCACAATCGTAGGCACAGAGGTCACAGTCTGCGTACCGGCTCCGGAGGTCGTCGACCCGCCGTTCGAACTCGTCGTCCTCGAGTTCACGGTAGTTCGGGGTGGTCGCTGGGGTCCCGGTGCTCATGTCGAACCCTATGGCGGTCTCCGAACAAACGTGTGTCGCGAAATATCATACGAGACGACAGTCGTATCACCCACGCGTTTTGCAGATGCATCGGCGTGTACCGACACCGATAGTATTTCGGAAGTTATTACCCTATGAGACGGAATTCGTATTATTTATTAATATATGGAGATAGGTTAGCAACAGGAGCCAGTATATCTTAGATGATCCATCGACCAACGACCGGAGTTTACGGAGACGAGTCGGACGCTGCCTCGATGTCCCGTCGACAGCTGATTTCGGGGGTAGCCGGTGCTGGAATTGCCTCGATTGCCGGGTGTCTCTCGGCACGCGACACAGCGGATGAGACGGTCCGCATCAGCTTGGGGAGCGAACCAACCGAGGGTGACTGGGAGGCCTACGGAGGCGTCGTTCCCTACCACACGCCGTTTCACGAAACACTGACGGCCGCTCCCCCGGACCTCCAAACTGTCGAGCCCCAACTCGCAAGCGACTGGGAGGCGTTCGACGAGACGACGTGGCGGTTTTCCCTGCAGGACGACGTGACCTTTCACGACGGCAGCGAGTTGACCGCGTCGCTCGCGGCCGATGCGCTGTCGGCGATCCTCGAGGCTCGCCCCATCGGCTTCACCCGCCTCACGCCGGACAGTTTCAGGGCCGTCGACGAGTACGAACTCGAGATCGAGACGACACAGCCGGAGCCGGCGACCCCCGGAAACCTCGCGCATCCGCTGATGAGCCTGCAACACCCCGAGGCGGACGAGCCGGTCGGGACCGGCCCGTACGTCGCGGAAGGCGTCACTCCCGACCAGCCCGTCGAGGCAGTCCGGTTCGACGAGTATCGGGAAACGGTCCCGGAACCGAGTCTCGTCTTCGAAGGTGTCTCCGACCCCCAAACGCGGTCGCTACGTCTCGAGTCGGGCGAGACCGACGTCGCGCTCGACCTCCCGCGAGGGAGTTACGAGGAACTCGCCGCGAACGACGACCTCGAGGTCCGGACCGAAACCGAGCCGCGAACCGGGATGGTGATGGTAAACCGCTACCGGGAGGCGACGAGCGATCGGGATCTCAGAAAGGCTCTGCAGTACGGGGTCGACCAGCAGGAACTCGTCGCGGAGGTGCTCGACGGGGTCGGTGAACCGGCACGGTCGCCGTTCTCGAAGCGGATACCGTGGTCGGCTCACGACGAACTGTCAGCGCACACGGATACGGACCGGGCGCGGGAGTACCTCGAGGCGTCGGCGTACGACGGGGAGGAGCTCCGGTTCATCATCGATGGGAACCAGTCCGAGCAACAACTCATCGCACAGGAGATGCAACGCCGGTACGACGAACTCGGGATCGACGTCGCGATCGAACAGGTCGAGTCGGCGGCGTTTTTCTCCGAGTACACCGGCGGCGAGGCGGATCTCGCGTTCGTCGAACTCGGCTCGATAAACGGCGCAGCCGACTACCTCGTGTTCGTGATGTACCACTCCGAAGGTGGAGACAACGCTGACCAGTACGAAAGCGAGGGAACCGGCGTCGTCAACCCCGGCGAGGAGGTCGACGAACTCATCGAACGGGGAGACACGGCCTTCGACGAGGACGTCAAACACGAGGCCTACCGCGAGGTGCAACGGCGTGTGATGGACGATGGAGTGACGATTCCAATCTACTACAAAGAGTACGTCATCGGAACCGGCGCGGACGTCGACGGTCCCGAGCTTCACGCGATTCCGCACATGACCGACTGGACCACGCTCACGACGTAACGGACATGTACCGGTACCTGTTGAAACGCTTCGCGAGTTCGGTCGTCGTCCTCGGTGCGGTGAGTCTCGTCACCTACGCGCTGGTGACGGTCGCGCCCGGCGACCCCGCGGAGACGATCCTCCGCGAGCAACTTCACTCCCAACCGTCCGACGAGCAGGTCGCCCAGTTTCGCGCCGAACACGGCCTCGACGAACCGTTTCACGTACAGTACGTCAGCTGGCTCGGTGACGCCGTCACCGGCGATCTCGGTCAGTCGTACTTTCACGGCCGGACGGTTCACGAGCTGATCGCGGCTCACCTCCCGGCGACGATAGAACTCGCCGTCGCCGCCACGGTCGTCGCGGTAGCCATCTCCGTTCCGGCGGGTATCGCCAGCGCGGTGTATCGGCGAACCCCCCTCGATTACGTCAGTCAGGCCGGAGCGCTCTTCGGCGTCTCGGTTCCCAACTTCTGGCTGGGATACCTGTTGATACTCGTGATCGCGGTTCCGTTCAGCGCCGTTCCGACGTCCGGAGCAGGAAGCGTTACCCAGCTCGTCCTGCCGGCGGTGACGCTGGGGACCGGACTGGCCGCAGTCATCACCCGGCTGTTGCGTGCGTCGCTGCTCGAGACGCTCGAGGAGCCGTACGTCCGAACGGCGCGATCGAAGGGGTTGCGCGAGCGGGTCGTCATCTGTCGACACGCGCTGCGCAGCGCCCTCATCCCGGTCGTCACCGTCGTCGGCCTCCAGTTCGCGTACGTGCTGAACGGCGCGGTCATCGTCGAGGTCGTCTTCGATCGGCCGGGGCTGGGATCCCTCCTGGTCGACGCGGTCTTCGCGCGGGACTTCCCGGTCGTCCAGGGCGTGGTGATGGTGACCGCCGTCCTGTTCGTGGTGACGAACCTCCTCGTCGACCTCTCGTATCGGTACCTCGATCCGCGCATCGATCTGGAGGCGAGCGCATGAGCGCGATCGACGATCCGGGTCGTGTCGAACCCGTCGCACGGGCGAGCGTCCGGAGGGCGCTCCGACGCAATCCCGCGAGCCTGGCCGGCGGGATCGTCGTCGCGGTCGTCGCGATCGTCGCCGTCGTCGGTCCGGCGCTGGTCGGCGATCCGAACGCCGGAGCCCTGTCGAATCGGCTCCAGCCGCCGTCGGCGGCCCACCCGTTCGGAACGGACCCCCTCGGCCGCGACGTCCTGACGAGGCTGGTCCACGGCGCCAGAATCACCCTCGCCGTCGCCGTAGCGATCACCCTCGTCAGGCTCGTCATCGGCTTCGTCGTCGGACTGGTGGCCGGGCTGTTCGGCGGACTCGTCGACGAGGCGTTGATGCGCGTGGTCGACTTCCTCCTCGCGTTTCCCGGCATCGTCCTGGCGCTCGTCATCGCCGGCGTCCTCGGACCGAGCCTCCGAAACGTCCTGCTGGCGCTGGCGGTCGTCGGCTGGGGCAGCTACGCTCGCGTCGTCAGGAGTTCGGTCCTGTCCGTCCGCGAGGAGCCGTTCGTCGACGCCGCGAAGCTCGCGGGGATCTCCCGCGTGCGACTGGTCTGGACCCACTTCGTGCCGAACGTCGCCGGCCCCGTGGTGGTGCTCGCGACGCTCGATCTCGGCGGCGTCGTCCTCGCCGCAGCCGGCCTCTCCTTTCTCGGGCTGGGCGCGCAGCCGCCGACACCGGAGTGGGGTGCGATGGTCGCCGACGGCGCCGACTACCTTCGATCGGCGCCGTGGCTGGTCAACGTTCCGGGGATCGCGATCGCCGCCCTCGTCGTCGGGTTCAACCTGCTCGGCGACGGACTCCGCGACGCGCTCGATACGGATCCGACGGAGGTGAACCGATGACGACCGCCGGACACGGCTCGGCCGCGATCGAGCGTCGCGACGAACGGACGACGGTCGCCGTCGAGAACCTCACCGTCCGCTACGGGGAAACGGCTGCCGTTCGAAACGCCTCGTTGTTCCTCGAGCGGGGCGAACTCGTCGGTCTCGTGGGAGAATCCGGTGCCGGAAAGTCGACGCTCGGGCTCGCGCTCGTCGGCCTCGGCGGTGCGGCGTCGGGATCGATTCGAATCGGCGACACGGAACTGATCGGCGCCGACGAGCGGACGCGCCGACGGATCCGCAGACGACGGGTCGGACTCGCGTTCCAGAGCGCCGACGACGCCCTCCACCCCGCGTACACCCTCGGCGAGCAGATCGTCGAGAGCATCGACGGGACACGACGGCGGTGGCGGCGACGACACGAATCGCGCGTGAATCGTCTGCTCGAGGACGTCGGGCTCGACCCGGCGTTCGCGGATCGGTACCCCCACGAGTGTTCGGGCGGGCAGAACCAGCGCGCGCTGCTGGCGGTCGCTCTCGCCGGCGACCCCGACGTCCTGGTGCTCGACGAGCCCACGAGTTCCCTCGACGCGGTTACCCAGGCGCACGTGCTGGAGACCCTCGAGCGAGTGATGGGCGAACGCGATCTCGCCGTCCTGTTGATCACCCACGACCTCGACGTCGTCGAGCACTGCTGCGATCGAACCGTCGTCATGCGCGAGGGCGAACTCGTCGACCGGGGTGCAACCGATCGGTTGCTCTCGAACCCGACGCATCCGTACACCTCGACGCTCGTCGACGCTCGTCGGTCGACCCCGCGGGCCGTCGACGGCGGGACGTCGTCGGCCCCGGACGCCGACGACGCGGTCGTCGCCGAACTCGAGACCGTGACCAAGCGCTACCGCGAGGGGTCGTTCGTCGCCGCCCTCCTCGGGCGCGAACCGACGACGGACGCGCTCGTCGATGCGTCGGTCGCCGTTCGCGAGGGCGAGTGCGTCGCCCTCGTCGGTCGCTCCGGCGCCGGCAAGACGACGGCCGCCCGGCTGATCGCCGGGCTCGAGGCCCCTTCCGCTGGATCGGTTCGGATACGCGGCGAACCCGTCGGTCCGGTCGCGGAGCGACGACCGGCACAACGGGCGGCGGTCGGCTACGTCTTCCAGTCGCCACGATCGAGTCTCGATCCGCGACGAACCGTCGCCGAGAGCGTCGCCGAACCACTCGAGGGGGCCGGCTGGAACCCAGCGCGTCGCGACCGACGGGTCGGCGAACTGCTCGAGCACGTGGGCCTCGAGGGGTACGGCGACCGATATCCGCGAGAACTGTCCGGCGGCGAGGCACAACGGATCGCCGTGGCTCGCGCGCTCGCGCTGGAGCCGGATCTGCTGGTGCTCGACGAGGCGACGAGCGCGCTCGATACGGTGACGACCCACCGTCTCTGCTCGCTGTTCGAACGGCTCGGCCGACGGAACGGCCGGTCGATGCTCGTCGTGACGCACGACTTCGATATCGCGAGACGGCTGGCCGACCGAACGCTCGTTCTCGCCGACGGTCGGGTCGTCGACGAGGGTCCGACGAGCGAACTGCTCTCCGAACCGACGCACGCCGAGACGCGAACGCTGATCGACGCGACGCTCGGCGGGTCGTCCGCCGACTCCCGGACGAAGACCACCGCCGACACACGGACACACACGACACATGCCACCGACGAATCCGACTGAACCGACTGGGACCGACACACGATCGACGGACGAAACGAACTGTACCGCACCGGAATCGGCGCGAGAAACGGCGAACGAGCCCGCGATCGATCCGCCGGCCGACGAGGGCTATCACGCCGTCGTGATCGGCGGCGGACCCGCCGGGTGTGCGGCGAGTCTGTTCTGCGCTCGCGCTGGCCTGCAAACGCTGCAACTCGAGAACGGACGCTCGACGCTCCAGAAGTGCGCCTACGTCGAAAACTACCTCGGCTTTCCGCCGGGAATCGCACCGCGGGAGCTCCTCGAGCTCATGGGCGAACACGTCGCACGGACCGAGTGTCTCGTCCGATCGGCGACCGTCGAGACGGTTCGACGGTGCGAGGACGGGTTCGAGGTGTTCGTCGACGGGGAGCGAATCCCCACCCGGACGGTTCTCGCCGCGTCGTGGTCGAAAAGCGACTACCTCGAGGAACTCGGGGTCGAAACCGAGCAGGAGGAAGGCGGGCCCGTTTACGAGATTGTCACCGATTCGGAGGGCCGGACGAACGTCGAGGGACTCTACGCCGCCGGTCGGATTACCGGCACCCCCCATCAGGCCCTCGTGAGCGCCGGCGACGGGGCTCGAGTCGCGCTGAACCTGATCTCCGAACTGATCCCGCCGTTTTACAACGACTGGGTCGCTCCGGCGGGCTACTACGAAGGATACGATAAGGAGATTCCGGTCGGCGTCGAGGAGATTTCACACGAGGAACGCCGTTCGCGCGAGGAGCACGGCCGCGCGTGGATGCGGGAGTGGTTCGACGACGAAGTCTACAGTAGCCACTGAACGTCACTGCACACCCGATCGCATGACGAGGGCGCGGTTCGGAGTGCACGCGGTTCGGAGCGAACGGAGTGAGCGAGAACCGCGGAATGGCGAGCGGGGAGGAACGACCCGCGAGTGAGTGTAACGAACGAGAACCGCGATATGGCGAGCGGGGAACGAAGTGACCCGTGAGTTATGCGATCGGTGTGTAAACCGTTTCAGTTGTTACTATAGCCCGCGCTCGCTCACCGGCACCTCGTGTTTTTAGAGTGATATTAAAAAGCAAACCAGTAATAGTAATTTTGATTATCTTAGAGATATCAGTTAGTACTAGCTGTGTCCACGACGTCAACGGAGACCGAAGTTACCGAGAGCGAGCCCGAGTCTGGAACGCGTCACGTCGCATTCGTCGGCGATGCGGGTGCTGGAAAGACGACGATCGCCGCCCTCGTCGCCGCTAGACTGTCCGAGCGAACGCGCGTACACGTCACCGGCGAGGCGGCCCAGTTAGTGAACGATCGCGACGAGGGCACCGACGGCGCGCTCGGACTCGAGTGGACGGTCGACGACTGTCCGCCGGACGCCGAGGCGATCGGTGCGCGAGCCGAACGGCTGGACGCGGCGTTTATCGTCGCGACGCCGGAAACGCTCGAGAGCGTCGCGAGGTACGAGCGCCGCGCGAACCGACACGACGTCGACTGTTTCCTCGTTGTCAACCGGTTTCGCGAGTCGGAGAGGGATCGACTTCGGACGTTCGACGGACCGGAGCTCGCGGAATATTTCTACGACGACGAGGCCGTCTCGACGGCGACCGCAGCCGATCGCGTCCCGTCGCTTTCGGAGTGGACCGTCGAAGCGATACTCATCGAGGCGCTCCAGCCCGAGCGACAGCCCGCCGAGCGTGCGCTCGAGGCGCTCGAGTGCGGCGAACGCTCGATCGTCAACGTCGAAGTCACGGAGCGAGCCGACGTCGACTCGGTCGTCGACTCGTTCGAAACTGCCGGATTTCACGCGGCCTACTTCGAGTGTAACTGCAAGTGTCACGACGGACACGTGCTGGCGCGCCGACGGCTGGCGTGAACGGTCGATGACGGCCGCATCACCTCGAGTCGGGCGAGATTCCCCCATCGATGGGTCGTAGGACGGGGACTGGCGAGACGGCTACAGACGCGCTCGTCACGATCGTCGGCGGAGGCGTTCACGGCGTCCACCTGGCCGTTCGCCTGCTAAAGCGCGGCCTGGTGGATCGGAGCGAGTTGCGTATCGTCGACCCCCCTGGACTCCTCGAGTCGTTTCGCCGGAAGTGTCGCCAGTGCGGAATGGTCGAGTTCAGATCACCGTTCGTCCATCACGTCGGCACCGACCCGTTCTCGCTTCGTAATTTCGCCCGAACGCACGGGCGCGAGGACGAACTTCGTTCGACGACGGTGGGCGCAGAGCGACCGACGGCGTCGCTGTTTTTCGATCACGCCGGGCGACTCTGCGATCGGTACGATCTCGAGTCGATCCGGTTGGACGCTCGAGTCACGGATCTCGTCGATCGTCACAACTGCGTCGAGATCGAGACGACCGACGGACCCGTCAGCTCCCGGTGGTGTCTCCTCGCCGTCGGGTACGGCCGTTCGGTTGCGTACCCGGAGTGGGCGACGGAGCTCGTCTCGACGGATTCGGTGAGCCACGTCTGGGAGGGGTTCGACCCCGACGCGGTCGACGAAACGGCGAGCGTCGGCATCGTCGGCGGCGGAATCACCGCCGCACAGCTCGCGACGACGCTCGCTCAGCCGGGACGCGACGTGGTTCTGTTCGCCCGCAGCCCGTTTCGCGTGGAGACGCTCGAGGCGAGCACCGACTGGATGCACTTCTCGGGGGTTACCGAGCGGCTCCACGCACACCCACCGGCGTCGCGCGCTCGGGCGGAGTTGGTCGCCGAGGCTCGGTACGACGGAACGATTCCCCCGTACGCGTTTCGCCGACTGAAGCGGGCGCTCGAGCGCGAGCGGGTCGAACTCGAGCGCTCGGAGATCGCGGTCGCGACCGAAGCCGGCGGAACGGTCGTCGTCACCTGTCGCGACGGCAGCGCGTTCTGCCTCGACGAACTGATCTGTGCGACGGGGTTCGGATCGCCGTACGACGGAGCGCTGTTCCGTCAGCTACGGCGAAAATCGACGCTGCAGGCGGGCTATCGCGGAGCGCCCAGTCTGGACGACGACACGCTCCGGTGGGTGCGCGACGACGGAACTCCATCGCGGATCGCGGTTTCGGGCGTCGCCGCCCAGCAGGTTCTCGGCCCGTTCGCTCGGAACGTGATCGGTGCGAGACGTGCCGGGGAGCTGATCGTCGGCTTCCTCGAGTCCGAACTTGACGGCGAGAAGCGTCGAGTCGATCGATACACCCGGACTTGATCGACTCACGCCGGGCCGTCTCAGACGGTGGCTATTCGGTGTGTGCAGAGCCGGACGGCGAGCGGCAGGTCGACAGTGTGGCCCATATTAACTCGACAAGATAGGATAACAACACTTATTAAATTACGATTTATTTCTAATAACTGTGGTAAGACCAAACCGATCGGCCGCTACCGACGAGTCGTCACGTACAGCCCTTTCCCGCAGGAGACTGACGCAACTCGCCGCTGGGGGAGCGATTGCCGGGCTCGCGGGCTGTACTGCGTTCACCGATAGCGGCGAGGACGAGGTCGTCCGCGTTGCGTCGCGAAACACCATCTCGTCGGTCGATCCGCTCAACAACGGAACGATCCTCCAGCGGATCGGCCTCACCGAGTGTCTCGTCAGGGTCGACTTCGAGGCCGAACTCGCACCCGCCCTTGCAGAATCCTGGTCGGTCGCCGACGACGACGTCACCTGGACGTTTTCGCTCCGGAACGACGCCACGTTCCACGACGGGACCCACTTCGACGCCGAGGCGGCGATTCCATCGCTGGAGCGAGCGTTCACCTCGAGTTCGCTCGCTGACGTCCCGTTCGAAACCGTGCGGGCAACGGACGAGTACGAACTCGAAATCGTAACGGAGGAACCGTTCGCACCGCTGCCAGCGTACGCCGCGATGCGCGAAGCTGCGATCCTGGGCCCGGATTCGTACGAGGACGGGGACGTCGTGACGCCCCACGCGACGGGCCCGTTTCAGTTCGACGAATTGGTTCCGGAAGAAGAGATCGCACTCAGCCGATTCGACGACTACCACGGCACCGTTCCCGCGGTGGAAGGAGTCGTCTACGATTCGATCCCGGACAACCAAACTCGCGCGCTGGCCGTCGAGAACGGCGACGCCGAAATGGGCCGGGTCCTCCCGTCCTCGGCGATCGATCGATTCGATGATCGGGACGACGTCAGGGTCGACGTCTACGAGATCCCACGGATGCGCTGTGCCCAGTTCAACACCAGATTTGCCCCGTTTGACGACGAACGAGTGAGGCAGGCCGCCAGCTTCGCGATCGATCGGGAGAGTATCGCTAACGACCTTCTCGAAGGGATCGCCGACACCGCCGTCGGTCCCTACCCCTCCGTCGTCGAGTGGGAGGCCGACGACCTCGAGCCCTACGAGCACGACCTCGAGCAGGCGCGCTCCCTGCTCGCCGACGCCGGGTGGGAAGCGACCGAAGACGGAGTCCGACGTCGCGACGGTGAACCCCTCGAGATCCGGGTCGTAACCTATCCGAACCGGCCGGCGTTGCCGGATATCGCGACAGTGCTCCAGGACCAACTCGGTGAGGTGGGTTTCGACGTCGACGTCGAGGTCATCGAAGTGTCGGCGATTCACGAGCGCGCAGCCGAAGCGGCAGACGTCGTCATCTGGTCGGCGAACGTCTACGGCTGGCCTGCCGACCCGGATCGTCTCCACTACGTCTATCACTCCACCGAGGGTGGGCTCCACCACGGCTACGACAACGAGCGCGTCGACGAACTGCTCGAGGAGGGCCGCCGTGCCGTCGGCGACCCGGAGCGCCGGAAGGAACTGTACGATGAAGTCCAGCGGATTACGATGGAGGAGGTTCCGATCACCTACCTCACGTACTACGAGATGATCGTCGCACAGACGACCGATCTGGAGGGGTACGATCAGCATCCGACCGAGTACGGGTTCCATCTCGAGAACGTCGACCTGGATCGATGAGCGGAGGATATTGGGTGTACGATAGTTGGTCTCGAACGAGTGAACGCAGCCACTGGCCGACGGGGTGACGCCGGATACTCATGATTTCAGCCGAGTATCTGGCCTACCGGATCGGTACCTCGACAGCCGTACTGGCCTGCGTCTCGGTGCTCACCTTCGGCATGATGTATCTCACGCCGGGTGATCCGGCCCGGGCAGTCCTCTATCACCAGACCGGCCAGCAGCCATCGGCCGAAGCCGTCGCCGCCTTCCGTGCTGAACACGGCTTCGACGATCCGTTCCCGATCAGATACTGGCACTGGATCACCGACGTCGTCCAGCGGGATCTCGGCGAGTCCTATCGCACCGGCCGCCCGGTATCGACGATGATCGTCGACGCCCTCCCCGCAACGATCGAACTCGCGATTGCCGCGATGGCCGTTGCACTCGTCATCGCGATCCCGACCGGCGTCGCCAGTGCCGTTTACAGAGGGACGTGGATCGACCAGGCCAGTCAACTGTTTGCCCTCGTCGGCGTTTCGATGCCGAACTTCTGGCTCGGCTACCTCCTGATTATCGTCTTTGCGCTCCACCTCGGGCTCGCACCCGTTTCCGGGACCGGCGGGCTCTCGCATCTGGTGTTACCGGCAATCGCGCTGGGCACCGGGATGGCCGCGATCGTTACCCGACTCGTCCGGACCTCGATGCTCGATGTTCTGGATGCAGAGTACGTCGACGCCGCCCGCGCGAAGGGGACGGCCGAACGCATCGTCGTCTATAAACACGCCCTGCGAAACGCCTTGATCCCGGTCGTGACGGTGGTCGGTCTCCAGTTCGGGTTCGTCCTGAACGGCGCCGTCGTCATCGAGATCGTCTTCCAGCGCCCGGGGCTAGGAATGATGTTGGTCGACGCGATCTTCGCGCGGGACTTCCCGGTCGTCCAGGGAGTCGTTCTCATCGTCGCCGTGCTCTTCGTGGTGACGAACTTGCTCGTCGATCTCTCGTACCGCGTGCTCGACCCACGGGTCCAGTTCGGAGGTGAGCACGCGTGAGTACAGTCGCTGGTGTGCTGAGTCGACTCGAGTCGAAGCGGCTGACGACAATCGCCCGGACGGCAGTGAGCGAACTACGGTCAAACCGGTTGACGTTGGTCGGAGCCCTCATCGTCGCCGTTCTCGGATTCGTGGCGATCGTCGGCCCGTTGATCGTTCCCTACGAGCCGGCTGCCCAAGACCTCTCGAACCGGCTGCAAGGGCCGTCGCTCGCCCATCCGCTAGGAACCGATCAGCTCGGCCGCGATGTCGCTACTCGGCTCGTTTACGGCGCACGTGTCTCGCTCGGAATCGCCATCCTCGTAACTGCCCTGCGGGTCCTCATCGGCACGACCGTCGGGATGGTCGCGGGATACGCGGGCGGCTGGGTCGACGAGTTGTTCATGCGGCTCGTGGACGTCCAGCTCGCGTTCCCGGGGCTCGTGCTGGCGCTGGTCGTCGCCGGCATCCTCGGACCGAGCCTGCGGAACGTGATGATCGCGCTGGCCGTCGTTGGGTGGACTACCTACGCACGCGTCGTGCGTGGCAGCGTCCTGACGATCAAAGAGCGGAAGTACGTCGACGTGGCTAGACTCGTCGGGACGCCCCGACTGCGCCTGTTCAGACGACACCTCCTCCCGGGCGTCGTCAATCCGGTCATCGTGATCGCGACGCTGAACCTCGGCACAGTCGTCCTCGCGACGGCTGGGCTCTCGTTTATCGGACTCGGTGCCCAACCGCCGACGCCGGAATGGGGCACGATGCTGGCCGGCGGTCGCCAGTACGTTCGATCGGCCTGGTGGATCGTCAACGCGCCGGGCGTCGCAATCATGCTCACCGTGCTCGGGTTCAACTTGCTCGGCGACGGACTTCGGGACGCTCTCGATCCGAAGCAACAAGCCCGCGTCGAGGAGGTGTGACCGATGGTATCTCGTGACACCCCATTGCTGTCGGTCGAAAATCTCGAGACCCATTTCGACACTGCTGTCGAACCGGTCCGCGCCGTCGATGGTGCAAGCTTCACCGTCGATCCAGGAGAGGTCGTCGGGCTCGTCGGCGAGAGCGGTTCCGGAAAGTCCGTCACGGCCCGCTCGATCGTGGGTCTCGAATCCCCAGGCGAGATCGTCGGCGGCTCGATCCGGTTCGACGGAACCGATCTGACCGACGTCGACGATCGGATCCGCAGGCAACACCGTGGTGATCGGATCGGCATGGTATTCCAGGATCCGACGGCGACCCTGAATCCCGTCTTCGACGTCGGCGAGCAGATCGCCGAAGCCCTCCGAATCCACGACGTCGACCGCCAGCGTCTGACGGATTTCATGCACGTTCCCTTCGTGAGCGACCGCCAGGCGTGGCGCGACCACCGCGAGCGGGCGATCGAACTGATGGAGCAGGTCGACATCGCCGATCCCGGCAGCCGCGCGGGAGACTATCCCCACGAGTTCTCCGGTGGAATGGCCCAGCGAGCGATGCTCGCGATCGCCCTGGCCGGCGACCCCGACCTGCTGATCGCCGACGAACCCACGACGGCCCTGGACACGACGACTCAGGCGACGATTCTCGAGCGACTGGACTCGCTGGCAGCGACCGGGGAGACGGCCGTCTTACTCGTCACCCACGACCTCGGGATCGTCGCCGAGCGCTGTGACCGCGTCGTCGTCCTCTACGGCGGCCAGGTGATGGAGAGCGGCCCGACCGAGCAGGTACTCACCGCGCCCGAACACCCTTACACGCGTGATCTTCTGGAGTGTCTGATCGACGACGCCGAACCACAGACCCGACTCTCGACGATCGAAGGAACGGTCCCCGATCGGTTCGACGAGATCGGTTGCCCGTTCGCCTCGCGGTGTGACTACGCGACGGCCGCGTGTCGGACGTCCGATCCCCCGATCGTCGATCCTGGACCCGACCACCGGGTCGTCTGTGGTGAACTCGAGACCGTCCCGGATGCACACGTGATGGACGGCGCGAACCGCTCTACTCGATCGGAACCGACCGATGGCCATGCCGGATCCGATCGTCCGCCTGGGAACGAACGCGAACGGCGAGTCGCCAGCGCATCGCGAACCGGCGACGGCACAGCGGCAATCCTCGCGGCCAGGAACCTCTCGAAGCGGTTCGAGACCACCGACTCGTGGGTCGACAGGCTCCGCGGAAATCGGCGGTACCTCGATGCGGTCGAGGACGTCAGCGTTTCGGTCGAGCGCGGCCAGACGCTGGGGATCGTCGGTGAGAGCGGGAGCGGAAAATCGACAGTCGTCGACATGCTCGTGGGTCTGGAAGCACCGACGAGTGGTCGAGTCGAACTCGACGGCAACCCCGTTGGAACTGTCGCCGATCGCTCCGCCGAACAACTGGCCAAGGTGGGTGTCGTCTTCCAGCACACCCGCGGCAGTATCAATCCGCGTGCGACGGTCCGAGACGTGATCGCCGAGCCACTATTCGAATCCGGCTGGGACGCCGATCGACGGACCGACCGGGTCGACGAACTACTCGAGTTGGTCGATCTCTCGCCGACACACGCCGACCGGCGTCGCCACCAGCTCTCCGGCGGGCAGCTCCAGCGGGTCGCGATCGCCCGCGCGCTCGCGCTCGAACCCGCTGTGGTGGTCCTCGACGAGCCCGTCAGCGCGCTGGACGTCTCGAACCGTGCGAAGATCCTCAATCTGCTGCTCGACCTGCAAGAACAGTTGGGCCTCACTTACGTCGTCGTCTCCCACGACCTCTCGGTCGTTGGTCACGTCGCCGACGAGGTCCTGGTGATGTATGCTGGCCAAGTGATGGAACGTGGGCCGACCGAGACCCTGTTCGACCGACCCAGTCACCCGTATACCAACGCTCTCCTCGACGCAATCCCGTCGGTCTCCGGTGATACCCCGGCGGCTTCATTACCGGGATCGGTCCCGAGCGCGGTCGATCCGCCGAGTGGCTGTCGCTTCCATATGCGCTGCCCGCTCGCCGAACCCGAGTGTCGGAGCGAGACACCATCGATGGAGGCCGTCGATGACGCACGATCTCGGTGTCACTTCGCCAGCGAGATCGCGGCCGACTCGGACGACGATTCCGAACCGCTCGAGCACATCTCACCGGACACGTTCTCGTGACGGCACTCGGGAACGCCAGCAGATTCCGATCGGGCGTCCTGGCTCACGTGGTGACGTGTTGCAGCCCGTACGTCGACTCGATCGGATGGGGGTCGTACCCCTCGACGTTCGCTGCCAGCCCGTGAACGTTCGTGTAATCGGTGAGAAACGCGATCGGTAACTCCTCGTGCGTGATCGTCTGTACCTCGTCGTACAGCCGTTTCCGTTCGTCTGGATCGAGCGTTTCTCTGGCGGTCTCGAGGAGTCGATCGACCTCCGCATTGTCGTAACCGCTGTGCATGACCTGCTCAGTCGAGTGGAAGAAATCGGCGAGGCGGTCGGGATCCGGGTACCAGAGGACCGAATTCGACCAGATGAACGCGTCGAAATCCTCGGTCTGGGTTCGCTCGGTGATTGCGCCGGTTTCCATCGTGGTCACGTCGACGTCGATCCCGACCGCTCCGAGCTGGTCCTGCAGGACGGTCGCGATCTGTGGTAATACCGGTCGGGAGGAGTAGGTCCACAGGTCGATCGAAACCGACGTTCCATCCCGTTCGCGCACGTCATCGTCGAGTTCCCAGGCAGCGTCAGAAAGCAGCGCCGTTGCGGTGTCTGGGTCGTGGTCGTACGGCTCGAGGCCCTCGTTGGCCCAGTGGGTGACCGATTCGGGAAACGGACCGCGTGCGACGTCAGTCACGCCTTCGAGCACGGTTTCGGTCAGTTCCTCGCGGTCGATCGCGTGGAGCACTGCTCGGCGAACGCGTACGTCGTCGAACGGTTCGGAGTCGACGTCGAAGACGACGTACCGCGATCGGGGGATCGGATACGTGTGTGCGGTAAGATCGTCGTCGGCTTCGAGCGTCTCGATCTGGGACGGGGAGAGGAGCCGTGCCATGTCGAGATCGCCGTTCTGGAGGTTGAGCAGACGCGTCTCGGCCTCGTGAATCCCCTCGTAGACGACGGTCTCGAGGGTGGGTTCAGTTCCGTGGTAGTCGTCGTGTTTGACCGCGGTCACGCTCGTCTCCGGCGTCCAACTGTCGAAGGCGAACGGTCCCGTAGCGATCGGTTCGACGACCTCCTCGCCGTCGATCGAGTCGGGCCGTACGATCGCCGTTTCGGGCCGGGTCAAGTGCGCCGGCAGGGGTGCAAACGGCCGTTCGAGCTCGATTTCGACCCGGTCGTCGGCCACCGGATCGACCTCCGAAATCGGCACCTCGGACAACTCCGAACTGTCGACGACGCGCCGGAGCGAGGCGGTGACGACGTCGGCGTCGAGTATCGATCCATCGTGGAAGGTGACGTCCGACTCGAGGTCGAAGGTCCACGTGATTGCGTCGTCAGTCTCCCACGAGGCCGCAAGCCCCGGCGCGACCTCGGTATCGTAGTTCGTACTGGCGAGCGTCTCGGTAATACCGATTCGTTTGAGAAACGAACCGGCAGTGAGCGGATCGAGCGAATCCGGCGTCCACGGAGAACCCACACGGAACGTGTCCGTGGTTTCGTCACTCCCGAGGCAACCAGCGATCGCCACAGTGCCAACCGTGCCCGACGCTCCGATCAGTGCCCGCCGTGAAAGCGTTCGTTTTCGCATACCACCATAGATAATAACCGACAGGTAATAAGTTCTATTAATCTATATCATTGGATTATTAATATGGGGGAGAGGATACAGTAAGTATGCACCTGAGCCGACGACAGGCCCTGACCAGTTTAGCCGGCGCTGGCGCACTCACGCTCGCAGGCTGTCTCAGCGGTAGCGACGCCGATGACACGCTCGAGGTCGCACTCCACTGGAATTATCTCGATTCCCTCGATCCGGCAGTGGATCTCGATGCGGGTATTCAACTGTTCGAACCGCTGGTCGACGTGACGGCCGATGCCAACTTCGAACCGGCACTCGCAACCAGTTGGGAACCGACAGACGATACGACGTGGACCTTCGATCTCGACTCGGAGGCGACCTTTCACGACGGCGATCCCGTGACGGCCGAGGACGTCGTCTGGTCGCTCGAGCGGTCGTTCGACGCGTCGGCGAATCTCGCGGCAGTTCCGTTCGAGTCGGTCGAGGAACTCGACGACGAGCGGGTTGCGATCAACACGACGGAGCCGTTCGCACCGATGCTGGCGTACCTGACCCGCGTCGACGCGGCGATCATCAGCCGCGCCTCGATAGAGGACGGCGACGTCGTCGAGCCGATCGGTACTGGCCCGTTCGAATTCGAGGCCTGGGAGCCGGGCGACTCGTTGACCGTGTCCCGGTTCGACGATTACCACGGCCGGGAGCCGAGCGTCGAACGCGTGGTGTACAACGTTGTGACCGACAACCAGACGCGATCGTTTCGCCTCGAGAACGGCGACGCGGAGATCGCCCACCGGCTGCCCGCATCGTCACTCGAGACACTCGAAGCCGACGACGACCTCGAGCCCCACGTCCACGAAACCTACTCCGTGCGATTTCTGGTGTTCAACACCACGTCCCCGCCGTTCGACGACCGCCGCGTCCGGCAGGCGGTCAGTTACGCGACCGATCGGTCGGCGATCGTCGACCTCCTGGAAGGAATTCCAACGGCGGCCACTGACGGTCCCATTCCCCCATCGCTCGATCGCTGGGCGGCCGGCGACGTCGATGGCTACAGTCACGACCCAGAACGAGCGGAGGCGTTGCTGGACGAATCAGACTGGGACGACGATCGGGAGGTGAAACTCTGGACGTACACGGCCCACGAGTTCGACAGGCTTGCCGAGGCGATCCAGCAGCAACTCGCGGCTGTCGGCTTCGATATCGATATCCGCGTCACGGAGTATCAGCCCCTCGGCGAGGCCAAAGAGGCCGGCGAGTTCGATTTCAGCATGGAGTCGTGGTCGTCGAACATGGGTGGCGACATCGACACGATGATACGGTACTTCCACTCTTCGGATACCGACCTCTCGAGCGGATACGACAACGAGCGGATCGACGACCTCGTCATGGAGGGGCGGCAGACGCTCGATCCGTCCGAACGTCGGGAGATATACGCCGAGATCCAGCGGACCGTCACCGAGGACGCACCGCTTTGTTATCTCACCTACAACTCCCACCTACACGGCTCCCGGGCGAGCGTCGACGGGTACGACCCGCAACCGCCGCGGAACATGGACCTGACTGGAGTCGAGTACCGTCCCCAAGACTGATATCCACCCGCGACTGGGTCGCGGGCTTTCTCTTTGATCCCGTGTCAGAGACTCGAAACCGAACGGTTCGATCCCGACGTAGCGAACGTCGATCGACGGGGTACCGTCCAGCCGAGAACACGCCCGTACCGGTCAGCCGGCGACAGCGCATCCCCGGTTGCGGATACGCCGGCACTGACTGACAGTCGTCCGCCGGATCAATCGGACACTTCCGTACCGCGGGTCGATTTGGTCGGACTGTTCGTCCCAGGACGCCGCCGTGTAATGGCGGCGGTGATCCGATCACCGGCGCGCCTGGCTCCCGGAACGTTCGGCGCGTACGGCCCGGCCGATTCGAGCGCGAGTGCCCCGGAGACGTACAGCGGAACGAAACGCCCGTCCTCACGCTCCCAGGCCAGCGTGTCGTCGTCGAGAACGGGCATCCCTCGATAGCCTCGAGACAGCTCGAGTTCGTCGGCGACTCGATCGACGAACGGGTGCTCGAACACCGGTTCGAATCCGGTCGCGAGGACGACGCGATCGGCCAGTAACTCCAGCCCGTGGTCCAGAGAGAGTCGAACCGACTCGTCTTCGGTCGTCGCCGACTCGACCGAACCCTGTGCGAGCGTGAGCGCCCCCTCGTCGATTCGCTTCTCGAGTTCGTCGTAGAGGTACGGTGGAACCGTTGCAGTGTTTCGTGCCTTCGAAATCATCTCGTACCGCTCCTTCGATCCCGGCGGGTGGACGTGGAGGTTCCGTTCGATATGCGACCAGTTGATCCACGGCGGATCCGCTTCGGACACCTCCCACTCGAGTGCGTGCCGTGAGAGCATTGCCACCGACTGCGTTTCGCTCAACTCACACGCGAGTTGGGCGGCCGTGATTCCGCCGCCGACGACGATGGTTCGATCTACAGGCGCGTCCGGGTCGAACCCCTCCCAGACGTGTTCGACCCCGTCGAGACCGGTCGCCCAGTCCGGCCAGCGATACCGACCGCCGTGTCCGATCGCCATGACGCAGTGATCGGCCTCGAGGGGACCATCGGTGGTCTCGAGCCGGAGACCCGTCCCGGCGGGGAGTTCACAAATCGCGTCGACGGCGGCCCGTCGGTGAAGCGACTCGAGGTCCTTCCGTTCGATGACGGACGCCGAGTAGTCCAGAAAGAGATCGAGGGACGGCCGCGACGGGTAGTCGACCGTCGAAACGAGTTCGTCTTCACGATCGTTCGCTTCGGCAAAGCTCTCGAGATCGAACGGCTCGGTTCCAATGTGGTGAACGAACGCCGACCGGAGGGACTCCATCCCGCAGGCGCTTGCCTTCTCACGAAACGACGCCAGCAATCGATCGCGGGGATCGACGATTAGCACGTCAGACCTGTCGAACGGTGCGTCCTCGAGGAGACGCTGGGCGAGGTACGTCCCGTGGATCCCGCCCCCGACGATGATACAGCCGAATTTCTGTGTTGAATCGCGTGTCTTCATACGAAATACGTCGCTTCGGCGTTCGAAGACAATCTCCCGAGTATAATAAAAACTTTGGATTAGATAATAATATATATTACATTGGGACTCTATGTTGGTACCGTGAGGGTGAGACGGCCATCCCCGCGACGGTCCTCCCCGGGTCACATCGGTCACTGCCTGCTCACCGACGAACCGTCGACTGGGAGGTAATCGGCGACCGGTTTCCGACGCTCGAGCCATTCGAAGAGATCGACGGGTAATCAACGAAATCTATCGAACGATGTCCACGACGTTCCAAACGGCAGTCAAGAAAAACGTTTCACGGATGCAACGCTACGGAGCCATCGACGCACTCGTCCAGGGAGACGAGACGACGAACCTCGCGATTCTCGTCCGTATGGGCGGACTCCGCGGTGAGTTCCGTCGTCACGCCCTCAACGGGTTAGCCGACTGCAACGCCGACGCGGCTCTCGAGGAACTCGGTGATGATACGACGATCGAACCGTCATTGAGACGGCGAGCGGAGGAGTTGGCGTGACAGCGCGTGAGTCGGGCGACGATTCGAACGAATCGACCGCCGCTGCCAGCGCCGACAGTTCGCGAACCGGGACCCGACACGTCTGCAGAGACACTGGTCGCGAACAGGGTCTGATCGGCAAGTACGATATCTGGCTGTGTCGACAGTCGTTTCGAGAGATGGCTCGGGATATCGGCTTTCGGAAGTACGACTGAGCGGAGAAACGAATAGTTGGTCCGGACACCGTACACGGTGATATTCCGGCTTTGAGGAGCCGTAGTCGGCCGCCTCGAGGAGCTTTCGATTCGACAGCCACTATCTGTCGGCTAGAAATACTTTCGCGCTTTTTAACTGATAGGGTGCGAGAGAGAGCACACGCAGCCTTCAGAGCCACGTATGACATCCGAATCACCCTCCACTGCTGATGGGACCACTCCGAACGCGACCGAGACGAATACGACCGATCTCGAGTCTACGGATCGGGCGGGACCGACCGATCCCGCCGACCGCATACTGAGCCTCGACGTCCTCAGGGGATTTGCCCTGCTCGGGATCCTCGTCATCAACATCTGGCTGTTCGCGCTGCCGACGATCGGCTGGCTCGATCCGACGCAGTTCGGGGATCTCTCGGGTGGGAATTACGTCGCCTGGTTCCTCAGCCACGTCTTCTTCGAGCGGAAGTTCGTCACGTTGTTTACGTTTCTGTTCGGAGCCGGTATCGTCCTGTTCGTCGAGTCGAAAGAGCGGAAGGGCCAACCCGCGCTTCGATTGCACTTCCGACGCGGGTTCTGGCTGCTCGCGATCGGACTCGGACACGCCTATCTGCTGTGGTACGGCGACATTCTGGTCGCGTACGCTCTCTGTGGATTCATCCTCGTGTTCGTGCGCAACTGGCGGCCGAAACGGCTGCTCGCGCTCGGGCTGGTCATGTTCGCGCTCCCGTCGCTAATCTACCTCGCAGCGGGGGCCGGCTACGTGATGGTAGACGCGAACGCACAGGCCGAGATCGAATCCCAGTTACTCGCGGGATACGGCGCAGAGGGGGGTGCCGTAGACGAGGAGATTGCCGCCTACCAGGGTAGCTGGTTCGACCAGATCGAACACCGCGCGTCGGTCGTCTTCATGGCACAGACGTTCGGCTTCGCGTTCGAGTCGTTCTGGCAGTTCGGAGGGCTGATGGTCGTCGGAATGGCGCTTTACAAGTGGGGCGTCCTCTCGAACGAGCGGAGCACGCAGTTCTATCGACGGCTGTTCGTCGTCGGCGCGCTGTCGGGGCTCGCGTTGATCCTCTCCGGTGTCGCCTATCGCGAACTGGTCGACTGGGAGACCGGCCGCGTGCTGTTGCTCGCCAGTCAGTTCAACTACTGGGGGGCGCTGTTGCTCGCGCTCGCGTACGTCTCGGGGATCATGCTCATCTGTCGGACTGCGGCCGGTGGATACGTCACCGATGCGCTCTCTGCCGTCGGACGAACCGCCTTCTCGAATTACCTCCTGCAAACGGTGCTCGCGACGACGATTTTTTACGGCCACGGTCTCGGCCTGTTCGCACAACTGAGTAGACTCGAGTTGCTCGGCGTGGTGGTCCTGATCTGGGCGATCCAGGTGCCGCTGTCGGTCGCCTGGCTGAACCGGTACCGATTCGGCCCCGTCGAGTGGGTCTGGCGGACGCTCACCTACGGCGAGCGCCAGCCCTTGCGACGCGAGCAATAACTGCCGACTCGAGTCCGAAGAGAACCCGGATCGACGATACGCAATATCCCACACCTCTGATCCCGCCTGTGAGTTTTATAACGACCGTCGTGGGCAGGTCGTCTTGCTATGCCAACATATGTGACTCTGTGGCAGTACACCCAGCGTGGCGCACAGACCATCAGGGAGAGTCCGAAGCGGATCGACCGGATAGAAGACCAGTTCGCCGAGATGGGCGGCGAACTGCGGGAGTTTCACATGCTGATGGGGCGGTACGATACGATCACCATCAGCGAGTTCCCCGACGACGAAACCGCCACACAGGCGATCCTCTCGGTCACCGAAGAGGGCAACGTCAGTTCGGAAACCCTCAAGGCGTTCTCGAGGGAGGCCACGCGGGATCTGATCGAGGGGATCCCGCAGTGAACTCTCGCGCGATGGAAGCGAGTCGGTTCGCGACAGTGTAATCGATCGGTCGTAGGGCTTATCGCTCGTTCGGTGGCGGTAACTCGTTGACGCGGGAACCGGGGCGGTGTCGTCTTTCGAAGGGAGTTTCGGGAAAACGGTCGCGATCGATACGTTCGACAACCCCCTGCAAAGCGGGTTTCGAGCTCGGACGGCGACTGCCGTCGGCGGTCGACTACCGGGAGTTAGTAGTCGCGGTGGGAGTGATACATAAGCTCCCACAGCGCGTCCTCGACGCTATCGTCGGTCTGTTCCTCGAGTTTTTCGTACAGGCGTTCCGAGATCGTGACTTCGGGCATCGATCGTGTGTTCGAGACCCACCTACCTAAACCTACCCTAATACGGAATCGAGTTAATCATTTCCGAACACGTCATCGTTTCAATCTGTTCGGGCTTCGGTAGTCGCTTTCCCGTGGCCTTCGGTTCGGACTCGAGCCCCGTCGATCGCGGCGCTCGAGAGGACGACGCGACCGTCGAGGTCGTGTTCGTCGAGCGCGTCTTCGGCTGCCGTCGCCGCTTCGTCGGCGTGGTTACCGTCGGTCACGCCGTAGACGACCGGCCCCCACGACGACTGACCGACACCCGAGAGGACGTGACAGGACTCGAGGGATTCGACGAGTTTGCCGGCAGGGGGTCGAAAGATCCCGCCCTGTGCGTCGGTGTACCAGCTGCCGTTTTTGTGGCCGATCTCGGCGACTGCGTCGCCGAACTCGTCGAGCCGACCCTCTGCAGCCGCCGGAAGCAGCTTCCGTGTCACGACGCCGGCGATCTCGTCGGCGACCGCGGGATCCGCCCGCTCGACGACGGCTCGCATACTCTCGTCTTCGCCCTCGCCGCTCCGACCCGGTTCAGCGTCGGGAACGACGACGAGGAATCGCCACTCCGGCGGAAGGGCGTGTCGCGAGACCACGGGCGGAACCGTCCAGTCACCTTCGGCCGGCGGTTCGGTCGTAAAGCGAGTGGTGGGGTGGCCGGCGTCGACGACGAAGCCGCCGTCTTCGAATGTTCCGACGCCGACGCCGCTACGGCCGCCCCGGCCCATCGCGGGGGCGTACTCACGGATTCGGGGGTCGACGTCGTATGCACGCGCCGTCGCGGCGAGGACCGATAGCGCGAGTTGCGTTCCGCTCCCGAGCCCGACGTGTCGTGGCAGGCGCTCATCGAGGCTGACCTCGACGCCGGGAATGGCGAGTATCTCGGTGGCCCGAGTCGCATACTCGTGGACGAGTGGGTCGTCGGTGCTGATTTCGTCCGCAGGATGGGCACTGACCGTCACTCGAGGTTCCTCGAGCCCGATTCCGATGCCGCCGTACAGTCGTCTCCTGGCGAGCGAGAGGTTCTGGAACCCGACGTGGAGGCGCGCACCCGCGCTGACGGTGACCGACGGCATTGCTATCGTCGATTGGGTCGCTCGAGGGAAGGGGGTTTCGACGCTGGCAACGACTGTCGGGATCGGGTTCGCTCCGCACTGGCACCGATGAGATACGACTCCAAGCGACAGCAACACTGACGGACAGTCGCCCGTCTGAGCGCCCGTCGTCTGCTCCAGCACGGAGCTCGACGGCCTGCAAGAACTACCGATTAGCAGCGCCGTACTCGACGTGGACGGTTGGCGTACTCGGAGACTCGGGGGCGGGAACGCCGTTCCAGTCCACGAGGTTGACGTTCGCCATCTGTCCGGAGAATCGGAATCGCCTCACGCCGACGTCGATCGTCCCTTCGGCGACCTGTTTCGAAACGATCGTCGCGTCCTCGAGCGGGTCGTCGGCGACCATCTCGAGTTCGCCGTCGACGGCGATCTCGAACGACGAGGGAACACCGCGTCCCACGACGGTTACGAGGTTCGGTAAGGGATCGTCTTCGTTCGATGCTGTCTGGCTGTGTACCGGATCGTCGCGTGCCATAATTCGATGACCCGGGTGTTCCGGTATAAGCTTTCTTGCTCGGGAAACGATAAGACCGCGAGAATTAGCGCCGCTTTAGTATAAATTTCGCAATAGACCGCGGTATCCGACGAACGACTATCCCGGCCACGAAGGGGAACATGTTCGCCACTTTGCTCCGGTCCGGAGCCATCGACCGGGAAAGGGTGACTTATGGTGGCCCGACGCAAGATCCGACTATGAGCAGCGACGAGTTCGATTACGGTAAAGACGAACGACTCCCGAGTCGCGAGGTGACACAGGGTGCGGAGAAAGCCCCCCACCGTGCGATGTTCCGTGCGATGGGGTTCGACGACGACGATCTGTCGTCCCCGATGATCGGCGTGGCGAACCCGGCAGCCGACATCACGCCGTGTAACGTTCACCTGGACGACGTCGCCGAGGCCGCGCTCGAGGGGGTCGACGAGAACGGCGGCATGCCGATCGAGTTCGGAACGATAACGATCTCCGACGCGATTTCGATGGGGACCGAGGGAATGAAAGCCTCGTTGATCTCGCGTGAAGTCATCGCCGACTCCGTGGAACTGGTCGCGTTCGGCGAGCGCATGGACGGACTGGTGACCATCGGCGGCTGTGACAAAAATATGCCGGGAATGATGATGGCGGCCATCCGGTCGGACCTGCCAAGTGTCTTCCTCTACGGCGGTTCGATCATGCCGGGCGAGCACGGCGGACGGGAGATCACCATCCAGAACGTCTTCGAGGGCGTCGGTGCCGTCGCGGAAGGCGAGATGAGCAACGACGAACTCGACGAGATGGAGCGAAACGCCTGCCCGGGCGCGGGCTCGTGTGGCGGGATGTTCACCGCGAACACGATGTCTTCTATCTCCGAGGCGATCGGATTCGCACCGCTCGGTTCGGCCTCCCCGCCCGCCGAGGACGAAGACCGGTACGAGATCGCCCGCGAGAGTGGCGAACTCGCCGTCGAGATCGTCCAGGAGCGACGCACCCCTTCCGATTTCCTCTCGCGAGCCTCCTTCGAGAACGCCATCGCGCTCCAGGTGGCCGTCGGCGGCTCGACGAACGCCGTGCTTCACCTCCTGGCGATGGCCGCGGAGGCAGGTGTCGACCTCGATATCGAGGACTTTAACGACGTCAGCGCACGGACCCCGAAGATCGCCGACCTCCAGCCCGGCGGCGAGAGAGTGATGAACGACCTCCACGAAGTCGGCGGCGTCCCGGTCGTTCTTCGAGAACTCCTCGAGGCGGACCTGCTCGCCGGCGACGCGCTGACCGTCACCGGGGAGACGATGGCCGAGGCGATCGAACGGATCGATCCGCCGCGAATCGCCGACCTCGAGGCGGACTTCCTGCACACGGTGGACGATCCGATCCACGAGCGTGGCGCGATCCGCATCCTTACGGGCAACCTCGCACCCGACGGCGCTGTCATCAAGATCACCGGCGAGGATCACCTTCATCACGAGGGGCCGGTCAGGGTCTTCGAGGAGGAAAAAGACGCGATGGCCTACGTTCAGGAGGGCCACGTCGATGCCGGTGACGTCCTCTGTATCCGTAACGAAGGCCCCCGTGGCGGACCCGGAATGCGCGAGATGCTCGGAGTTACGTCGGCCGTCGCCGGGCAGGGACACGCCGAGGACGTCGCGTTGTTCACGGACGGGCGATTCTCCGGTGCGACCCGCGGATTTTCCATCGGTCACGTCGCCCCCGAAGCGTACGTCGGCGGCCCGATCGCCGCCCTCGAGGACGGCGACACCGTGACCATCGACATCGACGCACTCGAGCTGTCGGTGGACCTGACCGACGAAGAGATCGAGGCCCGACTCGAGGAGTACGATCCCGAACCCGCCTACGACAGCGGCGTCCTGGCGAAGTACGGCCGGGCGTTCGACTCCGCGGCCAACGGCGCAGTGACCAACCCCGGTGCCGTTCGGGACGAGCCGACCCGGTGAAACTGATACGGATTGCTGTACCTGTGTACCGGAGCGACCGCGAGACGGAGCCCGGGCGCTCCGGTAACGACGTACAGTAAACCGTATGGAAGCGCTGACGTTTCACGGCGCGGTCGTCCGGCTCCGACGAACTCGAGGTCGGCGGCTTTGACGATTTCGCAGATACACGGCGTCGAATTATGGACGACGGCGATGGGCTTCGATGGGCCGGAATCTACGTTTCGATCGCACTCCCCTTCGATGTCCTGCACGAGACTTTCCCGCAGCTACCACTGACTGCCAGTCGAGACGAATGTATATCTACTGCCTCGAGTGCGGGTGGAAGATCAGTACGGACAACGGCTACACGGAACAGGAGGCGTCGGAAACGGCGATTGAACACTTCGTCGAAACGGGACACGCGGTCGAATCGCTCCGACTGCCGCCGCCGGTCGCCCTCGAGAGTTCGGGTTAGAACGGCGGCGAGGTCGGGATCCCGGTGTCGAAGTCGTCGATCGGTCGGACGCCGATGCCGTGGAAGTCGGGCGTCGAGACGTCGTCGTCTTCGAGGTCGTCTTCGGAGTAGTCCGCGATCGGGTCGGGTTCGACGACGGTGACGATATCCCGCGTTTCGACGTCGAGGACGGAGAAGCCGGGCGTCACGCCGGTCGCGGCGTGGGGGTCACCCGACTGTGGCGATGGACCACGGAGCGTGACGAACATGTACTCGCCGTCCGGCGAGGACCACATGATGTCCGGGGCGTCTCGTTCGCTCGGGTCGTCGGACTGGTCGGGACCGTAGGCGTCGATCTCCGTGATGACGTCGTCCGTCTCGGGGTCGAGGACGACGCCGTCGTTGGTCTCGCGGTTGAGGACCCACAGTTCCTCGCCGTCCGGAGTGAACCAGAAGCCGTGTGCGTCGTTGCCCTCGGTGCTCGCGCCGTCGACGACGACCTCGTCCTCGGCGGTGTCGTAGACGTAGTAGTCCCCGACGCCCTCCCCGTCGCTCGAGGGGAGGCCGGCGGTGAGATAGAACTTCTCGTCGGACGGGTGGGGCATCGTGCCGCAGTTGGTCGGCAGTTCGTCGCCGGAGTACGCGCGGTCGACCGAGAAGTCCTCGTGGTCGACGATCACGAGCGCACCGTCGTGGTAACTCGGGCCGATCGTGTGCAGCGAACGGCCGTCCTGGGCGTACTGGTGACAGATCGGCGCTCCCGAGTCGATACCGGCGTCGGCGACCGTCTCGTTTTCGTGAATCTCGATGTAGTCGTCGATCTCGAACTCCTCGGCCTCGAGATCGGCGTCGAGGCGAACGATCTTTTCGTCGCCGATAACGTCGACGTGGATGTACTCGTCGTCGGGCGAGAAGCCGGCGAAGTGCGACGCCGGACCGGTTTCGACGTTACCGACGAGTTCGTGATCCTCGGTTCGGAAGACGAGCGTCCGCGCGCCGCCAGTACAGGCGATGGCGGCGTACTCATAGTCGGAGCTGTAATCGATCATGTGCGGGACGACGCCGTCCTCGGGGACGCCCTCGAGTTCGTTGAGGTCGATCGTGTCGGTGTTGTCGAACTCGCCGTCTCCTTCGCCGGGCTCGTAGAGGTGAATGTTGTCCCGCCCCTGATCGAGCGCCCAGATTTCGTACCGTTCGGGTTCGTCCTCCGGTTCCTCCTCGGGTTCGGTCTCTTCGCCGTCGTCTTCGGGTTCGGGCTCGTCGCCGGTACCGTCGTCGGTACCGTCGTCGGTTTCTTCGCTCGGGTCCTCTTCACCACTGGTACAGCCAGCGATGCCGATCGCGCCAGCAGCCGCACTTCCCACCAGGAATTTCCTGCGAGTCGAATCTGACTTCATATCGAGTTAATCCGAACTACCCACTCAAAAGTTTGCGGGTTTCAGGCCGTCACGAAGCCAAATTTGGCACTTCCGGTAGATAGAGGCAATATTTGTGCCGGCTCTGGTTGCCCCCTCAGCAGATCCACCGCTATATTCACACGCCCGGTATTCTGGGGGTTATTATCCGCCAACTTGAGGAAAATATTGCCGAGTACTACGTCGCCGGTTCGGGCCGAAACGTCGGATCGGCGGCTACCGACGTCGCTCGAGCACGCGGTCGACGATCAGACGCGTCGAGAGAAGTTCCCGATCGTCCGTGGGCTCGCGAGCGCTTGCACGCTGGACCGTACAGTCGATTCCCCGGCGCTCGAGTTCGGATTCGATGGCCGTCTCGTCGTGATACTGGTCGTGGCCGAGGGCGATCACGTCCGGATCGATCTCCTCGATCGGGACGAAGATGTCCTCCCGGTGGCCGAGGATAGCCTCGTCGACTGCCTCGAGCGCTCCGACGACGTCTCGTCGCTGCGTGGCGGGGCAGATGGGTGCTTCCTTGTGATCGACGTTCGTCGCACGCGCGACGATAACGTACAGTTGGTCTCCCATCTCGGCGGCTTCCTCCAGGTAGTGGACGTGGCCGGGATGGAGTATGTCGAACGTTCCCTGTGCGATAACTGTTCGTGTCATGTGTTCGGTCCGTCGCTCGTGGGTTCTGTCCTCGTCGCCGGCGTTCTCGTCGCGGTCATCCTCGAAGTTCCTCGTCGATATCGGCTTGCGTAAAGTCGAAGAAGTCCTCGCTGTCCGGAAGGTCGACGTCGATTACGTTCAGGTTCGTCGGCCGACCCTGCGAGTCGAAGGCCTTCCAGTCGGTGCGTCTGTACGGTGCACCGATGATGACGTGGACGCTCCCTCGCCCGAACGTCTCGAGGTCGGCGTCGCTCGGTTTGATCACGCCGTTCGGATGGGAGTGGACGCTGCCGAGTGCCTTCACGTCGTTCGGAATTTGGCTCGTCTTGACGGTCGCGCTGACGCTGTTGGACTCGGTGCCCGGCACCACCAGCACGTCGGTGATGACGAGTCCGTCCCGTTCCATTCCGAGTCGGCGTGCCTCGGTTCCGCGAAGGAACCCCATGTACTCGGACGGATGGCTCGCCTCCGAAGATTCGATGGCGAACTCGAGGGTTTCCTCGGCGATGCCGAGGATTTCGTTCGAGCGAAACAGCGCGTCGAGCAGCCCCATAGTACCCTTTCCGGGCCTGCGGTTGCTAAACGTTCCGGAAGCAGTATGGGTCCGTTCGGAAGCGGCATGGGTCCGTTCTCGGACCGAACCAGCATCACGTCTTGACAAGGGTTATACGCGGCCACCCCCAAACGGCGTACCAAGATGACACGAGCGTCCGCCGGGGAACCCGGCGACGACGACGGGGGTTCCGTCGTCTACGATCTCGACCCCGATTGCACCGCCGAGGATATCGAACGAAACACTCCGTATCTGGCAGCAATCAACGGCATCGTCGACTACGGCGTCTTCGTCGATCTCTCCGAATCCGTCTCCGGACTCGTCCACGAATCCGTCCTCGAGGGCACCTACCGCGTCGGCGACGAACTCGTCGTCGAACTCGAGAGCGTACGGGACAACGGCGATATGGCGTTCGAACCCGCCGACGTCGACGACTACACCCTCGAGTCCGTCTCTCACGACTACAGCCTCACCGGAACGAACCGCCTCGAAGCCAACGTCGGCGACCAGATCCACCTCGAGGGCAAGGTCGTCCAGGTGAAACAGACCGGCGGTCCGACGATCTTTCACGTCACCGACGAGCACGGCGTCGTTCCCTGTGCCGCGTTCGAGGAGGCCGGCGTTCGCGCGTACCCGACGATCGAAATCGACGACGTCGTCCGCGTCACCGGAACGCCCGAGTACCGCGAAGATTCGGTACAGGTCGAAGTCGACGGCCTCTCGAAACTCGAGGACGAAGAGGCCGACGACGCCCGCAAACGGATCGAGGAGGCACTCGATTCGCGCGCCCAACCGCACGACGTCGAGCCGCTGATCGACTGGCCCGCCTTCGAGAAACTTCGACCCGACCTCCGCGAGGTCGCGACGTTGCTCCGTCGGACCGTCCTCGAAGGCCGCCCGATCCGGGTTCGCCACCACGCCGACGGCGACGGCATGTGCGCCGCCGTCCCGGTCCAGATCGCTCTCGAGCGCTTCATCGCCGACGTCCACGAGGACGAGAACGCGCCGCGTCACCTCATCAAACGGCTGCCGGCCAAAGCCCCGTTTTACGAGATGGAAGACGCGACGCGCGATCTGAACTTCGCCCTCGAGGATCGCGAGAAACACGGCCAGCAACTGCCGCTTCTCCTGATGCTCGACAACGGTTCGACGGCCGAGGACGTTCCGGCCTACGAGACGCTCGCCCACTACGACATCCCGATCGCGGTCGTCGATCACCACCATCCCGACCCGGACGCGGTCGAACACCTGCTCGACGCACACGTCAACCCGTACCTCCACGACGAGGACTACCGGATCACGACGGGGATGTGCTGTGTCGAACTCGCACGGATGATCTACCCCGATCTCACCGACGAACTCCGTCACATCCCGGCCGTCGCCGGCCTCTCGGATCGATCGAAGGCCAACGCGATGGACGACTACCTCGAGCTCGCCGCCGAGGAGGGCTACGACGAGCAACGCCTGCAGGATTTGAGCGAGGCGCTCGACTACGCCGCCTTCTGGCTCCGCTATAACTCCGGCGACAAGCTCATTCAGGATCTCCTACAGATCGACGGCAGCGACGAACAACACCACCGTGAACTCGTCTCCTTTTTCGCCGACAGGGGGCGGGCGGAAGTCGACGACCAGCTCGACGCCGCGATGAGCCACGTCGAACACGAAGACCTCGACAACGGTGCCCACCTCTACCGTATCGACGTGGAGAACTACGCACACCGCTTTACCTATCCCGCACCCGGAAAGACCACCGGCGAAATCCACGACCGGAAGATCGAAGAAACCGGCGACCCGGTGATCACGGTCGGCTACGGTCCGGACTTCGCCGTGCTCCGAAGCGACGGCGTCCGGCTGGACATCCCGCAGATGGTCTCTGAACTCGAGGCCGAGGTGCCGGGCGGCGGCGTCTCCGGCGGCGGCCACCTCGTCGTCGGCTCGATCAAGTTCGTCAAGGGCAAACGCGAGGAAGTCATCGACGCACTCGTCGAGAAGATGGAAGACGCCGAGATCGACGAGGCGCTCTCGAGCGCCGCGCCGATCGACGACTGAGACGGATCGTTTACCTGAGACGAATTGTTCAACTGAGACGAATTGTTCAACTGAGACGGACTGTTTATCGTTTTACCGGTTATCGAGGTCGGGGTAACGATCGATATCCTCGTCTCGGCTGATATCACCGTCTCGACCGATATCGCCGCATCGACCCACCGAGTCTGGCGCGCTGAATCGCGGTGAGTCGACGACGAACCGCGATTCGACGAGCGCGAGGGATGAGTAAGCGAGCGCCTCGAGCGCGCGAATCGGCTGGGGAGGACGTGGAAATCCGTGCCGCCAGCAGCGCAGGACAGTCGTTCAGGCGACCGAGATCACTCAGTCTGTGAAGCGATCGATTCCACTCAGTCGGTGAAACGATCGATACTACCCAGTCAGTGAAGCGACCGATACTACCCAGTCAGTGAAGCGACCGATACTACCCAGTCGAGAACCAGTCGCGAACCGGAGAGGAAACACCGATCCTCGCCGAGACGACCGATACCGATCAGGTGCAAAACGATCGCGAACCGGTGAGTCATCGACCGATTCCGGAACGGGGAGCCCGAGGGGGAACGGACGGAAGCGTTCCTCCCTCGAGACCGGTCGCACCCTCCCAACCGTCGGCTGACGGTGAAACCGAACGACTGCCGTCGCTGTCAGCCGTTCGTTCAGGCTTCGCCACTAGAACTGATACCGACGCTCGTCGTCCATCGAGGGGTACTGATCGGCACCGGTCATCTCGTCGAACGTCATCCCGGAGAGGTACTCGTCGTAGGTGACGTCGAACCCAGAGCGCAGGTGAAAGTCGAGTTTGCCGGTTTCGACGGTCGTCTGGAACAGCATGTGGATCGCCCGCCGCACCAGTTCGTCCGTCTCCGCGGGCTCGAGGGCCGTCTCGAGGACGGCGAGTTCGTTTCGCGTCTCGCGGTCGAGCGAGACCGCCAGGTCGTCGTCGAAGTCGGTGTACGATTCTTCTATCTCCTCGGTCAGATCCTCGAGGCTCATGCCGGAGTGGAGACGGCCTCGGTGGAAAATCCTTTCGTGCTCGCTCGAGCGTCGAGACCGACTCCGACCGCCGCTGTCAGCCGCCCCGACGCTTCGGTCTCCCAGTCGACGTTCCGTTCTCATCCCCGACGCTTCGGCTCGCCCCCGACGCCCCAGTCTCCCAGTCGACACTTCACGCTCGCAGTCGGCGCGTATCCCGAACACTCGCGTCGTGCGAAGCGGAGAAACCGTTACGGATCGGCCCCTCGTACGGACGGGTATGTTCTCGCGTCGAACGCGTGCCCTGCTCGACCTGGTCGCGAACGTGCTCGTCGTCGGCTTGCAACTGTTCTTTCGCCTCGAGTCCGCGAGGCTCGAACGGCTCCGGCGAGAGGGAGATCTCGAGAGCGACGAGGAGGGTGAACCGGCAGGCGAGACCAGTCTCGAGGAGGCAGACGACGCCAGAACGGCGTTCGCACTCGGCGTGGTCGACGGAATGGAAGACGTGCAGATCCGCTTTCGGTGGCTTCTCGTCGGCGTCACCAGCGGGGTCGCCTACCGGGCGTTGTACGACCGCGACGTGGGAAGCATCCGGAGATCGCTGGCACGCCGTCTGCTCGTGCTCGGCACCATCTGGACGGTCTGGATTCGGCTCGGAATAGACGACCGCGACATCTCCCACAACGTCGGACTCGGCTCCTCGATCGGTGCGGTCTGTTACCGGGCGAAGTACGGGCTGTTCGAGGAACCGTCCGCGAGCGAGTGATCGACGGGTTCGAATCGCCTCCCGCTCGCCACGTCGTCAGGACTCGGTCACGACGCCGAACTGTCGATCGACCGCCGTCCTGACGCGCTCGAGGACGACGGGATCGGTGCTCGGCCGGCCGACGCTGACGGCGTCTGCGCCGTACTCGACGTACTCGCGGACGGTCTCGTCGTCGCGGACGCCGTTGTTCGCGACGACGAACAGGTCGGTCGCCTCCGAGACGTCCTCGATCACGGACTCGGAGTCCATCGCGTCGACGTGGACGAAGGCCGCACCGGCGTCCTCGAGCGCCGTCGCGAGCGAGGGGAGGTCGACGCCCGGGACTTCCGCGCGAACTTTGACGCCGACCGTGACGCCGGTTCCGGCGGCGGTCTCGACGTAGCGTGCCAGTCGGTCCGCATCCTGAAGGAGCGTTTCGCCGCAACCGACGGCACAGAGTTCCTCCTGGCGGCAGTGGGCATTGATTTCGAGAAACGCGTCCCGATCGCGACAGACTCGAGCGGCGTCGGCGATCGGCTCCGCCGTTGCACTGCGGACGTTACACGCCGGCTGGATCGGAACGTCCGCGAGCGCGGCGAGTTGCCGGTCGACGAACGCCAGCGGGTCGGTCGGCAGGAACTCCGTTCGGTCGCGTTCGACGAGCGCTCGAGCCGCGGCCCTCGAGTCCTCGTCGATGGCGATACCCCCGAGGAAGGCCGCGCCGGCGTATTCGGCACCTGCTCGTGCCCAGTCGGCGTCGGACTCGCCGCTCAGACTCGCGAGCGCGAGCGGCGGTGTGATCACGGTCATTCGCCGACGCGTTCGATCGCCTCGTCGATTGCGTCGACGACGCGTCTGGCGTCCTCGCTCGAGTCGATGGTGATGTCCGTTCTGAACGTCGGCCTGTCGAACTCGGTTCCGTCGGTTTCGTCGATGACGAAGGCGTCGGCGAACGGGTAGGCGTCGGCCAGTCCCCGCGTGCTCGGCTCGGCGTTGACCGCTTCCATCAACGGCCCTGCGGGGCCGGAGAATGCGTCGTCGCCGAGAAACGGCGAGACGGCGACGACGGTCGTCTGTGCGAGCGCGTCGGCGAAGCCGGGTAACGAGAGCATCGGCCCGATGCTCGTCACCGGATTCGACGGGCCGATGACTACGGGCTCTTCGAGCGCCTCGAGGACGCCCGGTGCGGGCTCTGCGGTCGACGAGCCCCGGAACTCGACGGTTTCGACGTCGGGTTCGCCACGGCGGGCGACCCAGTACTCCTGGAAGTGCATCATCCCCTCGTCGGTGTGGATGAGACTCGCCACTGGGTCGTCGCTCATCGGGAGGAGATCGACCCCGAGGCCGAACGCGCCGGCGAGTCGCTGGGTCGCCTCGCTGAGCGTTTTGCCCTGGTCGAGCAGACTCGTCCGCGTGATGTGTATCGCGCGGTCCCGGTCGCCGATCGTCATGAACTCGTCGATGCCCGAAAAGCGCCGCCAGTTCGCGAGCTCTCGGCCGTCGGTCTGTTTCTCCTCCGAGAGATACTGCGGACCGGACGGAAGGTCGGCGGCCGACGCGAGGTCCGAAAGCGCCGCGTTCGTCCGGTGGGTGTCTCCGTCGATACCCCACCACGTTTCTCGGTCGAGGACACCACCGCCCTGAAACAACAGCGTGTCGACGTCCGGCGAGACGAACAGCCCACCGAGTTCGATGTCATCACCCGTGTTTGCAACGATGGTGGTCTCCTCCGGCGAAAACACGGCACCAGCACCGTCCAGAAGTTTCGGCGTTCCGGTGCCCCCGGAGAGGAAGGTAACCATACGAGACACTTCTCGAGCGAGGATACTTAACCGCTTGCGCCGACGGGTTCGTATTCGGAACGATCAACCGTCCGGACGGTTCGACGACTGTCGTCGAACCTGACAGGAGGTCCGGAAGAGGCAAAAACTCTTTTTGAATGGGAAATATTGTTTTGTCATGGGGGAAGATTTAAGTGGTTCGCGGGCGTACCTTCTGATACGATGAGCACCCAAAAGACCGTCCGACAGTCGGCCGACGCCGTCGAGGAGAACGAACTCAGACTCGACCAGGAGAAGGCCGAACAGATCGTCGACGCGTTGAACACGGAGCTGGCGAACTCGTACGTGCTGTATCACCAGCTCAAAAAGCACCACTGGGTCGTCGAGGGTGCCGAGTTCCTCCCGCTTCACGAGTTCTTAGAGGAGGCGTACGAACACGTCGAAGAGGGAGCGGACGTTATCGCCGAGCGTGCCCAGGCCCTCGGCGGCGTCCCGGTGTCGGGGCCGACGAACCAGGAACGACGCGCGACCGTCGAGTTCGAGGGCGAGGACGTCTACGACGTCCGAACGATGTTCCAGAACGATCTCGAGATGTACGGCGACATCATCGAGTCGATGCGCGACAGCATCGAACTCGCGGACAACCTCGGCGATTACGCCACCGCCGAAATCCTGCGGGAAATCCTCGTCACGCTCGAAGAAGACGGCCACCACTTCGAACACTACCTCGAGGACGACACGCTCGTGCTCGAGGAAGCGACGAAGTAACGCGGCTGGGACGGCCCGATTGATACGGTTTCCTGTCCGTCACTGCCGGCGAACCCGTCGCCCGGGTCGCGAGTGCGCCGGTACACAGGGGCAGTAATCCGTCTGACACCGACTTTTGACGCGCCTGCCGTTCGATTCTCGAGTATAGAAAGAACGTCGAGAGTCCAGAGACTCGGTTGGAGACGGCTACGAGGAGTGGCGATCGTAGATCACGCCGGCGAACAGGGAAACGGCGACGAGACCCAGCAGTGGTCGAAGCGGATCGACGTACGTCGCGAGCCACGTCGCGCCGAACAGCGAGACCAGTATTGCGTTGCAGTGTGGGCAGGCGACGGCGAAAAATCCGGCGACGCCGCCGCCGTACGCACAGCGATCCCCCGAACACTCCGAAAGCGACGCACGCTGGACGACGTAGACGCCCGCGAGCACCGACGTAAGCGAGAGAACGGCGTAGTCGAGGGGAGACCGCGACACCATCCGTTCGAACAACGGCGTCGGGAGCAGGCCGGTCACGACGCCGGTGGCGAGAAAGAACCCCGCCGCCACGAGACTGCCGTTCGCCAGCGCGAGTCGCGTTCGGTTCACGCTCGAACCGTCTACTCGAGCGTCGAAAACGGTTCGGAATCGCAGTCGAGAGATCGATCAGCGAGAGCGTTGCGATCAGCGGACTCGTCCGGTCCGGTAGAACGACGAACTGGTGCGACCGCGACCGGCCGGCGGTCCCACGAGACCCGACGACCCTGCCGTATCAGGGCTCGAGGTCGACTGCGACGTCGGTCGCGATCCAGCCGTCGGTGTTGTCGCGTTCGGTGAACACGAGCTTTCCGGGGCTCGTCTCGTGGCTGGTCACGATCGCTGCCGGCTCCGCGGGCTCCTCGTCGGTGTCCGATTCCTGCCTGCGAACGGGTGCGTCCATTACCAGGTGTTAGGCGACCCTAAATCTAAAAAGGTTTTGGTGAGCCTAAGTTTCTACGAACCGGAAGGTCCGCGGTGAGATCAACGCCGCGAGACGGCGGGGTCCAGTTACAAACCGCTGGGTCTCTTAGCGGAGCCTATGGAGTTCGACGTCGTCCAGGGCGACATCGCCGCACAGTCAGCCGACGCGCTCGTCAACGCCGCCGGAACGAGCCTGCGGATGGGGTCGGGCGTCGCCGGCGCGCTCCGACGAACCGCCGGCGATGAGATCAACGAGGACGCGATGGAACGGGGGCCGGTCGAACTGGGGACGGTTGCGGTGACGGACGCCTACGATCTGGGCGCCGAATACGTAATCCACGCCGCCGCAATGGCCCACTACGGCGACGAAAACGCCACGGCCGAGAGCATCCGAGACGCGACCCGAAACGCCCTCGAGAAGGCCGACGACCTCGAGTGTCGCTCGATCGTGCTTCCGGCGCTCGGGTGCGGCGTCGCCGGGTTCGACCTCACGGAGGGAGCCGAACTCATCGGCGAGGAAATCGAGGCGTACGAACCCGAGACGCTCGAGGAGGTTCGACTGATCGCCTACAGCGACGAGGAGTACGACGTGATCCGCGCGGCGACCGGCAAGGCGGACGAGTCCGAGACGACGGAGGAAAGTGAATCGAATCGGTGAACCCAATCAGTCCGGAACCTGGCTTGCTCTCGAGGGAGCACGGCGAGGGAGAGGCCGCTCGTGGGCCGCGGTTCGGGCTAGACGAATTCCGCGACGAGTATCGACACGACGAGAACGATCAGGACAGCGAGAGTCCGCGGATCTCGACGGAGTTGCCGTCCTCGACGCGGCCGATGACCTGTCCGTCGGTCTCGGCGGCGAGGTCGGCCGCCCGATCCTCGGGAAGTGCGACGACGAAGCCGGTTCCCACGTTGAACGTTCGGTGCATCTCCTCGTCGGTGACGTTGCCCTCCGCCTGGACGAACGCGAAGATCGGCTGGGCCGGCAGCGGGTCGTCCACGACGTACCGGCGTTCGCCCATCCGGAGCAGGTTCGTCCACCCGCCGCCCGTGACGTGGGCCGCCGCTCGGACGCCGTGGTCGCGCATCGGCTCGAGCAGGTCGGCGTAGATCCGGGTCGGCCGGAGGAGTTCCTCGCCGATCGTCCGGGCCTCGTCGTGCGGGAACGGATCGTCGTACTCGTGCTCGCGCGTGACGGCCTCGCGAGCGAGCGTGAGCCCGTTCGAGTGGATGCCGTTCGAGGGAAACCCGACGAGTGCGTCCCCGACCTCGGCTTCGCCCGGAAAGATCTCGTCTTTCCCGGCGAGTCCGACGCAGGTGCCCGCCAGATCGAACCCGGAGACGACCTCGGGCATCACGGCCGTCTCGCCGCCGAGCATCGTCAGATCCGCCTGCTCGAGTCCCACCGCGAGCCCTTCGCCGATCTGGTTCGTCAGCGCCTCGTCCGGTTCGTCGATCGCGAGGTAGTCGACGAACCCGACGGGTTCGACGCCCGCGGCGACGAGGTCGTTCGCGTTCATCGCGATGCAGTCGATGCCGATCGTCGAGAAGTCCTCGATCGCCTCGGCGACGAGCAGTTTCGTTCCGACGCCGTCGGTCGCGAGCGCGAGATACCGATCGCCGACGTCGAGCAGCCCCGCGTACTCCGTTCGGAGGTCGCTGCCGAACGCCTCGAGGAGCGCGGCGGTCGCGTCTTCGCTGGCCTCGATGTCGACGCCGCTGTCGGCGTAGGTGAGCCGGTCGGCCTCGTCTTCGGTCCCGTCGTCCGCTGAGTCGCTCATGTACGAACGACTGCGTGGGGCGAGCAAAAGGTCACCGGTCCGACGGAGACGAAAGCGAATCTAACTTGAGGCGAACCTTCATACTGGAGGCGACACATTGGTTACCCATGAACTGCAGGGTTGTCGTCGAGGCTGCCGTGCCGGTGTTCGACGTCGAGACGGAAGACGAGGCGATCCGGATCGCCATCTCGAAGACGGGCGAGATGTTGAACCCTGATTTGAACTACGTCGAGATCAACATGGGAGAGCGAACCTCTCCATCGGGCGAAGAGCTCCCGCCGGCGTTCATCGCGGCCGACGAGGCGCTGGTCGCACTCGAACTCGAGATGACGGTCTTCAACGTCGAACGGGAAGAACACGCCTCGCGTATCGCGCGCAAGGAGATCGGACAGCGCCTCGAAAACATTCCGCTCGAGGTCAACACGATCGAAGTGCTCGACCCGGAGGACATCGACGACGAATCCGAAGACGACGAGACGGCGGAGTCAGAAGACGACGAGATGGACGGGTCCGACGACGACGAGTCGGCGAACTCGGACGGCGACGCATCCGGAAACTCGTCCTCGGACGAGACGGACGACTCGTCCGACGAAATCCTCCCCGAATTCGAGGACCTCGTCGAGTAACACCTCGTTTTCAGTTTCGCTTACGCGGCGCGTCCGTCGGGCAAGCGCCGGCAGCGGGTGGTAGTCATGTCAGATAAGCACCGGTAATTGGGGCGTGGTGTCTCAGACAAGTACCGGTAATGGGTGGCAGTGTCGTCGGTAACTGCGATCGTTTCGAACGGGTTCGACCGATTCCATGGAGCTCGTTCACCGGTCTCGCCAGTTGGGAGTCAATCTACTCGAGGATACGACGCGAGGTTTCAGTCAGCAGTTGCGGCGACGACTTCCTGTTCTTCTTCGCGCATATTCATGGTGATTCCCCCTGCGAGCGCGAAGACGGCAGCTTTGTGGTCTGTTTTCGATTTGTGAATCGATGTCGGTCGAATACCGCGCGATTCGTACTCCTCGAGGTCGATCTGGCAGTTATCCCACTCCGAACACTGGTTCGATACCTCCGCAAGAAGGCCGTGCAGGTGAATGAGCTCCTGTTTCTTCATAACCATGCAGTCCTACCCACTGCAGGGTTATATTATTATCTTGAGTCTCGTTACCACACAACCCGTATCTGTCACGTATAACCATCCTGAATAGAGGACTGTTTGAAACCCGTGACTATCCGAATTAATCCGTCTACAGGATGTGGTTTCTTTCGTCGTCCGAACGCACAACCCGTGGTTTCTGGTGACGTGTTCGTGGGGGTTCTGTTACTCCCAGCCTGTGGCGGTTTCGTTCTCGAGGAAGGGATTCTGTTCTCGCGGTAGGGGCCGATTATCCGAGTTGCTTCAGCGTCTGGAGGTCCCGGTCGGTTCGCATGAACTCGGACGTTCGACGCGATGCGTGGCAGTTCGGACAATGAAACATTTCCGTCGACGTCGGAAGCTCGCCCGGAGCAGTCTGCCAATCTTTCGTACATTCAGGGCACAACAGTCGGACGGTCGTTTCGTCCATGTCACACCGTTACACACCCGGGGTGAAAAGCTTTGTTGGGCCTGTATGACACGAATACTCGAGAATCGCGTCGGCCGTGCGCTCGCACGTCTCCCGGTGGGATGTGAATCCGCTCGAGATTGGACCCGAACGATATCCGGGTGGACTAACGGCGTTCGACGTGGTTCTGACCGTTGTACGTCTGGACGACGCGTGGATCTCGGACGCGTCTTAGTGATACGTCACGGTCACAACGCTCACTGACCGCGTACGTACTGCCTCATGAAGTGACGAGTAGAGAGGAGTGCTGCGACCGAAGTATTCATCGTCTGCTCAGTATATGTCGTCAGGCACTGTGCCTATCTGCTGAGATAGGGTGAACAAATCGATATTGTCCCACTTTTCGATGATTTTTCCATCCTCCCAGATGATGAACCAGGGCCACTCGAAGTCCACTTTATTACCGGTCGCTTCGATGCCAAAGAACGAACCAGTGTGCGTGGCGGTACACCGATCACGGACTGCTGATTTTTCGCCCTGGTGGACAACGGAAACCCCGTCGGCAATGGGGACTTCGAAATCGTCGAAAGCTGCACGGAACTCACTCGCGAATTGCCGGTACTGTTCCCGGTTCAGTGGGCCCTCCACTTCCATGAACATCTCGGGACCATAAATTTGGAAATCAGGATGTATTACTTCATCCAAACGGTCCCATTTTTGGTCTATGTACGCTTCCGCATAAATTTCGAGTGTTTCGCTACGTTCACTATATTCGTCTGACATTCACTCACATCCTGGACCCTATTGTTTATAAATATTGTTGTGAATTACCCAGAACTGTTCAGATACGTACCGATCTATTACCTAGTACCCTCCCAAGCGTCGACTGCTGAGCGAAATCGGATCACACCGCGTGATTTCGCTCATCAGTTCAGGCTTGGGACGCCACTATAATAGCGGTGATCGGAACGAGCGACAGTTCCCGGTCGGGCCGGGAGCGGGTCGCGTTCGTGTCCTCGGAGTGCCTTCAGAAGGATACGTGCGCGTGTGTTGTCTTGGGCCCTCCGTTCACCGGTGGACGTGAACCATTCGAGCGTCTTGCGATCTTCGTCGCTGAGCTCAACAACGTACTTCTTCGCTCCCATTCGGTAAGAGACGTGCTCAGAGAAAATACGTTAGACGTTCACTGTTAAAGCTACACTTAGATATCCCTACGCGTCGCGCTGTTGGCCTGGCGGTGTTCGTGAAATGTGTGATTTAGTAAACAAGAACGGCGACAATTCACCACTGGAGACGACTGATACGGATTACTGTCCCTGTGTACCGACGCACCCGCCGCCCGGGTCGCGGGTGCGCCGGCAAGAACTACAGTAAACCGTATGAGAGATCGGGTCACGACTCGAGTATCCGCTACTAGACCCCGCCACCCCATTTCACAACATACGAACTTTGTAATACCAATCAAAAATATTCCTTTCATATTCTACAGAGCGCCTCCCCCAGCATCGAAAACAGAATATTCCCCATACTGGGGGACGGTTCGTTCGATATAAACGAACTCCACAAAGTAACCAATCGTTATTATTTAATATGCCCGACAAGTATATGGCGGTGGACTTCTATTGGGTAACTGGCGGGGTTGGGCGTACAGTCGTTGCCACAACGCAGGATACGTCCGGACGTGACATCCAGATTCCCCGCCAACTTTCCGGCGATCCGATCACTTCGATGGGGGGTGGGGGCCTCCCCGATATTTGACGCACGACGAGCGACGGCACTTTCTCCGCCCCACCGCTTCCTCCGCCCCACCGCCTCGAGTCTCACCACCTCGAGTCCCACCAGAGGGTATCCGAAACCGCCTCCGGGCCTCGAGTCAGCGACCTATTTCCCGGAAGTAACCAGTAGTTATAAATAACTCCACGGCGACAATTAACCTGGAAGCCATGCTCCCAGGGGGCACGAAATGCCCCGGGTGCTGTAACACCCGAGACGTGGCTTCCAAGCGGCAACTCGGAGCCATGTTTGCATACCTACTCGCGGGATATAAACGTCTCGCACGGCAGACGAACCGTTCGCCACGGCCAGCGGCGGCTGTGGACCGACGACAGCGCGATCGAACCCGGCGTTCGCCACGGCGGATGCGCCGCGAACACCGGCGGAGACACTACCGCGAACACGGCCACCTCCGGCAGGCAACGCCGTGACCTCGCGATGATCGGCCACCGGGGTCCGATCGGACACACCGCGATCTCCCGTTTCGCCGCGTAGCCTCGAGACGCTGCGCTCGAGTCGCGGCGGCCAGCCGGCGGCCCGACCGACTCGCCGCGTCCACCGACTGATCGAACCCACCCAGGTCGGCCGGGGCGTCGGCCCGCAAACGGGACTCGAGTCGGTGGTTTTTGAATCGCATTCAGACCATCTCAGAGTCGATCTTGCAGCCGCTCGAGGCCTCCTTTGTAGGCGAGCAGGTACGCGAGTACTGCGGCCGCGAGGACTGCGGGAACGAGCCACACCACGAGCGTCAGCGGATCCGGTGGGGTGATCATCGAGACGACGACCAGGGCGAAGCCTGCGAGGATCAGAAACGCGCCGACGAACTGTCCTGCGGGGGAGGAACTCATACGTTGGCGGCCGTCTCCTCAGGCGTGCTCTGCTCGCGTCTCCACTCGCCCCGATCCTGTACCCGCTCGAGATAGTAGCCGGAGAAGGGATTCGAATTCGCGTACGGACGATCCGACAGCGTCGCCTGACTCATGATACACCACACCTCGAATTGTCAGGATAAGAAACCTCTGGTCGTCGGGAATGATCGGGACACCAAGACGAAATCGACGCGACCCGCGTGATACGGATTGCTGTACCGATGTCCTGGCGCACCCGCCGCCCGGGTCGCGGGTGCGTCGGTAATGACTGACAGTAAACCGTATGAGTGCCACCCCTCCCGACCATTGCGGTCCGCAGACGGCGTTCTCGAGGACGAGTGTGGTCCCCAGCGGGCGAACTGCCGTCGGTCATCGCGGTGCAACCGCGATCCGTCCCCGGACCGACCGCCACGCTGGGCCAGCAATCGGTCTCAGTCGTCGGCCGCCGTCTCCGCCCGCTCGCCCAGCAGTTCCTCGCGGTGTTCGTCGAGCAGGGGTGCGCGACCGGTCGGCTCGGGCGGCGTCTCGGTCATCTTGATCGGATTGCCCGCGATCTCGACGTCCGCGTCGGCTCCCGGCTGTTCGACGGAGACGAGCATCTCTCGAGCGTGGACGTGGGGGTCCGCGAAGATGTCCGCGGTGGTCTGGACCGGCGCGGCGGGGACTCGCCCCTCGAGGGTCTCGACGAGGTCGTCGGTCGTCCGGTCGCCGGCCCACGCCGCAATCTCGGCCAGAAGCGGTTCGCGGTCCTCGAGTCGATCCGCGGGGGTGGGGTAGGCCTCGGCGAGGTCCGGACGCGCCATCGCATCACAGAGCGCATTCCAGTGGTTGGTCCCGAAGGCGGCGATCACGGCGTAGCCGTCCGCGGTCTCGAAGGCGTCGTACGGAAACAGCGTCGGGTGGGCGTTGCCGCGGCGCGTCGGGGCTTGGCCGGTGTAGGAGTGCTGGTAGATCGCGCGTTCGGTCAGGCTGATCATCGCGTCGTACATGCCGGTGTCGACGTACTTCCCCTTGCCGGTCCGCTCGCGGTGGTTGAGCGCCGCGAGGATCCCGATGCAGTTCAGCGTCGCGGTAAAGAGATCGCCGATGCCGGGGCCGACTTTTGTCGGCGGGCCGTCGGCCGGTCCGGTGATCTCCATCACGCCGCCGAGCGCCTGCGCGACGAGGTCGAACGACGGCTGGCCCTGCCGGTCGGTCTCGCCCGTCCGGGGGTCGCCGAAACCGCGGATCGAGGAGTAGATCAGCGACGGATTGTGCGCCGCGAGCGTCTCGTACCCGAGGTCGTACTTCTCCATCGTCCCCGCGCGGTAGTTCTCGACGACGACGTCCGCCTCCTCGACCAGCGAGAGGAAGTCCTCGCGGTCGCTCTCCTCGCCGAAGTCGAGTTCGACGCTCCGTTTTCCGCGGTTGATGCTCTGGAAGTACCCCCCGTAGGCTTCCTCGTCGGCGTCCGCGACGAACGGGGGGTTCGACCGGATGAGGTCGCCCCCAGGCCGCTCGACCTTGACGACGTCCGCGCCCATGTCCGCGAGCAACATCGTACAGTACGGACCGGCGAGCACCTGAGTCAGGTCCAACACGCGCAGGTTCGATAGCGCACCCATGGCCCGAGGAACCGGACGCGGCTACAAAACCTTTACCAATAATCATTATGTTTGTGGCTGTATGTCAGGGGGTGCCCCTAAACACGATTAAAGAATATTATCATGGAAAATCATTAACTTTATACCCCGCTTCCACATGGATCGGGATGCATGTCGAACACGGTCGTTCTCGGCGTGATCGGCTCCGACGCGCACGTCGTCGGAATCACGATCCTCGAGCAGGCGTTCAGCACAGCAGGCTTCGACGTCGTCAACCTCGGCGTCCAGACCTCGAGAGAGGAGTTCGCCGAGGCCGCAGTCACGCACGAGGCCGACGCCGTACTGGTCTCGTCGCTGTACGGCCACGCCGAACAGGACTGTCGGGGCTTTCACGAGGTGCTGGCGGAGGCCGACGTGGACGCGGTCACCTACATCGGCGGCAACCTCGCCGTCGGCCAGGACGACTTCGAGCGCACTCGAGAGACGTTCCGGGCGCTGGGATTCGATCGCGTCTTCGACTCCGAGACCGATCCCGAAGAGGCGATCGCCGCGCTCCGACGGGACCTCGAGATCACGCCGACGGAAGCCGATCGGCTCACCGTCAGTTCGTAGATGAGACGAGACGAACGCATTCCGTCCGACGAGCTTCGGCGTATCGACGAGGAGATCCGGGAGAGCTGGCCGACGGGATCGGCCGTCGACTTCGAGGACGCCGTCGCTTACCACGACTCGCTCCCGGCTCACAAGCGCTTCGCGGACGTCCTCGAGTCGGCCGACGAACCGCTCTTGCAGCCGCGAGCGGGCGTCCCCCGACTCGACGACCAGATCGAACTCCTCGCGGCCCTCCACGAGGACGGGGAGGCCGATCTGTTGCCGACGACGATCGACTCCTACACCCGCGATAACGCCTACGAGAAGGCACAGGAGGGACTCGAGACGGCCCGGGAAACCGGCGACGACGCGCTCAACGGCTTTCCCGCCGTCAACCACGGGGTCGAGGGCTGTCGGGAACTGATCGACGCGGTCGACGCCCCGGTGGAAGTGCGCCACGGCACGCCGGACGCCCGACTGCTCGCGGCGATCACGTTCGCGGGGGGCTTCCAGAGCTTCGAGGGCGGGCCGATATCCTACAACATCCCCTACACGAACTGCCACGGCCTCGCGGAGACGATCGAGAACTGGCAGTTCGTCGACCGACTCGCGGGCGCGTACACCGAACGCGGCGTCCGGATCAACCGCGAGCCGTTCGGTCCGCTGACCGGCACCCTCGTCCCGCCGTCGATCGCCATCACGATCATGCTGATCGAGGGGCTGCTCGCGGCGACCCAGGGCGTGCGTTCGATCACGCTCGGCTACGGCCAGGTCGGCAACGTCGTCCAGGACGTCGCCGCCCTGCGGGCGCTGCGGGAACTCGGCGAGGAGTACCTCCCCGACGCGGTCGTCGTCACGACCGTCTTTCACGAGTGGATGGGCGGCTTTCCGCCGGACGAAGCCCGTGCGAACGGCGTCATCGGCCTCGGCGGACTGACCGCGGCGATCGCTCGCCCGGATAAGGTCATCACCAAATCACCACAGGAGTTCCAGGGCGTGCCCACCACGGAAGCCAACGCCGCCGGACTCCGCACGACGAGACAGGTCATCGATATGGCAATCGAACAGGAGATCGACATCGACGGAATCGACGAGGAACAGGACCTGATCGAGCGCGAAACGCACAGCCTGATAGAGGCCGTATTCGATCGTGGCGACGGCGACCTCGTCCGAGGAACCCTCGAGGCCTTCGACTCGGGCGCACTCGACGTCCCGTTCGCACCGAGCGACAGCGCGAAGGGGGCCGTCCTCCCGGCTCGAGACGACGACGGCCGCGTCCGGATCCTCGAGTGGGGCGACCTCGCGGTCGACGACGAGATCAGGGCGATCCACCGGGCACGACTGGCAAAACGCGCCGACACGGAAGGGCGCGACCAGTCGTTCCGGATGGTCGCCGACGACGTGGACGCGATCAGCGAGGGCAAACTCATCGGCCGACCGGACACGCGGGGTGACGTCTGATGGAGATTACGGACGTTCACACGACGCCCGGCTACGCCGGCTTCTTCGCCGACGACCAGCGGGCCATCAAACGCGGCGCGGAGTCCGATGGGTTCGCCTACGAGGGCGATCCCGTCACCGCTGGCTTCGACGAGATTCGCCAGGCGGGCGAGGCGCTCGTCGTCGACCTCGAACTCGAGGACGGCTCCGTCGTGAGAGGCGATTGCGCCGCGGTCCAGTACTCGGGTGCCGCCGGCCGCGATCCGCTCTTTCGGGCGAACGAGGCCGCGCCCGTCGTGGCCGGCCCCGTCGCCGACGAACTCCGCGGGCGGGACGCGGCGGCGTTCCTCGAGAACGCCGAGGCCGTCGAAGACCTGCGACCCGACGGCGATCGGCTCCACACGGCGATCCGGTACGGCGTCTCGCAGGCGCTACTCGCCGCGGCCGCTCGAGCACGGCGGACGACCCGGACGGACGTGCTTGCCGACGCGCTCGGAACCGACCCCGCGACGGACACGGTCCCCGTCTTCGGCCAGTCGGGAGACGACCGCTACGCGAACGCCGAGAAGATGATGCTCAAGGGCGTCCCGGTGCTTCCCCACGGGCTGATCAACAGCGCCGAGAAGCTCGGACCGGACGGCGACGGCTTGCTCGAGTACGTCGCGTGGCTTGCGAGGCGCGCCAGGGAACTCGGACCCGGTGGCTACGAGCCACGATTTCACGTCGACGTCTACGGCACCATCGGCGACCGGTTCGGCCCGCCGTACGACCGGTCGGCGGTGATCGACTACTGCTACGCCCTCGAGGAGGCGGCCGTTCCGTTCGGACTCCAGATCGAGGGACCGATGGACGCCGGCGGTCGTGCCGAACAGATCGACGCGATGGGCGAACTCCGAGACGGGCTTCGAGATGCTGGCGTCGACGTCGATATCGTCGCCGACGAGTGGTGTAACACCGCGGCGGACGTCCGGGCGTTCGTCGACGCGGAGGCGGCCGATCTCGTGCAGGTCAAGACGCCCGACCTCGGCGGCATCCACCGGAGCGGACGGGCAGTCCGGTACTGTAAGGGAACCGAGACGCAAGCGTATCTCGGCGGTACCTGCAACGAGACCGAAACGTCCGCTCGCGCCTGCGCTCACCTCGCGCTCGCGACCGACGCCGCCCAGGTGCTCGCGAAACCCGGGATGGGCTTCGACGAGGGCTACATGATCGTCGAAAACGAGATGCGGCGGACGGTCGCCCGGAGAGCGCGTCGCCAGCGACCGACCGACGTTGACGACACCCAGGAGATGACTGCGGATGACTGAGTGGACCGACCCGGACGCGTTCGCCCGAGCGCTCGAGCGAGCCGACACGAAATCGAAGGGCAACTGTTTCGAGGATTTCACGGAGGGGGACCGCCTCGAGCACGATCCCGGTCTCAGGCTCGCCCGCTGGGCGAACGATGCCTGGATGGGCCAGACGCTCAACCACGACCCTGCGTACTGGCGGAGGGACGCCGCCGATGATCGGGGATTCGACGAGCCGCCGATCCACCCCGACTACCTCCTCGCCGCGACCCTCGGAGCCACCGTCGAGGACCTGAGCGAGAGAGGCGGCTACTTCCTCGGACGAACGGACGTCCGATTTCCCGACGGCCCCGTCCCCCCGGGGACCGAACTCCGCGTCGAGAGCGACGTCGTCACGACGGCGGCCTCGAGTTCCCGGCCGGAGTACGGCATCGTCACCTGGCGAACCCGCGGAAGGGACGCCCGGACGGACGACGTGGTGTGTTCGTACGAACGGACCAACATGATTCCCCGCCGCGAACCGATCGCGACCGACGGCGGGGCCACGGCCGACGACGACGCGACCGACGAACCCGACCTCCCGTCGACGTTTCTCACCCCCGACGGCGGCTTCTTCGAGGACTTCGTCGACGCCCTCGAGCGGGCCGACGACCGCGACGCCGCCGTCGCCTACCGCCACGAACGCGGTCGCACGCAGGACTCGGTCACCGTCGCCGCGCTCCCGCTCGCGACGCTCAACACGGCGAAACAACACCACAACGCCGAGGCGATGGCGGATGCCCCCTCCGGCGATGTCGTCGCCTACGGGGACGTCACTCGCTCGACGGCTCTCGCCCACGCTCGCTCGGACGAGCGGACGTGGCGGGAGGTCGGATTCGACGACGAATCGTTTCACGATTTCGTCACCCCGGGCGACACAGTCTACGCGTTCACGCGGGTACTCGAGGCGGACGACGACGCCTCCGACGACCGGGCGGGAACCGTTCGCTTCGAACACGTCGCGTTCACCCAGCGCGAGAAGCCGGTCTACTCGGGTATTAGAACCGCCGAAATACGAAAACGCCAGCCGACCGACGATAATCGATGACCACCACGACCGACATCCGACTCTGTCGAACGTTCCAGACCGCACCGGCCGCCGTTCCGACCGCGAATACGGCGAAGTACCTCGTCTCCGGCCTCGACGCCGACGGCTTCGAAGCCCCGGACTGGCTCGTCCCGGACCTCGAAGACGGGACCGCGCCTGACATGAAAGCCGAGGGACTCGAAAACGTCCTCGAGCGGGTTCCGAAACATGAGTTCCCCGGCGAAATCTGGCCCCGCGTCGAGTGGAGCTACGTCGACGAGACCGCCCGCGAACGAGGCCGACACCAGATCGACCGACTCGTCTCGGAACTCGGCGACGAGATCGACGGCGTCGTCGTCCCCAAAGTCGGCCGGCTCGAGGACGTCGAACGGGCGGCTGCGGTCGTCGCGGAGGCCGAAGGGACCCACGGCTACGACGACGGGGCGATCGGCCTCTCGGTCATCGTGGAGTCCGCCCGCGCCCGGTCGGACCTCCGCGAGATCGCGAGATTCGGCGAGAACTCGCGGCTCGCGGCGCTCGTGTTCGGCCCCGTCGACTACACCGCTGAACTCGGCGGCCGCGATATGGGCGACGGCCGACCGCGCTGGGACGGCCTGCTCGAGGCGCTCTCGAACGAGGCGAGCGCCGCCGGACTGCTCGCGATCGGCGGGCCGTTCGACGACCTGTTTACGGAACGTGCCGGAGTGACCTCCTACAACGCAACGGAGTACGCCGATCAGGTCGAACGCGAGACACGACTCGGGCTCGACGGCTCCTGGTCGCTCCACCCAAAACAAACGATACAGGCCAACACGATCCACATGCCGACGCCGACGGAACTCGAGCGCGACGTCGAGCGGATCGAGCGGTTCGCCGAGGCCAGACGCGAGGGGACCGGCGCGGTGGCTATCGACGGACAGATGGTCGACGAAGCGACGGCCAAAGGGTTTCGGAACACAGTCCGGACGGTTCGAACGATTCACCGAACCCGTCCCGATCAGACCGACGCGCACTACGACGAGCGCCTGTTGAACCGGGCGCTCGACCTCGAGTTACGGTCGGACGGTCGCGCCGGCGAGAAAACGGTCTAAAAGTCTAAAAACGAGTCGATCACGCCGGTGCGGCCGTCTCGGACGCCTCGAGCAGCTCCTTGTAGCGGTTGCGGATGGTAACCTCGGAGATGCTGGCGACCTCGCTGACCTCGTTCTGGGTGACCTTCTCGTTGGTCAGCAGTGCCGCAGCGTAGACGCCGGCCGCGGCGAGGCCGACCGGCGACTTGCCGCTGTGGACGCCCTCCTTGCGGGCCGAGTCGAGCAGTTCGCGGGCCATCCGTTCGGTCTCGTCCGAAAGGTCGAGGTCGCTGACGAACCGCGGGACGTAGCTTTCGGGGTCGGCCGGCTGGACCTCGAGGCCGAGTTCCCGGATGACGTACCGGTAGGTTCGGGTCAGTTCCATCTTGTCGACGCGGCTGACGGCCGAGATCTCGTCGAGGCTGCGCGGGGTGCCGGCCTGACGAGCGGACGCGTACAGCGAGGACGTCGCGACGCCTTCGATCGACCGGCCCGGCAGCAGGTCCTCCTCGAGGGCGCGCCGATAGATGACGCTGGCGGTCTCGCGGACGTTCTCGGGGAGGCCGAGCGCGCTGGCCATGCGGTCGATCTCGCCCAGTGCCTGTTTCAGGTTGCGCTCTTTGGAGTCGCGGGTGCGGAATCGCTCGTTCCAGGTGCGAAGCCGTTGCATCTTCTGGCGCTGGCGACTCGAGAGGGACTTGCCGTAGGCGTCTTTGTCCTGCCAGCCGATGTTGGTCGACAGCCCCTGGTCGTGCATCATGTTCGTCGTCGGGGCACCGACGCGGCTCTTCTCGTCCTTTTCGGCGGCGTCGAACGCGCGCCACTCGGGACCGCGGTCGATCTCGCCCTCTTCGACGACGAGTCCACACTCGCTGCAGACGGTCTCGGCGTGTTCGGCGTCGCTGATCAGTCGGCCGCCACACTCCGGGCACTGTTCTTGCTCCGCCGATCGTTCGGTGGTTTCTTCGCTCTCCTCCTCTCGTTCGTTCGAGTACGTTCGAATGCTTGTATCGGTCATGGTGAATCGGGTGAGTTACTCGGGGCTCCCGGGTGGGGTAACCAGAAGAAACCCGGTCGCCTCGGCTAACATAGAGTAAGGCCGTAAACCATATAAGTGTTACGCCTGCTTTATAAGCAACTCGCCTATGCAGATATATAACTTCCGGTACACACTTAATAATCGTGTAGGTTAGCGCGACGCGGCGACCACCACCGATCGGGTTCCGAATCCGAGCGGCGAGACGAGTCGAACCCTTTTCGTCGCTCTCGATCCAATCGGCGGGTATGACGGTTCGCTTCGGCGCGATCACGCTCGACTGGCTCGGATTCGCGGCGACTCGCCTCGAGGGGCAGACCGGCGCGGTCATCTACGTCGATCCGGGTCCGGAGAAGTACGGCGTTCTCGAGGGGTACGACGCCAGAGACGGTGATCTGATCCTCGTCTCGCACGGCCACCACTACGATCCCGACTCGATCCGCCGAGTTGCACACGAGGACGCCATCGTCGCCGTCCACGAGTCGATCGACGTCACCGAACTCGACCGCATCGACGAACGCCCGGAGGATCTTCCGTTCGTCGTCGAACGGGTTCGTGCCGACGAGTCGTTCGTTCTGGGCCCGCTCGATCTGTTCACAACACCGGCGTACAACGATCCGGCGGGTCCACACACCGACGAACGCGGAGCACCGCACCACCCGGAAGGTGAGGGATGCGGGTTCGGGGTCACCGTCGACGGCGTCTGTGCGTTCTGGCCGGGTGCCACCGACGCGCTTTCGCTTCACGAGGAACTCGACGTCGACGTCTTCGTACCGCCGATCGGTGGGACCGACACCATGGACCGACGCGAGGCTGCAGAACTGGCAGCGGCGATGGCTCCCGACCTCGTCCTGCCGGTCGGCTACGATACGCTCGAGGGGGGCGAAACGGACGCCGACGCGTTCGTCGTCGACGTCGCCAACCGCAGTGTTCCGGTCGTCCTCGATCGTCCCTCGACACCTCCTCCTCGGTGAGCCGTTCGGACCATCTCCCCGAACCCCACCTCGATGATCGTTAGATCACGCCCATCTCGGTGAGCCGTTCGGACCATCTCCCCGAACCGCACCTCGATGGCCGCTAGATCACGCCCATCTCGGTGAGCCGTTCGGACCATCTCCCCGAACCGCGCCTCGATGGCCGCTAGATCACGCCCATCTCGGTGAGCCGTTCGGGGAGATACGTATCCGTCACGAAATCCAACCCGTGAGACGCGAGCGACTGCTGTTCGGACTTCTTCTCGATCTCGAGTTGCAACTCGATCTGTTCTTCCCAGTAGTCGGTCTGGAAGCGCGGATCCTCGAGTTCGCTCTCGAGGGCGTTGATATCGGAATCCGAGAGCGGGTCGGTCGGAAGATCGTACTCGACGATGTCGGCCGGCTGGATACCGACGTACTTCGCCTCGGGCGTCGCGAGGTACTCGGAGAGGTGGGCGGACTTGATCGAGCCGTAGGCGACGGAGCCGTAAATTCGGTACGACCACGGGTCACCGTCGGCGAAGACCGTCACGGGAAGGTCGAGTTCGTCGTGGAGCCGCTTCGTGATCCGTCGAGTCGCCCGGGCGGGCTGGCCCTTGAGGTGGACGATCAACGCGTTGTACTCCTCGTCGAAGCCGTTCTCGACGAGTCGATCCCGCATACCACCGGTCTCCACTGCGAGGATGAAGTCGGCGTCGGTGTCCAGAAACTCGATGGTGTCCGGGTTGTTCGGGATCTGGTACCCGCCTTCGCCGACGTCTTCCTGACAGTGGATCTCACGTTCCCCGCGTCGAGTCTGCTCGCGAAGGTGGAGCGGCCCCATGATCGTCGCACCGGACTCCTCCGGTCGCATGTGAAAGTCCTCTCGAGTGACGCCGGAGACGATCTCCAGGTCCTCGATCAGGCCGTTCGACTCGTCCTGGTCGTTGAACTGGGCCTCCTCGTTGTCCCAGCTTTCTGATAGGTAGTACAGTTCACGCAGGGTCGACGATCGATCCTGCTCGAGTTGATCGGCGAGAAACTCGATCGTGTAGACGGCCTTCAGCAGCTTTCGAGCCCCGCGGACGGAGTTCGCCGAGCGAGTCGACTCGCGGTCGCCGTACACCCAGACGTCGCTGTCCTCGTCGTACTCGATGTTGTTTTTCGTCCGCGTCGGCACGGACATGTGGGGAATCTCGCCGAGTTCGAACTGGTCGTAAAACTGCGCGGCGAGGTCGATCAACTGCTCTCGTGCCTGCTGGTCGTTTTGCGTGCTCATTGCGTAGCCTCCGTGAGGGTCAGTTTCTCCGATTCGACGCCTTTGACGTCGAGGTCGAACGCCGCCTCCGCCGATACCTCGTACTCGAGGGCGGCTTCGTCACCGCTTGGGACCTCCGTCTCCCACTTGACGAACCACTCGCCGTCCATCTCGACGACGGTCGCGCCGTCGGAGAGGTTTCGCGGTTCGGCCGAGACGATGTCGGTGACTTCGAGCGATTCGTTCGTACTCGAGTTGTTCTCGACGACGACCGACACCGCCTGCCCGTCGCCGTTTTCCTCGATCTGGCGCTCGACGAGGACGTTGTTCATGATCCGCGCGATCGCGTCGTCGATCTCCGGTTCCTCGCGGCCGGTGACCTCGGCGACCTTCGTGGCCATCTCGGGGAGGATCTTGCCGAGGACGTTCTGTTTCTTCCGGCGCTGTTGCATCGAGCGGCGCTTGTTGAGGTAGCTTTTGAGTTCGCGTGCGGCCTCGCGGATCGCCAGTTCGATCTCGTCTTCGATCTCGGGGACGTTCGCGACGGCGTCTTTCGACTCGCTCGTAAAGGGAACGTTCGTCGACGCGACGTGGACCATGATCACCGCCGGTCCGTTCGGCACCCCCGAGCCGCCGGGCTGATCGAGGCCGTAGTTACGCCACCCGATCGACCTGACGACGTCCGTCGTCGCACACGCCCCGCGCTGGTAGACGAGCGGGACGCGGTTCGCAAACCGCAACACGTCGACGCCGCCCTCCGCCTCGAGATCGCCGCCGTAGGCGATGCCGGCCTCGACGATGAACGGATCGCCGCCGTGGACCTCCGCGTCCCGCGTCGAGGACGCGTAGAAGTCGGCGTCGAACTCCTTCTCGAGACCCGCCTCGATGAGATCGGCGGAGATGGGCGAGAGACACCGCGTCGGCGGTGCCATGATGTCCGTCTCGCGCATCCCGTCGACGAGATCGCTGCTGGCGTCCCGGTCGCTCTCGAGTTCTCGCACGAGCGGCGGATCGTCGGGAACGGTTGCCATCACGCCCCAGACCGCGTCGACGACGTTCTCCCTGGCGGTGTCGCCGAACGCGACGTCGTCGTACTCTTCGGTCAGTTCGGCGGCCCGGTCCACGTGATCGGAAAGCGCCCGGTGGGTGAGCCGGTGGCGGACGTCCTCGCTTCCTTCGTCTTCGAACCTGGCGGCCAGCCGTTCGGCGAAGGCGTGGACGACCTCGTCGTCCTTTCGCGTACTCGTCGCCTCGTCGACCAGGTCGTAGAGGTCGGAGACGAGTCTCGACTCGTCGGTCTCCCCGCTCGCTTCGTCGTCGCCGACCGCTGGCTCTCCGTCCTCGCCGGCCGCACCGATCAGTTCGAGCCAGACGGCTTCGACAGCGTTCTCCCGGACCGTCTCGCCGAACGTCGTTCCGTGGTCGGCTTCGGTGGCCTCGGCGGCCGCCTCCACGTCGGCGCGTAGTTCGTGGTGGGCGATCCGATCGCGTTCGTCGACCGACTCGGCGATGGCACCGGCGAAGGCGGCGGTCGCGTCGGCACCTTTGTTGGCCGTGGCCTCGGTGACGACGGACTCGAGGTCGATGCCCTCGTGCGTTGCCGGGGATCGCCAGCGCATCTCGCGGCCGTAGTGGCGGTCCCGGAAGGCGTCGATGACCGAGTCGGCGGTCTTCTTCCCGACTCGAGTGAACTCCTCCTGTAAGAACCCGGAGATCGAGTGCGAGTCCGTCGCGGTGAGCATCTTCATCACGGTACCGAGTTCGACGCCGTGGGGATGGGGGCGGATCTCTTCTGTCTCCTCCGGCAACTGATCCGTCGCCCGTTCGAACTTGAACGCCGCCTTCGGCTCGCGCAACTCGAGGCGGGCGTGTGGGTTGACGACTGCCGTGTGCTTGATGTAGTCGTGGAGTTGCTGGCGAGCCCGCATGTTCGCCTCCATCTCGAGTTCGATTCGGGTGCCGTGCGGGCGATCCCACGTGGTCGTCTCCTCGACGCTGATCTCGGGTTCGTTGTCGTCGGTGTCGACGATCAGTTCGAAGTACTGCGCCTCGCTTTCCCCCTGGGTCCGGCTGGTGATCTTCGCCGGTTTGCCGCTCGTAAGCTGGGAGTAGAGGACGGCGGCCGAAATTCCGATCCCCTGTTGTCCGCGGTTTTGCTCGCGCACGTGAAACCGCGACCCGTACAGCAGTTTACCGAACACCTTGGGAAGCGATTCCTTCGTCAGTCCCGGTCCGTTGTCCTCGACGATCAACCGGTAGTAGTCGCCGTCTTCCTGTATCTCGACGTAGATGTCGGGTAGAATTCCGGCTTCCTCCGCGGCGTCTAATGCGTTGTCGACGGCCTCTTTGACGGCCGTGACGAGGCCTCGAGCGCCGCTGTCGAAGCCGAGCATGTGCTTGTTCTTCTCGAAGAACTCGGCGATCGAGATCGCCTGCTGGTTCTCGGCCAGCTCCTCGGCGATCCCCGGCTCGTCACCGAGTGTCGACTGGAACGACGTCATTGTCACCCCATACTAACGGCGGGGCTAAAAGGTGTGCGTTACCGGAGTGAAAGTGAAGGGGTGGAGGAGACGTCCGGATCGGTTCGATCCGGGGCCCTCGAGAGTGCACGTCCCACCGGCGGTCGACGGTCGACCGGGGAGAGATCAGTATCGGACGTCGAATCCGTCCACGCCCAGCACCTCTCCGTACTCGACCTCGACGTCCTCGACGGCGGCGTTGGGACTGCCCTCGTGACACCACTCGACCATCGACTCGACAGCCTCCTCCGATCCCTCGAAAACCGCCTCGACGCGACCGTCCTCGAGGTTTTTCACCCAGCCGTCGACGCCCCGTTCTCTCGCGGTATCGCGGGTCGTCGCGCGGTAGAACACGCCCTGGACGGTTCCTGAAACGAACACGTGGGCTCGGATTCGATCCGTCATATCCGGCGGATCGACCGCGACCGTCAAAAATCCCCTGCGTTGGCCGCCTCGACTCGGCCGGGGTCGACCAGCGATCCGCCCAGATCCGACGCCCGAACCCGCCTGCGTCTGACGTCTGGCGTACGAGTGGCTGACGAGCGGCGTGCGACAGTTACACACGCGACGTACCCCCCAGGGGTTGGGCCCTACCGGAACCAGTTCTCGTAACAACTGATACGGATTGCTGTACCGATGTACCGCCACACCCGTCGCCCGGGTCGCGACTGGGCCGGAACTGACGGACAGTAAACCGTACGAAACGATTTACACACCGATCGCCGATCCGTCCCGCGATCGGGTGTGCAGCGACGTTCAGTGGCTACGATAGGCCGACAGGACGAGGATGCTCGAGCACGTAGACTCCCGTCATGGGTGTGCTCGACCGCCTCGAGGAGGAGTACCTCGCCGTCTCGGGTCACCGCCGGACGATCCGGGAACTGCTCGAACTCGTCGTCGGCTCGGTCCTGTTCGTGCTCGTCTCGAGCGGGCTCACGTACTATCTACTGGGTCGGGCCACCGCGATCGGAGTCGCCGTACTCCTGGGAATCGTTTTCGGCGTCACGATCGTCTCGCAGGCGTACTGGGCGATTGCGGGTCGGGACGACTACGATACATAACGGACCTCAGCCTCATCGAACCCGTCGAACGTGATGGGTGCCTTTGATAGCGTAGCCCCTGCACGTCACTGCACATTTGGTCGCTCGACGACGAGAAAAACGCGTCGTCGTCGTGGAGTCGGTAGAGGACCGCGATATCGGCGACCGAACGCTCTCGGTTCCGAAAATGTCGGGTGTGGTAAAAGTGTAGGAACCCGAAAATTCCCACCAACCAGTTAAAGACTTGACCACTCTCCGGCGAATTCATCGAATAAGATGACAATATTCCTTCCAGTACATTCCAATTACCGATACTATTTTACGCTTGTGACCTGATCCTCGAGTAATGGCCACTGGCGGGATTTCCGAAGAAGAGCGAAACTATACCGGTCCGGACGACCGGTCACAGTCGGAAATCATCGGATTCGTTCTCATCCTTGGTTTTACAATGATTGCTGCAACTGCGATGCTTTTCGTCGGTCTCAACGTGGTCGATGGACACGAACAAACCGTCGAAATCGGCGCGGCGGAGAATGAACTCGCACTGTTTGGCTCGAAGGTTTCGGAAGTAGCACTGGGTGATTCCTCGGTACAGTCCGTTTCCACGGAAAGCAAGGGAGGGAGCTACGAAGTAACGGAGTCCACGGGAACGATGGAAATCAAACACATCAATAGAACAGGTGCCGGGACCGAAGAGACGATCCACGAATTCGAAATGGGCGAAGTCACCTACGAAGACGGGGGGACGAAAATCGCGTATCAGGGCGGTGGAGTCTGGAGACACGAGGACGGGCACACGACGATGGTTTCACCACCGGAATTCCACTACCGGTACGGGACGTTGACGCTTCCGGTAGTGAATGTAACGCGTGATAACCACGTCTCCGGACAAGTACGTTCTATTACTGCCCGCCAGACCGGCGAAACGAACCGGATATATCCCAACTCGTCACGAACGTACGAAAACGACGATACGAAGTACGAAAACCCGATCGAGAACGGAACAGTCGAAATAACGGTAGAGAGCGAATATTATCAGGGATGGAAAGCGTACTTCGAAGAACGAACCGGCGGGAACGTTTCCTACGATGACGAGGCTGGGACTGCTACCGTCGAACTCCTCACGCTTGGAGATCACGGACACACCGAGATCGAGGACGGGGAACCGATCATAATTCGCGCGGCGGAAGAAGAAGAGCCGATGAACGATTTCAATCTCACGCTGTACAGTGACGACCCATCAGGGCTCAACAATCTCGACTGGGCACTCGAGATAGACGGGAGAGAAGCCGTTCATCTGCATGCACAGGGGAGTGGTGATGTCGATGTTACGATAACCGATCCCGACGACGAGGACTGGGAGTGGGAAGCGATCGACGTTTTCGAAGTCGAAGATACCGGAGACAGTCATACGCTGCACGCGAACCTTTCGACTCTCGATGGCGACAAAAATGCAACGCACGTCGAGAGCGGAGAAGAAAAAGAGCTCGGCATTGTGTTCGACGAACTCATCGAAAGACAGAGACCGAACGTCGATTTGACGGTCGAAGATAAAGATGGGGCCCAACGGGTCAACCACGACGAGTCGTCTCTGTACATCGACTACGAGGGTGTTGGGTTCGTAACGTATCTGCAGATCACCGAGAACGAAGTGAAAGTGAGGCTCAACTGAACTCGCCACTGAGTCTCGTCACCGGAACGTAGATCTCATCAGTTTCGAGGTCGCACGTGAGCGTTGTGCTGTCCTCGTTCAGTTCGGACGTACAATCCTGATCAGCGTCTATCTCGTCGAACGAGTCCAGATACCGCTCCCATTCGTCGGCGCGAGCGGGTTTGGTGACGATCTCGATTTCGACGTCGAGATCTCCGCTCGAGTGCTGGTACAACCGCGGCGTTCGTTGCTCGGTCCGTAAATGGACGGTCTCCGACCCGCCGATAGAGAGGCGGGTATCAGAACCCCTCATCTCGGTCTGTGGGAGCATCGTTCGGTTCTCGTCGATTCGAAAATGGGGCTCTCTAATCATCCGGCTCTCGCGTTCGGTTTCTCGAAACAGCGCGCCGTTCGAGTGAACTACCTGCGATCCCTGCTCCGTCTCGTAGATGATCGGATCGTTTACGACCACGATTTCGTCGTTACTACTTTGGACGGATATGTTGAACTCCTCGCGAGTACCGAAAGACAGGGACGCATCTGTGACTCTGATTTCCGTAGCCCGGCCCTCTACCCGGTCGTACGCGTGGTCGTCGATATTGTTCGCGAGAATTTCGAACGCGACTTCGGCGTTGTTGATCTGCTCTCCGTCTTGATAATCGGTCAACGCTCCGGTCCCCATGACGGTAACCATGCTAATACTCACGATCATCAATCCGAGAATGAGTGTATAACCCAGCACATCGCTGACTGCTCTATTACTCACGTGTGATCACCAGCCGGTCGTCCCCTGTATCGTAGCTGATCTCGAGTGTCCCTCCGGTAAGGCGAGTTTCGTCGACAGGTGTGGTCGTGTTGATGGTTTTCTCTTTCGTAACGTCTGCGTCACTGCTCTCGAGACGGATAATCGTATCCGATCCGTCGGTTTCAGTGGTGATCGTATACTGGCCACCGCTGACGAACTGTGGGGAGTCAGAAACCACACGGATCGTCTCCGCTTCGCCCTCGGTTTGGGTGAGTCGATCGGCCGTCGAAATATCGGCTGCGATACGTTCCCCGATGACGTCCAGTTCTGCATCGACAGTTTGTTCGTGTTGACCTTCCAGAAGGGCCGATCCAGCCATCGAAAGGCCACCGACCAGTATGACTGCGACTCCCAGGAGGAGGACGTAATTCACCATATACGACAGCGCGCGATCAGTCATAGGGTTCCTCAGGTGCGATCCAGGTCGTCGATTTGTAATCGATTCGGTGATTTTCGTACTCGAGAGTGACGTTAGATGAGTAAATCCCTGGGTGCGTCTCGAAATCGTTCGACCCCGCTAAACTGGTATCGTCGACGATAAAGCGGTATCCCCCCTCGATTTCGCTCCCGTTTTCGTAGGAGATACTGTCGTACGGCGCTTCCAGGTCGCCACCAAAGATCACAGCCTCACAGAACTCCCCGTCGACGGTTGCAGTGGCGAAGTCGATAGCTTCTGGGTTCGTCGTTTCACAGTCTTCGATTTCGACACCGTTCTGTTGGGCCTGAACGCCACTATCGTACACAGCCATTTCCCACACGTCGGTGCCGTCCGAGACGACGAGTCGAAACGCGTCGTCTGGATCGCTTTCCGCGATAGTATCGATTTCCATCTCGAAGCTCCGAACGCGGACGTCGTTCTGAGCGAGCTCCCAATCGCCATCCCCATCGTCGTTTTCGAAGCTGCCTCCACTTTGTTCAATCTGAGTTCCCGTCTCGATGGTATCGACTGAAACTGTGCTATAGTCCCCATCTCGAAGCCCGTGTTGTCTCGCCTGCCCATCCCACTCGTCGATCACTGCCTCGAACTCGTCCGTAAGGTCACTATGGGGGTCACTCGGATCGGCGTCTCGATTGAGACGACGTATCGTTTCCTCGCTGGCGTCGTGTAGCGATGTTTCGAATTCGATGACGTCACCACCACCGACACTTGCACCTCTGGAGCCAAGGTTCTCGGCGTAGATGACGCTGTTCAACAGGACAGCTAACAGCACGAACGTGACTGCGAGTAACAATCCGGCGACGAGGAGTAACTGCCCGCGCCTGGAGGAATCTGGCTTTCGCTGGCTCTCTGTGAGTATCGTTACATCCGCCATATGATCAACTCGATTTCGACGACGTTGTACAGTTTTCCATCACTCTCGTTTGGTACGTCGAACTCGTCTTCTTTCTCGACCAGTTTCGTCCCGGAGTTTCGAATCTCTCCGCCGTCGTACTCGGTGAACTCGTCGTTTTCATAGAGGGTAAGCGTCTGTGTCGAAACGACCGAGTGATCGCTTGGTTTCCCTTGTTTGATGAGTTCAAAACTGTACACCTCCCCGTCGTCGATGTAGTTGACGTTTAAATTAAACGCAATCCCGCGGTCGGTCAGCGCCCGCTCTAATTCGGTTGCCAACTGCAATTCTTCGGGGAAATTGTGGTTGTACACCCCATCCGCGTTCGTACCGGGGTAGGCGTTCTCGGTATAATCCCAATACAAGACTGCGGATTTCAGTGATCCGTTCTCGGCAGTCGCTTTGAGCAGATCGTCGCCAACGGCTTGTTGCTGATTCTGAATGTGCTGGCTCGAGGTGCTTTCGGTCATCGGAGTCACAGCGGACGCCTGGAGTGCAAAGAGGAGACTCAGCACGAGGAAAATTGCAGCTAAAATCCCCTCCAGAGTATGGATCTGTCCTCGGTCTCCGGTTACCATACGCGCACCTCCAACCAGTGTGTTTCACCGTCGATCGACACTATCCGGTGAGTGACCGTGACCTGGCCCCTCTCTTCGGGGTAGGCTTCTCCTGCCGAGTATACGAGGTCTGTCGACTGCGTCTCCTTGACGGAGATATTGATCCTGTCCAGGTCGGACTGCCCAATCGCGGTAGCAATCTCGTCGTCAGGCTGTTCGAAGAATTCGGTATCGAGCTCGGCAGACGATGGGGAGACGACGGCTTTCGAACCGGATAAGTCGTCGGCAATTCGATCAGCGGTGATCGGGTTGGCCGCTTGCCCTGTACTGAACGGACTAATCAATCCAGGTGCCATCGCGAAAACGAACATCACTGCCATGATGAGAATTGAAAATCCCAGGACGAAATCGAGTTGCGTCTGGCCCCTGTCGTTTTGTTCACCCATCATGTTCACCAGCAATTACCGTCGTCTTCCCCATACATTATTTTCCGAGTATAAATCGTTTTCACATAAATGTCAGAAGATTCTACACTTTTGGCCGCATTTCTTACACTTTTCTAATCAGAAGGGAGTAAACATATGGTGTTTTTTGTAGATCACCAATCGAGTTCGTCTACCGCAGTGGCGATCCAAACCTGAACGGATGGCTAAATCCTCGTGTGCGGGTCGGTTTGCCCCATCATGCGGATTACTGTGACGATTTTCCGGCGCAACCGCCGCCCGGGTCGCGGTTGCGCCGGAAATGACTTACAGTAAACCGTATCAGTCGACGTCCGGAACGGGAGTGATGTAATCGGGTTCGAAATCGGGGAGATGTCGTACGAAGAACCGAACCGGCACTTGGGAGACCTCTGATAGTAGTCGCTGTCCGTTGCTATCGGCCTTTTCCGCCCGTCCGAAGGAAATGAAAGATGTACGTTTGGGCGTAGCCCGCGTGCTCCTCGCCCAGCCGCTCCCTGATCGCCCGCGAGGTGGCGGCGTACGATCCGCAGTCGCAATCGGGGTAGTACTCCTCGATCGCGGATTTGATCCACGTATCGAGGGGAACCGCCTCGTCGAATCCCAGCGAGAACAACAACACGCAGTCGGCGACTTTCTCGCCGACGCCGACGAACTGCATCAAGTGCTCTCGAGCCGCCTCGTACTCGAGGTCCCGGGCCGCCTCGGGGTGTGCCTCGCCGTCGGCGACCATCCGTGCCGTCCGGACGACGTAAGGAGCGCGATAGCCGAGGCCGAGTTCTCGCAACTCGGCTTCCGTCGCCGTCGCGAGCTGGTCCGGCGTCGGAAACGCGTGGTAGGTTCGACCGTCGAACGCGATCTCGTCGCCGTACTCGCGGGCGAGCGTCGAGACCATCCCGTGAATCCGATCGACGCGCATCTGGGCCGAACAGATGAAGGCGATCAGCGTTCCGAACGGCGGGTCGTCGACCAGCCGCAGGCCTCGGTGTGTCTCGTACGCCTCACCGAGCAGCGGATCGTTCGGTGCGGCCGCGACGATCGCCTCGAGGTCGTCCTCGAGCCGAAGGAGTCGCCGAACCGTCGCCTCCGCGTCGACGCTCGACTCCCACTCGAGAATCCCGTCCCGAGAGCGGACCCTGATCACTTCGCCGTCGACGACGGTGACGTACCACGCAGCCGGCGCTCGGTCGCCGCCGTACATCTCGCCGTCCTCGCGCCGCCAGAGGTAGCTCTGGCCGCTCTCGAGGGTTAGATACAGGTCGAACCCGCCCGACAGATCACCGACAGGGATCGTCCCCGACTCCATTGGTGGGCCCTACGTGGCGGACGGCTTGGGGCTTTCGAATTCGCCGAAATCGACCGTCCGAGCGCCGGCTCGATCACCAGAACCCGAAGACGAGGAAGAAGCCGGCGAGTAACACGATACTCAGACCGAATACGACGCCGAAGATGCCCTTGTTCCACTCGAGAACCGTCTTTCCGTCGAGCGGGCCGAACGGAATCATGTTGAAGGCTGCCAGAAACAGGTTTATCAGGACGCCCATGTGGCCGATGAGACCGAGGTAGCCGCCGAAAAGCATCATCGGAAAGAACAACACCGCGAGCAGGTGGTTCGTCACCGGGCCCGCGAGCGCGATCATGGCGTTTTCGCGCTTGGTGATCCGGCCCCGGTGGTAGACGGCTCCCGGCGCGGCAAAGAGGAAGCCGACGAGAGCGCTCATAACCGCGAGAAACAGCATCTGGTAGTCCGCCCGGAACTCGGCGATCTGGCCGTACTCGATCGCGACCACTTTGTGTGCTAACTCGTGTAACAGGAACGCGACGCCGACCGTCACGAAGCTCAGCCCGACCATCGTGAGGAAGGCTCCGATCCCGATGTCGAACCGGTGGATCGGTGCCATCAACAGGGCGAACGCGACGCTCAACACGACCCAGGCGACCGCGAGGTCGAACAGTTCCTTCTCGCTGAAGCTGAGTTCGGGATCGGGCTGGCGGCCGACCTGAACGCTCACGTGATCACCTCACGGATCAACTCGAGGCTGTTTTCGGCGCCGCTGAACAGCTCGCCCATGAGGGCATCGACGCCGCCGACCTCCTGACCGAGCCAGGGAACGACGACGATGAAGAACAGAAACGTCGCGATTATGCTGCCGATGTTGGTGAACGCGACGATCATGATGAGCCGGAACAGCGGCACGTTAAACATATCCTCGACGGCTTCGCTGACGGGGCGCTGGGTATCGTTGATGATCTCGTTTAGCGTCTGAATGTCGCGAACGTTGACCGGTCGGTATTTGAGTTCGACGTAGCCGACGAACCAGCCGGGAGCAAGCAGGGGATTGATACTGGTCAACCAGGCGACCGAGCCGCCGACGCCCGCGCTGGTCCAGCGTGCGCCTGCCAGTCGGGCGAGCGTGAACGCGAAGACGCCGTTGAACAGGAACCAGGCTCCGAAAAGTTGCAACAGGAGGACGTTCTGGACGCCCGCCATGATCAACAGGAAGAAAAAGCCGAAGAAGCCGAGCATCACGAGGTATCCGAAGATCTTCACGGGCGAGAATCGCCGACTCGAGGCGGTCCCGGTCAGCGATTCCATCGGCGGAAGCTGATCGGGGTTTCGGAGATACCGTTCGATGCCGGCCTTGTGTCCTGCCCCGACGACTGCCAGTACGTCGTATCCCTGCACACGTAACTGGTGGAGGTTGTGCGCGATGTAGGCGTCGCGCTCGTCGATCAGGGCGTTCGCACCGCGGGGGCTGAACTGCCGGAACTCCTCCATCATCGCGGCGACGACGTCGCCGTCGGTCATCTCTTCGATGTCGATTTCCTCGACGTCCTCGACGTCGCCGCTCAACGCGTCGAGAACGAGGCCGAGCGCCGCGCCGACGACGACGCCAACGCCCAGACCGGCGACCACGCCCGTCGTCCCGCGAATCGAGTAGATGCCGGCGTTCTCGAATCGACCCGCCGAGAGCGGACCGACGAACGTCTCCGTCGCGACGAGAGCGAGACAGCCAACAATCCCGACGGCCACGCCGGCGAGAATCCGCATCGAGAAGCCATTCAACAGGCCACCGGTGTAGTTCTCCGCCGACTCGAGCGAGGGAAGAAACAGCAATCCGAGAAAGCCACCGAGCAGGATGCCGAGGCCACCGGCACCGACGTACTGGAGCGTCGCCTGTTCGGTGATACCGAGCAAGAGAAGATCACCGTAGCCCAGGAGAGGTGCCAAGAAGACGGCGAACGCGATACCGACCAGCGCCCCGGCGACCGCCCCGAAGGCAAGTCCGACCGTCCGCGGAGCGGTGATACCGAGGGCGAGTCCGCCGACCATCTTCAGCTTCTCGGTGACCGAAAGGCGTCGCCAGAACCGCTGGATCGTTACCTGGATGTCCCTGTCGACGAGTGCGACGCCGCTTCCGTTTCGTTCGGCTGCCTCGATCGCCGCACGCATGTCGGCACCGGGTTCGATGTCGAACTTCTCGCCGAGACGCGACTGTACGTACGACAGCATCCAGTAGGCCAGAAACTGAAAGACGGTGTTTCCCGAGAGAATATCTTTCGCCTCGATGTCGTCCGGAGCACCGCCTTGCATCTGGCGGTACCGACCCTCGTCGAGTTCGACGGCGACCACGTCGGGTTTCTCCCGGTCGACGACCTCGTGTACTTCGTCGACGCTCGCCTGCGAGACGTGTGCCGTCCCGAGGACCTCGACCGATCCTTCCCCCTCCCCGCTCGCGGCTGGTTCGGGAGGGGACGGCACGTCGGCGTCGCCTGCATCGCTCATTGGGGGACACACTCGGCCACGACTTTTACCAGTATCGAACTCTCCGGTCGAGCGATGGGCACCGGAGGAACCCCGCATCTGTCCGATCTGACGACAAGACTCTTCGTCGTCGTGGCGAAACGGAAACCATGACGGACCTCATGGAGACGCTCATCGAGAACCGGGAGATGGTCCAGCCGAACCACGCGAACGTACTCGAGGTCGCCCACGGCGGACACGTGATGAAGTGGATGGACGAGGTGGGGGCGATGTCGGCGATGCGGTTTGCGGGCGAGACCTGCGTGACCGCCCACGTCAACCGGATGGACTTCGAACGGCCGATTCCGATCGGCGACACCGCCTACATCACGGCCTACGTCTACGAGGCAGGGACCTCGAGCGTGAAGGTCCGTCTCGTCGCCGAACGAGAGGACCTCCGGACTCGAGAGCGCGAAAAGACCACCGAATCCTACTTCGTCTACGTCGCGATCGACGAGGACAACACTCCGACTCAGGTACCGGAACTGACCGTCGACACCGACGAGGAAGAACGGCTTCGACGCATCGCCCTCGAGGGAGAAAACGGTGACCGGTGAGCACCGCTTCGACCGTCGGCTGATGGGTCAAATCGACCCGCACACCAGGATTTCGATCGATCGAATCGAACTCACTCGAGCAGCGTCTCGACCTCGGCGAGGGAGTCGAGGACGTGATCGGGTTCGACGTCGGACGACTCGATGTCTTCTCTGGCGGTGATTCCCGTCAGGACGACCGCCGTCTCCATCCCCGCGTTCGCCCCGAGTGCGACGTCCGTTCCGAGGCGGTCACCGACGACCAGCGTCTTCTCCGGGCTCCCCTCGAGACGGTCCATCGCGGCGGTCGCGGCGATCGACGACGGCTTGCCGAGGATTGCGTCCGGGTCGCGCCCGGCGGCGGCGGTCATGGCCGCGAGGATCGATCCAGTGCCCGGAATCGCTCCGTCGTCGACGGGGATCGTCACGTCGGGATCCGTGCCGTAGAAGGGCACCCCGTCCGAAAGCGCATCGAGCGACGCCGACAGCGTATCGTAACTGAACTCGTCGTCGAACGATCCGAGGACGACGTCTGCGCGCTCCGGATCGGTCGTCAGCTCGACGCCCGCAGTCTCGAGGATCGACTCCAGTCGGTCGCCGCCGACGACGAACACCCGGTCGTCCGGGTGGGTGTCGGCGAGATACGCCGCGGAGACCGTCGCCGAGGTAAGCACTCGCTCGGCGTCGACCTCGATACCGTGTGGCTCGAGTTTTCGGCCGTAGTGGTCGGCCCCGCGCGTCGGGTTGTTCGAAAACAGCAGTCTGGCACAGCCCGCGTCGTCGAGCGCCGCCAGTCCGTCCGTCGCACCGGGAATCAACGTCTCGCCCCGGACGATCGTCCCGTCGACGTCGAGAATCGCCGCCTCGTACTCTGTCATCGATCGCTCTAGGGTCGGCGGCCGATTGAGTGTTCGGTTCGCGGTCGCATCCGTGGCCGTACCAACTCAATCCGACCGCTCGAGTTCGAGCTCCTCGGTCTCCAGGCCCGCGCGTTCGGCCCGTTCGTTGGCGTCGATCAGCCGCTCGAGTTTCGCCTCGAATTCCGCCTCCGAGAGTTCGCCGGCGGCGTATCGGTCCTGCAGCTTCGTCACCGGACCTCGCGTATCGACCGCATCGGGTGGCGGGTCCGGAGTCGTAGTCGTCCGTTGGGTGAGATACCAGACGAGGAAGAAACTGGCCACGAACAGCGCGGTGATCGCGATCGCGTACAGCGGGCCGGCCAGCAACAACACGAAGATGATCACCACGTCCGCCAGCACGAACTTGAGGACGAACAGCTCGACGAGGCTGTAGCCGCCGTCGTCGTCCTCGCTACCCATACCTCGATCGACGACCTCGTGACGAATAACTGTAGGGACCGGGGCGGTCAGTCTCCGTCGAATCGGTCGGCGACGACTCCGGCCGGCGAGGTGGGAATTCTTATCCGCCAACCGGACGTAGCGCCGGTATGGGACTCGAGGCCGATCTCCCCGACCCGCCGGAACTGGAGTTCGTCGATCCGAACGAGTACGAGGACGCCACTATCAGCGCCGATGGGGCCGCAGAAATCGATTACCGACGCGAGGAACTCCAGGCGTTTCTCGAGGACGGTGCCTGGGACGACGCTCTCGAGGAGTGGCTCGCAGACACGGATCTCGACGAGCGCGAGTACGAGATCGCCCGCGATCTCGACCTGTTCGCGGAGTTCGACTTTTTTTGGGACGACTTCGCCGACCGCGTCGGCTATCACGCCCCCGGCATTCCGGAAGACTGGCAGACACGGGAGTATCACCCCGAACTCGACACGTGGGGGACCGTCTCGTCGATCAACGCCGAACTGACCGAGTTCGGGCAGATCGTCTCGGTCGTCCTCAAAGAGGAGTACATCGACTGGGAAGCGGAGTACGAACCGCCCGAGGACCTCCCTGATTTCGAGTGATACACGGCGCGGTCGCGGTTCCATCTCGGCGAGAAATCGACCGGTCCGAACGCAACCGGTTATCGTAACAACTGAAACGATTTGCGCACTGATCGAACGGCTATCGAGCGATCAGGTGTGCATTGACTTCCAGTGGCTACCATAGTGGCTACTATCGCTACCCAGACCACTCGCCCGCGAGGTCTCCGGCGACGTTCTCTCGCCAGTGTTCGAATCCGCGTTCGCAATCGTCGCTCTCTCGAATGTGATCGATGAACCCGGCACCTGGCGACTGGAGTTCGTCCCCACAGAAGGGACAGATTACGGGGTCGGACCAGTTCATCGTCGTCGTTGCTGTCATACCAACGAGTGCCACACCATCCCATATAAGATTATTCGATAAACATCTAGGATACTCCCTATGTGGTATAATGCCATTAATATGGACTCCAGTCAGATTCGTAGACTGACAGCGGCTGTCGGCGGCGTCGAAAGTCTACTGCCAGCGTGCGTGTGACCCTAAGTGGCGTTGGGAGGGTATTATAGTGACAACTGAAACGAGTTACACACCGATCGCCGATCCGTCCCGCGATCGGGTCGGCAGTGACGTTCAGTGGCTACTATAGTAGTCGGGGACCACTCGAGTGTAGTCGGGGACCACTCGAGTGAGTTGAAAAGAAGCGCTACGTCTGCCAGGGGATTCCGAACCGAAATCCGACCGGTTCAGCTGTCGTCGGAGTTCTCGTCCTCGAACTGGAACACGGCCTCGTCGTCGGTCGTGGGTCCGTCATCGCGTTCGTCCGGTCCGGACACGGAATCGTCGCCGACCGAATCGCTCTCGCTCCCGTCGGCTGAGCCGTCCTCACCAACCGGTGTCGCTCGAGGTCCCTCGACCGCAAGAGGATCCGGGTCGGCGTCTCCACTGCGTTCGTCGGCCCCGCCTTCCCCGGTACCGCCGGCGTCACCGTCAGAATCGTCCTCGTCGATCGTGAGAGTGGCGATACCTGCGCCCGTCTCGTCGATCTCGGTGTCGAAGTGATCGAGTGCCTCCGAGAGCTGCGTCGCCTGCTGGGAGAGCTGTGAGGCCGATCCCGAAACCTCCGTCAGCGCCGTCGTCTGCTCTTCTGCTGCGGCGGCGACGCTTTCGGCTTCGGCCGTCGTCTCCTCGGTGATCGTCGCCGCCTCGTCGACGATCGCGACGGCTTCCTGGGTGGTCGCTGCCTGTTCTTCGGTCGCCGCGGAGATCTCCTGAACGCCGGTGTTCGTCTCTGCGGCGTACTCCGCGATCTCCTCGAGGGCCTCGACGGCCTGTTCGACCTGATCGCTCGCCGACTCGAGTCGCATGCTCGTCTCCTCGACTTCCTCCGCGGACGCGACCGTCTGCTCGCGGATGCTCTCGAGTCGCGATTCGATCTCGACCGCCGCCGTCTTCGCATCGCCCGACAGCTCTTTGATCTCCTGTGCGACGACCCCGAACCCTTCGCTGTCGTCCCCGCTCGCAGACCGGGACGCTTCGATGTTGGCGTTGAGCGCGAGCATGTTGGTCTGTTCTGCGATCTGCTGGATCTGCTCGATCAGTTCGTCGATCTGACTCACCTCGGACTCGAGCTCCCGAATCTCTTCGACGGCCCGCTGGGCTTCGGTTTCCGTCTCCGTCATGCTCTCGATCGCGTCCGTCGCGGCCTCCTGGCCCGCCTGGCCCGTGTTCGCCGTTCGAGCGGCGAGGTCCGCGACTTCGTTCGACGACGCCGCGATCTCTTCGGTCGTCGTCGAGAGATCCGACATCTCGCCGGTCGCCTGCTGGAGCGACTGGTTCTGTCGTTCCGAGCCGCTGGATATCTCCTGGACGGACTCGCTGATCTGTTCGCTCGCGGATCGGACTTCCTCGCTCGAGGCGGTGACCTGCTCGCTCGCGATCGCGACCTGCGTTGCAAACTCCTGCAGGTCGGCGATGGTGGCCTCGATGTCCTCGAGCATTTCGTTGAAGTCCTCGCCGACGGTCCGCATCGCCTCGTTGTCGGTTTCGACGTCCGCACGAACCGAGAGATCGCCGGCGGCGGCCGCACCCATCACCGACCGATACTCATCGGCGGCGTCCTCGAGTTGGTCGTTGAGCCGCTGGACTCGTTCGCGCTCCGTCTCGGCTTCCTCGCGGGCCGACTGGGCCTCGTTGATCTGTTCTCGCAGCGAATCGCGCATCGCACCGAAACTGCGGTACAGCGACCCAATTTCGTCCGCACGCCCGCTCTGAAGGTCGACGGAGAGGTCCCCTCCTTCCATCGTCTGGGCCCGGTTTCGGAGCCGGTTCAGGTCCCTCGAGACGCTCCGCCCGCCGACGAGTGCCGCCCCGACGAAGACGAGTCCGGTCAGGGCGATCGTGACGATGAAACTCGTCTGTACTTCGTCTCTGACGGCGAACGCCGACTCCTGTGGCGTCGTCGTCACGACGTACAGGTCGTCGTTTCCGAGCGACGAGTACGTGTAGATCTGATCGCCGCTCTCGAGTTGTCCGACGCCCTCGACGGTCGGATCGACGACCGACGAATCGACGCCGGTGGATCCCAACACGGCATCTCCGTTCTCGTTGACGACGACGGTATCGGCACCGTCGATCGCCTGTGGGAGATCCGGACCGGCGCGTTCGGCGTTGATCTCGCCGACGATGACGTGATCCGGCGACAGCGACAGTCGCTGTCCGATCGCGATCGCCTCCTCGCCGGCGGTCACGTCCGCACCCTCGAAGCTGGTGTGGCGTTCCGTCGTGACGAACGAGTGCTGGTCGGCCGCCTCCTCGTCGATCCGGTCGAACATGTTCCCGCCGACAGCGTCCTGGTTCGAACTACCGATCACCTCGCCGGTCTGTCGATCGACGAGGTGTAACTGCGAAAAGCCGCTTCCGTACACCTGCTGTTGGAGGAATATCGTCGCACTGTCTGGATCAGTCGTATCTAACCCCGGTGCCTGCTCGATGTCCCGAAGCTCCTGTTTGCGCTCGTCGATCCACTGCTCGAGAACGCTCGTGTGCAGTTGTGTCGTCTGCTCGACCTGGTCGTCCACCTGGCCCTCGAGTTCGTCGCTAATTTCGAGGAAGAAAAACGCGCTGATACCGGCGGTCAACAGAAGAATCGCGACGATCACGACGAGCGTTTTCGCGATGAGTCGCCGTCTGATCACACCCGGCACGAGGAACGAACCGATCGACCGTTTTCCCGCCGATTCACTCGATTGCTCTGCCGATTGTGACGGATTTGACCTGTCAGTCATCGTTTACGACCCGTAGCGTAGCGTCCGTTGTCCCGTCCTGTCACCGTTCGTATATACCGCGAGTAATTACTCATGTCAGATCTGATGTTTATCTACTTCATTTCCCAATTACCAATAAACCTTACTCTCCCCCGGTCGCCAGTTGTTTCAAACGTCCAACAGCCCGAGGTCGATCCGTCGGCTTCTCTCGGCCGAAATATAGTACCGACTGCAACGATTCACACGTCGAAGACGACGTACGCCTCCCAGTCGTCGTCAGTTCGCTCGAGTCGCATCTCCGAGTACGTCACCGCCTTGATCTCTCGGGCGGAGATCCCGGCGAGTGGAACGCCCCGGGCGCTGGCCTCGAGTTGCCAGACTGCCCCGGAGTCGTCGTTTCGCCCTGTAGACGTCTCGTCCGGTTCGTCGATGGCGTCGACGCGATGATCGACGGGGAGTTCCCCACGGACGTCACGTCGGTAGATCAGTTCGTCGAGATAGTCGAACAACAGCGCTTCGCGGTTTTCGGCGACGACCGAGACCGAGAACCGTTCGCCGGCCCGGCCGATTTCGTCCTCGTCGCAAGACGCGGCTGCGAGTCCGTTGGCGACCGCGGCGAACGTCGACTCGAGGGAGTCTCCGGTGGCCGCGACTGCGATATCGGCCGTGTGATCGCACAGTTCGTACTCCATCCGGTGGGACTACGATCGATGGTGCCGTATGTGCGTCGCTTCCCGTTGGCGAGGACGAACCTCACAAACCACAACCCCCACGAACGGTTGCGAACACCTGTCTCGGACATGTCGATTGCGTCTGACGTTACGGAGCGGCGACCGCCGGTGGAATTATATTGGCGACGATGGTAGGGTGTGGTAGTGAGCGTCAACATCGACAGTCGAGTCGTCACCCCGGGGAGTGACGACTTCGTCGACGAAGCCTGGCAGCTCAAGGAAACGATCAACCGCCAGGAAGGCGTACTCAAACAGCGATACGACTTCTTCACCGACGCGTATCGTCGCTCGACGGTCCACTGCTACGTCCAGGAGGGGGAACTGATCGGGTTCGCCGCCGTCCGCCGCGACGGGTATATCCTCTTTCTCGCCGTCAGCCAGGAGTGTCGTGGGGAGGGGATCGGAAAGCGACTGGTCGCTCGCGTCGCCGAAGATCACGAGACGATTACCTGTCACGCCCGCACGAGCAACGACAACGCCCTCCAGTTTTACGAACACCTCGGGTTCGAGATCAAACGGCGGATCGACGACTATTACGAAGACGGCGGAGACGCCTACTACCTCAAACTCGGTTCCGACGTCGGAATTACCGGGCGTATCTCGGAACTGATGCGCAGATAAGCGCCGCCCTCGAACATTCGGCAGGATTATACGCCCCCACTCACGACTACTCGAGTCGTATGGAGGAGCGAACGAGGGCCTATCTTCGTGGGCGGTTTCGCGACCATTACCGCCGCGTAGAGATCACCCCACCGCCGGCGGCCAACGAACGCGAGTGGGGCTTTATTCCCTGGACCGACGGTCCCGGAACGACGATGGTTCGACACCGTTCGCTGCTCGAGTTGGGCGACCTCTCGGAGTTTCTCGTCCGGAAGCGACCGCGACACGTCTACTTCTCTGCGGGCCGGTTCCGGGACCCCGGCGCGAGTTCGATGAGCGCGAAAGACTGGCAGTCCGCGGACCTCGTTTTCGACCTCGACGCCGACCACCTCCCGAGCGTGACCCTCGGCGAGGACTCCTACGGCGAGATGCTCGCGAAGTGTAAAGACGCGCTCTTGCGGCTGCTCGAGTTTCTCGAGGACGACTTCGCCTTCGAGGAGCTGGAAGTCGTCTTCTCCGGCGGACGAGGGTATCACGTCCACGTTCGCGACGACGACGTCCGCCACCTCGAGCGCGAACACCGTCGCGAAATCGTCGACTACGTCCGCGGCATCGGACTGGACTTCGAGGAGCTGATCGATACCGAAACCGTCGCCGGACTCGGCCGAAAGACGCCGACCGAACGGCGACTGCTCCGAACCGGCGGCGGGTGGGGCGCTCGAACGCACACTCACTTCATGTCGTTCGTCGACGAGTTACTCGAACTCGAGGAAGCGGCCGCACTCGAGCGACTCCAGGAGTTCGACGGCATCGGCGAGGGGAAGGCACAGGCGACGTTGAACGCCGCCAGAAACAATCGCGACGGGCTCGAGGCGGGCAACGTGACGGTACACACGGCGGTCGCACAGCTCGCCGAACGGTTCGCGACGAAGGCGGTCGAGCGGGACGGCGCACCGATCGACGAACCGGTGACGACAGATACGAACCGGCTCATCCGGCTTCCGGGGAGCCTCCACGGCGGAAGCGGGCTCGAGACGGTCCGACTCGAACGCGACGAGATCGACGACTTCGATCCGCTGGTCGACGCAGTCCCGGAGACGTTCCGGGGCCAGGAGATCGCCGTCGACGTAACCGACGGCGGCGAGATCGAACTCGGTGGCGATATCTTTACGGTCCCGGAGGGCGACCAGTCAGTTCAGGAGTACGTCGGCGTGTTCCTGATGGCACGCGGCAGGGCTGAGAAGGAAAAAGAATGAATCTCGACGAACTACGCTCGGTCCAGAGCAAGGAGCGCCAGAAAGACAGCCTCCAGAACCTTCGCCCCTCGTTTTACCAGGAAGTCGGCGAGTACATCGCCGACCTCGAGGACGAGCGTGATCGCGTCGCGGAGCAGGCGGACGATCCCTTCTCGTCGCCCGAAGTCGGACGACTCACCGACGAGATCGAGACCGCGAAGGACGTCGTCGAGGCGGTTTACGAACGACGGATGGGGAAACTCGTCAAACAGGCGAGTCTCGCGGCTGCCGGGATGCCGGCCGACGACGAGGGGTTGACGGCCGAGGAGGTCGACCTCTTCGACGACCTCGTCGACCGCATCGAGTCGAACAAGACCCGCGTCCTCGACGTCCTCGAGGGGGCCGATCCAGCGGCCGTCGACGCAGAACCGAACGCGACCGAGGCAGGGGCGGCCGACCGCGAGGGGGAAACCGACCCCGAAGCGAAGACGGGCGCGGATCCCGCAAAGGCGGACTCCGGTGCGGTCGAAACGGAAACCGCCACCGGCGTCGAGTCCGAGTCCGGCCACCAGCCACCGTCCGAGACGCCGCGTCCATCTGCAGATGAAACGCCGACGCCACCGCCACAGGAGCCGCCGGACCCCGAGGCCGAACCCCAGACGACGAGTTCGGACGGGAGCGAGGAGTCGAGTTCGATCACCCCGGCTGACGTCATGGGCGGGAGCCAACCCGCTAGCCCGGACGACGATCAGCCCTCGGGCGTGAAATCGGATTTCGAGGCCGATCCACGTCCCGAAAACGATCCCAGCACGGACGGCAGTTCCGGCACCGAACCGGCGGGGACGCCGTCTCGAGATTCGAAACCGGAGAGCGGTCGTGCCGGGGGTCCGGATTCCGACGATCGAACGACCGGCGACTCGTCGGCAAACGCGGCCGACGACGTCGATCGCGTCACCGTCAAGATCACGCGCGACGTCGGTTCGATCCTCGGCGTCGACGACCGCGAGTACACACTCTCCAGCGACGACGTCGTCACGCTTCCGGAACGGAACGCGACGCCGCTCGTCGAACAGGAGGCGGCCGAACCGCTCGAGTGACGCCTGCCGATCGCATCAGTCGGCCGGTTGACCCATCCACAGGGCTGCTATCGCAACATATACCATCCTCCCCTCTAACACGGGGATATGCTCGACGTCGGTGACCACGCACCCGAGTTTGCCCTTCCGAATCAGGACGGCGAGATCGTCCATCGATCCGATTTCGATGGACGACTCGTCGTGTACTTTTATCCGCGCGCGAACACCGAAGGCTGTACGACGGAAGCCTGCGAGTTCGACGACGCGAAGCCGCAGTTCGACGCCGAAAACGCATCGATCGTCGGTATCAGCGACGACCCCGTCTCTGACCTCGAGTCGTTCGCCGACGAGTACGATCTCTCGTTCGACTTGCTTTCGGACGAAAACGGCGAAGTCGCGACGTTGTACGACTCCTACGGGGAAAAACAGATGTTCGGAAACACGTTCGACGGCGTCTTCCGCAACACCTACGTCGTCGGTCCCGACGGACGGATCGAGGCCGTCTACGAGGGCGTCTCACCCGACGGTCACGCCGCGGAGGTCCTCGAGGCTGTCGAAGACGAATCCTCGACGGTTACGCCGTAACTCCACCCAGCCCCCGTACTCGTAACGCCGTCCGATCGCTCTCGAACTCGTGACGGGACGTGCCGGGACGGGATCGGCTGTACGGTCCGGTACCTATCCCGACAGATGACGCTCCCGAAGAACGACCGATCGATCGCGACGTTTACGATGCTCGCACACGGCGTCGTCCACGCCTTCGAACTGGCGATTCCGATTTTCCTCGTCGTCTGGCTCGACGTCTTCGACGTGTCGGTCGTCGTCGTCGGCATCGTCGTCGCGCTCGGCTACGCCCCGTTCGGTCTCGGATCGCTCCCGGCGGGGTTGCTCACCGATCGGTACGGACCGAAGCGACTCATCCTGTGGTGTCTCGCCGGGATGAGCGTCTCGTTCGCCTCGCTCGCGCTCGCGCCGTCGATCCACGCCGTTGCGGCGAGCCTGCTGTGCTGGGGCGTCGTTGCGAGTGTCTATCACCCTGCCGGACTCGCGCTCATCAGCACCGGCGTCGAAAACCGGGGGACGGTCTTCGCCCGCCACGGTATCGCGGGCAACCTCGGCATCGCGCTCGGCCCGTTCGTAACTGCCAGCCTACTGCTCGTCCTCGAGTGGCGACTCGTCGCGGTCGCACTCGCGGTTCCGGGAGTCCTCGTGACGATCTACGGCCTGCGCGTGAACTTCGACCCGACCGCCGCGACCGAGGACGACTCGGCGGCCGACGCAGCCGGATCGCTTTCCGGCGCTGAGTTCGTCTCCAACTCCCGTGGGCTGTTCGCGAGTTCGTTCTTCCTCGTGTTCGCGGTCGTAACGGCCGTCGGGCTCTACTACCGCGGCGTTCTCACCTATCTACCGGAGATCCTCCACGGACTGCCGGCGATGGCGCGGATCGAGCCGCCGGCCGGACTCGAGGAGTTCTCCCTCGGCGATTACGTCTACGTCGGACTGCTAGTCGCCGGCATGGCCGGACAGTACGTCGCCGGGAAGCTGACGAGTCGGGTCGCCGTCGCGCGGGGATTGGCCGTCGTCTTCGTCGTTCTCGCGGGACTGGCGGTCGCGTTCATCCCGGTCTCGTCGATGGGCGTGGTCGCAATCGTGGCCTACTGTGGCGCGCTCGGGTTTTTCCTGTTCGCCATCGAGCCGTTCTATCAGGAGGCCGTCGCCGTCTACACGCCCGCCGAGACGCGCGGGCTCTCCTACGGCTACACCTACCTGGGAATGTTCGGCCTCGGCGCGTTGAACATCGCCGTCGGCGGCCTCCTCCTCGATTACGCCTCGCTTACCGCTTTCTTCGCGTCGCTGTCGGCGATCGCACTGGTCGGGACGGGTATCGCCGTCGTGCTTCTTTCCAGGCGGTCGCCGGATCGAGCGTCGACCGGGAAAGTCGGCGACGACGAGCCTGCTACTGACGACGACTGATGCGGATTGCTGTAAGTCCTCACCGATCGAGCGCAGAAATGTGGGCGATCGACCGGCAATCAGTCATAGCAAACCGTATGAGACGGATCGTATCCTCGAGCCCGGCGAAAACGGTCCGCGAGAAAATCGGTGTCCGCGCCGCGCTCTTAGCGAGGTCCGGTGGCGGTGGTACCGGAGCGTTCGGCCGGGTTACTGGAACGTTCGGCCGAGTTGATCCTCTTCCTGACCCGGTTCGGCCGTATCGAACTCCTCTTCGATCTCCTCGTAGCGCTCTCGCGTTTCGGGAGTGACACTCGGGTTGACCTCCTCGAGTGCGTGGTCGAAGTGTTCCCTGCCGATCCGGACGTTTTCGATGGTGTCCGGCATCTCCTCGGGGTCGACCGAGTTGATGAACTCGCGGCTCGCTTCCATCGACGCTTCGCGACAGACCGCCTCGATGTCCGCACCGACGTACCCCTCGGTCTCGCTCGCGAGTTCCGCGAGGTCGACGGATTCGGCGAGGGGCTTGTTCCGGGTGTGGACCTCGAAGATCTTCTCCCGAGCGCCCTCGTCGGGGACCGGAACGTGGACGTGACGGTCCAGACGTCCCGGACGGAGCAGCGCCGAGTCGATCAGGTCCGGCCGGTTCGTCGTCGCGATGACGACGACGTCCTCGAGTTCCTCGAGGCCATCGAGTTCGGTCAGGAGCTGGGAGACGACGCGTTCGCCGACGCCGGAGTCACCCTGGCGCTGACCGCGCTTGCCGGCGATCGAGTCGATCTCGTCGAAGAAGATCACGGTCGGTGCGTTCGACCGGGCCTTCTCGAAGATTTCGCGGACGCCCTTCTCGGATTCGCCGACGTACTTGTTGAGCAGTTCGGGGCCTTTGATCGAGATGAAGTTCGACTCGGCCTCGTTGGCGACGGCTTTCGCCAGCAGCGTCTTGCCGGTCCCCGGCGGGCCGTACATCATCACGCCCTTGGCCGCTTCGAGGTCCATCGCCTCGAACACCTCGGGGTAGTCGAGCGGCCACTGGATCGTCTCGCGAAGGCGCTCTTTCGTTCCTTCGAGGCCGCCGACGTCGTTCCAGGTAACGTCGGGCACCTCGACGAAGACCTCGCGCATGGCCGACGGCTGGATCCCCTTGATGGCGTCTTTGAAGTCGCGTTCGGTGACCTGCAGCGACTCGAGGACGTCGGCGTCGATCTCCTCGGACTCGAGGTCGAGTTCGGGACGGATGCGCCGCAGGGCGTTCATCGCGCTCTCGCGGGCCAGCGACTCGAGGTCGGCACCGACGAAGCCGTGAGTGTTCTCGGCGTAGCGGTCGAGATCGATCGACTCCGTCAGGGGCATGCCGCGGGTGTGGACCTGCAGGATCTCCTTGCGGCCGTCCTTGTCCGGGACGCCGATCTCGATCTCGCGGTCGAAGCGGCCGCCACGGCGAAGCGCGGGGTCGATGTCGTCGACGCGGTTGGTCGCGGCGATGACGGTGACGCGACCCCGTTCCTCGAGGCCGTCCATCAGCGAGAGGAGCTGTGCGACGACGCGTCGTTCGACGTCACCGCCGGCTTCCTCGCGTTTTGCGGCGATCGAATCGAGTTCGTCGATGAAGATGATCGCCGGGGCGTTCTCTTCGGCTTCCTCGAACACCTCACGCAGTTGCTCTTCGGACTCGCCGTAGTACTTCGACATGATCTCCGGACCGGAGATCGTCTCGAAGTGGGCGTCGATCTCGTTGGCGACCGCTTTCGCCATCAGGGTCTTCCCGGTACCGGGCGGACCGTGCAACAGGACGCCTTTAGGCGGCTCGATGCCGAGTTGCTGGAACAACTCGGGGTGGCGCATCGGCAGTTCGATCATCTCGCGAACCTGATCGAGTTCGTCGTCCAGGCCGCCGATGTCCTCGTAGGTGACGTTCGGCACGCCCTCGGCGGAGGGGCCGCCGGCCGTACTGACCTGCTCGGCGGGCGTCTCGGAGATGTCGATACTCGTCGAGTCGGTGATGACGACCGTCCCGCTCGGCGAGGTACTCGCGATCTTCAGCGGAACGGACTGTCCCGAACTCGCCATCGGGCCGAACGAGAGCGAAAACGGCACTGTCTGGCCCTCGGTGACGGCCTGACCGCTCAGTTTGTCACGAACGAGCGGACCGATGTCGCCCCGGATCCGGAGGTTCTGCGGGAGCGCGACCGAAACCGACTTGGCCGGCTTGACGTCCGCGCGTTCGATCGTCACGCGGTCGTCGATCCCGACGTCGGCCTCCTGGCGCAGGCGGCCGTCGATACGGACGATTCCGTTCCCCTCGTCCTCGGGGTATCCCGGCCAGACGCGCGCGACGGCCTGTTCGTCCCCGTTTCCAGTGATGACGATGTAGTCCCCGTTCTCGAGGTCGAGTTCGCGCATCGACACGCGGTCGATCGCCGCGAGTCCACGACCCGCGTCCTTTTGCTTGAGGGGTTTGACGGTGAGTTTCATTGGTCGGCCTCCACTTCGACAGTGAGCACGCCGTTTTTGATAAACGTGTGCGCGTCACCTGCACCCTGGGGGAGCTCGAGTTCGTACTGGTCGTCGCCGTCGACGACGATGACGGTGCCGTCGACGAGGTCGACGGACGCGTCGTGTCGCGGGCCGAAGTCGACCGCCAGCATCGAGCTATCGTCGTACTCGTAGCGGCGGACCGGCCCGTCCGTTTCGGTGGTAAATCGATCGAGTTTCATGGTATAACTAACCAGAAGTAAGCGTCCAAAGTATATAATTGTTTCCCTGGTCGAGTCGTCGAGGGCGGTACGATCCGGAAAAGACCGTTGTTCGCAGTTCACGGATCGACCGGATCCGATCGTGTGGGTTAGCCACCGCCCGGGCCGCCACCGAGGGTCAGCCCGGACCTGTCGAAATCGGCGACCAGTCTTTATGCGGGTACCTCCCGTTCGTGGACGTATGGATGCGGTAACACACCATGGCCGGCAGACGGCCTACGACGTTACGTCCCGCAGCGGGGCTGGACCCCCACTCTGCTGTATCCACGGCAGTGGCGGATCACGCGATCGGTGGCGGTTCCAGCGGCGATTGGCCGACCACGCACCCGTCGTCTCGCTCGATCTCAGCGGTCACGGTGAGTCCGACGATATCGACGCGACACCGGGATACTCGACGCTTTCGGCCTACGCGGACGACGTGCTCGCCGTCGTCGACGCGACCGAGTCACGAACCCTTCTCGGTGGATCGCTCGGGGGTGCCGTGGCTCTGCACGTCCTCTTAGAGCGTGACGTCGACCTCGACGGCGTGATCCTGACCGGAACGGGTGCGCGACTCGGGGTGCTCGACGACCTGTTGACGTGGCTCCAGACCGACTTCGACCGCGCGGTCGAGTTCCTCCACGAACCGGGTTGTTTCTTCGCCGATCCGGATCCGGAGCTTCGGGACCGGTCGGTCGAGACGATGTACGAGTGCGGACAGGCAGTGACGCGCCGCGACTTTCTGACCTGTCACACGTTCGACGTCCGCGACCGTCTCGAGGAGATAGACGTTCCGACTCTCGTCATTTACGGGACGCGCGACAGGCTGACGCCACCGTGGTACCACGAGTACCTCGCCGACGAGATTCCCGACTGTGACGCCGTCGAAATCAGTGATGTGGGCCATCTGTCGATGCTCGAGCGGCCGGAGACGTTCAACGACGCCGTCGAGGGGTTTCTGACGTCGCTCGAGTGAGACCCATCTTCGAGCGCGACTCGTCCCGCGAGGCTTAAGAGGAGCGGGTCGGGAGTATCACCTGTGCCAGAACCCGTCGAAACCACCTCTCCGGACGGCGTCGATTTCGGCTGGGTGATGCAGGTCACCTTCGTCACGACGATTCTGGTCGGCGCGCCGATCGTCGCCGTCCTCTCGACGTCTGCCGATCTCCCGACGTGGGGCGCTCGAGCGGAGTTCGCGATCCGCGTAGGCGCACCGATCTGGTTCGTCACGTCGATACTCGTCTTCGTCTACGCGAAACGAACACACGGCGACTGAGCCGAATTGCTGTACCGGTTCACCCGTGACCGCGAGATGGCCCCGGTCTCCGGAAATGACTTCTAGTAAACCGTCTCAGTCGCCGACGTACTCGAAGGCCGTTCCCGCCCGGTCGGCCGTCAGTTCGTCTCGAGGCGAATCGCCGACGAACAGCGTCTCCCCGGGCGACGCGTCGAGTTCCTCGACGGCCCAGAGCAACGGTTCGGGATCCGGTTTTCTGGTCGCGACCGTATCGCGGCCGACGACGACGTCGACTGCGGTTCTCAGGTCGTGTTCCTCGAGGGCGATCCGACAGGCCGCTTCGCAGTTGAGCGAACAGACCCCGACTGGAACCGTCCGCTCGAGTAACTCCTCCGCGTGAGCCAGCCGTGGCGACGTCGGCGCACCCTCGCGTTCGTGGGCGGCGATCGTCGACTCGACCTCGCGGGCGAGGCCGACCTCGCTCGCGTCCTCGAGCATGTCCCACAGATCCCTGCTCTGTGGATCGACGTCCGCGGCGTCGTACACCCCGAGGACGTCGGCGGCGACCGCGTCCCAGTCGACGTCGAGGTCGACGAGCGTTCCGTCTAAGTCGTACACGATGGCGTCGTAGTCGGTCACGGACGTCGGTACGCGGTCGGGAAAAATATACTGTCGGCTTCGGATCGGCGGGGCCGTAGGCGATCTCGGAGGCGAGCGTACTCGCCAGGTTTCGGGAGGCTGTCAACCGAGTCGCGCAAGTCGGTTGAGCGCGTACACCGTCCGCAACACGTCCACGCTCTTTCCCTGATCGAAGACGAGTTCGTCAGTCTCGAGGGTGTGCTGGAGGGTGTCCTGGGAGGCGTGTTCCGGCGCTGCTGCGATCCCGGCGTCGTTTTCTGCGACCCACTTCATCACGCGGAGGTCGCTTTTCGAATCGCCCATCACGAGCGCGAACGGATCGTCGACGCCGAGGACGTCGAGCGCGCGTTCGACGCCGGCGACCTTGTTCAACTCGAGGCTGCCTATTTCCGCGGCGTCGGCCTCGTAGTAGGCGACGTCGATGCGCTCTAAAACGTCGGCGAGAGCGTCGGGAACGGCGTCGGTATCGAGATCCGGGTAGGCTCCCTCGCCCTCGAGTACGCCCCTGATTTCGGGGTCCTGTGCCGCGTAGAACGCTCGGGTCCAGTCCCGGACCGTCTCGTCGTTCCCACCGATAGTGGCGTCTTCGCCAGCGTCGAACTCGAGGGTCGTCCCGACCGCGTCGGCCAGCAGGTCGATCAGGTAGACCAGCGCCTCATCGATAACCTCGCGGGCGTTCGAGGACCCCGTCTCGTAGTTCGGTTTCATCGTGACGTTGAACTCGTTACCCTGCAGGTGACAGCCCCGCCGGAGCGTCTCGGGGGCTTCGGGCAGGACGCGCGATCGCACTTCGTCGAAGACGCTCCTTATCCCGTCGTCCAAATCCTCGTAGAGCAACTGTTTCGTCTGCGCGCCGTGGCCCGGGGTGAACACGCCCGTCCCCGCCTCGTAGACGATCGAGAGATCGCCCGAGTGGACGATCTCGCTACCCAGTCCCTGAATCGCGAATCCCTTGACGTTCTCTAAGGTCTGGCCCGTACAGATGACGATCGGGACGCCGGCGTCGTGAAACTCCGTCAGCATGTACAGCGTTTCTCGTGGAATCTCGTTGTCGGTCCCTCCCGCCGATCGCAGCGTTTCGTCGACGTCGAGGACGAGCACGTTCACGGCCCGTCCGTACTTCGCCTCGAGGTCGAGCGCCGTAAACGCCTGATCGCGGTTGGCCCGGGCGGCGACCTCCGCGAACGTCTCTCCGGTCGCGAAATTCGATCGGATCTCGTCTTTGCGGTGCTCGAGTTCTTCGGTCGCACCCTGCCAGTGCTCGAGTGCCACCCGGGAGTCGACGGCCGGAAAGACGTCGACGAACTCCTGGTACTCCCGCAACGTCTCCGTATCGTACTCGTCGTAGAGGCGGTAGACGAGATCGTATCGCTCCATCTTATCCCTACCCTCGAACGGCGACCGTAGAAGGGTTTCGTCTGTCAGGCCGTCGACAGTAGGACCGATCGCTACGCTCGATTCGTCCAATCGGTACACTCGACTCGTCGAACGACGACACGTCTATAAAATCAGCGCGCGAACTCGCCGGTATGAAGAACGTCGACGATCTGATCGAGAGTGCCGCAGAGCTCGAAACGCGAGGGCTGTCGAAGGGGGAGATCGCGGACGAACTGAACGTCTCGAGGGAAACCGCGAGCTGGCTCGTCGAACGAAGCGACGCGGCCTCGGTGGACGAACCGGCTCCGAGCGGGCAGGATCGGTCCGTCGGCGAACCACAGGACATCCACGTCGACTGGTCCGCGATCGGCCGCGACAGCGGACGGATGTGTCACATCGCCGCCGCGATGGCCGATCTCCTCGCCAAACACGGAGAAGACGTCGACCTGACGATCGGCATCGAGAAAGCCGGCGGGCCGATCGCGACGCTCGTCGCGCGGGAACTCGAGACCGACCTGGGGACGTACACGCCGGCGAAACACCAGTGGGAGGAAGGCGACATCGAAGACCTCGGCGGGACGTTCTCCCGGAATTTCGCGACCATCCGGGACCGGGAGTGTTACGTCGTCGACGACACCATCACGAGCGGAACGACGATGCGCGAAACGATCGAGGCGATTCGCGCCGAGGGTGGAGAGCCCCTCGCCTGCGTCGTTCTGGCGGACAAGCAAGGCATCGAAACGGTCGACGACGTCCCCGTTTACTCGCTTTTGCAGGTCATCAGCGTCGGCAAGGACGAGTGATCGCCGGTCGCGACCGAAAGACGGTCACCGCAAGCGCCGTCGGACCGGTGGTTTGACCCCGTCCAGTCTCGTTCACGCTCGAGCACCTCGCTGTCGGGACAGGTTTTTCGGGAACTGTCGCTGTTACGTACCCGTAAGCGACCGTTGTGTGAGAGACCGGATAGCCGTGACCGCCGCCGTATTTCCAGGAGAGTGTGACCCGTCTGACAGTCGTCGTTCGTCCTCCTCGCCGTGTTCGTCTCTTCGACGCTCGCTGCGAATATAACACGCGTTGACCGCCGAAACGGAGCCCCGGTATCTTGGCTCCCCGTGGATTCGGGTCCGATGACGATGAAGCGTACGATTACACGTCGCCGAATGATCACGATAGGCACAGCAGTTGGCGTAACCGCACTCGCGGGTTGTGGCGAGGAAGGTCCGGGCGAAGAAGAGGAGGAAACGCCGGCGAACGACGAACCGGCCGATCCGGACGACGAAGAGGAGCTAAACGACGAACCGGAAAACGGTGACGAAGCCGCCGACGAAAACGGTGACGATCTGTAGCTCCCGAACACTACATCGATCCAGCCGTCGACTCGAGTTGCGTACTGATCCGGTCATCTACCGAGTTGCGTATCGATTCAGTCGCCGACTCGACTGTCGCACCGATCCGGCGGTTCTGAGTACTCGCGTCTGCCGGCGTCGTCTTCGGTGTCAAAAAATGACTGGTGCGTACGGAGACGCGTCTAGCCGTGAATGCCCATCGCTTCGATCTGTTCTTGATACCGATTCCGGATCGTTACTTCGGTGACCTGCGCGACGTCTGCGACCTCGCGCTGGGTCTTTTTCTCGTTACAGAGCAACGAGGCAGCGTAGATCGCAGCTGCGGCGTATCCGGTCGGTGATTTGCCCGAGAGCAGCCCTTCCTCGGCCGTCTTCTCGATGATTTCGTTTGCTTTCGTCTGGACCTCTTCGGACAGTTCGAGTTCAGAACAGAAGCGCGGGACGTATTTCTTCGGATCGACGGGTCGCATCTCGAGGCCGAGTTCCTGCGAGATGTACCGATACGTCCGACCGATCTCTTTTCGTTCGACGCGTGAGACTTCCGAAATTTCTTCGAGACTTCGTGGAATTCCTTCTTTGCGACAGGCGGCGTACAGTGCCGACGTCGCGACGCCCTCGATGGATCGACCGCGGATGAGGTCTTCTTTGAGCGCGCGCCGGTAGATAACCGACGCGACCTCGCGCACTGACCGTGGCACCCCGAGTGCGGAGGCCATGCGATCGATTTCACTGAGCGCAAACTGAAGGTTTCGTTCGCCGGCGTCTTTCGTTCGGATGCGTTCTTGCCACTTTCGCAGCCGGTGCATCTGGCTGCGTTTTTTCGAGGAAATAGAGCGACCGTAGGCGTCTTTGTCCTTCCAGTCGATGGTCGTCGTCAGTCCCTTGTCGTGCATCGTCTGCGTCGTCGGCGCGCCGACGCGGGACTTTTCCTGCCGTTCCTGGTGGTTGAACGCCCGCCACTCCGGACCGGGGTCTATCTTCTCTTCTTCCACGACGAGCCCACAGTCTTCACAGATGAGCTCACCCCGGTCAGAGTCCTTAACGAGATTATCCGATTCACACTCGGGACACGCACGTACTCCCTCCTGATCCTCAGTCTCGTCCGTCTCACGCGTTCGCTCCCGCTGGCGGGTGGACCGTGTCATCGCACTTTTATAGTAGTATCACCATAGTATATAAACCCTTGGACTCTGTTTTTCTCCGTTAGCGGTTATCCGCGAAATACTGGCAGTAGAGGCGGTCAAAGCTGTAGTTTCCGATTAAAAACCGGAAAGACTTTATCCGGAAATCGGCGATGGACAACGGATGCCGGTTATCGAATGTGACGTCGAAGCGGCGCGCGAGCGCCTCGAGGGTGCGGGCGTGAGTGTCGAAGCCGGAAACACCGACCACGAGCGCTGGCGAGCGAGCCGAGGGGGCGCAACGGCAGTCGCCTACGACGACAAAGTCGTCGTACAGGGTGACACCCCGCGGGACCTCGAAGCGGTGCTTCGGGACGGCGGCGGTCGTGCACACGTCTACTTCGACGGCGGCGCGCGCGGCAATCCCGGTCCAGCGGGGATCGGCTGGGTGATCGTCACGAGCGAGGGGATCGTCGCCGAAGGAAAGGAGACGATCGGTCGCGCGACGAACAACCAGGCCGAGTACGAGGCGCTCATCACGGCACTCGAGGCGGCCCGCGACTACGGCTACGACGAGGTCGACGTCCGCGGAGACTCCGAACTGATCGTCAAACAGGTTCGCGGCGAGTACAATACCAACGACCCCGAACTCCGCGAGAAACGCGTCACCGTCCACGAACTGCTCGCGAACTTCGACGAGTGGAGCCTCGAGCACGTCCCGCGCGAGGTGAACGACCGCGCGGACCGGCTAGCAAACGAAGCGCTAGACGAGCGGTGATCGGCCGGCGAGACGACGGCTGTCGACGTGGCCCGAATCGGCAAGGGAAAAACGCTCGCGACACAACACCCACTCATGAGTGATTTCGACGGGCAAGATCTCGGCCGCGCGGACGATACGACCGAACGCGTCGAGGTCCGCGACGCGGACGACGGTGCCGAGACTGAGGACGAGGGCGAAGCCAACGGGATTAGCGTCGACAACGACCGAAACGGCGGGGACGACGAACTATCCGATGCCGTCGTCGAGGAGGCCGAACGCCTCACCCGTCTCGAGCGAACGGCGACCGACGACAACGAGCGGCGTGCCCGCAGGCGACGCCGGGACGCGCTCCTCGAGGAGTACGGATTCACTGCCCGGATCCGCGAGGACGACGGCGACGCGGTGCTCGTCGTCCATCCCGAGGAGTGGCACGAAGACGGCGTCGTCCACCCGGACCGGATCGATGACCTCTCACGAGCGGTCGAAGTGGCCCTCGAGGGGACCGGCGATCCCGACGACTGGGACGCAGTCGACGCTCACAACCGCGAACTCGCTGCGCGTGTCAGAGAGCGCTACGGCGAGGTTCACGGCGAAAATGCGGCCGCGCTCGCGGATTTCGTCGGCAATCACTACGCGAAGCGGATCGACTCGCTGACGGGACCGGAGCTTTCGGAGTTTCTCACCGAGTACTTCGTTCGCAACGCCTGGCCGTCACGTGCCCAGCGTGACGCCGTCGAAGAATCGATCGAGTTGGTGTACGAGGAGGTCGACGAACCGGTGCCCGAGTTCCGGGTTCGGTAGACCACCCGTACGCTTCAGTAGCTTTCGTCTACGATGTCGCGGATTTCGTCCGCGCGGTCGTCGCCGGTGACGACCTTCGAGAGCGTCCAGCGGACGCCGTCGAGGACGGCGTCGTAGCCGTCGTCGGTCAGGGAGTACTGGTTCGTTCGCTTGTCGAGTTCGCTCTTTTCGACCAGTCCGAGTTCGACGAGTTCGTCGAGGTTCGGGTAGAGGCGACCGTGGTTCACCTCGGTGCCGTAGTACTCCTCGAGTTCGCGTTTGATCGCCAGCCCGTACATCGGTTCCTTCGCGAGGATGGTGAGGATGTTGGTCTGGAACGCGGTAAGTTCACGTGCAATGCTCTGTTCGCCGGTGATTGATTGTGCCTCTGACATACTTCTGTAAATGTCACCAGACTATTTAAGACTTGCCAACTATTTGGTTTCTGAGGCGGCCAGGCGGTGTGTAACCGCTGGTGGCGGCCGAACGGTCCCCGTCCGGTCGCGTCTGTCGGCTGTCTGGTAGCCGTCAATTACCGTTCGAACGTGATTACGAAAGTACTTTTTGATCCACGACAGATTCTCAGGTACATGGTCAATCTCTGGGAAGACCTCGAAACCGGACCGAATCCGCCAGAAGAGATCTATGCCGTCGTCGAGTGTCTCAAGGGCGAGCGCAATAAGTACGAGTACGACAAGGACGTCCCCGGTGTCGTTCTCGACCGCGTCTTGCACAGCAACGTCCACTACCCGAGCGATTACGGCTTCATCCCGCAATCGTACTACGACGACGAGGATCCGTTCGACGTACTCGTCCTCGTCGAGGACCAGACGTTCCCCGGCTGTGTCATCGAGGCTCGCCCCGTCGCACTGATGAAGATGGACGACGACGGCGAACAGGACGACAAAGTCATCGCCGTCCCCACCGAAGATCCCCGCTTCGATCACATCGAGGATCTCGAGGACATTCCTCGACAGCAGCGTGAGGAGATCGACGAGTTCTTCGCGACCTACAAGAATCTCGAGGAAGGCAAAGAAGTCGAAACCCTCGGCTGGGAGGACCGACAGGCCGCATACGACGCGATCGAACACGCACAGGATCTCTACGAGCAACACTTCGGGTAATTCGACTTCACCTAACTCGACCGCCGATTCACTCGAGTTATTTCACCGCGTTTCCTCATGCATTATGAGCATGGGTAATTTTATCCGGGTCAGTCTCGTAGATTCACTCGTTATGGCAGCAACCGATCCGTCCGTCCACGACCCGACAGAAACCGGTGACAGGGAGGATCAACGCGTCGGGTTGGCTCACCCGACCGTCGTTCCAACCAACTTCGATCCGGACGCCCCGAGCGGACGAGACGAGTGATCGGATTTCCGCCGTCTCCCCGCATACGTTCTCTCGTATCGATCTCGCGGTAAAACCGGGAGCGAGTCGTGACCCCACCGGATGTCGGGAATCGTGCCGTCCGTTCCCGCATTTTCTCAAAACAGTTTCTCGAAACGAACCTTCTTGTATGCGGTCGAACTACGACCGCCCATGGGCCTGTTCGACCGATTACGGGGCGAGGAAACTCCCCGGGTCGCGTTTATCGGAGTCGATGGAGTGCCGTACAGTCTCCTGTCGGAGAACGAGGAACTGTTCCCGAACTTTGCAGCGATCGCAGACGAAGGGACAGCGAGCGAAATTTCGAGTATCGTTCCCCCCGAATCGAGCGCCTGCTGGCCGTCGTTATCGACCGGGAAAAACCCCGGTGAGACCGGCGTTTACGGCTTTCAGGACCGGGAGATCGGGACCTACGACACCTACGTCCCGATGGGCAACGACGTGCAGGCCGACCGGGTCTGGGATCACGTCCAGGAGGCGGACCGACGAGCGACGGTGATGAACGTTCCCGTCACGTTTCCGCCACAGCGAACCGTCCAGCGGATGGTCTCCGGGTTCCTCTCGTCGGGTCTCGATAAGGCCGCCTTCCCCGACGACGTCCGCGAGTACCTCGAGTCGATCGATTATCGGATCGACGTCGATCCGAAACTCGGCCACGAGGCGGACAAGACTGCGTTCATCGAGGACGCCCACGAAACCATAGACGCGCGGTTCGAGGCGTTCGAACACTATTTCGAGCAAGACGACTGGGACCTGTTTTTCGGCGTGTTCATGACGACCGACCGGGTCAATCACTTCCTGTTCGAGGACTACGAGCGCGACGGCGAGTACAAAGAGGAGTTCCTCGAGTTCTACCGCAAGGTCGACGACTACATCGGCCGCCTGCGCCAGAGCCTCCCGGACGACGTCACCCTGATCGTCGCCTCCGATCACGGATTTACCACCCTCGACTACGAGGTCCACTTCAACGAGTGGCTTCGAGAGGAGGGGTGGCTCTCGTTCAACACCGACGAACCCACCGAACTGGGCGACATCGCCGACGAGACGAGAGCCTACTCCTTTATCCCCGGCCGGTTTTACATCAATCTCGAGGGCCGGGAACCTCGCGGCACCGTCCCCGAAGACGAGTACGACGACGTCCGCGATCAACTCAGAGCCGACCTCGAGGCGCTCGAGGGGCCGGAGGGACGGAACGTGGTCGAGCGCGTCGTCGAGAAAGAGGAGGCGTTCCGCGGCGACCACGACGACATCGCACCCGATCTGGTGGCGATTCCGAACCACGGCTTCGACCTGAAATCCGGGTTCAAAGCCGATTCGGACGTGTTCGATACGGGACCGCGAAACGGGATGCACAGCTTCGACGACACGGCGCTGTACATCGATCACCCGGACGCGTCCATCGGTGAGGCCGACCTCTTCGACATCACGCCGACGATCCTCGACCTGATGGACATCGAGTACCGTCGCGGCGAGTTCGACGGCGCGAGTCTGGTTTAACCCTCGAGCGGTCTCGTATTCGACTCTCGAGCCCCTTTTACTGCCGCTCCGATCGAACGCGATCGAATTCGCGGACACTCGTGGCCGATTTTCGCGGACGTTTTCCGCCCGGCGGTGAACGTCGTCGTATGGAGGAGATCATCCACGCCCGCGGCCACGAAAACGTCCGGGCCGAACACGCGAGCACGTTCGAGGTGACGACCGACGACTACCTCACCCCCGCGGGTGATTGCATCCTCGCGATCGAGGCCGACCGGTCGCCGGCCGACTTCGATCCCGCCTTCGTCGAGGCCTGTCGGGACGCCGATGCGACGATCACCGTCACGCTCGAGGCCGACGGCCACCGCGACTCGGTCGAAGGACGTGGCGATCCAGCCCTCGAGTTCACAAGCGAACGCAGCGCCGTCGGCCGCACGAGCGAGTACGTCGACGAACGGACGATCCTCCTCGGTGCCGAGTTCGCGGCCGACGGGTTCGATCGCACCCTCGTCGAAGCCCTCGCCGACGGTGCTGACGTGACCGTCACGCTCACCGTCGAGAACTCGCCGTGAGGACCAGCCGCGACTCATAGCGACGATCAATTCCGACTCCCAGTGACGATCAACTCCGACTCGCCGCGATGATCCGCTGGGAAGGCGGCGGAGCCGACTACCGACAAAGCGAGAATTAAACCGCTGGGAGCCGTCGATCTACACGTGTGTACCCTTGCACTCGCCTGGCAGGTTTTCGAGGATGCCCCGGTCGCAGTCGCCGCCAATCGGGACGAATCGCTCGAGCGCGACTCGTCCCCTCCCGGCGTGTACGACGACGACCCCCTCGTCGTCGCGCCGGCGGACGCGGAGGTCGGCGGCACCTGGATCGGGTACAACGGGTTCGGCGTTTTCGCCGGCGTCACCAACGGGTGGACCGACGCCGATCTCGCCGGCGAACGCTCGCGCGGATTGCTCGTCGCTGACGTCCTCGAGGCGGAGTCGGCGGCCGAAGCGGGGTCGATCGTCGAGGAAGCAACGACCGCCGACGAGTACGACGGCTTTTTCCTCGTAATCGCCGACGCCGACGACGCCGCTTGCTACCGGTGGGACGGCGAGCTGTCGGTGACGAGGTTCGATCCCGGCGTTCACGTCGTGGTCAACGTCGCCGTCGACGACGACGTCACCGTCCCCGCCTCTCGAGCCGACGCCGCCAGGGAACAGGCCGCAAACGCCCGGACCGTCCGTCGTGAACTGTCTCCCGACACCGCGACGGGATCCGAGCCCGGTGAGTCGGTGACCGAGTGGCTCGAGCGAGCCGGCGACGTGCTGGGCGATCACGAGTACGGCGTCTGTCTCCACGGGGACGGGTTCGGAACGCGGTCGTCGTCGCTACTCGCAGTCGGCGAGACGACGACCTACCGGTTCGCACCGGGACCGCCCTGCCGGACGACCTACCGTCCGGTCGAACTCGATCGGTCGGTCGTGACCGACATCGAAGGGCACATTTAAGCGGCTCCCTGTCTCTCATACGCACATGGACGCACTCCCGCCCCTAGCGCTGAGCACGGAGAGGTGGTCGCCGTGAGCGTTGCCGCGATCGAAGCCGAACTCTCCGAGGACGAGCGCGCCGGCCTCGAACTCGTTCGCGAGACCGGTGGCATTCACCAGAGCGATTTCTGGAAGGAACTCGACGTCTCCTCGCGCAAGGGAAGTCGTATCGTCGAGTCCCTCGTCGAGAAGGAACTCGTCGATCGTGAGGAGACTGTCTACGCCGGTCACAACACTTATTACATCACTCCGACGGCCCGAGACCTCGATTTCACGCTGTTGATGGCCGGAGACATGCTCTCGCCGTTTATCGGCGAGGAAGAGGTCGATCCGAACAGCGACGCGTTCTCCCAGTGGATCATGAACCTCGCGTACGAGGAATAACACGATCCGTCGAACCGAGCGACCGGAGACCGCGACCGGGACCGGTTGTAGACCTCCCGGAACCGTCCCATCTGCAGTTCTAGCGAAACCGACGTGCAACGGCCCATATACACCGTACAACCGGCTTTGATCCTAATAGTGGAAACTCTCACAGATATCACGTGGTGCTCGAGGAGACGGTCTCCGGATCACGTCGACGAATTCGGGAACACTCAATCGGAGTCGCCCAATCGCTGGATCAGAACGAACGGATCCCGTTCGCGGTTGTAGTAGGAAACGTCGCCGTCGATGACTTCGATGATTCGTCTGTGAACTTCCCGTGCGGCTCGACTCTCGTCGGCAGAAAGGTTGTGGCGGTCGCCCATCGCAGACCAGAACCCTGCGTCGTACCAGAACAACGTCTCGTGGGCCGACCGGTAGACGACGTTTCCCTCTTCGGTGAGTCCGTCGACTGCCAGTTGTCGGCCGGTCAGCTGTGCCCGGGCCAACACTGCGACCAGCTGACGGCGGGACACCGGTGCGTGTAGCGCGACCTCGTCGATCGTCTGGCCGAAGTAATCGTCGACGAGATCGCACGCTCGAGAGAACTCGTCGAACGCGACCTCTTGATCTCGTGCAATCTTCATGAACGGGACCGACCTGTTACCGTGCTAGTTTCCTAGAGTTCGTCGGCGTACAAAAATCTATCTCCTGACACGACCGGTGGGCGGTAGTAGTACCAACCGTATCAGTCGAGGGCGCTCGCGGCTTCGATCAACCGGCGCTCGCCAAACGCCGGTCCGACGAATTGCAACCCGACCGGTAGTCCATCGGTCTCGCCTGCAGGGACCGAAATCGCGGGCAGATCGGCGAGATTGACCGGGACGGTGTTCGCGTCCGCGAGGTACATCTGAAGCGGGTCGTCGAGACTCTCCCCGAGTTCGAAAGGAGGAACGGGCATCGTCGGCGAAGCCAAAACGTCTACCTCGTCGAGTACCCGGTCGAAGTCCTGTTTGACCCACGCTCGAGCGTCCTGTGCCTTCTTGTAGTACTTGTCGTGGTAGCCAGCCGAGAGGGCGTAGGTGCCGAGCAGGATCCGTCGCTTGACCTCGTCGCCGAACCCTTCCCTGCGGGCCGCCGAGAACACCTCGTTCCAGTTGCCGTCGTAGCCGCCGGAGTTGCCGTACCGGACGCCGTCGAACCGTGCGAGGTTCGAAGACGCTTCCGACATCGCGATCACGTAATAGGCCTCGACGGCGTGTTCGACCGACGGCAGCGACACCTCGTGATACGCCGCGCCGCAGTCCTCGAGTCCCTCGAGTGCGTCCCAGAACGTCTCGAGGACGCCGTCGTCGGCTCCCTCGAGCAGTTCCGTGGGAACGCCGATCGAGAGGCCGTCGACGTCGCCCGTCGCCGCCTCCGCGTAGCTCGTTCGCTCGCCGTTCGGTTCGGGCTCGCGCGTCGTCGCGTCGCGCTCGTCCGGGCCGGCGATCACGTCGAGTAACGCGGCTGCGTCCTCGACGGAGTCGGCGAACGGCCCGATCTGTTCTAAGCTGTTGGCGTAGGCGACCAGCCCGTATCGCGAGACGAGCCCGTAGGTGGGTTTGATACCGACGACGCCACAGAACGCGGCAGGACACCGGATCGAGCCGCCGGTGTCCGACCCGAGCGCGAGGTCCGCTTCGCCCGCGGCGACCGCGGCCGCGGAGCCACCCGACGAGCCGCCGGGAACGCGACCGGGCGCGGCGGGGTTGTCCGTCGACCCGAACGCGGAAGTCTCCGTCGTCGACCCCATGCCGAACTCGTCCATGTTCGCCTTACCGACGATCGTCGCACCCGCCTCTTTCAGACGGGAGACCACCGTCGCGTCGTACGGCGGCACGTACTCCTCGAGCATCGCCGAGCCGCAGGTGGTTCGAACGTCCGCCGTCGAGATGTTGTCCTTGATTGCGACGGTTCGGCCGGCGAGGGGGCCGTCGTCGGCTCCCTCGATCGTCTCCTCGGTAATGAAGATGTTCTCCGCCATGATCAGGAAACGTTCGGCCCCTTGAAGTAGCCGTCCTCGGTCTCGGCGGCGTTTCGTAGCGCCTCGTCGCTGTCCAGTGAGTCGCGCGCTTCGTCCGGTCGCATCACGTTCGCGAGGTCGGCGTCGCGGTCGACCTCCGGCACTTCGTCCAGGGTCTCGAAGTACTCGAGGATGTCCGCGAACTGTCGTGTAAACTGGTCGACCTCGCCGTCCGCGAGGTCGACGCGGGCCAGTTCCGCGACGTGGCGGACCTCCTCGGGACTGACGGCGTCGTTGCTCATACCTGTTCGGACCGGCCTCCGGAGAGTAAGGGTTTCGATACGGCGAGCGTCGACGGTTCGTCGACCCCCGTTACTGCCCTTGCAACCGTAGTTTTTAAGTGAGTGACCGGCGTTATATTCTCCTTACGCGAGAACAGTTTTCACTGGGTTTCCATCTGTTCCAACACAATGACCGACTCCACGATCAAAACGCACGGCGACGAGCGCCGCCAGACCGAGCGAGAGGAGTCCGCCGAGGAAACGGGAGAACGAGAGCGATGTCCAGAGTGTGAAGGGCGACTGGTCAGCGACGCCGAACACGCCGAGACCGTCTGCAGCGAGTGTGGACTCGTCGTCGAAGAGGGCGAGATCGACCGCGGTCCCGAGTGGCGCGCGTTCGACGCCGCCGAAAAGGACGAGAAGAGCCGCGTCGGTGCCCCGACGACGAACATGATGCACGACCAGGGGCTGTCGACCAACATCGGCTGGCAGGACAAAGACGCCTACGGCAAGTCCCTCTCGAGCCGCCAGCGCCAGAAGATGCAGCGGCTTCGCACCTGGAACGAGCGATTCCGCACGCGTGATAGCAAGGAACGCAACCTGAAACAGGCACTGGGCGAGATCGACCGCATGGCCAGCGCGCTCGGCCTCCCCGAGAACGTCCGCGAGACCGCCAGCGTCATCTACCGACGCGCCCTCGAGGAGGACCTGCTGCCCGGCCGGTCGATCGAAGGCGTCGCCACGTCGTCGCTGTACGCGTCCGCTCGTCAGGCCGGCACCCCGCGCAGCCTCGACGAAATCTCGGCCGTCAGCCGCGTCGAGAAAGACGAAATCGCCAGAACGTACCGCTACGTGGTCCGCGAACTCGGCCTCGAGGTCCAGCCGGCCGACCCCGAGAGCTACGTCCCGCGGTTTGCGAGCGATCTCGATCTCTCCGAGGAGACCGAGCGCCGTGCTCGGCGGCTGCTCAAGACGGCGAAAGACGACGGGATCCACAGCGGCAAGTCGCCCGTCGGTCTCGCCGCAGCGGCCGTCTACGCCGCCGCGTTGCTGACCAACGAGAAGGTCACCCAGAACGAGGTCAGCGAGGTCGCCAGCATCTCCGAGGTTACCATCCGCAACCGGTATCACGAACTGCTCGAGGCCGAAGGTAGCGCGCCGGCGTAGTCGATTCAGCAGGGTCCAGCGAAGCCGATTCAGCAGGGAGTCAGAGAAGTCGATTCAGCAGGGTCCAGCGAAGCCGATTCAGCAGGGACGGTCCGTCCCCTGTGGGGACACGATCGAACTCGTTTCACTTCCTCAATCTGATATTGATCGGAATTAGTACTGTCTTTACCAGCGGACACTCCCGCTAATCGGGGCATACTCAAGGGGGTAGCAGGTGCCTTCGATCGATATGTACGCCGATACCACCGTCGAGGCGGACGACGAACCGCCCGTCGCCACGGCGACGGACCGCGACGAACCGACCGCCGATGCGAGGGCAAACCGCGACGAACCGTCCGTCGACGCGACGTGTGACAACTGCGAGTCCGACGCGGCGATCGCGTACACGCTCCGAACGTACGTCGACGGGGGCCCCGACGAACCGATCGATCTCCACTTCTGTTCGAACGACTGTCTTCGCGTCTGGACGTGACGTTTGCCGTCTGACTTACGGGAGCAACGATTCGACGAGCGACGACGCCTCGGTCGCCGTGTCGGCCATCGTCGCGATCCAGACGTAGGAACCGTTAGCGTCGGCGATCTCTCGAGGATCGGCGTCGACGCCCGACGCGACCAGTTCGTCGGGATCGCCGAACCGGTCGACGAGCCGTCGGGCCGACCAGCGCTCGAGCGGTGCCCCCGATCCGAGAAGGTCGTCGACGGCGTCGATCGCCGCGTTGCGATTTCTTCGGAGCTCGTCGGCGTCTCCAGGGAACAGTTCGTCGCCGTCGTCGACGCGCTCCCCGATTCGCTCGAGGGTCTCGAGCCCCGCGAGCGCCCAGTGGGTCGTCCGGAGCCTGTGTGCCGGGTGATCGACCGTCATCTCCGGCCAGGCGATAGGTTCGAACCTGATCTCGTCGAACAGGTCGTACATCTCGGTCGAGAAGAGCCTGACGCCGGGGTGGTCCCGTGGGCGGTCGCTTCCGAGTACGTCGTCGAGCGAGGGTGCCATCCAGGGGCGCTCGACGTCCTCCTCGCCGTGAAACTCGAGGAAGCGATCACGAACGTGGGGCGCGAATTCCTCGAGGGCGGTCTCGAGGTCCCCCTCGATCGCTCGTGGTCGCTCGAGGTGCTCGACGTACCGATCCCGGAGGTGTTCGCCGACCTCGATCTCCGCACGGATGCGTTCGACGTCCCCGACCGCTGACCCCTCTCGAACCGGGTTCGCCCGGTTCCCGATCGACGACCGGCCGACGAGCGTGCTCCGACGCGCGGTGTCGAGCCAGGACTCGATCGGGCCGTAGACGACGCTTCCCTCGAGCGGGCTCGCCGCGTCGCCGGGAAGGTCGTCTGCCAGCTGGGACATCTCGGACGAAACCTCGCTCTCGGACAGCGTCACATCCTCGAGAGAGTGGGCCGTGCTCACGGCCGCCCAGACACCGGCCGCCCTGCCGGCGTGTTCGCGGGCGTCGGCGGCTACCGTCGCGGTATCCAGGGTCGTCGTCGTATCTTCCATCTGACCGACGCAACTGCGGGCGGCTTCGCGCTCGCTCGTGATCTCCTCGCGTATCGCCCCGTTCGGCAGCGTATCTACCGTGAGCGGTTCAGGAATCGGTTCGAGAAGCTCGTCGACTCGACCGCCGATCGCCCGGCGTCGGTCGTCCGCAATGGCGACGGGGATCACCGTCGGTCGATCGGGAACCGTCCGGTCGGTCACCGACTCGAGGCCGTCGTCGTCGAACGACGGGGGCGAGTCCCAGTATCGGCTTTCGTTGTTCACACAGCCCGCGAGTGCGAACGTTCCCACAACGGTACCGGCCGTTGCCAGCACGCGGCGCCTGGTACACCGTCGGCTCATTCGTCCTCACCCTCCACTCGGCCGTCCGGCTCCTCCGGTTCGATCGTCTCGTACTCCGTATCCGTCTCTCGACACGGGGACCGGCCGCTCGAGCCCGCGCCTCTGACGGTCATCTCGAGCGGTTCGGGAATTCGGATACACAGCGCTACCTGTTCGCGGGCGTCGGCAGTGCAGTCGTCCTCGGGCGGACGCAATTCGCGGCAGTACTCGTACTCGACTCGGTTGGGCTCCCACGTGACCGAGTGGATTCGGTACTGCGAGCAGGATTCGACGCCGACGTGTGTGACGTAGATCGTTTCCTCGTCGAACGCTGTCTCGTCGAAAAACTCGCGCGTCGATTCGACGTCCGCTTGCGGGACGCCGTCGGCGAATACGAGATCAGCGGCCTGGGATCGACTCGTTACGAGCCCTCGCCGAATCCCGGTTCCGGACTGGCCGACTCCGTCGGCATCGCCGTCGGACTCGACGAGCACCGGGCCGTCCTCGAGGGTCCGTGGTTTGCTGACGTCGGGATCGTACTCGGTGCCGCGGGACCGTCCGTCGGCCGAATCGTCGCCGTTCGGATCCGTCGTGGTATCGGATTGCGCACAGCCGGCGAGGCCAAAGCGGCGGGAACGGTCGACTGGAGGAGCCGCCGTCGCGTCGGGGACATATCGGTTCGTCGTATCGATTCGGACAAGTATCTTCTGTCCCGACGCGAACGGGTGGAGAGAAAGAGCGGTGACGGTCGTCGCGCCCGACTACAGGTCGTCGTCGTAGATATCGGGGTTGGGCTCGCCTTCGACGTCGATGACGGCGAGCATCCCTTTGCGAGCGACCCGGGAGAGCGCGTGGTCGACGATCTTGATCGGGCCCGGAACGGGGAGTTCCATCTCGCCGGCGACGACGGTCCCCGGTGCGATGGGTGCGGTCTCGACGTTTCGCCCGGGGTCCGAGAGCAGGTCGCCGTCGCGGTAGAACCGCGACCAGACGTTGCCGATCGGGTGGAGCGCGCTGGTGAGGTTCGGGCCACCGTTGGCGAAGTATACCCGGACGGTCTCTCCGACTTCGGCGTGGACGGGGCCGTGCTGGCCGGCGTCACTGAAGCCGTAGGCTTCGCCGTTCATGAGGACGTACGTCGGGTCCTCGTCCGCGGCGTCGTCGAAGGCGAAGGTGTGGTGTCCCTCTTCGCCGGTGTCGCCGTCGGTGTAGACCTCGTGCTGGCCGAAGTAGAACTCTCGGTCGACTTCCGGGAGTCCCTCTTTCGGCTCGACGAGGATCGCGCCGAACATCCCCAGGCTGATGTGCTGGTCCATGTTCGGGACCGCACAGTGGTAGATGTGGATGCCGGGATACGTCGTCTTGAACCGGAGTCGTGCCGGTTCGTCACCCGGTGCGAGCGTCGTCGCTTCGGCGCCGCCGCCTGGTCCGTACACCGCGTGGAAGTCGACGTTGTGAGCGTCGCGGTTGTGATCGTCGGGCACTTCGAAGGTGAGGTCGATCGTGTCACCCTCGCGGACCCGAATCATCGGTCCGGGGATCTGACCCTCGTAGGTCATGAAATCCAGCGTCACACCCGGTTCGACCTCGGCCGTCACTTCGATCGACTCGAGCGTAATCTCGTGGGTCCGGGGTTCGTCCCAGTCGACCGGGGGCGGGATTGCCGTCGGATCCGCCGCTACGTGGTCGACGTCGACCGCTGCCGCGTCTGGGAGGCCCTGTTCTGCCTCGGTCGATTCCGGGACCGGGTCGTTCTCGGCCGTGCCGTCCGAAAGACAGCCTGCGATCGCGACCGCACCGGTTGCACCTGCCGCCTGAATGAATGAACGTCGATTTACTGCGTTAGGTTGCATTGTATTTCCCCTCAACTCTACAAATACTGCCCATATGTACACCTCCATCGACAATTCTTACGGGGAGGGAACTCAGCCGAACATGTTCGTCCAGGTTGCGAGATCGTCACGCTTTCGGGGGATCCCTGATCGAACCCAATTCGGAACGAGCCGGTGTGTCCAGCCGAGGAAGTGACCGGCGCGGTGAGGTACTCAGTGGCGTCCCAAGCCTGCACTGATGAGCGAAATCACGCGGTGTGATCCGATTTCGCTCATCGGTCGACGCTTGGGAGGGTACTCAGCCTGCAGGGGCGGTACTGATGTGTCCGCAGAAAAACGAACGGAATACGACCGCATGAGAACGGAATCGTCGCCGCCGGAGACCGATGCATCGCTGTGTCCGGACGCAGAGTCGATCAGGCGGACGGTCAACGGCGTCGAGTTACACGCCGTCGTGGCAGGGGACGAGAGCGCCCCGCTCGTCGTATTGCTTCACGGATTCCCCGGATTCTGGTACACCTGGCGTCACCAGATCGACCCCCTCGTCGACGCCGGCTATCGAGTGCTCGTCCCCGACCAGCGCGGGTACAACCTGAGCGAGAAGCCCGGTCCGGTCCGCGAATACCGACAGCGAACGTTGGCGACGGACGTCGTCGAGCTCATCGGAACCGAGGGTCGCGACTCCGCCCACGTCGTCGGCCACGATTGGGGCGGTATGGTCGCGTGGTCACTCGCACTTCATCACCCGTCAGCCATCGATACCCTCGGCATCGTCAACGCACCCCATCCGGTGGCGTTTCGCCGGCAACTCCTCTCGAACCCGGAACAGCTCCGTCGGAGCTGGTACGCCTTCTTCTTCCAGTTGCCCGCGGTTCCGGAGTGGGCCTGTCGGTACGACGAATATCGCCTGCTCGAGCAGGTACTGCGGGAAACCTCGGCCCCGGACACGTTCACCGACGAGGACATAAAGCGATATCGGCAGGCCTGGCGTCAGGAGGGTGTGCTGAGCGGAATGCTCGCCTGGTATCGTGCGAGCGCGCGCTATCCCCCGAAGCCACCGCGTACGGACGTCGACGTCCCGACGCTCGTCGTCTGGGGGCGAGACGACGTCGCGCTCGTCCCGGAACTGGCGATCGACAGCTACGACTTCTGTCCGAACGGTCGACTCGAGTTCCTGCCGGAGGCGAGCCACTGGGTCCTTCACGAACGACCCGAGCGAACCACGGAACTGATGGTAGACTCGTTTCGCCGCTGAAGGGGCCATTCCCCACCAGCCGAGGCGCAGTCCGAAAATGGTCGGCAGTAGGTTAGGGCCGCCAGATCGCGGTGACGACTTCGTCGTCCAGCTCGAGGCTCTCGTACGTGTACCCTCGGTCATCGAGTTTCGGAAAGAGGAACTGGGGGACGCGGTCGTTTCGCTGGAGCAACACCGCCTCGTCGGGGAGATCGACGAGTTGCTCGAGCGTTCGTTTGAGCGGTTCCGGCGGGCCGAGCGAGCGGACGTCGAGCGTCGTTCGTGGTCGATCCGGCGGCGCATCCGTTCGGTCGACGACGGCTGTATACTGCATACGTATTCGGTCGACCTCCGCCACCCTATCTCTCCTGCCGGACGTGTTCGTCCCCGAACTCGCTCACTCAGGAACCGAAACGCCACCTAGGCTTCGACTTTCGGGAACCGCGCGACGAACTCCTCGGGTGCGACGCGTTCGACCTCGTAGCCGTCGGCGTCGAAGCTCTCGACTTCGGCCTGAAACTCGTAGAACAGTGGTTTGGGCTCGTGATCGTTGACGATCGTCAGCGTCTCGCCGGGCTCGAGGTCCTCGAACGTTTCGTGGATGGTCGGATGGCGGTTCACCGGTGGAATGTCTCGAACGTCGAGTCGTGTCATGCGAGTCTGAGTGGACGGCGAAGCGGGATCGGTGTTGGTACGAATATGTTCGCCGGTCGGCGGTACAGATTTCGAATATTGGGTCGGTACGTCCCGCAGTCAGACCGATGCAGATCCCTCGTCGTGTACGATGTGGACGTACCAGACGCCGTCCCGGTTTTCGGCCTCGTGGCTGAACCCGCGCGCATCGAGCACCTCGTACAGCGGCGCCGGTTCGAACGGTGCGATCAGCCGCAGCCGTTCGTCGGTCTCGAGGTCCTCGAGCGCGGAGACGATGTCGTCGAATGGCGGGCCGTCGATTTTCCTGACGTCGAGCGTCTGGTCGGCGATGTCGGTTGCCATCATCGCTCTCTTCGGGCCATCGCCGATTGGATGTTGGGCCGAATCAGTTCGGCCGTTCCACCTCGAGAGCGAAACCATCCCGCCTCGAGGGCGAACCCGTCCCGCTTCGAGAGAGGAATTCCCACGGCGTAGGAACCGGGCGAATATATTCGTGGTCACGGGTTTATACGTACGGTTAGAAGGAGTTCGTATCAAATGGCCCAGGCGACTCTCTCCGTGACGATGCCCGAACAGGTCTGGATCCAGCAGGTGTCGGTGGCGTACCCCGAGGCCACGTTTCAGGTGCTGGCCGCGGTCCCCGGCTCCGAGTCGGGATTCGCACTCGTCAGAATCACCGGTCCGGACGTTCCCGACGTGGTCGACGACGTCAACGACCACCCACAGATCACTGAACTCTCTCTCATCCAGTGGAGCGACAACGAGGCGACGATCCACTTCGAGACGACGGCTCCCCTGCTGTTGTTCTCCTCTCGAGAGTCCGGAATGCCGATCGAACTCCCCGTCGAGATCCAGGACGGCGAGGCGACAGTCGACGTCACCGGCTCCCGCGAACGGCTCGCCGAACTCGCCGAACAGCTCGAGTTCTTCGGACTTCAGTATCGCATCGAAAACGTGAGCGAGCGACTACACGAGAGTCAGCTCCTCTCGGAACGCCAGCTCGAGGTCGTCGTCGCCGCCGTCGAGGAGGGGTACTACGACACGCCACGTCGGAGTTCGCTGACCGAACTCGCCGATCACCTCGATATCGCGAAATCGACCTGCAGCGAGACGCTTCACCGCGCCGAAGAGGCGATCGTCAAGCGCTTCGTCGAGGATCTTCCGGGACTCGACGAAGACGAGCCGCTCGAGGAACAGCTCGCGGCGTACTGATCGCCATTCAGGCCGACTGCCTACTTGTATACTCGAACATGTTACCGTCCATTCTCACGGCGTGGAAATCGGGTCGATACTTCAACCGCGTCTAGTCGTGAGTCGGGTGTAGTGAATCGCAAATGAACGTATTCAAGTACCTGTCGCTGAGTATCCACTCTGTGAGAAAGACGGCATGTCAGGAGGTGTTCTAAGCGGATGAGCGCGGACGACGAATCGTTCCATCCACTCGGCGGGGAGTGGGAAGACGAACTCGAGACCATGCTCGACGATACCGAGTACGATAGCGACCTCGGTATGGAGATGGCTAAAGACGCGATGCGCGTCACCAAAGGCGAACTGTCCGAAGCCGAATTCCACGAGATGTATCACGACGACGTGATGGAAGAATTCGGCGAGGACAACCGACCGACGGAAGAAGCCTACGAAGAGATGAAAGCCGCAGAGGAAGGCACGTTCTCCCGGATGCTCTCGAAGTTCGAGGGCGACGGCGAGGATAGCCGTCGCGGCGCGATGAAGAAGATGGGCGCCGGCGCGGCGGCCGTCGGTCTCGGTGCGTGGGGAACCGTCGACGACGGCGAACCCGAAGCGGCAGTCGCCGACACACAGCAGCAAGTCGACGAGCAAGACGGCACCCAGTGGGGGATGACGATCGACCTCGAGCGGTGTGACGGGTGTCTAACTTGTGTGACTGCGTGTCAACAAGAGAACCAGACCGACCAGGGTGTCAACTGGATGTACGTCCTCGCGTTCGAGGACGACACCACCGCCGGCGGCAATCCGACACCTGACGTGCGAGGCGGTAACGACGATTTCAATTTTCTCGTCCGACCGTGTCAACACTGTACGGACGCGCCCTGTGAGAAGGTCTGTCCGACGACGGCCCGCCACACTCGTGACAAGGACGGTCTCGTCCTGACGGATTACGACGTCTGTATCGGCTGTCGGTACTGTCAGGTCGCCTGTCCGTACGGCGTCAACTACTTCCAGTGGGAAGAGCCCCAGGAAGCCACCGAAGCGGAAATCGCCGATCAGATGGGTGTCGAACCCGGCGAAGAAGGCGATCACATGACCGACGAGCGCGGTCGATGGGTCGACAGTCGCGCACCTCGCGGCGTCATGAGCAAGTGTACGTTCTGTCCGACTCGACAGGACGGCCTGATGGGCGACGACCGCGTCGGAACGACGGCCTGCGAGGACGCCTGTCCACCGGACGCGATCCAGTTTGGCGACGTCAACGACGAACGCAGCGACGCGTACCAGCACGGCGAGTATCCGAGCAAGAGCCGAGCAATTATCGACATCGTCCGCAACATCCCGTCGCCGGATGCGATCGACAACCTTCTCAGCGAAGACGACGACCTCGAGTCCGCACTCGAGGCGTTCGATGAGGACGAAGACGACGACCTCGATCAGGAACTCGTCAGCATCATGAAGGCGATCGAGATCGTCAGCGGCGGGGAAGAGCCGGCCGAGGAGACGAACGACACCATCCTCGAGCAAGAACAGGCGGTCCTCGAATCCCTCGAGGCGCTCGAACAGTACGTCGATCTCGAAAGCGAGGACGTACTCGCCGAGTTGCAACTCGGTGACGGCAGCGAAGACGACGCCAACCTTCGACTCCGTCAGTACGCCGGCATTGCCGGCTCGAAGTTCAAGCTGCTCGAGGACATCGGAACGAATCCGAACATCACGTACATCGGACAGAACCCCGGACCGAACGCCGAGCAGGTAGAAAGTTGGATCTCCTACGAGGACGTCGGCCAGACGGACAACCGGAAAGAGATCCTCGACGAAGGAACCGTCGGTGACCCAGGGGTGTCGCTATGAGCACCAAGATGCCGACGGAGGAGGACATCCTCCGACCGACCGAAGGGTTCAGCAAGAAGTACTTCGCCCTGTTCGGCGTCTGTGCGCTCGCCCTCGGTGCGTTTCTGGTTGGGTGGATGTACCAGCTCAGCCAGGGTCTGGTCGTCACCGGCCTCTCCGACTGGGGGAGCGGTGGCGGCGTGACGTGGGGGCTGTACATCGGCGCGTTCATCTGGTGGGTCGGAATCGCCCACGGCGGGATCATCCTCTCGGCGGCCGTCCGCCTGCTCGGCATGGAGCGGTACATGCCGGTCGCGCGTCTCGCGGAGATGTTGACGCTGGCTGGCCTCTCGGCCGCCGGCTTTTACATTCTCGTTCACATGGGCCGTCCAGACCGGATGGTCACGAGCGTCATCGGCCACTACCACATCACGGTGAACAACTCGCCACTGGTGTGGGACGTCACCGTCATCACGGCCTACTTCGTGTTGACGGCGACCTACCTCGGGCTGACGCTTCGCTACGACGTCTCGCGACTGCGCGATCAGCTCCCATCGTATGCCCCTCAACTCGGAAGCGTACAGCTTCCGGACCTCTACGGAAAGATCTACGACGGGTTGACCCTCGGATACACGGAGAAAGAAGACGAGATCATCGAGCGGATGGTCTGGTGGCTCGCCCTCGCGATCATCATCATGGCCCCGCTGTTGCTCCACGGCGGTGTGATTCCGTGGCTGTTCGCCGTCCTGCCGAACTACCCGAGTTGGTTCGGTGCGATCCAGGGTCCGCAGTTCCTGACGATCGCACTGACGTCGGCGATCAGCGGCGTTATTCTGGTTTCCTACGCCTTCCGTCGCGCCTACGACTGGGATCACATCATCACCGACGACATCTTCCGCGGCCTCTTGTTGTGGCTCGGATTCTTCTGTCTGCTGTTCCTCTGGCTCCAGCTTCAGCAGCTCACCGCAGGGAGCTTCGCACCGACCGTCGACCACGCGACTGCGACCGACTCGAAGTTCTCGCACCCGATGTATGTCGTTCCGATGCTGATGGTCGTCGGCGTTCTCGGGTTCATCTTCGCGACGGTACTTCGCCCATCGCTGTTTAGCAAGAAACGGGCGATCGTCGCCGGCGTGCTCGTCCTGATCGCGACGCTCGTCGAGAAGACCTACTTCGTCCTCTCGGGCTTCTGGTACCCGACGTTCAGCATCTACGAGGCGACGCCGGGTGATTACTTCCCGAGCGCGATCGAGCTCCTCTCGCTGGTCGGAACCATCGGGATGGTGGTGTTGTTCTTCCTCGTCATCTCGAAGCTGGTTCCGGTCGTCGAACTCCACGCGGTCGAACACCTGCGTGGCGATCACGACCACGGCGAACACGAGTCCGCGAGTGAATCCGCTGGCGAACCGGAGGTGGAAGCATGATCGCCCCCGCGACGCTCGCGAGTGCGTTCTCGTGGATCCTCTATCACGGCTACGAGGGAACCGAAGGGTTGACCGGCTTCCCGAACATCGGCACCTACCTCATCTTCGGTGTCATCCTGGTACCGGTCTACGTCATGGTAATCGCGTGGTTCGTCGGCGAACCGCGAGACTCCAAGACCGGCCTGATGGGCGTCGGCTACCTCGTCGGGATCACGGCCCAGATGTGGATCGGGATGTTCATCCTGACGATGATCATCGGCGTCGTCTTCTACGGCGGCCTTCCCGAACCGCTTGGATCCGTCGGACCGCCGTAACCCGATCGATCGAGTTTCCCGATCCGCTTTTTCGTCCGATTCGTTGGAGTCTACCGTTCGAAGAGTCGTGTCGGTGCCCTGCGAGTGCAGGCAGTATCACCACCCTCCTCGGAGGTGTCACGAACGTAGACGAATGATTTCGACGTCCACGCTCGCATACATCCTGTATCACGGCTACGAAGCCACCGAGGGAGTGACCGGGTTTCCGAACACCGGGAGCTGGCTCATCTTCGGCGTCGTTCTCCTTCCGATCTACGTCATGGTCGTCGCGTGGTTCGTCGGCACCCCTCGGGATACGAAAACCGGGTTGTTGGGCGTCGGTTACCTCGTCGGAATCACGGCCCAGATGTGGATCGGGATGTTCATCATGACGCTGATCGTCGGCCTCATCTTCTTCGGTCGGCTGCCCGAACCCATCGGCTCGCCCGGACTGTGATACGGTTTACTGTACGTCATTTCCGATGAAACCGCGACCCGTCCTGTGGTTGCATCGGGAAACCGTTACAGCAATCCGTATGACTCCCGCCGACCGCTCCAGGTCCGCGAAACCGCCAGACGAGATCGACTAGCGTCTCGAACCATCACACGTATGCCGTTCGACGCCGTCCATTCGAACAGGATTACTGACGCATGAGTATTACAGAACACGAACTCAAGATCGAACTCGAGGGGATCGAGGACCCGGACATCGGCGAGGACATCGTTTCGCTCGGACTCGTCAACGACGTCACCATCGACGACGAGACCGCCCGAATCTCACTCGCGTTCAACACGCCGTATGCACCCTCCGAGATGGAGATCGGCAACCGGATTCGCGAGGTCTGTGACGACGCCGGCCTCGAGGCTGACCTGCGCGCACACACCGGCCCGGAACACGGATTCGACGACGAGGTCCTCCCGCGGGTACGAAACGTGATCGCCGTCGCCTCGGGGAAAGGTGGCGTCGGCAAGACGACCGTCGCCGCCAACCTGGCCGCCGGCCTCGAGAAACGCGGCGCGATGGTCGGCATCCTCGACGCCGACATCCACGGCCCCAACGTTCCCCGAATTCTCCCGATCGAAAGCGAGCCCGGCGTCACGCCCAACGAGGACATCGTGCCGCCACGTTCCGACGGCGTTCGCGTCATCAGCATGGGCTTCATGATGGAAGAAGAAGACGATCCCGCGATCCTCCGCGGTCCGATGGTCAACAAGTTCATGCTGAAGTTCCTCGAGGGAGTCGAGTGGGGCCGCCTCGACTACCTCATCGTCGACCTGCCGCCGGGAACCGGCGACGCCACGTTGAACCTGCTGCAGTCGATGCCGGTCACGGGATCGGTCGTCGTCACGACGCCCCAGGAGATGGCCCTCGACGACACCAGCAAGGGGATCCAGATGTTCAACAAGCACAACACGCCCGTCTTGGGCGTCGTCGAGAACATGAGCTCGTTCATCTGCCCGAGCTGTGGCGACGAACACGGCCTGTTCGGTACCGAAGGCGCGGATGGAATCGTCGGCAAGTACGACGTCCCGCTGCTCGGACGGATTCCGATCCACCCGGACTTCGGCGCGGACGGCAGCGAGGGTGCGATCGTCAAAAACGACGAGAGCGACGTCCAGGACCCCATCGAGGACCTCGTCGCCGAAATCTCCAACCGCGTCGGCGAGATCAACCGTCGCACCGTCGACGAGAACACCTCCGATACGCCCGACGACGCGCTCCCGACCGAACTCGAGGACTGACGTCTCAACGCCTTCCGACCGACCTCGCGGATCGACCGGTCTCAATCTCGTCAGCCCCTCGAGTGGTTCGGTCCGTGAGGGCTGTTCGGTTCGTAACCCCCACCCCGTCAGAAGCGGTGCGATTATTGTTCCCGTCGCCGAATCACTGACCCATGACACTCGACAGGTACGCCGACGCACTCGAATCGCTCGACCCCGCGGCTGGCGAAACCGAGAGCACGGAACTGGTCGTCACCGACGACGTCCTCGTGAAAGCGTTCGCGCTCGGTCCAGACGCCGAACTGCCGGCCCACGAACACGGCGACAGCACGAACGTCTTCCACGTCCTCGAGGGGACGGTGACGGTTCTGCAGGGCAACGAGAGCGAACGGGTCGAGGCACCCGGCGTCGTCCTCCACGAACGGGGCGTCGAGCACGGCGCGAGAAACGAGACCGACGAGACGGTGATCTTTACCGCCAGTCTGTGCCCGCTGCCGTCCTGAACCGTCGGTCGTCGCCGTTTTGAACCGGCGTCGCTACCGTCCCCAAACACCGTCGCTACCGTCCCCAAACACCGTCGCTACCGGTTTCACTCGTCGGGCGACTATTTTACCCCTCGGCCGCGTCCTCGAGCAACGACGCGACGTACTTCGAGACGTGGTCGTCCATCCGGCGTTTGTACCCCGCCTGCCGGGCGAGTCGGTCGAGTTCGCGAGCGACGAGGCTCCCGTACTGGACCGCCTTCTTGTCCCGGCTGGCGACGTCATCGGGAAGATACCTCGCCGCAACTCGCCGGAATCCCCGCTTTCGCGTCTCCTCGTCAGCAAGCAGGTCGTCCGGCAACCGAAGCGCCGCGTCGACCACCGCGTCGTGGAGAAGCGGGGCGACGGGCTCGAGGCCGGTTGCCCGAACCGCGAGGACGTCGCGCGGAAGCTGATCGGGCAGGCTTCGAATCTGTTCGCGGACGGCACCGCGGGTCGTCTCCGCCTCGACGCGGTGGTCGAGGCGAACGACCTTCTCGTAGCCGCCGAACAGTTCGTCCGCGCCCTGCCCGACCGCGAGCGCGTCGAACCCTTCCCTCGCGACGCGTTCGCCGACCAGATACAGCGGCAGGGCGATCTGGACGTCCATCGCGTTCGTCCGCCCGGTCGCCCGCGCGACTGCCGGGACGGCTCGCTCGAGGTCAGCGGGCTCGAGGTCGATCACGGTGAGGTCGCGATCCATCGCGGCCGCCGCAGTCCGGGCGGCGTCGACGTCGTGGCTGTCCGGAAAGCCGACGACGAAAAGCGGCGCGTCGAGCAGTTCCGCGACGAGCGCCGAGTCGACGCCGCCCGAGAAGGCGACGGCGATCTCCCGGTCCGTCGAGCGAACCGCGTCGATAGCCGTCCGAATCGAATCGTCGAGACGCTCGAGTGCGTCCCGTTCCGGCAGGGGGTCCGGGTCGGGGAGCGACCACCTCGTTTCGACGGCGACGTCTCCCTCGAGGAGCCGGTCGATCTCGCTTTCCTCGAGGACTGCCCCTGCGGGGAATGGGACGGGCTCCTCGAGTTTCGTCGGGTCGAACGCCCACGACGGCAGTGAGTCCTTCGGCGTCGACTCTGCCGACAGTGGGTCCCTCGGCGTCGACTCTGCCGACAGTGGATCCGATGGCGGCGATTCCGCCGGTGATCGGGCGCTCTCGACGAACAGCGGCTCCCGTCCGAGAACGTCCCGAACGAGCCGTCCGTCGACCTCGCCCGCGAACCCCAGCGTTCCGGGGAGCGGGTCAGCCTGTGCGATCGCCGTTCGAATCACCGCCGGCCCGGCCCCGTGGACGGTCATCGAAACAGCCCCACGACGCCGTTTCTGAACCGTCGTTTGACGCCGCCGGCGGCCTGGCGGACGCTGATGTGCCACGGCGTTCGCTTGCCCTCGACCGACGTCTTCCCTTCGCGGATCGCCTCGAGAATCGCGTCGGCGCTCCGTTCGTCGGCGTCGACGCGCGTGACCGCCTGTCCGACCATCTCGCTGATGTGTGCGTCGCTACCGGCCGTCATCGGCAACTGCCGCGACTGCGCGAAGCGTTTCGCCTGACGGTTCGCCCGCCCGGTCAACAACCGGGAGTTGTACACCTCGATCGCGTCCCCGTCCGCGAGTTCCTCGCGCGAAATTCGTCCCATCACGCCGTGTCTCGACTCCTGGAACGGGTGTGGAATCACCGCCAGCCCGCCTTGGGCGTGTATCGCCTCGAGCGTCGATTCGAACGAGAGCCCGGGTGGCACCTCCTCCTCGAGGCCCAGGCCCAGCACGTGACCGGCTTTGCTCGATATCTCCATTCCCGGAATCGCGACCAGACCGTACTCCGGTGCGCGTTCGACGGCTTCGAGGCTCGCATCGATCTCGTCGTGGTCGGTGATCGCAATCGCGTCGAGGCCGACGCCTTCGGCCTGCTCGAGGATGAGATCTACCGGATCCCGACCGTCGTAGGAGAGCTCCGAGTGGACGTGGAGTTCGACCGACAGCACGATCGATATTTTACGTCGCCTGATGAAAAGCGCCTCGGTCCGCCCGTTGGACGTGAGAACGACCGGAACGAACGTCGTCGCTCCGTCGAGGTTGACGGTCCCCCTCAAGGTATCAGTTCGAGAGCGGTCTTGGACGACGGACGAACGTCCGGCGAGTTGCGAACCGAGTCGACGATGCACGAACGTGCACATAGAAACCCATTTACCGGCTACGGACCACCATTGACGTGAATGAGTTTAGCCGATTCGGACCGCGAACTCGTCGTTTCGGAACTCGAGCGCGAGCCGACCCCGGCCGAGGCGGCGCTGTTCGAGAACCTCTGGAGCGAGCACTGTGCGTACCGCTCCTCGAGACCGTTGCTTTCGGCGTTCGACAGCGAGGGCGAGCAGGTCGTCATCGGGCCGGGCGACGACGCGGCGGTCGTCGCGTTGCCGGAGAGCGACGCCGATGGAGACGGTAAGACGTACATCACGATGGGGATCGAGAGCCACAACCACCCCTCCTACGTGGATCCGTTCGACGGGGCCGCCACGGGTGTCGGCGGCATCGTTCGGGACACGCTCTCGATGGGTGCGTACCCGATCGCGCTTGCGGACTCGCTTTACTTCGGGGAGTTCGACCGCGAGCACTCGCGATACCTCCTCGATGGCGTCGTCGAGGGGATCAGCCACTACGGTAACTGCATCGGCGTGCCGACGGTCGCGGGAAGCGTCGATTTCCACCCCGATTACGAGGGGAATCCGCTGGTGAACGTCGCCTGTATCGGCCTGACGAACGAGGAGCGACTCGTCACGGCCGAAGCACAGGAGCCGGGGAACAAACTGGTGCTCGTCGGGAACGCGACCGGCCGCGACGGGCTCGGCGGTGCGAGTTTCGCGAGCGAGGATCTGGCGGAAGACGCGGAAACCGAGGATCGACCCGCGGTCCAGGTCGGCGACCCGTACGCGGAGAAGCTGTTGATCGAGGCCAACGAAGTGCTGATCGAGGAGGGTCTGATCGAGTCCGCCAGGGACCTCGGCGCTGCTGGGCTGGGCGGGGCCTCGAGCGAACTGGTCGCGAAGGGCGGACTCGGCGCACACATCGAACTCGAGCGGGTTCACCAGCGCGAGCCGAACATGTCGGCCCTGGAGATCCTGCTCGCGGAGTCCCAGGAGCGGATGTGTTACGAGGTCGACCCGGAGAACGTCGACCGCGTCCGCGAGATCGCCGATCGGTTCGATCTCGGCTGTTCGGTCATCGGCGACGTGACTGACGGAAACTACGTCTGTACGTTCGACGACGGCGACGGGCCGGAGACGGTCGTCGACGTCGACGCCCACTTCCTCGGTGAGGGCGCACCCATGAACGACCTCCCACACGAGGAGCCGGCCGAACCCGAGGTCGACCGGCCCGACGTCGATATCGAGGAGGCGTTCGACGCGGTCGTCTCGAGTCCGAACACGGCCTCGAAGCGGTGGGTCTACCGCCAGTACGACCACGAGGTCGGCGTCCGGACGAGCGTCGGTCCCGGCGACGACGCCGCTATCGTCGCGATCAGGGAGGCGAGTGCGGGTTCGCGAGCCGCGGAGACGTCGAGCGGCGAGGAGACGGGGATCGGGCTGGCGATTTCCGCCGGAGCCGCGCCGAACTGGACCGACGTTGCGCCGTATGAAGGTGCGCGAGCGATCGCACTCGAGAACGCGACGAACGTCGCGGCGAAGGGAGCGACGCCGCTGGCGGCGGTCGACTGCTTGAACGGCGGGAATCCGGAGAAACCCGACGTCTACGGCGGCTTCAGGGGAATCGTCGACGGGCTCGCCGAGATGTGTGAGTCGCTGTCGGCGCCGGTCGTCGGCGGAAACGTCTCGCTGTACAACGACTCCGCGACGGGACCGATTCCGCCGACGCCGACGCTAGCGCTGGTCGGGACCAAAGACGGCTACGACGCGCCGCCGATGTCCGTCGAACCCGGCGGGGAGCTCTTGCTGGTCGGCGACCTCGGCTTCGAGACGGATGGGGCGGGACTTGGCGGCTCGGAGTATCTCGCCCGGTTCGGCGGCAGCGACCGGTTCCCGTCCCTGCCCGAGAACCCATCCGAAATCGTCGAGACGCTCGCGACGGTCGCCGACGACGAGTCGACGCTCGCGGTCCACGACGTCAGCCACGGGGGACTCGCCGTCGCGCTCGCAGAGATGGTCTCCGACGACGCCGGCCTCGAGATTTCGATCCCGGAGTCGGCGGGCGGACCCGCAGCCACACTCTTTCACGAACAGCCTGCTCGCGCGTTGATCCAGACCGATTCGTCCGAAACCGTCCGGGATGCCTTCGACGGGATCGCGCCGGTCGTCTCACTCGGCCGGGCAACGGACGGCGACGCGCTCGAACTCTCCGTCGGCGACCGAACGATCACGCGGAACGCGGCAACGATCGGCTCCCTGCGGGAGACACTCGAGACCGAACTCGAGTGAACCGCCCCCGGGTGCTGCGGACCGCACACTTCACACCGCCTCCGACGTTTCGTCGGCAGACGGGGAGTCCACGGACAAGCCCACGACTTCAGTCGTGGGTCGATGACATCGCGATCAGTATCCCGCCTCTCTGGGATTGTCCGCTATTTTGATATGGGTACAGCGTACAGATAACGGCGATAGCGTGGAGGAAACTCGTTCGATGACACCCGATCGACCGTCCGTGCTGATCGCCGAGGACGAACCGGACCTCGCGAACCTGTACGCCTCTCGGCTCGAGAAGCGATACGAAGTACGAACCGCCTACGACGGGGTGGAAGCGATCGAGTCGATCGACGGGGACGTCGACGTCGTTTTGCTCGATCGTCGAATGCCGGAACTGTCGGGTGATCTGGTCCTGGAGACGATCCGAGAGCGGGGTCTGGATTGCCGAGTTGCGATGGTGACGGCGGTAGAGCCCGATTTCGACATCGTCGAGATGGGATTCGACGACTACCTCGTCAAACCCGTCTCGAAAGCCGAGTTGATCGAGGTAATCGATCAGCTGTTGCTCCGATCGACGTACGACGAGCAACTGCAGGAACTGTTCGCGCTCGCATCCAAGAAGGTGATACTCGACCGACGCAAGTCCGAAGCCGAGCGGAAAGCGAGCGAAGAGTACGCACGACTCGAGGATCGGATGACCGTGTTGCGCGTTCGTATCGACGAGACCGTCTCGGAGTTGCTCCAGGGAGACGATCGCAGACAGCTCTGTCGAGACATCACCAGGGAGTCGCTCATCGACGAGTAGCGGCAATCATCATCGGGCCTCGACGTCAGTACCACCAGCCTCCGACGGCATTACTCTCGGGCCTCGGCGTCGCTACTCCCGAGCCTCGAGCGTCATTACGCCTCGAACGTCGATTCGCGTCCCTACCGTGTCCTCCGTTTCGATCTCGAGGTTCCAGTCGTGGGCTTCCGCGATCGCCCGAACGAGGGTGAGACCGAGACCGTCGATCGCCGCGTGGTACTCCGTCGTCGGATCGAGAAGCTGGTCGGTCGCAACCGGCGGGTTCTCCGGGGCGTCGTCTTCGATGAAAAAGCCACGGCTCTGACCCGGTTCGTCGATCCCAGTGAGTCCGACTCGCACTGCAACTGACTCGGCGTTTGCGCGTGCCGCGACGTCGTCGAACGCCGTCTCGAGGAGGTAAATGAGTCGATCCGGGTCGGCTCTGAGCGTCGCCGCTCGCTCGACGAAGACGGCGTTTTCCTCGAGACGCGACGCGGTTGCTGCCTCTTCTATCACGCGGTCGAGACGGACCCGACTCCGGGACCGAACGGTCGAGGCGTTGCGAGCAAACTCGCGGACGTCGTCGATGAGACGTTCCGCCCGGTCGAGCGTCTCCACGACGGAGTTCTCCGCGAGGGGGAACTCCCAGTCGTTGGACGGATCGTCCGCGCCGCGTTCTCGGCCGTCGATCGATTGCTCCTCGAGGGGGAACTCCCAGTCGGTTTCCGAATCGACGGTGAGCCCGTTGGCGACGCTCTTGAGCTGGCGTTTCAGATCGTTCGAGAGGACGTCCGCGATCCCTTCGAGTCGCTCCGTCTGGCGCTCGAGTTCGCTCGTTCGTTCCCGGAGAACGCGCTCTCGAGCGGCGCGGTCGAGGGCCGCTCGCGTGTTCTCTGCGAGCGTCGAAACCAGTTCGACGTCGGTTTCGTCGAACTGGTGGGGCTCGAGCGAGCCGGTCATGATGACGCCGTGTGTTCCGATCGGAGCGATGATCTCCGACCGGATCGGCGTCTCCGGGTTGTAGAGTCCGTCGACGGCCTCGAGGTCGTCGAACCGTTCGACGTCGCCTGCCTCGAACACCTCCCAGACCAGTCCCTCGTTCGGGTGAAATCGCGGGAGGCCGCCGAACTCGTCGTGAGCTCCCGCCGTTCCCGCCACGGGTTCGAGATACCCCTGCTCCTGCTCGAGCAACCAGACGCCGCTTATCGGGAGATCCAGCAGGTCGCTGCCGGCGTGGACGGCGATCGCACAGATCTCCTGTCGGTCGTCTGACTCGAGTAGCCATCGCGTGATCTCGTGGAGCGAGGCGGCGATGCGTTCGTACTCGTACTGGTCGGTGACGTCACGGACGACGACCGCGACGGTCGCCGTGTCGTCTTCGATCGGGACGAATCGGAACTCGCCCATCCGATCGGTCCCGTCGGCGTCGGTAAACGGGGCCTCGACCGTACGTGTCTCGGCGGTGCCGATGTCGACGTCGGTGATCGCGCGACCGATTTCGATTGCGTCATCGTCGTCGATAGCGGCCAGTTCGGGAACGATTTCGACGTGTTCGCCGACGAGTTCGTCCCGGTCGGATCCGAGAAATTCCTCCATCGCGGTGTTGACCGTGACGATCTCCCGATTGCGATCGAGCGTGGCGATCCCGTCGTGAACCGCCTCGACGACGGCGGCGTGTTGGGCCAGCGTCGTCTCCTGGCTCTTTCGATCCGTGACGTCGCGCATGTACACCGAGAGGCCGTCTTCGGACGGGTAGGCTTGCGCCTCGAACCACGTCTCGAGTTGCGCGTGGTAGATTTCGAACGAGACGGGGACCTGTTCGTCCATCGCTCGGTGGAACCCGTCAGGGAACTGCGTTTCGACGGTCTGTGGAAACTCGTCCCACATGACGCGTCCGATGAGTTCGGCCCGCGATCGTTTGAGAAGCGTCTCCGCCCGATCGTTTACGTACGTGAACCGGAAATCCGTATCGAGCGCGAAGAACGCGTCCGTGACGCGATCGACGATTGGTACCGATCGACGTGTCACTGTCGCTCACTCACCCCCACCAGCCCGCTTACAGTATTTGGCCCCCCTGGCAGGACACCCTTCGTTGACAGCATCGACGGACAGTCAGGAATTACTTTGCGAAGCCCGTATTTCAGTGTCGTGGCCGACGAATACGCGACGTATGATCCCCTGGTTCTTGTTTCGTTCCAGTCAGACTATAATAAAACCGTCGCTCCGATCCCCTCCGCACTCGCGCGTTCGAAGACGAACTCCGCACTCGCGGCGTCCAGTACCGCCGTTCCGACGGACTCCAGAACGATAATTTCGTCTTCAGAGTGCCGGCTTCGATCCCCCGTGACCACGTCGCCGAAGGGTAACACCGCGAGGTCGTCGTGACCGTTTAAATCCCCGGTCTCGGCCGCTTCGTCCGGGACGTCCCCGAAAACGCGGGCCGCTCGAGCGACCGTAGTGTCGTCGAGTTCGCGCATCTCGGGCGTGTACGCCCCGACGGCGATCACGAGCGTCCCGTCTGCGAGCGCGTCCCCGGGAAACACCGGTTCGGTACTCGTCGTCGCCGTGACGGCGACCGTCGCACCGTCGACGGCTTCGATGGGACCCGAGGCCGCCTCGATCGGGACGTCGAGTTCGGCCTCGAGGTCGGCGACGCAGTCGAATCGGGACGCAGTCGGCGAGTAGATTCGGACCGACTCGAGGCGAGAGCCGACCGCAGCGTCGATCGCCCGAGTCTGCCAGCGAGCCTGGGTTCCGGCACCGATCACCGCGAGATCGATCGGCCCGTCGGCCGCGAGTTCTCTGGCTGCGAGGCCGCCGATGCAACCGGTCCGGGCGTTCGTGATACGATTTCCGGCCAGATAACCGGCGGGCTGGCCCGTTTCGGCGTCGACGAGCGAGATCTGTGCCGTGACGGTCGGGAGCCCACGTTCGGGATTGTCCTCGCAGACGGCGACGAGTTTCGTCGCCGCGTACGTCGCCCCGTGGAGGTACGCGGGCATACAGAGCCCGGTTCCGACCGGCTCTTCAGGGTCGTCCGGCTTCAACCCGGTTCCGATCGGGTAGTGGGGGCGCTCCGGCCGGTCGACCGCCCCCGACGCCTGTTTCTCGAAGGCGTCGGCGACGACGGGGAGAAGCTCCTCGAGGTCGAGAACCGACGCGATCGCATCGTCGGAGAGAACGCGAACCATACTCGAGTCTCGAGAGCCATCGACTTCAGTGTCGGCTTCGAGACTCGAATCGTCGAATTCCGGCCCTCGATCCGCAACCAAATCTAACCCCCAGCGGTGAGCAAACGGGGGTGAGCTGACCGTCAGGAGTGGCGTATCAAAATCGGTCGCCGAGATAGACCTGCGTTTCCGGAAACGCCTCCTCGAGTGCCGCCACGACGTCGGAATCTCCTACCTCGAGTCGGCCGGTTCGCTCGAGGGCGGACGCGGATCGACTGCCGACGACCATTTGCGAGAGCGCCGCGACGTCGACCGTCGCGTCGGGATCGACGGCTACGGACTCGTCGACGCGCTCGCAGACCGTGCGATCGTTCGCCGTCTCGAGGCGGAATCGTCCGTCGTTCCAGTCCGCGAGCGGGTCCTCGATCTCGAGGGTGATCGACGCGTTCGCGTCCGGCTGCGCGAGCGCTGCGAGCGCCGTTTCGACGTCCACGATCCGGACCATCGGGCCGTTTTCCACAGTCGTCTCGATCTCTTCGGGGTCCATCGAGAGGTCGCGCAGCGGAAACTCGGATGGAACGCGGAGTTCGACGTCTTCGACCTGGGAGTCGTGATCGTAACAGAAGCCGAGCAGCGCCAGCAGCGCCTCGTGATCGACGGCGACGAGTTCCGAGACGGACATCGTTTTCTCCCCCCACTCGCCGTCGATCTGGTAGATCAGATACCCCACGACGGAGCCATCTCGTTCGTACGCGTAGACGAACGGATCGGTTTCGTACCCCTCGAAGATCCTGTGTCGCCACCATCCCTCGGTCCGATCGAACGCGAGAGTCGGAGGGGAGGCTGCATAGGCGTCTTCGAGCGTCTCGAACTCGTCGGGATCGACTCGAGAGAACGTTCCCGTCGCGCCCGCGTTTTTCGCGAACGAGAGAACGGCCGGGTCGAACTCGTGAGTGACGATTCTGTGTGCCGTCTCCCAGCCGAAGCGTCGGTAAAACCGGTAGTTGAACGGCCAGAGGACGGTCAGGACGGTTCCGCGGTCGCGGTACTCCTCGAGCGAGTGAGCGATCAGCCGTCGAACGTCGCCGCTGCGTCGGTTCTCCGGTGGGGTCGCGACCGAAGCCAGGCCGGTGATCGGATAGCGGTCGCCGCGAACGTAGCCCTCGAACCAGTAGTGTTTGCAGACCGCTCGAGGTCGATCGTCACCGTCACGCGCGAAGACGCCGCGGCGGACGCCGAGGTTCGCTCGTGGGGTTTCGTGTTCGTCGGGATCGTACGGTCGAACGCCCGATTCCGGGCTGAACGCGTAGCTCGCGTACTCGTGAAAGACCTCCCGCCGGTCGGGAATGGGGCGGTATTCCGTCATACGAACGCGACCGGTGGCGAGGTGAATAATCCTTCCTGATCGACGGTACCGTCTCCCGCTGCTCTCGATCGATCGTTACCCTGAAGCCGTCGAGCGGTCGGCACCGAAAAAGCGACTGGCAGATCGTGCCCGCGGGGGACACCGCGCCGTTAGGCCTGTTCCTCGAGGAACGCCTCGATACGGGTCAGCGCTTCACGGAGATCGCCGAGGCTCGTCGCGTAAGACACCCGGAGGTGGCCCTCGCCGCCCTCGCCGAAGACGTCGCCCGGGACGACGGCGACGCCCTGCTCGCGAAGGACCGTTTCGGCGAACTCCTCGGCCGTCCACCCCGAGGGGACCTCGGGGAAACAGTAAAACGCGCCTTTCGCCTCGAAGACGTCCATCCCGATCTCGCGAAAGCGCGAGAGGACGAACCGCCGTCTGCGGTCGTACTGGTCGATCATCTCGCGGACGTCGTCCTCGCAGGAATCGAGTGCCTCGAGGGCGGCGTACTGGGCCGTCGTCGGGGCCGAGAGCATCGTGTACTGGTGGATCCTGTTCATCGCACCGACGACGTCCGCGGGACCGAGCGCGTATCCCAGCCGGAGACCGGTCATCGCGTGGGCCTTCGAGAAGCCGTTGAAGACGATCGTCCGCTCGCGCATGCCCGGCAGCGTCGCGATCGACGTGTGTTCTCCGTCGTAGGTCAACTCGGCGTAGATCTCGTCCGAGAGGACCGTCAGGTCGTGCTCGCGTGCGAACGCCGCGATCGGCTCGAGGTCGGACTCGCGCATGATCGCGCCGGTCGGGTTGTTCGGATAACAGAACACGAGCAGGTCCGCGTCCGCCGCACCCGCGTCCTCGAGTCCATCGACGGTGAGTCGGAACTCGTCTTCTTCTTTCGTCGGGACGGGACACACCTCGCCGCCGGCGAAGATCACCCCCGGTTCGTAGGAGATGTACGACGGCTGGGCGATCGCGACCGTATCGCCCGGGTCGACCAGCGCCCGGAAGGCGAGATCGACCGCCTCGCTCGCTCCGGCGGTGACGATGATCTCCTCGCCGGGATCGTAGCCGAGGTCGAATCGATCGGCGACGTAGCCGGCGATCGCCTCCCTGAGTTCGCGTTTGCCTTTGTTCGCCGTGTAAGACGTCTTTCCTTGCTCGAGGGAGGTGATCGCGGCGTCGCGGGCTGCCCACGGCGTCGAGAAGTCGGGTTCGCCGACGCCCAGCGAGATGACGTCGTCGCGTTCCTCGGCGATCTCGAAAAACCGCCGGATTCCGGACGGCGGAACCGTCTTCACCCGGTCTGAGAGTTCGATCGTCATCGGTGATCAGGGTGAAAACGAGAGCCGGTCGTCCTCGTCGCCGTCGCCGAGTTCGATCCCGTTTTCCTTGTAGGAGGTCATCACGTAGTGTGTGACCGTCTGGGTGATCTCCGGGACCGGTGCGACCTTCTCGCTGATGAACTGGGACACCTCGCGAATCGAGTCGCCTTCGACCTCCATGTCGAAGTCGTAGTCGCCGCTGACCAGACGCAACGCCGTGACCTGTGGAAACCGTGCGAGGCGGTCGGCGATGTCGCTGTACCCCGTCTCCCGGTCGAGTCGGACGTTCAACTCGACCTCGGCGCGGACGCGTTCGTCTTCCAGTTTGTCCCAGTCGACGACCGCCTGGTAGCCGCGAACCACGCCTGCTGCCTCGAGTTCCTCGATGATTGCCTCGACCTCGTCTTCCTCGAGGTCGGTCATTCGCGCGATGTCGGCCGCGGAGTACCGCGCGTTCTCACGAAGGGACTCGAGCACCTCGCGTTCGCTCATACAACTTCGATGCGCGAGAGCGAGTAAAAGCGTTGTCTCTTGGTGTCGGCCGACGCGTGCTCGAACGCCTCGATTCGTACACTCGGTCTGGGCGGTCGATAACGGTCGGTCGTTCGCGGCCCTGCAGTGGAACGCCGTCCGACGGTCACCGATAGTTTTTGAACAGTAGAGCCCGCACGTCGTCTTTCGTCTGCACGTCTTCGCTCGAGTCGTCGGGGAGCGTGACGGTGTACCGGTAGTCGGCCGACGAGGACTCCTCCCACTTGTCGTCGTGGGTGTCGAGCAGGCTCATCATCTCGTTTAGCATATCGTCGTCGTCCGCTTCGCCACTCTCGCTCGAGCCGAGGTCGGCTCCGCCTTCGTCGACACTGTCATCGGTTTCGGCGTCCTCGTCGGCACTGGTACCGCTTTCATCGCCCGGTTCGTCCACCTCGTCATCGACGGACTCCGTCTCCGAGTCGTCGACACCGTCGGCATCGCCGTCGGTCTTCTCGCCGACCTCGGTCGCGGACTCCGCCGGACTGTCGGCCGATTTCTCCGCCTCGTCGTAGGAGACTTCCTCGAGTTCGTGGGGGTCGGGATCGCCGTCGATCGCCGCGCCGACGGAGGCCGCGACGTCGTCGGTCGCCGAGGAATCGAACTCGCCGTCGATTTCGATATCCTCGTCGAGGTTGTCGATCAGAAACTGGATCGCGTCTTGCTCGCGAACGAATCCGTACTTGCCGACGACCGATTCGGAAATCTCCTCCCGGAGGTGTTGCACGTAAGCGTACTGTTCGTCAGTGACCTCGAGCGTCTTCATAATTCACCGATGAGGTGGCAGGTACAAATATGTAGGCCGTCCCGGCGTTCCTCGAGGCCGGGACCGTCGACCAGCGACGGTACCGACCCGGCTTGTGGCTATAGTAACAACTGAAACGATGTACACACCGATCGCCGATCCGTCCCGCGATCGGGTGTGCAATGACGTTCAGTGGCTACTATAGGGACTCGAACTCACAAACGGTTTTGAATCGGCACACGCAAGGACACGACATGGCCCTACAGGAATCCGATTCGGAACTGGACGCCGGAGACCGAGCACCAGCGTTCGAACTACCCGGTGTGGACGGCGAGACGTACACGCTCGAGCGATTCGCCGACGACGAGGCGATCTTGCTCGTGTTCACCTGCAATCACTGTCCGTACGCCCAGGCGAAGTTCGACCTGATGAACGAACTGGCCGCGGCGTACGGCGACGTCTCCGTCGTCGGGATCAATCCGAACGACGCCGAAGAGTACCCGGAGGACTCCTTCGAACGGATGCAGGAGTTCGTCGCAGACGGCAGGATCGACTTCGACGCCTACCTCCGCGACGAGAGCCAGACGGTCGCCCGTGAGTACGGTGCGATGTGTACGCCGGATCCGTTCCTCTTCGCCAACACCTCGAGCGGCGACGCTGGGGAGTTTCGACTCGTCTATCAGGGTCGACTCGACGACGCGCCGAACCCCGACGACGATCCCTCGCAATTCTACGTTCGGGAAGCCATCGACGCCGTCCTCGCGGGAGAGGATGTCGACCTCGAGTGGCGACCGTCGCAGGGCTGTTCGATCAAGTGGACGGACGACTGAGTCGGTCTACTACCCGTCAGTACCGTCTACTATCCGTCAGTACCGTCTGCTCCGTCAGTACCGTGTGACCGCAGACGCGTTGCAGCCCCACCGCCACACCGGTATGGAAATCCGTTTCTCGGAGGAGTCGACGGGAAACGCGACGGGTTCCGGCCCGATTCACCGCCGGGGAGAATACCGGAAGACGAGGTCGACACGATCGATAGACGGCCCACGCTATACGGCCGTAGATCTTGAACATGCCGGCTTCCAACACAAGTAGACTGCGTCTGTTATCATCGACCCCGAAATGTTCCAAGCGATGTGGAGCGCTGTTGCGCTTCAATCTCGCCTTCGACCCCGGCCTATCCCGCAGATACAGGAGACGTATCTCGCCACGCTCGAGACACAGCTACTCGCAACCCTCTCTCTCGGCGTCCTCGTCGCTCTCGGCATCGGCGGCATCTCCCGAGTTCAACCGGCGCTCGCGCGCCGATACGGTCTCCAACTTTCAGAAAGCGCGGTGCTTCTCGCCCTCGGCTCGCTCGTCGTCGTGGCGGTCTACGCTCTCAGCGTCATCTGGCACGTCACGTTCGTCCTCGAGTACACGCTCCAGGCGGTGATGATCGACCGGTGGCTCGCCGCACAACAACTCATCACGGCCGCGATCGTTTTGACCGCGTACATGGCGATCAGATTCGTTAACCGTTCGATAGATGCCCTCGCGAAGACGGACGCGATCACGAAACACCAGAGCGAAGTCGCATACCACGTTGCCGACATCGCGATCGTTGCGTTCGCGGGAACGGTCCTGCTGACGCTCTGGGGAATCGACCTGACGAACGTCTTCATCGGTGCCGGCGCGATCACCGCGATCGTCGCGCTGACCGCTCGAGAGACGCTGACGGCGATGCTCGCTGGATTCATCCTGTTGTTTTCGAGGCCGTTCCGGGTCGGTGACTGGATCGCGGTCAACGAAACGACCGGCATCGTCACCGACGTCACCATCTTCACCACGGAGATTCAGACGTTCGACGACCGGAGCGTTCTCGTTCCGAACGACGAGATCACGGACAGCCAACTGACGAACTTCTCGCAGAACGATCAGCTTCGCGTCGACATCGACGTCGGAATCGACTACGAGGACGACCCCGAACGCGCCCGTTCGATAATCGTCGACGCCGTCTCCGACCTGGAACTGGTCAAAGACGCACCCGATCCACAGGTAGTCGCCAAACGATTCGACGATTCGGCGATCGTCCTCGAGTGTCGGATCTGGATCGCCGATCCGACGATGCGACGGAAACTCGACGCGCGGACGGCCGCGATCGAAGCGATCGTCCGGTCGTTCGATCGCGAGGGGATTTCGATCCCGTTCCCACAGCGCACACACGCCGTTCGTAACGATACGTTTCCCGTCGATACAATCGGCCACGAAGACGTCGAACCCGTTCCAGCCGAAGAGTATAGTAGCCACTGAACGTCATTGCACACCCGCTCACGATATCCTCCCGGAAACCGGGCCGTTACTATAACCGTCTCTGTCGCCGAATTCGAGAAAGGGACGATCGAATCTCGAGAGTTTGGGACGGTATTCCTCTAAAACGGTCGACACGGACGGACACGAGCGCCGATTCGATGGAGACAGCCCAGACCGCCGACCGGTTCGTCTGATACCCTTACTCGACCTGGATTTCGCCGACCATCGTCGTCTCGTGGGGGTCACAGACGTACTCGGCCATCTCGCTGCTGGCTTCGAACTCGAGGATCTGGTCGTCGCCCGGGTCGTCGACCTCGTCCGTCTGGAGGTCGTCGACGACGTCGCCGCCGTCGTCGCGGATCTCGATGTTGTGCAGCGAGCCGTCGCCTTCGGTCCAGCCGATGGTGTACGATTCACCCTCCTCGAGGACGAGCGTCGGGTTCTGTTCACCTTCGATCTCCGAGGGCTCGAGGCCCTCCCAGCCGGCGGTCTGGCCGTCGAACCGGATGTCCGTGCCGGGTTCGATCGCGGCTTCGCCGTTGCCGTTGCCGTCGTCGTCGCCGTTACCGTTGCCGTTGCCGTTGTCGTCGTTACATCCTGCAACGACTGCTGTTCCAGCCGTCGCGACCGCTCCCTTCAGGAACGTTCGACGGTTCGTGGTGAATCTGGTCATATAACTCACCGTGATATTACGGGAGGAAACCATTGAACACCCCGTCGATTCCCACTCTCTGGGACGGGGACGAACACGTTCGTTGAAAGTCGAGGTCGAGAAGGGTCGGTCGTCGTTCGAGTCGACGGCCACCGGTGATAGACGACGACCGCGATCAGGTCCAGAGAATCAACGGGCCGATGAGAACGCCCATCAGGTGTACCCGCCGTGCTCGCAACCTGACGGGAACGAGCCCGATCGCGGACGCAACGAGGAACACCACGATTCCGGGGACGCCGGTAAACAGGTACGAGAGGACGAACAGGATCCCGAGTACGGCCGTCGAAATCTTCCAGTACGCTGTGTGCCCGACCAGTTCGAGGTAGGCATCTCCGACGACGATCACGAGGACGAAACCGAGTATGCCGGCGACGACGACGGCCAGAAGCAATACTGGAAGCTCGAGCGGCGCGTTCGCGTTTTCGAAGGCGACCATTACGCCCGTCCGGGGCTGGCCGATGGCGACCAGTGCGAACAGGGCGAAGATGGTGTTCGCCGTATCGACGCCGCTAGTCGCGACGATGTAGCCTCGATTGCCGGAGCCGCCGGGGACGAGTACCAGCACCGCAACGGCGGCTATCGCGGCGGAGATGCCCGGGATGTAGCCCACGACCGCCCCTGCGAGCGCGCCGGCCAGTGCCGTTGCACCGAGGAGCCACCGCGGGAGCGCGATCGTCTCGTCGTTTTGCTCCGGGATCCCGCTTCCGAAAACCGCGTCGATCAACACCGGTGCGCCGAACAGCCCGGCGAAAAGCGGTGCTAGCATCCCTCCGGCCTCGAGCGGCGCGTCCGGCGAGAGGTCGAGCGTCAGCGCACCCAGCCCGGCGGCGAGCACGAACGAGAGGGCTCCACCGGCTCGAGCCCGCCAGGTTCGTTCCGCGGCGATCAACGCGACGACGACCATCGCGAGTACGAGCGGAAGGTTCGCTCGAACGGTCGGGTACGCGGCCATCACGGCGTAGGTGACCGGAATCGCCAGCGGCACCGCGGCGAGTACCGCGAGGATGCTTCCCAGCGCCGACAGGCGGATCGCCTCGTAGCCCCGTCCCTCGAGAACCATTCGATGGCCCGGCAGCGCCGTCACCGCCATCTCGGCGTCTGGGACGCCGAGTGCCATCGCCGGGACGGCGTTGAGGAACGTGTGGACGACGCCCGCCGACAGCATCGCGCACCCGACGAAAAGCGGCGGGCCGGGAACGGCGACCGCGAATCCGGCCAGCAGGAGGGCGAAGTTGTTCGCGTGAAGTCCCGGAACGAGACCGCTGACGCTCCCGAGGGCCGATCCGGCCAGGATCCACGCGAGCAACCGGATCGAAAACGACGGATCGACGACGAACTCGAGCAACGCGACGGCCATCGACCGATCTGGCCGCGTCATCCGTGTTAAACCCGCGGACGGCGTGAATCGTGAACGGTGGTATCACATCGGTTCGCGCCATCACGGCGGGGGCGAACGCACCGAGGAGATATGTCCGGTTCGATGGGCGGAACCGCGGGCCAGACTGGGAGTCGAGCGGTTTTTGTAACGAAGTTCTCGAGAGCGTCTATTCTCATACTGTCGGACAGAAGCCAGTGAGAGGGCGGTCGCGAATTCGCGGCCGTCGCCATCGAAGACGGCGGCAGGAGGGCGACCGATCGCCACATCGTTCTGTCCGGCAGTATCTGCAGGTCGAAAGCGACGGGATTTTGCTACTCGAGTCTGCGTAACCGAACGAGAAGAGGTGTGAACGGACCACGATCCGCGGCTGGACGACCTGGGGTCGGCCGCGAACGGATCTCGAGGCGGGGGCTGCTCGCGGGCATCGGTACCGTCGGTACTCTGTCGCTAGTCGGCTCGCTCGGGCGCGTCAGGCGGACGGCGCCCGATTGCTCTCGAGCGATCGAAGCGGCCGGTTCGCCGACCGATCCACGGCCGGTCGACGACGACGTGACGATGTTTCGCCGGGGATTGCGACGGTACGGCTACTACCCCGAGGCCGTCGTCCCGTCCGACGTTCGCGTCGACTGGTCGTTCCCCGTCAACCGCATCGGTCACACGGCGGCCAAATCGACGCCGCGACCGACGCCAGACGGCGAAACCGTTCTCGTCGCGAGCGACGCGGGCGACGTTCACGCGGTCACACCGGAGGGGGAACGGCGATGGACGCTCGAGACGGCGGCCTCGTGGAGTCTCGGCTTTCACGGCACGCCGGCGGTCGTCGGCGACGTCGCCTACATCGGCGGCTACGACGGCGCGCTGTACGCAATCGCCGTCGAGACGGGAGAACTGATCTGGCGGACCGGGGTCCGCGAGTTCGACGGCTCGATCGCGATCGGCTCGAGCCCGGCGTACATCGACGGAACGCTCTACCTGCTGGCGGAGTACAGCAATCCCGCAAGCGGCGCACTCTGGGAGATAGACGCCGAAACGGGGACGCCGACGTGGAGCGACGATCGGATCTGGGGGATGCCCCATCCCTCGCCCGCGATCGACTGCGACGCCGGCCGCCTCGTCACCGGCTCGAACGACGGCGTCGTCTACTGCTGGGAGTTTCCCTCCCTCGAGTTCGCCTGGTCGTATCAGGCCGGCGGCGAGGACGGACCGGACGGCGATTCCATGGCGGGCGGACGCTTCAATCTCGGCGCGGAGATCAAAGGAACGACGCCGGTGTACGACGGTGCAGCGTTCGTCGGCTCCTGGGACGGTCGGTTCTACCGGCTCGACCTCGAGGACGGAAGCGAGGAGTGGTCGTTCGAGACTGGTCGGGTGATCATGTCGAACCCGGCGCTCGATCCGGAGGAGGGGGTCGTCTACGTCGGCGGCGACGACCGCCACGTCTACGCGCTCGATACCGACACCGGTGAGGAGCTGTGGTCGGCGAACGTCAACGGGCGGGTCATCGGCTCGGTGACGGCGACGGCCGAGACGATCCTCGCCGGTTCCTACGACACCCACCTCTACGCGCTCGATCGTGAGACCGGTGAACGTCGGTGGCGAGTGGAGAATCGAGGCCACGTCACCGGCGGTGCGATCCCCGACGGCGACCGGATCTACTACGCCGAACGCGGCGTCTTCTCGAACTACTGGGACGACGACGAACCGACGGTCCTCGAGGAGCCGGGTCACGCGTACTGTCTGGTGCCGGACGATTGATACGGATTGCTGTCCCTGTGTACCGGAGACCGCGGGACGGTGCCCGGTCGCTCCGATTACGACTTGCGGCAAATTGCATGATACGGGCAGGTGTCTCAGTCGGACGGTCTCACTGGCCGATCAACCGGTGAGACCGGCCGGCCAACCGGAGATCGCAGTCGTGTCGTGGGTCCCGGAACTGACCGACAACGGCCGCCCAAGAGGTCGATTTTCGATCGACGACGGCTCTCTCACGATCAGGATTCGCCTCTCACACCGGGATCTGTGAGTGTACCCGACCGGCGGCGACAGCGGCCAGTGATGACGAATTTCGACGAGTTGTCGCGAGGGGCCCCGAGACGAAATCGTCGATACGAAAGCGTGCATTCAAGTATTCGCCGGATCTTTTCCCGGGTATGCAAGATCAGGGACGCTCTACGCGAAAGCGGACCGGCGGTCGACTGAAGAACGTTCGAAAGCGCCGCAAGGACGAACTCGGCCGACTTCCGACCGAGACGCAGGTCGGCGAGCCGCGATTCCGCACCGTCGATGTCCGCGGAAACGGCACGAAGACGCGAGCGCTGGCGACGAACGTCGCGAGCGTCAACGACGGCGGCGACACCCTTTCGGCCGATATCGAGGATGTCGTCGAGAACGACGCGAACCCGAACTACGTCCGCCGAAACATCATCACGAAGGGTGCAGTCATCGCGACCTCCGAGGGCGAGGCCCGCGTGACGTCCCGACCGGGCCAGACCGGCCAGGTCAACGCCGTTCTCCTCGAGTAACTCGTCGTCTTTTTTCGTTCGAATTGTCGGGCTCGAGAGCGATCAGTCAGGGCCGCGGTGCCGCCTTCTGGAGGGCCGTCTCGGCGATGTTCCCGCCGTAGTCGGCGCTTCGAGAGAGCGAGTCGACGATCAACCCGAGCGATTGTGCCTGGACCGGATCGAGTTCGCGCAGCATATCGTCGATCCGGCGGGTGTGTTCGTCGATCTCGAGGACTGCCTCGCGAGCGGCGTGGCCGAGTCGGTTCGCCTCCTCGCTCTCCTCGGCAAACAGGGCGTCCATCGCCTTCTCGAGGACGTCGGCAGCATCGGCGCGAAGGTCGGACAGCCCGTCGGCGACGCCGTCGGGGATATCGTCGAGTTTGAGCGCCAGATTGCTGATCTTGGCCGCGTGGTCGGCGACGCGCTCGAGCTGGCGGGCGCTCGAGTGAAAGTCGAAACAGTCCTCACGGGGAACGCCGAGTTCTTCGGCTGCTTTCGGTGAGCGGAGCGTGGCTCGAAAGATGCGTGAGACGACGAGCCAGAGTCGGTCGACGTCGTCGTCGCGCTCGATGACGTCGTAGGCGATGTCGTCGTCGTTTTCGACGAGGGCGGTGATCGCGTCCGCGAGCATCGACGTCGCGATCAGGCGCATTCGGGAGACGGCGTTGACGATCGACAGTTCCGAGGAGTCGAGTAGGTCCTGAATAACGACGCTATCTGTCGTTTCTTCGAGGACCTCGACCCCGACGAGGCCCTGGGTTGCGTCCCTGATCGCCCGGCGTTGATCGGTCGTGATACGGCCGGCCTCGAGTCGGATGATGTCGAAGCCGCTTACGTACATCGTCATCACGGCCCGGGTGAGTCGCTCGCCCTCGAGGTCGGAGACGTCGAGCGTTCCCTCCTGTCGTTCGACGTCGCTCTGTGGCGTCAACAGCAAAGCGTCGTCTTCGGGATAAAATTCGACCGTCGTTCCGGCACTGACGTCGTTTGCAGTCGCCCAGTCTTTCGGCAGGGAGACGGTGTACGTCGACCCTCCCGTCACCTGCACCTTTCGCGTCTCCATGGTATCGGGTTCCGATCCCGAGAACATAAATCTGGCTCGATCTATGTACTCGAGAAAATCCTCGGTTGTCTGGTCCCTGAGGGATATGAGGCGCGGATTCTGGACCGTGTGTGTACAACTGACCCCGTCAACCGTTGTCTAATATAGGAATATATAGCAAACATAGTAGGGTATTTAGACGGAATCTCACCTCTTTCTTGATAATGCCAAACGAGCCGAAGGCTGGTCGGGCCGACGGGGTTTCTCGGCGTCGCGTTTTGCTCGGCACTGCCGGTGGGGCGCTTTCCGGGCTCGCGGGGTGTATCACACGAGGGAAAGACAGCGGGCTCGAAGGTGAAATCCGGATGGACGGGAGTAATACGGTGCTTCCTCACGGGGCCGTCGTCTCCGAGGAATTTCAGTGGCGAAACAATCAGGTCGAAATCCCCGTACGCGGCTCCGGAACGGGAGCGGGATTCCAGCGGTTTTGTGGCGGTGAAACGCACGCACAGAACGCGAGTCGGCCGATCCTCGAGGAAGAGCAGGAACGCTGTGATCGAAACGGGATCGAGTACGTCGAACTCGAGACCGCGTTAGATGGGATCGCAGTCTTCGCGAATCCAGCAAACGACTGGTGTGAGTCTCTGACCGTCGACGAACTCGCACGGATCTGGGAGTCCGGTTCGGACGTCGAGACGTGGAACGACGTCCGAAACGGGTGGCCCGACGAGGAGATCGAACTGTACGGGCGCGATCCGGCGTCGGGTACGTTCGACTACTTCACGGAGGAGATAACCGGCGAGATCGGAAACATTCGTTCGGATTACGCCGCGAGCGCGGACACGAACGTGATCGTCCGTGGCGTTCGCGGGGATCGCCACGCGCTGGGATTCGGCGGTGCCGGCTACTACTACGAGAACGAAGACGATCTCAAGCTCCTCGGCGTCGACGACGGCGACGGGAGCGTCAAACCGGAGCTGGCGACGATCGAACGCGGCGAGTACCAGCCGCTGACACGGCCGTTGTACACCTATTTCCGGGTCGACGCGCTCGCCCGAACCGAGTTCCGACGGTTCGCGCAGTTTTACTTCGAGGAGATCGACGGCGAGGCGACGGAGGCGGACATCGTCAGGCCGGGTGAAGAGCTTACGTGGACGCAGTGGGCCGCCAGACGGGTCGGCTACTACGCGATCCCGGACGAGGTCCGTGAAACGAGCGAAACGAAACTCGCTGACGCGATCGCGGAGGTTCAGGGATGAGCCAGGCCGAGGAAACGGCCGAGATAACGACGGGGGGCGCTCGCGGCATCGACGACCGGAAGAACGCGGCGATCCGGTACGTCTTCTTCTCGTGTGCGCTGGTTACCGTTCTCACGACCCTCGGTATCATTCTCGTCCTGATTCAGGGCTCCGTCGAGTTCTTCCAGCAGGTGTCGATCCTCGAGTATCTGACCGGAACCGAGTGGTCGCCCGTCATCCGGCCCCGAAGTTACGGCGTGTTGCCGCTCGTCTGGGGAACGCTCATCATCACGGTCGGATCGGCGCTCATCGCGATCCCGATCGGCACTGCGACGGCGATCTATCTCTCCGAATACGCCGATCCACAGGTTCGGAAGATCGTCAAACCGACCCTCGAGATCCTCGCGGGGATTCCGACGATCGTCTACGGCTTCTTCGCGCTCTCGTTTATCACGCCGATCATCCAGTATTTCGTTCCCGACACCGGGACGTTCAACGCGGCCGCCGGCGCGATCGTCGTCGGGATCATGATCATCCCGATGGTCTCGAGTCTGAGCGAGGACGCGATGTCTGCAGTTCCTGACGATCTCCGGAACGCAGCGTACGGGCTCGGTGCGACCAAGTTCGAGGTGTCGACGCGGGTTGTCGTCCCCGCGTCTCTGTCGGGGGTCATCGCGTCGTACATTCTCGCGCTTTCGCGGGCGATCGGAGAGACGATGGCGGTGACGCTCGCAGCCGGGATGAGTCCCCAGATAACGACTGATCCGTTCGAGCCGATCCAGACGATGACCGCGTACATGGTCCAGATTGGGATTAGCGACGTCTCGGTCGGATCGATCGGGTATCAGAGTTTGTTCGCGGTCGGCCTGACGCTGTTTGCCATGACGCTCTCGATGAACCTGATCAGCCTGTGGATCAAATCGCGGTACAGAGAGGAGTACCAATGAGTACGAGTAACCCGTTCGCCGAGGGAACCGACGACATCGAGCGAAAGCGGATGATCGGTCGGGTCTTCGTGGCGATCTGTTTCGCGTCGACGCTCGTCGGTATCGTCGCACTCGTGGCCCTGATCGCGGACGTTCTCTACGAATCGTGGGGCTGGGTCACCTGGGAGTTTCTGACGTATCCGCCGTCGCAAGTGATCGAGAACTTCCTCCCCGGTGGCCGCGGTGCCGGGATTTACCCCGCGCTCGTCGGTTCGATCTTTCTCATCGCGTTGACCGCCGTCTTCACCGTCTTCCTCGGCGTCGGCGCGGCGGTGTACTTAGAGGAGTACGCCTCCGAGAACTGGCTGACGTCGTTCATCGAGGCCAACATCGCGAACCTCGCGGGCGTTCCATCGATCGTCTACGGACTGCTCGGTCTGGCGATTTTCGTCCGGGGGATGCAACTCGGCTCGAGTCTCGTCGCCGGTGCGTTGACGCTTACGCTGTTGATCTTACCGATCGTCATCGTCTCCACGCAGGAGGCGCTCCGTGCGGTCCCTGACTCCCAGCGCCAGGCCGCCTACGGCGTCGGTGCGACCCAGTGGCAGGTCATCCGCGACGTCGTTTTGCCGCGTGCACTTCCCGGTATCATGACGGGAACGATCCTCTCGCTTTCGCGGGCGATCGGCGAGACGGCTCCGATCCTCATGGTCGGTGCTGCGACGTCGCTTTTCGTCGCACCCGACGGACTCACGAGTTCGTTCAGCGCGATGCCGATGATGATCTTCGAGTGGGCAACCCTACCCGAACCGGAGTTTCAACACGTCGCCGCCGCTGGGATCGTCGTCTTGCTCACGATCTTGCTGTTGATGAACGCCGTCGCGATCCTCATCAGAAACAGGTACGACCCCCGCAGTTGATCGATGCCGATCCTGAGCGGGCTTTTTTGAGATTCCAGTCGACGGGTACTCTATCATCGTAAACCGTATCAGTCGGGGATCCACCAGCCCTTCATAGTACTATATAGATCACAGTTCGAATTGGGAGGGATCATAGCACCCTATTTAGGAACCGGGCGGTGTACTGTACCGTACGAACCGCTCCCGGTGTATCGATCCTCGAGCGCGGTCGATGCTGCCGGCGAACGCCGGGTCGGACGATCGATCCGGAACAGGTAACTGCCTGACACCGAACAATGAACTACCGTATATGACCGCGAACGCCGGTGGGCCACGAACCGTATCGAAGTCCGAAACCGACGATTTCCGGTCGGAAACCGAACAGGAAGATGCGCCGCTTGGAACGCCACGCGTCGCCGATCCCGTTATCGAATCTCGAGATCTCGACGTCTACTACGGCGACGAACAGGCGCTTCACGGGATCCACATGGAGATTCCCGAACGGAAGGTCACTGCGCTCATCGGCCCCTCCGGGTGTGGAAAGTCGACGTTCTTGCGCTCGATCAATCGGATGAACGACCTCATCGAGATCGCTCGCGTCGACGGCGAGTTGAGCTTTCACGGCAAGAACGTCTACGACGACGACGTCGATCCGGTCGCCCTGCGCCGGAAGATCGGCATGGTGTTCCAGAAGCCGAACCCGTTCCCGAAATCGATCTACGACAACGTCGCGTACGGCCTCCGCGTGCAGGGGAAAGCCGACGACGTCGACGAACAGGTCCACACGGCGCTCGAACGGGCGGCCCTGCTCGACGAGGTCGAAGACCAGCTCGATTCCTCGGGGCTCGATCTCTCGGGTGGCCAGCAACAGCGACTCTGTATCGCTCGAGCGATCGCGCCGGATCCCGAGGTTATACTGATGGACGAACCGGCCTCCGCGCTGGATCCGGTCGCGACCTCGAAGATCGAGGACCTGGTCGAGGAGTTAGCCGAAGAGTACACCGTCGTTATCGTCACCCACAACATGCAACAGGCGGCGCGTATTTCGGACAAGACCGCGGTCTTTCTCACCGGCGGACACCTCGTCGAGTTCGACGACACGAACAAGATCTTCGAAAACCCCGAGAGCGACCGCGTCGAAGACTACATCACTGGAAAATTCGGCTGAGAAACACCCGACTCACCGGACCGAGCAGCCGATTCTCGAGCGGTAGTCGAACAAGCAGACTGGTCTTCCGTGACTCGACGACCGTCTCTCGAGTCCGCCCCGGTTGGAACCGACAGTTTAGCGGTAAGTGTCGAAATCCGTCATTTTTTAGTGGGAGAAGTACCCACATTCCCTCTGGATCATGGCGGAAGAACACGACGACCGACAGACGAACCAGAACGAAGATAACGGTATCGTCTCGCGAATCAAGAGCGTGTTCGATCGGCGCTGAACTGGTCGAGGATCGGCCGTTTTTCCGTCAACACCGTTTTTTGACCGCCAGCCGATGAGCGGCTTCTCTACAGGCGCCGACGCCCCTTCCCGACAGAGACTACCCCCGTAGCCACGACTCTCGCGTGGCCGTTTGGTGATGACTTGCAGTGGCTACTATAACCGTCGGACACGCGATTCACAGCGACTCGTGGTCGACGCGAACGAGCGCGATCCGGACCGCGGCGAACGCGAGCGCCCCGAGGAGACAGTACAGCGCGAGCGACAGCCAGGTCGTTCCAGTCGCAGATCCGATCGCGAACTTCGCGACGGTGTTGGCCGGGTGTTCCGGGAGGAGCGTCGAAACGACGAGCGCGGCGACGATCGCACTCGAGTAAAGCAGTTGGGCCTGACGCCTATCCGGTGCCGAGAGCGCGACCACGCCGCCGATTCCGACGACGAGTACCGACAGTGCCGAGACGAGAGCGATCAGCGCAGCCGGGTTCGCAATCGCAGTTCCGTTGATCGCGAGCAACGCGAGCCACGCAATCGCCTGCAGCGGCGCGAGCAACGCGGTCGCGACGAGTTTCGCGTCGACGACGTCGACGAACGAAAGCGGCGCGACTCGGAGCAACTCGAGCGTTCCTCGCTGGCGCTCTTCGATCAGCGAGTCGACGACGATCGAGCCGCTGATGAACGCCGGAAGGAACAACAATAGCGGGAGCAAGACGGTGTAGGTGAATTCGGCGTACGGACTGGCGTCGGCTCCGGACGGGACGGCAAGCGGCGGCTCCTCGAGTCGGTCGGCGTTCTCGACGCGTTCGACGTACTCGACCGTCTCGAGTGCCTCCCGAAGCTGGACGACGAGTAGCGTCGTCTCGAGTCCGCCGTCGGGCGCGGTCACCCTGACGACGAGTCGCCCGTCGTCGTCCCTGTTCGCGTCGAGGACCGCGTCGTCCCATCGGTTGTCGAACGCCCGGTGGGCGTCGGCACGGTCCTCGTAGATCGTCGCGTCGAGTCCGTCCTGACTATCCACGACGGGCGCGACGTCGATTGCGTCGCTTCCGGTGACCGCGACGTCGCTCTCGTAGCCGTCGACGACACCGGGGTCGTACATCGAGACGAGCCCGACGACGAGAAACGAGGAGAACGCCGCGATAAACAGCTGGATCGCGACGGCGAGCAGGATCGTCTTTTCCGAACGCAGGGACCGGAGTTCGCGACGGACGATCGCCCAGCGAGCCCGCCAGACTCCTCGCGAATTTGCACCGTCGTCGTCGACTGGAGCCGGTGGGTTCGGCCCTCGCGGTCCGGTTTCATCGTCGGACCGACGCCAGGACTCGCGATCAGACGACAAGGGCGACCACCCCGAGGTTGTAGAGGGCGTGGACGAGCGTCGCCACCACGAGGGCAGCCGCGTAGGTAGCCGGTCCTCGCCTCGCACCCACCGCCGAGACGGTCGCCGTCACGACGTGAAGTACAAGCGGTGCGAGAAAGAGCGCGAGCAAGAGGGCGACGGAGAGATCGCTCGAGAGTTCGGGACCGAACGCCGCCATGCTGATCGTCAGCTCCGGAAGGCCGACGAGCTGGCCGACGTGGGTGATCTTCTCGCCGACGAAAAAGCCGAGTCCGGAGAGCGCGCCGACGACGACGGCGACGCGAATGGACGATTCGAATCGTCCGCGCGCGAACCCGGCGTAGACGTGGATGCTCTTGGCGAACTCCTCGATCACGGCCGCGATGATGAACATCACCGGCAGGGCGATCGCTTCCGGAACGACGAACAGGAGTGCAACGGCGAGCAACTGTGCGGCGAAGACGAAGGGGATAAAGAGGATCGAGAGGGCGAACGGGCTCCAGTAGGCGTGGACCCGACTCGAGATCGCGTCGATCTGGCTGGTGATCGCGTCGACGACCTTCGCCGGGATCGGCTTCTGGGCGAACATATCCTCCTCGCGGTAGATTCCGATTCCGAGCAGGAAGAGCACGAGCGCGCTGAGGTAAAACGGGATCGTCGAGAAGAGGTACTCGCCAACAGCGACCGGATCCCCCTGTAGATCCATGACGACGAGCGTAAGCGGTGAGATCAGCGCGATCGGCGTGACGTCCGTGAAGATCGCCGGGACGAACGTATAGGTGGTCAGGAAGACGCTGATCGTCACGGTGACGAACGTGAGTTCCTTGAACGAGCGGGCGAGCATCGCGCCGGCGAACGTCGACCCGAGGAAGACGAGCGCGATCGGTATCGCGGCCGCGACAGAGAGGACCCCGCCACCGATCACCGCCGCGGTCGCGACGACGATAGCCACGAGGCCGAGCACGTACGGCAGGGTCTTTCCGGCGACGATCTCGTATCGGGAGGATGGCGAGACCAGCAGGAGTTCACCGCGGCGCTTGATTCGCTCGTCCATGATCGTACTCCCGTAGGCCTGAATGAGGAAGTTCATCGGCACGATAAACAGAAACGCGAGCACGAGCGACTGGAAGGGAAACGGCGGCGAGAGCGTCTCCGGCGTCCCCGGAGTCGACTGCTCCGCGACCGTTCCACCGACGTCCGGGACCTGGAGCCCGTCCTCGTCATCGCCTCCGTTCGTGAGGGTCCCCGTTTCTCCGCCGTCCTCGATCGATCCGGTGGCCGGATCGTCGGCGGCGTCTGAACCCGTTCCGTCCGAATCCGTCGTTCCGTCCGAATCCGCCCTCTCGCTTTGGCTCGTCCCGCCAGACTCGATCGGATCCCGTTCCTGATAGTCGACGGTTACGAGCACCGGATAGGCGGCGATTTCGTCCTCAGCGTTCGCCATCCGCTCGTCGTTGTACGACTCGATGGCGTCTCGAAACGCGTCGAACGCCTGCTGACCGTTTTCACCGACGTACCCCAGTTCGCCGTCGGGAGTGACGACGACGTCGACGTTCGACTCGGATCCGTCCTCGGAGATTTCGATCGCCTCGAGCGGAACCGACCGAAAGCGATCGCTCTCGGCTGCCACGTCGGCGTAGGGGTCGTTCTCGTCGACGCCGACGACGTACAGTTCGTCCTCGAGACCCAGCCCGTCGTCGGCGACCGAGAGGCCGACGGCACCGACGACGAGGATCATCGCGGCAACGACGAGGATCGTCTTCCGGTCGATCGTTCCCGTACTCCGGCTGACCTCCCAGCGAGCGATTCTCGCGGTTCGTCCGACCGAGCCGGCGAGGCGACGAGCGACGAGGATCGCCCTGTGGCGAATCGGACCAGTGGCCTGCTCCCCTTCGTTCACGCCTCGGCCTCCCCGTCGGAATCGGACGTGCTCGCGATCTCGAGGAAGATCTCCTCTAACGTCGGCGTCTTCGTCTGGATGTCGGTTACGCGTCCGTCGTCTGCCTCGACGATCTCCCGGATCGTCTCGACGTCGCTCATCTCCGAGACGACGTGTCTGACGCGGCCGTTCTCTCGAGCGACCTCGATCTCACCGAGGCCGTCGCCGTGGCTCCCGTCGGCCGTCGCGTAGACGTGGTACTCGGTTCCGCCGTGGGCCTCGCGGATCTCCTCGATCGTACCGCGGGCGACGATCCGTCCGTCGTTCATGACGGCGATCCGATCGCAGATGCTCTCGACGTGAAAGAGGTTGTGCGCGCTGAAGACGATCGTCTTCCCGTCCTCGCTCAGTTCGCGCGTGAACTCGATGATGTAGTTCGTCGTGAGCGGATCGAGCCCCGAGGCGGGTTCGTCGAAGATAAGCACGTCCGGATCGTTCACCAGCGCTCGAGCGATCGCGACCTTTCGTTTCATTCCCTTCGACATGTTCCCGATCCGCCGATTCCGGTGCTCGAGATCGAGGCGATCGAGCGTTCCGTCGATCCGGTCGCGCGCGACGTCCGCGGCGACGTCGTACAGGTCGGCGAAAAAAGTGAGGTACTCGATGGCGGTCATCTCCTCGTACAGCGGCGACTCCTCCGGGAGAAACCCGAGCCGTCGCTGCATCGCGGGTTCACCCGGCTCGTGGCCGACGACGGTCGCCGAGCCGCCGCTTGGCTCGACGAGTCCGGCGAGCATCTTCAGCGTCGTCGTCTTCCCCGCGCCGTTCGGGCCGACCACGCCGAACACCTCGCCGCGCTCGATCGAGAACGAACTTCCCTCGACCGCGGGGAATCCGCCGTACTCCTTTCGGAGGTCCGCGACTTCGACTATCGCCATTGCGTGACTCGAGGCAGGGATCCCCGCCAGTAAAGTCTAGCGGCTCCGGACAGTTCGATCGATCTATGGAAGTCGGGAAACCCCCTTGGTCGGCCGAAACGGAGGCGTTCGACGATTACCGGGTGCAGTTCGTACGGACTTCCGACGGGCGTCGGCTCGCGGTATCGAACGGCATTCCGGTTCCGGCGGAACGGGAACGACCGGCCGAATCAGGCTGTCCGGGGTCTGGGTACCGTTTCCCGCCACGTCGCGAACCGATCGCCGCTGGACGTCGCGCGTGCCGGGCGTCCCTTCTGCAGGCCAGCGCGTCGACGACCTCTCGAAACGGCGATCCCGCGTCGTCTTCGAGGTTCCCCTCCACGACGCAGGGTCCGTCCCGGTCTGTCTCGAGGCGCTCGAGCAATCGAAACGATCGTCGACGACGAGCCTAGAGAGCGCGACGACTCCAGAAGCTAACACAGTGTCACCACGTTCGGTACCGAACTGCTATTGTTCTCCAGGACGAATTCCGACCCAGATGTCCTCGCAACGACCGGATGCAAGCGAGCGCCTCGAAGAGGCCTGTCCAGTCATCGAATCGCTCGAGCAGATCGGCTCCCAGTGGCGGCTGGCGGTGTTACACGAACTGCTCTCGGGCGAACAGCGGTTCAACGAACTCAAGCGCTCGACCGGTGCGAACGCACGGACGCTCTCTCGCGTGCTCGACGATCTCGGGGAGATGGGATTCGTCGAGCGACGTATGGAAGAGGACGCACCGATCGCCACCTACTACAGCCTCACTGCGAAGGGGCGGTCGCTCGAGCCGGTGTTCGACGAGATCGAGTGTTGGGCAGGGAGCTGGCTCGAGGACGACGAACTCGAGGCGTAACCGGTCGAAATCTACAGGCGGTTCAAGGCGAGTGCCTCGGGGCTTGACCCCGAGGCGGTTCACTCCTCGACGTCGAATTCGACGAGCTGTAGGCCTCTGTCGAGGTGACAGACGTCGTGGGGTGGATCGCCGACGATCTCGTCGATTCGGTACTCCTCGTCGAACTCGAGGCCGTCGGGTTCGCAGTATTCGTGGCTCGGACACTCGACGTACGGACACGGTCCGGGGAGGCTGGCTTTGCTCCCGGCGAACGCGCCCTTCGAGGTGATGTTCGCTCGCACCGGGACGGGTTCGACCTCGACCGCGCGAACGCCGCCGTCGTGCATCGCACACTCGAGGGTCTGGGCGTTCTCGCGAACTGCGGTGATCCGGTATCGGGTGTCTGTAGAGAGGTTGAGACACTGACTTCGGTAGGGACAGCCCGCACAGCCGTCGGCCTCGCCTTCGTAGACGAACTCGGTCCCCGGTTCGGCCAGCCGGGTTCCGACGAGAGTGACGGTCGACATACCCGTCTCTCGGGGCCACTGGCGGTTAATCCTGTCGCGTCAGTTCGTCCAGCCGATCGAAGTAGCGCTCTCGAGGGACCTGATAACTGCCCCGGTAGTCGACGTCGCCGTCGTCGAACCGCCGGGCGAGGTCCACCGCGTACTCGAGGGCGTCGGCTCGATCGGAAAAGCGGTTCGTCTCATCGAGGGAGACGTCGGGTTCGAAATACAGGGTGACGAACCAGTCGTCGGTCCCGGTCGTGTCGGCGGGGTTTCGGCCGGGCCGTCGCGTACGCCGGCCGTGGGTCAGGTACAGCGTCGGGAGGCAGGCTGGCGGGAACTCCCTTCCGTCGAAGACGTCCGGACGGTACGCGAGAACGAGTCGACCGTCGTCGCCGTCGGACCAGACGTCCCAGGCTGTCGGGAGCCCCTCGAGATCCGTCATGTAAACGAGTACGGCTGATCGTCCTAAATCTCCGTCGGCATCGATCGACGTCGGTCTGGTGGGTTCCGAACAAAGACACTCGAGGAGGAGACACTCGCGGAGCTTTCTGCCACCGAGCGGGCCTCGTTCGCCTCCGAGGTCGACCCTATCGTCGACTCCCTCGAGCGAGCAATCGCGGCAGGCGTCGACGAAGGATTGTACGTACCAGTTCGGTATGGGTGCCACTGAACGTCAGTGCACATTCGACCGCGGGATGGATCGGCGAACGATGTGTAACTCGTTTCAGTTGTTACTCTATCGGTTTCTGCAGATCAGGTCGTTCTCATCAATTGCAATCGAACGTGAAATACAGGGTGACGGGTGTGGTAATCGGGTGCATACCGCGCGCGAGCAAACCGCGGTAATGCAGGCCACGAACTTATGACACCGACACCCAAATCCGTGCCGTGGCTCGTGTCGACCTTCAGACGTACATGCAGATATTGCCTGCAATTAACTCCTGGTAAATACCTTTTGGGGCCAGCTTTAAGTATCTGGATTACTCACTCATTAAATACTATCGATATCCGAATGGCGGATCGATCCACTCCGCGTCCGTCCCCGGCGCGATTCGCACGAGACCCTCGACCGGCGTCTCAGACAGCGAGCAGTGGCAAACGCACACGTACGAACCGACAGACCGTCGCCAGTAGAGGCCCACACGCCTCGAGAGCGTTCGGACCGGAACCGACCGTGTGGAGGCCGCTGGATCGATGCCGGACGGGTGTTGGCGACCCGACGGCGGGGGAAAGACAACTAGCAGTGATACCATGAACGGTGACATCGAGACCCTCGAGAAGCTCAGTACTGATTACAAAGAATCGATGCCCGCGGACCTGCGGGAGACGAAGGCCTTCGATTGGTACCTAGAAGAGTGCTACGAGGATCCGAAGGTCGCCCGCAACGCCCACCAACGCGTCGCGGATATGTTCGATTACTACGGGACGACCTACGACGAGACGGAAGGGGTCGTCGAGTACCAGCTCGCGAGCGAGGATCCGCTGGGCGACGGCGAGAACACCTTCTACGGGAAGGTGATTCACCAGTCGATCCACGAGTTCGTGAACAAGGTCAAATCCGGCGCACGGAGACTCGGTCCCGAACGACGTATCAAACTCCTGCTCGGTCCCGTCGGGTCGGGGAAATCCCACTTCGACAAGCAAGTTCGCCGGTACTTCGAGGACTACACGCTCCGGGAAGACGGGCGGATGTACACGTTCCGCTGGACGAACCTCTGTGACGTGATCAAGGACCAGGATCCTGCCGACGACACCGTCCGATCGCCGATGAATCAGGATCCGCTCGTCCTCCTCCCGCTCGAGCAGCGCCAGCGGGTGATCGACGACCTGAACGAGCGCCTCGACGCACCGTACACCATCCAGAACGAGCAGGCGCTCGACCCGGAAAGCGAGTTCTACATGGACAGACTGCTCGCGTACTACGACGACGACCTCCAGCAGGTCCTCGAGAACCACGTCGAGATCGTTCGCTTCATCGCCGACGAGAACAAACGCCAGGGTCTGGAGACGTTCGAGCCCAAGGACAAGAAAAACCAGGACGAGACCGAGCTCACGGGCGACGTCAACTACTCGAAGATCGCCATCTACGGCGAGTCGGACCCACGGGCGTTCGATTACTCCGGGGCGTTCTGTAACGCGAATCGCGGCGTCTTCTCCGGCGAGGAGCTACTCAAGCTCCAGCGGGAGTTCCTCTATGACTTCCTGCACGCCACCCAGGAGCAGACGATCAAGCCCAAGAACAACCCGCGGATCGACATCGACCAGGTGATCGTCGGGCGGACGAACATGCCCGAGTACAAGGACAAGAAAGGCGACGAGAAGATGGAGGCCTTTAACGACCGCACCAAGCGGATCGACTTCCCGTACGTCCTCTCGTACGAAGACGAGGCCAGCATCTACAACAAGATGCTGAACAACGCCGACGTCCCCGACATCAACGTCGAACCCCACACGCTCGAGATGGCGGGGCTGTTCGGCGTCCTGACCCGGATCGAAGAGCCCGACGCCGAGACGGTCGATCTCCTCTCGAAGGCGAAAGCGTACAACGGCGAGATCGACGAGGGCGACGACATCGACGTCAAGAAACTCCGCGAGGAGGCCGCGGCGAAAGCCGAGATCGGCGAGGGGATGGTCGGCATCTCGCCTCGCTTCATCGGCGACGAAATCGCCGAAGCGATCATGGATTCGAAACACCGCTCTCGCGGGTTCCTCTCGCCGCTTACGGTGTTCAACTTCTTCGAGGAGAACCTGGAACACCACGGCTCCATCCCCGAGGACAACTTCGAGAAGTACTACCGCTACCTCGAGACCGTCCGCGAGGAGTACAAAGAACGCGCCATCGAGGACGTCCGCCACGCGCTCGCGTACGATCTGGACGAGATCCAGCGCCAGGGCGAGAAGTACATGGACCACGTGATGGCGTACATCGACGACGACACGATCGAGGACGAACTCACGGGTCGCGAGCAGGAACCCGACGAGACGTTCCTGCGCTCGGTCGAGGAGAAACTCGACATTCCCGAAGACCGCAAGGAGGACTTCCGTCAGGAGGTCTCGAACTGGGTCTCCCGACGCGCTCGCGAAGGAGAGGCCTTCAACCCGCAGGACAACGAACGCCTGCGCCGCGCGCTCGAGCGCAAGCTCTGGGAAGACAAGAAACACAACATCAACTTCTCCGCGCTGGTCAGCGCCAACGAGTTCGACGACGACGAACGCTCGGCGTGGATCGACGCGCTGATCGAACAGGGCTACTCCGAGGAGGGTGCCAAAGAAGTGCTCGAGTTCGCCGGCGCGGAGGTCGCCAAAGCTGAAATCGAAGACTAACATGACCGACAACGACTACGTCACCGAGGCCGACCGTGCGCTGGAGGAAACCTACGAGGAGCCGATGAGCCTCGCGGCGTACGTCGATCGGATCTTCGAGAAGCCGACCGTCGCCTCCCACGCGTCGAAGTACCTCCTCGAGGCGATCGAAGCCGCGGGAACGCGTTCGGTGGTCGAGGAGGGCGAAGAGAAAGAGCGATACCGCTTTTTCGACGACCCGCACAACGGCGGCGAACACGCGATCCTCGGCAATACGGAGGTGTTGAACAGCTTCGTCGACGACCTTCGATCGATCGCCGCGGGTCGCGCGAAAGACGAGAAGATCGTCTGGTTCGAAGGCCCGACCGCGACGGGGAAATCGGAGCTCAAACGCTGTCTGGTCAACGGCCTTCGGGAGTACTCGAAGACGCCCGAGGGTCGCCGGTACACCGTCGAGTGGAACGTCACGACGGCCGACGCCGGCGAGCGCAGCCTGAGTTACGGCGGCGATCCGACCGCCTCGGACGACCAGCACTGGTACGAGAGCCCGGTGCAGGCACATCCGCTCTCGGTGTTCCCCGAGAACGTCCGCGAGCGGATACTGACGGATCTCAACGACGGGATCGAAGACCACGTCCCCGTCCGGGTGGACACGCAACTCGACCCGTTTTCGCGGGAAGCCTACGACTTCCTCGAGGAGCGCTATCGCCGGGAAGGGAAGGCAGAACTGTTCTCGGCGATCACCGACGAGAGCCACCTCCGGGTGAAAAACTACGTCGTCGACGTCGGTCAGGGCGTCGGCGTTCTCCACAGCGAGGACGACGGCCCGCCAAAGGAGCGACTCGTGGGATCGTGGATGCACGGAATGCTCCAGGAACTCGATTCGCGCGGGCGGAAAAACCCGCAGGCCTTCAGCTACGACGGCGTCCTCTCGCAGGGAAACAGCGTCCTGACGATCGTCGAAGACGCCGCCCAGCACGCCGACTTGCTCCAGAAGCTGCTCAACGTTCCCGACGAGCAGTCGGTGAAACTCGACAAGGGAATCGGGATGGACGTCGACACGCAGCTGTTGATCATCTCGAACCCGGATCTCGAGGCACAGCTCAACCAGCACGCCGACCGCAACGGGATGGACCCGCTGAAGGCGCTCAAGCGCCGGCTGGACAAACACCGCTTTGGCTACCTGACGAACCTGAGTCTCGAGTGCGAACTGATCCGTCGGGAGCTGACGAACGAGATGGCCGTCTGGGAGGCCGACGGCTACGACGAACTGGCCGAGCGGATTCGCGAACCGGTGACTGTCACGGTCAAAGACAGCGGCGGCGAAACGCGAACCGAGGAGTTCGCACCCCACGCCATCGAGGCGGCGGCGCTGTACGCGGTCGTCACCCGGCTGGACGAGGAGGACCTCCCGAACGGACTCGACCTCGTCGACAAGGCGTTGATCTACGATCAGGGCTACCTGCAGGAAGGCGACAGTCGCCGGGAGAAAGAGGAGTTCGACTTCGCCGACGACGGCCACGACGGCGACCACGGAATTCCGGTGACGTACACGCGGGATACCCTCGCAGAACTCCTCCAGAGCGACCGCGACCGTCACCACGCCGAGTTGCCGGTCGAGGACGTCGTGATGCCACGGGACGTGTTAAACGGGATAGCCGAGGGGATGGCCGACGCGCCGGTGTTCTCGACGGGCGAGCGCTCGGAGTTCGAGAACCGCGTCGTCCCGGTGAAAAACTACGTCTTCGACCAGCAGGAGTCCGACGTCATCGAGGCGATCATGCACGAGAAACGCGCCGACGAGGAGACCGTCGGGGAGTACGTCGAACACGTCTACGCGTGGGAGACGGACGAACCGCTGTACAACGACCGGGGCGAGCGCGTCGAACCGGACCCGCTGAAGATGAAACTGTTCGAGATCGAACACCTCGGACGGTTCTCCGAGGAGGAGTACCAGGGCAACCTGCCCAGAGAAAGCGTTCGGGAGTTCCGCCGGGAGAAGGTGATCACGTCGTTGAACCGCCACGCCTGGGAACACCGCGACGAGGACTTCGCCGTCGGCAACGTCGACCTCACCGCGATTCCGGTGATCAAGAGCGTCCTCGAGAGCCACGACTGGGACGACGTCAGGCGAACGTTCGAGGACTTCGATCCCCGGCAGTGGGACGACCCGCCGACCGGGACGGAGACCGAGACGGTCAAAGAGAGCACGATCGAGGCGATGGTCGAGCGCTTCGATTACTCCGAGGCGTCGGCCGAACTGACCAGCAGACACGTCATGGGACAGGTGAGCTACCGATGGGACTGACCAGCGAGGGACGATCATGGGACTGAGAGACGACCTCGACCGATTCCGCGAAGTTGGCGAACAGCGCCGCGAGGATCTGGCCGATTTCATCCAGTACGGCGACCTGGGCTCGAGCCGGCCGGGCGAGATCAACATTCCGGTCAAGATCGTCTCGCTCCCCGAGTTCGAGTACGATCAGCGCGACAAGGGTGGCGTCGGTCAGGGGGACGGCGACACCCCGGACGTCGGCCAGCCCGTCGGCCAGCCACAGCCCCAGCCCGGCGACGGCGACGAGGACGGCGAACCGGGCGAGGAAGGCGGCGAACACGAGTACTACGAGATGGATCCCGAAGAGTTCGCACAGGAACTCGACGAGGAACTCGGACTCGACCTCGAGCCGAAGGGCAAGAAGGTCATCGAGGAGAAAGAGGGGCCGTTTACGGACCTGACCAGAACCGGTCCCGACAGCACGCTCGACTTCGAGCGGATGTTCAAGGAAGGGCTGAAACGAAAGCTCGCGATGGACTTCGACGAGGAGTTCCTGCGCGAACTGTGCAAGGTAGAGGGGATTTCCCCGCGGGAGGTCTTCGAGTGGGCGCGCGGCGAGAACCTGCCGGTATCGATGGCCTGGATCGAAGAAGCCCACGCCGACGTGGCGGACGAACGCGGAGCGTGGTCGTCGATCGCGGAGGTCGAAGCGAACGTCGAACGCGAACCGGTCCAGCAGAAGATCCGTCGCGAGGGAATCAAGCACGTCCCCTTCCGCCGCGAGGACGAACGCTACCGCTATCCCGAGATCATCGAGGAGAAAGAGAAGAACGTCGTCGTCGTCAACATCCGGGACGTCTCCGGCTCGATGCGCGAGAAGAAACGCGAACTCGTCGAGCGGACGTTTACGCCACTGGACTGGTATCTCACCGGCAAGTACGACAACGCCGAGTTCGTCTACATCGCCCACGACGCCGACGCCTGGGAAATCGAACGCGAGGACTTCTTCGGCATCCGTAGCGGCGGCGGGACGAAGATCTCGAGTGCGTACGAACTCGCGGCCGAGTTGTTAGAGGAGTACCCCTGGAGCGACTGGAACCGGTACGTCTTCGCCGCGGGCGACTCCGAGAACTCCTCGAACGACACCGAAGAGCGCGTGATCCCGATGATGGAGAAGATCGACGCAAACCTCCACGCCTACGTCGAAACCCAGCCCTCGGGGAACGCGATCAACGCGACTCACGCCGAAGAGCTCGAGCGTCACTTCGGGCCGGACGACGACGAGGTGGCGGTCGCGTACGTCAACGGCGAAGGCGACGTCACCGACGCGATCTACGAGATTCTCAGCACGGAAGGTGAGGAAAATGAGTAAGACGAACTCCAACGCCGATCGATTCCGCAAACAGGCGATCGCGACCGAACTCGAGGAACCGGTGACCGAAGCCAGAAACCTGGCCGAGAAACTCGGCCTCGAGCCGTACCCGGTCAACTACTGGATCATCGACTACGACGAGATGAACGAACTCATCGCCTACGGCGGGTTCCAGTCGCGATACCCTCACTGGCGGTGGGGAATGCAATACGACAAGCAACAGAAACAGGGCCAGTACGGCGGCGGAAAGGCCTTCGAGATCGTCAACAACGACAACCCCGCCCACGCGTTCTTACAGGAGTCGAATACGACCGCAGACCAGAAAGCGGTCATCACCCACGTCGAGGCTCACTCCGACTTCTTCGCGAACAACGAGTGGTTCGGTCTCTTTACGAGCGGACGCGCCGACGACCAGGTCAACGCCGCCGCGATGCTAGAGCGCCACGCCCGGGCGATCGACGAGTACATGTCCGATCCGGAGATCGACCGCGCGGAGGTCGAAAAGTGGATCGATCACTGTCTCTCACTCGAGGACAACATCGACCAGCACCGGGTGTTCGAACGCCGCCTCGACGTCGACGGACCGACCGAAGAGATCGACGAGGACCTCGCGGAGAAACTCGACGAACTCGACCTCTCCGAGGAGATCAAAGGCGAGGTGTTCGACGAGGAGTGGCTCGAGAAACTCGAAGCCGAAGACGGCCAGATAACGTTCCCCGAGGAACCACAGAAAGACGTACTCGCGTTCGTCCGCGAACACGGCAAACAGTACGACGCGGAGTCACAGCGGGCGGTCGAGATGACGGAGTGGCAGCGGGACATCCTCGATATGATGCGCGCGGAGGCGTACTACTTCGCCGCCCAGAAGATGACGAAGGTGATGAACGAGGGATGGGCCGCCTACTGGGAGTCGACGATGATGACGGACGAAGGGTTCGCCGACGAGGACGAGGTCGTCGACTACGCCGATCACATGGCCAAAGTGCTCGGCTCCGGCGGGCTCAACCCCTACAGCCTCGGGATGGAACTGTGGGAGTACGTCGAGAACACGACGAATCGCCGGGAAGTGCTCGAACAACTGTTGCGCGTCGAGGGCGTCTCCTGGCGAAACCTCACCGACGTCGTGGACTTCGACGAGGTGATCGATCACCTCGAGCCGCCGGCGGCGATCGGGACCGTCACGCCCGACTCGCTCGACGACCTCGAGGCGGTTCCCGACGAGTGGATCGATCACGACGCGCTCGAGCGAGCCCGAGAGGGTGAGATCGACGTGGAGCGGTATCCCTGGAAAGTGCTCACGTTCGAGGGGCTTGCCCGGCGACACTACTCGCTCGTCAAACGGCAAAATCGCGGGTTCCTGTCGCGGGTGAACCAGAACGAACTCGAGCGGATCGGCCGCTACCTCTTCGACGACGCCCGTTACTCGTCGATCGAGGAGGCACTCGCCGAGGTGGACTTCTCGGCGGGCTGGGACCGAATGTTCGACGTCCGAGAAGGGCACAACGACGTGACGTTCCTGGACGAGTTTCTCACCCACGAGTTCATCACCGAGAACGATTACTTCACGTACGAACACTCCCAGGCGACCGGCCAGTTCCACGTCGCGAGCGACGCGGCCGACGACGTGAAAAAGAAACTATTGTTGCAGTTTACCAACTTCGGGAAGCCGACGATCGCCGTCTACGACGGCAACTACAACAACGCGAACGAACTCCTGTTGGGCCATCAGTACAACGGCATCATGCTCGATCTCGGGAAAGCCCGGGAGACGCTCAAGCGGATCTTCGAACTGTGGGGTCGACCGGTGAACCTGCTGACGATCGTCAAGGAGGTCGACGAACACGACGTCGAGGTTGCAAAGCGGCGAAACCGCGAACCCGAACCGGAAGAGCGAGGAAAGCTGATCCGATACGACGGGAGCGAGGTAACGATCGAGGACGTCCCGTGGGACGAGGTCGAACACCTCGCGGCCGACGACGTCGATTACGACACGAAACCCGACGAGTGGCTCGCGTGACTCTCGTTTCCGTCTAGAAATTTCGGATTAAACTGCCGGAAGGCTTTTCCCTTCTATCAAACATGAATCCAGCGGGTAGCATGGATAGGGATGGGGGTGAGTCCGTCCACGAGCGACGAGACTCCACGACGTTCGATCTGCCGGCAGTGCTCGTACAGCTCGACGATCGAACGCCGACGGTACAGCGAGACGCCGTTCGAACGATCAGAAACGAGGTCGAAGAGCGGCCGAGAGAGTGTCTCCCGGTCGTCCCGAAGCTTCGAGGGCTGCTCGAGCAGCCGTCGCTCGAGTGTCACGACGAGGTCGCCTACTGTCTCGCGGAGCTGGCAGCGGAGTCCCCGGTCGACGTCGCTCCCTCGGCCGACGAAATCGCCACGTTCGTCGCAGACGATCCGCCCGAGGACGCGACGCCGGCGTTGCTCCGCTGTCTCGAGGAAGTCGCCGCCGTCAGACCGGACGTTCTCGTCGATCACGTCGACGGGATTTCGACGCATCTCGAGAACGACGATCCGCAGGTGCGTGCCGGCGCTGCAGCCACGCTCGGTCACGTCGCCGCCGAAACCGACGCAGCCCTCGAGAACGTACGATCCCGGCTCGGTGACCTCGCGTCGAGGGACCCGAATCCGATGGTTCGCGAGCGGGCGAAACGAGCGGTAGACGGGCTCTCCGAATAGGGGCCGCGCTGGATCGTCGCGATTTCGAGGCCGTTCTCCGGTCGTCGCTCGTCGGACGGATTTCGAGCCGTTCGTTCTGTCGGACGGATTTCGAGCCGTTCGTTCTGTCGGACGGATTTCGAGCCGTTCGTTCTGTCGGACGGGGTTCGAGCCGTTCGTTCTGTCGGACGGATTTCGAGGCCGTCAGTTCTCGTTCGAACCGGTCTCGAAGTACAGGTTCGCGTGTGCCTCACAGCCGGGGTTGAACGCCGCGTCACAGGACGGGCAGCGGTAGTCGGCCTCGAGATAGGCGGGTACGGTGAGTTCGGCCAGACAGACCCCACACAGGACCGACGGCTCGTCGAACCGGTCTCGAGGCCACGGCACCGCGCGGTGGTCCGTCACCTCCTGGTGACAGCGAAAACAGGGGAAGTACTCCTCGCAGCAATCGAACTTGAAGGCGACGACGTCGCGGTCGTTGCGGTAGTGACGACACCGAGTAGCGTGATCGACGTCGACGCCGCGGACGATCGGTTCGGACACGGTACGTGTTCGGCCAGAGACACCGGCGAGACTTCGAGGTTGCGGTTCGATCGGTGCGGTTTCGAGGGGTTACCGAGAGAGACGGTCGAGAAACAGCGCCAGGACGAGGACGACCACCGCGAGAATCGTCAGGAGGAAAAACGACTCGTCGAACAGGCCTCGGTCTGCGAGCGTCCCGACGACGAACGATCCCGCGGACGCAAACAGGAAGTAGCCGGTTCGCAAGAGACCGAGTCCCGACCCTCGTATCTCCGATGGGAGGGCGTTGGTCAGGCGAGTGAGCGCGATCGGAGAGGCACCGAACATACTGCCCAACAGCACGGTCACGAAGACGATCTGTGGAAACGTCGTTGCGACGGTGACGAGGGGGAGCGTTACGGACAGAACCCCGACGACGATAAACAGCGCCGATCGCGTTCCGATCTGGTCTTTCAACGCCCCCGCCAGGGGCTGGACAGCCGTCGCGACCGCAAACAGGAACGCGAACACGGTCGCCGCAGTCGTCGGCGCGAGCCCTTTCACCTCCACGAGATAGACCGTGTAGAAGCCGGTCACCCCCTGGATGAGAAACATCGAGAGCGCCAGAATAGCAGTGAGGACGAGCGAAAGGGGAAAACAGGTCGCCGCGACGATCTCGCGGATCGAGTCGGTCGAGGCGGCGGGTTCGTCGACACCGTCGCCGACATCGTCGAACGAGGGGACGACGACCCAGATTCCGACGCCGGCGATCACGAACAGCGGGATGATGTAGAGGAAGCCGGCCTGCCAGACGAAGACGGTCGCGACGAATCCCGACAGCGCGGGGAGTGTCATGTTCCCGATCTGGCCGGACGCCTGGGTCAGTCCGATGGCAGTGCCGGCGCGGTCGTCGTAGATTCGCGTCGCGATCGTGATCCGACTCGGGCCGTACAGGGCGCTCGTCACCCCGAACAGGAACATCCCGATAGCCAGCAACTCGAGACTGCTCACGAATCCGATAACGAGCAACGCGACAGCGGAGAGGAACGTGCTGTAACCGAGCGTCCGTCTGATCCCGATGAGGTCGCTGACGTACCCGGCGGGAAACTGACCGAGCGCGTACGTGGCCCACAGGAGCGTATACAGGGCACCCAGCGTCGACAGATCGAGTTCGAGTGCAGTCTGAATCTGTGGGAACAGCGCGGGAAACGCGTATCTGGTCCCTAACGTCAACAGCCAGCCGACGGATACGAAAAACAGGATCCATCCCCGACCGTCGGTCCACAGCGGCTCGACGCTGTTCCGGACCCGGGAGAGGGGATCCATCGGTACGACGTGTGATTCGGGCGGGGAAACGAATACCTGACGCCTTCACCGTTCCACGGACCGAACTCGTCGGCGACTGCAGGCTCGAATCCGTTCTCGTTCTCGAGTCCGACTCGCCAGTGCAGGCCCGGGACACGACTCGAGACGCTGCTCGTGCTATTCGACGGCTCGAGATCCGCCACGGGCGGCCGACCGACGGTCCGAATCGAGATCCCTACGCGAACGCAGCGGTGTCGCTCGCTACTCGAACGCGGCGGTGTCGCCTCGCCGGTAGCGGTCGAGTCGCCGGTAGCCGTGGACGGTCGCGTTGCCGTCGAGTTCGATCTCGTACCGGCCGATGATGTCCTGCGTGTCGGGGATCGCGCGCCGTTCGACGACTTCGACGGTCGCCAGCCAGCCGTCGTCGGTCGGGACGATCTCGCTGACGGCGTCGAACTCCCGGCCGATGAGGTCGCTCGCCGTCGACTGGACGGTCCGGCGAACGGCGAGTACTCCCTCGATCTTCTCGCCTGCATCGACGTCGTCGGCGTCGACCGATTCGGGATCGGTCTTCTCCTCGGCGGTCATGTCGGCCCCGAGATCCTTGCTTCGCTCGTCCTGGCGTTCGTTTTGCTGTTCCTGTTCGCCTTCCTCGACTGTTTGACTATCACTCACGGTCGAATCACTCTCGTCGTGCTGGTAGCAAAAGCCGTCGTCCTGGGCCGGCCGCGAACAGCGCTCGCCGTCCGCAGTGAGCGCCTTGCACTGGTCCGTCGATGCCTTCGTGTCGGCTTCGGCCATAGCTGTTTCAGATCGTTTCGCTGATTTTCGATCGCAGGTCGTCGATGCCGTCTCCCTCGCCGGCGATCTTCGGCGAGAGGACGTCCGTGAAGACGTCCGTCAGCAACTCGTCGTCGTCCGTCCCGTTCTCGCCGTCGAAGACCGATACGCCCTTCGCCGCCGTGATCGCCGCCCGCGTTCCGACGACGATATCGAGGTCCTCCCGGAGCGATCGCGTCGCGTCGACGATCGTCTCGACGTCGTCCTCCGACAGATCGACGTGCGTTCGAACGATCTCGCGTTCGGTCTCGTCGTCGTAGTACTCGACGTGGACGCCGACGAATCGATCGAGCAACGCGTCCTGTTGTTCGTGGACGCCCGCGTACTCGACGTCGTTCGACGTGAAGATCGCCCGAAACTCGGGGTGGACGTCGATCGATCTGTCCTCGCCGCGTTTCCCCGGCCGCTCGAGGACGCCCTCCTCGAACACCGAGAGCAACACGTTGTGGGCGGCCGGATCGCTCCGGGAGAACTCGTTGTAGACGAGCGTCGCACCCTCGCGAACGGCGACGGAAAGCGGGTTGTCGACCCATCGCTCGCGGACGATCTGGGTCTTCTTGTCGACGCCGCTGACGAACCGGTCGTGTTCCTCGTAGCGTTCCCCGCCGGCGTGTGCACCCACGAGCGCCGCCGTGTCGACGGCCTCGTCGCCGTTGAGCCAGACGACCGGCCGACCTCGCCTGGCGGCCGCCGAGAGCGCAAGCGCCGTCTTGCCACAACCGGTCGGCCCGATCAGGTGGACCGGCTGGTCCGCATCGAGCCAGCCGGTGATCCTGTCTCGAAGCGACGTGACGGCGTCGGTTTCGACGAACGGGTCCGGAGCGATCGCTTCCGGGTCCGCCAGTGGACTGTCGCCGTTTCGCTCGCCGACGCTCGAGGCGGTCCGCGCGAGTTCTTTCTTCGCCCGCCGACCCTCCTTCGGTTTGCGGTCGCTCCTGATCTTCCGGCCGCGGACTTTCCGCTTTCGCGAGGAGTCGTCGGCCATCAGTTGTTACTCCGAGGTGGACTGTGGGGACGATTCTGGCCGCCGTTCGACCTCGAGTTCCTCGAGTTCCTCGAGTTCGCCTTCGGCGGTGGCTTGCTCAATTTTTGCGATCTCCTCCGCGTAGTGCAGGAAGGTGTCGACGCTCGCGACGACGACCCTGGCTTCGACCGTCAGGAGTTCGATCCCGACGACCGATACTCTCGCCCAGATGTCGATAACGACGCCCTTATCGAGGATTCGGTCGAGCACTTCCGCGAGGCTCGATGAATCCGGTCTGCGCTGTGGTTGTGCCATAAGACGTCCGATCGTTCACGACCTGCTCGTAACACGGCTTGCACTGCGACTGCAAGCCGGTTCGAACGTGTACTCGATGGGTGGGTCGTCCGTGAGTACCCGATACCTGCTTGCACCATCTTTAGTCCGCTGGACGCCGTACTCACGGTATGGAACGAGCGTCGTCCGACCGGTCCTCGCCGATGGCACAGCGAACAGCCGGACTCGCAGCCGGGTTCGGCTTCCTGATCCTGATTTCGGGCGTGTTCTTCACCGGGTTCGGACTCATCATCGTGAACAACGTCGTCGTCGGAGCAGTCCTCGCAGCCAGCGCGGCGTACGCTGCGGCGGTGCCCTCCGGCGGCCGGCTGCCGGGGATCGTTCCACCGGCGGTCGTTGTGCTCTTCGGACTGTGGACGATCGCAGCGCCGTTCGTCCTCGGCGTCGAGGGGATACTGATCTGGAGTAACGTCGTTCTCGGGGTGCTCGTGACGATTCTCGCCGTCGCGAGCGTCTACGGCTCCCGGCGTGAGTCGGCTGCGACGGGAACTGGGACGTCCTCCCGGACCTGACGGCCGATAATACACCGCTCGACGGTTGTGATACGAAGGCTGCGACTGCAAGCATCACGGTCTCCCCTCGAGCGGTGGAAGTCCGCCCGACGAGCGCTCCGAGACCCGCGGGTGTCCCCGGGTCGACGACACAGCCACGCCATGATATCCGTTCCATCGATACGCCTCGCGGCGACCGGCGACGGACGCACCGAGCGGGTGATCTCCCGATGAACAACCGGTACGTCTACGGGATTATCGACGGCGACCCCGTCGAGTTCGAGGGGGAGGCCGTCGCCGGTGCGACCGACGTCTACACGATCTCGCATCGCCGACTCGGCGCGGTCGTCTCCGACATCGACACGACCGAGCCCGAGGAGACCGACGAGGACGCGAAGCGTCACGACGAGGTCCTCCGAGAGATCATGAACCACGACGGCGGTCGAGCGGTCGTCCCGATGCAGTTCGGCATGGCATTCGAGAGCGACCGCGCGCTGAAGAACGTCCTCCGGGGCGCGTTGCCGGCGTTCAGACGAGCGTTGAACGACGTCGAGGGCCGCGTCGAACTCGGCGTCAAGGTAGTCAGCGAGGAGGACGCCGACGTCGACGCCGACGCCGTCCGCGAACGCGTCGCCGACGAACTCGAGCCGATCGCCGCACAGTCCGTCGCGAACGACCTGTTCAGCGACCGACTCCTCCTGAACCGCTCCTATCTGGTCGACCGCGAGGAGCGCGAGGAGTTCGACGAGGCGATCGCTCGCCTCGAGGAGGAGGCCGAGGGCTTCATGGTCAGGTACACGGGACCGTTCGCGCCGTACAGCTTCGTAGACGTCACGATCGGGGCCAGCCAGTAACGATGTTCGTTCTCGACGACCTGTTGTTCCGGCCGTTCGTCGGCATCGTCGACGCGATTCACACGATCGCACTCGACGAACTGTACGACGTGGAGGGACTCGAGGACGACCTCAAGGAGAACCAGTTGCTGTACGAACTCGGCGAGCGATCCGAGGCGGAGTACCGACGGCGGAAAGCGGAACTCGAGGCCGAACTCGAGATCGCCCGCGAGGTTCACGAACGCCTCGCCAGCGGCCGCGTAGAGGTGAAATCCTGATGAGCAACGACGATCCGGACGACCGACGCGACGAACCGAACGACGACCCGTTCGACGACGTACCGGCTCCCGACCCCGACGTCGGGGACGGGGGAAACCCGGACGTCGGAGACGTGCGTGATCCCAACGCCGGAGACGAGGAGGACGACCACTGGCTCTCGAGTTTGCTGTCGGCACTCGAGGGCCTCGAGGACGCGTCGACGTCGAGACGCCGTCGGAGCGGTCGATCCGTGTTCGACGTCGACCTCTCCGTTCGATCCGTCGACGACCTGTTAGATGGCGGTGGACGGACCAGCGGAGATCCCTTCGCCGATCGGCGGTCGGGTAGCGAAAACCGAGACCAGCGAGGGAGTGACTCCCACCAGTCCCGGCGCAAACGACGTCGGTCGTCGAACTCCGCACGGTTGGCGACCCGTCGTTACGACGACGAACTGCTGCTTACCGCCGACGTCGCCGACGCCGACCCCGACGACGTCACCGTCGGGTTCGACGGCTCGACGCTCGTCGTCCGCGTCTCGGGACGCGAGATCGGACGACTCGACGTCCCGTGGGACGAACGAACGACGGAAGCGGGGATCAGAAACGGCGTGCTCACCGTTCGGGTCGAGCCGGAGGGCAACGATGGGTGAGGAGTCCGACGCGTCGGAGACGGTCGACGCGAGCCTCGAGGACGCGACGGAAACCCTCGAGGCGGTGGAGGACTATCTCGGCGACGTCGACAGTCTCGAGGAGCTCGACGACGGGACGATCGAGTCCGTCCTCGGCGATCTCGACGCCCTCGCGAAGGTCCTCACCGAAGCCGTGGAACTGATCGAAACCGCCGATCTCGGCGAGTTACCGGAGGCCGTCGACGGGGAGGATCTCGTCGAGGCGATCGAGTTCGGCGAGGTTCCCGACGTGCTTACCGACGAGGACGCCGGGGTCACCGACCTCGTCGCGTTCGACGAACTGGTCCACGCGATCGATTTGCTGTCCGCCTGGAACGCGTCGGACCTCGGTTCGCTCTGGGAGGCGAAACGAGAGCTCGACGACGCGACCGACGCGTTGGGCGACGACGAGGATGGGTTGATCGGTGAGGAGGGACTGATCGACGACGAGGCGATCATCGGCGACGACGGCGACGGACTCGTCGGCGGCGACGACGAGATGTTCGAAGACGCCGACCTCACGGGAGCGCTCGGCGACATCGACGTGATGGAGGATCCGGAGGCCTACCAGGTCGCGATCCAGCAGGGGGCGATCGAGGGAATCGACGCCTTCCGCGCGGCGTTACTCGAGACCCACGCGAAGTTCGAACGCCTCTACGAGTTCAACCGGGAGAAGATGCGGCGGCGGGACACGAGCGCGAATTCCCGCAATCCGACTGCATCGTCGACGATGCCGACCGAACGGGCGGCGATCGGCAGCGGCGTCAAACACTCGACGGTACCCCAGTCGGTCAAACTCTCGACGGCACCAAGCCGCAAGCGGATCTACGGCGGGCGGTTCGAGCGGGAGCGACAGAAACGGAGGAACGAGAATGACTGAAATCCGAAGACAACACGACGAAACCGCACGCGTGAACTGGCGGCCGACCGTTTCCGTCCGACGACGGACGCGGCGAGCACCGGACGGACGACGTCCCGGCGGGCCCCACCCGGGGAGGCGATTCAGCGTCGGAGGTGAGTGCGATGGTCGATGACTTCCAGCCCAGCCGCCAGAAGACCGATCTCGCCGAAGTCGTCGAGATGTTACTCGACAAAGGGATCGTCATCAACGCCGACATCGCCGTCTCGATCGGTGACACGCAACTGCTCGGCGTACAGGTCCGGGCCGCGATCGCGTCGTTCGAGACCGCGGCGAAGTACGGCCTCGAGTTCCCGGAGGGAACGGACATGCGACGGGTGGCCGAGGCGGCCGGCGAACCCGAACTCGCGGAAATGGAGCGACCCAACCCCGCGATCGATCCGACTCGGGGCGTCAACGTTACGCCCGACGATCGGTACGCGGACGAGACGCGTGAGGGAGCCGACGGCGATACGGGCGAGGGAGAGACCTCGAGCGGGACCGATAGAGGAGACGACGACTCGAGCGAAGACGGCGGAACGTTCGAGCCGCCGGATCGTGGGACCGAACGACTCGGCGCGCGGCCGGACCCGGAGCGGCCGACGAGCGGCGGATTCGACATGATCGGAACCGACGATGGCGGCGGCGACGGCGAGGAGTCCGAGGACGGCCCGGAGGGTTCCGCGGAAACCGACTCTTCGGAGGAAGCTGACGACGAGGGAATGGCGGCGGAAACGGAGGAGAGCTAACGTGACCCGGATCGACGTCGGTGACGGTGAGGACGCACGTCAGGGACTGGTCACGCTCGTCGTTACGGTCGTCGAGATCCTAATCGACACGTTAGAGCGCGAGGCGGTCCGGCGCATGGATTCGGGAGAGCTCTCCGACGAGGAGATCGAACGGCTCGGCGGCCAACTCGCGAGGATCGAAGCCGAAATCGACCAGCTCAAACGCGACGAAGGGGTCGAGGACGGCGTCGACGACCTCCGCGGGGACCTCGACGGGCTCGTCACGGACGCGATCGACCAGCTCCACGAGGACCCCGGCGTCGTGTCCGGCCCCGGCTACTCCGTGTTCGGGGGTGAAGACGAGTGACTGCCGACCGGTCGGACGACCGCCTCGAGGATCCGGATGCGGTCGAGCGACCGCCCGCTGGCGCTGACGGGGCCGAGACTCCGGAGATCGACGAGGGGCGGTATCTCTACTGTCTCGTCCGTGCCGACGACGACGCCACCTTCGACGCGACCGGCGTCGACGACGAACCCGTCTCGGTCGTCACGGAAGACGGGATCGGTGCGGTCGTCCACGACTGCGACGGTCTCTACGACTCGTCCGATCTCGAGCAGATCAAACGCTGGCTCGTCCGCCATCAGGTGACGGTCGACGAGGCGGGTGAGGCGTTCGGAACGCCGGTTCCGTTCCAGTTCGATACGATCCTCCGCGGGGACGACGACGACGTGCGGACGTGGCTTCGCGAGGAGTACGACCTCCTCGAGCGGACGCTCTCGGAACTCGCAGCTCACTGGGAGTACCGGGTCGAAGTCGTCGAAACCGAACCCATCGGTGACGACCGTCTACTCGAGCACGACGACGAGCTTCGGGACCTCGATCGACGGATCGACGACGCCGGAGAGGGGACAGCCTTCCTGCTCGAAAAGCAGTACGACCAACGCATCGCGGAACTGCGAGCGGCCCGTCGGGAGTCACTGACGAACGATCTGACGGACCGGCTCGACGACGTGGCGCGGGAGGTCCACGCGCTCGAACGGTCCCCGACCGCGTCGCTGTCGGACGATCTGGCGACCGGCGGCGGATCGGACGCGACCGACGGGACCACCGGCGACGGCGAAACTCTCTGTCGACTCACCCTGCTCGCACACGAGGACGAGGAGGGCGAGATCGGATCGATTCTCGAGGACGTGGCGTCGACCGACGGCCTCGAGGTCAGGTTCACGGGCCCGTGGCCACCGTACACGTTCACGCCGGCACTCGGAGACGACGATTCGACCGATACCCGACCGGCCGACCCGAATCCATGAGACCGAGAAAAGACGACGAGGCGCTCGTCGACGTTCTCGACGTGGTGCTCAGAGACGGTGCGATCCTTCGCGCCGACGTGATCGTTTCGGTCGCTGACGTCCCGCTCGTCGGAATCAAACTCACCGCGGCGGTTGCCGGAATGAACACGATGACCGAGTACGGGCTCTTCGAGGAGTGGGACGTCGAACGCAGACGGTCGGCCATCACTCGCCGCCAGCACAGCCCCAGACGCTCGAGGGGAGAAACGAGCCGCGTGAATTCGAGGGGAGAATCCAGGTCCTGGAACGCGAGGGGAGAATCCGAATCCGGGAACGCGAGAGAAGAATCGAACGGCGCGTCGAAATCGATCGATTCGTAAGCGGCCGGTACACGGCGGACGATATCCCACAGTCGCGAAACGCGATGGTCGATACCCTCACCTGGGGCCTGCGGTCAAGCGAACTTCGGGCGTTCCGTGGTGAGTTCGACGTCGCCGGTGACGGCCTCTTCGTCGCGGTCGTCGTCGTAGACGTACTGGCCGGTCGATCCACAGAGCGTACACTCGTAGGATTCGGATATCTCGTTTATTATTTCGCCGTTTTCGAAGTAAATCCGGCTCTGGGTGATCTGCAGGAACTGTGGGGTATCGCAGTTTGTGCAGGTGATCATACCAGACGGCTAGGTTCCACCGGTTGTAGTTATCCGGCTTGTAACCGAAAGCGAACCGGCTCTACGCCGGTATTACCGGCGTTTCATCCACCATGAGAACGTAACCCACACTCACCCGTGATACGTCGCCTGATTGCGGTCAGATCGGGAAGTAACCGCCGACTACCGCCAGGCGTCGGTCGCGAAACCGCTTGCTCGATCGAGTCGGCACATCCTCCGCAAATGGGCTCGAGAGTCCCTCATACGGACCGTAAGGACCAGTTTACCGGCTCGAGCTACTGATCAACGGTGACGCTGTGGCCGGTTCGGGCCGCTTCGTACGCCGCTTCGGAAAGCGCCGTCACCGCGAGGGCGTCCCGGGCCGTCGCCGGCGGTTCCGTCCCGTCCCGGACGCTCTCGATGAACGCCTCCGCCCGCGACGGTTCACGGCGCGGGTCAAGGTACGGAACGTGTTCGCCGGCATCGGAATCGATCTCGAGTATCTCCCGCGATCCCCACTGGGTCCCCTCGAGGTAAACGGCACCGCCGTCGTCCCAGAAGTGGACGTGTTCGCGAACCGACGGTGCGTCGCCGTTGAACGAGAACGTGCCGGTCGCCCCGTTCGAAAAGCGGACGTCGAGGTGTGCCCGTCGGTCGATCCGGCGCTCGTCGTCGTGAAACTCCATGCTCGCGGTGACGGACTCGGGTTCGAGCCCAGTCGTCCAGAGGACGCCGTCGAGAACGTGACTGCCGGTATCGTAGAGGAATCCGCCGCCGGAGAGTGCGGGATCGAGTCGCCACGTCCCCCTCGAGTCGTCGATCCAGTCTTGCGTGATCGAGGCGGTCAACCAGTTCGGTCCGTCGTCCCCGAAACGCTCGCGTGCCGTTCGAAACGCCGCCTGAAGGTGGCGCTGGTAGCCGACCATCAGCGTTCGCTCGCTCCGGTCGGATCGCTCCACGAGATCGCGTGCGTGCTCGAGATCCGTCGTCAGGGGCTTGTCACAGTAGACGTGGAGGTCACGCTCGAGCGCCGCCGAAACCTGCTCGTAGTGAAGCGTGTGTGGCGTCCCGATCAGTACTGCGTCCAGGTCGTCCGCCCGCCGCTCGAGCATCGTCGAATACTCCCGATACCGTCTCTCGGCCGGCACGTCGAACTCGCGGCCGATCTCGGCGAGGCGACCGTCGTCCGGATCACAGATCGCGCTCACCGCCGAGTCCGGACGTCGAAAAAACTGTCCGCCCACGGTCGTCCCGATGTATCCGAGTCCGACGACACCGATTCGCAGCGGCGATCGAACGGTGGGGTGGGATTCACTCATGCGTACGCCACGACGGCCGTCCGTATGCATCTGCCGCCGACTGAACGTGGGAGCCGGGAGACTCACGGCGGTGACGATTTCCGTCTGGACGGTGGGACGACGACCGACTGGACGGTTGGAGACGACGACCGACCGGACGGTGGTGGCGATTTCCCCCTCGGGAACTGGCCGTCCGGCAAAGCCGTCACACCGACCGCCGGTCGCTGGTAGAGACAGCCGGTGACAGTGGAGTTCCCCGGGAGGTCACCGGCGAGTGTACGATCAGTATACGGTGATTCAGGTGGACGATATCGTCTCGAAAGCAGGGGCAACGAATCCGTAGTTCGGTGCTATAGCGGCGTTACAACCACCCTGTCAACGAGAGACGCGTGCTACTCGAGTCCAATCGACCTCATAACAATGTGGGACGTTGCCCTTCGAACCACGTGCGGGGATGAAACGCCCCGCCGGGTATGCGTTCGGCCCAGACATCACCGCGTTGACCAGCCGATTGCGTGCGTTCGTGCCCGGATCGCTCGGAAGTGGACTCGCCCCCGCTTCGAGTTAGCTCATGTCTCTCATACCGGGGCGGGCCCCGCCCCCGCCCGGGTTTCAGACCCCAGATATTACCGTCGATCAGAACTCCGTGACGACGGGAATGCCGACCGTTTCGTAGTCGTTCATCGCGGCGAGCGTCCCCGGTAATTCCTCGAGCGAAAGCGTCTCGCCGACGATCTTGCCCGGCTCGAGGGTACCCTGCTGGATCAACTCGAACAGCTCTTCGTATGTGACGGGGGGCATGCCGTGAGATCCGTGGAAATCGATCTCGCGAAGCGTCATCACGTCCACCGGAAGCTCGATCGATCCCGCTTCGTCGTCGGTCGTAAGACCCACCTGAACGTGGGTCCCTCTGGTTCCCAGGCTTCGGATCGAGTTCCGACAGGTGTCCGCGATCCCGAGTGCGTCGACCGAGAGGTCGGCTCCCCCGTCGGTGATCGCGAGGACCTCCCGACCGACGTCTTCGACCGCCGTCGCGTCGATCGTCTCCGCGGCCCCAAGTTCCCGCGCGCGCTCGAGGGGTTCCGGCCGGACGTCGACGGCGACGGGACGCGCCCCGAGCGCGCTCGCGACGTGGATCGCCGAGAGACCGACCCCGCCACAGCCGTGGATCGCGACCCACTGGTCGGGCTGGAGTCGTCCCCGGTTGACCAGCGCGTGGTAGGCCGTCACGAACCGACAGCCGAGACCGGCCATCTCGGTGAACCCGACCCCGTCTGGAAGTTCGACGCAGTTGAGGTCCGCTTCCCGAACGGGAAACGCCTCCGCGAACGCACCCGGAGCGGCGCTCGATAGCCCGAGCGGAACGACCGATTCGCAGTTGTTCGACCGACCGTCACGGCAGTGGGGACACGTGCCGTCGCCGAGGTGAAACGGGACCGTCACCCGATCACCTTCCTCGAGCGTTTCGACGCCGTCGCCGACCGCCGCGACGACGCCCGCGGGCTCGTGGCCGAGGATCTGCCCCGGCGACACCGACGCTCCGATCCAGCTCCAGTCGCCCTGCCAGGCGTGCCAGTCGCTCCGGCAGACGCCACACGCCTCCGTTTCGACGACGACCTCACCTCGATCGGGTTCGGGATACTCGACATCCTCGATCACGAGGGGCTCTCCGTGTTCTTCGAGTACGGCAGCTCGCATACACAGTCGTTTCGACGGAGCGTACAAAAAGACACAGCGCAATCGGACAGCGATCGACTCTCACCAGCCACTCGGTCGGGCGTCGCTCGACCGTGAATCGTCGCGTCACACGACGAGCGGTCGAATCGAAAAAACCGCAACGGGCGACCACGCCGTCTCGAGTCTCCGACGGTGGCCCTGCTCGTCGTCTCGAGTCTGCTACAGCGGCGTTACTCGTCGTCTTCGTCCTCGTCTTCGTCGAAGCTGACGTCCTCGAAGTCCGCGTCGACGAACTCCTCGCCGTCACCGCCAGCACCGCCGTCGCCACCGGGGTTCGGGCCGCCGCCCATGCCACCCATGCCGCCCATTCCACCGGGTCCTGCGCCTGCACCGGCTCCTTCGGGACCACCTGCGCCGGCACCGCCGGCCGCGCCGGCTTCTTGCTGGTAGACCTGCTTGCCGATCTCCTGTAGCTCCGAACTCAGCGCTTCGGTAGCCTCCGCTATGTCTTCGGCTTCGGCCTCGTCGTCGTCGATGACCGCCTCGAGCTCCTCGACGGAGGCGTCGATCGTCTCGCGCAGGTCGTCGTCGATCTGTTCGTCGTTCTCCTCGAGCAGCGTCTCGGCGCGTTGAATCGTCGCCTCGGCGGTGTTTCTGGCCTCGATGCGCTCGCGCTTTTTCTCGTCTTCCTCGGCGTGTTTCTCGGCTTCCTCCTGCAGGCGGTCGATCTCCTCGTCGGAGAGGCCGGCACCGCCTTCGATCGTGATCTCCTCGCTCTCGCCGGTTCCCTGATCCTCGGCGGAGACGTTGACGATCCCGTTCTCGTCGATCGAGAACGTCACTTCGATCTTCGGCGTCCCGGCGGGAGCCGGCGGGATTCCGGTCAGGTGGAACTCGCCCAGCAACTCGTTTTTCTCGGCGAGTTCACGCTCTCCCTGGAAGACCCGTACCTGCACCGAGGTCTGGTTGTCGGCCGCGGTGGTGAAAATCTTCGAGGCTTCGGTCGGAATCGTCGTGTTCTTCTCGATGAGCCGTTCGAAGAGGCCACCTTTGACTTCGATACCCAGCGACAGCGGCGTCACGTCGAGCAGAACGATGTCGTCGACCTCGCCGCCGAGGACCCCGCCCTGGATCGCCGCGCCCAGCGCGACGGCCTCGTCCGGATTGACGTTCTTCTGGGGCGCCTGGCCGGTCAAGCTCTCGACCTTTTCGGCGACCTGTGGCATCCGGGTCGACCCGCCGACGAGCAGTACCTCGTCGATGTCGTCTTTGTCGTAATCAGCGTCTTCGAGTGCCTGTTCGGTCGGGCCGACGGTCCGATCGATCAGATCCTGGGTCAGCGACTCGAACTTGGCTCGAGTCAGCGACTCCTCGACGTGGATGGGGCCGTCGTCGGTCGCCGTGATAAACGGGAGGTTGATCTCGGTCTCTTTTCGGCTGCTGAGTTCGATCTTCGCCTCCTCGGCGGCGTCTTTGAGCCGCTGGAGCGCCTGGCGGTCCTCTCGCAAGTCGATGCCGTGGTCGTCCTCGAAGCGATCGGCGAGCCAGTCGATGATGGCGTGGTCCCAGTCGTCGCCGCCGAGGTCGTTGTCACCGTTGGTCGCGACGACCTCGTAGACGCCGCCGCCGAGATCGAGAATAGAGACGTCGAACGTCCCGCCCCCGAGGTCGTAGACGAGAACGGTCTGGTCGGAGTCGTCGTCGAGTCCGTAGGCCATCGACGCCGCCGTCGGCTCGTTGATGATCCGTTCGACGTCGAAACCGGCGATCTCTCCTGCATCTTTCGTCGCCTGACGCTGTTTGTCCGAGAAGTACGCGGGGACCGTGATGACGGCCCGTTCGACGTCGTCGCCGAGATACTCCTCGGCGTCGCGTTTGATCTTCTGGAGGATCATCGCCGAAATCTCCTCCGGGGAGTACTCCTCGTCTTCGATTTCGACGGTGTAGTCGTCCTCCCCGATGTGGCGTTTGATCGAGGCGATCGTCTTTTCGGGGTTCTGAATCGCCTGGTTCTTCGCCGGCTTGCCGACGAGTCGCTCGTCGTCGTCTGTAAAGGCGACGACCGACGGCGTCGTCCGGTCCCCTTCAGCGTTGACGATGATCTCCGGATCGCCACCTTCCATGACGGCGAAAGCGCTGTTCGTCGTCCCGAGGTCGATACCGAGAATCTTGTTGCTCGCCATTGTCGTGACGGGTATTGTGCGCACTTTGTTTTAAACGTTACTAGCTGGTCTGCCGATTCGAATAAAACTCGAGTCGCACCGCTGTCGGGGGATCTCGAGGAGCCGTGTCCAAAATCAGTCACCGTCGAGCGTGGAAAAACACCTCCCGGATGTGGCTCGTTACGTCTCGTCAGCGTCGGCGCCCGAGTCGTCAGCGTCGGCAGCTGAGTCGTCGCTCGGGTCCGTCCCCGTCGAGACCTCCCCGCCGAGTTCGATCGGTTCGCCGTCGCCGTCCTGGTCTCCCTCAGCACCGTTCGCGCCGTCGCTACCCTCGCCGTCGTCCATCCCGGCTACGTCGCTGCCGTCGGAACCATCCCTCACCCCGTCGTCCGACTCGCTCGCTCCGTCTCCGGACCCCGTCCCCGTCTCGGCCGCCGCCGGATCGTCGGAGGGCTGTTGCTCGCTCGCTGTCTCGTCCCCTTCGGAGCCGTCGCTCGAGTCCGCGAGTTCGCCGTTGGAGACCGTCACCTGTGCGTTCTGGATGACCTTCTCGCTCATCTCGTATCCGGGCGTGTAGACGTCCGCAATGGTCCCCTCGGGTTGATCGCTGTCGACGCGCATCATAACCTCGTGGCGCTGCGGGTCGGCCTCGGCCCCGGGTTCGGGATCGATCTCGGAGACGTTCTCGTCCTCGAGGACCCGGTCGAACTCCCGGAGGGTCATCTCGACGCCCTCACGAAGGTCCTCGGCGTCCCCGCTTTCCTCCCCGAGAGCTCGTTTCAGGTTGTCCCGGACGCCGACGAGCCGTTCGACCAGATCCTCGGTGGCCCGATCTTTGATCTGCTGTTGGCGCTTTTTTGCACGCTTTTTGTAGTTCTGGAAGTCGGCTTGCTTGCGCTTGAGCCGACTCTTGAGGTCCTCGATCTCCGATTCGTACTCCTCGAGTTGCTCCTCGCGTTCTGACAGCGCCTGCTCTCGACTCTCGAGGTCGTCCTGGAGGTCGCCGATGGTCTCGGCCTGTGCCTCGACGCGCTCGGAGAGATCCTCGAGTTCCTCGCGCTGGTGGTCGACCGTCGCCGAGAGCTCCCGTACCTCCTCGATGATCGAACTAATGTTCTCGGCCAGTTCGTCGTCGTAGGCTGTAACCCGCTCGAGGAGTTCCTGGGCGTCCTCGCCCGCATCGCCGATCGGGTCCGACCCGTCCGCGGCCGAGTTCGCGTCCATCGGCTCTCCGTCGGCGGGGTCGGACGCCTCCGAGTGCTCGCTCGATTCAGTCTCTTCGCACTCCTCGCTTTGCTGCTGTTCCGCGACTGTCGCCTCGTCCTCGTCCGGTTCGTCTCCGGACGGGACTCCCTGGGCGGCCGAATTCGTGCCCTCGTCTTCGCTCATGTTCGGCTCAACGAACAGCGGAAATAAAAGGGTTGAGGTCGCCGCTTCCGAGAGGTTCTCACAGAGTTGACCTGTCGGTTTTCCCCGTCCGGTGATCCCGGTAGTATATGTCCGATCGTCACCGTACACCGAACGTGACGCGGCCACCGGACGACGATGCGACGGTCGAACTTCGGTACGAGGACGGTACGATCCGGATCGATAGCTTCGAAACCGGTGACACGCTCGAGGACGTCCTCGAAGCCGTAACCGCCGACTTCCAGGCGGACCACCGGTCGGGAGGCTGGCGCATCCCGGCAGTTCACTACGCCGCCGTTCGCGAGGCGCTCGCAGACGCCGAGATCGACGTCGACGATCACGCCCTGTCCCTCGAGTCCGTCCCCGCCCTCCAGTCGGCGTACGAACTCCGCGAGTACCAGCAGGAGGCGCTGTCGGCGTGGCTCGAGACGGATCGCTGGGCTGACGCCGGTGGCGCTTCAGGTCGTCCCGACAGCGCACCGGCTGGAGTCCTCGAGCTTCCGACCGGCAGCGGCAAGACCGTCGTCGCACTCGAGGCGATCGCCCGCCTCGGCGTGGCGACGCTAGTCGTCGTGCCGACGATCGACCTTCTAGAGCAGTGGATCCGCGAACTCGAGACGGAGTTTTCCGGTTCCGAATCGGCGGTCGATTCGGCACGGAATCGGGCAGCGGCGTCGTCCGACGGGGTCACGATCGGGCGTTTTGGCGGCGGCGAGCAGCGCCTCGAGCCGATCACGGTTTCGACGTACGACTCGGCGTACCTGAAATCCGACGCCGTCGGCGATCGGTTCGGGCTCGTCGTCTTCGACGAGGTTCATCACCTCGGTGGCGAGGGCTACCGGGAGATCGCTCGTCTGCTCGCCGCGCCGGCGCGACTCGGGCTGACCGCGACGTTCGAGCGACCCGACGACGCCCACGAGATCGTCGAGGAGCTCGTCGGACCGGTCGTCTACCGGGTCGATCCCGAGGAACTGGCCGGCGATCACCTCGCTCCCTACGACGTCAAACGGCTCGAGGTGGCGCTGACGCCCGACGAGCGCGAGGAGTACGAGCGAAAACAGGAGATCTTTACGACCTATCTGGCGCGGTCGAACGTCCGGATGCAAAGCGGCTCGGACTACCAGGAACTCGTCAAACGGTCCGGGAACGACCCCGAGGCGCGAGAAGCCCTCCTCGCGCGCCAGCGCGCCCGAGAGATCATGCTCGGGAGCGAGGCCAAACTCGAGACTCTCGAGGGAATCCTCGCAGACCACCGCGAAGAGCGGACGATCGTCTTCACGGCCCACAACGACCTCGCGTACGACGTCAGCGAGCGCTTTTTAATTCCGACGATCACCCACCAGACGGGGACCGCCGAACGCCGGGAGATCCTCGAGCGATTCCGCGAGGGAACCTACAGTCGAATCGCGACGTCGAACGTACTCGACGAAGGAGTCGACGTTCCCGACGCCTCCGTCGCGGTCGTGCTCTCGGGAAGCGGGAGCGAGCGGGAGTTTACCCAGCGACTCGGTCGGATCTTGCGGCCGAAATCGGACGGGAGCCGCGCGCTGCTGTACGAAGTGATCAGCCGCGAGACCGGCGAGGAACGGGTCTCACAACGTCGCCGGTGAATTCGAACCGGTGGGAAACGGGTCTCACAACGTCGCCGGTGCATTCGAACCTATGGCCGGCGATCCGCAACCGGCGTAGTCCGACGACCGCGCCACCCGTCCGGACGACTTTTGATTTTCGGGCCTCGAGAGGTGGACGAATGCTGACGAAGGACCTGCTTCGCGTCTCGCGCGCCGGCGGCGGCTACCACCCCCGGTTCGCCGGCCGCGAACACCGACCGCTCGCGGCGCGCGTGATCGGGACGTACCAGGGTCACGTCGGCGAATCGCGTGCGGAACTCGAGGACTCCCTGACGTCGCTCGAGCGCGACAGCGACGACTTCAAACTCGTCCGGGGATTCGCCGCGTTGCTCGAACGCGACGCGGCGTTCGAAACCGAGGCCGCGGTCGACCCCGAACGCGCGCGCCGAAAGGCGTTCGAGGCCGCAGAGGCCGTGGGCGTCGTCACCGAAGACGAGCGAGCAACGGCGCTCGCCCGCGCCGGCGACTCGCTCGCCCTCACGACGGACGACGTCGAGCGGTCGCTGTACGCCGATCTCGAGGAGCGACAGGTCCTCGTCGACGTCGACCTCCGCTGGGATCCCGACGGGCTGATCGCGCAGTACAACCTCTCGCTCGCCCAGACCGCGCTGTTCGACGCGACCGAACTGCGCGTCCGCTCGAGCGATCCGAAAGCGCTCGTGTCGGCGGTCAAGCGCCTCCGGCTGATGTACGAGATTCGCCGGAGCGACGACGGCGGGAGTCGGACCAGCGGAATCAGCGATCGGGAGGTCGTCGTCACCGGACCCACGCACCTCTTCCGGGCGAGTCGTCGGTACGGAACCCGGTTCGCCCGCCTCCTGCGGACGGTCGCGAGCGCCGACGCGTGGTCACTCGAGGCGACGATCGACGACCGCGGAACCGAACGACGCCTGGAACTCTCGGACGACGATCCGGTCGCCGTGCCCGACGCCGACCCGGTCGCCGACGTCAGCTTCGACAGCGGCGTCGAAGCCGACTTCGCGGCGCGCTTTTCCGCTCTCGATCTCGAGTGGGACCTCGTCCGCGAGCCCGAACCCCTTGCGACGGGACACCGGGTGATGATCCCCGATTTCGCGTTCGACTACCGGTACGACGATTTCCGGGTGTTCTTCGAGATCATGGGTTTCTGGACCCCGGAGTACGTCGAGAAGAAACTCGGCCAGCTCGAGGACTTAGAGGACGTCGAACTGGTCGTCGCCGTCGACGACTCCCTCGGCGTCGGCGAAGAGATCGCCGCTCAGGACTTCCGTGCGATCCCCTACTCGGATACCGTCCGCGTAAAGGACGTCGCGGACGTCCTCCGGCAGTACGAGCGCCAACTCGTCGCGGAGAGCGCGGCCGACCTCCCCGAGACGCTTCGCCCGGAGGCGGACGTCGTCTCGCTCGAGTCGGTCGCCACAGATCGCGGCGTCAGCGAGGACGCGCTGGACGGGATCGCGTTTCCCGACCACGAACTGGTCGGCCGGACGCTGGTTCGACCGGCGGTGCTCGAGGCGCTGGCTAGCGAGATCGACGTCGGCATGACCCTCTCGGCTGCGGAAGACGTCCTCGAGGGGTACGAGATCAGCGACTCGAGTGCGATGCTCGCCGAACTCGGCTATCGCGTGGAGTGGGAGGGCCTCGCCGGGGGAACGATCGTCGAACGCGAAGAGTGACAGCGGCAGTCGTTCACACACGGACCGAAACGGTCGTGTCACAGTTCGCGCCGATCGGATCTGACAGTCTGTTGGCGGCGATGATACCCGCCGCGTCCGTCGTGGTACCACGACCCTCGCAACTGTTATCCGTGCAGTGGGCGTACGTTTGTTCGTAATGGCGAAAGGTAACGTTGATTTCTTCAACGACACAGGCGGCTACGGTTTCATTTCGACGGACGACGCGGACGATGACGTATTCTTCCACATGGAAGACGTCGGCGGCCCGGACCTCGAAGAAGGCACAGAGATCGAATTCGACATCGAACAGGCCCCCAAAGGCCCACGCGCGACGAACGTCGTCCGCAACTAATTCCGGTCAGATCGTCGCCTGACGGTGACACTGAGCGAAATTTTCCGACAACCGAAAGCGAAGAGACGCCTCTCTTATCAGGGATCTACACGGACAGCTATCGGCCAATATCGGTGGGACCGCGGACGGGATGCGGTTGCACTCGATACGCAGAGACGACAGTCCGTGCAGCTGGATCACACCACGAGATTGGCCCCGACGAGCGTCACCTGGAAGATTACGACGGCGGTCATCGTTCCGAACGCGACGAGTTCGTAGTACGCCCGACCATCCTCGAACGACTCGACGCGCTCGAGACGACGCCCCAACAGTGACAGACCCGCGAAGAGCGCCGTCACGATAATCGGGAACGCGGCGAGAACCGCGAGGGTCGGTGCGTACTCCGGGCCGAGTTGGTAGTGGGTCCCGACGCTCCAGTGGATTCGCAGTTGCGATCCGAGGAACTGCAGGGCGACGAGACTCACCGCGATACTCGAGAGGACCACGATCAATCCGCCGCCCGCGGTCGGTCGGAATCGAGTCCCCGTTCGTTCGCCGATATTCAGCGCCATCACGTCCGACCGAACGGCCCCCGGATAAAAAACGGGGTGAGCACCGCTTCACGGTCTGCAGTCGTGAAAACGCCTATATCAGGCTTCTGCTCGGACCAATCGCGTGGAGAATCGTTTCAACGATTACTATATCTCAGTACGCGCTGACACGTCGATATGGCGTACGTCCGATCACTCTCGACGGAGTACCGAACGGTCGACCGCTGGGACGACGGTGTCGGCTGGATCGCACACCCCGACGAACTCGGTCGTCGTGCGAGCCACGCCGTTCGCGGCCAGGACGGAGTCTGGTTGATCGATCCGGTTCGGTCCGTCGACGTCGACGAGTTGATTGGGACGCTCGAGGACGACGTCGTCGGCGTCGCGGTCTGTTCGTGCTGGCACGCTCGGGACGCCGACTGGTTCGCGCGGGAATACGACGTGCCCGTCTTCGTGCCCGAGTGGATGGGACGCGTCGAGGAGCGAACCGACGCGCCGGTCCGTCGCTACGACGGCACGCTCGACGCCTCGACCCACGTCGTTCGCTGTGAGCCGATGCCGATGTGGGAGGAGGCGATCATCTACTGGGACTCCCACGACACCCTCTACGTTCCCGACTCGATGGGGACGGTCGGTTCGTTCGTCGTCGGCGACGAGCGGATCGGGCTGGAGGTGCTTCGGCGACTCGCCCCGCCGCGGTCTCTTCGGCGGTTCGAGCCGGAGCGAATCATCGTCGGCCACGGCGACGGCGTCTTCGAGGACGCGACGCGGGCGCTCGAGAATGCACTGGCTGGTGGGCGGCGGCGGTTCCCCCGCGCCGTCCTCGAGAACGGCCCGAAAACGGTTCGTTCGCTCGTCGGTGCCATCTGATGAGCGGGAGCCGTAACGGATCGGAAAATCCGGCCCAGACGTGAGGTGTCGTGGGATCGTCCGCTCCGCGTCCGAAACACGGCACCAGCACGTACACGGCACAGCACCATCACGGACAAAACAGGCACCACCACGTGCAACCGTTTTGCGTGGCCGGGTGGAGCGTTCGAGAACACGATGATCACCTCTCTCCCTTCCGAAACCGGACGGTTCGCGGAGGCGTTTCCGTACGTACGAGTCGGCACCGGTCCGGAGACGTTGCTCGTGATACCCGGACTCGGAGACGCGATGTTCGACGGCGAGTACGGTCGGATCGGGACGGCACTCACTCGGCGGAACTTCGATCGCTTCGTCGGGGAGTACACGGTGTACGTCGTGAGCCGGCCTCGAGGGCTGGCGAAGGACAAGTCCATCGAGCGGATGGCGCGTGAGTACGCGGGCGTCCTCGAGAGGGACGTCGGAACCGCGTCGGTGCTCGGCCTCTCGATGGGCGGGCTGATCGCGCAGGAACTGGCTCGACTTCGACCCGACCTCGTCGAACGCCTGGTCGTGGGCGTCTCCGGCTGTCGGGTCGCTGCGGGCAGTCGCCCCATTCTCCGGGACCTGCGGGGACACGCCCTCGAGCGCGAGTGGACGGCGATCCGCTCCCGGCTGTACGACGAGATGTTCACGGGGATGCGCCGACGGTTCTACCCGTTTCTCTCGGGAACCGTCGGCCGGCTTCGCCCACCGACGCCCGCCTTCGGAAGCGACGTCGTCGTCTCCATCGACGCGATCCTCGCGTACGATGGCTCGGACCGACTCGAGGGGATCGACCCCAGAACCCTCGTGATCGGCGGCGACGACGATCCGTTCTACCCCGAGGAGATCCTGCGGGAGACACACGCCGGACTCTCGGACGCACAGCTTGCGATGTTTCGAAACGCCAGCCACGGCGTCTTCCTCGAGCGAAAAGCCGCGTTCGATAACTGGACGAGGCGGTTTCTCGACGGAGAGACGACTCGAGTGCGCCAGCAGTAGCCTGCAAGAGTTAAAGTTCTCGCTGCCGTCCTTTCGGAACCATCGAACGAAGTTCGCCGTGGACGTACAGTCCGACCCCGATCGGCTCGAGGTCGCCGGCAATCTCGTGGGCCGCGATCAGATACCCCCAGTCGCCGTCCCACTCGAGTTCCTGGTCTTCGCCGGCGACGAACCGGCGTGCCGCCTCGGGATCGAGTTCGATCACGCACTCGCTTGCGTGACGGCCGAAGCGCTGGACGAAATCGGTCGTCGGCTTCCAGTGTTCCTGGCGCGTGCGCAGGCAAGTCATGCCGATGGCTTCGATCTCGACCGGCGAGGACGCCTCGCCGGCGTAGATCCAGATCTTCCCCGCTCCCTTCTCCCAGAACGAGTAGTCGTCGAACGTCTCGGGCGGAATTCCGAACCGGTCCTCGAAGTACTCGAGGACCTCGCGTCGGCTGGCGCGTCCCTCGACGGTTCGTTCGGCCGCCGTCGCCGGCAGTCGATCGAACCGCTGGCCGACGTTCGACTCCAGCCCGGTGTCTCGATCCTCGGCGGCAGTCCCGTCACCGTCGGTCATTCGGCGGTCACCTCGAGTTTCGCGACGAAGAAGCCGCCGGTGTCGTTGTGGTGGGGATAGATGCGTGCGGCCCGCTCGAGCGTCGGATCGAACGTCTCGTCGTTCCACTCCCGGAGGCCGGGCGCGTACTCGAGGTCGAGATCGAAGTCGACGACGCGACAGGGTTCGTTCTCGATAGCGTGCTGGACGACGGCTTCGTTCTCCTCCGGCGCGAACGTACAGGTCGAGTAGACGACGGTGCCGCCCTCCCGGGTCGTCTGAATCGCTCGTCGGAGGATGCCCTTCTGGATTCCGGCGACCGAGTGGAGGTGACCTTCGGACCAGTTGTCCAGTGCGTCGGGGTTCTTCCGGATCGTCCCTTCGCAGGAACAGGGGGCGTCGACGAGCGTCCGGTCGAACGCGTCGAACGGGAACGGCTTCAGCGAGTAGTTCCTGGCGTCGGCGTTCGTAACCGCGAGGCTCGTCGCCCCCAGCCGTTCGGCGTTGAACCGCAGCGCCGAGATTCGACCGAGGTTGTTGTCGTTGGCGACGACGGTGCCCCGGTCGTCCATCAGGGACGCTATCTGGGTCGCCTTCCCGCCGGGCGCGGCACAGCAGTCCCACACCCGTTCGCCCGGTTCGGGATCGAGGACGACCGGCGGCACGGCCGAGACTTCCTCCTGGCCGTGCGTAAAGCCGTGGACGGACGACCACGTCGACCCCGGTGAATCGGTCTCGAGGCGAAGCACGCGCGGGTTCCACGCCGCCTGTTCGAACGCGACTCCGTCTTCCTCGAGCGCGGCCGTCGCCCGCTCGACGGACGCCTTGATGGTGTTCACGCGGACCGCGTTTCCGAGCGGTCGGTCGCAGGCGGCGAGAAACGCCTCGAACTCGTCGACGATCGGCCGGTACCGCTCGAGTGGCTCCATCGATCGTCGATTGGGAGGCGCGGCGCTTGTGGGTTTCGAAGCACAGCATCGAACCGACTCGTCCGGTCGATTCGAGCAACGAAACGAAGACAGAGTCAGAACCGAGTTGCGCCTGATCAACACGCAGAGCCGTCAGTACGGCGGACCAACCACGACGCACCCGGATACGAGAACGGCCTCGAGCGCGTTTCGTCCGTTCGGGGACGGACTTCGGTGACGATCGAAACCGCTCGATCACAGTCCCCAGATGAGGACGATTCCGGCCGTCGTGACGAGCGCAAGCAGAAACTGTAGCGGGGCACCGACCTTCAGGAAGTCGGTGAACTCGTATCCGCCGGGACCGTACACCATGAGGTTGGTCTGATAGCCTACCGGCGTCATGAACGAGGTTGCGGAAGCGAACATGACCGCGATCAGGAACGAAAATTCTGAGACACCCAGTCTCGACGCGGCGTCGACCGCAATCGGAATCATCAACACGATCGTTGCGACGGGGGTGATGACGTTCGCGAGCAGTCCCGTAACGATATAAAACAGTAACAGGACCAGCACCAACGGGAGGACGTCGCCGGTCGCGACCAGAGAGCTAGCGATGAACTGAGAGCCCCCGGTTTCCTCGAGGGCGATTCCGAGCGGGATAACACCCGCGAGCAGGAATATGACGTTCCAGGAGACGGCATCGTACGCGTCGCTCGTCGAGAGACAGCCGGTGACGATCATGGCAAAGACGCCGGCGAGTGCCGCAATGACGATCGAGACGAGCCCGAGCGCAGCGGTTCCGACAACGCCGGCCATGATCGCGATCGTGAGCGGGGTTTTCGGCGATAACGGCGCCACTTCGTCGACGTCCTGCTCGAGCAGTCGATCAAACGCGTCCTCATCGACGACGATGAGGTCGTTCGTGCCGGCGAAGTACTCGATCGCCTCTGGAACCGTTTGAACCAGGAGAAGGTCACCCGGTTGTAATCGGAGGTTGGCGAGGTCGGTACGGAGCAACTCACCTTCGCGACGGACCGCGAGTACCGTCGTGCGATAGATTTTCCGGAGGTGTGTGTCGGCGATCCGATCCCCGACGAACGCCGACTCGGTGGAGACGACGACTTTTGCGAGCAGGTCGTTCCCCGCCGACTCGTCGAAGGTATCTTCGGTCACCGGATTCCGCACGAGTTGGCGGAGGCCGTGCGTTCCGACGAAGCGGTTGACCGCTTGTAGATTGCCGTGTACGGTAAGAACGTCCCCCTCACGGATCTGCTGATCGGGGTCGACGGAGACGACCGACTCGGTTTCTTCGGTCGTCGGCTCGAGAGACTGGACCGCCTCGGACGATAGTTCGGGCTCGATTGGTCCGTCCTCTCGATCGCGTTCCGTTACCGTCGACGGCTCGTCGAGAACGTCACCGTCGTATTCGAGGAGACGATCCGGCGCGCCGGTCGGATTCGATTCCGACGCGACCGTCTCTCCGCTCCGGCCCTCATCCGTAGAACGAAGGTCGGCCTCCCGGCGAAGCTGGAGAATACGAACCTTCGCCTCGATACGATCTTCCAGTTCGCGGACCGTAAGTCCAACCGGCGTCGACGTCGATCTGACTCGGACGTGAGTGAGGTAATCCTCGAGGTCAAACTCTTCGACCAGATCCGCATCGACCGGCACTCGAGCGGGCGTGAGCCATCGGCCGACGGTCATCAGGTACGTGAGGCCAACTATCAGGATCACGAGCCCGAGCCCGGCGAACTCGAACATTCCGAGCGGGCTGCGACCGAGTAACTCCACGGCGAACTCGCTGGCGAGGAGGTTGGTCGACGTCCCGATAAGCGTCAGCGTCCCGCCCAATATCGCGGCGTACGAGAGCGGAAGGAGGAGTTTCGACGGCGAAATTCCGATCTTCTCGGCGAGTTCGGAGATCATCGGAATGAAGATCGCCACGACTGGTGTGTTGTTGATGAAGCCCGCGATCGGACCCGTCGTCGCGATCGTGGCTGCCAGCGCTCGCCGCTCGCTCCCTCTCGTCACCTTCGCGAGGGACGCTCCGAGTCGCTGTACCAGCCCGGTCCGCTGGATACCCGCGCTGAGCATGTACATGGCGACAATCGTTATCGTCGCGGTGCTGGCGAACCCGGAGATAGCCGTTCGATGACCGACGCCGGTCAGCGGCTCGAGCGCGGCTAACGAGACGATAATGCCGATCGCAGTTACGTCGGTCGAGATCGCTTCAGTGACGAACAGCGCGAGCGCAACGGCGATGAGAGCGAATACGACGATCGCACCCGTCGAGAGATCCGTTCCGAACGTCCCGATCATGGAGCAGAGGCGTGGCTGGTGTGACAGTCGCAACCAGCCGATCGGTTCGACGACGGAGACCGTGACGGATCTCCGCGGGAATTGCTCTCGATACTCTCGCGGATCGATTCGACGACCGAGTACGCTGGCCCCGTCCGCCTCCGTTCGTCGCACGGATCGACGTGAGTTGACGGTCTGCTCGTCTCGATCCACCGCCCGTCATCACCGGTGTCAACTGGTTGCATCTCAGCGTTCGCCACCGGTGGAGAAGGCACACGCAACTCTCTTCAATAATCTTCTATAAGTGTGTCGGTTGCACTGATTGCAGGCGGTTCGACGCGGAAACCGGATATCGTGCCATCGTTTTATGGGTTCGCCGAATCTCTTCTCGCGTATGGCACAGATCCGCGTGCAGGGTCCGGAGGTCGACCTCGAGGAGCCGACGATCGTCGAGGGGTTCCCGGGCGTCGGACTGGTTGGAAAGATCGCGACCGACCACCTCGTCAGCGAACTCGACATGCGCTACTACGCGAGCGTCCACTGCGAGGGGCTGCCTCGGATCGGCGTCTACCGCGGCGGCGATCGAGCCGCGCGGCCGCCGGTTCGCCTCTACGTTAGCGAGGAGGAAGACCTGCTCGCCCTCCAGAGCGACGCGCCGGTGAGCGCCCGCGCCGTCGAGGAGGTCGCCGGCTGCGTCACCAGCTGGATCGTCGACCGCGAGGCGACGCCGATCTATCTGAGCGGGCTTCCCGCCGAGCGCGACGAGGAGCGGCCCGATCTGTACGGGATCGCGACCGGCGACGCCGGCGAGCGCCTCGAGGATCACGGCGTGGACGTCCCGCCCGAGGACGGCGTCGTCACCGGTCCGACGGGCGCGCTGATCAACCGCGCCGCACAGATCGACTACGACAGCATGGGCCTCGTCGTCGAGTGCAGCCCCCAGTTCCCCGATCCGGAGGCCGCGAGCGTCCTGCTCGAGGACGGCGTCGCGCCGATCGCGGAGCTATCGGTCGACGTGAGCGAACTCGTCGATCGAGCCGAAGAGATCCGACGAAAGCGCGAGCAACTCGCCCAGCAGATGCAGGCGATGGCCCAGGACGAGAGCACGCAGGCCCAGCCCCAGCCGCTCCGGATGTACCAGTAGTCAGACCGATCGTCGTCTCGATTTGCCGGCGGGAGCACAGCCAACTCGAGGATCGCCGATCGAGTCGGCGGATCGAACGCGAACCACGTTTCGTCGTCCTATCGGCGTCAGAACAATTCCCACGTGTTTTTTATTCTCCATTACGTCGTCGAAGAACAGAGATGCCAGCGTCCACGGAATCGTACGATATCGTCGTCGTCGGTGGCGGGACCGGCGGCTGTTTCGCCGCCGCGACCGCGGCTCGAGGGGGCCTCGACGTCGCGCTTCTCGAGCGCAAAGACGAGGACGAAGCGGGGAAGATCGCCTGCGGTGACGGAATCAAGGGGAAGAGTTCGTTCCCCGACGTCGTCGACCGAGAGCGGCTCAAATCGGAGTCGTTCACCAACCGGGAAATCAGCCGCGGCATCTTCGAGAACCCCCGGACCGGGGAGTCGATCGAGATTCCGTTCGGCCAGACGGGAGCGGTCGTCGACCGATGGCGGTACGGGCAGGTGTTGCTCGACGAGACCGACCGCGCTGGTGTCGACATCCACTACGACACGGTCGTCAACGACGTCGTCCAGCAAAACGGTGCGGTGACGGGCGTCACCGCGGTTCGCGAGGGTGACCCACTCGAGTACGAGGCGGACGTCGTCGTCGACGGCGCGGGAGCGCTGTCGGTGCTCCAGGACAAGGCCGACTTCGCGTCGTCGTCGTTCGACACGAACGTCAACTACTCGCAGTTTTGCTCGGCCTATCGCGAGGTCCTCGAGATACCGGAGCCGGTCGAATGGGACGACGCGCTGGTGTTCAAACCGACGGCTGAACTGGGATACCTCTGGTACTTCCCGCGCTCGTCGACGGAGATCAACGCGGGGCTTGGCTTCCAGATGTGCCAGGAGCCCATGGAGTTAGTCGACGTGCTCAAAGACGACATCGCCAACAGGGCGGAGTTTTCGGGCGCGACGGTCAAGAACAAACTCGGTGCGGCGTTGCCGACTCGGCGGCCGTACGATTCGGCAGTCCACTCCGGGTACGTGGCCGTCGGCGACGCAGCCGGCCACGTCAATCCCTGTACCGGCGGCGGAATCCCCGGAGCGGCGAAAGCCGGCCACTGGGCCGCCCAGGTCGCGATCGACGCCATCGCCGACGGCGACACGAGCGAGGCCGCGCTGTGGGAGTACAACGAACGCGTCCAGACGGACTTCGGCAAGCGCTTTGCGGCGATGGACCTCTACAACATCTTCGGAACCGCACACGAACTCGACGAACTCGTCTCGATCGTCACCGCCGTGCCCGGCCAGCAACTCGTCGACGCGATCGGCAAGAAAGGAACCGCGGACATGAGCCTCGGCCTCAAACTCAAGACGCTGGTGAAGACCGTCGGCCACTGGGACGTCCTCTACGAACTGTACAAGGTCCAGAAGGCCGCGACCTCGCTCAAAGACGTCTACGACAGCTACCCCGCCGCCCCCGATCACTTCGACGCCTGGCAAAGCGAACGCGATGCGGTCCTCGAGCAGGTCTACGAGATCACCGGTGCAGAGCCCAAGTACTAGCACTCCCAAGCCCGACGACCGTTCCGCAACCGCAACCCATTTTCTCGCGCTGTCCGTTGCGTTCGTATGGTATCCGAAGACGCCGGCGAAGACGAATCAGCACCGAATCCGACCGTAAACGGCGTCCCGATGCTCGGAATCGGAACCTGGCAGAACGAGGATCCGGACCAGTGTGCAGAAAGCGTCCGGACGGCCCTCGAGATGGGGTATCGCCACGTCGACACCGCGCAGGCCTACGAAAACGAAGCCGCCGTCGGCGAGGGGATCGAACGAGCGACCGTCGACCGCGAGGAGGTCTTTCTGGCGACGAAAGTCTGGCTTTCGAATCTGGCTCGAGAGGACGTCCTCGAGACGGCTCGCGAGAGTCTCGATCGACTCGGCGTCGACTCGGTCGACCTGCTTTACGTCCACTGGCCGGCACGGACGTACGACCCCGCGGAGACGCTCGACGCGTTTTCCCACCTCTACGACGAGGGCCTGATCGAGGGCGTCGGCGTGAGTAACTTCCTCCCCGAACAACTCGAGGAAGCGATCGATATCTGTGACGCCCCGATTCTGGCGAATCAGGTGGAACTGCATCCGATGCTCCAGCAGTCGGATATTCGGGCGGCCTGTGCAGCCAACGACGTTGCCGTCGTCGCGTACTCGCCGCTGGCACGAGGCGAGGTCTTCGATCGGCCGGAAATCCGAGAGATCGCGGCCGAACACGACGTCAGCGAGGCACAGGTCAGTCTCGCCTGGCTTCGGGAGAAGGGCGTCGTCGCGATCCCGAAAGCGACGGGCGAAGAGCACATTCGGGACAACTTCGAGTCGCTGTCGCTCGACCTCGAGCCGGAAGAGATCGACGCGATCGACGCGATCGACGAGGTCGACCGGCAGGTCGATCCGGAGTTCGGCCCCTGGAACTGATACTGTTGGACAGAACTATTTGAAGATCGGTCGCCCTCCTGCGGCCGTCTCCAACGGTGCCGGCCGCGAATTCGCGACCTCACTGACTTCTGTCCAACAGTATGATCCGCGGACCTGTCGAGCGGCCGGAAAGAGAAGGAAAGTTTACGGTACGTCGGTAGTTTGGCTTCCGTATGTCAACCCGCTCTCGGAGAGGTGGTGGAGGTGGGGTCGTCGGCGCGGTTAGAGCCGACCTCGGGCGGTTACACGGAGCGTGGATGGAGATCATCTTTCCGCGTCAGCGCGGCCGTGGCCACTCCGTCATGGGCAAGTGGAAACCGGAGACGCTTCCGCAAAAGATCGGCTATCACGGTTGGAGCGTCCTCGGAACGATCGGCTTGCTCGTCCTCTATCCTCTCACGGTTCTCGGCTTTGCAACTCGCTACTACGCGGTGAAACTCGACTCGACGCGGACGCGTCTCGGCATCGTCGGCATCACGGGTATCGCCGTCGTCGCGTGGGGGACGCTGACCGTTATCGCACACTTGCGATTGCCTTTCGACGCCTTCCTCGCGGTCGCGGCCGCAAGCGGTGTGGGTATCGTATCGGCAGCACTCGCGGCGGGCTTTTCGAAGGTCGGCGGCAGACTCACGTCGGTGCTGTTCGCGTACCCCTTCGCGATGACCGCGATCTTCCTCCCGCCGGTCGTCGCCGCGCTCGTGACGCCGGCGCTGCAACCGTACGTGCTCGATCCGAGCTACGACTTCGCCGTCTGGATCCTCGACACCATCCTCCACGTCGGCGGACTCAACGAGTGGCTCCGGGCGAACTTCACGCTCGAGGGGGCGGCGTACGCCGCGATGTGGATCGGTATCTCGTTCCCGCTCGGCTGGTTCCTCGGGATCCCGATCGCACTGGCCGATCTCGTGCGACCATCGGACGACTGATCTCGAGAGGTGGCCGTTTTGCCGGGACGATTTTCCGGTTCCCGACGATACTCGGTCGCTCGCATCCTTCCGTCGCGTATGGAGTTCGATCTATAGTAGCCACTGAAAGTCATTGCACACCCGATCGCCAGATGGATCGGCGATCGGTGTGTAACCCGTTTCAGTTGTTACTATAGCGAAAACAGTCGGGGCGTTCGCACTGATCGTTGCTCTCGGGGCCGCCGGATTGCTCGTTTCCCCGATGATGGCGACCGATACCGTGGTGACGATGGTCGTCCCGTCGATGATCGTCTTCGGCGCGATCGTACTCGCCATCGGAGTCAAACACGGCGAGTACCGCGCGACGCGGTGAGCAGCGACGCCGGCCCGCATCGACGAGCGACACGGGGTGGGACACTGGAGTCGTGCGAGGCCGACCGAAATCGGTCACAGCGGGGAGAACGGTCACAGCAGAGAGAACGGTCACAGCGGGGAGAACGGTCACAGACCGAGACGCACTACGGCGCGGGCGTCACATGTAGCCGAGATCGCGAAGCCGTTCCATCAGGTCTTCTTTGTCCTGTGCACGACCGGCGCGTTCGGTCGTCGTCTCGAGGTCCTGGAGCCAGGCCGGATCTTCGTCGCTCTTTTCGGTGCTGATCTCGCTGCCGAGCGAGCGGAAGCCGGCGAAGTACTTGGGCGAGACGGGGATATCGTCCTGGGTGAGGTCGTTCGGCAGGTCGTCGTCGCTCTGGGGGACGTAGCCGTCGTCGGGGAACTCGGCGACGGTGTCGGGGACGACGAAGTTCCAGAACGCCTCCCAGACGGCAGCCTCGTCGAACTGCAGGATGGGCTGGACGCGGTCGTGTGGCGGGTAGATATCCGGATCGTGTCGCGGCGAGAAGAACGTCTCGTCGGCGCGGGCTTCCTGTTCGTCCCAGCGGACGCCCGAGATGACGCCGTCGACGTCGTACTCCTCTAAGGCGTCGTTGAGCGCGACGGTCTTCAGCAGGTGGTTGCCCGCGTAGGTGTCGAGCAGGAACGGGAACGTCTCCTCGTCGTACTCGAGGATGTTCTCGACGTGGTGGCGGTTGTGCTCGGAGAGGTCGGAAACGGGGATCTCGTCGCCGGGTTCGAGGTCGTTCTCCTCGACGTACCCGCCGATGTCCTCGTTGCGCGCGTAGATGACCTCGAGATCCCACTCGTCGGCCCAGCGGTCGACGAAGTCGTGGATCTCGTCGAAGTGCTGGTAGTGGTCGATGAAGATCGCCGGCGGCACCTCGAGGTCGTACTGCTCGGCGACCTCTTTGACGAAGTAGAGCACGAGCGTGGAGTCCTTGCCGCCGGTCCACATGACCGCCGGATTCTCGTACTCCTCGAGGCCCTGTCGGGTGACCTCGATCGCCTTCTCGATCTTGTCGTTGATGTGCGAGTAGTCCGCCGGGTCTTCGCCGTCTCCGTCGTCGTAATCGACATCGACGTACTCGGGGAAGTTCGTTTGCATCGTCTGTAATTAGATATAATTACCACACTTAAACCGTTTGGGAGTCCGGAAACCTCTGACGGAAACTGAGACCGCAGGCCCCGTCCCACGATCGGAGTGGCTGACCGTCTCGTGCGCCGCGTGCACTGGTTGAACGGCCCTTTCCCGTGTCGTTCGGGCAGCGTGACGGCCCACCTCGTTGCCGAACCGCCGCCGCCGGATGGGGAAACACTTGCCAGTACCACAAACCGATGTGGGGCCGACAGCTCGCGATGGGATACGGCACCGCCACGCCGGCCGATCGACAGCCCGGAGCTCAATCGAGCGAGGGTACTTCGAACTGTCGTTCCGAACCCTCCGCGTCGAACTGCGTCTCGAGCAACCGGACGATCCGACGGGCGGCGGTCCCGTCCCCGTAGGGATGTGGATTCGACTCCGGTTCCCACCCGTCGCGAAGGCCGTCGCGTATCGCGTCCGCGTCCGACCCGACGAGTCTGTTCCACCCGCAGTCGATGGTTTCGACCCACTCGGTTTCCTCACGGAGCGTGAGACAGCGTGTCCCGAGGAAAAACGCCTCCTTCTGTACGCCGCCGGAATCCGTCGCGACGCGCTCGGCGGCGTCGAGCAACCGGACGAAATCGAGATAGCCGAGCGGTTCGATCACCTCGAGTTCGTCCGTCGCACGGTCCCAGAGGTCGTACTCCTCGAGTCGAGAGACCGTCCGCGGGTGTGCCGGAAGGACCACCGGGAGCGGTGCCGACGCGAGTCCGTCGAGTATCGAGGCGAGCCTCGAGCGGTCGTCCGTGTTTCCGGCCCGGTGGACGGTCGCCAGGACGAACTCCTCCTCGCGAACCTCGAGTTGCTCGAGGATCGTCGACCGCCGTCTCGAGCGCTCGCGCGCGTCGAGAATCGCGTCGTACATCACGTCGCCGGTCCAGTGGACGCCGTCGGTGATTCCTTCCTCGGCGAGGTTGGTTACCGCGGCCTGACTCGGCGCGAAACAGAGTTCGGAGGCGTGGTCGGTCAGCACCCGATTGACTTCCTCGGGCATCTCCCAGTTGTCGCTTCGCAGCCCTGCTTCGACGTGTGCGACGGTGAGGTCCCGCTTCGAGCCGACGATCGCGCCCGCCAGCGTCGAGTTGGTGTCGCCGTAGAGCAAGAGCACGTCGGGGTCGGTCTCCTCGACGACGGGCTCTAACGCCGCGATCATCTTCGCCGTCTGGCGACCGTGGGTATCCGACTCGACGCCGAGGTTGTACTCGGGTTCGGGGATGTCGAGTTCCTCGAAGAAGACGTCGGACAACGCTTCGTCGTAGTGTTGACCGGTGTGAACCAGAACCTCCTCGCCGACGTCACGAAGTTTTCGAGAGACGACCGCGGCCTTGACGAACTGCGGGCGAGCGCCGACGACGGAACAGACCCGCATCAGTTCACCCCCGGGTCGTCATACTGTCGGACAGTATTAGTGTACTCGCCCATCCGTCCGAACGCGCACCGGTTGCCTTCGCCCCCGGAGTCGCCACCGGACCGTCCAATCCACGGACTGGCCACCGACGACCTGATGGAAAAGCGGCATACGCGGATCACTTCGGAAATCATGGCAGTCTCCCCTTCTAGAACGCATCATTTCGTTATCGTGGCGTTACCGGATCGAAGCCGGTCACTGTGGCTCTCGGCCGAGGACGTCTGACGGCCCCAATCGCCGTCGTTCGCGGCTAACTCGAGTGAACCCGGAAACGAAGCGTGCCACGACCGTCGAGCCCGGAGACGAAGTGTGAATACGACCCTCCTCGCCGTTTTCCCCGGTCGCAAACGCGACCGACGCTCTCCAGTTTCTCACCAATGTCCCCCGGATACAGTAGGCGGCGGCTACCGGCGGCTTTGTGCTCGAACGATAGCGTTCTCCCATTACTTCGAAAGTCAAAGTAATTCACTTCGAAGATCGAAGTGAAGGGGCGCCGAATTCGGGGGCTTCGCTCGAGTCAATTTTACTGTCGGGCAAAAGTCCGCAAACATTCGATCGCTTCTCACGGCTCGTCACCGACGGTGACTTCCGCGCGGTGAAAGCCGCAGAAAACGGAGTCCCCATACGGACCGCTGTCAGCCATTACCGAAGACCGTGCGCCGTCCCGCGGTTTCTGGTACACTGGGACAGCATTCCGTATCAGCCGGTGATGACAACCCGTATCAGTCGGTGATGAACTTGTTATCCCGCCAGTTGACGCCCGACTCGCCGGAGCCGTGATCTCGAGGCCCTTCCACGACCTCGATGTTCGCGGGCCGGGGTTCGCCTTCGACGATCCGGGTCGCCTCGAGGTCGCCGTCGTGCTCGGAGATCGCGGTCAGCGTCCCTTTTTCGGCGGCTTCGGCGATCCCACAGAGGACGAGGAACATCTCGTACTGGAGCAGCGAGTTCTGGAGGACCGTCTCGCGGTCGCCTTTGAACGCCGCGAACTCGACGAGTTCGGACTCGATCTCGTCTTCTTCCTCTTCGTCCCAGCGAAAGGAGTTACGCCGTTCGTCGGGGTCTTCCTCGTAGACCCGGTTTTCGGTGACGCTCGCTTTCAGTTGGGCGCTTGGCGTGTACTTGCTTACCGATTCGTCCTCGCCGACCGCCTTGAGAATGAGCGTGTTGTTTCGTCGCGTGATCTCCACGTCGTCGATTCCGTCGGGGTAGGTCACCTCGTCGATGTGTTCGCGAAGGTCTTCGAGGGGTAGTTCGAGCGTCGAGTGCAGCCGATATACGTGTCTGGATTCCTCTGTTGACATAGTGGGAAGGTGTACGACGACAGCTTTCGTACGTCTACGTACGAGGGCGTGACTTATATGATCTGCTATTAACTACGTGACGGATGCCTCCGGATAAATTCAACTCCGGCGTTCGGGGAGGGATATCGGTTCGATCGTCGATTACTCGGTTCGAAGCGTTTCGCCCAGTTCGTCTCGCTCCTCGAGTTCGGCGAGGATATCCGACCCGCCGACGAACTCGCCGTCGACGAACGTCTGCGGGATCGTCTCCCAGCCGCTGTGTTCCTCGAGTGCGACGCGGTACTCGTCTAAGGACTCGAGGACGTCGACCGTCTCGTACTCGTCGCGGTACTGGTCGATCAGTCCGAGCGCCCGTCGCGAGAACCCACACTGGGGCATCAGTTCCGTCCCCTTCATGAAGAGGACGACGTCGTTCTCTACGATGACCGTTTCGACCTGCTCGTCGACCTCCTCCTGATCGAGGCCCTGATTCGGTGGGAAGTCCATGGATCCCGGTACGGCAGACAGCGGGATAGGCCTTGCGTCATGACTCGCGAGCGTCCTCGCCGTCTCACTCGGATCCGTCATCGTCAGGCCGGATCCGTCATCGTCACGTCGGGCCCGACACGTCAGCACCGTCTTCGCGCAACCGCTCGCGGACCGCCTCCCGATCGACGGTTCCCGAAGCCGTCCGCGGGAGGGAGTCGACGACGGCGATCGTCTTCGGGTGTTTGAATCCGGCGAGTCGATCCCGGCAGTGCTCGAGAACCCCCGACGGCTCGAGTTCCCGCTGTCGCGTTTCGAAGTCGCCGCCATCCTCCGTCGAGTCGTCGCCGTCCTCTGCCGAGTCGTCGGCATTCTCCGACGAATCGTCGCCGTCGACCACCGGTACCACGAGCGCGGAGACGCGTTCTCCCCAGCGTTCGTCTTCGAGACCGACGACCGCGGCGTCGTCGATGGCCGGATGGGAACGCAGGGTGGCGATCACCTCGCCCGGATCGACGTTCTCGCCGCCGGTGACGATCCGGTCGCTCCGTCGGTTGAGAATCCACAGCCGGCCGCCGTCGTCCCTGTAGCCGACGTCGCCCGTGTGAAATCCGAGTTCGGAGACGGCGTCTGCGGTGTGATCCGCGTCGAGATATCCCGGCGTTACCGTCGGCCCGGAGACGACGAGTTCGCCCGGTTCACCCGGTGCAACCGGCTCTCCACCGTCGTCGACGATCGAGACGTCGGTCACCACCAGCGGCCGGCCGACGGTCCCCTCGTACTCTCGCGTCTCCGCCGGCGTCGCGGTCGCGACCTGCGAGGCCGTCTCGGTCATCCCGTAGGTCGGGTAAACCGGCACGCCGGCCTCGAGACAGCGCTCGAGAAGGTCGCTCGAGGCCGGTGCACCGCCGAGCAAGACGAATCGAAGCGCCTCGGGCGGCCGCCAGCCGGCCTCGAGCAGCCGTTTGCACATCGTCGGGACGAGCGAGACGCCGGTCACCCCGTACTCCTCGATGACGCGGCCGGTATCCCCGGCGGAGAACTCCCGCTGGATCACGACGGTCGTCCCGTACAGCACCGAGCGAACGACCGGTGCTAGCCCGCCCATGTGGTACATCGGGAGACAGCACAGCCACCGATCATCGGGCGAAACGCCGAGGCGGAACGCGGAGGCGGTCGCGCTGGCGACGACGTTGCCGAGCGTCAGGCGGACGACCTTCGGCTCTCCCGTCGTTCCCGACGTCCACACGAGCAGGTGGGTTCGATCCGACTCGAGTGAAATCGGCTCGAGATCGGCGAGCGAGTCCGACTCGAGATCGGCGGCCGGATTCGACCGGGGGCCGGAGTCGGTGAACGGCCGAACCGACGATACGCCGTCGCGGCTCGGTTCGTCGACGGACGCGATCGGGCAGTCCGCGGCGACCGAGATCTCGAGTGCGCGCTCCTCCGTCGCCGCCTCGCAGACGATCGCGTCCAGGCCCGTTCGTTCGGCTTTCGACTCGAGTTCCGCCACCGTCTCCCGGACGTTCAGCGCGACGACGACGATCCCGCGGCGCATCGCGGCGAAGTAGGTCGCTGCGAACGCGGGCCGCGTGTCCATCACGATACCGAGACGGCGGTCGGCGCCGCCGGCTGCGATTTCGCCCTCGTGACCGGCGATATCGGACTCCTCGCGGACCAGCGCCTCGAGACGCCGTGCGACGCCATCGACGCACCTGTCGAACTCGGCGTAGGTCCACTCCTCGCCACTGTCGGCGTCGACGACTGCCAGTTCGTCGGGCGACGTCGACGCGCGGTGAGCGAGGAGATCCCGGGTCGGCCACTCGAGCGGACCGATCGTCACTCCTCCCACACCCCCTCGACGCCCAGTCCCTTCGCCTGCGGGACGACCGCTGATCCGCGATCGAGAAAGACCGGATCGCGCCCCAGGTCCTCGGCGAGCAACTCGGCCGTCGCGAGGCCACAGGGTGGCACGTCCGGGATCGACGCCGCGAGGTGGACGGCGGCCGTCCGCGCGACGACGCCGTCGATCGTCGTCGTCACGATCGGCGTCATCTCGAGTTCCCTGACCCAGATCGCGATCTTGCGCGCGACGTCGATCCCGCCCAGCGCCATCGGTTTCAAAACGACCGCGTCGGCCGCTCCGGCTTCGCAGATCGCGTCGACGCCGTGCTCGAGCAGTCCCTCGTCCAGTGCGATCCGAACGTCCTCGCTTCGCTCCCGAAGCGCCGCGTGGCCCTCGAGCGCACCGGCCGGAAGCGGCTGCTCGAGGATCGAGAGGCCGACCTCGTCGAACGCCTCGAGGGCGGTTTCGGCCTGTTCGTACGTCCAGGCCTCGTTCGCGTCCGCGCGGAGTTCGATGTCCTCGCCGGCTGCCTCGCGGACCCGCCGGACGCGTTCGACGTCCTCGTCGACGCTTCGCAGTCCGACTTTCAGCTTACAGGACCCGAACCCGCGGTCGACCGCCTCGCGTGCGTTCACCGCCGAATCGGACGGGGTGCCGTCGCCGATCGTCGCGTTCACCGGAACCCGACCGATCATCGGTCCCTGACCGAGATATCGGTACAGCGGCGTCGCCTCTTTCGTCGCTTGCAGGTCCGTCAGCGCGAGCGACACCGCGTGCCGGGCCGCAACCTGGCGGTCGACCGCCTCGAGCGCGTCGCGCGGCCCGCCACTCCGAAGCGCGTCGGCCGCTCGCTCGAGGGCCGCCTCACAGTCCTCGCGGGATTCGGTCCAGCCCGCAAGCGGGGTCGCCTCGCCGTAGCCGACAGCCGCCGAACGGCCGACGGTAGCACCGATATTCGTCGCTTTTTCGTCGGTCGCTTCGCCGCCGTCGCCCCGCTCGCCCGGCCCGGGACCGTCGCTGATCCGGACCAGAAAGCCGTCGCGACTCTCGATCGTTCCGTCGGCTGTCTCGAGGGGGCTCGAAAGCGACAGCGAGAACGACCGGTACTCGAGAGAGTGCGTCGAATCGTCGGTCATACGATCACCAGTCCCGCCGCGAACAGTATCGCATAGAGTGCGAGCAGTTTCCCGGTCGCCTCGAGCGCCGGGTTGAGCGCGTCGCCGTCGGTGCGGGTCCAGACGGTCCGTGCCGTCAACGCGGCGTACGGCAGCGTCGCGAGCGGCAGCAAGACGCCGGGACCGACGCCTTCGCCCAGCCAGAACCAGACCGGAATCACGTAGGCGAGGGCGATCATCGCGGTGTACTCGAGGCGACTGATACGGTAGCCGAATCGGACCGCGAGGGTTCGTTTGCCGGTCTCGGCGTCGGTCTCCCTGTCGCGGACGTTGTTCACCACGAGGATAGCTGTCGAGAGCCCCGCGACGGGGAGGCTGGCGAGGACTGCTTCGCGAGTGACCGTCCCCGGCGGAACCGTCGTCGGGACTCCCGAAATCGGGAGGGCGGCGACCGCCTGCACGTAGTAGGTGCCGACGACGGCCACGAGGCCGAAGAAGACGAAGACGAACAGGTCGCCGAGGCCGTGATACCCAAGCGGGTACGGACCGCCGGTGTAGGCCCACCCACAGAAGACGCTCACGAGACCGATCACGAGGATCGGCAACCCGCCGACGAAGACGAGGTACGTCCCGGTGACGATCGCGAGTCCGAACGTCACGATCGTTGCGAGTTTGACCTGCTCTGGCGGGATGATTCCCGCCTGTGTAACCCGTGTAAACCCGTCTCTGTCCTCCGTATCGGCTCCCTTGATCGCGTCGTAGTAGTCGTTCGCGAAGTTGGTTCCGACCTGGATCAGCGCCGCCCCCACGAACGCCATCAGCGCCGGTAACGGCGCGAATACGCCCTCGTACATCGCGAGCCCAGTTCCCACGATCACCGGTGCGGCAGCCGCCGGCAGCGTCTGCGGGCGGGCGGCCATCACCCACGCCTTCGTCCGTGACATTTCGACGTCGGCCGTGCTCATTTGCTCGAGTGTCCCACTCGAGAGAGTGTCAACGTTGGCATTGCCACCGCACGTGTGGGGACACTCTCGAAGGGTACGGCTGGGGACACTCTCCGAGGGGATGGCTGGGGACACTCTCGGAGGGGATGGCTGGGGACACTCTCCGAGGGGATGGCTGGGGACACTCTCGGAGGGGATGGCTGGGGACACTCTCCGAGGGGATGGCTGGGGACACTCTCGGAGGGGATGGCTGAGGACACTCCCGAATGGGACGACTGGGGACATACTCAAAGGGGACGGCTCAGACGGTTTCTCCTCCGTCAGTTCCGGCACACCGGCGACACGGGCGGCGGGTGTGCCGGGAGATCGGTACAGGAATCCGTCTCAGTTTCCGGCCCGTGAAAGCAACAGCGCCGCGGCGATCGCGAGGATAGCGGCCAGTCCGATGAACCCTGAAATTGGGTCTTCGGACACCGCCCCGCCCCCGCCGGCGTCATCATCGTCGGAGTCTCCACTCTCCTCGGTGGTCGCGACGTCGGATTCGTCCGCCACTCCGTCGCTTACGTCGTCACTCGAGTCGTCGTTTGCCGCGTGATCGTCGGCTCCATCGTCCGCAAACGTCACGCCTTCGGTTTCGTCGTCTCCGTTCCGTTCGTCTCCATCGCTCGACGGTTCGGCTCCCCCGTCGACGTGAACGGTCGCGTCACGGTCGATGATCGCCTGCGGGTAATCGGTCACGAGGATCGCGGACGCGTCGACGATTTCGATCGTCTCCGTCGTCGCCGACGCGTCGTCTGCGATCTCGACGGTGAGCGTCGCCGCGGGTTCGGTCGCCGTCGCACCGTCGCCGGATGGAGCACGTTCCTGTTCGACCGTCACCGTCCCCGCGTCGTCGTCAATTTCGGCCGTCCCGACGACCTCGGCGTCCGGATCACCCGCCGCGAGCATCTCGCGGTGTTCGACCTCGGTCACCGTGAGCACGTCGGCGTCGTACGCGAGTTCGAACGAGATGTCGTCGATCCCGTTCGCGTTGTAATCGCCGTGACTACTCACCAGAAGGTCGAGCGTGATCGTCTCGCCGGGATCGGCGTCGGTCTCGTCCGGTTCGAAGTAGAAGATCGTCGTGTTGTCCCCCGCGAGGGCCGGAGCCGAGAGGAGAACGGTGACGGCGAGACAACACACGATACCGACCGCGAGCGCAACCCCCGCCGTGGAACGACTATGAATTGCCCCGCCGTCTCGCGTCATCACTGCACCTCTGGAACCGTCAGTTCGACCGGCTCCATCTCGAGAAACGCGGTTTCGTAGCCCCGGTGGCGGGCGACCTGGGGTGGCGACTCGATCGTGATCGTCACCGTATCGTCGGCCCGGACGTCGGCGATCGACGCGCCGTAGTGGAGCCCGTACTCGCTATCGAGGATCTGCTCGAGGGTCGGTTCGGCGACGACCTCGCCGTCGCGTTCGATCGTTACAGTCATGGACATATCCGCGAGCGGAACGCGGTTGTACGGCGTCCGCGGCGAGACGAGCAGATACCGCTCGTCGCCGTCCGCCAGCCGGAATCCCGGTTCGGTAACGGTTGACAGAAACGCGGCGTCACCGCTTCGCGGGAGATCCGCCGTTTCCTCCGGCCGGTCGTCAGCCCGGGACTCGAGGAGGAGCGTTCCGGGGTACGCCTCGACATCCGGCAGGGCCGAGTAGGGAACGTGATGGTGGCCCTCGTGATCGTCGTGATGACTGTCGTCAGCGTGATCGTCGTGATGACCGTCGTCAACGTGACCGTGTCCGTCTCCGTGTTCATCACCACCCATGTCGTCTCCGTGGTCCCCGTCTTCCATGCCCCCGCCGTGATCCATCGGTGCGAGCGCACCGCGGCGCCCCCAGTCCTCTTCGTCCAGATACTCGACGCCGCCGACGACCTCGTGGCGGAACTCGTCGTCGTAGACGAACTCGAACGTCGCCGTCACGCCCTCCTCGAGTCGGCCGGCGAGATCACCGGTCTTGCGGGTCGATACTGGCGGGATCGTGACCTCGACGGAATAGGTTCCGTCCTCCGGCAGCGAGACGTTGTCACCGAAGTGAAAGCCCATCTCCTGGGAGATCATCGGCCACGGCGAGCGCGGCTGTCCGACTTGCTCACCGTCTCGAGAGATCCGCAGTTGGGTCCCGTCGTCGATCGGGAGGACGACGCCGGATTCGTCGTCCCAGAGGGTAAACATCATGTGGACGCCGCGGCCGTCGTCGGGGTCGACTCGTTGGACCTCGTCGTCGCTCCCACCGCCACCCGCGATCACCCAGAACGGGTGGGGGTACGAGAGCATCGGCGCGAGCCGAAGGTCGCCGGCCGCGATGGGCTCGAGCATCCGCATCGCTTCCCTGTGGGTCGGCACGTAGACGGCGTCCGGCGGGTCCTCGACTTCGACGACCTCGGGGACTGCCATCACGTCGTCGTCGCTGTCGTCGCCGTCTTCGGGATCGGGTTCGGATCCGTCACCGCTCTCGCCGTCGGTACGCTGACAGCCCGCGAGTGCGAGCATCCCTGTCACGGCAGCCGTCCGTCGTGTGAAGGTTCGTCGGTCGATGGTGTCGCGTTCCTGCATGTGTCGTATTCGTGTCGTCGTGATAGTCGATTGGTCAGGGCGTCGTGTTAGTCGATTGGTTCACGTTCCGAATCCGGGTCGGCCGGCGGCAGCGACCGGAGCGAACGGGGCGGAATCAGGTAGTTTCCGCGGCGGTTCACGAAGATGTAGTGGAGGATTCCGTTGTTCGCGGACGGAACGTCGAGGTCCGCGCCGGTCATCGCCTCCCGGACGCGGACGAACTCGCCGATTTCCCGCTGGATCGACAGAAAGTGCAGACCAGGTCGGTCCCCGTCGCCGGTGTTGAAGTCCCGCCGCAAAAGCAGCGGTTCACCGTCTTCCCGGGCTCGAGCCGCTTTCTGTGCGTGTCCGACGACGCCGCGCTCCCGGGCGTCGGCCGCGGTCGCCTCGATGCGTTCGTCGCTCAACCCGTTCGTCGTCTCGAGTCGCTCGCCGACCGATCCGACGAGGTCCCCCTCGGCGTGTTCGGGGCTGAACATCTTCGAGACGCGCTGGTAGTGGTTGTCCTGTTCGAACCAGACCTCGAGTTGCAGATCCATCGACGAGACGTGCTGGGTCGTGCCGCCGGCGAAGGGACCGTCCTCGATCGTCACCCGGTCTTCCGTCGCCTGACTCTCCCGAAACCCCGAGCGAAAGCCCATGAAAAACGGTGCCTCCTCGGGAACCGAGTCGGGGACGCCCGAGAGGTCCGTCCGGTCGGCGGGAAGCCCCTCGCCGACGAACCCCGTCCGCCGCCGATCGTCCAGCCGGTCGAAGACGCTCCCGAGGTCCGTTTCGACGTCGACGCCGTTTACCGTCTCTCGGTCGCCGACCAGCCCTTCCTCCGCCTCGAGGACGACCTCGGGACGGTCGCTCGCGAGGTGGACGACGGCGTCGAACTCGTCGAACGTCGGATTCTCCCGATCGGTCAGCGCGACCGGTTCGGGGAGGTCGACCGAGTCCGGGATCGATCCGTGGTACCGCCGGAAGTACGCCGGCGTGTACCCGATCGTAAAGACCAATCCGTCGTTGCTCCACTCGTAGGCCCGCTCGAGGGTTCGCAGCGCTGCTTCCGTCGTCTCACGGGCGTCCTCGTCCGGTCCTTCGTGCAACGAGAGTGCGAGTAGAACGTGGTGGGCCGGCAACTGGACGTTTCCGTCGTCGTCGCTCGAGAGCGCGCCGTTCCAGGCGTGTTGGCGTCCGGGGAGTGAGTCGGGATCGTCCGTTCCAGGCGGCGCGTCGACACCCGACCTCTCGTCACCGCCACCGACTGCGTCCAGACACGCCGAGAGGGCGCTCGCGCCACCCGCGGCTACGAGCGCTCGGACGTACTCACGGCGCGACAGCGAGGACCGATCGGGTGCCATCACTGACAGGAGTTCGGGGACGGAACGCCCAAAGCGTTGCGCTTCGCGTCGAAACTACCGCGGCTGGCGACGGCCACGGACACCCAGACTCGACGCCAGAAGACGCCAAACCCTGATCTCGAGATGGAACGGCCGGGTCACCGAGCGCTACCGGACACACAGATAGCGGCAGGTATTGCGAGAACAACCGCAGTCAGCCACTCGAGTCATGCTGGCCGACGTATCAGACGGATTGCTGTCACTGTTTGCCGGCGCGACCGGACGCCGTCCCGCTCGCTCCGACAAGGACGTACAGCAAACCGTATCAGTAGTGCCAGGGAAACTCGTCGAACTCCGGCTCTCGGCCCTCGACGAAGGCGTCCCGCCCTTCTTTTGCCTCGTCCGTCATGTAGCCGAGGCGAGTTGCCTCACCGGCGAACACCTGCTGGCCGACCATGCCGTCGTCGGTCATGTTGAACGCGTACTTGAGCATCCGCATCGCAGTCGGGCTCTTCGAGTTGATGCGCTCGCCCCACTCGAGGGCCGTCTCCTCGAGTTCGTCGTGTGGGACCGCCTCGTTGACCATTCCCATCTCGGCGGCCTCCGCTGCCGAGTAGGTCTTTCCGAGGAAAAACACCTCGCGGGCTTTCTTCTGGCCGATCTGTTTCGCGAGGAACGCCGAGCCGAAGCCGGCGTCGTAACTCGCGACGTCCGGATCGGTCTGGAGGAACTTCGCGTGCTCGGCGCTTGCAAGCGTCAGGTCACAGACGACGTGCAGCGAGTGCCCACCGCCGACCGCCCAGCCGGGGACGACACAGACGACCACCTTCGGCACGTGGCGGATCAGTCGCTGTACCTCGAGGATGTGGAGCCTGCCCTGTTTCGACGCGCGCTGGGACTCGTTTTCCCCGTCGCCCTCGTACTGGTAGCCGTCGTCGCCACGAACCGTCTGGTCACCGCCGGAGCAAAACGCCCAGCCGCCGTCTTTCGACGACGGGCCGTTTCCCGTCAGCAGGATACAGCCGACGTCAGTCTGTCGTTTCGCGTGATCGAGTGCGTCGTATAGTTCGTCGACCGTCCCCGGGCGGAACGCGTTCCGGAGTTCGGGGCGGTCGAACGCGATTCGCACCGTTCCGGAATCGACCGCACGGTGGTACGTGATGTCCCGAAACTCCGCGTCTAGGTCCTCGACCGGTTCCCACTGACTTTCGTCGAAGAGCGCTGAAACCATCGGGTGAGTGTGGCCGGCCGGACGTGAAATAGGTTCTCGTCGCGGATGCGGTTCACCCCTGTCGGAACGCGACGACGGGGTGAAACCGGGGTCGACCGTCCACAGCCACCGACCAGCCGTCCACAACAAGCGACCGACCGTCCGCACCGACTACCGGAATGTTCGTCGCGTCGGTCGTCACCGACCGCCTTCCTCGAGGAACTCGAGAAAGACGTCCTCGGCGTCGTCGTCGTACGCGAGTTCGATGCGAAACTGCAGGCGCGACACGACGTCGAGACACAGGTCACCGGTCTGGACAGGCTTGACTCGAACGACGTCGCCGTACTGTGTGGACTCGATACCCACGACCTCGGCTTCGTAACACGATTTGGGAACGGTCGTCGAGCCGGTGAGTTCGACCCGTCCGTCGCCGAGATATTCGACCGCGTATTTGTCACCGGCGTCGGGGTCGCCCGTGTCGATCTCCGATTCGAGTTCGACGATCCGGGGGCCGCCGGTAGCCGACGCCGTGGTCGCGACCGCCGTTCCTGCGAGTATCGATGCACCGATCGCCTCGAGCGCCGTTCGGCGTCTCATAGCAGCCTAGTTTGCACCGCTCCTGGGGGTATATGTTCACCATAAAGAGTTTGATGTCGAGAGGGACTCCGGTGGAATAACGTCAGTCCGAGTGGTGGTCGATCCGTGGTGCTGGTTCGGTTTCGAGCGAGGGCGCTTCGAGTTGTACCGAGCGGCCGAGTTCACCCGACCGGTAGATCGCGTCGATAACCCGCTGGACGAGCAACGCTTCGTCGAGCGTGTTCGTCTCCGGGTCGGCGTCGTTCGCGATCGCACGGAGGAACTCCTCGTCCTGTTCTGAGTACCCCGTGACCGTCGGGTCACCGTCGAGAGCGACGTCCGCGTAATGGTCACAACCTGCCGTGCCGGCCTCGAGAATCTTCAGTTCGGTTCCGCCGATGTCGAACTGCGCACCCGCCTGCGTGCCGCGGACGCGAAAGTCCATGCTCTCCTCGCGGTTGGTCGCCCACGCCGCCTCGAGTGAAATCGTCTGTCCGCTCTCGCATCGGATCAACGCGGTGACGGAGTCGTCGACCTCGTACGTTTCGCTTTCTGCGTTCCAGTTGTCGCCGAACCCGTCGGGGTCGGCGTACTCCTCCTGACTTCCGAACGTGGTGCGGGTCGTGCCCGAGACCTCGGTTATCTCGGGGAAATCGAGGGCGTAGAGCGCGAGGTCGAGCGCGTGGACGCCAATGTCGAGCAACGCGCCGCCACCGGATAGATCCGGATCGGTAAACCACGAACCCGGCCCGGGGACGCCACGTCGCCGAACGTAATTCGCCTCGACGTGCGTCAACTCGCCGAACCGGCCGCGCGCAGCGTACTCCTCGAACATCGCCATCGACGCCGCGTGACGGTTGTGAAAGCCAACCATACAGGTTCCGTCCGCCTTCTTCGCGGCGGTTTCGATCCGTTCTGCGCTCTCGAGCGTGTGGGCGAGGGGTTTTTCAACGAGGACGTGACAGCCGGCCTCCAGCGCGTCGACGGCGATCGGTTCGTGAAACCGGTTCGGAGTCGCGATGACGACTGCGTCGACGGCGTCGTCGACGACGAGCCCCTCGTGGGTTTCGTAGGTGCTCGCGGAGAACTCGTCGGCGAAGCGCCGCCGCTGGGCCTCGACGAGGTCGGCTCCGGCGACGACGTCGGCCCCGAGTTCCTCGAGGCTTCGAGCGTGGAGGGTTCCCATGCCTCCGAGCCCGACGATTCCCACCCCGATCCCCGCGCCGATCATGGAGAAACACCTGATTTCTCGGGTGTGAGAGTGAGCGAGCGGTGAGAAATGAGCCGTTTCGCCGTTGGTTGTCCGTGAGTCCAGATTTCCATGTGAGTACGCAGTCGGCGATCAAAATAAGGGTTGTGACTGCTTAATAACCTCATTTTACAACACATTCAGTATAAACAATCTGTTTCTACTACGAGTTTTCGAAACGTTGTCCAGATGGTTGATCGGTTCAATTCTCGAACCAGCCGACCTAAGGGCGTGGCCGATGGACGACAGTCACCATGGACGTCACGGTCTGGAACGAGTACCGACACGAACGGGAGGACGAGGACGTCGCTGCGATCTATCCGGACGGCATCCACGCCGCGCTCGCCGACGTCTTCGCCGACGACCACGAGGTCGAAACCGCGACCCTCGAACAGCCCGAACACGGCCTCACGGAGGACCGCCTCGAGCGGACTGACGTGTTACTGTGGTGGGGACACGAAGCCCACGACGAGGTCGAAGACGAGATCGTCGACCGCGTCCAGGAGCGCGTTCTCGAGGGGATGGGCCTGATCGTCCTCCACTCGGGTCACTACTCGAAACCCTTCAAGCGGCTCATGGGAACGAGCTGTAGCCTCCAGTGGCGCGAAGACGGCGGAACGGAGCGACTGTGGGTCGTCGACCCCGGTCACCCGATCGTGGACGGGATCGGAGAGTCGATCGAACTCCCGGAAACCGAGATGTACGGCGAGCCGTTCGACGTCCCCGAACCGGACCGGTTGGTGTTTACCAGCTGGTTCGAAGGCGGGGAAGTGTTCAGAAGCGGCTGTTGTTACCGTCGAGGGAGCGGCCGGATCTTCTACTTCCGACCCGGCCACGAGACGTATCCGATCTACGAGAACGAGGAGATCCAGCAGGTGCTTTCAAACGCCGTCGAGTGGGCGGCCCCCACCGAGGGCGGAGTCCGGTCGTTCGGCGAGCGGAAATAGCGGAGGGTCGTCGGCGGGCAGACACGCTTCGCCCGTCACGTGCGTCCGATTCGCCGGTTACGTGCGTCTGCTTCTCCCCTCTCACTCGACCGTCACCCGCTTCGTCGGGTGTCGACCAGTTCGACGACGACCTCGAGGTCGACACCCGTCGCGACCTCGAGGCGCTCGCGTACGTCGTCGGCGAACCCGTCGGGTTCCTCCTCGCCGGGCGGCCGTTCGACGAGAACCGTCACCACCGGCCGGTTGTCCGCATAGACGTCGATCAGTTCGTACTCGACCGACAGCTCCCTGAACGCGAGGTCGCCGAACGCGGGGTCGTCGCTCATCGCCTCGAGTTCGGTCTGGACGTCGTGTTCGACCGCAGCGGTCTGGTAGGTTCCGAACGTCACGCCGCCGAGGACGACCGAGAGGAGGACGATCCCAACCAGCAGGACTGCGACGCGCGAACGGATTCGACCGTAGACGCGGTCGACGTTCGCCGCGTGGTGTGGACGGTAGCCCGAGACCCACAGGAAGATCAACGCGGTGAGGTTGATCGAGAGTATGTTCACGAGGACGAGCGCGCCGGCGGTGACGATCATCGTCGGGTGACCCCAGGCGATACCGAGTCCGACGGTCGCGGCCGGCGGCACGAGGGCGACGGCGATCGCCACACCGACCAGCACCGAACCGACGTTTCGGACGAGGCTGATCACGCCGGCGATACCGGAGCCGAGCGCGAGAAACACCGCGAGAACGTCCGGCGTGATCCGTTCTCTAACCTGCGGAACCGTCGCGACGTCGAATCCGGGCGGAAGCAACACGGTCCCCCTGAGTAGCCAGCCGATAGCCGCCGCAGTCGCGACGGCTGCGAGGAGCCCGAGTGCCTGAAATGCTATCCCGCGAGTCGCGAGTGCGTCGTCGTCGACGACCACGCCGACGCTCGCAGACAGCGCCGGGCCCATGAGCGGGGCGACCACCATCGCGCCGATGATCGTCGCCGCCGAATCGAGTAACAATCCGGCGGTCGCGATCGCCGTACTCACCACGAGCAGCGTAAAGTACGTCGACGCCGCTGGCGCGAGATCCTCGGCTCGAGACTGCAGTTCCTCTCGGGAGATCCTGACCCCGGAAAACTCCCCAATCAGGTCCTCGGTTCTGCTCGAGACGACGGTTTCGGCCGCCGTGACGACCGTGTACGAATCGTCGTCGAATCCCGCATCTCGAAGTTCGGCGAGCAACGGTTCGACGGCGGCCGGCGGGACGGGGATCGAGACGACCGCCTCGAACTCCCCGCGGCTCGTCTCCTCGGAGACGGCGTAATCGACGCCCGTCGCCTCCGCCGTCTCGAGGACCAGATTCAGATCACCCTCCGGAACGAACACCTGCACGAGGCGCATAGCCCACGTACGACGGTGACGGGGTTAGGCTGTCCTCACGGCCGAGTGAGTGTTCGGATACTCGAGGGGACGGTAACCGGCCTCCGTTGCCGGTTAAAACTCCCGGTAGCCGTTGCCGGTTAAAACTCCCGGCGGCCCTCGTCGGTGATCACACTCTCGAGCAGCGACGTCGGCGTCGCGTCGTACGCTGGATTCTCGACGTCGAACCCCTCCGCGGGTTCGGGCATGACCTCGACGCTCGAGCGGAAGTCGTTCTCGAAGACGAACCCCTCGTCGACGATCTTCGTCACCGAGCCGAGGACGGTGACGGGAACGTCGAGTTGCGCGGCCGTCGCCGCGATCGGGAAGGTTCCAACCCGGTTGTACAGCGTCTCGCCGACGATACAGTCCATGCCGACGACGACCCGGTCACAGTCCTCGAGGACGACTCCGTTGGCGCTGTCGGTCACGAGCGTCGGACGCACGCCGTCCATTTCCGCGAGCGTCCGGGCCGTCTTCCTACCGATGTATCGCGGTCGGGCCTCCGTGACGTAGACGTCGAAAGAGTTGCCGGCAGCGGTCGCCCGCTCGAGGGCTTCGATCACCGTCGACGAGTAGTCGTGGGTCAAAAGCGTCGCGTCGTCCGCGAGGAGCGAAACGGCGTTCTCGGCGGCACGTTCCTTCGCGGACTCGATACGGGAGACGACCGCGTCGATCCGCTCGAGCGTGAGTTCCTGGGCCTCTTCTACGGTTCCCGGTTCTGCCGCGGTGACGTCCTGGACGACGGCCCGGACTGCGTTCTGTAGGGAAGCGTGAGAAGGGTTCGCCTGACGGAGTATCGCGCCGTTTTGCTCGAGCGAGCGGACGTACTCCTCGACGGTGGCGAACTCGCGATCGGTTAGCTCCTCTAGGGCCCTGGTCGCACGGATCGCGACCACAGAAGAGCTGTGGGTCTGCATCTCCTGGATCTCTTCGACCGTCTCGTCGATCATAGTCTCACAGATTTCCCTGACGGAGAAAGGTGTTGTGGGTATCCACAACGGGGATTCGTCCGCCGCCGTCGAACCGTCCCGCTCGAGTGTCTCGCGTTCGGTGGCTGTGAACGTCTCCGGAAACGGGAACCGCTCCGAAAGCGTGATCCGTTTTCCGGCGTGATCCGTTTTCCCGTCATACGGATTACTGTAACTGTGTACCGGCGCACCCGCGACCCGGGCGGCGGGTGCGCCGGCAATGACTTACAGTAAACCGTATCAGTCGTGTGCGTAGTAGACGACAGTCTCCTCGTCTTCGTCCCCGCTACGATCGATCCGGACGAATCCGACCCGTTCGAACTGGACCATTTCGTCGGCCTCGAGTTCCGCCACGCCCGGTTCGGCGCGGCCGGTCACGTCCCCCTCGATCGTTCGCATCCGGACGGGAACGCTCTCGCGTGCGGGCACCCAGTGGACGACGTCGACGTCACCCTCACGCACCACGTCGATTTCTTCGCCGGTGTACTGGAGAGTATCGCGAGTGAACTGGAAACAGCCCAGTCCCTTGAGCCAGATGCGTTCCTCGCGCCCGGGGAGGTCCGCTGGCTCGAGGAGGACGGAGTCGCCGACGGGAATCTCCCGAACCCCGCGGTCTTCGTGGTCCGGGTGCAGCGGCGGGTTCGCCTCCGCGGGCGGACTCCCGCCGAGTGGTACCTGGTTGCCGTCGCGGACGAGGAATCTGCGGTCGGTCTCGTCGTCGATCAGTTCGCGGTTGGTGGCGTAGATCGAACTCATGGCGAGGTCGACGTCGCTGGTCGAGGTCCCAAGCCCGACCATCGCGTCGACGATCGCCTCGCCGCGGATGCCCCGCCGCCGAAGGCTCTGGAGCGTCGGGGCGCGCGGGTCGTCCCAGCCGTCGAGTTCGCCCGCCTCGATACGCTCCGAGATGGTCGAGGTGCTCATCTTCACGTCGTAGGCGTCGATTTGTACGTGGCCCCAGTGGACGACCTCGGGGTACTCCCAGTCGAAGTAGTCGTAGACGAACTGCTGGCGTTTCGCCGAATCCTGCAGGTCGATCCCCCTGATGATGTGGGTGATGCCGATCAGGTGGTCGTCGATCCCCGACTGGAAGTCGAGCATCGGCCAGCACCGGAACTCGCTTGCCTCCTCGCGCGGGTGTGGCGTATCGATCATCCGGAACGCGACCCAGTCACGCAGCGCCGGGTTCTTGTGCTCGATGTCGGTCTTCACGCGCAGGACCATCTCGCCGCTCTCGTACTCGCCGGCGACCATGTCCTCGAACTCGGCGAGCACCGTGTCGGTGTCCTTGTCGCGATGAGGACACGGCTCACCCGCGTTTTTCAGCTCCGAGAACTCCTCACCCGTACACGAGCAGGTGTAGGCACCGCCTACTTCGATCAGTTCACGGGCGTAGTCGTAGTACGTCTCGAGTCGGTCGCTCGCCCGGAAGACCTCGTTCGGTTCGAAGCCCAGAAACTCGAGGTCCTCGAGGATGGCGTCGTAGGCCTCGAGATCCGGTCGCTTCGTCTCGGGGTCGGTGTCGTCGAATCTGACGCAGAACCAGCCGTCGTACCGGTCGCGGTAGGTGCCGATGACGGCGGGCATCCGGGCGTGGCCGACGTGCCACGGGCCGTTGGGGTTGGGTGCACAGCGCATCCGGACCTCGTCGTAGTCGTCTGGGTTCGGCAGCGAGGGCAGGTCGTGTTCGTCTTCTTCGTCTTCGGCCTCGATTTCGGCGAGTTCGTCGGGTGCGAGGTCCTCGAGGCGCTCGCGTTTTTCCTCGTAAGCGAGGTCGTTGACTCGGCCGATGACGCCGCCGATAACGCCCGGAATCTCGTCCCCGTGGGGACGAAAGTCGGGGTTTTCGCCCATCAGCGGCCCCATGATCGCACCGACGTCGGCGTCGCTTTCGTGTTTGACGGCGTTCAACAGCGCGTGTTTCTCGGCCTCGCGCTCGACGCGCTCGCGGAGATCGTCGTTCATTGGTCGTGGATATTCGTGCCCGGACCAAAACCCCCGCGGTGTCGGCCGGGACTCGAGGGGTTCTCGCTCACTTCGTTCTGCTCACGGGTCGTTCCTCCCCGTTTGCTGTTTCGCGGTTCTCGCTTCCTTCGGTCGCTCACGGCTCCCTGTGGTCGCCGTTCGCTGTTCCGCGGTTCTCGCTCGTTTCACTCGCTCCGAACCGCGTACGCTCCGAACCACGCTCTCGTCCCGCGATTCGGTGTGCAATGACGTTCGGTGGCTACTATAGTACACTTCCCCGCCGAAGTTCTTCGCAGGACCAATCCCGGCGAGCGGTTCGTCGATGTGAGCGCGAGAAGTCAGTCGGGGTAGACGGTCAGTGACGGGAAGTACGTTTCGTAGAATCCGCCGTCGAAACTGACCAACGCATCAGCGTCTACGGTTGCGTGTCCACCGATGAGGAAGTCCGCGGCGATATGCTGACGTGGTGTGAGACTTTCAGTACACGCTTCACACGAGACCGTCTGTTTCGCCCCACACGTCGGGCACTGAAGCCCATCCGGGCGTCGGGTCGTATACTGCTGGAACCGTTCACCCGCTCGGAACAACGCCGCTCGTGACGGTTCGACGAGTTGAATACTGAGGTCCTCGAGAAACCGATCGAGTTCCGATTCGGTATCGAAGTGACCGTCCGCTGCGAGTTCCGCGTATACGATCGGCGTGATAACGACTCGCCCCTCCCGGTAGACGCGTCGCAGTTCAGCCTCACTCTCGTTGGCGTGCTCGTCTTCGTACAACAGCGCGAGCAGCGCGTTCGTATCGACTGCCGTAATCACGTCTGTGACCCCGGCTCGTCATCGTCTTCGTTGCCACCGTCTCGAGGGAACTCCCCGCGGAGCCGACGCATCCGATCCGGCATCGTCTCGTCGCTTTCGGCACTCCCGCGGTACTTTTCGAAGGGGTCCTCGCCGTCTGCCGTAGTGGGCTCTTTCTTCTCGATCTTGTAGCCGGACGAAACCTCTTCGAAGACGATCTCGTCACCGGGTTCGATCCCGAGAGAATCCCTGATCTCCTTCGGGATTGTGACCTGGCCTTTGGTGGTAACGCGCGGCATATCTTCAGTACGTCGTAATACTTTATGAGTATTACTCACTTCTCATACCCGTCACTCGGAAAGCGACGTAATCGTCGAAATCAGTGCGCGCTTGGCTGGTGTTCGGAATCAATTTTGTCGAACGACTACTCTAACGCCTTCCGGCCGACGTTCTATTTCCGACGCCAAACACCAGTAATTATATTAACATTCAGTGCATCTATCACGACGGAAGCCATCCGCTCCAAAACTGGACGCGGGGGCATGCGTACGAAATGCCCCGGGTGTAGTAGCACCCGAGACGGGTGGCTTCCAAACCGCGACAGTTTGGCTGCCATGCTTTCGTTACTGCCACCGAGACAAAAAGGTCTCGCACGACGGTACAGTATCGCGTCCGATCAGCACGCGCTTTCGGGAACGTATTGTAACACCGAACGTCGTCTCGAGCACCCGCGATTCCGCCTCGAGCGCCGGCGGTTCGATTCGCAACTGGTGAGCGAACACCCGCGGGATCGAAGCTACGACGATAGCCGTTTCTTCCGTCGTCACCACTCACCAAGCGGGGCCTCGAGCCGACGACAGTGGGGGCGGTCCCGATGACCGCCAGCCGCGTTCCCGCCGACACGGCAAAATTGAGCGAACGGCCGGATCGCGTCTGCGCTCGCTGTGGCGATCCGATCGGCGACGGCCGGCTGTTCATCCTCTCGGCGGTGCCCTGTGTGGAACTCGCAGATCGATACGGCTCCGTCACGGAGCCGTACTGTCCCGACTGCGTCGCAGGCATCGGAATGCTCTCGTTTTCTGTGGGGACTCGAGGGCACACTTCGACGAGGACGGACTGACGCGGGCGAAGACAAACGGGGAAAACGGAGCAATCGATAAACCGCCGACGGTCGACGTGACCCCTGTGTACGTTCGCCGCCGCTCGAGAGACGGCGGGCCGAAAAAACCGATCGACGGGCGTTCAGTACCCGCGTTCGATCAGATAGTCGCCAATCTCGAACAACAGGTCTCGCGCTTCGTTGTCGGGAACCACCTCGAGTCGGTCCTTGCCCTGTTCGACCAGATCCCGTGCCATTCCGTTGGCGTAGTCGATCGAACCGGTCTCCTCGAGGGCGGCGACCGCGTCGTCGATTTCGGCTTCGGTGACGGAGTCGACGTCGGTCGTATCGACTAACGATCCGACGTCGACGCCCTGATTGCGCGCGTGGACGGTGATCAGTGTCTGTTTGTTCTCGACGAGATCGCTGCCGCGTTGCTTGCCGAGTTTCTCGCTCGGGACCGTCAGATCGAGGACGTCGTCCTGGATCTGGAACGCACGGCCGATGTCGAGGCCGTAGCCGTAGAGGGCGTCAGCGGTTTCGTCGTCTGCCCCCATCAAAACGGCCGGCAGACACGCGGAGGCCGCATAGAGGACGGCGGTCTTCTGTTCGACCATCTCGAGGTACTCCTCGGGGGAGACGTTCTCGCGTTCCTCGAAGGTGACGTCGAGGGACTGGCCTTCACAGATCTTTGTACAGGTCGTCGCGAGAATCTCGAGTGCGCCGACGGTTCGACTCGGTTTCGCGCCCGTCTGGAGCATGATCTCGAACGCCTTCGAGTAGAGGGTATCGCCCGCGAGGATCGCCGTCTCGAGGTCGTACTCCCTGTGGACGGCGGGAACGCCGCGTCGCAGATCGTCGTCGTCCATGATGTCGTCGTGGATCAGCGTAAACGACTGGATGACTTCGACGCTGACTGCCGCGTTCATCACGTCGATCGGGTCGCCCCCGTGTATCCGCCCGTTCGCTCCGTCGAGCGTCGGAAACGATCGGTAGTCGGTGGCGAGTGGATCGACGTCCGCGAGCGCTTCCGCAGTGGTCAACAGGACGGTCGGTCGAAGCCGCTTTCCACCCGCGTCGAGCAGATAGCGTGATGCTTCGTAGAGGCGTTCGGGCCGCTGGATCGGCAACTCTTCGGGAATCGCCTCGTTGACTCGCTCGCGACGCTTCCGGACCGCCTCGAGTACTGCCTCTTCCCGTGCCTTGGGACTGGTCATATCAGTCGACGATCTGGATGAGGTTCCCGTTTCGCGAGACGTGGACGTCCCGGCCCATCTGGTATCCCTCACTCTCACAGAGGTTGACGTATCCTGACAGCCCTTTCAGATCCTGGTGGGCCGGAATGATGTGCTGGGGCTGAAGCGCGTCGAGCATCGCGTAGTGGCCCTCTTGGTTCATGTGCCCGGAGACGTGGATGTCGTCGTAGATTCGTGCACCCTGCATTCCGAGGAGCTTCTCGGCCTGGTAGCGTTGGCCCTCGTTGGTCGGCTCCGGAATGACGCGGGCCGAGAAGACGACCTTGTCGCCGTCGTCCAGTTCGTACGGCGTTTCGCCGCGAGCCATCCGGGTGAGCATCGCACGCGGCTCTCCCTGGTGGCCGGTGACGACGGGCAGGAAGTTCTCCTTGCCCTCGTTCATGATCCGTTTGAACGTTCGGTCGACGGATTTTCGGTGGCCGAACATGCCGAGGTCGCTCGGGAAGTCGACGAAGTCGAGACGTTCCGCGGTTCCGGAGTACTTCTCCATCGAGCGGCCGAGCAAGACGGGCTGGCGGCCGATGTCCTTCGCGAATTCGACGAGCGAGGTCACACGGGCGATGTGACTCGAGAACGTGGTTGCGACGATGCCGCCGTCGTAGTCCTCCATGCTGTAGAGGACGTCCCGGAGGTGTTCGCGGGCGACGTTCTCACTCGGCGTTCGGCCTTTCTTGTTCGCGTTGGTACAGTCTTCGATGTAACAGAGGACGCCTTCGCCCTCGCGGCCGATCTCGCGGAACCGATCCATGTCGATCGGATCGCCGATAACCGGCGTGTGATCCATCCGCTTGTCCAGACCGTAGACGACCGCGCCCTCGGGCGTGTGGAGAACCGGATTGATCGCGTCGATGATCGAGTGGGTGACGTTGACGAACTCGAGTTCGACCTTGCCGCTGTCGCCGATGGACATCGTCTCGCCGGGATCCATCTTGATCAGGTCGTTCTCGACGCCGAATTTCTGTTCGCCCTCGATCTGCTGTTTGACGAGCTCGATCGTAAACGGCGTCGCGACGACCGGCGCGTTGTACCGGTGGGCCAGTTTCGAGATAGCGCCGATGTGGTCCAGGTGCCCGTGTGTCGGGACGATCGCCTGAACGTCGCCCTCGAGGTCGGACATGATCCGGTCGTCCGGAATCGCGCCCATGTCGATCAGGTCGAGGCTGTGCATTCGTTCGGTTTCGACGTTGTCGTGGATCAGAACCTGCGAGAGGTTCAGTCCCATGTCGAAGATGACGACGTCGTCACCGGCGCGAACGGCAGTCATCTGCCGCCCGACTTCTTCGTATCCGCCTATCGTTGCAATTTCGATTTCCATGGTTCTGTAGCACTGAAAGCCGCGTGATGGACTCTCATCGAAACGGTCCGCGGACTCCCGGTTGTGCGGCCCCGGCGTCTTACAGCACGTCGGCCATCCCGCTATGCGATCGCGGGGGAGATCTCCCCCATCAGCCACACGACACCGCCGTGAGACACGAACGCACTTGCCCGCGGGTTTCGCTACTAGTTCCCTACACGCCCGGGTGTTAAAAACACAGTGGGTTGGCCGCCTACAACGAGTTTATCAGCTACCCGGCCGCTCGACCCGACAGCCGGTGTCCGGCGACCGCCATCAAAACGAAACAAATGCACACCAAAACAACGCCATATGTGTCGGAATTTAATTCTCGATGAATATAGATGACAATCGGTTCCGAAATGCGAAGTTTTCTAAACTCTCGTTCGAAAGCACCTTCCAATGACGAAAGACCTCGAGCGAGACCTGGGATTGCTCGCCGTTATCGCGATCAGTATGGGAGCGATGATCGGGAGCGGTATCTTCATCCTCCCGGGGATCGCGATGGCCGAAGCCGGGCCGGCGGTAATTCTCGCGTTCGTCATCGCCGCGATCCTCGTGGTTCCGGCGGCGCTTTCGATCGCCGAACTCGGGACGGCGATGCCCGAGGCCGGCGGGGATTACGTCTTCATCGAACGCGGACTGGGGCCGTCGTTCGGGACGATCGCGGGGCTCGGGACCTGGCTCATGTTGATGCTCAAGGGGTCTCTCGCGCTGTACGGCGGTATGTTTTACATCAACTTCATCTATCAGCTTCCGACGTGGGATCTCGCGGTCCCCATCCTCGAGGCGACGGTGGCGATTCCCGGCGTCCGGGCACTCGGGATCACGTTCGCGATCGTCCTCATCGCGGTCAACCTCATCGGCGTGAAACAGACGGGAGGTCTCCAGCTCATCATGGTCATCGTCATGCTGATCATCCTCTCGGGATTCGTCGCCGCCTCCATCATCCAGGTGGAGGGCGCTAACTTCGAGGGCTTTTTCGACGAGGGGATCGACGGCATTCTCACCGCGACGGCGCTCGTCCTCGTCTCCTACGCCGGCGTGACGAAAGTCGCTGCCGTCGCCGAAGAGATCGAGAACCCGGGTCGAAATCTCCCGCTCGGATTGCTCGGTTCGCTGATCGCGACCAGCTTCCTCTACGCGCTGCTCGTGTTCGTGCTGGTCGGCGTGATGGAAGGCGGCGAACTGGCCGATACCGAAGAACCAATGGCCGAAGCGACCAGTCTGCTTTTCGGCCACGTGACGATGGCCGTTCCCGGACTCGGCAGCGGCGTTCCAGTCGGCTTTCTGGCCGTCGTGACGATAATCTTCGCCGCGTTGCTTGCGCTCGTCAGCACCGCTAACGCGGGGATCCTGACCGCTTCGCGGTACCCGCTTGCGCTGAGCCGGGACAAACTCTTCCTGGAGAAGTTCGAGTACATCCACCCGCGGTTCAACACGCCGTCGGTCGCGATCCTCACGACCGGTGCGGTCATCGTCTTCATCGTCGCCACCCAGGAAGTCGACGAGATCGCCAAGATGGCCGGCGCGTTCCAGATCCTCGTCTACATCCTCGTCTGCGGTGCGCTGATCGCCTTTCGCGAACGAGACCTCGAGTGGTACGATCCCGACTTCGACACGCCGGGGTACCCCTGGGTGCAACTGTTCGGCATCGTCTCGGGCGTGTTCATCATCTCCCAGATGGAACTCCGCGAGATCGTCGGATCGATCGGTATCGTGATCATCGGCTTCGTCTGGTTCAAACTGTACGCACAGGATCGCATCGACCGCGAGGGCGTCGCGAAGGGGCTTGCCCGCCGGGAAGCCGGCCGTCAGTTCGTCAGCGACACCGAAGAGCAACTCGAGCGCGACGACACCTACGAGATCCTCGTCCCGCTCCGTCAGGACGTCACCCGCGAACAGGAAGACGCCCTCATACAGCTCGCCGCTCCGATCGTCCGGCAGCGAGGGGGACGCATCCGCGTCGTTCGATTCGACGAAGTCCCGGACCAGGTTCCGCTCGACCGAGCTGCGTCCGAACTCTCCGAGGCGGACGTCGAGTTCGAAGAGCGGACCGACGAACTCATCCGCTACCTCGAGGTCCCCGTCGAGGTCGGCGAGATCGTCAGCCACAACACCCGCCACGCGGTCGTCAACTTCGCCGAGAGAACCGGTGCCGACCTCGTCCTGGCGCGCCAGCAGGCGACCAGCCGACTCGGAACCCTGTTCGGCCGCGACACGGACTGGATCATGGAACACGCCCCGTGTGACGTCGTCTTCGTCCAGGGCGAGCGAGCCACCGACGTCGACGAGATCGCGGTCGTCACCGACAGAAGCCCGTTCAACGATCCGCTCAAGGTCGAACTCGCCGACGCGATGGCAAGCGTGCTCGGTGCTCGTCTTCGGTTCCTCTTTGCCGTCTCGGAGGACGCACCCGAGGAACTCGTCGAGACGATCGAGGAGTACCACGACGAACTCGACGACCTCTGTACCGTTCCCGTCGACTCGACGATCGTTCGCTCCACCGACGAGGTCGGCGAACTCTCGAGAGAGCTCGAGTCCTCGGACCTCGTCATGTTGAGCACCGTAACCCACCGACGGCTTCCGGACCTTGTCGTCGAACAGCGCTCCGATCGGATCGCCGCCGCGATCGAGCAGCCGGTGTTACTCGTCCACTCCAAGAAGACGCGCCGGGGATCGTTCTTGCGGCCGATCCTCGATCGCGTGCTGTTCGATTGATTCGCGGATCGTTTCGACATCCCGAACCGGTCTCACGTGTTCCACGACCCGCTTCGACGTTCTCGAATCGGTTTCACTCGGTCGCTACCTGACGGTCGTTCCCGGCTCCTCGCCCGCGAGAAACGCCTCGAGATCCTCGAGGCCGAAGACGGACGCTCCGGCCTCGAGGTCGAGCAGCGCCCGGACCTTCGCGGCCATCCCGCCGGTCACGTCCGTCGCGTCGCTCTCGCCCAGAACGTCCGCGACCGAATCGAACGACGAGATGTCGTCGATCACGGCTCCTTCGTCGTCGAGGACGCCCGGAACGGTCGAACAGAGCCCGATCCGGTCTGCCTCGAGGTCTGCGGCGAGTTCCACGACGAGTTCGTCGCCGCTGACGACGGTCGCCCCCTCGCCCGCGTGAGCGACGAGGTCGCCGTGAACGACGGGGACGAACCCCTCCCCGAGCAGTGTCTCGACCTGTCCCGTCGGAAGCTGCAGGTCGCCCGCTTCGTCGCGATGGGCCGCGGAGAGCGGATGCACTGGAACCGCCGGAACGTCGCGCTCGAGCAGCCGCGAGAGCACGAACGCGTTCAGCGTCTTCATCGCGCCGTGGACGTCCTGAACTGCGAGCGCATCGTGGGTTCCCGCAGTCGTGGTGACGCCGTGGTCGCTCGCGTTGTGGTGGCCGAAGCTCCCGCCACCGTGGACGACGACGAGGCCGTCCGCGAGCGCGTCGTCGGGCGACTCGAGTGCGGCGGCGACGGCGTCGGCCGCCCGGTCGAGGGCCTCGCCGTCGACCGTCTCGGCGCGGTCTTTGTGGGTGACGACGCTGCCGCCGAGTTTGAGGACGATCATTCGAGTCGTTTCACCCCCGTCTCGGCCAATTCGGCGCGGAACGCCTCCTCACAGCCCGGCGTAAACGAGAGGGCAGTCTCCGTCTCGGGCGTCGGATCCAGCGCGACGATACAGCCGCCGCCGCCGGCTCCCGTCAGCTTCGCACCGATCGCGCCGGCGTCACGGGCCGCCCAGACCATCGAATCGAGCGACCGCGACGAGACGCCGAGAGCCGAGAGCAGCCCGTGGTTGAAGTCCATCAGCCGACCGACTTCCGCGAGGTCGCCGTCGGCGAGTGCCTCCTCGCCGTTTCTGACGACGTCGCCGATCGCTTCGACCGTGTCGGCGGCGAACGCGTACTCCTCGCGCAGCGTTCGGACCCCCGCGACGAGTTCGCCCGTATCGCCTGCACCGCCGTCGAACCCGACGACGATCGGCAGATCGGGTGCTTCGATCGATCGGCAGTCGTCGCCTTCGACGCGGACCGCTCCGCCAGTCGCCGAACAGAACGTGTCCGCGCGCGAGGCCTGTCCCTCCTGGACGTCGTACTCCGTTCGGTAGGCTCGCTCGGCGAGTTCGCCGGACTCGAGTGTGGTCCCCACCGCCCGGGTTCCGGCGTCGATGGCGGCGACCGCGACCGCAGCCGACGAGCCGAGGCCCGCCCCGAGGGGGATGTCGCTCTCTATCGTCACGTCGAATCCGACGTCGTCTTCGCCAGTCGCGTCTCGCACCTGTTCGATCGCGCTGTCGACGTACTGCGTCGCCGCTGTCACCAGCGATTCGGAAACGTCCACGTCGGGTCTGTCGTCGGCCGCCGCGCCGTACTCGACGGTAAATCCGTCGAGACTCAGATCCTCCGCGTGAACTCGTAGCTTGCCGTCTTCGCGCGGCTCGACGCCGACCCGTGCCCGTCGCTCGATCGCACACGGAACGGCGGGTTCGCCGTAGACGACCGCGTGCTCCCCGAAGAGGTAGACCTTCCCGGGGGCGCTCGAGAGTGTCATAGCCGGCCGTTCGCACGACGACGATTAATAGCTGTCCTCTCGTGACATTCGATCGATTCGTTTCCGACCGATCGGAATACAAGAGCGTTTCGGTGGCTTGCTGGTCGGCGCAGCCGATACCCCGGTATATCTTCCCGGGGTTCGATGCTCGAGACGAATGCGACGGAGAGCGAACGAACGATTCGAGAACTGCGACAGACGACGCGTGCTCCATACTATCGGAACCGGACTCGGGGCCGGAGCGAGTGTTTCGATGGCCGGCTGTCTCGCGTCGATGCCGACGCTCGGCCAGCAGATCAGGTACGCCGACGTCGACGTTCCGGAAGCCGGCGATCCCGTGTATGGGGAGTGGATTCCCGCGCGATCCGCGATAGAACACGCCGACGGCGGGTGGCGAACCGTTCGGTACGCGAGGCCGAACGACGCGGGCGAAAACGTCGTGGGGGCTATCGATCCGCTCCCGGAACAGACCGTGAGAGCGCGTCTCGACTACCTCGGGGTTGGCTACGAGAACTACGATCACGTCGTGAGCGTCGGGCCGGTCACCGTTTGCCTGGGTTCGTTCGACTCGGGGACGGTCCGCGAAACCGTACTGGCGAGCGATTACGAGGAAATCGGATCCTACGAAGGGTACGATCTGTTCGAACGAACCGACCTCACGCGTGGCGTCGCGGTCCGCGACGGAGCGGTTCTGTTCCGACACCGTGCGGACGGGTCTGGCCCCCTCGAGTCACCGGACCTCGAGACGGTGATCGACGCCGAAGGCGGACGGGTTCCGCGCCGCGCGGACGAAGACGACGGCTTCGATGCCGTCGCTCGAGCGACCGGATCACAACCCACCGTACAGCTGTTCGACGGCTGGGGGCCGATCGTGCGGGAACTCTCCGAGGGGTTCTCGGCCCGGAACTCGTCGATGGTCTACGCCTACGACGGGGAGTACGTCTACCACCGGACCGTCTGCCTCTTCGAAGCGGAGGCACCGCTCACGCCTCGAGAGGTCGAAGACGTACTTGTCGAGCGAAATACTGCCGTCGAGGCCCACGGCGTCGAGGTCACGGTCGACGAGCCGTACCTGTGGGTCGACATCCGGGAGACACACGAAAAGTTCCGGTCCCGTGTCGGTACCGACGCCGCAAGACGGTATCCCCAGATCACGTGGGGGATCGACGTGGCGGACGACGTCGCGGGGTTCACCGTCCGTCACGACGGCGGCGATCCGGTCGACGCGGACCTCCTGACGCTGTATTTCGACTCACAGAGTCGAGTTCAGCCGGGAATCGAGCCCCAGTTCGCCGACGAGTTCGACGTCGTCGAACCTGGCGACTCGTTGACCGTCGCCGGTCTCGAAGGGAACCGAGGCGAATCCGTCGCGCTTCTGTACAGTCCACCGGAGACGAACGACGGAACCGTGATGGTGCGGTTCGTCCCCGACCGGGTCGCTGGACGGTGAGTGAGCTGTGTCTCTCGAGTGTCGATCCGGCCGCCGCGTTCCCCACACTGGCCGCCCGACGCAGAGTCGGACCGTCGGTCGAAGTGATTATAAGGCGAATCTCCGATCGAGTAGCCGTGAGTGAGGATCCGTCTCTCGAGACCGTCGTCGGCCTGCTCGACGACGAGTACGCCCGCACGATCCTCGAAGCCACGCGTACCGAACCCATGTCCGCAAACGAACTGACCGACCGCTGTGACGCCTCGCTCTCGACCGTCTGTCGTCGACTGGAGCAACTCGAAGCGGCGAACCTCGTCCGCGAACGAACCCGTCCTCGATCGGACGGCCACCACGACACGGTCTACGCCGCGACGCTCGAGGAGGTTCGGCTCCGCCTCGAGCCCGACGGATTCACGTTCGACCTTCGCCAGCGCGAGGAGGACGCGGCCGACCGACTCCGGCGGCTGTGGGGTGACCTCTGAATGCTCGAGGCGATTCGCCCGATCGAACTGGTCGTCGGGCTGCTCGCGGCCGGCGCGACCCTGATCGGGCTGTACATCGGCTATCAGGCGTTTCGGGCCTGGGGCCGCCATCGCGATCCGTCGATGCGGTATCTCGCCGTCGGACTGATCCTCCTGACGGCCGTCACGTACTCGACGTCGTTCGTCGGGACGGTCCTCATCCACCTGCGCCTGCTCTCGCTTCCACAGCAGGACTGGTTCTGGCTCGTCGTCCACGCCGCCCAGTTCACCGGACTGGCGCTGATCGCATACGCGCTTCACCGCCGGCCCTGATACGGATTGCTGTCACTGTGTACCGGAGCGACCGGGCGACGTCCCGCGGTCGCTCCGGTAATGACTTACAGTAAACCGTATGATACGGTGACTCGAGTCGTTCCGCGGTAGTCGGACTTATACCGGCGACGTTCGAATCCGGCAGTATGTCCCTCGTCCTGCCGAGCGAACTCGTCGTCGACCGATTTTTGCCGACGGTACGTGCGATGCTCGCGGCGCGACTCACCGACCGCGGCATGACCCAACAGGAGATCGCCGCGAACCTCGGCGTCACGCAGGCGGCAGTGAGCAAGTACGTAAGCGGCGACGGCGGCGGCGACGATCGATTCCGAGACGATCCCGAAACCGTCGCGACGGTCGACCGCATCGCCGACGGACTCACGAGCGGGGAGATGGACGGCTACGACGCGCTGGCGGAACTGCTCTCGCTCGTGCGCAGCCTCGAGGATCGCGGACCGATCTGTGAACTCCACGAGGAGGAGATGCCCGAACTCAGGGGACTGGGTTGTGACCTGTGCGTTCGGGGACTCGATCCCGACGTCCGAGCGGAGCGGGACGTCCTGACCAACGTCCGGACGGCGGCGCGGACCCTTGCGTCGACGCCAGGGATGGCCGAGATCATCCCCAACGTCGGCACGAACGTCGGGATGGCTCTGCCCGACGCCCGCGACGAAACCGACGTCGCGGCGATTCCCGGCCGGATCTACGCCATGAGCGGCCGGATCGAGATCCCCGCGAATCCGGAGTTCGGCGCATCGAAACACGTCGCGACGGCCGTCCTCGCCGCCACCGACGTCGATCCCGACATTCGGGCCGCGATCAACGTCGCCACCGACGACACGCTGCTCGAGGCCGCGCGAGAACGCGGGATCGATCCGCTCGAGTTCGACGCCGATTACGAGGACCGCGGCGAACACCTCCGGGATCGGTTCGACGAACGCGATACCGTGCCCCGCGTCGCCTTCCACCGCGGCGCGTTCGGGATCGAACCGACGACCTACGTGTTCGGGTCGTCGGCCAGCGACGCGGCGGATCTCCTCGACGCGTTGCTCGAGGGGTCGTCGATGGAACGCTAAACCACCCGCCCTCCCTCGCTCGAGGTCGACTGGTCCGCTCTCCTGGCGGGTGAGATCGTCGCCTCGAAAACGGTGAGACCGCGAATCGTCTCGAGAGTTTCAGAACAGTCCGAGGAGCAATCGGAGCGGGATTCCAATCGCGAAGATCGCGATCAGGGCCGCCGTCGCGAAGACGACGACGGGCGGCAACACCCCTTCTTCGAACTCGAACAGGATATCGACCATACGGGCGTTACCGATGGCACTCACCTAACTCCTTCGTTCCAGCTCCGCTGGCGACCAGCGTCGCGACTCGCAGACCAGTATCGAAAACCGCGAAAACGTCGGCTTCGAAATCGAACGGAGTTATACGACGCTCTCGAAGTCCTCGAGCGAGTACGACGGTTCGGCACCGCGACGATCGAGAACCTCGTTTGCGAGCAGCCAGTAGACGACGGAGAGAGCCTTTCGACCCTTGTTGTTCGTCGGAACGACGAGATCGACGTTGCTGACCTGGTTGTTCGAGTCACACATCGCGATGACCGGGATGCCCACCGTGATCGCCTCTTTGACGGCCTGGGCGTCGCCGATCGGGTCCGTAACGACGACGACGTCCGGTTCGATGTAGCCGTCGTACTTCGGATTCGTGAGCGTTCCCGGAATGAATCGCCCCGTTCGGGCTCGAGCGCCGACCGCTTCCGCGAACTTCTCGGCCGGGAAGCGACCGTACTGGCGACTCGAGGTCACGAGGATCTGTTCGGGGGAGTAGTTCGCGAGGAAGTTCGCAGCCGTTCGGATACGGCCGTCGGTCTTCGAGACGTCGAGGACGTAGAGACCGTCGGTTCGGACGCGGTGGATGAACCGCTCCATGTCCTTGGTCTTTTGCTGAGTGCCGATGTGGACACCGGCACCGAGATAGTCCTCGACGGGGATGAGAAGGTCGGCCTCCTCGTCGCTCATTACGTCGTCGTCGAGGGTCGGTCCTGCGTCTTCGACGTCGGACTCGTCCTCGTCGTCGACCGCTGGTTCGGCGTCCGCGTCGGCCTCGTCGACCTCCGCGTCCGCGGGTTGTTCGTCGGCTGGCTCGACGTCCTCGGCAGGGTCGGCGGCGGGGCCAGCCCCTTCGGCTGGCTCCTCGTCGATCTCCTCCTCGGCGGCGTCGAGCCCTTCGTGGGTTGCGTCGTTGTCTGTCATGTCGCGTCGTCTGCGATTCTGATGAGCTCGTTCAGTTTTGCGGTTCGCTCGCCGCCGACGGCACCCGTCTTGATGAACGGGGCGTCGGTCCCAACGGCGAGGTGTGCGATCGTCGCGTCCTCGGTTTCGCCCGAGCGATGGGAGACGACCGAATCGTAGCCGTTCTCGGTCGCGAGTTCGATCGCGTCGAAGGCGTCGGTCAGCGTCCCGATCTGGTTGGGCTTGATCAGGATGCTGTTCGCCGCTCCGACGTCGATTCCCTCCTCGAGTCGGACCGTGTTGGTGACGAACAGGTCGTCGCCACAGATCAGCGTTCGGTCCGCTCGCGAGTCGTGGCCGCTTGCAGCTCCCGCGTCGCCAACTCGATCGGTGAGTTCGGCGAACCCGTCGTAATCGTTCTCGTCGAGCGGATCCTCGACGTAGACGAGATCGTACTCGTCGATCAGCTCGGCGATGTAGTCGATCTGTTCGTCGGGATCGCGACTGATTCCCGCGGACTCGTACTCGTAGGTCTCCGAGTCGGCGTCGTACATCTCGGCGGCTGCGACGTCGAGTCCGAACCGAATCTCGAAGCCGACCTCGGCTTCGACCTGCGAGACCGCCTCGTCGACGATCTCGAAGGCGGTCTCGTCGTCGATCGACGGGGCCCACGCGCCTTCGTCGCCTTTCCCCGAGGGAACGCCGCGTTCCTCGAGTAGATCCGCGACGGTGGCGTGGACGTCCGCGTTCGCGAAGACGGCGTCTTCGACGCTCGGCGCGCCGACGGGCGCGGAGAGAAACTCCTGGATGTCGGTCGCGTCGGCGGCGTGCTCGCCCCCGCCGACGACGTTTCCGAGCGGGATCGGGAAGTTCTCGCCGCGGAACGTCCCGCCGAGGTGCTGGAACAGCGGCGCGCCGAGCACGTCGGCACCCGCCTTCGCAGCGGCCATCGAGATCGCGACAGCGCTGTTCGCGCCGATCTTCGAGAAGTCGTCGGTACCGTCCGCGGCGCGCAAGATGGCGTCGACCTCGCGTTGATTACCGGCATAAGCCTCACCGACGAGGCGCGAAACGGCGTGTTCGCGGGCGGCAGCGATCGCCTCGGTCGGCGGTCGCTCGATCGCCTCGTATTCGCCCGTGCTCGCCCCGCTTGGAGCTGCTGCGCGGCCGAATCCGCCACTTTCGGTCAACACGTCCGCCTCGACCGTCGGGTTTCCGCGGGAGTCGAGGATCCGTCTGAGCCGAACGTCGGTGATCAGCGTCATTGAAACCGTTCCCCTCGGTCGACGGTAAAGGGCAACACGCCGGCGTCGTACTCTTCGGCGGCGATCAGGATCGGCTGGGTCTGATCGGTCTCGATCAACACCGGTGCCCCGTAGGACACCTGCAGTGCTCGAGCGCCGAGAATCCGTGCTTTCTCGTAGCGATTGTGGTGTTGTTGTTGCATGTTACTGGTACGGAGAGACGACGTCGACCAGGTCGGTGTGACTGACGAGCATGCGTCGACAGCAGTAGCGGTCGACGGCGAGTTCGTCGAGGACCTGCTGTGGATCCTCGTCGCCCTCGTTTGCTCGCTCGTCGAACTCTTCCCAGTGTTCGCCGACGACGTTACCACAGGTGAAACACCGAACCGGTACCATCATACCTGAATCACCTCAGCGGTACGATTTCTGGTAGCGAGCCCGAGCGCCGGGGCCGCCCCACTTTTTCGGTTCGGACTGGCGAACGTCGTTGACCAGCAGCGAGCGATCGAACTCCATGAACGCGTCGCGGAGTTCGGCGTCGTTCGTGTGCTGGACGATGCCGCGAGCGATGGCGGTGCGGACGGCGTCGGCCTGTCCGCTGATACCGCCGCCCTCGACGCTGACGTCGATGTCCATCTCGCTTCGAAGCTCGTCGCCGGCGATGCGAAACGGCTCGAGCATCTTGAGACGGGACATCTCGGGTTCGACCAGTTCGACCGGTTTGGAGTCGATTCGTACGCGGCCTTCCCCCTCGCGTACGGTGGCGCGAGCGACGGCCGTCTTCTTCTTTCCACTCGTGTTCGTTACCATCTGACGTTAGCACCGAGTTGTTCGGAGACTTCGCCCAGGTGGACGAAGCGAATGTTCGACAGGCGATCCAGCGACGTGTCTTCGATGATCTCCGCCTCGCGATCGTCGTCGTCCTCGTAGGGATTGCCGACGTAAACGCGGACGTTCTCGAGCGCCTCGCGGCCGCGGGGCTTCTTGTACGGAAGCATGCCCCGGACCGAGCGCTTGAAGATCGTGTCCGGTCGACGCGGGTAGTACGGTCCGTTGTCGGAACCGAGTTGCAGACGCTTGCGATAGGTCTCGAAGACGTCCTCTTTGTCGCCGGTGATGACGGCGTCTTCGGCGTTGACGATGGCGATGGTGTCGCCCTCGAGGGCGCGCTGTGCGACCTCGCTTGCGACGCGACCGAGAATGCAGTCGCGGGCGTCGACGACGACGTCCGCGTCGAACTCGGCGACGCTCATCGGATCACCCGTACGCCGGATCCGTCGGGGTTCTCTTCGAGCGCTTGCTCGAGCGGTACCGGGTCGCCGACCTGTTCGATCTTCGTCTCTGCGGACGAAGAGAAGTCGACGGCCGCAACCGTGACGTTCTTCTGTAGTGCGCCGGATCCCAGTACTTTACCGGGAACGACGACGGTCTCTTCTTCGCGTGCGTATCGCTCGATTCGGCCCAGGTTCACCTCTGCGTGGGTTCGTCGGGGCTTCTCGAGACGATCCGCGACATCTCGCCAGACGTCGGCGTCCGAGTTACGGGACGTCGACTTCAACTCGGCGATGAGATCGGTAAGCCTCGGGTTAGTCTTGCTACTCATTAGTTTCCTCCAAATAGCTGCAATCGCTCGCGGACGTGAAACGTCCCTCGAGCGTCGTTGGAATCGGTCCGACAGAAGCATGCAGGGAGCAGGATTTGAACCGCCGGGAGACAGTCGGTCTCGCGTGTGCTCGACCGCTGTGACTCCCGTGGCTCAAACCTGTCCGTTCCATTTTCACGGCTCTTCGGTCGATCGAGCCGGAAAAATGCAGGGAGCAGGATTTGAACCTGCGGACTCCTACGAGACAGCGCCCTGAACGCTGCGCCGTTGGCCAGACTTGGCTATCCCTGCTCGCGCTTCTACCTATCCGTCGCCCCTTCAAACCCCTTTCGATTCCAGTGTTCGATCCGTCGGCGGTCTCGTCGCTCACGGCGCCGGCGAGCGGATCGCGTCGGTCGGGTCGAGGGCGTCGGGTCATAGTTTACAACTGTACTGCGTCTTCGAGTTCGGTCGCACGCGTCTCGATCGTGTCCGCGGCTCGCGTGACCAGCTCTTCGACCGAGACGGAACCGTCCGTCTCCACGTGGAAGACGAAGGCGTTCGGAACGTCTTCGATCTCCACTTGCTGATCGGGATAGCGGTTCGTGAGGTCGTGGTCGAACTCGCTGGTTGGAACGAGTTCGCCGTCGTCTTCGATGACGCCGCGGACGATCCGTTCTTCCTGTTGTTCGAACTCGGGAAGCTCGCCGACGACCTCGACGCGCTGGAGGTGTCGGTAGCCGACCGCCACGCCGCCCTGGTGTTTGGCGTGGTTCTTCCCGCGATCGAGAGCGGCCTCCGCCTCGGCTTCGAGGCGCTGGCCGTCTTTGAGCTCGATGATCGGAACGTTCTCGTCTGCGGGCTGGACGAGACTGTCACTCGAGACGAGATTGCCCGAGTAAGCGGTGGCCGGCCCTTCGACGTCGATCGAGAGCGTGACGGTGTCGTCCTCGACGAATTCGCCTTCCGGCGGGGTTGTAAGCGGAACGAGTCCCAGCCGGAGCGCGAGCTGTTCGTCGAACATGACCGACGAGTTCTCGATGAACCGGACGGTGTCGATCGCCATCGTCGGCACGTCGGCGACCATCGCTCGACGGATGCCGTTTGCAAACGCGGGCGTTACGCCGCGGACGAGAAACCGCGCGTCGCGATCCTCGCGTTCGACGAACTCGACGTCGTACTCCTCTGTCATGGATCTAGTAGCCGCCCTTGCCTTTCGGTGCGCGCGATCCGTCGTGTGGGATCGGGGTCACGTCTTCGATACGACCGATTTCGATCCCGGAGCGTGCGAGCGCACGGATCGTCGCCTGTGCGCCGGGCCCAGGGGATTTCTGCAGGTTTCCGCCGGGACCTCGGACGCGAACGTGCAGGCCAGTGATTCCTGCTGCTTTCACTTCTTCGGCGACGGACTCGGCCATCTGCATGGCCGCGTACGGCGACGCTTCGTCGCGGTTCTGTTTCACTGCCGTCCCGCCGGAGGACTTCGCGATCGTCTCGGCGCCCGTGAGATCGGTCACGGTCATGACGGTGTTGTTGAACGATGCGTGCACGTGGGCGACTCCCCACTTGTCGTCGTCTGCCATGTTACTGTCCCTCCGCTCGTTCTGGGTGGAGTTCGTCCGCGAGTGGACTGTTCTCGTCGAACTCGATGCGGTCTTCCTCGTCGACGTCGACGACGTACGACGGGATTCGGTGGCGCTGACCGTCGACGACGATGTGTCCGTGCGAGATGAACTGCCTGGCCTGCTGGGTCGTGTTCGCGAGTCCTTTTCGGTAGACGACCGTCTGCAGTCGCCGCTCCAAGACGTCCTCGATCTCGAGACCGAGGATGTCGCCGAGGTCGTCTTCCTCGTCGAGGACTCCGACGCGTTTGAGTCGTCCGAGGAATTCCTCGGAGCGACGGACGACGGTTTCGTCGCCCTGTGGCTGACCGAGCAGCTCTCGTGCCTCGCGTCGGTACGAACGGAGCTCGGACTGTGCACGCCAGAGCTCTTCTTTGTTCGAGAGGCCGTACCGGTCGACCAGCGAGTGCTCGTTGGCGATCCGTTCACCCTGGTACGGATGATTCGGCGTCTCGTACAGCTTGGTGTTCGTTCCCAGTGGCATTATTCGTCGTCCTCCGCCGCCTCTTCAGCCTGTTCTTCGCGGATCTCTTCGACGTTGACTCCGATAGTCCCCTCCGTACGACCGGTGGACTTGGTTCGCTGTCCGCGAACCTTCTGGCCGCGCTTGTGGCGAACCCCTTTGTAGGAGTCGATCATCTTCATCCGGTTGATGTCGTGTTGACGAGTCAACTGGAGATCGTTTCCGGTCTCGTGAGTCGTCTCGCCGGTGTAGAAGTCCGCCTGGCGGTTGTTGAGCCAGTCCGGAACGTTCCCGGCGTAGTTCTCTACGATCGAAACGACCTCGTCGATCACGTCGTCGTCGAGCCGACCGAACGTTGCCGTCCGGTCGACGTCAGCCTCGTCGGCGATGATGCGGGCGGTTCGTCGACCGATCCCGTTCATCTCCGAGAGCGAGCGCTCGACGGACTTCGTCCCATCGAGGTCGGTCTGACCGATGCGAACGAAGTACCGAAGGTCTTCGTCGTCCTGTTGTTCTTGAGAGTCTTCCTCGCTCATGTGTGGTGTGTGTGTGTCTGGTCTGTGCGCGTTGCATTATCGACTGACGGAAAACGCCAGTCTTGCTGGCGGACAACGGTCAGTGATCGCCCGATCGCATCCGATCGGCCGTAAACCGGTCTGTCCGACAGCAACGTGTATCCGACGTCGCGGCGGGGATTTGAACCCCGGAGGCTTGACGCCACATGGTTAGCAACCATGCGCCTTGGGCCGCTTGGCTACCACGACACCGTGTCTGTATCGTCGCCCTTCCGGACTCGGGGACTGCGCCCCCTGCACGTATCGCACCAGAACCTACCCCCGTCGGGTACTTAAGCGCAACGAAACTCGAGAACCGACCGACCGTCGGGAAAACCTTCACAGACTTATGTTCGGCAGTACAACAGATCGGCGATGTCCCGGACTCGAACCGTCACCCGAATCGCGGTCGCCCTCGTCGGTATCGCGGCGGTCGCGATGGCCGCGGCGACGATCTCCTCGCCCGTCGAACGCGGCGGAGACGGCGAACTCGGCGGAGACGGTCCGATCGGTATGCCGGCACAGGAATCAGGCGAAACAGCGTTCGAGGTGCCGTTTTTCCTCGAGGTACTCGTGTTCCTCCTTCTGGTTCTGGCAGCACTCGTCATCGTCTGGTACCTGCTCACCCATCCCCGGGAATTTTTCACACAGCTCGGCGTCGCCCTCGCGCTGTTGTTGCTCATCGCCGCCGTCTTCTGGGTCCTGCTCCGGTTCGGAGTGATCGATCCGAGCGCGCTGGAGGAGCCACCGCCGCCACCGCCGGAGGGAACGCCCGGCGACGGCGATCCAGGCGATGGCGAGAACGACCAACAGCCGTTCTCTATCGGCCCGTTGCTCCTCTTGCTCACCGCGTTGGCCTTCGTGCTGGCCGTCGCGGTGGCCTGGAGCACCGGCGGAGTCGGATCGTCGTCGAACTCGAGCGGGTCCGCTGGAGTCGACGGCGAGGACCCTGACGGAAGCCACGCGGCGGTCGCGGCGGCGGCCGGGCGGGCGGCGGATCGGATCGAATCGAGCGACGACGTCGACAACGAGGTATACCGCGCCTGGCTCGAGATGACGCGCCCGCTCGAGGTCGACCGCCCCGAAACGAGTACGCCCGGCGAGTTCGCGGCGGCCGCCGTCGACGCCGGTCTCGCGCGAGAGGACGTCGCCGAACTCACGTCGCTGTTCGAGGACGTCAGATACGGCGACGAGGAAACCACCGGCCAGATGGAGACTCGAGCGACCGCCGTCTTGCGCCGGATCGAAGCCGAGTACGCCGACACCGAGGAAGCCCCGACCGACGGCGACGAGCCGGGTGAACGGACGTGAGCGGACGAGGCGGCGACGTCGAAATCAGCCCGCTTCTCGTCGTGGTCGCTATCGGGGCGTTCGTGGCCGCGGTCGGAATTCTGGCGGGGATCGGGGCGGTAACGATAGCCCAGGCGTTCGTCGGCATCGTCGGACTCGCGGCGTTACTGGCCGCTGCTGTTAGCCTCTCGCAGCGTCGAGACGCCCGGAAGTACCGCTCGACGCCGGATCCCGAGCGAAGCGATCCCTCGTCCGTTCCCGGCGCGACTCTCACCGACGCAATCGCCCAGTTCAGTTCACGCCCTTCCCACCGCACGTACGTGACACGCCGCAGCGTCAAGGGGCTCCGGGTCGCCGCGATCGACGTCCTCACGCGCTTCGAGGGGCTCACGGAGGAGGCCGCAACCGCTGCCATCGACGACGGCTCGTGGACGGACGATCCGGTCGCGAGCGCGTTCCTCTCCGAAGACGTCACGCCCCCCTCGCGGTCGATCCGCGACCGACTCGTCGACCGGATCGCCCGCGACGATCCGTATCGGCGCGGGATCCGACGAACGGCGGCCGCGATCGCGGAGATCGGATACGGCGGCCTGGGGGACCGAACCACGCCCGACGACGTTCCGGACCGGGGGCTGGAAACGAGCGACGAGTCCGTCGAGACGCGAACCACGGACAGACGGCTCGCGGCGTCCGAACTGTACGAACTGCCGTCACGGGCGACCGGACACTGGACGGGGATCGGCGTCGTAGCGCTTGCTGCCATCGGAATCGGCGCGTTCGCAGAGTTACCCGCCGTCGTTCTGACGGGCGTCGTCGGCATCGGTTACGCCGGCTTCGCGTACCTCGGACGGCCCGCATCGCCGACGCTCGAGATAGACCGAACGGTGAGCGACGACGATCCCGATCCGGGAGACGAGGTAGACGTCACGGTTTCGGTGACGAACGCCGGCTCGCGCCCGATTCCCGACCTCCGGTACATCGATGGCGTCCCCGCTGACCTGGCCGTCACCGACGGAACGGCCAGAATCGGAACGGCGATGCGCCCCGGCGAAACCGTTTCCCTCGAGTACAGCCTCACCGTCACGGCCGGCACGCACGAGTTCGACCCCGCGCTCGTCGTAACCCGCGATCTCTCGCGGTCGGTCGAACGCACCCACTACGTCGGCTGTCCGACCGAACTCGTCTGCGAACCGATGTTGCACCCGATCGACGCTCCGGTCCCCCTGCAGGCCGCGACCACGCAGTTTACCGGCCGACTGACGACCTCGAGCGGGGGTTCCGGAACCGAGTTCCACTCCGTCCGCGAGTACCGGCGCAACGACCCGCTCAACCGCATCGACTGGAACCGGCACGCCCGAACCGGCGAACTCGCGACGATCGAGTTCCACCAGGAACGGGCCGCACGCGTCCTCGTCCTCGTCGACGCGCGGAAAGCCGCCTACGTCGCTCCGTCACCGGACGCGATCCACGCCGTCGAGCGATCGACCGGCGCTGCGGTGCGGATCGCCGCGACGCTGCTCGAGTCGGGTGACACGGTGGGGCTTGCGGGGCTCGGTCCGACGACGCGGTCCGACGAGGACGGCGACCGCGGCGTCTGCTGGCTGCCGCCCGCATCGGGGAGTCGTCATCGAATTCGGTTGCGCGAGGCGCTCGCGACCCATCCGCAGTTTTCCACGCTCGAGCCGCCACAGGAAGCCAGGTGGCTCTCCCAGATGCGAACCCTGCGACGACGACTCTCCGCCGAGACGCAGATCGTCCTGTTGACCCCGCTGACCGACCATGCAAGCGTCGTCATCGCCCGCCGACTCGCGTCTCACGGCCACGCGGTCACCGTCGTGAGTCCCGATCCGACCGCCGAACGAACGACCGGCCAACAACTCGCGCGGGTCGCCAGACGGGTCCGACGGTTCGACCTCCAGCGCGTCGGCATCCCGGTCGTCGACTGGGGGACCGACGAGTCGCTCGAGGAGGTATTCACCCGGTACGACGCGGCGACCGGCGGTGGTCGCCGATGACCGTTCCGGCCAGCCAGGATCGATCAGCCGAGGACGAGGAGCCTATCGACCGGTCCGAACACCGCTTCGAAGAACGGGCCGAGGTCGACCGGCGGCCGACGGTCGTCGCCAGTTCGGTCGCTACCGTCGCTGTCGGTCTCTGTACCGTGATCGTCTCGACGGCGACGGCCGCAGGCGGGGCTGTCACACTCCTCGGTGGCCTCCTGCTGGCCGGCGGATTGCTCTCGAGACGCGCGCGCTGGCGGCGACTTCTCGTCGACATCGGCTCGCTCACGGCGTTCGCCGGCGTCGTCCTCTCCGGACTCGAGGGGGCAGCGGTCGAACCGACGCTCGTGGCGACGGTGAGTCTCGTCGTCGCCTGGGACCTCGCCGGCAGCGCGATCGATCTGGGAGAGCAACTCGGTCGCGACGCCGACACCCGGCGTCTGGAGGGGGTCCACGCGGTCTCGAGCGCGCTCGTGGGACTGATCGCGATGGCCGTCGGCTACGGGACGTTCACGCTGGCACGGGGCGGCCAGCCGATTTCGGCGCTGGTGTTGTTGTTGCTCGCCGGGACGGTCGCGACGATGGCGCTCGGCGTCAAGCGAAGCTGGGGCGGGACTCGGTGACGGTGGAGCTGATACGGATTGGGTGGCGGGCACAAATGGGAGCAACCATACGGCACCGACGGACGGCAGACCGTATTAGGCCGGAAGATCGAGATACTCGTCGTTCAGTTCCCACTCGCCGTCGCCGTTGCGGACCATGTACTCACCGTAGTAGGGAACGCGGTTCGCGACGACCTCGCGAAACGCCTCGCGGATCTCGGGTTTCGTCATCTCGCCCATCGGTCTGAGGTCGTCGTTCCGGTTGAGACAGCCCTTCAGGTACCCTTCGTGAGTCACGCGAACGCGGTGGCAGTTCGCACAGAACGTCGGGTTTTCGACGGGATCGACGATTTCGACCATCCCTCTGCCGGCGTTCGAATCGGATCGGTCCCCGTCGGTACCGTCACCGCCGCCGATCCAGTAGCGCTTCCGGTCGTGCATCTCGCGGTGTTCGATCTCGTCCGCCTGTTCGGCGAGCCAGTCGTGAACCCGCTGGATGTCGATGTTCCACTCGGGCTTGCCCGTCAACTCCGGCATGTACTCGATCAGTTGCAACTGGAGCCCGTCGTTTTCCGCGACGTGGTCGACCATCTCCGGGACGTACCCCGCCGTGTGCTCGAAGACGACCATGTTGAGCTTGACCGGGTCCAGCCCGGCCTCGAGCGCCGCGTCCACGCCCTCGAGCACCTTGTCGTACGCCCCGCTTTTCGTCACGGCAGCGAAGTCCTCCGGATCGAGCGCGTCCTGTGAGACGTTGACCCGCTCGAGTCCGGCGTCGACGAGGTCCTCCGCTCGGCCGGGGAGGAAGGTTCCGTTGGTCGTCAGCGAGACTTCCATCCCCTCGGGGGTTCGTTCGATGATCTCCTCGAGGTCCTGTCGCAACATCGGCTCGCCGCCGGTGAACTTGACTGCATCGACGTCGAACTCGGCGGCGACCTCGAGAAATCGGACGACGTCGTCGGTCCCCATCTCGTCGTCCTGCGGGTCCATCGGTCCGCGGGTATCCCCGAGCCCCTCGTTGTGACAGTAGATACAATCGAAGTTACACCGATCGGTGAGCGAGACGCGGACGCCTGACACCTCGCGTCCGAACTCGTCGGTGAGCATGTGCTCCGGTTGCAGACGGATCCGCTTAAACTCGCCGGGTATTTTCCGACATCGTAACCATATCTGGTTTCGTCACCGCCGAGTCGATCGGGCCGAGGCCGACGCGATCGTTCAACCGGCGGCACAAGAGCTACCCGCTCGAGTCTCGAAGACGTTCTCATGGACGAGGACATGCTCGAGGATCAGCGCCGACTCGTCGAACTCGTCGAATCCGAGGGATGGGACGTCACGGACCTCGAAATTTCCGCGTACGACAGCCCGTGGGCCGACGAGGACGACCCCGAAGCGACCGTGACGATCACGGCGCGAAAACCCTACGACAGCGAGGACGACGAGGAAGAGGGAGACGGCGAGGACGACGAAAACCCGTTTCGGCTGAAATGACGGCGGCCGTCGGGTGTAGTTCTTGGGTGAATCGTTGGGTGTGGTTCTCGAGGGGATCGCCGGCTGTGTCCTCGAGGGGATCGTCGGCAACCGGAACGAAAACGCGGCGGTTCCGGCAGTCGATCCCCCGCGTTCGATTTACCGATCCGCCTCAACCTTTGATGTTACACACCGGGAACGTCCGCGCCACCTTGTCGCCGATTCCAAGCGCGTCGGAGACGCGGACCACCTCGTCGACGTCCTTGTAGACGCCCGGGGCTTCCTCGGCGACCGTCGCGCCCGACTGGGCTTTCACGTAGATTCCCTGCTGATCCTCGAGTTCGTCCCTGACGTCCCCGCCCCAGTACTCGTTTTTCGCCTGGGTGCGGCTCATCAGGCGGCCGGCCCCGTGGGCGGTCGAGCCGAACGTGAGGTCCATCGACTGCTCGCCCCCTCGGAGAACGTAACTGCCGGCACCCATGCTTCCGGGGATGATGACCGGCTGGCCGACGTCGCGGTAGGCCTTCGGGACCTCGGGATGGCCCGCGGGGAAGGCTCGCGTTGCGCCTTTGCGGTGGACGTACAGCTCTCGGTTTTCCCCGTCGACTTCGTGAACCTCTTTCTTCGCGATGTTGTGGGCCACGTCGTACAGCAACTCCATCTCCATCTCCTCCCACGGCCGCTCGAAGACGCGTTCGAAGACCTCTCGCGTGCGGTGCATGATCAGTTGCCGGTTGACCCACGCGAAGTTGATCGCCGCGTTCATCGCGCCGTAGTAGTCCTCGGCGAGTTGCGAGCCGGCGGGCGCGGCCGCCAGTTCCTTGTCCGGGAGCCGGTCTAACAGCCCCTTGTGTTGTTTCTCGATCTTGCGAAGGTAATCGTTGCACGTCTGGTGGCCCAGCCCCCGCGAGCCACAGTGGATCAGGACGACGATCTGGTCTTCCTCGAGTCCGAACGCCTCACCCACGTCGTCGTCGAAGACGTCCGTCACGCGCTGGACCTCGAGGAAGTGGTTGCCCGATCCCAGCGAGCCGATCTGGTTCTTGCCGCGGTCTTTGGCCTTCTGGCTCACCTTCGAGGGATCCGCGCCCTCGCGCATCCCCTCGTCCTCGCAGTGTAACAGGTCCGACTCGATGGCGTGGCCGTGCTCGAGCGCCCAGTCGACCCCGCGGGCGAGAATTTCGTCGACGGTGTCGACGCCGGATTCGACGATGCCGCCGCCGCCGAGTCCCGACGGAACGTTGGCGAACAGCGAGTCGACGAGCTCTCTTTCGTTGCCTCGTAGCTCGTCGTACGTCAGGTTCGTCCGCATCATTCGGACGCCGCAATTGATGTCGTAGCCGACCGACCCGGGCGAAATACAGCCGTCTTCGGCGTCGAGTGCGCCGACGCCGCCGACCGGGAAGCCGTAGCCCTGGTGGCCGTCGGGCATACAGATCGCGTACTTCGTGATCCCCGGCAGGTGGGTCGTGTTTTTGATCTGCTCGAGCGTCTTGTCCTCTTTGATCTCCTCGAGGAGGGGCTCACTCGCGAGTACTCTCGCGGGCGCGCGCATATCCCCTTCCTGTGGAATCTCCCAGACGTACTCACGCACTTTCTCGAGCGTGATACCGTCGGCGTCGAAGGTGGGCTGACTCATAGCCGATACTCCGACCCGGACGATGAAAGGTGTTCGTCTCTCCGCCCGAGAACGACGGCCGCCGACGGGAAAGGCCACCCACGGTGTCCGCCACTCTCGTCGCCGCCGTATCAGTCCCTACTCGTGCTGATGCCCCATCAGTCCTCACTCGAGTCGATGCCGCATCAGTCCTCACTCGAGTCGATGCCGTATCAATCCTCACTCGAGTCGACGCCGGCCGGGTCCCCCTCGAGACGATCGATATCGGGAGCGAGCCGCTCGAGTCGGCCGTCGATCGCGTACGGGCCGCCGCCGGTGATGAGCAACACTGAGGCCATGCCGAACAGGGCGACGTGGGCGAGGACGGGGTCATCGGGCAGGGCGAAGAGCGTGAGCGTGAACATGGCGATCGCCGTGGCCGCGCTGGCGCGGGTGAAAAAGCCGGCGATCAGTGCGAGCCCGAGACAGATCTCCGCCAGACCCGCACCGAGCACCCAGAGTTCCGGGCTGGCCGGCACGACCGCGGTGAGGTCGTACCGGTCGACGACCGCGAGCGCGAGGTCTGGCTGGAGGATCTTCTGGGTGGACCCGAGGTAGACGAACGTCGCGCCGAGTCCGAGACGGACGACCGTCGGCAGGAACCGGTCGACTCCGGCGATGTGCTCGCCGAACGCGTCCGCACGGTCGTGAATCGGATCGAGACGCCGGTAGACCGTTCCCCGGGAACCCGCGATCCGTCCGAGGACGTGATCCGCACTGGGTCGCCCGCCACCGATCAGTGCGATCGCCGCGAACCCGCCGACGAACTCGAGTTGCAATAGCAGCGTCGGCCAGATCGCCGCGCCCACGAGGTAGACGGCGAGTCCGAACATCGCCACGACGCGCGTCGCGACCCCGAACAACAGCAAGAACCCGAGTGTCACCTGGAGCAGTCGCAGGTCGACCTCGAGTGCGGGGCTGACGAAGTAGCCGCTAAAGCCCGCGCCGATCAGCGGAATGCCAAGCGAGATCCGCAGGAGCCAGGGGACGTACTCGTCGTACTCGGTCATCGCGAACTGGAACGCAGCCAGATCGTGCTGGAGCGGGCGAAATGCGAGATAGCCGCCGAGCGCGGCGATGACGAGGGCCCCACCACCGAGAAGCGGTCCGACGACGAACGGATCGGAAAGCGCCTGCGCGAGGAACTCGCCGACCTCGACGTCCCGCGTCTCGTCGACGACGTACTCCTCGTGGCCGGTCGCCGTTCCGACTCCAACCGAGAGGACCGTCACGACGACCAGTACCGCGTGACCGACGGCCGCTCTCGAGAGTCGTCCGACAGGGCAATTCACGCTCGAGAATACCACAACCGACGTGAAATATACTGCCCATGGCTCTCTCTGCGCGACGAGCGTGGACCGAAACGGTTCGTATCAGTATTGCTGGGCGAGATATCGGGACGGTTCGCACCGGTGTGAACGCCCGGTATCGAAACGATCCGTGACGAGATGGGCGGCCGAAGGTCGTCCGGCTCAGCCGGAATTGCATCGTGGGAAGGAATACCGTTATATGGGTCCAGTTCCCACACCCGGCAATGAGCACACAGGTACGAACGCCAACGGCCCGGGTCTGCGAACGGTGCAATCGGGCGGAGTACTGGGACGACGAACTCGGATCGTGGCAGATCGATCGCGAAGACGGCGAAAAGCAGGTCGGGAACCCACACTGTCTCCACGAGTGGGACATCAACGGGACGTTCAATCCCGTCGTCGGCGAGTAACCGACGGTGCCACCGCAGTTCTCTCTGGAAATCGCTTCGAACCGGACCGCTCGACGGAAGTGACCGGGAGCAGGCTTTTCACCTCCCGGCGACATCACCCACTACGATGCCGACCGTCTACATCACGGCACCGCCGGACGCGGCCGACCGAATCGCCGAGACGGTAGTCGAGGAACGTCTGGCCGCCTGCGTCAACCGACTGTCGACGACCTCGACCTACCGCTGGGAGGGGGAGATCCACCACGACGAGGAGGCGATCTTGCTGGCGAAGACGACCGACGACGCGTACGCCGATCTCGAGGAGCGCGTCCTCGAGGTCCATCCCCACGACGTGCCGTGTATCGAGCGATTCGACGAGAACGACGTCCTCGACTCCTTCGCGCAGTGGCGTGCGGACAGCGTCAGGTGACGGCGGCGGTCCGCGTTTCGTCGACGACCGCTGCTGGTCGAACCCTCGTCGCTCGTCGTCGAAAATCTGAGATACGATAGCTCGTCACAGGCCTCGACTAGCCGAAAAAGCAACCCTTAAAACTCGCGCACGGGTTGTGACGGGTATGGCTGGAACCATCGAAGTGCTCGTTCCGGGTGGCCAGGCCAATCCAGGCCCACCGCTCGGTCCCGAGCTCGGACCGACGCCCGTCGACGTACAGGCGGTCGTACAGGAGATCAACGACCAGACAGAAGCGTTCGACGGCACCGAAGTGCCGGTAACCGTCGAATACGACGAGGACGGCTCGTTCGACATCGACGTCGGTGTTCCGCCGACGGCGGCGCTCATCAAAGACGAAGCCGGCTTCGACACCGGTAGCGGCGAACCCCAGGAGGACTTCGTCGCCGACCTCTCGATCGACCAGGTCAAAACGATCGCAGAGCAGAAACATCCGGACCTGCTCGCCTACGACACGATAAACGCCGCGAAGGAAGTCGTCGGCACCTGCGCATCCATGGGCGTCACCATCGAGGGCACCGACGCTCGCGAGTTCAAAGAGAAAGTCGACTCCGGCGAGTACGACGACGCCCTCGCCTAATCAGCGGACCCGTCGGTTCATTTTTTCGTTCGGCGTTTCTCGAGACGTGCGAGCACGTCGAGATGGTGGCTTACGAACGAGAGCTCCGCCGCTTCGAGCTGTCGCCGTCGCGTCGAGACCCACGTCGTCCGATCCGAGGGGTCGAGAACCGTCGCCGGATACGCCGCGAGCGCGTCGTCGATCGTCTCGAGGATGGCCTCGAGAAAGACCTGTTCTGTGGCTGGATAGCCGCCGGACTCGCCAGACCGCGGTCTGACGATCCAGTCGGACCCGCCGGTCGCGAGCAGTTCGAACCCGTTCGCCGGAAGCGCCGAGAGGAGTTGCCGGCCGGTCGTGCTTCCGCCGTCCCGGTCGCGGACGTCGTCCATGTGCCGGTGGTAGAGCCGCTCGATCCGCTCGTCGAGCGGATGCGGCGGCGCGAACCCCGTCGCCCCGTCGAACGTGATCGGTGCGTAGAGGAGGCCCCCGGGCTCGAGACGAGTCGACGCAGCGTCTAACGCGCGATCGAGGTCGACCACGTCGAGGAACGCGGCGGCGATCACGGCGTCCGCCGTCCCGGTCCCCCTCGAGCGAGCGTCGTCGGACCCGGACACCCTCGAGCGAGCGTCGTCGGGTTCGGGCCCCGTCGACCGATCACCGTCGTCGCCCGTCGCCGTCGAGAGCGCATCGGCCACCTCGAGGGAGAGATCGATCCGCCGGTCTCGGGAGCGGGCGTCGACGGTCGTCTCGAGTCCGTCCTCGCGGCGTTCGGCTTCGGGCACGTCGGAACCATCTACGATCCGATAGCCAGCCGCCTCGAGCCTGTCCGGCAATCGCTTCCGAGCGGCGACGACGCTCTCGGGGTCGCGATCGATCGCGTGGTACCGGGTTCGGGTTGGCAAACACTCCCACTCGACGAGCCGGGACACCATCGTACCGACGCCGCACCCGAATTCGGTCACCCGAACCGGTTCGTCGATCTCCGCAAGTTCCGCCGTAAACTGCTCGAAGACGCGGCGGTTCAACGCGCGGTCGTCCACGGTGCGTTTGGCCTCGAGATACGACTGCATCGAGGGAGTCATCCGGACTCACCCCACGGATTGCTCGCAGGCGTCATTCGGACTCACCCCGCAGCTTTCCCGCAAGCGTCATCCGGACTCACCCGCCTCGAGTCCGGCCAGGAATGCTCGCACGTCGGCCATCGTCTCCGACCACGAGGGATGAGCGGCGGCCGTCTCGAGAGCTTTCTTTCCGAGCGCCGCGAGCCGCTCCCGATCGGCAGCGAGACCGTCGATCACCGCCGCCAGACCGGCCGTGTCCGACGGATCGATCAGTACGCCGTTCCGGCCGTCCGCGACGATTTCGTCCGCGCCGCCGACCGCGCTCGCGACTGGCACGACGCCGAACTCCATCGCCTCGAGGTAGACCATGCCGAATCCCTCGTAGCGAGACGGCACGGCGAGAACGTGCGATCGCTCGAGGACCGACGCCAGACGATCGTCGTCGACTTCGCCGGCAACCGACACGCGGCTCCCAACGCCGAGTTCGACGATCCGGTCGCGAACCGTCCGCGCGTAGGCCGGTTCGGCCTCGTGGCTGCCGACGACGGTCAGGTTCCAGTTTCGTTCCGCCCTCTCGAGTGCCTCGAGGACCGCCGTGGGATTCTTTCGGGGAGTCAGATTTCCGACGAACGTGACGCGGAGGGGACCGTCGTCGGTCGCCCGCCGGTCGACCGCTTCGGCCGAGATCGCAGCCCCCTCGCGTCGGCCCGCCGGCGGTGCGACGAGCGTCGGCACCGAGGTCAGTTCCGCCGTTCGATCGCGAGTGTACTCGCTCGTACAGATCGCCGCGTCGACGGAGGAGAGATACCGTTTCTCGAGTTCGCGTGCTCGCTCACGGGAGTGGTCGCTCGCGTCGTCACCGTGGCCCCGGTCGTCGCCCCCGTTCTGATCGTCTCCGTAATCCCGCCCGCCACCGCCGTTTCGATCGCCGCCGCAGATTTGACCGCCACTGACCGGTTCGAACGCGGAATCGACCGTTGCGGAAGGAGTCAATCCAGGGGCAGCCGACTGTAGCAGGTGAACGAGCGCGACGATCGTCCCCGGACGCTCGAGGCGGCAGTTGTGACCGACCAGCTCTCGGTAGCAGAGTTCGTCCTGCAGCAGGACGTCGAACGATCGGTCGAGTTGGTCACGAACGGCGCGTTCGGATCGACCAGCCAGTGAAATCACCTCGACGTCGTCGCCTCGCTCCTCGAGAATCGACACCAGCTTTCGGTCGTACCGATAGCCGCCGGACGTCGTCTCGAGGTCGTCGGGGACGACGAGTCCGACCTCCATCGTCAGCAGGTGCGTTCGTGGGCGACGCTGGCGACGTCGTCCTCTTCGATCTCGATCCGAAGCTCGGACACTCCGTCGGGCTCGAGGTGCTCGAGCAGTCGGTCGCCGAACAGGCGTGCGAACCGCTCGACGCTCGGGTTCCGGTCTTCGAAGCCAGGACAGTCGTTGAGCGTTCGATCGGCGTAAAACCCGCAGACGGCGTCCATCGCCCGACGTACGTCGTCGATGTCGTGGACGTATCCGTGTTCGTTCAGTTCGGCGTTTCGGATCGTCGCCGCCACGGTAAAGTGATGGGAGTGAAGCTCCCCTTCCGGCCCCGGATCCGGAACCGTCAGGTAATGCTGGGCCACGAGGCACTGCGAGACGGTGACGGAGTACATGCGCGCCGGTACCACGGACGGCGGGTAAACACCTCCGTTCGGTCGCGAGTACTGATACTCCGTCTGCGGGGCCGTCGACGGACTGGATCAGTCGTATGCCAACAGAACCTGCACCGCGTCCTCGGGACGCTCCTCTATCAGTTCGTACGCATCAGCGGCATTTTCGAACGGGATTTCGTGCGTGAAAAGCGCCGAGAGATCGAGTCGCCGGAGCCAGTTCCAGGCGGTTCGATGGCGACGCTCGCGGGACCAGCGGCCGGCTAACTCGGGATCGATCGTGCTCACCTGCGTGCTCTCGATCTCGATCCGGTCGCGGTGGAACCGCCCGCCGAGGTCGAGCGTGGTCTGTTCGGTTCCGTACCAGGATCCGACGAGAACACGACCGTCGAACCCGGTTACCGCAATCGCGTCGTCGAGCGCGTCCGGATTCCCCGACAATTCGTAGGTTAGATCGGCACGCGCGTCCTCGCCGAGGATCGATTCGAGCCGTTCGACTGGACACTTCGCCGCCGGATCGATCGTCCGGTCGGCACCGACCGCCTCGGAGAGCCGACGGCGGTTTTCGCGGGGTTCGACCGTCACGAGCGTCTCGAGGGGGAGTTCGGACAGCAGCGCGGTCGTCAACAGACCGACGACACCCTGTCCGACGACGACGACGCGCTCGCCGAGCAACGCACCGCCGTCGAGGACGAGGTTGACGGCAGTTTCGAGGTTCGCGAACAGCGCAGCCTCGCGGGACGAGACGTCGTCGGGGACGACCAGCAGGTCCTCCGGGTGGGCGAGGAAGTCACTCTCGTGGGGGTTGTAGGCGAACACGCGCCGATCCAGCCACGATTCGGAGACGTTCTCACCGACCTCGGTGACCGTTCCGACCGCTGCGTAGCCGTAGGACAGCGGGAAGGAGAGATCTTCGTCGAACGCCTCGAGACACTCGTCGGCCGGGAGCGAGGCCGGGGCGTCGCCGCGATAGATCATGCCTTCGGTTCCGGCGCTGATCGCCGAGATCGTCGTTCGGACGCGAACCGCGTCGGGGCCCGGTTCCGGAACCGCTCGAGACCGAATCTCGACGGTAGAGGGATCCGTAAAGTAAAGCGTCCGGCCGTCGACGGCCGCGTTCGCCGTCATCGACGATCACGGCCGGTCGGTGGCCCGGGTCGGAGATCGCTCACGGTGAACCGTTCGATCAGTGCCCACTTGGCAGTTCGCTCGAGTGACAGTTCCTGAGAACTGTCGGTATCGATGGTGAGAACGGACGGTCTCGGTGATATTTTTTGACGACTTTCTTCGCTCTTCACCCGATCGACCACCTCCGGCGTGAGCCACTCACCGGCGACCGCTCACCGCGAGCCAGTCCCAGCAGAAATTAGCGAGAAACGGTACCGCCACGAGTATCGAGAGCGGGCGCGTGAGGGTCGCAGACAGAACGGGGAGGATTGCAAGCCAGATGCAGACCATCACGAGCGCACCGAGCGGGCGGCGGAGTCGGTTCGACGGGAGTTCGGAAACGACCAGACCACGTCTGCGCCGCCACCAGAGTCCGGCGACGAACAGGTACCGTGCGATCCCGACCGCGAGAAACGCGAGCGCAGCCCCGTCGCCCGCAACGGCGACGAGCGAGCCGACCAGCACGACGAGGGCGTCCATCTCCACGTCCAGTCGAGCCCCGATGTCCGTCACCTCGTCCAGCCGACGGGCGACCATTCCATCGACCGCGTCGAGCGCGGCCGCAACGGCGAACAGGAGGGCCGGAACCCAGGCGAGAACGCCGGTCGGCGAGGGCGCTACCACGAACCCGGCGAGTACCGCGGCTGCCGCTCCGCGCCCGAGCGTCACCCCGGTCGCGAGTGTAAACGGCCGCGAACCGCGTTCCTGTATTCGGTCGATCGTCAGAAAGACGAGGACCGACTCGAGGACGAGCGCGGACCCGACGAGGGCGAGAAAGGCAAGCGATGGGCCGCCCGACCACACCACCTCGAGTGCGATCGTCCCGAGAGAAGCGACGATCCAGAGCGCAGCCGTAGCCCACCCCCACCGCCAGCCGACGCGCCCTGATGATACCGCGACCGACTCGTCAGTCACGGCGAGAGAGTGCGAGGAGTACGACGATCAACAGGAGTTGTGCGAGTTTGTCGACGATCTCGACCGGCGAGACCGCATCGAGGGCCTCGGGTCGATTGACCGCATACCAGAGGATCACCTGACCGGCGGTAAACGGGATCCCGAGGAGGTAGAGCAGCCGCCGTCGGTAGTCGACGAGGACGAGCACGATGCCGAGGACGAACCCGGCAGTCGCGACGAGGAAGGCGAGTCCCATCCAGTGTGGCAAGAACCCGACCCCGAGAACGAGGTGAACGCCCGCGGTGACGGCGGCCAACCCGATCCCGACCCAGTGAAGCGGGGACAGTGACTCGAGTGTGAGGCGATTCTCGAGGGAGACCATACGGTGGCGTCAACGCCGAGAGAAAAACCCGTTGTGCCGTGGCCAATCGAACTCGTCTCAGATTTTGTTCGCCGGTGGGACGCTTCGCTCTTCGGGGCTCGTGGCTCCGCCTGGTCCGATCAAAAGGCGGATAACCGTTCCCAGTCCGAGCATCGTCGTGATCCCGGCGACGGCGAGCGCCACGGGAACCGACAGCCCGGCGAGGCCGAAGACGAGACTGCCAGTGAAAACGCCGAGCCAGCGTTTGTCCCGTCCGAGTCGGGCCGTGATCGCCTGCCCCATCGCGACGATTCCGACCGCAGCGGACGTCGGAAGCAGCGCCAGTCCGACCGTCACGAGGATGACGCCAAAAAACGTCCCGAGGCTCGAGCCCACGATGAAGTAGCCGGTACTCGTGAGAGCGAGGACGACGAGCAGGGACGGAAACCCGATACAGGTCGAGATGATCGGACTCCGGCGGGATTTGGTGACCGCTTGCGATCCGCGTCCCTGGAGCGTACCGAGCAACACCGATGCGAAGACGAGCGTTGCAGCGAACTGGATCCCCGCTCGCTCGATCGGTGCGAGCGAGCGATAGTACTCGAGTACCCACGCGTGAGCGAACTCTCCGGTCAACTCGAGACCGGTTGCCCCAGTGATAGGATATAAATCTATTGGCCACATACACGAACGATACACTGTCATCAAAGATATTACTTTCGGTCACGAGGATGATCTGAAAAACGGAACTGCATTTGGGCAGACCGTATCAGTGATCGACAACCGGACGCACACGAGAGCCGGGTTCGACGGGTTTAAGTTCGCCATGCTACTTCTCTCAATGGAGACAGGCATTGCCTGTTTCACTGACCCGTAGGAGCAAACCTGCGTACTACGGAGGTGAACGATGGCAGAGGATATCGAAACCGCAGTGGCTCGCGCACTCGAGGATTCACCGGACCGGAACTTTACCGAGACGGTCGACCTCGCGATCAACTTGCGCGACCTTGATTTGAACGAACCGTCGAACCGTGTCGATGAGTCTATCGTCCTGCCGTCCGGAACCGGCCAGGAAACGCGAATCGTCGTCATCGCCGAGGGCGAAACCGCAGTCCGCGCCGAGGAGGCGGCGGACGAGGTCCTCTCGGAGGACGACGTGGCCGATCTGGACGACGACGACGCCAAGGATATGGCGGACGAGACGGACTTCTTCATCGCCGAAGAGGCGATGATGCAAGATATCGCCCGGCACCTGGGTACCATCCTCGGTCCCCGGGGGAAGATGCCGGACCCGCTCGCGCCCGACGACGACGTCGTCGAGACCGTCAATCGACTCAAAAGTACCGTGCAGCTTCGTTCCGGCGACCGACGAACGTTCCACACGCTCGTCGGTGCCGAGGACATGGACGCTGAGGACATCGCCGACAACATCGACGTCATCCTGCGTCGACTGCACGCCGACCTCGAGAAAGGCCCACAGAACATCGACGGGGTCTACGTGAAGACCACGATGGGGCCGTCCGTGGAGGTGGTCTAACGTGAGCGCAGAAGCCGAGCGAAAGACCGAGAACCTCCCACAGTGGAAAAAAGAGGAAGTCGGCGAACTCGAGCAGCTCATCGAGGACTACGAGAGCGTCGGCATCGTCGGCATCACCGGCATTCCGAGCAAACAGCTTCAGGACATGCGTCGCGGACTCCACGGCACCGCCGTGGTGCGAGTGAGCCGCAACACGCTGCAGGTCCGGGCACTCGAGGACGCCGGCCTCGACGACCTCGTCACCCACGTCGAGGGACAGGTCGGACTGGTCGCCACGAACGACAACCCCTTTACCCTCTACAAGGAACTCGAGGCGTCGAAGACGCCCGCTCCGATCAACGAGGGGGAAGTCGCGCCCAACGACATCGTCATCCCCGAGGGTGACACGGGCGTCGACCCGGGGCCGTTCGTCGGCGAACTCCAGGGCATCGGAGCCAACGCGCGAATCGAGGACGGTTCGATTCAGGTCATGGAGGACTCGACGGTCCTGGAGGCCGGCGAGGAAGTCTCTGCGGATCTGGCGAACGTCCTCAACGAACTCGGCATCGAGCCAAAGGAGGTCGGACTCGACCTTCGCGCCGTCGTCGCAGACGGCGTCCTCTTCGATCCCGAGGACCTCGACATCGACGTCGATGCCTACCAGAGCGACGTGTCGACGGCGGCCGCTCGCGCCCGGAACCTCTCGGTCAACGCGAGCTTCCCGACCGCGACGACGGCACCGACGCTCATCGCCAAGGCGACGGGCGAGGCCAAGAGCCTCGGCCTCCACGCCGCGATCGAAGACGAAGAGCTCATGCCCGACCTCGTCAGCAAGGCCGACGCACAGCTGCGTGCGCTGGCAGCCCAGATCGACGACGAGGAGGCACTCCCCGAAGAGCTCCAGGACCTCGAGGCACCTGCGCCAGCGGCGGCCGACGCCGACGAGGGAGAGGACGAAGACGAATCGACTGACGACCAAGACGAAACCGAGGCCGGCGACGCCGCCGACGACGACGATGACGAAGACGACGGCGACGGCGCGGAAGGCCTCGGCGCGATGTTCGGATAATCAACGGAGGATTCAACAATGGAATACGTTTACGCTGCACTCATCCTGAACGAAACGGGCGAAGAGATCAACGAAGACAACCTTACCGACGTGCTCGACGCCGCTGGCGTCGACGTCGAAGAGTCCCGAGTCAAGGCGCTCGTCGCCGCACTCGAGGACGTCGACATCGACGAAGCGGTCTCCGAGGCCGCAGCCGTCCCCGCCGGTGGAGCCGCCGCAGGCGGCGCCGCCGCAGCGGCTGACGACGGTGGCGACGACGAGGACGCAGAAGAGACGAGCGACGTCCCGGACACGACGGACGACGACGAAGACGACGAAGACGACGACGCCGGCGGCGAGGGCCTCGGCGAACTCTTCGGCTAAGTCGCGACGCGACGACTCGAGCAACGCCGATTTCTTTCGACGCTGCGTCGGTAGTGACGTCTCTCTCGTCTACACTGGACAGGGGGTTTCGTGGGCTCGAGGCCGCTGTTCGTCTTTTTGCGTTTCGCGTTTCCCGCTTGCTCACGGGTCACTGCGTTCCCCGTTCGCTGTTCCGCGGTTCTCGCTCGCTTCGCTCGCTCACGGGTCACTGCGTTCCCCGTTCGCCGTTCCGCGGTTCTCGCTCACTCCGTTCGCTCACGGGTCACTGCGTTCCCCGTTCGCCGTTCCGCGGTTCTCGCTCACTCCGTTCGCTCCGAACCGCGTACGCTCCGAACCGCGTTACTCTTTTTGGGCGTCGACGACCGCAACGCCAGCCAAATTGACGATATCTTTGACCTCGTCCCCCCGCTGGAGGACGTGGACGGGTTCGTCCATGCCGACGAGCATCGGGCCGATGGCGTCCGCACCGCCGAGTCGCTGGAGCAGCTTGTAGCCGATGTTGCCCGACTCGAGGTTCGGAAAGACGAGAACGTTCGCCGGCTCCTCGAGCTCCGAGAAGCCGTACGTTCCCTCGAGGATGTCTTCTACGACGGCGGTGTCGGCTTGCATCTCCCCGTCGACGGGAAAGTCGACCTCGGGGTCGTCCTGGAGCATCCGCGCTGCCCGGCGCGGTTTCCGGGTCCCCTCGTTGTCGACGCTGCCGAAGTTCGAGTACGAGAGCAACGCGGCGCGCGGTTCGACGTTGAACCGCCGCGCGAGTTTGCCGGTCTGTTTCGTCACCTCCGCGAGAACCTCCTCGTCGAGCGTCTGGTTGACGGTCGCGTCGGCGATGAAGATCACGCGGTTTTTGAACGTCAGCATGTAGACCCCAGCCGCGTAGTCGACGTCGTCGGCGGTGCCGATCACCTGCAGCGGCGGCCGAAGCGCCGACGGATAGTGGTGGGAAAGACCCGTCAGAAGCGCGTCTGCGTCGCCCTGTTCGACCATTACGCTCCCGAAGTAATTCGAGTCGCGTTCGACGAGTTCCCCGGCCTCCGTCCGGGTGATCCCCTTTCGTTGACGGAGTTCGTGGAGCCGATCCGCGTACTCCTCGTAATCACCGACAGTGGGATCGGCAACCTGCGGGTCGAAATCCAGCCCGAGGTTGGCGGCCGCCGTCCGGATTTCGGTCTCGTCGCCGATGAGGACCGGCGTCGCGATCCCCTGTTCTTGAATCTGGTAGGCCGCCCGAATCATCTTCTCGTTTTCTCCCTCCGCGAGCGCGACCGTCTTCGGATCGCTCTTTGCCTTGTTGAGGACGACACGCATCATCTCGCGGGACTTGCCGAGCCGAGCCTCGAGTTCCTCTTCGTACTCCTCGAGGTCGATTTCGGTTCTGGCCGCTCCGGACTCCATGGCTGCCTCTGCAATCGACGGTGCGACCCGAAAGAGAACCCGCGGATCGACCGGTTTCGGAATGATGTAGTCGGGACCGTACTGGATCGGATCCTCGCCGTAGGCTTTGACGACCGCGTCGGGGACGTCCTGCCGGGCGAGATCGGCAAGCGCCTGGGCACAGGCGACTTTCATCTCTTCGTTGATCTCGGTCGCGCGCACGTCGAGCGCACCGCGGAAGATAAACGGGAAACCGAGGACGTTGTTGACCTGATTCGGGTAATCGGAGCGGCCGGTAGCCATGATGACGGTATCCTCGCGCGCCGCTTTGGCCTCCTCGTAGTTGATCTCCGGATCGGGGTTGGCCATCGCGAAGACGATCGGATCGCCGGCCATGGACCGGACCATCTCCTGGGAGACGACCCCGGCGACGGAGAGGCCGACGAAAACGTCCGCCCCCTCCATCGCGTCCGCGAGGTCACCCTCCGGAACGTCCCGAGCGAACTGGCGTTTGTACTCGTTGACGTCGTCGTCGTTTGCCCGGGCTTCAGTGATGATCCCCGAGGAGTCACACATCGTGATGTTCTCGGACCGGCAGCCGAGCGAAACGTAAAACCGGGCCGTCGCGATCGCACTCGCACCCGCGCCGGAGAAGACGATTTCGAGGTCCTCGAGATCTTTTCCCGCGATATCGGCCGCGTTGAGAAGCGCCGCGCCGGAGATGATCGCGGTTCCGTGCTGGTCGTCGTGAAAGACGGGAATATCGATCTCCTCGCGCAACCGTTCTTCGACGGTGAAACACTCTGGCGCTTTGATGTCCTCTAAGTTGACGCCGCCGAACGTCGGTTCCATCATCTTCACCGCCTCGACGAGTTTGTCCGGGTCGGCCTCGTCGAGTTCGATGTCGAAGACGTCGATGTCCGCGAACCGCTTGAACAGCACCCCTTTTCCTTCCATTACCGGTTTCGATGCTTGTGCGCCGATATCGCCGAGACCCAGTACGGCGGACCCGTTCGAGACGACGCCGACGAGATTCCCCTTTGCCGTGTACGTGTAGGCATCGGTTTCGTCCGCTGCGATCTCCATACACGGGGTCGCGACCCCGGGCGAGTAGGCCAGTGAGAGATCGCGCTGTGTGTTCGTCGGTTTCGTCGTCGAAATCTCGATCTTTCCTGGCGGGTCCGTCCGGTGGTACTCCAGTGCGTCCTCGTCTAATCCCATACCGGGGACACAGCGGGCGATTACTAAAAACAATGTGAAGGTGACACTCGACGATTGTCGAACTATGACCGCTCGAGCGGGGATCGCCATCCACGCATTCGACCGTTTTATACGGACTGCCCAATTGGGGTGGGGTATGGACGTCGCGCTTGGTGGGACGTTCGACCCCGTTCACGACGGCCACCGACGGCTGTTCGAACGGGCGTTCGAACTGGGTGACGTGACGATCGGATTGACGAGCGACGAACTCGCACCGAAGACGCGACACGTCGAACGACACGTCAACTGCTACGACGAGCGAAAGGACGCCCTCGAGTCCGCCCTCGAATCGATCGCCGCCGAGTACGGTCGCGAGTTCGAAATCAGGCCGCTCGAAGCGCCCACCGGGATCGCGACGGAACCGCAGTTCGACTACCTCGTCGTCTCGCCGGAAACCCGCGACGGTGGCGAGCGAATCAACGAGATCCGCCGTGAGCGCGGCCACGATCCGCTCGAGGTCGTCGTCGTTCCCCACGTCCGCGCCGACGACGGTGACATCATCTCGAGTACCCGAATCGTTCGCGGGGAAATCGACGAACACGGACGCGTTCTCGAGGGCGGGAACGACGATTCCTGATACGGATTACTGTAACGATTTACCGGCGCAACCGTCGCCCAGGTCGCGGTTGCGCCGGAAATGACTTACAGTAAACCGTATGACCCGAGAGTGAGCTGGCGACTCCCGAGCTGAGTTTTGATTGCATAATACACCGTTAGATCGACTAATCGGTGGACTGACCCGACGAAACGGTCACCGAGTTACCAGCGCGGCGGTTCGAGACCGGCGTCCTCGAGGAGGTCTTTCCACCGCGTCTGGATCGAGAGCCGAGAGACCTCCGCTGCGTCGGCGACCGTCCCCTGAGTTCGACCGTCTCCCGCAATCAGAGCGCCTGCGTAGATGCTCGCCGCGAGGACGGCCCGCTTCGATCGGTCGTCCTCGGGGACGTCGGCGAGAAAGAGATCGATCGCACACGACCGCGCGTCGCCCGACAACTCGAGGCGATCGGCTACTCCCTCGAGTTCCTCGAGCCACGGCTCGTACTCGATCCGATCGCGAGCGCTGTGCATGCCCAACCGTTTCGCCTCCCCGGAAATAAATCCCGTGTCCAGATCTGTGCTGATCGGATTTCCGAGGGTAATATCCACGAGGATTAGCAATAGGTCGCTACTCGAGCCAACGTTCGGCTACGAATTGATAGGCAGAGTGGCTGTTCTCGGTGATCTGGGCTAGGAGATAACTACTAAAGCGGGAGCCTAGCCAAGGACGAGCAGACGCCTTCACCCCCGTCGGGTTTCCGCGTCCGTCATGAAGGAACCAACCTGCAAACTCGTCTGTACCGGCTGCGGGCTCGAGATGCCCTACCGGGACCGTTCGCTGGCCGAGCAGGCCGCTGAGTTACATCAACTTCGAGATCCGGAACACGTCACGTATATCGTCCCACCGGACTGGTCCCCCGAAGAGCCGGTAAAACACGATTGACATCCTCCCCGCCCTAACGGGCGAGGATTCCCCGAAGGGGATATTCAGGTTGCGCGTTTCCTCGGTTTTCAAGTACGCTTTCGCGTGGAACGTCGAAGGTCGCCACCGGGTTGTGACCAACGGTGTGCTTTCCAGCGCGTACAGCCCTGTCAATGGGGCCTTCCTCCCCGCATACAGCGAGCGTCAACGACGGCTGGCTGTTCAACCAGCGAGGTAGCACGGTTCGCGTCAGCCGAACTGCTACGCCGTGCATGGTTCTCCCTCCAGTTGCGCGATATTCTCCGAAGCGTTCAGGTCAGCATGGCGTCCACGACCACACTCCGGACACGAAAAGTAGTCCCCATCACGGGTTCCCATCGAACCACAGGCCGAACACTCCTGACTGGTGTGGTAGGCGTCTACTTTTTCGACACGAATACCAGCGCGCTCGGCTTTGTATGTGATGAACTGTTGGAGTTGGTGGAAATGCCACGAGTGGACTCCCGACCACGAACTGTTCTTGCGGATTCCTTCGAGGTCTTCCATCCGAATGACGGGATTCTCGAACTGTTCCGCGAACGTGATGAGGCGACGGGAAAGTTTGTGATTCAGGTCTTTGATTCGACGCTGTTCTTTGTCACCCACACGGTTCCGTGCACGAAGCGCACCCGCTTTTGAAAGCGAATCGCGTAGGGAACGATATTTACGTCGAACGTACTTCGCCTCACCACCCGACACCAACATTGACTCGTCCTCACCATAGGCCGTCGCAGCGAGGATGTGGCGTTCACCAATATCGACACCGATGGGCGTCTCGCCCGATGTGTCGGCGTCGTACTCGACGTTGAACGTACAGTACCAGTCGTCTCCCCGACGGTAGACCTGTAGACGGGTTTTGTCGGCGTCACCTTTGACCAGTCGGTCTACAGGGTCCGCAATGTCGTCGTACACCTCTATCGGAGTGTACCACCATTGGGAGACACACGGGAAACCGACGACGACCGTGCCGTTCTCGGTGGTGTCGATTTCCCAGTTCTGGTTGTTGATGGCGAACGGTTGACTCTCTCGGTATCGAACCTCTCCGTCCTTGGTGTGGTCGGATTTCGCCTCTCGGATGGCTTGGTTCTGAATAGCCGAGTAGAGGTCGTTGTCGATACTGGCTGTGGTCACGGACTTGTCGAAGTCGCCGTTTTCCCATCCATCAATACAGAACTGTTTGGTATCACGGTAGAGGCGAGAGGCGTGTTGCCACTCTTTGCGCCGTGAGAGGGATGGGTTGTGGAACTTCGCGGTGACAGTCACCGTGACCATTACAAATGTAATAAGACGAGATAGGTTAAATATCTGCTGCAATACCAGGCCGTACTATCGTCGGTGGTTTGTGAAAGGTAGTGTCGGATTCATCCCCGCGCTAAAACACGGGGCTTTCTCCTCAATTCCCCGTAATCCGGATCGACAGGTTCTTACCCGATTCGATAAAACCCGGACGTGAGCGCGGGTAGCCAAGCCAGGAAACGGCGCAGCGCTTAGGACGCTGTCCCGTAGGGGTCCGCCGGTTCAAATCCGGTCCCGCGCATCGAGCGAACGGAGTGAGCGAGAGAGCAGGAGCGGATTTGCAGCCCAGAGGACGAGCGAAGCGATGTCCTCGCGGTTCAAATCCGGTCCCGCGCATTCTCCGCGAACAATTTCGTGAGCGGAGAATGCAAGATACGGAATTGAACCCTGAAAGTCGCAGCGCGAACGTAGTGAGCGACCGTCTTCCTTCGGTTCAAATCCGATCTCGAGCACTGATTTCTCGAGAGGGGCACCTCGCCGGTGGCGATGTTCTTGAGGTAGTCGTCGTTCAGCATCCCACGACTGATTGATCACTTCAGGCGGACGATCAATTTGCTGGTCAATATTCGCAACCAATAGTATAAAAGCCGATAGTTTCCCCAACCAATCAGTTGAATAGAGTTTGAGTTGATCGGGACTAACGACAGTTTTGCTCTCGAGTAACCCCTTAGAACGCGAATCGGTTGGAGCGCGGTGAGTCCGTCACGAGTCGCTGTGACCGATGCTGGGTCAAAATAATGGCCACCAGTATTGTTACTGAGTCAAATACCCCCCGAATCGCGTTTATTCTCGCAAACGTGTTGTCGGTGGTAGGGCACTAATATACTCTATATGCAGGAATTCGTTCACAAGTTCGGGTTTATTTGTTATATTTTATGCGAGTTCCAGGAGTCTGCCTGGCTTATATTGGGCATTCCATGCACTACTAAAGTGGCCGCGGAACCTCGAGTCCTCACCGAAAACGCAACCGAAAGAGAGAGACTTAGACAGTATGCTCGTATTGATTATTCTTCCTTTCGAGAACCCTTATCTGTGCCACCTCTCGGCTGAAAGTGGACTGTAACAAGCCAGTCACTTCTCTGATCGCCCTGAGTTACTTCTACTCGAACTGGACGCTCGAGTCCGACGGCGAGTCCGGTCGCGACAAACGAGGGGATCGGGTGGTCGAATCTATCGAGCGGCCCCACAGCGCTTCCAGAGATTCCGACCGTGACTCGGCCATCGGCAGGTTCGACGTCCGGATCGGCACTCGAGGCGAGTTCCAGGTGTTCGACGAGTCCATCACATAACTGAGCCGTAATCGTTCGGGGATGAGAGCCGAGTTCACCACGGAGGCCGTGTTCGAACTCCTCGAGTAGCAGCGACCCGGTCGGTTCGAACACCAGTCCTCGGTCGCTGTCGTCGAGGACGAACGGCATCGGTAACGAGTCGGGAAGTTCACCCGGGGCAAGTTGGTCAGCAGACGTGTGCGCAGGGATATACAGCTGTGCGCCTCCGGTTTCGGCGGGAATATACAATCGCTCATCCTGGACTCCGAGTTCCTCACAGATCGCACCGCCGTTTATCGCATACGTCGCATACAGTCGCTCACCGATATCCGCGGCGACGAACTGACCCGGTGTGAGGTAATACGTAAGCACGCCACCGAACAGGCCCGTCAGTCCGAGGACGACCAACACGGTGCGAGTGGATTCGAAGAGTACGCCGCCACCGATAGCCAAACACCCGACCACCGCCAGAGCGACCGCAGTCTTGCGGTAAGACGAGCGTTTAGCCCGTGCATATTCTTCACGTAGTCGACGGTTTTCGGCTTCGAGTAGTTTTGCCCGTGTCGTTGCATCGACACCGGCGCTCTGTGGCGAGACGGACCCGGTATCTTCGGACTCCGAACGTGACGTGTGTGTTTCAGTATTCATTTCGGATCTCGAGGCGAGGTCGGTGAATTCGATGGTGATTGCGCTACTGTCTCAGATACCAATCCAAGCGCAACGAGTTCGTACCGGTGGATACCGTAACTCGCGACGGCAAGCACGACGACGGTCACACCAGCACCAAGACCAAGCGACCGTGACTGTACCGCCCAGACGAGACCTCCCAGTGCAATCAGGCTCCCGATGGCGACGAACCCGATAGTCAACTCCGCGGAGCGACGCAGGAGGCTCCCAAGCAACAACGTTCCAAATCCGAGTTCGATGATTCCGATGGCAACGATCTCAGAGCCTATTCCGGTACCCGGGAGCAACGCGACGAGGAAAACGTGGCCCAGAGCGAGCGCGTACGGGACGCCGAACAGAGCCCACATACCAGCCACTACCGCACCGGCTACAATGCCCAGTGGCCCGAATACGAGCCCGAAGCAGAGACAGATGCCAGGAACTGCCACGAGCTCCATCCAGTGGTACGTCGCTGTCTCGAGCGCGATATCCGGTAGATTCAGTTTCTCACCCATTAGAATCAGCTCCTGTCGGTATATCAGAACGACCTTCCGTTGGCTCATCAGAGCGACCTCCTGTTGGCTTATCAGACCTACTCCCTGGCATCGCTGTGGAGTGAGTATGCCCAGCAGCAAGTACAGTTGCCAGTTGCTCTCTCGGTGCGACCTCCAGGGCCGTGACTCCCTCGAGTCGATCGAGGTCCCGTCGGAGTTCCTCGAACGCAACGTATCGATCGTACGACTCCTCTACGGTTGCCAGTGACCCCGGTTCGAACAGCACCGACGGCGTAATCAATACGAGTACGTATGACCCGTTCGTACGGGCGATTTGAACGGCTTCTCTGAGTGCAACGGGATCCGAGTCGTCGGTGAACAGTATCGTCCACGGCTTGCGTTGTTGCGTGCGTAACGTCGTTCGAAGCGCGCTGCGTAACGGCTCCGATTCTAATCGGGTCTGGTACGTCTGGCGCTGTCGATAGAACGGACCGAGCGTGCGACTGAACACGTCTCGGTCGCCGTGTTCGAGTTTGCGGACGGCCACTCGAGCCCTGGTTGGAGGTGCGTTTTTCCATCGTCTCGGTCCCTCGACTGGCGTCTGTGTCGTCGATCGGGGCGGTTCGGACGTGTCCGTACCCGGCCCGGGTTTCCGTCTGCCGTGATCCGGTGGTGATTCGATGGTCGCCTCGAGATCAAAGAGCTGCTGGCGGATCCGTCGATACTGCGTCAGGTCCGTCGTTAGATCCGTTTGGACCGTAATTCCGCTGTTTCCAACCGCGACTAGCCCGACCGGGTCGTCGAGTTGCCGAGCACTCGCTACGATCGAAAGCGCAACGTCACGGAGGTAATCGAGTTTCGTCTCGCCAGCGGGTCCCGTATCGAGTGTCGACCGGTGGTCGACGACGAGTATCGTCGGTCGATCCGTGTTCGCTTCGTACGTGCGGATATGTGGCGTCGCCAATCGCGCTGTTGCTTTCCAGTCGATGCGATCGGTGTTATCTCCGGGGACGTATTCGCGCAGCTCTGCGGGCGTCAGGCCCGAACCGGACTGGTCACTGCTGTGTTGGCCCTGAACTATCGAAACGCGGTCACCACCGGAGCCGACGTGGACCTCTCGCGGTCCGCGTGCGTCGACCGTTATCGTCGGTGCCGGTCCGACGTCGAGCGTTTCACGAAACCAGCCGTCGGTTGCCGTTACTGTCGCCCGGTCGAACTGATGACGCCCGGCGACGGGACACTCGAATCGGATCGTCTTCGATCCAGCCGTCGATTCCGGCTCGAGTTCGAGGACCGTCGACGACGGGCCCGACTGATTGACAGTCGCCGTGGGCAATCCGGCGGTGAACGTCAGTGCAAGCTGTGATGGCTCGAGCGCTGCCCTGACAGTGACGGTCGTCGTCTCCCCTGTTCGAAGTACCGACCGTTCGGGCGTTTGCTCGAACGTAAGTGTCCGGCACATCCGGGACAGCTCCTGGTAAAACCGGTACTGGCGAACCAGTATCCAGACGCCGATCATCACCGTTGCGCCCAACAGCAGTGGGTGAGAGACCACAACTGCCAAGACTGCGGTGGACAGCGCAAGCAACCCCACTCCCCACGTGCGGCGCGTCGGGCGCATATTCCTGTGGAACCACGGTACCGTGTTGAACCTGTTGGTTACCCCGCTTCATACGGACTGCTGTGAGTCATTACCGGAGCGACCGCGGGACGGCGCCCGGTCGTTCCGGTACACAGGTACAGCAATCCATATCAGGACAGGGACGGGCAGACAGTTTTTTGTCTCGACTCCCGTATCAGTAACTGTGAACGACGTCGTTGTTCGGTGTATCACCGTCGTTTTGGTCGTCTCATTCGTTCTGTTAGCCGGTGTTACCGGCGCAGTTCCGGCGGTGAGTACCTCGAGCACCGAGGGCCTCGTTCTAGCGCAGGCCGATAATTCGTCCGAAAACGTGACGCCTCGACATCAGAATCCGGACGAGTACAGCTCTGCGGGTGACGATGACGAACTCGCAAAGTGGCTTACAGAACACCTCGACAATCGTCTCGGTGACAGTTCAGTCGCGCTCGAGGAAGGCGAGTACGAAATGGCGAGCGAGTATCTCGACGACGAGTACTACGAACGCGTCGAACAGTACGTCGAGATTACCGGTGATACCGACGGAATCGACGATATCGCGACCGAGGACGAACCCGACTCGGAAACACGGAGTGCCTATCTCACGGCCGCCGAGGAACAGGATACGCTCACTTCGCTCGTCGGACAGTACAACGAAACGAAAAGCGAGTACGAAACGGCACGAGACGGAAGCGAACCGGAACGCGCACACGATCTCGCTCGTGAACTCGAATCACTGACCGGCGAAATCGAAGAGACGAGTACGAGAGCCATCGAACAGTACGAGTTTCTCACCGAAGAGACGGGATCCGACTACACGGACACGATCGATTCGATCGACAATACGAAAGCGGCCATTCAGGAGGAGCAAGCAGGTGTTCGATCGGAGCAGTTCGTTGACACTGAACTGGTACTGGATCCAGCGACCGAAAGGGCGTCGTTCGAGAACCCACTTCGCGTTCGCGGTGAGATACGTGCTGCTGACGATTCGACCCCCTCGTACGATGGACTAAATATCACGGTCGAGGATCACCCCGTCCCAGTTCAGACGTACGAGAACGGGACGTTTACGTTCGAGTATCGACCGACGGTCGAACCCGTCGCTGCGGATTCCCTGTCCGTCCAGTACACGCCCGCCATCGAGACACGCTACGTCGGGACGGAGACGTCGATACCGATTTCACTCGAGCAGACGGAACTCGACGTGGCGATCACCGAGCAGACGTCGACTGCTGCGTACAACGAGACGCTCTCGGTGTCAGGAACGGCCACTGCAGCGAATCAGTCGGTCGACGAGCTCCCGGTTACGGTCAGACTCGGTGGGGAACCGGTCGGGACGACGACCGTCGAAAACGGTTCGTTCTCGAAGCAGATAGCCGTCCCCGCAACCGTCCCCGACGGGGACCAACCGGTCAGCGTTTCGTTCGAACCCACAGACCGAGCCCTGTCGACAGCCACAGCCAATGGGTCCGTCACGATCGAGGAGACGGCAACCGAACTCGACCTCGAAGCCGAGTGGACGAACCAGTCCGATATTCGAATCGATGGGCGCCTCGTGACTACCGACGGCGTCGGAATCGAGGGGCAATCGATCGACCTCGAGATCGATGGCATCACCGGTGAAACGGTGTCCACTGACGAGGACGGAGCGATCGCGACGACGGTCTCTCCGTCCGATCCCACGCAGTCGGTGACAGTGAGTGGAACGTACGATGGCTCGGATACGAATCTGGACCACGCTCGGGATGAAGCCACGGTTGCACCAGCTGGCACGGACGAGGATGGGGTGGAATTCCCGTCAACGCCGGTTCTCGTCGGACTCGGGGGGACCGTTTTCGCCCTCGCTGTGGGGCTCGTCTGGTGGATCCGGCGGCGGAAACCAGACGAGACCGACGAACGGGGCGACCGATTTCGGGATCCAGCGGTTTCATCGCCCGCTGATTCGACCGCGGTCGCTCAGACACGCGTCAATTCAACGCTCGAAAGGGCGACGGATCAGCTCACCGATGATCGCACGGATGCCGCTGTACGAAACTGTTATACGGCAGTGAGGGATGCACAGCAATCGATTCTCGAGACCGATCACGTCTCGGCGTTGACACACTGGGAGTTCTATCACCGGTACCGAGCGAACGTCGACGATGCAACGTCGCTCCAAACCGTAATGGAGGCATACGAACGAGCAGCGTTCACTACCGATTCGGTCTCCCGCCAGGAGGCTAAAGCCGTGCTCGAGGCGGCCCACCGGCTCTGTTTCCCGGAGAGTGTTTCGTTCGAGGACGACTCAGAACCTGCGGCAACAACGGACGATTGATCCGGACGAACCGAGAGGCGACGACGGGAAACCCCGTGTTCGCTCGAGTGCCTCGAACACACCGACCGACTTTTGGTACCGTCGTTCTCATCAGTAGATGAATGGTCGACCGCCGGTCACTCCGATTGCTCCTCCCCGAGCCACTTCGGGCTCTCCCAGCCGATCTCGTGGGCGTCCTCGCGGTGACGCTGCTGGTCAACATCGCCGTGTTCGTACCGATCGTTCGTGAGACGCCGTTACGTATCGTTCTGGGGTTGATTTTCGTCCTCTTCGTCCCTGGCTACGTTTTCATCGCCGCGTTGTTTCCCGAAGCCGGTGAGTCGCCGACGGCCGGTTCAGACCACCGAAGTGAAACTAAAGGTGGCGAATCCGAAGACCGGCCCACCGACGACTGGGGAACGGAATCCGGGTGGGGAGACGCGAACTCGGAGACGGCCGAAGACGCAGGTCTAGTCGAACAGGGGGAGCTGGCGGTCCGGGAGGGCATCGACGGAATCGAACGGGTTGCGCTGTCGTTCGGGCTCAGCATAGCGATCGTTCCGCTGATCGGTCTCGTCCTCAATTTCACACCGTGGGGAATTCGGCTCGTGCCCATCATGATCGCCGCGACTGGATTTACCGTCCTTACAGCGGCCGTCGCTGCGATACGACGGTGGCAGTTGCCACCGGAGGACCGATTTTCCGTCCCGTATCGTGCGTGGTACGAGACGGGCCGATCCGAGATGCTCGAGCCCGAGTCCCGGGTAGACGGCTTGCTAAACGTCGTACTCGTCCTCTCGATTCTGCTGGCGGTCGGCACCGTCACGTTCGCGGTCGTCGTTCCGCCCCAGGGAGAACAGTTCTCAGCGGTGTATATCTTGACCGAAGACGACGACGGCGACCTCGTCGCAGACGGCTATCCGACGTCAGTCACCGCCGGCGATTCGGCCGAAATCGTCGTCGGTGTCGACAACAACGAACACCGAACCGTCGAGTATACGATCGTCGTCCTCGAGCAACACGTCGAATTCGTGCCGAACGAAACATCCACCGATCCGGAAACGCTACAGGAAAACGAGACGGTCGTTACCGAGCAAAACGAACTCGACCGGTTCAATACGCGACTCGAGCACAACGAATCCTGGCATCACAGCCACGAATTCGAACCGACGATACCAGGTGAAAACACGCGCGTCGTGTGGTTGCTGTTTCCCGACGGCGACGTCCCCGAAAACCCGTCGATGGACGACACCGAGTACACCGTCCATCTCTGGGTCGACGTCGACGGGTGACTCCGTTCGGTCTCCCCGCAAACCGAGACAGTTACTTATCTAGAGATTAGTTGGCATCCACATGGCGGTCCCCACGCTCGAACAACGAACGACAGTCCCTCCAGTCGTGAACGCAGCCAGCGTCACGAAGGTCTATACCCGGGGATCAGAGCCGGGGCGGTTCGGCCGATTGATCGGGCGTTCCGAACCGGCGACAGTCGAGGCGGTGTCTGACGTCTCGCTTACCATTCGGCCCGGTGAAATCGTCGGGCTCGCCGGTCCGAGCGGAAGCGGCAAATCGACGCTCTTGCACCTTCTGGCCGGCCTCGAGGTCCCGACCGAAGGCGCAGTGCAGTATCAGGATACCGATCTCGCGTCGCTGTCGAACCGACGCCGAACGCGGCTTCGTCTCGAGGAGATCGGAATCGTCTTTCAACAGTTTCACCTCCTCGACTCGCTTTCAGCCCGGGCAAACGTCGCGCTTCCGCTGGTCGAACTGGGAGTGGGCCGTCGGAAGCGCCGACAGCGTGCGTCGGAGCTCCTCGAGCGGGTTGGACTCGGCGATCGGATCTCCCACCGGCCCGGCGAACTCAGCGGCGGTGAACAACAGCGTGTCGCCATCGCGCGAGCGCTCGTAACCGACCCAACGCTCGTGGTGGCGGACGAACCGACGGGAGAACTCGATACGGAAACCGGACGACGGGTGCTCGAGGAGTTCACGCGGGTTGCAGAAGATCGGGCCGTGGTCCTCGCCTCCCACGACCGCGAAACGCTGGCAATCGCTGACCGTATCGTTCGGTTACAGGATGGAACGATCGTCGACAGCGCCGACGCATGAGCCTCCGAAACCGTCTCGCTCGGTGGAGCGGACTGCTCTCGACCGGCGTCCGACGCACCCTTTCCCGGGCGACCGATACGAACCAGCAGCGTATCCAGTTTACCGTCCTCGGTGTCGCTGCGACGATTGCCCTCCTGGTCGTCGTCACCGGGATCGGCGTTGGGCTCGCGACGAGCACGACCGTTTACGACGACGACGTCGATTACTGGATCATCCCCGACACGGACGGTGACCGCTCGCTGCTGGTCGCAACCGATCAGCCGCAGTTTGGATCGGTTCACGACACCAACGATCGAATTCGCGATCACGACGACGTGACGTTCTCGTCTCCGATTCTGGCCGAGGTTTTACGGGCGGAACACGGCGATCACACCGAGTTCGTACTCGTCGTCGGCGTTATCAACTCGGACGGCCTCGATCAGGTCGCAGGGGTTTCGACGGCGGGGCTCACGAACGATGACCCCTACTACGACGGCGGAACCGCCGGGGGTGAGCGGACGGGAGAAGTCGTCCTCTCACAGAGCGCGGCGAACGTACTCGAGAGTCAACCCGGCGACCGGATTACGATCTCGAACGCGGAGTTTACCGTCGAACAAACTGCTGCCGGCGAGACGGCCGGGGCTGATATCCCGATCGCGCTGGTCCAGCTGAGCGAGCTTCAGGAACTCACTGGAGCGGACGGGTACGACCAGGCGGATCAGTTCGTCGTCGGAGCCACCACACCCGGGGTTCAGTCGGAGCTCGAGGGGGTGTATCCGGAGTCGAACGTCCTCACGCGCGGTGAGATGACTGCGACGTCGGTCGTCGATTCGGACATCTCGCTTGCACTGTCGCTTGCGGCGTTCGTCGTTGCGCTCGTCATCGGCACGCTGTTCGTGTTGACGACGGCCGGTCTGGAGATCGTCGCGGACCGCACGCAACTGGCAACGATGTCTGCGATCGGAATCACGACCCGAAGTCAACTGGTACTGACCGGTGTCCAGACGATCCTACTGACGGGTATCGGGGGTCTCGTCGGTTCGATTGGCGGCCTCGGATTGATCTGGCTTACGAACGCCGTCGCAATGGAGACGCTGACGACCGAGCCAATCGCAGTAGCCCATCCGCTTTTCGTCGCCTACGGCGTCGGCGTGGCACTGCTCATGGGCGTTCTGTCGATGCCGTATCTCCTGGTTCTCACTCGCCGCGTCACCGGAGGTGTACCGTCGTGAGCGAGATCGGACGCTGGGTCCGCCGATGGATCGCCCGCATCCGGACCGCAGGCGCCATCACGTTCACCCAGCTTCGCCATCAAAAGCTCCGACTCGGCCTCGCGATTATCGGGATCAGCCTGGCGGTTCTCGCGATGACGCTGCTCGTCGGAACCGGCGTCGGCGTGATCGAGACCGGGGAACAGCAGTTCGACACCGCAGACCGCGACCTGTGGATGACCGCCGGCGAGACGCGGCTTACGCCGACCGGTGGAGGCGGATTCCAGAACACGTTGTACGATTCGCGTTCCGTCTCCGAGAACGTGTCTCAACACGACGGCGTTCGCAACGCGGTTCCCCTCGCCTTCCAGACGGTGTACGTCACGACGGAGGACAAAGAGGAGTTTCGGACGTTCGTCGGAAGCGGGACCCCCGCAAGCGGCTCGAGTGTTCAGGTGATCGACGGAGAGTCGTTCGGCGGTGATCCACACTACGCAGGCGGAACGTACGACGGTGAGCGAACGGGCGAGGTGTTGATCGATCGGGAAACGGCACAGCGTCTCGACGTCGAAATCGGCGATACGCTCTACGTTGGCGGCTCCTACGCTGCTGCCAGGGAAAACGAGGTAACCGTAGTCGGCATCTCGCCCACGTTCGAGCAAATGCTCGGGGCTCCGACGGTGGTCATGCCACTCAGTGAACTCCACCAGGCGACCGGATCGACACAGACCGAACCGGCAACGTTCATCACGATCACGCTCGAGGACGACGCGGATCTAGACGCCGTCCAGCGGGACCTGCAAGCCCAGTACCCCGAGTACGAGATTCGATCGAATCAGGAACAACTCGAGGCGGTGTTACAGGAACAGGTGCTGGTCCTCGCTGCAGGCTTTACGCTCGTCGTGCTCGCTATCGGTGCGGGGATCGCCCTGACGGTCAATCTGCTTGCGCTCGTCATCTACCAGCAACGACACGCGTTCGCAGTGCTCAGGGCCCAGGGGCTGTCCTCGAGTCTCCTGGTGCTATCCGTCGTCGGGCAGGGGCTGGCGATCGGCGTGATCGGTGGTCTCCTGGGCGGCCTTCTTACCCCACCCAGCGTCTCTCTGCTCAACCGGATGACGGTTGCCGTGGTTGGGTTCGACGGACTGGTCCAGCTCGAGCCACGCCTCATCGCCGGCTCGATCGTGCTCGCGATCGCCATCGGTACGGTTGCAGCTGCGATCGCCGGCTGGCGGATCAGTCGCACACCGCCTCTCGAGTACCTCTAAGACGGACTGGTGTCGCGTGTTATCGGTGATCCCAGGGTGGCGATCACCGGTGAAAAACGACGACAGTTCGTGTGAGACGGGCGGTTGGTCGTCACTGCTGGGGCCGGTATCGAGTTCGACCGGGTGTTTCGCCAGTCTCGTGTCGGGTTCAGCCTCTCGTAGAAAGACGAAGCGCACATCCTACCGACGGACACGAGCCCATACCACAGGCTCGCTATCGAAGCGTTTTGTCCGCTCCTCGAGGTCGCAAATGCGGTGCTCCCTCCGCTCGCACGAACTCACAACGGATGGGTTTCACGGGATACCAGCGGCCAGTCCGTCGAAACACCTCGCGGTGGGCACGCGTTGATCGTCTGCCGAGAAACTCCTCTTGGGCAGCGTTTTTATACTGTCGGACGGCAGTCGGTGAGGCGTTGATCGCGAATTCGCGGCCGTCGCCATCGGAGACGGCCGCAGGAGCGACTGACCGTCGAATAGTTCTGTCCGACAGAATTACCCATGGGCTGGTTCGAAGGTCGTTCCGAGAAAGCGGTAGAAAAACGGGTCAGAACCGTCGAACGCCGCTTAGTCCAGTCGGCGGATGCCGAACACGACGACGGAGAGGAACGCGACCAGCGCTGCGGTCACGCCGAATCCTGGGATGGTGTCGTCGTCTTCGGTCGGCTCATCGTCGTCGGTCACGGGTTCGTCGTCATCGGCGACCGGTTCGCCGTCGTCAGTCGGTTCGTCGTCGGTCGGTGCATCATCGTCAGTGGCTGGATCGTCGTCCGTTTTGTCGGGGTCGTCGTCCTTCTCGTCAGGGTCGTCATCGTCGTCCTTCTCGTCAGGGTCGTCGTCCTTCTCGTCAGGATCATCATCGTCGTCATCCGATGGTGGAGATGGCGACGGGCTTGGGGACGGTGCAGTCCCGGTATCCGTCTCGAGCGTGATCGTCCCTTCGCTCGTCTCGAACTCGCCTGCATCGTTGGTGGCGAAGTGGATCCACTGGTAGTCACCGTCGTCCCAGTCACCGAGCGTTTCGACGGTGATCGTCTCCTCACTGCCGCCCACGAGACCGGTCGCCGACGCGTCGAGCGTGACGCCGTCTGCATCGAAGTCGACGTCCTCGAGGTCACTGTGCTCGGCGGCGACGAGCGAGAAGATGGCTTCGAGAGATACCGAACCATCGACTTGGTCAGCGGAAACGGAGGTGCCGAGGATCTCGAAGTCGTCCTCGAGGATAGCCACGCCGTTGACCTCCTCGATCGTCGTCGAGATCTCGATATCATCAGAGTCGATGTCGTCTATGTCGGTCCCCTCGACCCCGATCGTGGTTTCCTGGTCACTGAAGGTTTCACTATCGTACAGAACGATGGCGTGGTGTACGTCACCAGTGATGTCCGTATCGGCAGTGAAATCGGCGTCGTTGCCAGGTTCAACCGTGCCGGAATCCGTCACGTCGGATGGTTGGTCCTGTACGGCAAATGAATCGACGCCGTGAATGGTCGCGTCACTGGCTGGTGGGTGAATGTCGCCATCCTCGAGTTTCAGGTCGTCCCCGTCTGCGGTCCCGACGACTAACGCGACGTACTGTCCGGTATCCGCGTCGTCGTAGTGAGCCACGTTGTCCCCGTTCAGGTCCAGCGACTCAGTGAAATCCACGTTGTCGTTGAGCGACTCGTTTGGATCATCAAGCAATCCCATCAGGTTACCCCCCTCGAGCGAGGATTGGTTCGGGTCCAACGTCCCGACCACGACCTCGAGATCGTCGTCTTCGTCGTGGTTCGATAACTCTTCGTCGAAGACCAGCGGAACGGTCCCTCCTGAGTTGAACACACCGACGTACTCTCGTTCGAGGGAGTCCGGTGTTCCAACGATATCGAGCAGAATATCCTGGTTTTCTACAACGGTAGCCGCATCCGTGCTATCGTAATCCGCCTGCAGCGTAAAGGGGCTATTCTCGTCGATCGAGAACTCTCCGCCACTTGACTGCTGGGACATCGTTCCTTGCGCTGACGCCGCACCTGCGACACCAGCAAGCGGTGCCGCCAGCATGATCAACACCATGCCAACTGTGACAACTGTCTTAGACATGCTCCCAACACAGTCTTCTTACTAGTTATTTCTTTCTATTTGCATATATATTTAGTTTCACACAAAGGTGGCAACAGTCAATACAACCAGTCGAGTCGGAAAAATAACGCCGAAACGGATCTGTCTTGGAATTCCCATCAAAAATCAGGCATTAGGGGTCCACAGTGTGGCACAATGGGGTGAAGGAAAACCGATACCATATAACTAATATGCCTCGAGATTCAGTACGCAAACTATGAAGAAGCCCCCAACGCAGTATCTCGTTTATTTTGTACTACTGGTCGTCGTACTGGGTAGCCTTACGAGCATCTCAGCGGTCGTTCTTGCCTCCGGCGGATACAACCTCTCTATGTCTGAGTCTATCGATACACCGGACAGAACTGTATCCCCGGGTGAACGCACCTACGAAATTTCAGAGATGGGGGTCGTCGACCAGGGCGATCCAATCACCGTGGACGTGACCGGCGATGAAGGCGAAGTCGTCCTTCTCAATGCCGATGGCGACGTGGTCGATGGCCCGATCGAAATCGACGACCAGCGGTCGACGGAACAGATGACCTTCGAGACGACGAACCTAGAGCCCGGCTCGTACGCGCTGGTGATCGAAACAAGGGGATCCGATTTCGAAGCCGTGTATCCCGTCGTCGTGTCTGGATACGATATCGACGTCACGCATTCTGACACGGTTGAGGCGGACGACGAGATCGAAATCGATGTCACCGTGTCACAGCAGGCGAGTCAGACGACGCCGGGAAGCGTTCAGGTCGCCGTCTGGGACGACGACACCGTCGTCCGTACAGATGCAACACACGATTCCGGTGACAGCTATTCGGCCACCGTTTCCGCGTCGGAATTCGACGTCGGCACGGAGTACAACGTCTACGCTGTGGCACAGGGAACGGAGAAAGTCGATCTCATCGGTGAAGAGGAGATCCTGGGAGTGAGCGACGAATCGACGGTGAAAATCGTCGAGTCCGGCGGTGACGACGACCCACCAGCGGACGATGACGAGCCGGCGAACGGCGACGACGAATCGGATGACGACGAGGGCTCGGACGATGACGACGAATCGGACGATGGCTCGGATGATGACGACTCGGATGACAGCGACGGAACGGATGATCCCGCCGGCGACGACGAGGGGACGGCCGACGACGGTGACGATGGCTCGAGCAGCGACACCATCGGGAGCGACGACGGCGACACGGACTCGAGTGAGGACGAAGACGACACGCCGGACAACGTCGTCCAACCGAACCAGGACGACGGGTCGGGTGGGGACGACGCCGGTAGTGGCGAGGAGCCGAGTTCGGATTCGATTCCGATGTCCGGACTGTCGCTGATACTGGTGGGTTCCATCGCGATCGCGTTGTTCGTCCAGATTCGGGACTAGCCCGAGAGATTTACGGTGGTTCCCTCTCTTGAGTCAATCAATGCCAACGCGTCGTCGAAAACAGTTCATTCACGGCCAGTTCGCGTGGATGGTGGCGACCGTGTTCCTCCTCGTCTTGCTCGAATCACTCTCGTACGAACTGTTTTTCGTGCTCTCGCTAATCGGATTACTGATCATGACCGAACTGACGACCCCGGTCAACGTCACACCGGAGTGGAGACGACGCATCCGCTGGCTGATCGGTATCGGCCTGGTCGGGTTCGCCGTCATCGTCACGCGGCGTATCGTCGAAATTCTGCCGCCGGAGGTGCTCCCGCTGTGACGTCCGGACGGCGGGGACAGCGACGGCCCCGGGAGCGTGTCACGGGATGAGTACGAGACGCTGGATCCGACAGCAAACCGGCGCCGACCTCGAGTGGCCCCGCGTCCTCCTCGTCGCGCTCGGTGGCGTATTGCTCGTAACCTTACTCGTCGGCGCGAGCATGTCGGGGACCGCGTTCGGTCTGTTTAATCCGTCGTGGGACGGGACGTCCGAGTTCCGGAGTGCGGTCGACGACGATCCGGAAACCGAGTTGCGACTGCTCGAGGACCCGGACCGGTATCCAACAGACACGGCGAACGAAAGCGTCGCGTTCATCGTTGCACCCGAACAGGGCTACGACGAGTCCAGCATCGAGTCGATTCGCGAGTTTCTCGAGCACGGCGGAACGGTAGTGGTCCTCGACGACAGGGGGTCGACGGTGAACCCGTTGCTGTCGGCTCTCGGCGGCGATGCGCGTATCGAAGACGGCGTCCTCATGGACGAACGTAACTACGACCGCGGTCCCGCGATGCCGGTCGTCGACCGGACCGGTGACCACAGGTACACCGACGACGTCGACCAACTTACGCTCAATCACGCTGGCGCGGTTGCACCCGGAAACGCAACACCGATCGTTTCGACGAGTGACTTTGCGTACCTGGCGGCGTCACCGACCGCCGAACTCGACAGCGAGACGAACGTGACGAGTTATCCAGTCGCCACCGTCGAACCCGTCGACGTCGGCGCGGTCGTCGTCATCAGCGACCCCAGCATCGCGATCAACGCGATGTACGATTCTTCCGATAACGCCGCGTTTCTCGCCGGGTTGTACGCCGATCACGACTACGTCCTCCTCGACGTCTCGCACACCGAACGTCTCCCGCCGCTGGTTTCTCTCCTCGAATCGATCCGACTCTCCGGGGCGTTACAGATCGCGCTCGGAACGGTCACGGTCGGACTCATCGCCGTCGTGACGAACCCGCGAGCTCGTCCCATCCGTGTTGCGGTGCGAAATCGCGTCGCCTCGTGGACGGCCGATTCGGCACCCCCAGCCGGGAAACCGGTGGGACTCACCGATGACGAACTGGCGAGTGTCCTCCGGAGTCGGCATCCGGAGTGGGACGACGAACGCATCCAGCGAGTGATAGCAGCGTTTAACCGAACGCGGTCGAAAGGCGACGACGAATGAGCCAGACGGACCAGTCAGCCGAACCCGATCTCGACACTCCCCAGGAGATCTCCGAACGGATCACCTCCGAGGTCGAACAGGTACTCATCGGCAACGAGGACGCGATCGAACAGCTCACCGTCGCTGTTCTTACAGGGGGTCACCTCCTCCTCGAGGGCGTCCCTGGCGTCGCGAAAACGACGATGGCACACCTCTTCGCACGCGCGACTGGTCTCGACTACCGCCGGATCCAGATGACACCGGACGTGTTGCCCGCGGACATCACCGGAACCAACGTGTATCGCGAGAACACGGGGGAGTTCGAGTTACAACGCGGTCCGATCTTCACCAACCTCATCGTCGCCGACGAGATCAACCGTGCGACGCCGAAGACACAGAGCGCGCTGCTCGAGGCGATGGCCGAAAATCAGGTCACCATCGAGGGAGACACGCTCGAGTTACCGGACCCGTTTATGGTCATCGCGACACAGAACCCGATCGAAATGGAGGGCGTCTTCGAACTGCCCGAAGCACAACGCGACCGCTTCCAGTTCAAACTCACCGTCGACCTTCCGGATCGCGACGTCGAGGAGCAACTGCTCGACGCGTTCGATTCGGAGCCGAATCTCGGGCCTACCGACGTGGATCAGGTCGTCGACACCGATTCCCTGCTATCTGCGCGCGAGCAAATCGAGGACGTCTTCGTCGCACGACCGGTCAAACGATACATCCTGGATCTCGTCGGCCAGACGCGGGCGCATCCCGACGTCGCACACGGTGCATCGCCTCGAGCGAGTCTGACGTTCCTCCACGGTGCCAAAGCCCGCGCGGCGATCACTGGACGTGACTACGTCGTCCCGGACGACGTCAAAGCACTCGCCGGGTCGATACTCGCTCACCGACTCGTGTTGAACGCGGAGGCGGACCTCTCGAACACCCGGCCGGACGAGGTCGTTACAGCGGTGGTCGAGTCCGTCGACGTACCAGACGTCACGCCACCAGCGGACTCGTCGTCGGAGTCGTGACTCTGGATACCAGAGTAAGTGGACGAATCTCCACCTCGGGTGGGACGACCACGTGGTATCGGCGTTCCCCCCGCTCTCGAGCGAGCACGCCCCAACGCGGCGGAGTTACTCGCGCTTAGCCATCCCCACCGGTACCAAACACGGTGGCAGCGCTCACGAAACGAGGTCTCGGTGTATGACGTAGGGAGGAGACGAACCGCAGAACCCACTCTGTGGTCGATAAGTACCGATTCAACCGGTGACCGTCTGTGCAGATTCCACAGGACACACTTTCAGTGATTCTGCACTTCTCCTCAGTAGCTACGGCTGTTTGGATCTCTCGCTTACTGACAAGATACAATTCGGTGGAGTCCAGATATTTGGATTGTAATTCATCTATGTTCGAATATTGGTTTTAGCGTCCTCCCAGTTCTGTGGATAGATTTCCGGTAAATCATCGCGATCTGTATTGCGCGTTAAGAACACTAGTAATGTAGCCAGTGACCACACCAATTTCGTATCGACCAGCTGCCAGCGGCGGTGCCAGTCTGGAGACTCCCTGCTGGCCATCCGACCAGGCGAAGAATTCCACAGCAACGGCTCCCGGCGTTGTGGCACCACGACATATTTTACACACGTACTATGTTAAATTTGTACCTGTGTGGTAATCTAAATCCAGATTATACGTCTTTCATGGAACACACTCGAGAAACCTTGAAACTAGCTGCAAAAGCAATTTCCTATACTTATTTCTACTGACGGATGCGATTGGCGTCGATCAATCCGTTTTATTGTACCTGACTGTCTCCTTCCACTATGGCTCCCGCAATTACGCACTTTCTCGTCGGAGCTGCCCTCCTCCTTCTAGTCGTCACACCGTTCGCCAGTCGGTACGATATCGATCGAGAGCATGCCGTCTGGCTGATTCCGCTCGGTGGTATCTGGGGGCTTGCACCCGACGTCCATCATGTAACGCCAGTGTTCGAAACGCAGCTGTACGCGATCCACAACTCCCCATGGGTCGATTTGTTCGGGTTACACTACACTCTCGATCGACCTGCTGTTCGCGCCCGGTATCTCGAAAGCGTCTTCGGGTCGATCGTCGTGTTCGTACTCGCAGTTGCCGTCTTCTGGGGCTCAAGGTGGGCCAATCCGATGTCGACCGACGGAAAAACTCGTGGACGGCGGATTACTATTACCTGCAGGAGAACAGTGATCGCCGCAGCCTATGCAACCATCGCACTTGGCGTCGTTGTCAGTATTCAAGAAAATTTCCGCGCCGTCAGTGCACTGGTCGGGACCTCGAGCGTGCTCATCGGTGGATTGCTATTGATCCCGATTGGCACTGGTATCGGGTTCTGTTACGGCGGTGGACTCCAGCTCGGGTTGAATTCTCAACAGCGCTCTCGTCCCGGATTCGGAGCTGTCGCTGGTTGTCTCAGTGGAGTGTTCGTCTGGATCGGCGGCGTTGCCGTCGGTGTGCCGATCTGGTTTTGGCTTCGGTCTGTCCATTCCGTTCCACTTCCGTTTTTCCACGTGGAGAGCCTCATCGGACTCTGCATCTACGGGCTGGTGTTTGGCACCATGTACAGCCTACTCTGTAACGAGCCAGGCTAACGGTGGATGCCAAAGCGAGCACCGATATACTACCCGTCGATCAGTAGCCGAGTTGCAAGGGGAGATATCTCGTCCAGGTGTGTCGATAGTTAACAACGGCGGATGGATCCCTTGCGAGTAATTGACTAGCTTGAACGCACATGTTCTTTTTGGCTATTCCGGCCGACACAAGGTCGTAGCCATCGAATTACCTCCTGAACTCACGGGATTCTAACTGGCGCTGCTCTGCCGAACTGTCTCGACGCAGTGGTCACCGGCAAGAACATTGGCAAAAAGATATATGTGGCTTTCCAACCAATTTGTTTCTGGATTGGGGATGTTTCCGAGTATCCGAGCCCTTGGGGGGAACAGTGGCGATTCAGCACTGACAGAGGCAACACAAGCTGACGTGGATGCTGCAATCGAAGCGCTCGAAACCGATGATGCGGGTGAGTGAACTACCCCACCCTACCGCTCGCCTGATGGCTCGCGCTTGAGGGTGGGGCTTCCTGCTTCCACGACGCGCTTTGCAGGAACCGAATGGGTTCCCGTAGGGAGCGCAGTCTCCACAGGCGTTGATTCGGATCGTCCCGCTCCTAACTGCTTGATACCGCGAGAAAGGATGTTCCACGCTGCGTTCCAGTCCCTGTCGGCCGTGAATCCACAGGAAGGACAGGAGTGTTCGCGGACCCACAGTGGTTTGTCGGTCGAGACACCACACGCCGCACACTCTGTGGTAGTGCCGGCCGGATCGACAGCCACGAAGTGCGTGCCTTCGCGTTCGCATTTGTACTCGAGCATACGCAGGAACGTTCCCCACGCCGCTCCGGCACGGTTCCGAGAGTTACCGTCAAGTTCGACCAAGCCTTTCGCGTCAAGGTCTTCGACCGCCACGAGACCGTACTCCCGAGCGTAGTAGTCCGAGAGTTTGTGAAGGAAGTCACGGCGCTTGTTCTTGAGGGTGGCGTGACACTCGGCCACTCGACGGCGTTGCTTCTCGTAGTTGTTCGACCCGTGTTGCTTCCGCGAGAGCTTCCGTTGCTCTCGCTCGAGCCGTTCTTGCTCGTCCGAGAGGTCAACTGATTCGATCGCGTGGCCGTCGGTGTCGTGGGCGTACTTCAGGATGCCCACGTCGATACCGACGACGTTCTTCGGCCGGTCGGGCTTTTGCGGTGGCTCTCGGACGACTTCGACACCGAAGGTGGCGAACCACTCGCCCGTCGGTTCCTTCTTGAGCGTGACCTGCTTGAGTGCGGCGTCATCCCCAGAAATCTCCGATTTCTGATGGGCTGCACGAGAGCTGTCGCTCTTGTGAACGTCAGGGATCTCTCGGTGGAGCCGGATCGGAATGTCCGCGAGTTTCGAGAGTGACAGCACAGTCTGACCGCCCTTCTTGTCGAGCTTGAAGCCAGACTGATTGTATGTGAAACTGCGGAAGTCGCGCGGCGGCTTCCACTTGAGTTGGCCGACGCCGTAGCCGTTCTGCTTGAGCGCAGAAAGGCTACTGAGGTTGTCGAACAGTCGTTCGACGACGGTCTGGAGAACCTTCGAGTACACGTCCGAGAGACCATCCCACCACTTCTTGAGATCGGGAAGCTCCGACCGAAGTGTGGTCATAGACGGTAACTCGCTGTGGTTCTCTCGGTATTCGTTGAGGCGGTAGCGAGTGTGATTGTACAGTTGCCTACAGATATCGCGGTGGCGGTCCAACTCCTCGCGTTGGGTGTCGGACGGCTCGAGGCGATACTTGTAGGTGTAGTACATCAGTTCTCGCGTTCCTCTATGAGTTCGTCGAGTTGGTCACGGATGAACGACGAGAGATTCAGGTGTTGCTCCTCGATCCACTCATCTTGGTCCTCCCGAATGGTGATAGTCTTCCGTTTCACCGTATGCACATAATGCACTCTGTGCGTAAAACACTGCCGATTGCGTGGGCCTGTGGGCCTGCTGTAGAACAGTCCAAGAAACACGAGCGACGCTGTATCCCCTCCCTGCTCGCTTCGCTCGCTGAGGAAAGGGGCTTAGCGCCTCAATTCAGCTAAATCGCGATTTGCTTCTCGTCATACTAGAACGGATTAAACATCCATCAGACGACCGATTATGTGGAAGCGGCAACTGAGAGTGTGATCGAGCCGATCACACAACGTATATGAATACTGAACAGTAGTATACAGTATGTCGTCTGCGGCGTGGGTCACGTGGCTGCTGGTGGGAAGTGCCGTCGGTGTCGTTATTTCGACGTATCCGTACCTGGCGACGGTGATCGCCTACCGACAGCGGGACAACGGGTTGGCATATATCGTTCTTTTGATGGGGGTTGCGATCTGGAACGGGCTGTTCGTCGCTCAAGCGTTGGATCCGGACCCACTCGTGAAGGGGTTTTTTCTCACGCTCTCGATGGTCGGTGCTGTCTTGACGGCACTGGGGTGGTTCCTCTTTGCGAGTACCGCGAGCACAACGCCGCCGCTCTCACGAGCGCGGCTCCTGTATCATCTCGTTGCGGTTCTGGTCGGGGTCGATATCCTCCTCATGGTGACCGCTCCCAGTCACTCGATTTCGTGGACGATACTCCCGGAGAGCGGTCCCCTCTCGACGTTCGTGATACTCTCCCCGCATGCGGGCTACTGGTTCCATACGGCGTTGCTGATCGCGTTGTTTACGGCGGGCGCAGTGTTGTTTGCCCGTGCCTGGTGGAACGGCATTGACACCCAGTATACGCGTGCGTACGCCGTGTCCGGACTCCTAACAGCTGTGGCTGTTCTCGTGAGTAACAGCGTTCATCCCGGCGTCACGGTCGCCCCGCTTGCTGCGGCGTCACTCACGACGATCGGGTGTGTGCAGGCCTATCAAAAGCGGACCGCGAAGGTACCGATTCTCTGGCGGTGGCTCGACCGATCACCGTGAGAGTCCTCGTCGTGGCTCCGGCGTTCGATCACCACCCGTCGCGGATTGGGTGAGACGGGAATCGCGATACCAGCGCTGGCATCTTCCCGTCACCACCGTCGTCGCGTCTCTGTCACCCTCGAGAACAGCGCATCGCCTCAGCTTTTGGACTCAACCGTCACTGTCTCTCCGAAGCCGAGCGACGTTCTCTCCACTCCCGTTCCAGACGACGGGACCGAAGCCCTCGATGAGCCATGTACGACCAATCGCTCGCGCACGCGATGTAGCACTATATCCCGTGTGTCGTGAATTCAGCTCAGTCATCACCTGTGTCGCGAATTCAGCTCGTCCCGGGATTTGGGTAGGCCTCAGCCAAACCGGAGGTCCTGGCACCCGCTCGGAACCGAACGTTAATCCGCATTCGCCGGGCGCTCTTCTGGGGCTCTCTCACGCGGTTCAGTCCGGTCAGTACGGTCCGGTTCCGCAAGCGGATCCTGAAATCGATCGATGATTGAGTGTGCGTCCGGGAGCTCCGGCCCACTGATCGTCCTGCAGAGCGTCCGGGCGCGTTCGACTCGCGTCCGTCGCCACGACTTCTCTCGGCGTTCGTACGTTCGAACCCCGCGAAGGAAGTCGATCTTCCTGAACTCGGGCCAGTACGGCGTACAGAAAAAGACCGCGGCCTCGTTTCCGTTCGCGTGCCACGGGAGGAAATTCGACGTCCGCTCGTCCCCACCCGTCCGAATAATCAGATCGACGTCGCGAATCGGGCGCTCGTACAGACGCGCTTCGATCACGTCGACGTCGATGTCGTCGGGCTCGAGCGAGCCACGCTCGACGTCGCAGGCGGTGGTTCGGGCCGCCTCGAGGAGCTGATTTCGGCCACCGTACGCGAGGGCGATATTCAGTGTGAACTGCCCGTACCCCCGGGTTCGGTTCTCGGCGTACCGAGCCGCATCCCGGACTCGAGGTGGGAGTTTGTCGACGTCTCCGATCGCCCGGATTCGAACGCGACGCTCGTGTACCTCGGACGTATCCGCGAACTCGCGGAGTTTCGTCTCGATGAGATCGAACAGCGACTCGCGTTCCCCTCGCGGCCGCTCGAAGTTCTCCGTCGAAAAGGCATACACCGTGAGCTCGCGAACCCCCAGCTCTTCGCACCACTCGAGGACGTCCTCGGTCGTCTGCGCTCCCCGCCGGTGGCCCGCCGACGGATCGACTCCTCGGTTCCGGGCGTAGCGTCGATTTCCGTCCTGAATTATCGCGACGTGGTCCGGGCAAGAGTCGATAGACCGACGGAGGTGTCGCTCGTAGATGGTCTCGACGCGTCCCCGCACCCAGTCCCTCATCAGTATTGTCAAAACAGTCCGAGGATATGTATGTTGTTGTAGGCTCGAGCGGCGACCGGCTGGCGGGGAGAACTCGAGTCGGCGCTACTCCCAGCCGATCGCGTTCGGGGGGTAGTGGCCGAATCAGCGGATACGGGTTCGAACGCGTTGCTCACGGCGTCGAACTGACTCCAGGCCAGCCGAAAACGTCGTCTCAATCCGGGCCGGTTTTGAATCCCGCCAGCGGGTCCCGCGCCACGGAGATGGTTCGAGATTCCGTCGGTCGAACCGTGGTCGGATCTTCGCTTCGGGGTAAATTGAGTGTGGTAAGTGCAATCTCCTGGAACTATTCGGATCAGTTATGGTCATTCAATCGAATGGATCCGCATGACCGTTTCAGAGAACCCCGTCAATACGCTCCCGGAACGCTGTGAGAGTTGCGACGGCGTGACCCAGCACGTCGTGACGGTACAACTCATCACCGAAGGCGATTCAGCTGACAACAGCCCCTACTCGCGGGAACCGTATCGTATCGCGGAGTGCCAGCGGTGTGGGGAGACACAGACGCTGCGGATGAACGACGCCTGAGACGGGTTACTGCACGTCAGTTCCGGCCCATCCGCGACCCGAGCGACTGGTGGGTCGGGACATCGTTCCAGCGGTCCGTATGAGCCACCGGCTCTTTGCCGGTTTCGCGATCCGGATGCACGAGAACCGTCTCTCGTCGGGGCTGTCATAGCACAGTTCGGAGCCCCCCTCGGAATTACCCGGAGAACGGGAAGTACAGGCGAAGGGCTTACCGGAACGGCCAGCGGTGCTCGTTGCAGAGTATTCCATTGGTGATAAGTACAAATAACACATATGTTCAAGTGGATACAGTTGTTTGCTTACATGAGAGGGGTTCAAATGGGGGACCAACAAACCACAGCGGACTCGAGTTCGGACAGCACCCTCGAAGAAGCGACGCAGGAAGAAGTCGATGCGGCGATGGAAGACGTCGAACAGACCGAAGAGAACGCCGATGACATTCTGATCGCCTAACCGTGAGACACAGGACAGATGAGAGACGAACTCGAGTCGACACCGGCCTGTTCCGATGGGGAGCATACGCCCGTCTGGGATCCGAACGAGGGAACGAGCGTCTGCGAAACCTGTGGACGGACAGGAGCTGAAATTGTCAACGACCTCGGACACAGTCTGTATCCCTGATTTCTGATCCGCGTCACCACTCGCTATGAGTTATTTTGGGCAACAGGTATATGCTTACTCGCATAATTAATTGTTATAGCGAGGGTCCGGATGCCTGTCGTTGCCACGACCGAAAAGCGCCCGGACGGACGATCACCCTCGCTACTAACCTCACCGCATCCGATCGAAGCCGGCTGTCCAAGGACTGGGGGCCTTGGACCGCAACGGCTTTTCGACGTGTACAGCTATCGTGGATAGCCACAGCACCGCTGGAGTGTCCGCTCACTGTCCAAGGTTTTCCGGATCGCATCGCTCTAGCGCCACGTTTTCAACCAGCCTATGTGCTTGGCTCCGCCAGTTTGTTCGATCGCTCGGCGACACGTCGCTGAAACGGACAGCGTCATCCCTTGCCGATGGGACGTCGTCACGGCTTTGGGGGCCGCCGGCCACTCGTTCACTGCGTTCGCTCGCGAGAGCAGTACCACTACTGGCTCACCACGTTTGCTTGCCGTGTCACGCGACTCCGGCCAGCCCGCTCGTTGGCTTCTTCTGGCCGTGTGAATTGAGTTGCGATCCGGCGGTCGGCTAAGTCGCTACAGACGAATAAGTGCGGTCCCGGAATGGCGCAATGTATGGTTGACAGCCATTCACGGGACAGCACCCCTTGCCGCTAGTCGGAAATCAAGTTGTTGGTTAGCGCAATCGGAACCGGCCTCGCGAGAGTCTCTCTCCGACCCCCCAAAGGTAATACGTATGAACTGTCCCGTGCTATTATATACCAGGAACGTATTGCGTTGAAATGGACGGGGAAAGGGAGCTTCGTCAATAGTCGATCACTCCTGCAATCACTCCTCGTCCCCCCACGTATGTCCACGGCGAGACACGACGCAATCGATGGGGTGTAGGGGATGGCGATCGTCTCATCTGTCCGATCGTCTTGCTGGGACAACTAACACCCACCCAGCCCTACGAATCCGTTCCCCGCGACCGCATTTATACAGAGAGTCGGTCTTACTGCATCGCCGAAGCGGTCCCGGTCAGTGCGGATTCTCAAGCCCGGTCGGGTCGGGAGCCTCCGCGATCGACTCGGGGCGCTCGTCGGAACCGGCGCTCGAGCGGTACATCGCGTCCACTCGAGCGCATACCGACTGGTCGCTGATACTGTCGGACAACAGTCAGTGAGCCATCGGTCGGGACTTCGCGGCCGTCGCCATCGGAGACGGCCCCAGGAGAGTGACCGATCGTCGAACAGTTCTGTCCGGCAGTATGTAACGTGGCCGAACGCAATCTCTGGCAAGAAATCTCCGACGCTCTCGCCCCACGAAGTCCATTAAGGGAGCGTGTTGAGGCCAGGACAGCATCCGTGTGACAGGTCGATACCGACGGTGGAGTCCCAGCCAGGCGGTTACTCGTCGGGAGACACCGCGTCAGTTACTCTATTTCGTGGATTAGCTCTCGAGTGGCTTTTCGAACTGCGGCGTCGCTTTCGTCATCGGGTTCCCAGCCGAGGGCCTCAAGTTTCTCGATCGACAGCCGCATCTTCGGCACGTCGCCGGTCCACCCCCGGTCACCGCCGGTGTAGTCGTAGGCGGGGTCGAGGCCCAGTTCGTCGCTGACGATATCCGCGATACGCGTGACGGAGGTCGTCGTTCGCGTTCCCAGGTTGTAGGTGGCGAGCGGTCCGGTGGCGTGCTCGAGGACGTACAGCATCGCATCGAGGCAGTCGTCGACGTGCATGTAGGATTTCTCCTGGCGACCGTCCCCGAGGATCGTCAGCGTCTCCGGATGCTCGGTCAGTTTCTCGATGAAATCGGGGATCACCGCACCCCGCAGTCGGGGGCCGACGATATTCGCGAACCGAAACACCCGGACGGTCAGGTCGTGTGAGTGGGCGTACGTCGAACAGAGGCCCTCGTCGGCGAGTTTGCTCGCTCCGTAGGCGCTGATCGGCTCGAGGGGCGCGTGGTCTTCGGGCGTCGGTCGCGGTGCCTCGCCGTAGACCGTCGACGTCGAGGTGTACGCGAGGTCTGAAACCCCGGCGGTTTCCATCGCCTCGAGGACGTTGTAGGTCATCCGCGTGTTGGCTTCGAACTGCTCGCGCGGGGTGTCGGTGTTGACGGCCTTCGAGGCCGCGAGGTGAACGACGAGATCGAAGGCGTCGGTGAGAACCCCCTCGAGGGCGTCGGGTTCCGTGAGGTCGCGTCTGTAAAGCGTCGCGTCGTCGTGGACCCAGGACTCGTCGCCGTTCGAACAGTCGTCGACGACCGTCACGTGGTCGCCGGTTTCGAGCAGCCGCTCGGTCAGATGTGAGCCGATAAAGCCCGCGCCGCCGGTGACGAGCACCCGTCGATTTCCCGTCATCGGTACTGCTCACACACCTGCTCGATGCCGTCCTCGAGCGAAACGGTCGGTTCCCAGCCGGTCTCGTCGCGCATTCTGCCCGCGTCCGCACAGGTGTCGTGGACGTACACCGACTCGGGGATCGGGTTCTCGACGTACGTCGGCTCGATATCGGTGCCGAGTTCGTCGTTGAGCATCTCGACGAGGTCGTTGAAACTACAGGCCGTCCCGGTTCCGAGGTTGTAGACGCCGGTGAGTTGGTGTTCGGCCGCGAGCTCGAGGCCGCGAACGACGTCGTCGACGTGCGTGAAATCCCGCGTCTGCGTGCCGTCGCCGTAGAGGACGGGCGACGCGCCGCTGGCGAGGTCGTCGGCGAACTGCGCGATGACGTTCGCGTACTCCCCTTTGTGTTCTTCGGCTCCGCCGTAGCCCTGGTAGACGGAGAAAAACCGCATCCCGGCCATCGACAGCCCGTAGTGGTTGGCGAAGTACTCGCCGTATCGCTCCCGGGCGAGCTTCGAGGCCTCGTAGCCGGTGTTGACCGCCACCGGCATGCTCTCGGGCGAGGGCTCGGTCTGGCTGCCGTAAATCGACGAGGTGGAGGCGTAGACGACGGTGTCACAGCCGTCCTGGCGCGCCTGATCGACCACGTTCACGAACCCCTCGACGTTGACACGAGCGCCCGTCGTGGGATCGTCCTCGTGCATCGCATAGGAGGACAGCGCCGCGAGGTGAAAGACGACGTCGACGTCCGTCGGTAGTTCGTCCTCGAGCACGCTGTGCGTTCGGTAGTCGACGTCGGCACGGAGGTTCTCGGGCGTGCCGAGATACTCGTCGTCGATCGCGACGACTTGGTTGTCCGCCGAGAGGTGGTTCGCGAGGTTCGAGCCGATAAATCCGGCTCCGCCAGTGATCAAGACGCGTCTGTCCTGCATGGGGCAGTATCTATCACCGATCGGTGATAACTCTACGGAAAGACTGTCACGATATCGTGGTCGGATCCCTACGCTCGGTCGTCGTCCCAGACCTGCACCGCAGGCGTCTCACAGCAGTCACAGACAGCAGCAGCGTTTCCTTTGTAGGAGTCCCGGACCAGCGTTCCGTCCTCACAGTACGAACAGTTCCCCCCGACGAGCGCGTCGACGACGGTTCCAGCCGACGGCTCACTTTCCACGAGCTGTTCCATTACAGCGAATACACGTCATCCATATGCAATAAACATTTGGGCCAACCGTGGACGATTGTGATTTGATAGTCGGTTAGTGGTGTTGATGTTTGTATGCATTCGGCAAAAATATCCTTGCTACGGAACATTTGAATAGCTACTATTATTAGGTCTGCATCGAAACCACCAGCAAACTGGACAGTTAGCTCCATAATTATGTCTTCCAGATCGAAATCACACGAGGGGGAATCTCTCCAGCCTGAACGCGGGGGGCAGGTGATCGGCACGCAGTCGGCCGACGAGTTACTGGTAGATCGGACGAGCGAGTTCGATCCGGAACTGACCGTCGTCATGCCGACGCTCAACGAAGAGGCGGGGATCGAAACGTGCATCGAGTGGATCAAAGAGGGGATCGAGGAACTCCAGCTCCGGACGGAGATCATCGTCAGCGACAGTTCGACGGATCGCACCCCGGAGATCGCACGCGAGTTAGGGGCGATCGTCGTCGAACCCGACGAGGGCGGCTACGGCTACGCCTACCGCTACGCGTTCGAGCGAGCGCGCGGCGAGTACATCGCGATGGGCGACGCCGATACGACCTACGACTTCAGGGAAATTCCGCGGTTACTGGCCGAACTCGAGACAACCGGGGCGGATATGGTGATGGGCAGTCGCTTAGAGGGCGAGATCAGGCCCGGCGCGATGCCGACCTTGCACCAGTACGTCGGGAACCCGCTACTGACGAGGTTTTTGAACGCCTTCTACGGGGCCGGAGTCAGCGACGCCCACAGCGGCTTCCGGATCTTCACCCGCGAGGCCTACGAGACGATGGATCTCGAGACCTCAGGGATGGAGTTCGCCTCCGAGATGATTATGGAAGCCGGCGCGAAGGGGCTGGACATCGTCGAGACCCCGATCGTGTATCACGAGCGCGAAGGCGAGGAGACACTCGAGAGCTTCAAAGACGGCTGGCGACACGTCCGATTTATGCTCGTGAACGCGCCCGGCTATCTGTTTTTGGTTCCCGGATTGGTGTTAGGTGTGTTCGGGGTACTCGTGATGGGAACGGCAGCAAGCGGGGTATCCGTAAGCGGCGTGAATCTCGGCATCCACTCCATGATCGCCGGGAGTTTGCTGGCCATTATCGGATATCAGGTCTCGAGTCTGGGCGTCTTCGCCGCCGTGGCGAGCGACCCGATTCAGAAACCCTCCGATCCGATTACAAGGCGTGTGATAGGATCGTTGTCGCTCGAGCGCGGAGCCACCGCCGGGTTGCTCGTGTGTGGAGTCGGCGGGCTGTACGCTGGGTTATTGGTGTATCAGTGGGTCTCGAGTGGGTTCGGGTCGCTCGCGTTCACAATAGGTGCGCTTGGGGCGTTTACCGCGATCGTGCTTGGGATGCAGACGGTGTTCTCGTCGTTTTTCCTGAGTGCGGTCGATCGATAAGCGCAGGTGAGCGGGGATACTGATTCCTGTGTTGAAGCGTGTTGTGGAGTGACGAGATGTGGTGTGCGTAGCGGCGGGTGGGCCGATCACAGACCCGGCAGAACTCGGCTCGCACCAGCTTTTCGCCGGCATCGAGTACCGTGGGGACGCGGTCGTGGTCGGTCGCTTCGGCGTAGACCCGCATGACAGGTTCGGTCCCGAGAGCGGACTCCCAACCATGCGCCGTCCGCGAGCATGAGTTTGACCCCGTCCGCCGTATTCACATACTCGAGTTCAGTGCCACGGCGATACTCAGTGAACGAACGCGGCCAGAACACTAACGCTTCCAGCCGTCACCCAGTACGATATGAGCGATTGCGATCCCACCACTACGGGCCAGCAAGCCGAATCGGACCAGTCGGGGCGCCGGTCTCTCGTGGTTGCAGCACTCCACATCGAGAATGCAGCCGAACCCGATGAAGTCGTCCTGTTCACCGACGACATCAAGCACTGTACTGAATGGGTCGCGGCTAGCGGATCGAACTCCTTTGTTGAGGTCCGAGAGTACCGCTAACGCGGAACCCAGTACTATCCAGTGGTCGTGTCGTGCTGCTGTGTTGTCGCCGGCTGGATTGGTCTGGCGGTCACAGAGTGCGTACGGAGGCGGTCTCAGGATTCTGCCCGCAGTTGGTCGAGTTCGCTTCTACAGGTGCGTCATCGACGGTGGGCTGCCTGTGGATCAGTTGATTCATCGGTGGTCGGTTGGTCGGTCGCTGCGATCCCACGCGGCCCGAAGCGGTGACCGACCGCGAAGGTTAGTGCTCCAGAGGCAGACGACAGGCCGGCATAGGCGACGATGAGTGGTTCGGTGGCAACCGTGTATCCAGAAGTGGGCCCACATGCCACGTGAAGACCGCGAGAGCCATGAGAACACCGGCTGCCAGTGATACACGGTGGCGCATGCATGTCGTGGTGGGGGGTGGAAAGAGAAGCCACGGGGTGGGGAGTTCGCTCCCGGCATGGGAGACCGACGTGTTGTGGCCACCACTGTGGCGGGCTCTCCTCATTTGCTCAAGGGCGCTGCTCAGCCGTCGAAGATCGGGATAGCGCGGCGTTGATTGGGGCCAGTCCTGGATAGCCGTCACGACGCCATAGGACGAGGGCAATCGCGGCGAAGACGAACTCCGAGAGGAAGTACGGGTCGTTCAGGGAGGCCAGGAAGAGTTCGGTCACGGTCGGCGCACCGTTCTCGTACGATTCGACCGGGACGACAGGCCAGAGCAAAAAGCCGGGATCCGTCCCACCCCACAGCGCAGGGGCCGCATCAACGAGGGCGTGTGAGAGTGCGCCGATGCCGAAGGCAATCCCGGCGAGCGTGAACCCGTATCGGTCGGCAAGGATGTAGACGGTGATCGTCAGTGGAACTAGGACGAGCAGCGAATGAGCGAGCGTTCGTCCCGTTGGGAGTACGCCTAGGTACCACGCCAGTGGCTTGTCAACGAGATCGGGGAACTGACTGCCGACGATAACCGCCAGAATTGGACGGTGGACGGGTGGGCGCTCAAGCGATGTTCGTGCGTAGATCGAGTAGCAGATGTACGCGATCGCAGCGTGTCCGAGTGGCCACATTCGTTTAACGGTGTTCTCGAGGGACGTAAAAATGGGTGAAATTCGTTCCCAGCGTACAACTAGGGACGTCTGCGAGCATCGGTGGTGACGACGAGCAAGCCACCGCTCGTGGCACAGACCTCACGACGTGAGCATGCAGCCGATTTCAAATACACTCGAGTGAATGATACTACGCTACGACGCCGAGGCGGACACTGAAGTCGACCAACCGTCGACCGCTCGAGTTGCTCGAGTCACTCCATGAGGAACATGCGATTCCGGTCGAAGTCAGACAGGTCGACCCCCCAGCGAGCGCCGCTGGTGGATTTCGGTGACGACGTTGAAACCCGACCGCTCGCGGGCATGTGGGACGATTTTCACGACCACCCAAACACTACAGGAGAGGCCCGAGAGTTCCCCTTCCAAACGGTCTCGCAATCGAGAGAATATCATAGGGAACGTCGCCACCGGCGTCAGCGGCGACCCCGTCTGGGCGATGGAATGCTGGGGAACCGTCGCTCCGACAGAACCCGCCATCGGCTTGCCGAGGAGGCTGACCGGACCGGATGGCTTCGGTCGCCGACTGCGTGCCACTCGAGGACTGGTCGTCGTCGCCCATGTCATCCGATTCGGATTCTGATCCGACTCCAAATCTCAAGCCGACCTGCACGCGCTGTAAACCTGTGTCTGGGTGGATCTCTTCGCGCCCCATTATATATACCGCCTGGCCGTCCGCGCCCACTACTACGCGAGCGGGTAGTTATTCAAATGTGGGCAGCGAATCCGGCGGGACTTCGGTTGCGCATTTTCGGCCCGTGTTCAGGCGATGTGGAAGCTGAAATCAATCACAATAGGTCAAATCCAGCTGGAGACCATCCGGGAGCAAGTATTAGAGCACAAATCGGAATTGCGGGAGAGTGGTGGGTGGGACCGCATCACGTGGCACCCACTGGTAGTCGCTGATTCCCTCAGCGAAGTTCGGCCGCGGGTCCGACAGGAGGTAACAGTCGAAAATGCGATAGGCAGTAAGCGTGTGCGTATCGGACGCGTGGGCGTACCAGACGGTCTCACGAGGAGTGCCGATCGTGATTGGACAGTCGAGTTCTTCACGTAGTTCACGGCGAAGTCCTTGAGTTAGGGACTCGTCCGGCATCACACCACCGCCGGGGAGCGTCCAAAACGGCGAGCCATCGGCGTGGCGCTCCTGGACGAGCAGCACACAGTCAGCAGTTGTGATGCGTGCTTTCGCGCCGGCTCTGATTTGGTGGTCTTCAGCCACCGTTGACAGTGAAAGCGTGTCTGTAGCGTCCCATCCCCCCCTCATGAGATACATGAAGAAGATCTGGCATTTAATCCTTTCTCGGCCTTGAGAAGTTACTGTGGATGAGGCTTCCCTCACGTATGATGTCCCTCGCGACTGCGGACTCGCATCGTCTAGTGCCTCTCGAGATAATTTTCTGAAATCACCCTGATCTGTGTCGTCTACACCACCAAGCGTGCTGTAACCGAACCAACTCCAGCACGCAGGACGATTGCCCCCGGTCCACATATTCGTCATCTATTTGTTACGGTATTAGAGATAATCAGCTGTCAAAAGAATGGCTGTGAGATGAAAATGAGACTGATATCTTCTGGGGGATGTGAGCGGAACCGGGATGATAGTTACCGAAGTATACCCGGAGGATGCATTAGATGAAGGCAATCGTCCTTGCTGGCGGATACGCAACTCGCCTCTGGCCGATCACAAAACACCGTCCGAAGATGTTTCTCCCAATCGGAGAGACAACGGTAGTAGATCGTATCTTCGCCGAACTTGAAGAAGATAATCGCATCGACGAAGTTTATGTCAGTACGAACGAGAGATTTGCATCTGATTTCGAATCACACCTCGCGGAGAGCAAGTTCAACAAACCACAACTCTCGATCGAGGAGACGACTGATGAAGACGAGAAGTTCGGCGTCGTTGGGGCCCTGGCACAGCTGATCGATCGGGAGAATATCACCGACGATTTGCTGGTCATAGCGGGAGACAACCTGATCAGCTTTGACATTTCTGACTTTATCGATTATTCCCAGAAAAAAGATAGGCCGACGCTTGCTGCCTACGATGTCGGCTCCCGTGAACAGGCAAAATCCTATGGTTTGGTCGACCTCAAGGGCGACCGTGTTATCGACTTTCAAGAGAAACCTGCCGACCCGAACAGTACGCTGGTCTCGATCGCTTGTTATGCTTTTCCCCAAGAAACGCTTTCGTTGTTCCCAACGTATCTGGAGGAAGGGAATAACCCCGATGAACCCGGGTGGTTCGTCCAGTGGCTGCAAACCCGTGAACCGACATATGCGTATACGTTCGAAGATGCGTGGTTCGATATCGGTACGCCCGAAAGCTATCTCGATGCCGTCGCGTGGCATCTGGATGGGGAGTCGTGCATCCACCCATCCGCCTCACTCAAGAACACGACGGTCGGCGAGAACACCCACGTGATGGAGGGTGCCACTCTCGTTAATGTTGCGCTCGAGAACGCGGTAGTCTTTCCGGAGGCAACGATCGAAGACGCAACCATTCAGCGATCGATCATCGGCCCCACCACCTCGATCACGGGGTTCGATCTCGCAGGTGCGTTGCTCGGCCCACAACAACAGCTTTCGAACGACAGCGACTGATAGGACAAATCCTTCTGAGAGCGGTTGACCAGAACTCAGTTCGGGTTTGCGATTTTCAGGCTTCTAACCCGAGAGCAGCGATCCGATCGGCGAACTGCAGCGTCGCTTTCGTCGTCGGGTTCCCAGCCGAGAGTTTCTGGATCGCCAGGCGCATCTTCGGCACGTCGCCGGTCCAGCTTCGATTGCCGTCGGTGTGTTCGTGCGTCTGGTTGAGATCGAGTACCGCCCTGACGATATCCGCGAGACGAGTGACGGAGGTCGTGGGTCGTGTCCCACGGGGATAGGTTGCAAGCGGTCCCTCTCTCACTCAGGGACGGGCAGCATCGCTGGGTCTCCGGTCAGTTTCTCGATGAAATCGGGGATGAGGCACTGTCTAGATGAGAGTTTGAGGAATGAGCAGGTGGTGGCGAGAAGTGTCCATGCAACTCGCCAACCTGCTCAAAGAGAGCTTAGACGTGGACTGTGATGAGGTTTGGGAGAACGAGCGCACCCCGACACCCGTCAGGGTGTTCGGGGTGCGTCTCCATTCGATGGGACTGTCAGTTCGGGAGGTCGTCGCAGTGCTCGAATTACTCGGTATTGACCGTTCTCACGGCGCAATCTGGAACTGGACACACAAACTATCAGAGGAGCAGAGCGACCCGCCGACAGCGCAGCCGTCGCGGGTCGCGGTCGACGAGAAACAGATCGAAGTAGACGGCGAAAAGAAGTGGTTGTACGCCGCGATCGACACAGAATCGAAACTATTGCTGGAAATCGACGTCTTCAGCCGCCGCGGGACTGACCCCGCGGCGGCGTTCCTGCACCGCCTCACCGAGAAACACGATCTCGACGAGACAGAGTTTCTCGTCGATGCTGGCGGCTATCTGACTGCCCTCGCGCGCCACGAATTGAGCGGTCAGCTCAATTACAGTGAGCGAAACACCGTCGAAAAGTGGTTTCAGACCGTCTCAATGCGGATTGACCGCTTTCACTCTTTCTGGCGCGGCAGTCAAGCAAGCGCAAGACGCTGGCTCAGACGCTTCAGACACCACTACAACCACGATCGGCCGAATCAAGCACTCGATGGCCGAACGCCAACTGAGGAGGTACTGAACTAGACAGTGCCGGGGATGAGGGCTCCTCGGAGACTCGACCCGCCGTTGGTCACAAAGCGGCACGGTCGGACGGTTAGGTCGTATGAGTGGGCGTGCGTCGAAGCCTTCGACGGCGAGTTTGCTCGCTTCGTAGGCACTGATCGGCTCGAGCGGCGCGTAGGCTTCGGGCGTCGGACGAGGTGCCTCGCCGTAGACCGTCGACGTGTACGCACGTTCGGTGGCAGCGACCTCGTGCATGCTCTCGAGGAGTACGAGAACCCGGCCGTGATGTGGACCCGCGGCAAAGATTCGACACTGACACTGTACTTCATCAACCAGGTCGCGGCGGAGTTGGGCGACGAGAAGCCGATCGGATGTACATCGATCACTCCCAGTCTTTCGACGAGATCTCCGGCTTCGCCGACCACTAGGCCGACGCGTGGGGCCTCCTATATGCGCGCAGCGAGGGCATCGGGGCATACGTCGACGACCATGGTCTCGACCCGGATGAGGTGATTTCGGTCGCGGAGTTCCTGGAGCACAACCAGCACCACGTTCGCGACATTCTCGAGTACGAGAACGGGGCGTTCCCGCTCGAGACGTACGTCGGCAACCACCTCCTGATGACTGTCGCGCTCACCAACGCGCTCGAGGCGTACGAAATCGCCAGCGTCATCTCGGGCGGCCGCTGGGACAACAGGACGCCCGCGCCAATGAGTCGTTCTTCTCACTGCGACAGACCCCGACATCACCCCGCCTCACGATCGCGTCCAGTCGGTCGTCCAGTTCGACGAAGGTGACGGCTGGGACGTGTTCTGAAACTACGTGGTGGCCGGATACTGTGGACGTGTTCCCTCGAGGATGGGTACGTGGCACAGTCTGCCGACGACCTGCCAGAGGGTGTCGAGCAGGGTGACGTGCCGATTTCGCCGAAGTACTTTGCTGGGTTCCGATCGCTCGGGAGCGAAGTGGGCACAGAGAAGACAACCGAAGAGCCCGCCTGGTTGCAGGATCTCGAAGAGAGGACCGAGCGTGCGGGGCGAGCGCAAGATAAAGAGGATCTGATGGAGCGGCTCCGGGATCTCGGGTATATGTAGGCGATCGGTTCTACTGCTTCTCGATTATCTCGTTTTCGCACTCTAGCCCGTCGCCGAGATCCTTTTTTCGGCTACGCAATCTGTTCGAGATACTGATGAACGTATGGGTGGAGGTCCTCGAAGGGAGGTTCGAACACCCGAAGTTGGCTGTGTTGGTCGTCGGATACCGATACCTGCTGACCGGAGACCGGTTCGACGACGAACGCATTGGCAACGTAGTGGTTGCTATCGACACCGTCGATTTCGGAGGTGTCGTAGAAGTGCTCGAATACCCCGAGTTCTTCTTGAATCGCTACCTCACAGCCTAGCTCCGTTTCGGCGACTCGCTGGACGGCCTCCGTCAACCGCTCGTTCTTGAGCACGGTGCCGCCTGGGACGAACCACTCGCCTTTCGCCGGCTCGTTCTCGCGCAACCCGAGGAGGACACCGCCCTCGTATTTGACGATCAAGTCGACCGAGACGATCGGCATATTGTCGACAATAACTTCCCACTCGTCCGAAGGCACCCAGCGGTCGTTCTTATCCATCTATCGATCTCATGGACGGTGATAGTCGACCGTCTGCTCCAGTCCGTCCTCGAAGGACCACTGCGGTTCCCAGCCGAGGCGTTCGATCTTGTCCGTCTCGAGGGCATAGCGCTGATCGTGCCCGGCACGGTCCTCAACGAACGTGATCTGGTCGTCCGAGCCACCAACAGCATCGAGGATCGCTTCCGTCACTTCGAGGTTCGTTCGCTCTTCGCCGGAGCCGATGTTGTATATCTCGCCCGGCTCGCCCTCGCGGAGTACCACATCGAGTGCGCTGCAGTTATCCTCGACGTAAATCCACTCGCGAACGTTCGATCCGTCGCCGTAGACGGGCAGCTCGTCGCCTGCAGCGGCGTTTCGGATAAACTTCGGAATGAGTTTCTCCGTGTGTTGGCGTGGACCAAAGTTGTTACACGTGCGCGTGATCAGCACGGGGAGCCCGTGCGTTGTCCCGTAACTTTTTGCCAGCAAGTCGGCACTGGCTTTCGTCGCAGCGTACGGGTTCCGCGGATTCAGCCGGTCGTCCTCGCTGAAGATGCCATCGAGAATTTGGCCGTACACCTCGTCAGTCGAGATCTGGAGAAAGCGATCGATATCTGCATCTACCGCGGCTTCGAGCAGCGTCTGGGTTCCTTCGACGTTCGTCCTGACGAACGACTGCGCGCCGTCGATCGATCGGTCGACGTGGGATTCGGCCGCGAAATTGACGATCGTATCCGCGTCCGCGACGAGGTCTTCGACGAGGTCAGCGTCACAGATACTTCCCTCGACAAATTCGTGGCGGGGATGATCAAGTACGCCGTCGAGGTTGTCGAGTGAGCCCGCGTAGGTCAACGCATCGAGCGTGACGACATCGTCCTCGCGGTTTTCGAGTAGAAATCGGACGTAGTTGGAACCGATGAAACCCGCACCACCGGTAACGAGTATTTGCATACACCCACGTGTATCCCAGCATATATTTACAGTTTCGGAAAACCAGTGTGTACATGGACGTACTTGTTCTCGGCGCCGGTGGCTTACTCGGAAGCGCACTTGTCAGGCGGTGTCTCGATCGTTCGATCGCTACTGTGGGAACTTATCACTCGACCGCACCCGATTTCGAGATCCAACTCGAGCACCACAATATCCGCGACACGGCCGCGTTTCGATCGCTACTCGATACCTATCAGCCTGATACTGTCGTCAACTGTGCTGCACTCACCGATGTCGACGGCTGTGAAACGAGCGAAGCGACTGCGGCCGCGATCAACGGGACTGCACCCGGTGAACTCGCTGGCGTCTGTGCGGCCCGCGATATCCAGTTTGTCCACATTTCGACGGACTACGTTTTCGATGGCACTGCAACGGAGCCCTACACTGAATCCGAACCGACGAATCCGATCCAGGTGTACGGTGAATCGAAACTCCAGGGTGAGCAGAACGTCCAGGAGACCGATGCTGCATCGCTTATTCTTCGTCTCTCGTTCGTCTACGGCGTTCGTGGTGATACAACCGAACTGGTTGGCTTTCCCGCTTGGGTCCGTGAGACGCTCCGTGCGGGCGATGACGTCCCGTTGTTCGTCGACCAGCAGTTCACACCGACTCGAGCAGGACAGGCTGCAGCAACGATCCTCGACTTTCTCGAGACAGAGGCAACTGGAATCTACCACGTCGCAAGCCGATCGTGTGTAACGCCACACGAGTTTGGGCACAAAATCGCTCGGTTACAGGGTGCAAATGCAGACCTGATTCAGGAAAGCGAGCGATCAGACGTCTCGAGAGACGCCCCACGGCCGGCGTATACGTGTCTCGACGTCCGTGCGGTCGAAGACGAATTAGGGCGTCGACAGCCGACCCTCGAAGACGACCTCCGTGCGATTGAGACGCAGTTCGACGTCTCCGAGTAACACATAGTTCGACAGATAGGACACCCCCACGCGTTGATCGCTGCGTGGCATCTGATGGTTGTCTTACTCTCACCCAGTGCAGGCTCGCGACGATACTACAGTTCGTACTGATCGGCGTGCTCGAGGAAGAAGCGGCGTTCCTCCTCCGGGAGCTCGGCGAATCGGAGCACGTTGTCGCAACTGAGGCCCGGACACTTCATCACCCGACTCGACTCCAGTTCGTTCGCCGAGACGACGGTACCACACTGCGTGCAGGTGTGCGTAATGATGCGCATGGTTAGAGTTTAAGCTGGGAGTTTTCGCCGACGACGAGTCGCCGACCTTCCGGGAGTTCGTCGTCGGCACGACCGATATTCGCGCCGCGTCCGAGGAGACTATCAACGATCATGCCGCTCGTCTCGATCGTCGAATCTCCGATGACGACACTGTTTTCCATATGCACGCCCTCGAGACTGGAGTTCGCGCCGACGGACGTGTACGGGCCGACGTACGTTCCGGGTCCGATAACTGTGTTCTCCGCTATCGAAACCGGCCCGCGGACGACTGCACCGTCTTCGATGACCGCCGTCTCGTGCAGCGCGACCCGTCCCTCGACGGTAGCGTCGGGGCCGACGCGACCGTCCTGGTCGAGGTGGTCGTCTTCTAGTACTAGACGATTGGCTTCGAGGATGTCCTTGGGCTTACCGGTGTCTTTCCACCAGCCGTGGACGACGTGGGAGTCGATCGCGTGCCCGTCATCGAGGAGCATCTGGATCGCATCCGTGATCTCGAGTTCGCCACGCCAGGACGGTTCGAGGCGTTCGATCACGTCGAACACGTCGTTCGAGAAGACGTAGATGCCGATCAGAGCGAGGTTCGTCGGCGGCTCGTCAGGCTTCTCGATCAGTTGCGTCACGGTACCGTCGTCGTCGACGTCGGCGATTCCGAACTGTTCCGGCGTATCGACTTCCTGGAGGGCGATTCCAGCACCGTAGTCGCCAGCCTGGAAGCTTTCGACGAGGTCCGCGATCCCCTGCTTGAGGATGTTATCCCCGAGATACATCACGAAGTCATCGTCACCGACGAAATCGCGGGCACAGCCGGCCGCGTGTGCGAGGCCGAGTGGATTCCCCTGGATAATGTACGTGATCTCGACGCCGTACGCGCTGCCGTCGCCGAGCAGTTCCTGAATCTCTTCGCGGCCTTTGTTTCCGAGGATGATACCGATCTCGGTCACACCTGCGTCTTTGAGGTCCTCGATCGCGTACTCGAGGACTGGTTTGTTCGCGACTGGGACGAGCTGTTTCGGACCAGTGTGGGTTATGGGCCGGAGGCGAGAGCCTGTTCCACCTGACAGCAAGACACCTTTCATTGGTTACTGTCTCGGTTACTCTAGTCCAACTGTATATACTTTCAGTTATTATCCACTCGGCTCTTCATCCCAATCGAGTGGTATTTTATCAGTATCCGGTGGGAGTCGCTCCTCGTCAGGATCCTCGTAATCGTAGAGGTTCGTCGGGAAATTGATGAGGAATGCGGGCTCGTCACCGATCGCCTTGAATCCGTGCCAGCAGTCACCCGGAATGCGGATCGCCTTTTGTGCGTGTTCGCCGATAATGAACGTGTTGAGTTCGCCTTGCGTTGGTGAATCTTCGCGATCGTCGTAGATACCGACCTTGATTCGGCCTTTGGGGCAAACGAAGTGATCGACCTGCCCACGGTTGTGTTTGTGCCAGGCGCGGGTGATTCCCGGGTAGGTCATTGAGTAGTAGGTCATCGCCGGGTCCGGGTCGTACATGTCCCAGTCCTCGCGGAACACTTCGACAAGGTGGCCGCGATCGTCCGCGTTTACTTGAAGTTGCTTTGTCTCAACATCCTGGATCATATACGATGTCTGCTCGTGCGCTGCTTTTAGCTTTATTGAAATATTCGTGTTGTGGATCCTGGTTCCCTATCATCTTTGGACATGTTTGACCAAGCAATACCAATGGATTCATTATGTGTTGAATCAGGTTCCCAATATGAATACTCTCGTGATTGGTCTCGATGGCGGGGAGTGGGACGTGGTTGATCCCATGATCGAGGATGGACGACTGCCCAATCTTGAGCGTCTTAAAGAAACCGGTGTCTCTGGACCGCTCGAATCAATCACACCCCCTGTATCGCCGCCAGCGTGGAACTCAATCCAGACTGGCACAAATCCCGGAAAACACGGTATTTTCGACTTCAGTACGTTCGACGAGGAGTACCGTCGTACCTCTATTAACGCGTCCCATCGTCGATCGACTCCCTTTTGGACAGTCATGAACGATCACGGAACGACTACAGGATTATTCAAGGTACCGTTCACATACCCGCCGGGAGACGTAGATGGATACCTCGTAAGCGGATTCCCGACACCGAACAGCATCGAAGACTTCGTTCAACCGGAAGCACTCAGAGGCATGATCGGTTCGGCTGAAAACCTCTTCGAGGACAAGTCCCTCTACAAGGGTGGAAACGAAAGAAAATTCAAAGAGAATCTCATAGAGGTCGCCAAATATCAGACGGAACTGTTCCTTGAATTGGTTGACGACCACGAGACAGAGTTCGCAATGACTGTCTACGACGGATGTGATCGGATCCAGCACTACTTTTGGAAATACTTAGACGAATCTCACCCACGGTATGATCCTAATTCTCCCCATACCGACGCCATTGAACGATACTACGAGACCGTTGACGAGGGTATTGGTCGGATTATAGAACAAACGAGCAACGAGTGTGACATTCTGGTTATTTCTGATCATGGCTTCGGCCCACTCTCATACGACATCTATATCGATGAATGGTTGGACGATGAGGGATTCCTCACGCGAGATGCTCCCGACTCACCCAGTCGGATCGCCACCAAAACCGCGGCAGAGACACTTCAGTTCGGTTGGAACGTGGTGGGCCGAGCTGGACTGCAGGACTTGGTAAAGTCGGTACTCCCTGCCTCTTGGTTTGAGCTCGGAAATTCGCTTCAGGATAATCGACATCAAACCATCATCTGGGACGAGTCGGAAACCTTCTTTTCCACCCTGTCTGGACAGGCGCTGTTCATCAATCTCAAGGGTCGATTCACGGAGGGGACAGTAACTCGTGAGGAGTATGAGGCGGTAGTCGAACGGGTCCGTGAGTCGTTGCTCTCAATACAGCACCCGGAAACCGATGAACGACTTGTGGAAACGGTCGCTCGGAGTGACGAGGTGTATTCCGGATGGACAGTGGACGATGCTCCGGATCTCATCGTTCGCACGAATCCAGAGTACACATTAAAAAATGGCCACTCTGAACAGTTGATTCTTCCCTCGAAACAGTACGGCCAGGACAGATCCGGGGACCATCGCACTGACGGCATGTTCATCGCTTCAGGGCCGAGTTTCGACTGTGGGACGGTACAGGATGCGAGCATCATGGACATTGCACCAACCCTGCTTCATATCCACGGGTGTCCGATCCCGAAAACGATTGATGGAGAGGTGCTGCAAGGTGCGATAGCAGAGGAAATTAAGGAAACCATGTCGATTGAGTACACCAATAAATACGGCGAGACAGATGGGGAGAGACGAGAATGGAACGAAAGCGAAGAAGAGGCTCTAGAAGAACGGTTGAGTAACATGGGATACCTCAACTGAACGTATGGCCGATGAAACTGAGAGCGGGATTTTCACCCTCGCTAAACAAGGAAGTGTCACTTTTTTTGGAAACATTCTAGGAAAGGTTCTGGGGTTTTTGTTCGTCGCTACTGCAACCCGGCTTGTCACCCCTACAGAGTACGGAGTCTACACGCTAACACTATCTATCGTTCTATTTATCCAAGGATTTGTCAGTCTAAATATATACCGATCGGTCGATTACTTTATACCACAATTCCTTGACAAGTCTGAGTATGGAAAAGCCAAAGGAACACTCCGAAATGTATTCATAATTGGCATTCTTTCTTCAATAGCTGGATTTGTTATCGTACTTTTGGGTAGAACAGTTATAGCCGACGTGTTTGACGAACCTCAACTGGTCATCGCCCTTACCGTACTTGCGCTATTGATTCCGGTTCAAACGATCTACAAGATACTGATTGCGTCCTTCAATAGCATCAAACGAATGGAATACCGAATTCTAATGAAAGATTTGCTGAATCCCTTAGGCCGAATTGTCGCGATTGTCGTCCTCATAACCTCTGGGATGGGCCTCATCGGTTTGGTCGGCGGGTACCTCATTGGGGTTACATTCGCAGTGTTTATCGGCTTGTTAATTTTCATTTATAAGTCCGATTGGCTCAAGGAGTCAGAAACGGATTCGGTCTCCAACCGTGCGCTATTATCGTATTCACTTCCGTTGGTCCTTGCAGGAGTTATTTATTCACTTGTCGGACAGATCGATTATTTCGTAATTGGATACTTTCTCGGTTCGGAAGAAGTAGGTCAGTATCAGGTCGGATTTCTACTCGCCTCAAATCTACTTATTGCGCTCCAAGCGATCACTCCGATTTTCAAACCGATTGTGGCCGAAAATATGAATGATAACACACTCCTTCAGCGTCGGTTCAGACTAACGACGCGGTGGATAACGATCTTGACGATCCCTCCCGCTCTGACACTCGTGTTGGCACCAGAGCCGTATCTTTCTCTCTTGTTCACTGATCAGTACACCGCAGCAGCGACCGCGGTCGCCGCACTCTCCGTCGGATACCTTCTCAACGCTTCGTTCGGACCAGAAGGGATGATGCTCGAGGGACTCGGTCACACTCGTCTCACCCTGCTAAACACAGTCGTCCTCGTCATTGTGAACGCAACTCTAGACGTGTTACTGGTTCCTGAACTAGGAATTCTTGGAGCAGGAATCGCGACTGGAACCGCTCTTACAGTTGCTGGGATAGCTGGGGTCATTGAGGTTTATTATTTCCGTGGAATCCATCCATTTACTAAGCGATTGGTGCGGGTGTGGACAATTGGGATGGCCCCGCTCAGTGTAGGTATCGTGATTGTGTATTTAATTGATGGTTTCCTGCTCATCATCGCACTTCCCGTACTCATTGTACTTTCGTTCGTTATGGGACTTCGCCTGATTGGCGGATTCACATCCGAGGATGCGTTAGTCGCGGACCGGTTCGATGATCGAATCGGATATCCATTGGTCAAGAGCCTTCTTATGCCAGACGTTGACAAATAGGATTACATATTGATTTAGTAGAGATTGGTCACATCGGGAGAAGTAGTGACTATCAGGTACTACTCAAAGCGATGTTACAAGCTTTCGATTACATCCGCTATCTGTGGGGCAGCTGCATCGTAACTGTACTTCATGACACTTCGCTCCCGAGCGCGGCGGCCCAATTCTTGACGATAATCCTCGTTTTCAATAAGTTTCGCGATAGCCTTAGCGAGTTGGGGAACTGATTCCGGTTCAACTATCACCCCACAGTCGTCCAGTACCGTCGGAAGATCCGAGACATTGGTTGCAACGATCGGCTTTCCCATCGCCATGGCGTCGAATACCTTTGCAGGGATCTGACCCTCGGTACCGGGTATCCTACGCTGTGGAATCGTGATTACGTCAGCGGCAGCGATCCATTTTGGAATCTGGTCGAACGGCTGTTGGCCACGAACGATCAACGAATCACCCCCGATACGGCGAAGGCGTTCAACGTAGTCGGACTCATGGGCACCTACGAGAACGACACAAACGCCATCACGGCCCAGTGAGGAAACCGCGCGGACGAGGTCCTCTACCCCCTTGTGTGGCCGGGGTGTTCCCGAAAACATAATTAGGTGAGCATCGGAAGGGAGATCGAACTCCTCGCGTGCTCTATGCGTGTCGAACCGCTCCGAATTGAAAACGTCTGTATCCCGGACGTGGGGGATGATTTCCCCACCAAACTTCTCCTGAAGGAAGTGATTTGACACGATTCGGGCGTCTGCTCTCCCGGCAAACGCTTCGAGTGTTCGGTAATAATAGAACGAGTCAACTTTGATACCCTTAGGGATCCCCAGTGAGTATGCAAACAGTTTTCCAAACAATTTCCCAGGCCCATACGCGAAACCTGATTCCCAGTCGTCAATATCCAGTATGACCGGGCGGTGCTCACGAAGTCTTTTAATTAATGCGACACCATAACTTTGAACCCGTGGTTTCGAAGCAAGAATCACGTCTCCCTCAATCAAATCTAGTAGTTTTGGGACCGCTCGAGCGAAACTGTGAGTGTAAGAGGTTGTGTCGACACTCTTGTAATCGTATTCACCTTGGACTGGTAGCCAAATTTCGTCCCCCAGTGTCGGACCAACGATTTCGACTTCGTAGTTTCGCTCTAGCAGTTGTGCTAAAAGGTATGCACGCCCAAGGCAGTTATGAGAGAGGTCATGAGAAAGGACGGATATTTTCATAAGTGTGTTAATAGATACTGGCCTTAAAGATGTGTCGGAACGACCAATATCATTTATATTTAACTAATCGATTTCACAAGCCTGAATTGGAGAGCCAAGTCATGCAGTGTCGATTGACTCAACTCAAACCGTCGTTGGTTGCGAGAGTACTAACCAAGCCTCAAGTTTAGTTGTGTGACGATAGCGAACCTCTTTCGCAGTTCCACCGTACAGATTGCGTCGGGACTTAAGCGGGACTATGAGATGATATCGAACCTCCAACACATGTATATATCGGGCACTGTCTAGTTCAGCACCTCCTCGACCGGTGTTCGACCATTGAGCGCTTGATTCGGTCGATCGTGGTTATAATGGTGTCTGAAGCGTCTGAGCCAGCGTCTTGCGCTGGCCGGACTGCCCCGCCAGAAGGAGTGAAAGCGGTCGATCCGCATTGAGACGGTCTGAAACCACTTTTCGACGTGGTTTCGGTCGCTGTAGTTGAGTTGACCGCTCAATTCGTGGCGCGCGAGGGCAGTCAGATAGCCGCCAGCATCGACGAGAAACTCTGTCTCGTCGATTTCATGTTTCTCGGTGAGCCGATGCAGGAACGCCGCCGCGGGGTCAGTCCCGCGGCGGCTGTAGATGTCGATTTCGAGCAGAAGCTTTGATTCTGTGTCGATCGCGGCGTACAGCCACTTTTTCTCACCATCTACCTCGATCTGTTTCTCGTCGACCGCGACCCGCGACGGCTGCGCCGTCGGCGGGTCGCTCTGAGCCTCCGAAAGCTTGTGCGTCCAGTTCCAAATTGCGCCGTGAGAACGGTCAACGCCGAGTAATTCGAGGACTGCAACGACCTCCCGAACCGACAATCCCATCGAATGCAGACGCACCGCGAACACCCTGACGGGTGTCGGGGTGCGCTCGTTCTCCCAAACCTCATCACAATCCACGTCTAAGGTCTCTCTGAGCAGGTTGGCGAGTTGCATTGGACACTTCTCGCCACCACCTGCTCGTTCCTCAAACTCTCATCTAGACAGTGCC
>NZ_REGA01000005.1 GCF_003841505.1 Natrarchaeobius chitinivorans
CGTAGATGTTCTTGTAGTAGCAGTGCAAAAAGGCACGCATCATCTCGGGTGGTTCATGATCTCGTGTTCGCCCCGTCTCCGCCGGGGCGAACACGTCGAACTCTTCGAGAAACTCGAAGGAGAGATGCTCAAACAGCGCTAGCGTCTCGGTTTCCACGACATTGAAGAACGTCTCTACCGTAGGATTCTCTTGCAGGGTCGCTGGGCTCATACCACCTCAGCGTTCACCCTGCTCTCTGGTATGAGAACTGTTCTATGACACCCTCGAGTCTATCAAAAGGAGAGTTGCTGATCTTCCCGTTTTTCCCCCAGAGCGGGGGGCGTGCGATCGGAGTAATATCTCCGGCCGATCGCTCGGCTGCTAACCATGTTGAACAACGCTTGCCGTGCCTCGTTCGGCGATTCGTACGTTTCGTTCGCAACCGAGCCGAGAATATCGCGGATCGATTCCGTTCCGTTCGAGAATTCGATGACGTGTTCTCCGTGCTCTTCGACGAGTTCGTCGTTCGTAATCGGGTACGACTGCTCTTCGATCTGGCTTGCTAATTCACCGAACTCGATACCGAGTTCCCGATGCGGTACGCTATTGAAATCTGTCATTGGTGGTCCGGGACTCGTACATCACCGATTTACAAATGTCTGGGGGTATGCCAGCTGGATTGAATTACCGTTTAGATATCTTTCGGGCGATCGTCGGTGATTATACGGTACCCGTTGAACATCAGTGCATTTCCGTTCTCGAGGTCAGGTCCACCACGACGGGTATACCGAACGCTCGAGTGTGAGCGAGGAGAATCGTTTCGACAGCTGCGATACATCGTCGTGACTCATACGGTTTACTGTACCTGTGTACCGGCGTACCCGCCGCCCGGGTCGCGGGTGCGCCGGCAATGACGTACAGAAAACCGTATCACGCCTTCAGAACCGTCTGTACGTACCGACGGAGGGTGTCGCCGTCGCCGTCCCGCAGTTCGACCGTAAACTGCTTCTGCCCGACGACTTCCTCGGCGTCGGCCCGGTCGAACTCGAGTGTAAACGGCGGTGAGCCGTCGGCGCGATCGAGTTCCCGGTTACCCGATAACACGACGACGTGGTCGACCCTGTCGTCGGTCTCGACGAGACAGGTGACGAGTTGATCGTCGGTCTCACAGTCGACGTCGGCGCTGACGTCCGGGCTTCCGTCACCGCCGACGAACCCGGTGACGTCGAGCATCATGGGGCCGATCGGTACCGCTCCGAGGACGATGACGACGAGCAAAAACACGGAGAGATTCACCTTCGAGGCGTGTCTGGAGAACGCTCGTGCGACCGGATGGTTCGCTGTCCGTCTGAGTCTGATTGCGAGCGGGACGACGACCATGTGCGTAAGCGGGCCCCACAGGATGAGGACGAACCCGTAGGCCATCACGTACGTCAGCCACCCCCACTCCGACTGGAACGAGTAGAGGAGGGAAGTCGCCACCCACAGGAAAAAGCCGAAGAAGACGAGCGTCCCGCTTTTCAACCACCGCCAGACTGGCGTGTTCGTGTAGTAGACGCTGAGTAGGTCTCGCCACAGGCGTCGTGGGATCCCTCCGAGTCGTACGAGAACCGATCTGATTGTGTTCGACGTATCGTCGTTCGAATCCATTGTGTGAAGCGGGTTGGAATCGGTGGTTAGAGGCCGATCGACCACAGCTGCGAGAGCAGATACCAGTTGAGCGCCCAGGTGACGACGAAGACCCCCATGAACACGAGGGTCAGGACGAACGTTCCCCGCATCTCGTAGGCGTGGACAGGGTCGCTGGCTCCGCCCTCCGGCTTCAGGGTTCCGTCGGGGAGCAACCGTTCGGCAGCCTCGCCGTCGCCGTTTCGTTTTCCGAACAGCAACGTCGCGAGCGCGATGACGAGAAACAGCGCACCGGAGACGACCGCGAGCATGGCGAACACCCCAAATACGTTGAACAGCGGGGCAGCCGCCACGAGGTTGAACTCGGTACCGGGGATGTTCTCGACGACCTCGGCGACCCGGCGCGGAACGCCGTAGAGCAAGCCGACGTACATCATCATCAGCGCCGTGATTCCCATCGTCGACGCGAAGAGGTAGGGCCAGAGGCTAGCGAGGCGCGGTAACGCGAGTTTCCGGTCGAACGACGTCTGGAGCAAGAACAGGATCAACCCCATGAACGCGAACGTCGTGCCGAGGACGACGGTGCCGTGGAAGTGGCCGACGGTCGCGAACGTGTTCTGCCAGGTCATGTTCAGCTGGAGCTGTCCCATGACGACGCCGGTGATGCCGCCGATGAACCCGAACAGGATCACCGACAGCACGACCGACGAGAACACGGGATTGTGCCACGGCGCGGAGGTGAGCCAGCCGAACAGGCCGCCGCCTTTCCCTCGCTTTCGACGGCCGGCCTCGAGTCCGGCGGGGATCGCGAACGCGTGGATCATGCTCGCGAAGGCAGCGCCGTAGAACGCGTAGGAGGTGTTGAACAGCCGCCAGCCGAGTTCGACGACCGGCTCGGAGAGCAGGTGGTGGGCGGCACCGAGGTTGATGAAGAACAGATAGAGGATAAACGCGGTACGCGAGACCTTCTCCGAGACGACCTCGGCTCCGCCGACGACGTGGGTCAGGAAGTACCAGACGGTGATCATCGCGACGAGGTTTATCTGCTGGGTGCCGTGGCCGACGATCCAGTAGACGTGGCGGTACACCGAGGCGTCGATCGACGAGATGATCTCGACCCGCCAGAGCAGCGCGTAGGTGAAGACGGCCAGTCCGCCGAGGATCGCCTGGACGGCGATGATCGACGTGACGAAGGCGCCGAACGCGACGAGTGGGAGCGTTTTCCCCGGATTCTCTCGTTTCTCCTGCCACATCGAGAGGAAAAACGGGAGGGCGGCGATCGTCGCCCCGAGGAGGAACACGACCGCGCCCACGTAGAACAGCGGCGCGGACGGAAGCGGGGCGTACGCGGTGAGCAACGGCGCCTGATCCGGTGGCGTGGTGGTCCAGATCGCGTAGTTGACCAACACTGCACCGGCGACCATGGTTCCCCAACCGGCTTTCGCGACGGTCGTGATCGGGAGTTTACGCCCGAGGACCAGCGGCCCGCCGACGTAGAGGATCGAGATCTCCATGAACACCATCCAGAAGATCAGCAGGTTCCAGGCGTGCATGCTGAGGTGGATGTAGAAGTCGGCCGGCTCGAGCAGCCCGACGAGTTCCCACCTGGTCAGCGGGACCGTGATCGCGAACAGTCCGCCCACGAGCAACGCGACGACCGCCGTGAGCCCGAATAGTTTCGCGTAATTTTCCGTCGAACTGTGGATCTCGAGTCCGGTCACCGAACACGTCCGCCAGCCGTCGTCGTCGTACTCGTGATCGAACAGCCCGAGGACGTCCAGCCTCGAGGCGTTCATTCGTCGTCCACCACCGTGAACGTGCCGTGCATACTTCGGTGACCGTCGCCACAAAACTCCGAACAGATGACGTGGTACTCGCCGGGTTCGTCGAACGTCATCGGGACGATCCACTCGTATCCCGGGAGGATGTCGAAGTTCATCTGCGCCGAGAGGTTGTGCTCGGGTCTGATGTTCGTCGCGTGCTGGACGTCGTAGGAGCTAAAGTGAAACTGGTACTGGGTTCCGGTCTCGAGAACCGCCGGTAACCCGTCCCACTGGAACCGCTGGCCCGCGATGTAGACGTGTTCGTCGGCCGGAACGTAGCCGCCGTCGGTCTCCTCGGCCGCTTCCTTGTACTGATCTACTTTTTCGCGGAACTGCTCGGGAGAGATTTCGTAGGTATCGCCCGTCGGGTTCTGGTCGCCGGCCCGAACCCAGCCGCTCATCCAGCTGAACAGGAACAGCGACCAGACCCCAGCAATGCCGAGCCAGATCGTTTCGCGCCGGTTCACGGACTCGCTCCACCAGTCCCCTTCCGGGGGATCGATCGGAGACGTCACGGAATCACCCCGAGGGAACCGCGGCGATGTCGATCATCGCCCACCCGAGATAGACGACGAAAAAGAAAATCGTCGCCAGGGCGGCCAGAAGCCATATTTTGTTGTACAGCCGCTGCATGAGCGGTATTTCGTCGGTCGGTTGGTGTGCCATCTTCGTTGGAATCTGATCGGTACGGACCGTGGGTATTGCCACGAATATATTCGCCCGAGTCACGTGAGACGGGGAATCGACACCGCGACCAGTATTCGCCACGAGAGAACGAACCCGAGTCCGACGACGAGATTGACGAGCACGAACTCGACGGGCGCACCGCCGTGAAAGAACGGTGTCGCCCGGATTCCGGCTCCGAGCACCGATACGACGATCCAGGCCAGCGAAGCGACTCCAAGCGTTCGTCGGACCGACCGAAGCGTCCTCGAGGCGTACGCGCCGACGATCGGCGCGACGATCAGCCACGCGAGGAGGAACGGAAGCGCGGTTTGGATCGCGTACACGGGATGTGACGTCGGCGAGATCTGGTGCATCAACAGCCCGAGAACGACGAACGCTGCAAGGATCACGACGTCACCTACAGCGACGAACACGGCGGATACCGGCGGACGAAACGAATCACGAGACGGCGACGATCCCATCGTCAGTCGACGTCGGAGCATTACTCGTCGTAGGTCGCCCGACCGTCTCGTCGGTTGTCCCGAACTGGTTCGCTCGAGGCGAGTCGGCGAGTACGTTCCTGGAATCGCAGCGTCGAAGACGTTCCTGGAATCAGATAGCCGAATACGTTCCTGGAATCGGATCGCCGAATATGTTCGCGGGAAAACACGGGGTGTTCCCGCCGTGATGTGCGATCATGAACCGGCCATCGTTTACGTCGCTTCTCCTCTGGGTAACAGTCGGTACTTACTTGCTCGTCTCTCTGGGCGCGGCCGGTGCGGGAACGTCGCTTCCGGCGTCCGTGACGATCGCTCACCACGCGACCGCAGGCGTCGTCGGCGTCCTCCTCCTCGCGGTGGTCGCCGTCGCCTGGATACGACGCGTGCCGATGCCGGTTCGGACCGGCGTGACGCTCGCACTAGCGCTGTATCCCGTCCAGGCGGCTCTGGGCTATCTGCACGCGGGTACCGCCGGCGACTCGTTCGCGGTCGGTCACCTCCTCGGCGGGATCGCGATCTTCGTCGCGCTCTTGCTCACGCTCACGTGGCACCTCGACAGCGTCGATTTTCCGTCCGCGAACCCCACCGAACCGGTCACACCATCTCGCCTCGAGACGCCGGCGGAGTCGACGGACGCAACGACGGGACCGGGCGAACGGGAGAACCCGGCGACCGAGGGAGTCGTCGCCTCGAGCGACGAATCGGCGACCGATGCTCCCGACGGCCGTCTCCACGCAGTAGGACGCACTGTGCTCGCGTACGCCGAGTTGATGAAACTCCGCCTCGCCTGGTTGCTGTGTTTGCTCGCGCTCGCGGGGATGGGACTCGCGACTGCGACCGGAGCCCCCCTCGAGGGCGTGACGGTCGTGACGACGCTCACCGCTGGCATCCTCGCGATCGGCGCGAGCGGAACGTTCAATCACGTGTACGAACGCGACCGCGACCGGAAGATGTCCCGAACCGCGGATCGCCCCGTCGTCACCGACCGGGTTTCACCCCGTCGCGCGTTCGTCTTCGGGATCGCCCTCGCCGTCGTCTCGCTCGGGCTGATGGTCGCACTCGTCAACGCGCTCTCCGCGTTGCTGACGGCGGCTGCGATCGTCTACTACAGCTTCGTCTACACCGTCGTTCTCAAACCGAACACGACCTGGAACATCGCGATCGGCGGCGGGTCGGGGGCGTTGCCCGCACTCATCGGATGGGCGGCCGTAACCGGTGGGATCGGGCTCCCCGCGATCGTGCTCGCGGGGATCGTCGTCCTCTGGACGCCCGCTCACTTCTACAACCTCGCCATCGCCCACGCCGAGGATTACGCCGCCGGCGGCTACCCGATGTTGCCGGTCGTTCGGAGCGTCGCTCTGACGCGAAGACGCATCCTCTACTCGATGGGTGCCACGCTCCTCGCAACCGTCCTCCTGATCGGGATCACCGACCTCGGACCGATCGCCGCGGGCGTCTCGGCTCTCTTCGGCGGGGCGTTCGTCTGGACCGTCGCCCGCCAGTACCGAGAAACCAGCACGCGTGCCGCCTACCGGTCGTTTCACGCCTCGAACGCGTACCTCGGTGCGCTCCTCGCGGTCGTTCTCCTCGAGTTTCTCGTTCTGTGATACGGACTGCTGTAAGTCATTACCGGAGTGACCGCGGGACGGGGTCCGGTCGCTCCGGTACACGGGTACAGCAATCCGTATAAAACAGTCCACTGGCGGTCTTTTTCGGCGCGCTCGGAACCCGTCCGGACGTGTCGACGAACGGAGACAGCAGTCCGCGGCCCGTCCGGACTACTGTGTGTGAGTCCCGCGAAACGCGCTCGGTGACTCGAGTCTTCGGAGGCGACGCGAGATCGGAACGCACCCATCGTCTCGCGTCACCCGCCGGTTCCGATCGAGTTGCGCCGTCACCCGTCTACCCGAGAGTCAAATAACGTACTTTGAAGTACGATACTTCAGAGTATGATTATCGAAGGTATTTTGTTCGATGCCGCGGGACTAGCGGCTATGACTGAGTTCGTCAATCGGACGGAAGAACTCTCCCGGCTTTCCGAACTCTACAATTCGGACGAGGCGGAGTTGGCGGTGATCTTCGGTCGGCGGCGCCTCGGGAAAACCGAACTCGTCAAACAGTCTCTCGACGGACGCGACGACGCGGTCCTGTACCAGGCAAAGCAGAAAACGAGCGCGTTACAGCTTCAGCAGTTCATCGACGTCGCGTCGAACGCGTATCCCGGAATCGGACGGATTCGCGAGGACTGGGAGTCCGTTCTCGGATATCTCGCCGAGCAGGATGCGATCGTCGTCCTCGACGAGTTTCCGTACCTGGTCGAGCAAGACGACAGCCTCCCCTCCGTGTTGCAGGCGATGTTCGATCACGAACTCGACGACTCCGGTGTCACGTTCGTCCTCGTCGGCTCGTCGATCAGTATGATGGAAGAAGCCGCGTTGCTCGGAAACAGTCCGCTGTACGGCCGCTCCTCGTTGAAGTTGGACATCAGACAACTCCCGTTCGGCGCGGCGATGGAGTTCGTGCCGGAGAGCGACACGGCAGCGGAGCAGGTGTTTACGTGGGGCGTCTTCGGCGGCGTTCCGTACTATCTCGAGGAGGTGGATCCGGACGGAACGCTCGAGGAGAACGTTGAACGGACGATCCTGTCCCGGCACGGAACGTTACACGACGAACCCGACTACGTTCTTCGGATGGAACTCACGGAACCGACGCGCTACTTTTCTATTCTGGAAGCGATCGCCGGCGGAAACACGAGTCGAAACGAGATCGCCGGAGCGACGGGCATCGATTACAACCAACTGTCGAAGTACGTGAACCGTCTCTCGCGGTTGCGGCTGGTCGATCAACGCGTTCCGGTTACCGAACGAAAGGAACGGAGCAAGCGAAGCCGCTACCGCATCCGCGATCAGTTCTTCCGCTTCTGGTTTCGCTTCGTCTACGGAAGCGGCGACAGATACGAGGACTTCGGGGACGACGCGTTCGAGACGCTCATCGAACCGGAACTTGCAGACTTCGTCAGCGACTCGTTCGAGGATCTCTGCTGTCGCGCTCTTCGAACGCTGTACCCCGAACACACGATCACGGACGTCGGTCAGTGGTGGTACAGAGAACACGAAGTCGACGTGGTGGGGCTGACGAACGAGGACGTCCTGATCGCCGGAGAGTGCAAATTCCAGCGGTCGCCGCTGGGCTACGACGCGTTCTCGAGGCTTCGAACCCACGTCGAGGAACTTCGATGGTCGCCACCTGCGGGCGGAGAACGGGACCACGAGTACGCGTTGTTCTCTCGGAGCGGCTTCACACCGGCCGTCGAGGAAGCGGCGGAAGAACGGGACGATCTCCGTCTATTCACCGTCGACGACGTCGTAACGGCGCTGAAATCGTGACGTCGATCGGCCAGCCGAATACCCGATCGGGATCGTCGAGGTCGGACAATGGCTATAGTAGCTACTGCAAATCGTTGCACACCTGATCGACAGACCTACCCGCGATGGGTGTGTAAATCGTTACAGTTGGTACGATAGTCTGCCAAGACGAAGGAGGTCGTACTTCGGATACTGATGGTTCTGCTTCGGTTCGTCAATCCGGGTTATCTCTGTTTATAATCTAGAACCCAAAATCATCATGAGTGACTTGAGCCACTCCATAACCAGCAGTTGTTGATTCTTCCGCGACGACTTCTCCGTCTTCTAAGATTTGGATTACTAACTCTCGGTCAGAATCATCTTGCTTTTGTGCATTTGCTGATATAATGTCAGAATCATCAACATCTATGATCTCTTCTCCGTGACCCTCTATGGAGCTAGTGCTTCCCTCAGTACCTGCAGCTCCTGCCCAGTCGCCATCGTACACAACTCGAACTTGGAAGCCTTGATTTCCGTTAGCAGTCTCATCGCCTTCTTCGGCTTCTTCTTCTGGCTCAGTTTCAGGCTCTTCTTCCACATCGAGATCACTAGCGCACCCTGACAACCCGAACGTTGTTACCACGCCAATTCCTGCAATGAACTGTCTACGTTCCATACATTCGCACTAACTAATACTCAATTTATAAAAATTATGGCATGCATGTCATTTCATGTCGTATTATGTAACTGAGGGATCGACGAACCGGCTATCGAATACGTTCGGGGGAGCCTACAGGCGGTGAGAAAACGTATCGCGTCCAATGAGCGAATGCTCGCTGTGCGAGTTGCCGACACCGGATCCACCGGTGACGGGTTCTGGCGTCGACGGCGAGTTCTGCTGTCGCGGCTGTCTCGAGGTCGCGGACGTCCTCGAGGCGGCCGACCTCGAGGAAGCGTCAGTCCGCGAGCGCGCTCGCGAGAACGCGGGCTACGAGGCGGATACCAACGCGGGCGGTCTCACCGATACCGGCGTCGACCGGTCGGTACCCGACGGGTTTCGGGAGGTGTTCGTGTCCGTCGCCGGGATGCACTGTACGACCTGCGAGGCGTTCGTCTCGCTCTACGGCGAGCGCCACGAGGGGATCGATCGGGTCGACGTTAACTACGCGACCGATCTCGCCAGGGTCGTCTACGATCCCGAGGCGATCGACGAGGCGGACGTTCCCGAGGCGTTGACCGGCCACGGCTACCGCGCGAGCCTCGAGGCGGATCCGGACACCGACCGCGCCGACGTGGACGCGGTACAGCGGCTGCTGGTCGGCGGATTCTGTGCGATGTTGGTCATGCCGTGGTACCTGTTTTACCTGTATCCGAGCTACGTCGGCATCGATACGGGCATCCTCAGCGTCGACTCGAGCGCGGCGGGCTACTACGTTCCGATGGGGATGATGGGGCTTCTGACGACCATCGTGATCGGCTACACCGGTCGCCCCGTCCTGCGAAGCGCGTACGCCAGTCTCCGGACGCGACGGCCGAACATGGACCTGCTGATCGCGGTGGCGGCGCTCTCGGCGTACGCCTACAGCACGGTGGCGCTCCTCTTGCGGGAGACACACCTCTACTACGACGTCTCCATCGCGGTGATCCTCGTCGTCACTCTCGGTGGGTATTACGAGGGAAGGATCAAGCGACGGTCCACGTCGAGGCTGGCGGCGATCACGACGACCAGGGTCCGGGAGGCAACCAGACGAACGGCGACGGGGACGGAGACGGTCCCGACCGGGGAACTCCGCGGCGGCGACGAGGTACTGATCCAGGCGGGCGACCGAATCCCGATCGACGGGACGGTCCGCGAGGGCACCGCCCCGGTCGACGAGTCGCTGCTGACGGGCGAATCGCTCCCGGTGACGAAACGGCCGGGCGACCCGGTCGCCGGCGGGTCCGTCGCACACGAACCGCTGGTCGTCGAGGTGTCGGCCGGCGCGACGAGCACGCTCGACCGCATCGCCGAGTTGCTGTGGTCGATCCAGACCACCAGGCCGGGCGTCCAGCGGTTCGTCGACCGGCTTTCGACGGTGTTCGTTCCCTTCGTGTTCACGATCGCAGCCGCCGCCACCGTCGTCCGACTCGGGAGCGGTGAACCCGTCTCGAGCGCGTTGCTCACCGGGCTGACGGTGCTCGTCGTCTCCTGTCCCTGCGCGATGGGGCTTGCAACCCCGCTGGCCATCGTCGGCGGGCTTCGAGACGCCCTCGAGCGCGGGATCGTCGTGACGAACCACACTGTCTTCGAGACCGCTCCCGACGCCGATACGGTGGTCTTCGACAAGACGGGGACGCTGACCGCCGGCGAGATGGCCGTCCAGGAGGTTCTCGGCGACCGCGACGCGCTCGCGATCGCAAGCGTGATCGAGCGACGCGATCGCCATCCGGTCGCGGACGCGATCGTCGACGCGGTCGACGACGATCGCTTCGCCTCCGCGTCGGTCGAACGCTTCGAGCGACACCCCGGCAGGGGAATCGAGGGAATCGTCGACGGGTCGCGGGTCGTTGCCGGTTCGGTCGCCCTGCTCGAGGAGGAAATCGGTGCGATTCCCGACCGCCTCTCGACGACCGCGGACGACGCACGCGGGGACGGACTCCTGCCGGTCGCGATCGGCGTCGAGCCGCTGGTACGAAGCGACGGTGGTGACGTCGAGTCGATAGCTTCTCCGTCGGGCCCAGAACCTTCCTCGTTCGCGCTCGCGCTCGTCGGCGACCGCGAGCGTGACGCCTGGCACGACGCGGTCGCCGCGGTCGGCGACCGCGAGGTGATCGTCCTCACCGGTGACGACGAGTCCGCCGCCGAACGGTTCCGGACGCACCCCTCTGTCGATCGCGTCTTCGCCGGCATCCCGCCGGACGGCAAAGTCGCAACGATCCGGCGGCTGTCGGCGGATCGAACCGTCGCGATGGTCGGTGACGGAACCAACGACGCACCCGCACTCGCGGCCGCCGACCTGGGGATCGCGATGGGGAGCGGAACCGACAGCGCGGCCGACGCCGCGGACATCGTCGTCCTCGAGGACGATCTGCACGCGGTCGGAACCACGTTCGACCTCGCCGCCGGCACCCGACGCCGCCTCCGCGAGAACGTCGGCTGGGCGCTTTTGTACAACGCGATCGCGATTCCGCTCGCGGCCGCCGGTGCGATCAACCCGCTGTTCGCGGCCCTCGCCATGGCGACGAGTAGCATTCTGGTCGTCACTAACTCGAGGCGATCGGTGCTGTGACGGTGTCGTTCCACGACTTTGCGGTAGTGGTGCAGTAGTCCCTCGCGGACCATCTCCTGTCCCAGTTGGTCGGTCATCGACGACGGCACGGCTCTACCAGAAAAGACAGGACGCATCGTCACAAGAGTATTGCTAGAACTGGGCAATGCCGGGTGGAGAAATCGGTTCGATTCCGGGGGCTGCGTGCGACGTGTGTGTCGGACCTGAACGCGATCTTCGGTCTCACTCCGCGTCTTTCCAGTTGCCGGCCTCGACGTCACGAAACTCCCCTTTGGCCTCGCGCTCGTGGGGCCATAGCACAACGGCGAGCACCGTCACGTAAAACGCCCCGACGGCAGCGAGAACGACGGTTCCGGGAACCGTTCCGACTGCCGCGGCGTCGGGGAGATCGGCGCCGTGTTTCCGAGCACCGACGCTGGTCCCTGTCTCGGCATATCGGGAAAATGGGTCTCAGACCGGCGAGAATCGGTGCTCGAGAGCTGATCTGAAGTCGTTCCGTCTCACTGATTCGTCCCGATTTCCGCACACCAGCACTGATAAGCCCATTATACTCCGAACCCTTTGCCAGCCAATTTGGTATAGCATATTGTGGTTTATAGATGAGTTGGTCGGCAGTACGAGACTCGAGGTGGCCAAAATCGGCCGAATCCAATCAATCGCACCCACTGTGCATTAGTGTAGTAACGTACAGTGAATGTGGGGAAGGCGACACTGTACAGACGTCGAACTGACGAGGCGCTCGAGAGCGACGACGTCTTCGGGGAGTTGGCCGACGAGCACGGTTCCCGAGCGCCTCGAGAGGTGCCGGATGACACTCGGCCGGTGGGAAATCAGTCCAGAGCACTTGCGTCACGTCGCCGAATCGGTCACGATCGACGCGGCGGCTATCCACGGATTTCGTTTGCGATGTGACAGTCATCCGGTTGGGTCCGGGATCGTAATCGTCTCAGGAAACCGGAGGCCGGATAGCTGTCTTCCGGCCCGATACGTTCCAGTCGCTTTCCCGATTGCTGGATGGATCCGGTGAGATACAGGAAACCGACTCGAATTACTCCGGAAATACGGTGTGGTTGCGTTCCCGGACGACGGTAGGCCGTGAAGACGTCCCGCGAACGCGATTCACCAGTACGACGGCCGTTCTCAGCGATAACTGGCAGTCCGATAGCGCTTCGGATGCTCACGACAGAGGAAGGACGGGTGGGAGGACACGTGGTGAGAAAACCGACAACGGTGACGCGTGGATTCGAGAGACGTGGCCGGTACCGACCGAACTACGACTGCTGAGAAGCCCTGACACTCTCTCGACCGGTCGTCTCTCTGTGCTTTAGCGTTTCGCCTGTTTGGGTGTCGAACAGGTAGAGGTTGGCGCTGTCGATGCTGAGATGAACCGTACTGTCTTTCTCCGGAAGCACGTCCGGCTCCGTTCGAACCGTTATCATCTGCCCCAGCAGTTCGACGTGAATGAAGTTCGTTTTACCCTGGTACTCCGGTACGACGACCTCTGCAGGGACGGTTTCGTCGCCGGGTTCTTCGGATATCTCGATGTGTTCCGGCCGGAGGCCTGCCGTAACCGTATCACCGTCTGGAAGACCCCCAGTAGCCGGAAGCGTACAGATCTGTGATCCCTCGTGGCGGACGACGACGTCTTCGCCGTCCGATTCGAGGGAGACATCGAGCAGATTCATCGACGGACTCCCGACGAACTGTGCGGTAAAGAGGTTGTTCGGCTCGTTGTAGAGGCGCTCCGGGGTGGCAATCTGTTGCATTTTTCCGTCTTTGAGCAACACGATGCGATCTGCCATCGTCATCGCCTCCTTCTGGTCGTGGGTGACGTAGATCGACGTCACGCCGATTTCGTCGTGGATGCGCTGGATTTCGTGGCGCATACTCGACCGGAGTTTCGCGTCGAGATTCGACAGCGGTTCGTCCAGAAGGAAGACGTTCGGTTCGCGGACGATCGCTCGCCCGAGCGCGACGCGCTGTTTTTGCCCACCCGAGAGTTCCTCGGGACTGTGCTCGAGAACCTCTTCGATGTCGAGCATCTCGGCCGTTTCGGCGACGCGCTCTTGCCGTTCGGACTTGGAGAGGTCGGTCGAGTGTTTGAGCCCGTACTCGATGTTTTTCCGGGCATTCATGCTCGGATACAGTGCGTAGTTTTGAAACACCATCGCGACGTCACGGGTCGATGGCGTCAGGTGCTGGACCTCTTCGCCTCCGAACTCGATAACGCCGTCGGTGACGGTCTCGAGTCCGGCGATCATCCGGAGCGTCGTCGATTTCCCACAGCCGGAAGGACCGACGATCACGACGAACTCGCCGTCCTCGATGGTCAACGACACGTCTTCGACGGCCGTTTCCGTCCCCTGTGAGTCGCTGTACACCTTCGTCAGTCCGTCGAGCGTGACTTCCGTCATGGTTTCACCGAGAGCGCTTCCGTGTTTTCTCCGAAGACGTGGATCGACGATCGGTTGAACGCGACGTCGACCTCGTCACCGACTTGTCCCGGGACGTCGTCCGAGAGCGCGATGATCGAGTGATCGCCTCTCTCGAGTCGGAGCTCGTAAGAGTGACCGAGCGGGTCGATCGTCTCGAGGCGCATCTTCGAGATCTCGACGTACCCGTTGTCTCGCGGGGCTCCGGGAGAGTTACCGGGTCCAACCCACACGTCCTGCGGGCGGACACCGACTTTCGAGTGGGGGACGTCCCCCTCGACCGAAACCTCGAGGTCGACAGGTTCGGTGATCTGTGCGTGGACTGATCCGTTCGAACTGGCGGCCGTCTGGACGAAGTTCATGCCGGGTTCGCCGAGAAACGACGCGACGAATTCGTTCGCCGGGTTTTTGTAGACCTCCTGGGGCGTTCCGATCTGCTGGATTTGCCCGTCGTCCATAATGACGATGCGATCCGCGATACTCATCGCTTCTTCCTGGTCGTGAGTGACGTACACCGTCGTCGTTCCGAGCTGTTGTTGGAGATCTTTCAGCTCGGAGCGCGTGTTGACGCGGAGTTTCGCGTCGAGATTCGATAACGGCTCGTCCATCAGGAACAGGTTCGGTTCGCGGACGATCGTTCGCCCGAGCGCGACTCGTTGGCGTTGGCCACCGCTCAGTTGGCCCGGTTTCTTGTCGAGAAGGTCTTCGATGCCGAGCAGTTCGGTCGCGTACTCGACTTTTTCCGTGGCTTCCTCCTCGGTGATGTCCATCTTCCCCAGGGGAAACCGCAGGTTATCTTCGACGGTCTTGTGGGGATAGAGAGCGTAGTTCTGGAAGACCATCGAAAGGTCGCGCTTCTGTGGAAGCTTTTCGGTCACGTCCGAGCCGTGCATCTCGATCGTTCCGTCCGTCGGAACCTCGAGTCCGGCAATCATCCGAAGCGTGGTCGTCTTCCCACAGCCGGACGGACCGAGCAATACCAGAAACTCGCCGTCTCTGACGGCGAGATCGATGTCGTCGACGGCAGTCAGGTCGCCGAAACGCTTCGTTACGTTTCGCAACTCGACGCCGTATTCCGTGTTTTTATTGCTCACTGTCGTTCACCTCAGTCCATCGATCCGAAGCTCAGTCCTGCCATCATGTACTTTTCGAGATAGAGGAACATAATAACGACCGGTATCGTCGTCAGCATCGACGCGGCCATGATCTCGCCCCACACGTCATCGAACTCGAACTGGAGGAACTCGATTCCGATCGGGAGCGTATACAGTTCCTGGGTGTTCAGGAAGATGCTCGCGTACAGGTACTCGTTCCAGGATAGCAGGAACGAGTAGAGGAAGACGGCCACGATCGCGGGAACGCTCATCGGAATTGTAATCCTGAGGAGCACTTCGACGCGTGAGTAGCCGTCGATCAGCCCTGCTTCCTCGATCTCCTTGGGAATCGATCGGAAGTAGTTCCCGAGGAGATACAGACCGAGCGGGATGGTGAAGATGAAGTGGGTGAGAACGACGCTCGTGAGCGTATCGACGAGGCCGAGCCAGACGACGATCTGGAAGATCGGGACCACCATGAGGATCCCCGCGATCATATACGAGAGGAGAACCCCTCGGACCATGAACGCACGCCCTGGATACTCGAGACGGGCGAAGCTGTAGGCACCGAAGATGGATATTCCAACGGCCATCGCCGACGAGATCACCGCGACGACGAAGCTATTGAAGAAATATATGTAAAACGGCACCTGTGCGTCCATGATCTCTCGGAAGTGATCGAACGTGAACTCCGTCGGGATCACTGCCGGTGGTAGTCGGTAGAGCTCCGTCGACGGGATGATGCTGGTTACGACCATCCAGTAGAACGGGAAGAGAACGAAAAACAGCGTCAGTCCGACACAGCCGTAGAGGACGAGTCGATCGAACAGCGTCGACTCGATCTGACTCTGTCGGAACGCGCCGGAGAAGACGCTCTTGGTCGTCTGAATGCTTTCTCTAACCGCAGCCATGAGTAATCCAATCATCGTTTCATACCTCGTTCGATACTTACCATTCTATCACCCACGTCACGTAGATCGCGACGAACAACATCAGGAACACGAGCATGATCATCGACGTCGCTGCGGCGATTCCCTGCTCGAACTGATTGAATCCGGTCTGGTAGACGAATACCCCCAGTACGGGGACGTCCCGCGTGAACAGCCAGACGTCGGCGAAGACGTTGAAGTTCCAGATCCACCGGATGAGGAAGACGGTCGCGATGACGTATTTCAGTTCCGGAAGGGTGATATCGCGGAATCGCGCCCATCTGCTGGCACCGTCGACTTTCGCAGCTTCGTACAACTCGTCTGGGATCGACTGCAGCCGAGCCAGGATCAGGAGGAACGCGAACGGGAAGTACCGCCACGATTCGAAGACGATGACCATCGTCAACGAGTTCCGAAGATCCGTGCCGCTATCGTACAGCCCGAGGAGGTCGGCGAAGAAGAACTGGCCGACGCCGTACGTCGGGTCCCAGATCCACTGCCAGACGAACGCGGACGCGATAAGCGGTGCGATGTACGGCAGCAACACGACCCCTCTCGCGAGACGCCGTCCGAAGAACTCCTTCGTAAACAGCAATGCGACGCCGAGACCGATGACTGTCGCACCGATGTCACTGAACAGCGTGAAGATGAACGTGTTTCGGAGGGCCACGAGGAAGTCCGGATCCGAGATCAGCGTCATGTAGTTCTCGAGGCCGATCCACTCCGGAGATTCAGCCGGCGTCAGCGGAACCTCGGTGAAGCTGAGATAGAAATTATAGAGCAACGGATAGACGAGCGTAATCGCGACGAGCAGGACGGACGGGAGGATGAGGGCGTAGCCCAGATACACCTCCTTCTGTTTGATCGTCAGATTGTCGTACCGCTGTTTCGTCTGAGAGATAACAGACATCGATTGAGTACTCTATTCAGCTGATTCGGCTGCGCATCTCCTCGGCCGTTTCCTCGGCGACGGTCCGGGCGTTTTCGCCCTGTGCGACGTCACGAACCGCCGTGGCGATCAGGAAGTTCGCAGTGATCTGACCGATCTCCGGGAAGACCTCTCCGTCGCGGAATCCGAACCGTTCGGATCGCTGAACCGCGTTGGGAAGCGTCTCTTCTCGAAGTTCTTCCGGCCAGCTACTGATGATACCGTGATCCTGGTATTCGTCCATTTCCGGAATTTCTTCGAGAACCGGCTGGAACCCACCGACCTGAAGGTGACACCAGTCGATGTAGTTCTCTGGCTCTCCGATCAGGAATTCGGACCACTGTTCGGACGCCTCGAATCCGCCCGCCGACTGTCCGGTCATCGTGTTCAACGTGACCAGTTCACCGTAGGTCGCCTCACGCTCGTGGGAGATGCTGTCGACGACGCCGTCGGTCATCATCTCGCCTTCGTCGAGGCCGAGCGAGTTGAAAAAGAGGCTGAACGCGTTTCCGGAGTAGAGGTGGACGTGTTCGTTGTCGTACGCTGGACCGATTCCACCTGCGTCCTGGGCTCCGTCGGGAGTGTACTGGGCCAGTTCGCCGTACACCTCGAGTGCTTCGACCATCTCGTCGCTGTCGAAGATGATATCACCGTCCTCGCTGAATACTCGCGCGTTGTTCGAGAGGGCAAAGCCAGTGAAACACTGCGTCGCGTACTGGTCGTTGTCCGTCCCGAAGAAGATCCCGAACTGGTTGTTGTCGGGATCGTGAAGTGCCTCTGCTGCCTCGAGGAGGTCGTCCCACGTTCGGGGTTCGGGAAGCCCCATTTCGTCGAAGACCTCCGGTCGGTAGATGGTCAACTGTGGCCACGTGTACAGTGGAACGCCGTAGTACTCGTCGCTGTCGGGCACGCGGACGAGGTCGAGGAGGTTATCGTAGAATCGATCCTCGCCGATGGATTCGATGATAGCCGTTGCATTCTCCTGTTCGATCGCGTCCGTCGCGGAGTGCATTACGCTCATCGGGAGCGAGGCGACGTTCGGGAGGTTGTCGGCTGCGACCGCGGCAGTAATTTCGGTCGGCAGGTCACCTTCCTGACTGACGATCTGATTGAATTCGACACCGGTTTCGCTCTCGAAACGGTCGCCGAGGTCGGAGATACCGGCCCTTCGGTCGTCGTCCGTCTCGAAGTGCAACATCGTAATGTCGTCCGGGAGTTGCACGTCGCCGTTGCCGTTTCCGTTTCCGTTCCCGTTGCCGTTGCCGTTGCCGTTTCCGTTCCCGTTCCCGTTTCCGTCGCCACCGATACACCCAGCCAGTGCACCAAGCCCAGCAACACCAGTTCCACCGATAAACTGACGTCGAGTGCTGTGTGACATTCTCCACCGTCCGTTGTCTTGCATAACAGGTTTGTGATTGAAGTAGTTGCTAATAAATGTTTGGGACTCTAATCGACCGACGACTAATTTCTATCCGTGAAGAAAGTAATATAAACGGCGTCAGAAGGGATCATCTGGAGCACCTGCCTGCTGAGGTGGGAAGATTTAACACCCAGGTTTGTGTCGTGGCGCTCATGAAGCGGATCTATCTCGTGAGGCACGGTCAAACCAAGTGGAACGACGAGGGACGTATTCAGGGGTGGGCGTACATCGATTTAGACGACGTTGGACGGAGGCAAGCCCGCCTGGTCGCGGACTATCTCGCACAGAGCCATCCCGGAATCGATCGAATCGCCTCCTCCGATCTCCCTCGAGCGGTCCAGACTGCCGAAACGATCGCGTCGAAACAGCCGTTCGAAGACCTCTCGATCGAACTCGACGACGTCTGGCGAGAACGCGACTTCGGCGTCTTTCAGGGATTCGATAGTTCGACGTTTTTCACCGACTACCCCGAGTACGCGATCCTCGAAAACGGCCAAGCGGCAGCCGAACGCTCCCCCGAAGACGGTGAAAGCTACGCGGCGTTCGACGAGCGCGTCCGGTCTGCCTGGGACGAGTACGTTCGATCCGTCTCCGAGGCGGAATCGTGTATCGTCACTCACAGCGGTGTCATCCGTCAGATCTGTGCGTACGTGAACGATCTGGACTACCAGACCGCGATCGCAGACGTCTCCCTCGAGAACTGTTCGGTCACGGAAATCCGCGTCGAGGACGGCGATCACTCGATCGAGAACAGTAATCGACGCCACTTCCTCGAGAACGACCAGACCGAATCCGCCTGACCGACCCCCCGGCGGGATTCGGTTCGGAACGGCTTGCTCCGGTGGATAATTCGGTTCGGAACGGCTTGCGTTCGGGTATAATTCGATTCGGATACGGCTCAACGAGCGAGTGTCACTAGTTATAAGCCACCCCTCTCGCAACGTAGGTGTATGCCACGTGCTTCACTCGCCACGGTGAATAGGTACGACTGTACCGATGGCGTCGTAACGTTGGAGTGTACGGTCGATCACGATCACTCGGCCGAGGTCGACAAGTACGAACTACCCGAGAGTGACGCGGTCGTCACCCTCGAGTTCTACAATCCAAGTACGTTCCGATTCGAGCTATCGCCGACGGCGGATTCCGGGGCGCAAGGCGTCGACATCTCTCCAGAGACGGTCTCCGAACCGACGTCTGTCGATCTCAGCGAGCGCGACGGCGACCTGCTCGTCAGGACGGACGAACTCGTCGTGACGATCGGTCTCGACGAGTGGCGCTTCGCAGTCGACGAACGCGACGGGGACGAACTGCTGCGCGAACAGCATACTGACCTCACGGCGAAACAGGAGCGCCGCACTGACCCGCTCGGGTTTTCCCTCGAGCGCACCAACCGCTGGCCGTACCGGATCGATTCGACGAGCGGATCGTTCACGCTCTTTCCGGACGAGCACATCTACGGGTTCGGCGAGAAGTTCACCGAGTTCGACAAACGCGGCCAGTTGATCGAATCGTGGATCACCCAGCCAAACGGTGCCGAGACCGAACGGTCCTACAAGAACGTCCCGTTTTTCGTCTCGACTCGCGGCTACGGACTCCTCGTCGACACCGTCAAGCGAACCACGTTCGACGTCGGACACACTTCGTCGGTCTCCAAAGAAATCACGGTCGACGACGAGTCCCTCGCGTTCGTCTTCTGTCACGGGCCGTCGTTCAAGGACGTCCTCCAGACCTACACCGGACTTACCGGACGGCCGGGGTCGGTTCCGAAATGGAGTCTCGGTATCTGGATGTCCCGCCTCGGCTACCAGAACCGCGATGAACTCGAGGGAGTCGCCGACGAAATCCGGAGCCGAGAGTTCCCCTGCGACGTGTTCAACCTCGATCCGCCGTGGCTTCGACCGGAACACCTCTGTGATCTCGTCTGGGACGAAGAGAGCTTCCCCGATCCCGAAGGGATGATCGACGACCTTCACGACGACGGGTTCAAGCTCTGTCTCTGGGAGTATCCGTACCTTCTCTCCCAGACGGACGCCTTCGACGAGGCGTACGAAAACGGGTATCTGGTATCGAACTCCGACGGCGAACCGTACTTGCTGACCCGACTGAGCTGGGCGAGCGACCGAGGTGGTATCGTCGACTTCACCAACCCGGACGCTCGAGAGTGGTGGAAGGACAAACACGCGAAGCTGCTCGATATGGGCGTCGACGCGTTCAAAACCGACTTCGGCGAGTATCTGCCGACTGATGCGATCACGTCAGACGGCCGAAGCGGATCGGCGGTACGAAACGAGTACTCACTACTGTACACGGGCACCGTCCACGAAGCCATGGTCGAAGCGGGCGTCGACCCGTTGCTGTGGGCTCGGCCCGGCTGGACCGGCGGCCAGCAGTATCCCGTCCACTGGGGTGGGGACCCGAACACGACGTTCGAATCGATGGCGGCGTCGTTGCGGGGCGGACTGAGTATTTCGCTGTCGGGGTACGGGTTCTGGAGCTGTGACATCGGCGGGTTCCACGGCGAACCCTCCCCGGAACTGTACGTCCGCTGGGCGCAGTTCGGCTTGCTCGGCCTGAGTCACGCCAGATTCCACGGGACGACACCGCGAGAACCGTGGGAGTACGGCGAGGAGGCTGCCGAAATCGTCACCCGGTACGCACGCGAACGGTACCGTCTCATCCCGTATCTCCACCGGCTGTCGATCGAAGCCTCCGAGACCGGCATTCCCGTCCTCCGCCCGCTGGTTCTCGAGTTCCAGGACGACCGTGCCGTCTACGGCGAACAGACCCAGCTCATGCTCGGTGATTCCCTGCTGGTCGCGCCGGTCCTCTCCTCGACGGACGAACGCGACGTCTACCTCCCGCCAGGCGAGTGGGTCGACTACTGGACCGGCGAGCGATACGACGGCAGTCAGACGGTTACGGTCGACGCGCCACTCGAGACGATGCCGGTCTTCCAGCGCAGTGAGACCGCTATCCCGACGCGTGAGCCGACCCAGTGGGTCGACGAGACCCCCGCCGATCGGGTGACGCTCCGTACGGTTCTCGACGCTGACGGGGATACCGACTGCGAGACGACCGTCTACGAGACGGATCCCGAAGGGACGGCGGTCTCTATCAGTTCGGCTTCCGGCGGCGACGCCATCGACGTCGACGTCGACGGAACCCCGGCCGACTTCGGCGTAACGATCCACGCGGTAGCGGATGCACCAGACGAAATCTCGTGTAACGGAACGGGACTCGAGCGCGTCCCCGACGACCCCGAAAGCGGTCAGTGGAGCTACGACGAGGAGGCGGAGACGGTTACGGCACTGTTCTAACGGGGCGGTTTTCGCTTCCGCGGAGCGTTCTTTTTGCTTGCGTGGTTGCTCGCTGCGTTTCGGTGGAAAACGACGCCCGATACGGATTGCTGCCCTTGTACCGGAGCGATCGCGAGACGGGGGCGGCTTCGGAGATGACGTACAGCAAACCCGTATGAGTGCTCGAAAACGAGCCTTTCAAAGAACCTGGGCCGAGTTCGTCAGCGCTCGCGTATCGGTCCGTTCGTCGGACGACGACCGGGACTCATACGGATTACTGGAACGATTCACCGGCGTAACCGTCGCCTGGCTCGCGGTTGCGCCGGAAATGACGTACAGTAAACCGTATCACTCCCAGCCGTCGAACTCGTCGGTGAGGTAGCGTTCGACGACGTCGTCGTTGAGTTCGATTCCGAGACCGGGACCTTCCGGCAGGTCGACGTAGCCGTCCTCGATGATCGGGCCGCTTCCGTCGACTCGCTGGACGAGGTCCTCCCACCACGGCACGTCAGCCGCGTGGAACTCGAGTGCGAGGAAGTTCGGAATCGACGCGGCGAAGTGGACGCCTGCTACCGTCCCGACCGGACTCGAGATGTTGTGTGGCGCAAGCGGGACGCCGTACAGATCACACAGCGTCGCGACCCGCTGGAGGTCGCGGAGTCCGCCGGTCTTGTTCACGTCCGGCGCGGCGACGTCGACCCCGTCGTTCTGGAGGAGGTTCTGGAATCCAGCGACGGTCGTGACGTTTTCCCCGGTGAGAATCGGGGTATCGAGCGCCTGGGCGATCCGGCGGTGTCCGTCCGTCTTCTCGGGCGGGATCGGATCTTCGATCCACGCGAGGTCGAACGGCTCGAGTTTCTTCCCGAGTCGGATCGCGCTCTCGACGGTGAAGTTCCAGTGGAGGTCGACTCCAAGGTCGATCTCGTAGCCGATCTCCTCGCGGACGGCCTCGATGAGCGACGCCTTGTGCTCGATAGATTCGTTGTCGAGTCGCCTCGAGGCGGTGTCTATCTCCCGGTGGGTCCGAACGTCGAGATCGAACTTCAGGGCGGTGTACCCCTCGTCGACTACATTTCGGGCTGCTCGGGCGTAGGACTCCGGCGTGTAGACGTCCTGGGGATCGAGTTTCTGTGCCTGCGCGAGGGATTCCCCAGCGTGAGTGTCACAGTAGATCTGTACTTCGTCGCGGTACTTCCCGCCCAGCAACTCGTAGACGGGAACGTCGAGCAGCTTCCCTTTGATGTCCCAGAGGGCGATTTCGATCCCGGCGAACGCCGAGCGGCCGAACGCGCCCGTCCCCGTTCGCTCCTGTTCCAGGTGGTCCATCAACCGGTCGATGTCCAGCGGATTCTCCCCGACGATCAGTTCGCCGACGCGTCGTGCGACGTCGCTCGACTCCTCGCCGACGAACGTCTCGCCGATTCCGGTGATACCCGCGTCGGTTTCTACCTTCACGAGGCTCCAGGGGAAGTTCCCCTGGACGACGAGTCGCGAGACGTCGGTGATCTCGAGGTCCCGTTCGGACGGCCGGTTCGATTCGGTCATCTGCAGGTCGCGCCACGGTACGCCTCCCCCCGGGGGGATGACGTACTCGTCGTCTTGGTCTGTCATCGCTATCTGAGACTCGTCTAAGCGCAACTTAATCGTTTGGCATCGCTCCTCGACAGATATGAAAGCCGCTCATAATATACCCCCTACTTTCTTATAGAAGAGTTCCCAACGACCGATGGAGACCAACCTATGGTACTACAGGCCGGAATTATCGGTACGGGTGGAGTCGCTGGACTCGGCCTCCTCGGGATGCACGATGCCGACGAGATCGGCGAACAGAAAGTCGACGAGAGTCACGCGGGTGCCTACGAACGCAGCGACCGGATCGAACTGGTCGCGGTCGCCGACGTCGACGAATCGAAACTGGAAACGTTCGGCTCGCTGTGGGACATTCCGACGAGTAGCCGTTATGCGAGCCACACGGAGATGCTCGAAAACGAGGACCTGGATATCGTCTCGGTGTGTTCGCCGACGTTCCTCCACCACGATCACGTCGTCGACGCCGCCCAGTCACCGGCCGCACCGGACGCCATCTGGTGTGAGAAACCGATCGCCTCGAGTCTGACGAACGCAGAGAACATGGTCGAGGTCTGTTCGGACACCGGAACCGAACTCGTGATCAATCACACCTCTCGGTTTACGCCGAGCATGCAGCGCCTGCGCGAACTCGTCTACGAGGAGGATCTCATCGGCGACGTCCGCTCTGTCAACGCCCAGTTCCGGATGGAACTCGTTCGAAACTCGACGCACGTGCTCGATACCGTCACGTATCTCACCGATGCCGACGCCGTCGAAGTCACGGGCCACCTGACCGACGGCAACGAGGCAAACAGCGCCCTCGAGGTTTCGGAGACGGTCGACGATACCGGCGGTGGCGGCATGATCGTTCTCGACAACGGCGCGTTCTTCACCATCGACTGTACGAATCCCCGGGACATTTCGACGATGGCGTACCAGATTATCGGCACCGACGGTCGGTTGAGCATCGACATCCCGACCGGCGAATGGCGATACTGGGATCTGGTCGACGGCAGTCACGAGGAGACGCCGCTTCCAGACTTCTCCGTCAGTGCCGACGACTACGCACAGGGGTTCGCCAACGCGGCCGAACACCTCGCCGACCTCGTCGCCGGAGACGCGACCAACATCTCCAGCGGCGAGGAGGCACTTCGATCCCTCGAGATCATCGTCGGTATCTACGTTTCGGATACGACGGGGTCGAAAGTCGATCTGCCCCTCGCTGGCCCCCTGAGAGACGTCCGAATCAAATCCTGGTAACTGCGGTCAATCTCGGTGCCTTTTTGACTAGGTAGTGCAAACGTCGATCCATGCGACAGGTCAGATTTATCGATCCAGCAGGAACGACGCGCACCGGAGAGTGGATAGACGGAACGATCGAATTCGGCGACCAGGAGTACGATCCGGCAGACGTCCGGATCCTTCCTCCCTCGGACCCGTCGAAGATCGTTTGTATCGGCCTCAACTACGAGGACCACGCAGAAGAGAGCGGAATGGACCTGCCGGAGCGGCCGTGGCTGTTCCTGAAGGGACCGAACACGCTCGCCGGTCACGGCGACACCGTCTCCCCGCCGTCGGGTAAAGATCAGATCGACTTCGAAGCCGAACTAGGCGTCGTCATCGACCGCCAGTGTCGACACGTCGACGCGGACGACGCCATGGACTTAGTTCGCGGCTTCACCTGCGCGAACGACGTCTCGAACCGCGACGACCAGTACGAAGAACAGAACTGGGTGCGCGGAAAGGCGTTCGACGGTGCCGCACCCGTCGGCCCGGTCGTCGCGACCCCCGATCACGTCCCAGACGACGCGAGCATCGAACTCCGCGTAAACGGCGAAACCAAGCAGTCGTCCTCGCGCTCGGAGCTGATCTTCTCGATTCCCGAACTGATCGAAGAGATCACGACCTACCTCACGCTCGAGCCCGGCGACATCGTCATCACGGGCACTCCCGCCGGCGTCGGACCGCTCGCCGACGGCGACCACGTCGAAGTCGAGATCGAGGGGATCGGGACCCTCGAACACGGCGTCGACCTCTCCTGATCACTCTCGGAGCCGATCCGGAAGCGTCGATCCCAACGACTTATTACCCATTATCGAGACGGTGTAGGTGGTGACGAACGCTCAATGAAGATTACCGATATTAATCAGCATCGCCTGGCGTACGAACTCGACGGGGGATACGACCCCACCTGGATTCCGGAGTTCACCCAGTCGACGCTCGTCGTGGAACTGTTCGAAGTCGAGACGGACGAGGGGATCACCGGGATTTCGGCGACGGCCACCACCCCCGGCGGCTACGAGACGGACGACGGGTTCCTCGAGTTCCTCGAGGGAATGGATCCGTACGAACTCGACGCGATCCGAACGAAACTCAATTCGCTCAACTTCCTCGGTCCGGATCCGTGGCACATCGAAATCGCGCTCTGGGACATCATCGGCAAAGACGTCGGGAAGCCGATCTACAAGCTTCTCGGCGGACGGGACCGCCAGGTTCCCGTCTACGCGAGTACCGGCGAAGTACAACCCACAGAGGAGCGACTCGAATACGTTCAAAACTGCGTCGACGAGGGGATTCAGGCCGTCAAGCTTCGGTTCCAGTCCGAGGATCCCGACGACGACCTCGCGGTCGCCCGCGCCGTCCGCGAGGAGTTCCCCGACCTGACGCTTATGGTCGACGCCAATATGGGATGGAGCATCCGCATGCGAGGCGACGAGCGGCGCTGGTCACAGACCGAGGCGCTGTACGTCGCAACGGAACTCGAAGAGATCGGCGGCGTCGCGTGGCTCGAAGAGCCGCTTCCACAGGACCAGTACGACCGGCTCGCCGAACTGCGACGGAACACGTCCATCGCCATCGCCGGCGGCGAATCCAACTCCGGACTCACCCCGTTTCGGGAATATCTCGACCACGATTCGCTCGACATTTACCAGCCCGACGCGGTCTTCGCGACCGGTATTCGTGGCGGCAAGACCGTCGCGGAGATGGCCCGCCTGCACGGACGCGAGTTTGCGCCCCACACGTGGTCGAACGGCCTCGGACTCGCCGCGAACCTCCATCTCATCGCAGCGAGCGACTCCCGGTGGTGTGAGTACCCGCTCGAACCACCCGCCTGGGACGAACAGGCGCGAGACTTCATGCTCGAGTCCCCGCTTACCCACGAGGACGGCTACATCTCGCCGCCGAACGGACCCGGACTCGGCGTCGAACTCGACTGGGACGCGATCGAAGCGGCGAAAGTCGACGACGAATAACTCCTGGGACAACCGGTTTCGGACTCCCGTCTCGGCGACGGCGCGCGAAAATTCGTAAAGCGATCCGGTACGATTTCCGCTCGGTTTTGGAAACGATCCGACAGATTTCCGCTCTGTTTCTGGAAACGATCCGGTACGGTTTCCGCTCTGTTCCTGAAAACGATCCGACAGATTTCCGCTCGGTTTCGAGGGGAGAACGGAACTATATTGGCTCGAGTACGTCGTCGGATTCGTAGATCGACTCGATCGCTTCCATGTCGACGAGTCCGTGCTCACCGTCGGGTTCGAGCGGCCGGTCGTTCAACACTCGCGATGCGAAGTAGTCGAACTCCGCCCGGATCGCGTTTGCCTCCTCGAAGGTGACCGTCGTCCGTCGTTCCCCGTCAGTGATGCTGACGTCGACGTCCCCGAAGAAGGCGGGCTCGATTCGGATTTCTCCGTCCGTCGTCGTGACGTGGAGGTGACTCGATATCGCTGCGTTCTGGCTGGCCGTGTACGATCCCAGCACTCCGTTCTCGAATTCGACGGTGAACGCGACGTGTTCGTCGACGCTCTCGAACCCGTCGGTCGGGGAACGCGATCGACCGTCCGCTGCGACCGGATCGGCGTCCAGCAGAAACCGCGTCGTGTTCAGCGGATAGATCCCGAGATCGATCAACGCTGCTCCGCCGGAGAGTTCCGGATTCAATCGCCACTGATCGGGATCGGGTCCGATCATCTCGAAGATCGGCTGGGACATGCTTCCCCGGACGTGTACCGGGTCGCCAATCTCCCCAGACGAGAGCAGGTCTCGTACCCATCGCATCGCGGGCTCGAAGTGGATTCGGTAGGCGATCATCAGTGAGACCCCCTCCTCTTCACAGCGATCGACCATCTGGCGGGACCGATCGGCCGAAATCTCCATCGGCTTCTCACAGAGGACGTGTTTTTCGTGTTCCGCCGCCGCTTCGGTGAGATCGAGGTGAGTGGCGTTTGGCGTCGCGATGTACACCGCATCGTACGCGTCGCTGTCGACGCCGTTCTCGAATTCCTCATACGTCAGTGAGACGTCGGCGTCGGCGGTTTCCGCGACCTCCTGTGCTTTCTCCGAGTCACCGCTGACGACACACGTCGTTTCCGCGTACTCCGATCCGTCGATCGCCGGAACGACCCACTCCCGCGTGAACCCTCCCAGCCCGACCAGTGCAAACGAAAGCGTCCCCTCGACCGTCTCGTCGTCCCAGTCTCGCTGTGAAAACTCCTCGTACGATGGTGGATACATACTCTTCCATGATCGCTTCAGAGCCATATAATTACCCAAGACGAACGGCGGTCGCGGGCCACAGACAGTTGAGGGTATTGCGTCATAGCCGGTCGTATCCACTCGTGGGTTTGGGTCCCAGCGGATCGAACGCCTCGAGGTTCTTCGTTCACCGATATCGTCTCGAGCCTTCCACTCTAACCCGGACCGACTTACAAGAAATCGCAATCGGAGGACCTATCAGGAGTTGCAATCGGACGACCTATCAGGAGTTGCAATCGGACGGCCTGTAGAACGGCGTTGACCTCCTCCGAAGTCGACGCTCACGCACCGTTCAACCGGCTCTGTCGCCACGCCTCCGTGGTCGCAGTCTGATTGAACGTATACAGACGGAGGCCGCCGATATTGAACTGTTCGTCGTCGACGTATGCGGAGAGATCGTCGATCAGTTCATCGGGTTTGTACTTCCCCTTCGCTCTGATGAGCTCCGTCGCGAATCCGACGAACCCGGTCGTCTTCCGCAAAAACTGGAGCGGTTCGGCGATCCCCCACCTGCGACAGAGCGACATCAACTGCCAGTAATTCATCACGCCCGGGATCCCGACCTCGACCGGAAGTTCGATGCCCCGATTACGGATTCTATTGATCCACTCGATGATGGCAGTCGAGTCGAAACTGAGCTGTGTGACGATGTAGGTCGCGTACGCCTTTTTCTTCTCCATCGCCGATCGCAAAACGCTATCCTCGAGGAATTCGTGACCCGTCGGATATCCACCGATACCCACTTCCTCGAACGAATGCCCCAGCTCGTCTAACGCGACGAGCAGTTCGTACGCCGAAGAGAAATCCCCGACCGGTTCGTCCAGATCCCCACCCGGAACGAATATATTGGTTATGTCGGCATCCAACAGTCGCTGGGCGATCTCATCGAGTTCGTCGCGATCGGAGATAAACCGTGCACCGATGTGGGGAACGACATCGTACCCCTGTGTCGCGGCGGAGACGGACCGTTCGATCGTTGGTTCGATTCCGTTTTTCGGCGCGAGCGTAACCGCGATCGTTTCTCCGTCCGGGATGTTCGTCAACGCCTGCTCGAACGAATCGATCGAGTTCAGATCGAAGGTCACGTCCTCGAGTAACGTTTGAACTGCATCACGCTGTTCCGGCACGCCAGGGTTACGCGGCATACAGGTAGTCACCTCTCAGGGCGTGTTTATCTTTTCGGTGTGACATTGTCGACCGGGCGTATTCGATAGAATCTCTGTCGGTCGAGCGTATCCACCTATAGTAACAACTGAAACGATTTACACACCGATCGCATAGCCGCCATGCGATCGGGTGTGCATTGACTTTCAGTGGCTACTATAGAACCTTTTGTCGACCGAGCGCTCACGTACGAGGAATTTCGACTACTACCCGATTTTTGATCGCCACATATTCGTGCTGAACGATCCTGACGCCGGATAGCCTCCTACTCTTGTCGGTCCATGACGCGGTATTGGTGTCCCGAGTACAGAATACCGACAGGCCGTTCAGTCTATCGGCACAGCATACCGCGACCCCGTTTACCCGGAATAAACACATTCATGGTCCATCAGTTCGTGGCTCTACGTATGCCGGACCCAAACAACACGGTCGACGCACTCGGGACGACGGTGGAGATCGTCAATACGCTTTCCAGAAACGGGCCATCCGGAGTGACTGAGCTTTCGAATCGTCTCGATATTCCCAAAAGTACGATTTTCGTTCACCTGAATACCCTTCGAAATCACGGGTTAGTCATCAACGAAAACGATCAATACCGCCTCACCTATCGATTCGTCGAAGTAGGCCAACGCATGTTGAGAGGTGACCGACTCTACGAACACGGCCACCAGGAAGTCCGAAACCTGGCCGAAGAAACCGGGTTACTGGCCAATTTGATGGTAAAAGAAGGTGACTACGGCGTCTACCTCTGTTCTATCTCTGGAAGCGAATCGATCAATCTTCAGGCCATCGCCGGGGACCGAGCACCGCTGCACGCAACTGGTCTCGGCCAGGCGATACTCGCACATCTTCCCGAGTCACAGGTATCCGATATCATCACTTCTCGTGGACTAGAGCCGGAAACGCCGAATACGATCACGGACAGTGACGAATTGCTGGACCGACTCTCGAACGTACGAGAACGCGGATTCGCCACCGATGACGAAGAGTATCTTCAGGGCGTCAAGTGTATCGCGGTTCCGATTCACGGTGATTCGACGGTCGCCGGGGCACTGAGCGTCTCGGGGCCATCGTCTCAGGTCGAACGCCGGAAGTCAGAACTCAAAAATGCAGTTATCGAGAAAGCAAACGTAATCGAATTGAATATCGTCTATCAGTAGCTTTTACCCCGAGTAAACAACTACTCCCGTTTTTGGGATGGCCCCGATCGCCGCACCCGATATGTAAACCAGTTTTTGGCTCGATTACCCCCATCCATCGATTATCCCCATCTATCGATTCTCCTCATTAACTCGGTTCAGCTCTCATACAGTCTGTTGCAACTATTTGCCGATCGGCCACAGATGGGAATAGTCGTACCGGTAATGGCTCGCAGTAGTCCGTATCGGAGCAGAATTTGATCCCTGTCGATGTCTGCTTGGACTGGTGCTTCCGCATTATCCCAGCCGCTGCACATTTCGTGAGCCTCGGCTTATACCTACTCAATCTTCGATTCGAGTGGCAAACCCGGTTTCGATCCGAGTGGCGAACCCGGATCACTATCGTGGACCAGGCGACCTGTGTACACATCAGTTCACTCGTACAACCGAACACTCGAGTCGAATTACCTCACTTCAGTTACAGCAGCTCACAAAGCCATTCGGTTCTTGTCTCACTCACATCGTTTCACTCCGCAATCCAGGCTGTTTACCGATGGTACACAGTGAACACCTCTCGTGCGATTCTATAGTAGCCACCGAACGATTCGCACTGCTGTGGGGCGTTGGCGGTGGGGCCGGGGACGGGTGCAACCAACCGGCAAATCGGTACGACAGACCAGAAATAGTCGAGAGAGAGCGGTGATAACCGGTGTGTATCAAATCACACGGTTGGATTACGATCGTACGTATGTAATATATTGGGGAAACGGGGAGAGTATAGACGTACGTATATGATATGTTCGAATGAATAAGAGAAGTTAGAAGTGGGTTACCCTACTTCCCGTGATTTACTATCAGTTAAAATATATTATATGTTGATTAAATCCTTACTTATAGTATCACATATTGTCTCTGTTCCTACGCTTTAATAAGTGTAATACCACTCATGACCCATATAAATGCGATATACAGCCGAATAGAGAATATAATATAATGTTTTCAGTACTGAATATCTCCATTATTGCATGCAATTTGTTATATATGTACACCAACTATTGAGGTGTTGAAATGACTTTATACGTTTAAGTACAGGCCATACTTGTGACAACGATGGTACTGGATCACTTCTGGAGTGGGCACAATACGTTGGATAGTGAGACGGTCATTGCAGAGAGTTGATAGACTGATGCAATCAGTGCTCAGAGCCAGTTCTTCACCGGAAAGATGGTGTCCGACCTACTCTTCTATCCCGAGAGCCAGGGTATTCCCGAGGTCGTATCGACTTCTGGGAATCTTTCCTTGAATCTCCCCCTCTCACACAGCGGTTTTCCTGAGTAATCCACTCGAAAGAGTGGGTTGGGTTACTCGAGGTCATCGCAGTGGAACGGGGAGACCGTGTGTTTCCGGGGTTTGCGTGTACGATTTACTAGAGTACGGAATGCTCCAGTTCAGGTCGAGCAATCGTAGATCTGAACCTTTATTATATGATTTATGGTATAGGTAATACTAGTAGAGTCAAACGGACTCGAAGAATGCGGGACGTGAGAGTGTCGGACAGCGATTTTCCTGAGATATTCTCTCGATCTCTGACGTCCCTTTATATGTGTGGGGACATCAGCCTTCGTTGTCATCAGAGATTCTCGTCGCGAACTCAGGAAAACCGCTGTGTGAGAGTCTTCGATAGTCGAACGCTACTCGAACGCTGCTCGAGCTGTAACTCGAGAAACTCAGGAAACTCAGGAAAGATTAATGTGGGTCGGCGTCACTGTCTGTACTATCATGGATGACGTTGATTCGATCTTCGCGGACGACGTCGAACTGATAAAAAACGCGGAAGTCCTCGAGGAAGATTATACTCCCGAACGAATCCTGTGTCGGGATGACGTTCTCGACCAGTACACGAGCGTCTTCAAACCCATCTACAAGGGTCGGCCGCCCCAGAACGCCTTCTTGTATGGTGATACTGGTGTCGGAAAGACGGCCGCGACGAAATACCTCCGGGAAAACCTCGAGCACGATATCGAACGGAAGAACGACCAGCTACCCGATGATGAACAGATCACGTTGAATGTCGTCTGGATTAACTGCGAAAATTTCACAACAGCGGATCACAAGACCTCGTCGTATCAGGTTGCGGTAGGTATCGTGAATCGGTTACGCGATCAAGGTAATCGCATTACTGGGACGGGCTATGCGCCCCAGGACGTCTACGACATCATGTACGACGAACTCGACGAGCTCGATGGGACCGTACTTGTCATTCTGGACGAAGTAGACAAAATCGGCGACGATGATACACTCCTCTATGAATTACCTCGATCTAGGGATATCGGGTACGTTGATAATGTGCGAGTCGGTGTCATTGGGATCAGCAACGACTATACGTTCAGAAAGAACCTGTCCCCCAAGGTAAAAGACAGCCTGTGTGAGACTGAAATCAAGTTCCCAGCGTACGATGCCGAAGAACTCTCGGAGATACTCGGGGCCCGGGCGGACTTGGCACTCTACGATGGAGCGTACAGCCAGGAGACGATATCCTTGTGTTCGGCTCTCGCCTATCAGGAGGCATCCGGGAGCGCTCGGCGAGCGATTCGATTGCTCCGTCGATCGGCAGAAATCGCGGAGGAAGACGGTTCGGAGCAAATTCAGGAGAGACACATTCGCCAGGCCGATAAGGATCTAGAATACGGTAACATCGTCGAATCGATCGTCGACCAGGACGACGAAAAACTGTACATATTGAAAGCGCTCGCACACCTCGATAGCGCCGATCTCACACCAGCTCGCACCCGTACGATTCACGCCGCGTACGCTCGAGTCGTTCGTTCGTACAACGAGGAGAGCGGAAAGGATCCGCTCACTCAGCGGGGGATGTTCAACCACCTCTCAAAGCTCGTGATGTTTGGCTTCGTGAATACGATCGATCACAACAAGGGTGCCGGTGGTGGACAGTGGAACGAACACGAGTTCAGTGACGACGTCGATCCACAAAAGGTCAAAGACGCGTTCGCGGATCGGGACCTCCGGTGGTTGGACATCGACGTTCGTGGGATCGAAAAATAACTCAGGAAAACTGCTGTAACGCCACTGACTGATCACCGTATTCTTTCGCCGGAGTGTACATCGATTATTTTCGGCGGTATAGTAACTGGGACTATTTACACACCCAACGCACAGCGGTCGTGTGATCAGGTGTGTAGTGACTTCCAGTGGCTACTAAAATGTCTTCAATCAATACACTATCTCCAAAAACGTTCGAAGTGGTTGTTTCGGACCGATTCTACTGACACCGGGTTGTTTCGGACCGATTCTACTGACGCCGCTTCGATCCGACTCTCTCTTTCGTTTTGCGACGGATCGCTACTGGTTCTCTGGGGGTGATTATTCGCCGTCTTCGTCGGACACTTCGTCTTCGTCACCTCCGTCTATGGATTCGTTCTCGTCTTCCCCGTCGCTCAGTTCATCGTCGTCGCCGTCTTCATCGCCCAGTTCATTGTCATCGCCGTCTTCGTCGCCCAGTTCATTGTCATCGCCGTCTTCGTCGCCCAGTTCATTGTCATCGCCGTCTTCGTCGCCCAGTTCATTGTCATCGCCGTCTTCATCACCCAATTCGGTTTCGTCGTCGTCCTCATCGCCGAACCCGTCTTCGTCGTCGCCCTCTTCATCGTCGAAACCGTCTTCGCCGTCGTCATCCCCAAACCCGTCTTCGCCGTCGTCCTCGTCGCCGAATCCGTCTTCGTCGTCGTCCTGGTCTTCCATACAGCCTGCGATCGCTGCAACCATACCAACGCCGAGCGCTTTCGTGAACTGGCGTCGATCGAGATCTGGTGCTTTCATAGCGTGCGTTCGAGCCCACAAGGAATCGATAAATAAGGTGGACACTCCGTTTTCTCGAGTAGTTCAAAATTGGATTGAATTCAGATTTTTACCGTCGGAGCAAGCGAACAGTTGCAGTTGCGACAGTTGTTTCCGGGCGCACAAATGACGGCGGTCGATTGCTACTGATCGGATAGTTCAACCACATCGAAATCGACCCGCTGAGTGAGGTGTGAGCGCCTGGAGAACCAATCGAAGCAATCCAAACATCTCATTACCTGAATTTCACCGGATACAACTGTTTGAATAAAATACTTGGGATCGTTTCACCCATAGTACCGACTGAAACCATCTGTACATCGATCTCCAGTCTGGGTTTCTCGCTCGCTTCGCTGGCTCACGGGTCGTTCCTCCCCGTTCGCCGTTCCGCGGTTCTCGCTCGTTCCGTTCTGCTCACGGCTCCTTGCGGTCGCCGTTCGCCGTTCCGCGGTTCTCGCTCGCTTCGCTCACTCTGAACGGGTGCACTCTGAACGGGTGCACTCCGAACCGTGCTCCCGTCGCGTGATCGGGGATACGCTGGCGTTCGGTAGTTGTTATGATCCCTAGTGTTTCGAAATTGGGAGACTTGGAGATCGGCTCACCTCGGGGGAATTATCGGCGCCAACTGGAGATCTCGAGGTCCGGCGGTCGACGTCCCATTTCGGTTCGTCCTCGGCAACCGATGAACCCTGCCGATAATCTATCCCAGTTCATATTTTTAACACAACACTTCCTGTCTTTCGAGACCGTTCGTGTTTCGACGATTCGCTCGTGTTTCAGCGACACCCTCGATTTTGACGTGATCCTATAGTCGTCACTGAACGTCACTCCACACCCGATCGACAGACGGATTGGCGATCGGTGTGTAACTCGTTTCAGTTGTTACTATCGGTTTAACGGATCGATAGTAATGTGTCTCAGCCCCCATCCGGGTGGTAGACAGTCGTGTCATACCGACCGGTTCCACTACCCGATTTCGTCCGGCAGCGGCTGAACGGATATCGTGACTACGAACGAGGCTTATCGAACAGATGACCCGGATGTATCGTCGAGACGATGCGGCATCGACTACGAGTACCACAACCGATTCGAGCGGGATGGAGACGCTTCTAATTGGTATCGACGCGGGGTGTCTCCCGATCTTCGAGCAGTTGTTCGAAGCTGACTGCATCCCGACGATCGAGCGACTCTGTGCGGACGGAGCGGTGGCCCCCCTCGAGTCCCAGATCCCGCCGTGGACGCCGAGCGCCTGGCCGTCGATCTACACCGGCGTCAATCCGGGACAACACGGTGCGATCGGGTTCGTGGGATACGACGGCTACGACTGGCACGTGACGAGCAACGACGACGTCGAGGAACACTCACTCTGGACCCTGCTGGACCGTCACGACCGCTCGAGCGTTGTCGTCAACGCGCCGGTGACACACCCCCCCGAGGAGTTCGACGGCGCGGTAATTCCTGGTTTTCTCGGTCCCGAGAGCCCCACCTGTCATCCGGAGGGGGTACTGGAGGACGTTCGCGATGCGATCGGGGAGTATCGCGTGTACCCGAACTATAGCCGTGACGACGACTCACTCACGACCGACGAGAAGGTCACGGAGTACCGCCGTCTGATACGGATGCGCGGCGAAGCGTTTCGCTACCTCGTCGACGCGTACGATCCCGACTTCGGTTTCGTCCAGTTCCAGAAGACGGATACCGTCTTCCACGAATTAGCGGGTGACGAGCGGACGGTCGAAACCGTCTACGAAACGACCGACGAGGAAATCGCGACGATCATCGAGGGCTGTGATCCCGACCGGATTTTCCTGGTGAGCGACCACGGAATGGGTCGGTACGACGGCTACGAGTTCCGAATCAACGAATTCCTCCGCGACGAGGGGTTCCTCGAGACGACGACCGGTGGAAAGGGAATGCCGTCGTGGACGCCGATGCGTCGACGACTCCGCGAGGGGGAGGAGTGTGACTCGTGGGAGCCCGGGGCGGTCGCACGGGCGGCGTCGGTCGCCGCCAGATTCGGGCTTACGGCCAGCCGAGTACGGGCCGCCCTCGAGCGGGTTGGGCTTGCCGACGTGGCGATTGCACACGCACCTGGTGGCGTTTCGCGGACGGCGAACGAACAGGTCGACTTCGCCTCTTCGAAGGCCTACGTTCGCGCGCGGACGGAACTGGGCGTCCGAATCAATCTCGAGGGCCGCGAGCCGGAGGGTGTCGTCCCGCCCGATGAGTACGAAAAAGTCCGCGAAGATCTCATTCGATCGCTTCAGGGCGTCGAGACGCCGGAGGGAGAGCCGGTATTCGAGACCGTCGCGCCGGGTGAGCAGTACTTTCACGGCGACAACGCTGACCGGACCGTCGACGTCGTCACGATTCCGAACGGGTTCGAGCACGCACTCACCGAACGACTCGATGGCAACTACTTCGGTTCGGTCGAACCGTGGAATCACAAACTCGACGGCGTCTTCGTCGCGGTGGGTTCCGACATCGACGAAGATGCTGGACTCGAGCGTGCCCACCTCTTCGACGTCGCACCGACGGTCCTCGCGGCGATGGGAGTTCCGTACAGTGATCGGATGGATGGCGGCGTCCTCCCTGTTGTCGATCCGATCGAGCCGATGACCTACCCTCCCTACGCGGAACGCGGAGATCACGATGCCCATGAAAAGCACGACGACGCCGATGTGGACGATGAGGTGACCGGTCGGCTCGCCGATCTCGGGTACATCGACTAAGCGGTGTCGCCAGCGTTCGCCATTCCCGCTCCCGAAACGATCGTTACCTGCTCTATAAGTATTGGGCCGCGGACGAACTGGTCGCAGTGAACGCACCAGGTTATGGGATTTATTGCACAAATTCGCGTCGTCCACGACGAACTTCCGTTGACGCCGACGATAGCAGTCCGACCGGACGTCACGATCAGGTACGAGTACGCCGTCCGGACCGACCGCACGAAGGTGTTCGTTTCCGTCTTCGGCGACGACCACGCAACACTCGAGTCGTCGCTTGAGGCGGATCCGACCGTTTCGTCGCCCCAGCGGGTTGGGACGTTCGAGAACCGCTCGATATACCGAATCACCCTCGAGACCGACCGGGAGATCGTTCCCGACCGTTGTGCTGAACGTGGGCTGTTCGTCTTTACGATGACGAGCGGCGAAATCGGGTGGATCGTTCGGGTTCACTTTCCCGACCGGGAAACGTTGACCGCGTACCGGGAGTACTGTATCGACCGGAACGTTTCGTTCCGCGTGAATCAGCTGTACGACTCGACCGCTTCGGACGACGCCACCTACTTCCTCACGGAGCGGCAACACGAAATCCTCGCGATGGCTTACTACGGGGGTTACTACGACATTCCGCGGTCGATCACCCAGGACGATCTCGCCGATCGCCTCGAGATTTCGGACTCGGCAGTCTCCCAGCGCCTCCGTCGAGCCGTCTCGGAACTGATCCGTGCGACGATCGAAACCGACCGAAAGCCCGCCGTACCCGGGTGATCGTGGGACTGGTTTTGGCCGTACCTATTGGCCTTCTCGAGCCTCGATCGGGCGCGCGTCGTATCACATGGTAGCCCATTTCACCGGACAAATGGTGTCGTGTAACTCGCTTCACCGGACGAATGGTGTCGTGTAACCCGCTTCACCGGACAACAAGGGGCAATATAACTCGTTGCACCGGACAACCGGGGAAGCAGTATATTCCGCTTCCCCGGACGAAGCGAGTGTCGAGTAGCCGAGGCTCCGTATCGGGTTTGCCTTAAAAACTTGCTATCCGAACCCGTAGATACTGGACCCGACCGCATTCAAGAAAAGTTGACTATCGATGTCGGAAGGACGTAGTATTCGAACGCAACGCGAGGAGTACGGGGATGATGGCTCGGACGATCGGACGACGCAGGGGGTGAGCGATCGGGTGAATTCGGACTCGCGATCTCGACGTACGGTTCTGCGAAACGCCGCGGTGATGACAGCGTCGACGGTCGGTGCGGTGATCGTCGGAGCCTCGTCTGCCGGGGCGTTCCACGAGGAGTACGATTCCGTGGTGAACGTCGTCGACGCTGGCGCGGATGATACGGGTGACGAGCCGATCACGCCGGTACTCGAGGACCTTCGCGCCGACGACACCGCGTTCGTATTCCCCGAGGGGCGGTACTACGTCGACTCGCAGTTCCGATTCACCGGATTCGAAAACGTCGGCTTCTTCGGCCGAAATGCGACGCTCGTTCCGGCGAATTATCACGACTTCGACGGACCACGCTACCGAATGTTCCGACTCGGCGTCTCGTACAATCCCGGCCGCGAGCTCCGCTTCGAGGGGTTCGACGTCGACCAGAGGGCACCGAATACCGGCATCCGGGTGATCGAAGCGAGCGTGTCTCGAAATCTCGAGGTCCGCGACGTGACCATCGACGGAGAACACGATAGCGGTACGTGGGGGCCGGGAATGTTCGCGGTCGTCGATCCGGACGGACGAGGCGTCGTCGAGCGGTTCCGTGCGCCGGACGGAGGGGTACACGCGGACGAGACGCCTCACGCCGGAAACGTGTGGCGCGGTCCGATCGGGATCGAGGCGAACACCAACGTCGGCTACCTCGAGTTCAGCGACTGCGAGCTCGGCGGCTTTCCCGATAACGGGCTGTACGCGGTGAACGACGAGGGAACGGTGGTCGTCGACGGCGGCCGGTTCGCAAACAGCAACGGGGCGAACGTTCGGATCGGCGGCAAAGGAAGCGTAATACGGGACGCGACCGTCGAGGTCGATCGTACGAGGCCGTCCGACGACAGTCAGCGGGGGGTTCGTCTCGAGAACGGCGACGATCTCCGTGTCGAGGGCGTCGACGTCTCGATCACTTCGCCCCAACCGACGAGCCACGCGATTTCGGTGATGAACACCTGCCGTGCGTCGCGAATCGAGGACGTCTCGATCGAGATCAGCGGCGACCGGGTGAACCACGGAATCGTCGTCTCGCCGAATGCAGGCTACTGCCACATCGTCGACGGTGAAATCCGCCACGACGCAGCCGGCGGTTATCCACTCTGGATTCGAGACACCGACAAACAGGACCGTGTGCTCGTCGAACTCTTCGACGTCTCGGGCGAGGCGGGCGTCACTTCAGCCGGCTTCCGAGACGGGATCCGATGTGGCAGAGACAACTGCCGGTTCAGTCACGTCACCGTAGACCAGCCCGGTCGTGACGGTGTCGACAGGAACGGCCTGGTCATCGCGGGTGACGACGCGACGTTCTACCGGTGTACACTCCGCGCGAGTCAGTACCCGTACGTCGACCAGGGCGACGGTAACCACCTGCGAAACTCGGACGTCGAGTCTTACCGGGACGGCCTCGCAGGGGTACGCCTCTACCCGGGAATCGACGGGCCGGAGTTCAGAGTAAACCGGATCGCCGGCGGGATCGAAAATCTCGGTGCCAGCGACGTGTTGACCTGGCGAAACAGCTTCGACTGAGCACCGATTTCGCGCGGAGAACGGGATCGAACGACGGTCACGATTCTGACGGTGTCCTCAATTTCCGTCTTCAGTCACGATTCGGCCGTTATCTTCGATCTCCGTCGACCGCCCGGATCGCGTCTCGAAACGTCAGGACCTCGAGGTCCCGTTTCTCGACCCACTCGAGGGTTTCACGGATTCGGTCGGCGGTGACCTCCGCTTTGAACGTGTGTGCACCGAGGACGCCGATCGCCTCCTCTTCGGCGACTCTGTCGAGGTCCGCTTCGACGTCCGCTGGAGTGGTGAACTCGACGAAGTAATCCCGTCGGGTTTCGAGGGGGTCGAACCCCTCGGGCTCGTTGAACATCGATCCCGGTCGCGCGTTCGCGATTCCGTCGTAGTACTCCCGTGCGATCTCGACGGTCCACTCGTCGACGGCGTCGTAGGGGGCCAACAGCGTGTCGACGGTGAATCCCATCCGCTCGAGTTCTCGCTTCGATTCACCGAGGAACTCGTGCATCACGTCCGCCGGATAGCGCTCGACCGCCTCCCCCGCTCGAAACGACGTCTCGAGTGGGTCGTCGAACTCGAGGTAGACCCCGACGTCGTCGTGATCGGAGTCGACGATGGTTCGGCGGACGCTCTCCTCGCCGTCGGTAACTTCGATCTCGTGGCCGTGGTGAAATCCGTGATTTCGCTGTTCCGGGTAGATCCTGGTATCGCCTTCCACGGCGTCTTCGACGAGCTCGAACGCGCTCAACGCGGTGTGTCTCGTCGTGTGTGAGGAAATCTCCCAGCCGGCGGCCGCGAGTTCTTCCAGATGGTGGTCGTCCATCCAGTCGGTGTCGTTGAAATCCGTCCGTCCGATCCACTCGGTGACGATTCCGACGCTCGCCGGAGCGTCGAACTCCTGGTGAACCGGGAACGCCTGTTCGTAGTCTTCGATCGGTCCGTCGTCGTAGACGAAGACGACTGCGCCGCCATCGACGCTCGGGACATCTTCTGTCTCTTCCGACTCGTCGGACGAATCGGTGGTGGCATCGTCACCGCGCTCGCTCGTTCCATCGTCACCGCGGTCGTTCGTCTCGTCGTCACCGCGATCGTTTGCATTTCCGCCGTCAACCGTCTCCTCCCCGCCGTCCGGATCGGTGGCGTTCGAGTTGCGGCCGCTAAACCGACCGGTACACCCAGCGGTCGCGCCGACCGAACCTGCACCGACCGTCACGACGAAACGACGACGCGTCGATTCGTGATTCATCGTATTCGACTCGAACTCGGCCGCTCGAGACCATACTTATTCGATGGGTAATGACCTTCCCGGCAGTGACTCGGCACGTACTGTCCGTGGCGTATCGAATCTGCAGGTACTGTCCGTGCCGTATTGAATCTGCAGGTACTGTCCGTGGCGTATCGATTCGGTACATACTATCCGTACTGTATCGAACCGGTTCGGTCTGACCACTGCCCCTCGAGTCGGACAAATCCGGATCGCCGACGGTATCGTACAACTGAACGATTGAACACCGGTCGGACTCCAATCGCGCGATCACGTACGCATCGTCTCTCAGTAGCGACAAAGGGGTGCTCGAGGAACCTCAGTAGAAACAAAGGGGTACTCGCGGAACCCGTACGGATCGAGAAAGATCCGTTCGTCGAGGTTTAATACGGGTATAATAAGGTCTCACCGAAGATATCGCGCCGATAGTGTGGCGATCGTTTACCAACGGAACTCTCCCAGCGACGACCGCGGCCGATCGGTGGCGAAATCCGCCGACCGACGCTGGAGGGCAGGGTCGTGAATAGAACCATCACGAGCGGTATCCTCTCGGTCGTCGGGGCGAAGATCGTCGTACTCGGCGTGACAGTCGTTTCGACGCCGCTTCTGTACCGACTCCTCGGTGCCGATGGATTCGGAGAGTACGCCTTCTTGCTGTCCATCTTCGCCATCTACATGATCTTCGTCAGCTCGGGGATAACGGACGGCGTTCGGAAGTTTCTCGCCGAGGATCGATCCACCCCGAACTGGATGGCGCACGTCGTCGGTTTCTACTTTCGGCAGGCGGTCGCGCTCGCCGTCGTGGGTGCGCTGGGTATCGTCCTCGTCACCCAACTCGGGTTCGTCGCCGTCCTGTTCGGAGCCGAACTGACGGTCTACTTCTACGTTCTCGCCGTCCTCGTGCTCTCGGCGCAGTTTCGGGACTACGCCCGGAAAACGCTCATGGGATTCGGCCTCGAGCGGTACTCGGAGCCGCTCAAAGTCCTCGACAAGGTCAGTTTCGTCGCGATCGCGATTCCGCTGGTGTATCTGGGATTCGGTGTAGTGGGTGCGCTCGCTGGCCACCTCTTTGCCAGCGCAGTCGTCGCCACCGTCGGGTTGGCACTCGTTCACCGTCGAATTTCGTTGTCGTGTGTGTTCAGCCGACCGACCGACCGGTTTCCGCGAACGCGGATGCTGACGTTCAACTCGATGAGCATCGTCCTCGTGTTCCTATTGATGTCGCTTTATCACATCGACATCGTGATGCTTCAGGGGTTTACCGAGAGCGAAGCGGTGGGCAACTACCGGGCGGCGCTCACGCTCGCGGAGTTTCTCTGGTTCGTCCCGCTGGCGCTCCAGACGGTGTACGTTCACTCGACCTCGGAGCTGTGGTCACAAAACCGCCGTCGGAAGATCACCGAACTCGCGTCTCGGACCACCCGATACACCTTCCTCCTGACCGGCCTGATGGCGGTCGGCCTCGCGGCGCTGGCCGACACCGCCGTCCCCCTTTATTTCGGTCCAGAGGCTGAACCAGCGGTGACACCGCTTTTGTTGTTACTCCCGGGCGCGCTCGGATTCGCGCTCGCACGACCGGTTCTCGCCGTTTCGCAAGGGGAAGGGACGCTCCGGTATCCGATCGCTGCAACCGGCGTGGCGGCTGGAATCAACGTCGTCCTCAACGCCGTGCTTATTCCGCGATACGGCATGCACGGGGCGGCCGTCGCGACGAGCGTCGGCTACGGCTCGATGTTCGTCTTTCACTGCTGGAGCGCCCGACAGATCGGTTTCGATCCCATCGCGGACGCTCGGATCGGGCGGGCTTCGGCGACGATAGCGCTCGCCGCATTCCCGATCGTCGCGGTTACGGCATCGATTTCCAACCCGTGGGTCGCTCTCGCCGCCGTTCCTCCGTTTGGATTCGCCGTTGCGCTCGCATTCGCGCTCCTCATCGGTGCGCTCGATCCGGCCGAACCGTTCGAACTCCTGGCGCTGTTGCCCGATCCCGTCGGTTCGAAGGCGAACGAAGTCCGCGATCGACTCGAGAACGACGATCGAGACGGTGCGTCGACGCGTAGCTGGTTCCAGCGCGTGCTCCTCGTTCTGGGCCTCTCGCTTCTCGTCTCGGGATTCGCGCTCGGTCTCCTCGGATCTGCCGTTGGAGAACTACTCCCGTGACGGACCTGCTCCGATACCTCGGTCCCTTGCCGACGTTTCTCGCGGAACGAGGGCCGCGTCGCTTCTGAGTCTCCCAATCGCCGACGGTACAGTACGGACAAACCGGTCGCCGGCGGTGCTCGAGTACGGACAAATCGGTCGCCAGCGGTGCCGTCAACAGAACGAGTCGTGTTACTGTGTCGGTCCGACCTGCGTCTCGAGATGTTCGCTCTCGTCGACGTCGAAACCGATCGCGAAAAGCAGGCTCGCTATTCCGACGACGAGCACGACCGCGCTTGCCGTTCCCTGATACGAGACGGAGCCTGTTCCGGCGAGAGTGACGAGCGACTGGAGCACACCGATCGCCCCGATGACCCCCGTCACAACGCCGAACGGGTACAACAGGACGAGCGGGTGAAAACCCCGCACGAGGTGTTTCGTCCGCAGTCGCCACAGGAAATTCCGAAACAACATCGTCGAAACCTTCGGGACGTACTCCGTGTAGGCGATGCTCGATTCCTCTTCGCCGTAGACGGCTGGCATCGCCACGTCGGCGACGGCCATGTCGTTGACGTTCAGCTTCACGAGGAGGTCGTTGCAGTATCCGTAGTACTCGTAGAGCCCCTCGACGTCGACGGCCTCGAGCGCCTCGCGTGAGATCGCCGTGTAGCCGTTTTGCGGGTCCATCGTCTTCCAGTACCCGGAGGCGAACTTCGTCAGTACGGTCAGGATCGCGTTCCCGAACAGTCGAAATCGCGGCATCGACGCCCGATACTCGGACGACTGCAGCCGGTTCCCTTTCGCGTAGTCGGCTGTCCCCTCGACGAGCGGGTCGAGCAGTCGCGACATCTGCTCGAGATCCATCTGTCCGTCCGCGTCGACGGTGACCGCGGCGTCGACTCCGTCCTCGAGCGCAGCGAGGTACCCGGTTTTGATCGCAGCCCCAGCGCCGCGGTTCTCGGGGTGTCGGATGGGAACGACGCGACCGATCGGGTCGTGTACCGTCGCCCGCTTCGCCAGCACCGACACCCCACCGTCGGTCAACACGGAGTCCTGTTCGTCGGGGACGGCCCGGGCGGTTTCGGTCACCCCCTCGGTACGTTGCGTCGTTTCTCGGCGGTCTCGAGCGGGACGGTCTCGAGCAGTCCGTTTTCGCTCGAGTGCGTCCCGGTCTTCTCTCGCGGCCGCGAGGATTTCCCGCCACGTGCCGTCGGTCGAACAGTCGTCGATCGCGTAGATGCGGTCGACGAACGTCGGCATGTCACCAATCACGTCGCCGACGAACCCCTCTTCGTTACACGCCGGCATCACGACGCCGACGCGTTGTCCCCGGTACATCTCAGACACCCTCCAGCAGTTCGGACGCCGTGACGACGTCAACGTCTCGGGTCGCGACGTGTTCGAGCAGGTCTGCGAAGGAGTCCTCGCTCAACCCGTCGTCGCCGAGGTGCTCGAAGTGGAGCACGGTCAGTTGACCGTATTCGGCGGCCCGATCGACGTACCCGTTCGTCTCCTCGCCTGCGGCCCCGGAGACGAACCCGAGATTGTGGGGATCCGTAACCGGCAATGCGTTCGGGCCGCCGCCGAACCGAAACGCCTGCTCGTGGTACTCCGCGACGAGGTCAGCGGTGGTCGTGCCGAGCACGTTCCGCGGAGTGAGGAAGTGATTCGCCCCCTCCTCGAACCCGCGGTGTTCGAGCCACGCCGCAGTTCGGCCGATCATCCCCTCTTGCTCCTCCGGCGAGAACTCGGGGAGAGACTGCACACCAGTCCGCGGCCGCGCGGCGACGTCCCAGCCGGAGTCGACGAGTTCGTCCAGCTGGTCGAGCGTGAGCCGTCCCGTCTCGCCGACTGCTTCGGGGATAACCGCTTCGACCCCCGAGAACCCGTACGAGTCCAGGTATTCGAGGGCGGTGATGTGGTGGCTCTCGAGGGTTCCGTCGAACAACAGGACCACCTTCCCTCTATCGGGGCGCTCGACCGCCCGCAGGTCGTCGATCCAGCACTCGATCGGTCCCTCGTCCTCGCCCCGTCGACGAGCTCTCAGACGAAACTCGCGAACGTCTCCGAGGTCCGGGCGTCCCTCGATGCGAGTCGTCCCGAAGTCGACGCGGACCCAGCGGTCGGCAGGACCGACGAGTACGCGTCGCATCCTGACAGCGTTCCGGGAGTTCGGGGCGAACAGTTCGAGCGTGAGGTGAAGCTGTTTACGGCCCGTGAACTTGACCGCGAGCGAGAGGTTCCGATCACGAAGGTTCTCGCCGTGTGGAAGCGTTCCGTAGACGCCCGCGTACTCGTCGTCCTCGTCCGCTATCAGGTGAGCTGACTGGCTTCCGGCGTACGGATCCTTGCGGTCCGCCTCGAGTCTGCCGCCGTCGAGCATCGAGACCCAGCCGTCGAGTTCCTCGAACGTCTCGAGGGACTCGCCGGGGAGGTCGGCCCGGTAGTTCGTCTTCTCTTCCGGCTCGGACGATTCCTCCTCTGGCTCCGTCGAGGGCTCCTCGTCCGTTCGATCCCACTGGACTCCGAGGCAGCCGGCGAGTCCGATGGTACCCACCGTGGACGCCGCCCTCACGAACGATCGCCTGTTTCGGTTCGTCATCGGGCGTCGCGAGGAACCGTTCTGCCTTTCTTATGCAGCTGTTAGCACTCGCCCGGTCGTCTCCGGCACGGGGGTCCAGCGGGTAGCGATTGCTGGTGGTGGAACCCTCGAGTTACCGTTGGGGGTTTACGATATCGATAATAATGCGCCCGGGACGATCACGTCCGCGAAATGGCGCGTATCACAGTCGTCGTTCCGACGTACAACAGAGCCGAAACCCTTCCACGGGCGCTCGACAGCGCGCTCGAACAGACCGTCGACGATATCGAAGTGGTCGTCGTCGACGACGGCTCGTCCGACCGAACCCCGTCGGTACTCGCGCAGTACGACGATCCACGGCTCCGACAGGTCGTCCACGCGGCCAACCGAGGAGCGAACGCCGCCCGAAACACGGGCTTAGAACGCGCTCGTGGGGAGTACGTTGCTTTCCTCGACTCCGACGACGCGTGGCACCCGGAAAAACTCGAGCGCCAGCTCGAGATCCTCGAGCAGCGCTCCGACGAGTGGGTCGGCGCGTACTGCGACGCGACGTTCGATCTCTCCGGTCCGATCGGCCGGTTACGGACGGCCGTCGCGACAGCGCTCGCCCACACGGACGAAGAGCGGACGATGGAGGGCGGCGACGAATTGATCGGCGAGATTTTGGCGGACAACGTCCAGCCGGGGGCCGGATCGACGCTGCTGGTCCGGACCGACGTCGCACGCGAGGTCGGCGGGTTCGACGAAGACCTCGAGCGGTTTCAGGATCCGGAGTTTTGCCTGCGAGTGCTCCGGGAGGGAAACCTCGCGTACGTCGACGACGAACTCGTCGTTCGCGATGAGACGTCGAACCCGTCGGCCGACGTCGTCGAGAGCGCCAACGACCGGTACCTGTCGAGGTACGCGGACGACGTCGAACGTTTCGAGGCCAACGGCTACGAGATTCGCTCGAGTCACCGACTCGTGCTCGCGAAGTACTACCTGGCGGAGGGACGATTCTTCCGGGGGGTGTGTCACCTTCGGAGGTCAGCCCCCTCGCCGCAACGATATCCGGGAATCTGCTGGGCAGTCGCCACCGGCGTCCGCCGGCGACCAACTCGAGCGCTCGGGCTCGTCGGACTGGCACTCGCCGTCCTCGCGTTGATCGAACGGGCACTCGGAGCGGGTGATACGGCACCGCCCGACCGGTAATCTAGCGCACGCTCGGCGACGTCGCGTATGTGCGATCTGGTGTGGGGTGACGTGCATTGCCACCAGAAGACAAATCCGACGCAGCTTTGCCATTCACCACGGTCAACCTGTTCGAACCGCTACAGGCTGATTCCATCGTCGCCGTCTTCATCACCTTCGCCGTCTTCATCCTCGCCTTCGTTCTCTTCGTCCTCGTCGTCGTCTTCTGTGTCGCTGTCTTCCTCTTCAGTATCGTCGTCTGCCCCGCCTTCGTCCTCGTTATAATTACCTCCACCATCGGCATGTACGTCCACATCCTCTGAAACCGCTTCCATGAGCGTTTCAATGTTTTCCCGCTCCCGTCTCTCCAGATCTCGCGGGTATACACCGATAGACACCACCAGGTCATCATCCGTTTCGACGGCTTCGGTGATGTGCAGGTTCACTTCGACGTCCTGTCCGCTAAACTCGGCATCGGCAACAAAAATCGACTCGGTGACGGACGACCCAAGAATCGAAACGTCGTCGTCCCGTTCGTGCTGGACGTTACCGATACCGTCGTAGTTACTCGCAACCAGTTCTACAAGTTCTTCCGTCGACTTGTCCTCGACGGGATTCACCTGCTGGCCAACGACCGAAATCTGCGGCGTAGACAACACGATGAATACTGCACCGCGTTGCTCACCCAGCGGTCCCATATCGACTGCTTTCTCGTGTTCGATCAGGTAGTTCGTGACCCGAACCCCTTCCGAGTACCCGACAGCACCTACTGACTCTTCGATAACCAGGTTTTCGGGCTCGCTTTGTTCGTATCCGGTATCGCTTCGTGCATCTTCCTCGACGCCGACAGGGTTTGCAGTATGTTCGTCGAGACCGGCGACTCCGAGACACCCAGCGAGTCCGATCGCTCCGGCGGATCCAATCCCAGCAAGTAATGTTCGACGGTGCATTATCCTCGGCTTCCTTGCTCGAACCATATGGGCTTGGTGGAACAATATAAATAAGTAACAGCTAGAACTGGGATAACGAGCTTCTATAGTAACAACTGAAACGATTTACACACCGATCGCCGATCTGTCTGGCGATCGGGTGTGCAATGACTCTCAGTGGCTACTATAGGTAGACAGGCAGCCAATCGGGAGAGGGAATCCTACAGTAATTGCAGGGTCGAATCCGTCGCAGCAGGCCGATTCGTCCCTGCAGTCGACGCTTGGGAGGGCACCAGAACTGTTAGATGGGACTGGAACTCTTTCAGATCCGAACGGAAGGGGACCGCTCGGTCACTCGAGAACACGCAGACGGCGATGGATCGTTGCAGAATCGAAACAGAGCCCGCGTACTGTCGGACAACTGTCCGTAAACACTCGACCACGTCTCACGGCTCGTCACCGACGGCGGCTGCCGTTCGCGTGTGGTCGATGTGTGATACGGATTACTGTAACTGTGTACCGGAGCGATCGGGCGCAGTCCCGCGGTCGCTCCGGTAACGACTTACAGTAAACCGTATGAACCGTCTTGGCCGACAGTCTCAGAACGGATCGGTGCGCAGCTCCCAGAGGTCGTCGAAAGTGATGACCTCGACGTCTGCGTCGTCGATGTGCTCGAGTAACGTTTCGTAGTCGGATTCGGGCATCGTATTCTCGGCGTCGAAGGCGTGAAAGTTCAGGATCGTACACTGGTGGTGCTCCTCGGCGAGATCGACGCAGCGCTTCGATATGTCGAGGTCGTGGCCGATTGTCCGCGGCAGCGCCAGTGGATCGAAGCCGTAGACGCTGGTGGTGTTGACGTCTCCCGCCTGATTGAAGCCGCCACAGTAGTGGTAGTCGGTGAAGTACTCGAGACTCGTCTCGTCGTAGCTGTTGTGCGGATAGACGATGTAGTTCGCCCCTTCGAAGCCGTTCTCGACGAACCAGTACTTGTCGCCACGGATTCGCGTCTCGATCTCGTCTTCGTCGTCGTATTCGTGGATCGGTTCGTGGGTTCCGTGGACGACGATCTGGTCACCTGCGTCCTGTCGTTCCTGGAGTTCGGCGACCGTCATGATCCCGTCTCGACCCTCTTCGGTCCACCGGGGAACGGGTGCCTGTACCGTCTGAAACCCGAACTCGTCGTGCAACGGCGAGGCGGTCTCGTAGTAATCGCGGAACCCGTCGTCCCAGACGAGCATCACGTAGCCCTGATCGGGCGTGTCGTGAATGCGGACGTCGTCGATCCAGACCTCGGCTTCGTCCATGGTGTGCAGGACGTGGAACTCGATGCGATCGAGTTCGTCCATCGCCGTATCCATCTCGCTCCGTTCGTACACGCCCGGGCTCGCACGAAACCAGCCGACGTCGGGCGCTCGGTAGGTAATCTCTCGGAGGGACGATATCGTTTCGTTCCCGAAGATATCGACGACGTGAACGTTAACCGTCAGGTTCTGTGGCGTCGACGTCCGGATCGCAAACGAGAGGTCCCTGTCGGTCAGATCCACGTCGTCGAGTTCCAGACTCGCGACGCCGGTCTCGTCCTCGTCGACCGTTAGCCTGAGACTCTGGGAGCCGTCGAACGCGACGTCCTCGTCGGCGTCCCCCGCCCCCTGGACGATTTCCCAGTCGTCGAACTCCTCGACTGCATCGAGGGCCTCGCCGGGTTGACCGTACCGCTCGCGACTGTCGTACTCGGTCTCGAGTTCCGGCACGCCATCGAGGAGTGCCGACACGTCTGTCTCGTCGTCGCCCGTCGATTCGTTACGGGTTCCGTTACCGCCCGAACTGCTGGTTTCCAGTTCGACACGGTCCGTACAGCCGGCGAAGCCGGCGACTGCGGCCGCACTCGAGAGCCCGAGGAATCGTCGTCTGCTCGTACGTCTGTCTGCCATCGGTGGACCGACCTACCCACAGAGGTCCAATTATTATGCAGTGGGTAGTCGAACCACTCGACCGTCAGAATCGCGCCGTTCGCGCCACCTCTCCCGTTTAACAACGGTATAGTAAACGCCTATCCGGACTGATACGGATTGCTGTAGTTGTGTACCGGAGCGACCGCGGGGCGGTGACCGGTCTTCGGAAATAACTTACAGCAGTCAGTATGCACCGTTTCCAGCGAGCGGACGATAACGGGGGAGCGGCGATAGTGTCCCTCGATCAGTCGTCACTTTCGAGGTGGTCGTCAACGATGAACAAGGAACTCTTCGGCGTTTTCGGCGGTATCGATGCATTCGAGCGGTTCAGATCACGAGACGAGTTCGACGAGGTGATCGTCGGTCCGGGCGTTACGGTCGGAATCCGAGATCCTGGTCTCGAGCGCCCCGGCTGGAGCGACGTTCACCGTGATCGAGAAGCGAGTTGTGTCGTCTGGGGCGAAGCGTATGCCCCCGATGGAGCGGGGCCCGCACGGTGGCTCCTCGAACGGTACGCGAGCGACGGGCTCGACGCGCTGACGTCGCTCAACGGATCGTATCTCGCGGTCGTCGATCCCGTAGACGAGGACCCGTTCGTCGTCACCGACCCGGTTCGGTCGCGGGAGTGTTTTTATACCGACGCATCGGGCCCCCGGACGTTCGGGACGGACGCCGCTGCAGTCGCTCGCTCGATTCCGGAACCGACGCCCGACGACGACGGCCTCCTCGAGTTCGTTCACCTCGGTGTGACTCTCGGGGAGAAGACGTGGGTGAACGGACTCTGTCGGTTGCCCCTCGACAGCCGACTGACGGCGTCGGCGGTCGACTCGCTCGACCGGTTCGTCTACGATCCACAGGAGTTCGACTACGTAGACGAACTGGCGACGCGACTCTCGAGGGCCATCCGGCGTCGATCGGACCACCCCGGTCGCAAGGGACTCCTCCTTTCGGCGGGCTACGACTCCCGGATTTTCCTCTCTCAGCTCTCGGAGATCGATCGCTGCTATACGGTGGGTTCGCCGGAGGCCCAGGAAGTCCGCGGAGCGAAGCGTCTCGCCCACCAGTACGACGCGACACACACGGCGTTTCCGCCCGACGAACGGTACCTGCTCGCCGACGAGCGCAAAGTTCGATACACCCAGGGGATCAAAGAGTCGCTTCACATCCACCACGCGGGGTACACGGACGAAATCGAAGTGGATACGGTCTATCACGGACTCCTCTGTGACACCTTCTTCCGGGGACACTTCACGGCGGGAGACGGGGTAGAGATCTTCGGCAAGCGGCTCCCGTTCGATCGCCTCGATCCGGATCCGGACCCCGTGGAGTCGCTTCTCGGGAAGTTCGGGTACGACAGCGATGCCAGCTTCGAACTCGCGAAACGGACGGCGTTCGACGTCGATCCCGAGACGTTCGTCAGAGAGGCGATCGGGGACGAGTTCGCCTCGACGCGCGCTCGAGCGGATGGAATTCAGAACGCGCTCGCGTGCGCGGGAATCGCGAACCAGCCGTCGATGCCGTTTCACACCCAGTTGGCGGATCGATTCTACGCGCCGTTTCTGGCGACCGATCTGGAACTGCTCGACTGGCACCTCCGGACACCTCCTCACGTTCGGACGACGGAAACGTTCCTGCGGGCGTGCGAACGGCTCGACGACGACGTGTTGCGTCATCGACCACCCGATCGTCCCCGAAATCACGTTCTGTTCAACGAGGTCGAGGGATTCGTTCGCCGGAACACGCCCTTCCTTTCCTCGTTCGAATCCCCGTGGCCGAACCGGTGGGCAGTCTTCGACCGGTACGATCTCGATCGTCGACTGCTCCCCGGTCGAGACCGTCTCTATCCGCTTCCGCCACAGCATAAGTTACGGATAAACGACGTTCAGACCTGGCTGGGGTCGCGGCGAGATCGAAGTGGAAAGCCCAGGCCCCGGTTCACGCCTCGAACGTAACCCGTATCCACTGTCCTACCATCCACAACGTAGTCACACACTGCTCACACGGCTTCGTGCGATCAGGCGTACATTGCAGTAGGGAGTATCGTTCGCCGGTTCGCGATCCGTTCGAAACCTGGTATCGGGACTTAATCACCGGTGAATAGCGTTTACAGGGATGGGCTGAAACCGACCCTCGTCAGACAACTATCTCGACGGTGAAAATACTTATATATCGCCAGGGGATAGCGTGGAATATGCGTCTGACGCCGTCCTGGTTCAGCCCTTCGTCGAACGAATCCGGCGAAGAGCGTACAAAGGACGCCGATCCGTCCTCGTCGGTCACGATCTACTACGATTCGACGGCAACACCGGAGTCGTCTGTCGGCGTAGATGTCGAAGCGACGGCGACGAATTTCGTTCCGGAATCCGACGAAGCCTTGTTGGCTGCTATCGAGGAGATACCCGCTCCCGTGACCATCGACTCGATCGTCGATCGACTCCTCGACCAACATCAACAGCCGATCGAGACGTGGGCCGCCGTTCACGAACACCTTTACGAGAATCGCCTGCCCGCACTCGACGCCGCGGACGTCGTCGACTTCGATCCCGACCGGGGCACGGTCGAACTGCCCGATCCGGAAGCTAGAAACGGGGGCCAGCTTTCGGTATCTCTTCTCGGGTTCTGCCTTTTCAGCTTCGTCGTCGTCTTGCTGTTCGCCTGGATGACGTCCGTGCTCACTGCGTTGACGTTTACGTTCATCGTGATGACCCTCGTCGCCTGGTTCGTTCCCATTTCGGGGTTCGTCTGAACGCAACGGCACGTATCTCTTTTCACTTCACGTACTGCGAGACGGTCAGTACCGTAAAGACCATCAGGACGAGCGCGGCCAGTCCGGTCCCCGTAAGGATCGACATCCCCGGCAGTTCCAGTGCTGCGCCGAGAACCGCGACGAAACAGATGGCCGTTGCGGCGATGTAGTAGTCGCTGGCGGCTGCGGTCGTCGACTGCTCGTCGGCGGGTTCGCTGTCGGAATCGACCTGGAGGTACTGATCGATTCGGTCCGCACGGGGTTTCCGTTCGACGATGCCACGGTTTTTCTGGTAGTCGATGACGCCCGCTTCGTCTAATTTCGAGAGGTGAGACTGGTACAGCGGGATATACACGCGCTGACGTTGCTTGGACGTGAGCGCTTCGACGGTGGTCTCGTGTTCCCACGCAGCGACCTGTTCTGCTACGTCGCGCATACGCACGGAACTGTCCGTATCGCGGAGATACCTGAGAACCAGGCGCCGACGTTCGTTCTGGAGGAGATGGAAAATTTCGTCCTCGGAGAGCACATCCTCGGCGTCGGAACCGTCGTCTTTCCCGTTCGTTCCCCCTTCGGTGTCGGAATCGTCATCCCTTCCGTTCGATTCCTCCGCAGGTTGTTCTTCACGACTGATATGAGTCGGTGTCATCGTGCCATCTTCCTCTCTCTGATAGTGGGTAATAAAGGATAGAAACTGTCCTCTCAAATTGCGATATTTTCTCTGATTTCACGAGACGACTGAGATTATTTACGTCATTTTAATACCACGATAAAATGACTGTCAGAGTCTGATGACGGTGTTTGAGTTCTCCCGGCCGGCCGTATAATAACCGAAATCTGCGATTGTATTTTCCCAACGTTTACTCATACTTTCGGTTCGTTCCAAATTCCACAACCGTTTTCGAACGGTGGAAGTATATATAAGTCAGTTCCCATCGGTCTCGTTATACATCACCCTCGATCGAGGGCCAATTGACGAATCTATTCTCGCTTTATCGGGGCGATAATAAACCCCATCGGCCCCGTCGAGAACCGTATGAGTGACCCAGACTGGTGGTTTCTCGACCTGGCGGTCGTCATCGCGGTCAGCGGAACCCTCGCGTTCGGGCTGTTCGCCGGTGTCGAGGGACCTCTCAGGATCGCTTTCGCACTCCCGTTCGTCTGTTTTCTCCCGGGATACGCCCTCATGGCGGCTCTCTTTCCGGACGAAACCGGTGACGACTACCGATCGTTCGACGACGAGAAGATGGGACTCAGGAATCCACTGCTACTCGCTCGAGGCCTCGAGCCCATCGAGCGGTTCGTCCTGTCAGTCGTCTTTAGCGTCGCGATCGTTCCGGCGGCCACCCTCATTACGGCCGCAACCCCTAGGGGTTTGACGGCCGAAACGGTACTTTCCGCGATCGCCGTACTGACCGTTGCCCTCGCAGTCCTCGCGATCGTCTCACGGGCGCGGTGTCCACCCCAGCGACGGTACTCACCGACGCTCTCGGACGTGACGCCGTTTTTTGCGGGACTGCGACCGAACGCGTACGGAGTCCCGACTCCCCGACCGTACAACGTCGCCATTGCACTCGCCCTCACGTTGCTCCTTGCGAGCGTCGGCTTTGCACTGGCCGCCCCTCCACAGCACGACGGATTCACCGAATTCTCGATCGAGACGGAGGACGTGACCGGAGAGACGAAGACGATGTACGAGTCGACCTACGCCCAGGGCGAGACCGGCGAAGTGGCGGTCTCTATAACGAATCACGAACGCGAGGAGACGACGTACACGACCGTCGCGGTGCTAGAGCGCGTGGACGGTGACGGCGTCGTGACCGACCGCACGGAACTCACTCGCGAGTCGACGACGGTCGCCGACGGGGAGACCCGCGAACAGCCCCTCGAATTTACGCCGACCCAGCGGGGCGAGGACCTTCGTCTGACGCTATTGCTGTTCGAGAGCGAACCGCCGGCAGAGCCGACGGGTGACGACGCCTACCGCGTCGTCTCCGTGCCGATCGAGGTCCGATAGATGTGGCCCTGGGAGCACGTCGCTGTCGGATACGTCCTCTACTCGCTCGCGTCGAACCTGCTCGTGGGTGACTCACCGACGGGCCGGGAGACAGCTGCTGTCGTCTTCGGATCGTTGCTTCCGGATCTGATCGATAAGCCTCTGGCCTGGACGGTCGGCGTCACCGAGACCGGATATTCGATCGCCCACTCGCTTTTCGTCGCACCGTTCGTCTGTCTCGTCGCGTACGCATTGGTCGCCCGGAGCGGCGATTGGCGTCTCGCCGGTGCCTTCTCGCTTGCGTACCTGTCTCACCTCGTCACCGACGTCCTCAACCCGATTCGCGCCGGCCGGTCGCCGGAACCGCGCGTGGTTCTCTGGCCGATTTCCTCGCCACCTGCCGGCGATCACGGTGGGTTCCTCGATCACGTCGGCGTGTACATGATCCGGTATGCGAACGATCTTTTCGCGGAGGGAGTGTCGGCGGGGTTCGTGTTGCAGCTCTCGCTGGCGGCGATGGTCGTCGTCGTCTGGATACACGACGGCGCACCACTCGGTAGCGACTGTTGGCGATTCGTCCGCGACCGGCTGCGCTGACGAGGTCGAATAGTTTTCGTCGACCGACAGTCATACTGTCGGACAGCAGTCAGCGAGACGTCGGTCACGAATTCGTGGCCGTCGCCACTGGAGTCGGCTACAGGAGAGGGACCGATCGCCGCATCGTTCTGTGTGGCAGTATCAGTCGGCCCGTCTCGAGTCGTTTCTCGCACGGACGAATCCCCAGGTCGATTGGCGTTTCGGTCGGACGACTGACGGCCGATGTCGCACCAATTGAAACTATTTTCACACCCCTCCCCGGTCTCCGATTCGGAATGAGTGAACCGCGAGCGAGCCGATCAGGCGGTCGCGGGCGACGGTGTACACACCGTCACTTCGCCGTTGGTGTAGATCGTCGCCTGATCCGGCCGACACAGTTGATCTCGAGAGATTTGCGTGATTCGTCCCTCTCCGCTTTCGTCGGTAAAGTAGACGGCTCGAGTCGACTGTGCTTCCCGGTAGACGACGTACTCGTGGTCCGCGACGCTATCGTTCGGCACTGTCGCGGTCGTCGTCGATGGATACGCGCCGGTGCGACTGATCACCGTCTGGTACGGGTGGTCCGTGTAGAGCCGCTGGTCCGGCCTGATCTCACTGCCGTCCGGCGAACCGGTGAGTGCTGCGACCGATTCGACCGCGGCGAGTTCCGCTTCGTCGTAGGCCAACCGTTCGTGTTGCTCGTCGAAGACCGGATTGTCCGCGTTGCTCTCCACGGCGAGGACCATCGCCCCCGGATAGATCAGCGTGAACAACAGCAGACACGACACCACGAACGCTGGCGACAGGTTTTGGGTGACAGTCCGGAGACCGATCGCCCCGAGGATGGCCATCGGCGCGTAGAGGAACGCGAACCACCGCGTCGGGATGAAGGTGTGGATTCCGAACATCGGCATACCCATGACGAAGACGAGCATGAACGCAGCGGCGAGCAGGAGCGTGAACACCGATTGTTCGGCCCGTCGCCGATGGACGACGTACAGACACCCCGCGAACGTTGCGCCGAGCAAAAACAGGAACCCGAGCGCGTCTATGTACGGTAGGACCTGCTCGAGCAGCGTCGGATCGGTCACCGAGGCGGCCTCCCCGCCGCCGGTCGATCCGCTTGCGATGTTGAGGAAGCCGGCGCTCTCCTCTAAGGTCTGGGTGAAAAAGCTCAGTACGGTCGCCAGAAACGACTGCTGGCGGTACGGCGTCAGCGACCAGACGAAGATGGTCATTCCGAAGTTGAAGACCACGAGCCCGATGAGGTTGACCGGCTTTTTCACGCGGAAGACGTCCGGATCGAGTCTCGTGAGCCCGAACGGACCGACGACGAAGACCACCTGCGCGACGAAGGCGGCGAGCAACAACACGAGCATGATGAACGTCGACACCTGATGGGTCAGGACGACCGCGACGCTCAACAGGAGCAACAACGAGAAGTCCCGGAACGTGTACTCGATCCGCATCACCCGAATCAGCGCGTACAACATCCCGAGGAAGAATACCAGCCCGAGGCTCGTCGGGATGAGGTGGATTCCCCACATTGAGACGTGACTCGCGAGGGCGTAGAGAGCCGCCGCGAGCACCGACCACCGATCCGAAACCAGTAAATTCGTCGTCGCATACACCAGCAGGATCGACGCGGGCATCACGATTCCGACCGACAGGTACAACCCGAGACGCAGCGACACGTCGAACAGCAGCGAGGAGGCGACGACCAGGAGGTGATAAAACGGCGACGCGTAGTGTTTGTCGTGAGAAATCGCGCCGAGACTCCCTTCCTCGCGGATGGCGCTTGCCAGTTCCATGTGCGTCCAGATATCGATCCCGACGAACCCCGGCGTCGCGTACAGGGCGGTAAACCGGAACACGAACGCGAACAGGACGATCTGGAGCAACAACAGGCCGCGGTCGAAGGTGCGGTCGCTGGCGAAGAGAATCTGTCCGACCAGCAGCGTCGCGACGACACTCGAGAGGCCGAAGAACGCGGCCGTTCGCTCTCCCTGCACAACGGGCAGGAGGACCATCGCTGTGAGCCCGACCAGGACGACACTCGGCAGGGCCATCGTTACGGATTCCGGTAACCGGGGATACGATTCCCCGTCGCGTTGCTGGTACAACGCCGCGATGTAGAGGAGGCAGGCTGTGCCGAGCACCAGCGGGACGGTGTTGAGATAGATCTGCGACGCGAACAGTCGCAGCGGGAGCAGTGCCAGGGCGATTGCCAGTCCGCCGATCGCTGCGACGGTGTCGAGTCGTAGCGGTCGCAGTTCCGACAGTGATCTATATTCCATCGGGGATCATCCTCCGGCGTCGCGTCTCGTCGCTCGTCTCGATGAGCCGTTCGTAGAGCGCAACCAGTCGATCGCCCATCGTCTCGAGGCCCATCCCGTCGATCCGTTCGCGCCCGTTCGACCGTCGGCCGTCTTCGAGGATGACGGTGAGCGCGAGCGTGAGTTCTCCGTCGTCGTCGCTGACGAAGCAGTTGCGGAGGCCGCTGACCGTCTCGGAGACGAACCCGACGTCCGTCGAAACGATCGGCAGGTTGCAGGCGGCAGCTTCCTTGACGACCATCGGGCCGCTCTCTCGCGTCGACGTGACCAGGAGCGCGTCACTCGCGTTCAGGTAGTACGGCATCTCCTCGTAGTCGACGCCGTCGATCGGACGCAACTCGACGTCGGCGTCGAGGCGGTCGACGATACGACGTGCCCGCGGGAAGTCTTTGACCGCCCGCGACGGATCGTACGGGAAGAGCACGACCGGTCGGTCGGTCTCCCAGCCGATGCGCTCGCGCGCGACGGTTCGTGGGATCGGTCTGAACCGTTCCGTGTCGACGCCGAACGGGATCAGTTCGTGATCGATTTCGAGTTGCCGTGACATCACGGAACTCGGTACGACCGCTTCGCTCACACGGCGGGCCCCGAACCGACTGATCGACCGCAGCCACTCCCATTCGGCCATCAGATCCGTTCCCCACAGCGTGAGCACCGTCGGACGGACTGGCTGAGCGAGCGCGAACGGGGCGACCAGTCCGTAGTTCGCGTGAACCAGATCGTACCGATCGGACCGAACCTCCGAGAGTATCTTCGGGTAGAAACGCGCGTAGTCGAGCGGCGTCCGCACCGAATCGCCCCTGTCGCGACCGGGAACGCCGACGACCGTACAGTCGACGCCGCGATCCTCGAGGGCCGAGACCTGTTGGTCGAAAAACGGCCGCCGCGTGGTGACGATCTGTAGTACTCTCATCGTCTCATCCGGGATTGATCGCCGGTATCGGTCGGTCCGGGTTCGTTCCGTGAGCCGCCGACTCCACCGTCCGAACGACGAACGACGTCACGTCTATTCGTTCCTCGAGCAGTCGCTCGCGCCGACGGTCCCACTGGTTCGAGTCCGATTCGACGATCGAAACCGCGCGCTCGAGCGCTCGTTCGTGTCGATCGTCGGCGTCGTAGGCGTACAACAGCCCGTACTCCTCGAGGTCGTCGGTGTAGCCGAGCGACAGCGAGTTTACGTAGACCGACGGCGTGCCGAGTACCGCGGCTTCGGCTGCCGTCGTCGCACCCTCTCCGACGACGACGTCCGCGTACGCGAGCAGGTCGTGCAACCGCTCTGCGGGAGACGTAAGCTGGTACGACGCGAGGTCCGGCGGCGGCTCGCCCTCCGCCGTGAGCAGGACGGTCGCACCGGCGTCTTCGAGTCGATCGACCAGTTCGCGGGGATCGTCGACGCCGCCGTGACCGACGTCGTGCGTCGCGTTCCAGCTACTGAGCCGGACGACGGCGAACGTCTCGTCGGGGGCGACGCCGGCGACGTCGAGGGCCGACGGATCCGGCTCGAATCGATCGGGGTGGAGATACGCCAGTTCGTGATACCCCGGGTACGTCACCTGTTTCGAACCGACGTCGTCGCGGTAACACGACGGCGTGCAGACGACGTCGGCGAAGGGGTAGCCGAGGCTCGTGATCAGGCTCGCGTGCTCGGTGTCGTAGAAGATCACGCCCGTCGCACGAAGCGCCGTCGCGACGTGTGCGGCGGCGACGCCGCCGATGCCCGTGATCACGTCGGGATCGATCCGTCGCGCTCGATACAACAGCCGCGTCTCGTACGTGGTCTGAACCGCTGCGAGCGAGAGCATCGAATCCGCCTCGCCGGCCAGGATCTCGTGGTCGATGTCGTAGGCCTCGAGCAGGTCGACCGCCACACCGTTCTCGCGCGCGAAGACGTGGACGCGATGCCCACGGGATTCGAGTTCCCCGATCGCGTGACGGAAGAAGTGGACGTGTCCGGGATGCTGGATCGTGACGACGAACCGCATTACGCGATCACCCGACTGTCGACGTCGTCTTCCGCGTTTTCGTGCGTCATAACGTTCGATAGACGAACCCCGCGTCGGTCGCGACGTCCTCGTCGATCGATCCGGTCACGTCGATCAACGCTGGCGTTTCTGCGAGGGCGTTCGCTACCGCCTCGAGGTCGAACTGTTCGAATTCGGGGTGGGGGGTCGCCAGTACGATCGCGTCGATCCCGTCGAACGAGAGCCGTTCCTGTACGTCGAGACCGAACGTCTCACGTACGTCGTCGTCGTCTGCGAGCGGGTCGAAGCCTTCGACGTCGACGTCGTAGTCCGTCAGGGCGTCGACGACGTCGGCGACTTTCGAATTGCGAATATCGCCGACGTTCGGTTTGTACGCGAGCCCGAGGACGAGAACGCGACTCTCACAGAGGGTCTTGTGACACTCGTTGAGCGCGCCGATCGTCAACTCGGCGACGTGGTCGGGAATCGACTCGTTGACGACGCGACTCCGCCGAAGCAGTTCGGGCTCGAACCCGTCCCGTGACGAGCGATACGCCAGGAAGTACGGGTCAACTGGGATACAGTGGCCGCCGACGAGCCCGGGTCGGTAGTCGTGAAAGTTCCACTTCGTCCCCGCGGCTTCGAGGACGTCGCGGGCGTCTACGTCCATCTGGTCGAACGCGACCGAGAGTTCGTTGACGAACGCGATGTTGAGGTCTCGCTGAGCGTTCTCGACGACCTTCGACGCTTCGGCGACCTCGATCGAGGGCGCGCGGTGGACGCCCGCGTCGACGACCGACTCGTATCGCTGTGCGATGTCCTCGAGAACCTTCTCGTTCTGGCCGCTGACGACTTTGACGACGTCCTCGACGCTGCGGTCTTCGTCTCCCGGCGTCGCTCGTTCCGGGGAGTATCCGACGAAGAAGTCCTCACCCGCCGTCATCCCCGACGCGTCCTCGAGGGCTGGGACGAACACTTCGCGGGTCGCTCCCGGATAAACGGTCGACTCGAGTATCGCCGTCGTCCCGGCGGTCATCTTCGAGCCGACGGTCCGTGCGGCGCTCTCGACGTGCTCGAGGTTCGGTCCGTTTCTGTCGTCGATCGGCGTCGGAACGGCGACGATCACGTACTCGGCGTCGGCGATGGCTCCCGCGCTCGTCGTATACGAGATGTCGCCATCACGGACGGCGTCGTCGGAGAGGTCGCCGGTCGTATCGATCCCCGCCTGGAGCCGTTCGACCGTCGATTCGTCGACGTCGTACCCAATGACGCGGTAGTCTGCCCGTGCGAAGCCGACCGCGAGGGGCAATCCGACGTAGCCGAGTCCGACGACGCAGATCGTCGCGTTGCGGGCCGATTCGTCGACCGCTTTTCGTTTCCCGCCTGTCTGTGGTTCGGTTCGACTGAGCGGGTATCGGTCGTGCTCCCGACCGTCCGTTCGGTTGTCCGTGTCGCTGATTGTCGGATTCATGGATGGTACGTTGTCACGGGACCGTCAGACGCGTTCGTGCGCCGACGTCCCGTTCGGGTTCGTGATCCCGTCGATGCGGGATCGTCCTCGCTCACATCGAGCGGCTCCGGTCCGTTTACTATACCCTCGATAAACGATTGCACCCCTCTCAACAGCTGAAAACAGGATACTCTCGAGGTGTATCGGCGATCCGCCCGAAATTCGAGCCGAATTCGCCGCGATAGCTTAGCAGGGCGTTAAACGGACCTGTACGAACCCATAATGAAGGTCCCTTCCGTCGGAGATTCGACGACGGTCGCGTACCCGGGCCATCGACGCCCGGTCGAACGTATCCGTCATCAGAATCGCGATAGCCATGGACGACCATTCCCAGCTCGCAAGCGGACCACACACACCGGCGGGAGAGTATCGTGCCCCCGCCGGTGACGGTGTTTCGACCACCGTCCTCGACGCGTACACCGACGTACCGACGACGTCGGTTCGCGCACCCGTCCTATTCGTAGACGGTGTGTGGTCGGTTTGGTTTTCGGCGATCCGCAACGCGTCGTTCTTGGAGTGGCTCCTCATCGTCGTCCTGTTCACACTGATCGCTGTTCTTATCGGTATTCGGGGCGGAGAACTGCTACTCGACCGCGACGGCGCTGTCGATCCATCCAGTTTTCGCTCTCGGGACTCACACCGACAGGACGTAGCGTCTCAGGACGAGGGAGACACGGACGAACCTCGATCCGACGATCGGAACCCGTACGAGGACGTCATCTCGATCGATACGCCTCCGAGGCTTCTCAGCGACGAAGGGCGTGTCGTTCAGTTACTCGTCGAAAACGATGGCGAGATTCGACAACATCGGATCACCGACGAAACGGGCTGGTCGAAGTCGAAAGTCAGTCGGATCTGTTCGAGGATGTGCGAAGACGGGACCATCGAGAAGACCACCGTCGGTCGGGAGAACGTGATCTCGCTCGCGGAGGGACCGTCGAACCGCCGATCCGCACGTCCCGACGCCGACAATCCGGTCCCGTAACCTGACGGGGGACTCGAGTGGCCCTTTCTGGCAGTCATTCCCCTGCCTCCTCGGCCAGACCACGCCCGATGTCACGGGCGTAGACCGCGATTCCCGTCTCGCCCGGTCGGAAAGAGGAGCCGATTTCGAACGTGGCGAGCGACGGGACGGCCTTATTCCTACGGTAAACGGGGACGGTCGTACGAACGGGACGGGTCGTACGCGCCGGTCCGACGCCCCCTCCCGGTCTTCCCTTCACACCTCGAGTGATATCGTCTACGATGGTCTTTATCGGTCTATCGCACAACGGCGGGCGATCGACCGGCAATCGGTCATAGCAGACCGTATGACGAACGAGGGCGAACGCAGTCCCACGAGTTCGCTCGGGTTCTCGGATTGCTGTACCGCCGTCGCGGTACAACCGTACCCCGTCTCTTTCCCACGGTACTGACCTCCAGCAGACCGTCTCGGGACTGATATGCCTGCTCGGTCGAGTGCCCCGGGACAGAGCGTCGCAACGCGATCGGGAGTCCGTTCGCCGTCTCCTTCCTCGAGCGGGAACGTTCACTCCAATCGGACGCGCTCACTCTGCGCCCGTCGCGGAACGTCCCTGTCGGTTCGCCCGTTCGCGGAACACACTCGAATCTTATCCGATCTATAGTAATGCCCGATGATTCCGTTTCGATCGGTAGCTGCCCTCCGTTCGACGGGCGGGCACGATCAATCCATGACACGAAACAGCACCGAACGCAGGAAAGCCATCTCGAACCGGGTTATCACGGATACGTCCGTCGCGATCGACACCCTTTGCAGAAATCGCCGTTTGTCGCGTGCTGTCCCGTGGCACTCGTTGCAGGGAAGGATGGTGATGAGCTGATGTGTGGGATCATCGCCCGGGTCGGTCATGACGAGGCCACGGAGACGCTGCTCTCGGCTCTCGAGAACCTCGAGTATCGAGGGTACGACTCGGCCGGGATCGCCGTCCAGAACGGATCGGGAGTCAAGGTTCAGAAGTGTTCGGGAGCGGTTTCCGAACTCAAATCCCGACTCGACGACCGTCTACACGGTACCGTCGGGATCGGTCACACTCGCTGGAGTACGCACGGTCCTCCAACCGACGAGAACGCACACCCGCACACGGACACCGTCGGCGACGTAGCCGTCGTCCACAACGGCGTCATCGACAACCACGACGAACTCAGAGCCGAACTCCGCGAGAAGGGCCACGTCTTCGACAGTGACACCGATACGGAGGTCATTCCGCACCTCATCAACGAGCACATAGAGCGGGGGATCGACGCCGAACGAGCCATTCGTTGTGCCGTCGACGAACTCGAGGGCAGCTACGCGATCGCCGCCATCGTCGACGGTGAGGAACGCGTCTACGCGGCCCGGAAGGGTTCCCCCCTCGTCCTCGGACTCGCGGACGGCGGCTGGTTCCTCGCGAGTGACGTCCCGGCCTTTCTCGAGCACACCGACGAGGTGATCTACCTCGAAGACGGCGATTTCGTCGTGCTGGAGCCGGAAACCTACGCCATCACCGATCTCGAGGGACGACCGGTCGAGCGATCGACCGACACCGTCGACTGGGATCCCGGCGACGCAGGCAAAGGCGAGTACGACCACTACATGCTCAAGGAGATCCACCACCAGCCGACGGCGCTCTCGAACACGATCGATGGCCGCGTCGACGACGGGACCGTCGCGTTCGAAACCCCCCTGTCGCAACTAGTTGCGAATATCGAAACGGTCCAGCTCGTCGCTTGCGGGACCTCCTACCACGCGTCGATGTTCGGTGCGCAACTGTTTCGCTCGGCGGGAATCCCGACCGAAGTGATCCGTGCGAGCGAGTACGAGGCGATGGCCGGACCGGTCGACGAGCGATCCCTCGTGGTCGCGGTCACCCAGAGCGGCGAAACCGCGGACACGCTCGATGCAGTTCGCAAAGCGGCCGGGCGCGGAGCGAAATCGCTCGCGGTCACGAACGTCGTCGGTTCGACCGCCGCCCGCGAAGCCGACGAGGCGATCTACATCCGGGCCGGTCCGGAGGTCGGCGTCGCCGCGACCAAGACCTTCTCGTCACAGGCGGTCACGCTCGCGTTGCTCTCCCAGCGACTGGCCGGCGCCGTGCCCGACGCGACGCCGCGGGCCGACGGGAACGCGATGCTCGAGGCGCTTCCCGACCTTCCGGCCCACGTCGAGACCGTCCTGGAGACCAGTCGGGCGGACTCGCTCGCACGCGATCTGCTCGAGGACCGATCGTACTTCTTCCTCGGCAGCGGACTCGGCCACTCGGTCGCCCTCGAGGGCGCACTCAAGTTCAAAGAGATCACCTACGAACACGCCGAGGGGTTCGCCGCCGGCGAACTCAAGCACGGCCCGCTCGCGCTGGTCACCGAGGAGTCGCCGGTGTTCGCGGTCTACACCGCAAGCGAGGACGAGAAGACCGAACTCAACGCGACCGAGGCCCAGTCCCGCGGCGCGCCAGTCGTCGCCGTCGGCCCGAACGATCACCCGCTCGTCGACGACGCCGACGCGCACCTGTCGGTACCGGACACTCATCCGGTCTGGACCGCCTTACTCGCGAACGTCCAGCTACAACTCGTCTCCTACCACGTGGCGGATCTGCTGGGCCGACCGATCGACAAACCACGAAACCTCGCGAAGAGCGTTACGGTCGAGTAATCCCCGGTCGCCGCCGACGCTCACGACGCCTCATTGCGGACCGTTTTCCCGATCCGGTACGTATCGGTCGGTTCATGCCTACCGCGGGAAATCGCCTCACTTTCGACTCAGGCGCCTCGACTCTCTCGTACGGATCAGTGTCGCGTTTCACCGGTGATCGCTCGGATGGGGTCGGCGATCACCGGTAACGATCGACACCGGCCCCTATCCCCTCGGTCGTGATCGCCCGGCGTCGATCGAGCCGTCAGGGGGGTGATGTCCGTTCGTCGGACGGACCGTTCCCTTCGGTTCACGGGCAACACCCGGCGGCGGACGGCCGGCCACGGCGGAGATTCGACGCGTCCGGTCTCGAGAGATCACAGTCGGTGCGTGTACGGCCCGATCCGATCGGAACAGTGAATCGCTCACTCCGAGAAGTCACGTTTACTGCACGGAAGCGAACCGCGGGACGCCGACGACGGTTGGGATAGAAAACCGTCGAACAGCGGGACGTCGACGGTTGGGATAGACGAACGAAGTGGTTCGAACGCGGGTCAGTCGTCGCCGTCGTCGTGATCCTCGTCTCCTCCCTCGAGGATCAAGAGGATTTCCTCGTCGTCGCCGTCGATTTCGACGTCCGCCTCGTCTTCGCCGCCGTCGGCCTCGGCGGTGACGTCGTACTCGCCGTCCTCGAGTTCGAACTCGGCCACTCCGTCGTCGGTTGTCTCTTCGTAGCTGTCACCCAGAAGTCCCCGCTCGGCTACCTCGACGACGGCGTCCTCGGCGTGGCTGCCGTCCTCGGTGACGACGGTTACCGTCAGTGTACCTCGCTCGTCGCCGCCGTGTTCGTCGTCATCGTCGCCCTGATTTTCTTCGTCGTCGCCGTCGTGATCCTCGTCTCCTCTCTCGAGGGTCAACGAGAGTTCCTCGTCGTCGCCGTCGATTTCGACGCCCGCCCCGTCCTCGTCACCGTCGGCCTCGGCGGTGACGTCGTACTCGCCGTCCTCGAGTTCGAATTCGGCCACTCCGTCGTCGTCAGTCTCGTTGTTCGTTCGCTCGTTTGCGTTCGCACCACCGGCGACCGCTACGGACGCGCTCTCGACGGGGTCTCCGTCCTCGTCCTCGACGGTGACGGTAAGAACGTTCAGGTCGTCAGTCGAGTCGTCCTGGTCGCCATCGCCGACTCCGTCGTCATCGTCAGTATCGTCGTCTGCACCCCCTTCGTCGTCTGTGCCGGTGTCGTCGTCCGTGTCGGTTTCGTCGCCCTGCTCGTCCTCGTCTGCGACGTCGTCACCGTCATCTGCGCCGGCTCCGTCGTCCGCACCGGTCTCGGCGTCCCGGTCGTCGGTCGTTTCCGTTCCGGTCTCCGTACTCGTCGGGTCGTTCCACCCGTCACCGATCGAATCCACCGTACTCGAGACGGACACACCGCTCGCTGCGAGTGCCAGTCCGGCGACGAGCAGGCCGACGCCAGCGACGACCAGAACTATCTGGAGGCTGGTCTGAATCGATCGCGTCTTCGCGTCGTGTCCGCGGGAATTCCGGCGCATAGTGAGTGAGTTCGTCGGTTCGTGGACTAACTACGGGTCTCGCGCTTCTCGTACTGCCGGACAGCAGTCAGTGCGACGTCGATCGCGAATTCGCGGCCGTCGCCATCGGAGACGCACGCAGGAGGGCGACCGATCGACACATCGTTCTGTCCGACAGTATCAGAATTCGAGCCCGGAGTGACGGCGGACGTCGGCGTTCGTGTCCCGGGAGATCGGGACGCCCTTCCGGACCGGCTCTTCGGGTCGGAGTTCGTCGGCTTCACGGCAATTCTCGACTCCGTTCGGCGTAGCGCACGTGAGGGTTGCATTTCGAGAACAGTTTCTCACTCCACGGGTTCACTATACGGTTGTTAAACCGTTCCAGCGGTGAGACTGACTGGGGTCTCGGCTGGGAACGGGTCGTGTTCGCACCGTCCGTCGGGATGGCACGGATCGCTGGCGAACGTGGCTGCGGGATCGACGCGTCCGTCCCTGGTACGTTTAACTGCCGTATAGTATCGAACGGGGAGCTCTCAGTGAACGTATGGCAGATTACGCGCTCGCGTTCAAACCGGCGATCGGGCTCTACGGACAACACGACCCAAGCGCCGTTCTCTTCGAAGACGGAGTCCCCGTGTTCGGGATCGAGGAGGAACGACTGACGCGGCAGAAACACGCGCCGGAGACGTTCCCGATGAACGCCATCGTCGCCTGTCTCGAGCACCGGGACCTCGAACTCGCGGACGTCGATCGCATCCTCCTCCCGTACGACCCGCGGCTCCGATCGCGGATCCGCTCGCACTACGTCCGCGATGCGTTGCGAGCCGAGGGGCTTGCGAGAAAGATCACTGCCCTCGAGCGAACCGCAATCGACGCAGTCAGGAGCCGCCTGCGGCCCACCGGCATAGTCGAGAGCCGTCTCGCGGAGATCGGGACCCCGGTCCCGCCGATCGAACTGCTCTCACACCACCGGTGTCACGCCGCGAGCGCGTTTCACCCCTCGGGTTTCGAGGACGCGCTCGTCCTGACGATCGACGCGAAAGGCGAGTTCGACTCGACGGTCGTCTGGAGCGGACACGAAGGCGGACTGACGCGGGTCCACACCGACGAACACCCGAACAGCCTCGGGTTGTTCTACGCGATCGTCACCGAGTATCTCGGCTACCGGATGTTCAACGGCGAGGGGAAGGTGATGGGACTCGCGGCGTACGGCGAGTACAACAGCGATATCGACCGAACGTTGCGCGATCTCGTCGACGTCGGGGCGGAGTACGACGTGACGGACCTGACCAGGCGGTGGGGGACGGGCCACGGGGTCGAACGACTGGAAGAAGCGTTCGGGCGGCCGCGAACCGACGAACCCGGCTCGTTCGACCAGTGGGAGAAGGATCTTGCGTACACGACCCAGAAGATCCTCGAGGAGATCGTCCTCGACGTCGTCCGGGCGTACGCTTCGCGGGTCGATTCGACGAACGTCGCGCTTGCGGGCGGCGTCGCCCTCAACTGCAAACTCAACAAGCGAATCCGTGAACTCTCGATCGTCGACGAGACTTTCGTCCAGCCGGTCGCACACGACGCTGGACTCGCACTCGGTGCGGGCTGGGCGCTCCAGCGGCCGGCCGACGTCGACCCGCTATCGACGGTCTACTTCGGCCCCGAGTACGAGTCCGACGAGATCGAGGCGGAACTCGAGACGAACAAGATCGACTTCGCGCGGCCGGAGAACGTCGAACGGTACGTCGCACAACGTCTGGCCGAGGGGGCGCTGGTCGGCTGGTTCCAGGGGCGATCGGAACTCGGACCGCGAGCGCTCGGTGCCCGAAGCATCCTCGCGGATCCACGCTCGGCCGAGTGGCGCGACCGCGTCAACCGGTTCGTCAAACACCGCGAGCAGTGGCGTCCGTTCGCACCGTCGATCCTGGAAGACGCCGCAGCGGAGTTCCTGATAGACGCCGAACCCGCGCCGTTCATGATCGATACGTTCGACGTGCGACCGGAACGCGCCGACGAACTCTCGGCCGTCGTTCATCCAGCTGACGGCACGACGCGGCCACAGACCGTACGTGAGGATCAACACCCGCGATACTACCGCTTGCTGTCGGCGTTCGAGGAGATAACCGGCGTGCCGGTCCTGCTCAACACCTCGTTCAACGATCGCGGAGAACCGATCGTCAACACCCCGTCGGAGGCGGTGAAAGACTTCTACGGGATGGGACTCGACGTTCTCGTCCTCGAAGAGTACGTCCTCGAGAAGAACACGGCTCGTCTCCCGCCCGTCGAAGAGGGGAGTAACGGCCGTGAACCGCTGTCGAATCTGGATCCTCTCGCCGATCGAACCGACGGCGACCGGTCGGAATCGTCCTCGAGTACGCGAACGGTCCTCGACTCCTGATACTGCCGGACAGAACGATGCGTCGATCGGTCGCCCTCCTGCGGTCGTCCCCGGTGGCGACGGCCGCGAATTCGCGACCGACGTCGCACTGACTGCTGTCCGATAGCACGACAGTCGGGACCCGTCGGATCGGCAGTGTTGATCGCGACCGTCGATCGTCGCGCACCGTTTCCTACCCTGATATCGTCGGGGCTTTCACGCGAAACGCAAAAGTAGGAACTCGTCACCCGGTGATTTCGACCGTCCAGTTGCCGTCCGCGTGGACAGTTATCCAGGCGGCCCCACCCGCGCTGTACGACCGGTTGCTGTCGAACGGGCCGCTCTGATTGATGAGCTGCTCTCGGTGTCCGTCAGCACCGATTCCGTCGACGACGAACTGCCCCTCGCCGTCGTGTGTCGCTTCCAGGGTGACGTCGCCTTCGGTCAGAAACGGGCCGACGAACGAGGATCCGGACCCCGATGCGTCGACCGGCAGGGTCGCGAGGTCGTCCGCGTGAACCGCCGGCTGATCGACGACGACCGTCCACTCCCCGTCGGCCTCGACGACGAGTCGGTAGGTGCCTCCCACGACGGGGACGATCGATTCGCTCGATCCCGTATCCGAACCCGCCGCCGGAAGCATCCGCCGGTCGCTGTCGTCGACCGCCACCAGTTCCACGCCGAGTACCGGATCTCCATCCCCGGCGACCTCGAACGTGGCGATCCCCTCGAGGAGGTCGAACGTCGACGATTCGGCCGATCCCCTCCCGTCGATCGTGTGGTGGCGGCCACCGTCGAGAATCGTCCCCTGGAGTTGCTGGGTGGGCTCGCCGGTGGTGCCGTCGCCGCCCATCGTCCCGTCGATCACGTCGGACGGCGTGACTACATCGAGGCCCCGGTGTTCGAGGTGATCCAGCAGGTGTTCGAAGTCCGAAAGCGACATGCTGTTCGCGTCGCCGTCCGCGTCGTCCGCGACGACTTTCGGGATGCGAAGCGCCACGAGTTGATCGTACTGGTCACAGAGGTTGATCGCCCGGCGCACCCCACCGTGGAGGTCGGGCCCCCAGATCAGCGGCGACAGGTGGATCCCGGTCGGCGGCACACCGGTCGGGGAGGCACCGAACAGGAACGCCGACTCGTAGAGGTCCCGGACGACGGTCTGGGTGGCCTGGTCCATCCGATCGTCCGGGACGAAGCAGTGACGCGAACCGGCGTCGAAGCCGAGTTCCGCGAGATCGTCTCTTTTCCTCTCGAGGATCTGTCGGCGACGATCGTCCGGCATCTGGGTGAGCGGCTGATCGCCGGTCGGGTACGAACAGACGTCCCAGCCGCGATCACGAAGGCGACGCAATTCGTCGGCGTTCATCCGTCCGCTCCCGCCGATCCTGTCCGGGTCGACTGCCGCTGTGGCCGCCCAGCCACGCTCCTCGAGTCGGTCCGCCGCGAGGTCGTAGTGGGATCTGAACCCCCCGTACAACGCGAGAATCGCCTTCCCGTTGTCGGCCGCTTCGGTTCGTCTGAGATCGTCTGCCGCGAACCGGGTCGGGCCGTTTTCGGGTCCGACCGCGACGACGTTCAGCCGGCGGACGTCGGTGAGGTCCGGATCGCCGTGTTTCTGGATGTATCCGAAGTCGAGACGCAGCCAGCCCTCGTACTCGTCGGGAACGTCACGAATGCTGGTGAGGTGGTCGCCGCGTTCGGGTGCCATGAACTCGAGGTGGATCCGATCGACCGACTTCGCCTCGATCGCCATCGAGACGTCCCAGCCCTCGAGGTCGAGGCCACGAGGAAAGTCGATCCGCATCGCAGCCCTGTCTTCGTCGCCGTCGACGGCGATCGCCTGCGTGCCGGTCGGCACCTCGTCGGTGACGGTTTCGATATCGCCGACCACCGCCTGCCACTCGTTTGCCGACTCGAAATCAGAGACGACCTCGCCGGCTTCGATCGCCGGCCAGGAATCGTCGGAAACGGGGTCACTCGAGCGTTCACCGGTTTCGACAGCTTCGCCGTCGGTCGAATCGACGCCGGGGCCACTTTCGTTCGCCCGACCAGTCGACCGAGGGTCGAGACAGCCTGCGAGCGCCGTCGTGACGCCGAGTGTGGCCACCATTCGTCGCCGCGAGAGGGGTTGATCCATGTCGGTGTGACCTCTGGTTCCTGTGGACTTGCTAATGAGGTGGGTAAACCGTTGGCACCAGCAGAAAACGCCGATCAGACTCGTCAAAACGGCACTGCCAGCCCTCAGATGGAAATATCAGCCACCAGCTGTAACTGATAGGCACCGTATCGGATGCCGTTGTGATACCGTCGGACAGAACGATTCGACGATCGGTCGCCCTCCCGCGGGCGTCTCCGATGGCGACGGCCGCGAATTCGCGATCGACGTCGCACTGACTGCTGTCCGGCAGTACGAGAAGCAGGTGGCGACGGCACTACCGATGGAAACGGTCGACGCGTCGGTTCAGCGAGCTCGAGGAGTGACCCCCTGATCACGCGTGTCGGCGTGGTGGGCCGACGCTGTCAACAGCCGTCCCCGAACGTGCCGTTTACCGCCATCGAGTGACGGTCGTAATAGGCATAGAGGTTCCGAGGTGAGACGTACCGGCCGCCGTAGTAGCCGGCGGGGCCGGTGGTGTCGATGACGTTGTCCTCGAGGTCGGCGGTAAACCGCAGGTCACGGCGGTCGTAGATTCGGTCGCCGTCGAGCCAGTACTGAAGGATGCCGTCGTCGTTTGCTCGGCCGCTCGTGACCGTGTTCACGCAAACGTAGTACTCGAACTCGTACCACCGTCCCGGAACGATTTCGGCCTCCTGTACGGTGTACTCCTGCCCGTCGAGGAGATAGTCGTGGTCCTGGTACTGGTCCATGTGGTACGTATGCGAGAGGAGAGCGAACGGTCCGTCCGGTTCGCCACCTCTCGTCGTAACGTACAGCCGATTGCTCCAGCCGTTCGTTCCGTCCGGTTCGCCACCTCTCGTCGTAACGTACAGCCGATTGCTCCAGCCGTTCGTTCCGTCTGGGACGCCGCCGCCCGCACTCCCCTCTCCCAGCGCCATCGCACAGTTCCAGAGTCGACAGTTCGACGGATCACGACCGGGCATCTCCCAGCCGGTATCGAGCGCGAACTGAACCCGGCCGTTGAGTTCTATCACGTCCTCGCCGAGATCGTAGTGCGTGCTCACACCCCAGCTCTGGTCTTCGCGCATTCGAATCTGGAGGGCGCTGTCCCCAGAGTACGTCGGACTCGAGACGAGCGAGATATTCTCGGGGTCGCCGTTCGATCGCCAGTAGACGTCGTCCCAGTCGTCGTACGCGTCGTAATCGAGGTGGATCTCGTCGTCCGGTCTGTTACACCCTCCTCCAGCTTCGTTCGCGCTTCCGACGCCAACTCCGGCCGAGCCGAACAACCCGGCGACACCTGCGACTCCACCGAGACGGAGCGTCCGACGGCGACTCAGGCCGTCGTCCGTCGTCCGTTCGCCACCGGTTCTCGTGCGGTCATCTCCAGTCGTCCGATCGGTATGCTTGTCCGTCATGCGATTTCGGCTCCTCCACCGTCGTACAATAGTATTCGATCGCTGGGCGAAAGTAACGGGCGAATTCGCTCGAGAGCCGTTCAGCTGCCGAATTCGGCCATCCAGTAGCGTGCTCCTTTCGAATCGTTCGGGATCGACAACAGTTGCAGCGTCTACAACCGTTCGGTCTCTGGACTCCCGATCGGTTTCCCGTCGTCTCGATAGGACGGGCATCGCGGTGATCGTTGACACACGCCTCATACGGATTACTGTAACTGGTTACCGGCGCACCCGCGACCCGGGCGGCGGGTGCGCCGGCAAGGACTTACAGTAAACCGTATCAGAGCCTCGAAAGCGAATCTACCGGTGATCTCACAGCGACTAATCTGGATCGACTCCAGTGACGTTCTCTTCGTCCCCGTCCAACATCGACGAACTCCCCGCCACGCTATCCGTCTCCTCCCATTCGGTACCGTCCGACTCAGTTTCGAACGCCTGACCGACGCTGTCGCCGGCGACCGACTGGGTGATTTCGGAGGCGTCGGGGGTGTCTACGTCGGCTGCACGATCGGCCTCCGATCGAATTTCGTCGAGGTCGTAATCCTCGAGCGGATCATCGTGGCCCTCGAGGGAATCGTTGCGGTCCTCGAGCGAACCGTCGTCGAGTTGCTCGACGGTCGTCGTCGCGTCGGTTGCCAACTGTTCCAAGATTCGCTGTTCGGCGGTCGCGACCGCTACCTGTGACCTGTACTCCCCGTAACTGATCTCGCCGTTCTCGTAGGCACTGTCCAGATCCGCGCGCAATCGTTCGAGCTCGTCCAGACGGTCGTTGACGTCGGTTAGTTGATCGCTGGCAACGCCCGCCCTGTCAGCGTCGGTCTGTGCGGATGCGACCCGGATGCCGTACGCTCGTTCGGCTAGTTCACCGTTCAACTCGGCTTGCTGGACGCCGACGACGCCGGCGAGCTGTTCGCCCGGTTCCATCTCGGCGTCGTCCTGTCTGTTGTCGGTCTGTCTGTCGTCGGTCTGTCGGTCGTCGGTCTGTCGGTCGTCGTCATGTCTGTCGTCGGTCTGGACGCTCCCGGCCGCCACGCTGTCGCTTTCGGGGGCTCCGAGATCGGCGACCGCGAGCGGTACCACCGCGATCGAAACCGCGAGCGCCAGTACCAGCAAGATCGACGTAATTCGCGTCACGATATCCGTCTCGTTGGATGGCGTCTTATACACGGGCGATGGTTATTCCGATTCAACGACTTCTACCGCGGTTTGGACGGTACTCAACGACGTCAACGATCGGAAAATGGAGGAAACGATCCGCCGGAGTCGTGCGGTTTTGGCGAACTCCACGTCCGAATCAGTCTTCTGACTCGTGATCGTCCTCGTTTCTCTCCGGCAACGTGAGCACGTTTTCGCGGCCGAGACGGAACGATTCGAGTTTCCCATCCTCGCGAAGTCCGCTGACGACCTTGCTCGTTTTCGCGTCGGTCCACTCGAGTTCGGAGACGACGTCCTGTTGTTTGATTCGGCCCCCCTTCGTTTCGAGCAGGCGCAACACCCGCTCTTCGTTGCTCAAAAACTCTTCCGGGAGCGTTCGGTCGTCGTCGACGGTTTCGCCGGCCGTCGACTTCCCGGTCGATAGTTCGCGGTGGTCGCCCGCCTTGCCATCCTCGCTCGCGTTTCGCTTCCGTCGATACCAGAGCCCACCTCCGAGTGCAGACGCCCCGAAAACGACGATTCCGATCGCGAGAGTCCGGAGTGACTGGCCCGTCGACCCGCTCGAGAGGACGATTTCGGGTTCCCCGGAGATGAAATCGGTCTGTGACCCGTACCAGATCGTGGCGTGATCGCGCCGTTCGTCCGGTTCGGGACTCGCACTCGCGAGTTCATAGTCCTCGGGCCACGCGATCAGCAGCCGGCTCCCCTCCTCGAGGTACAGTCCTTCTATCGCGTCCCCGGCCTGCAGTACCGACTCGTCGACGGCCGCGAATCCGTGCCAGTCGAACGTGTACCTGACGATGCCGAAATCGCGTCCGACCGTCTGTCGGTCGGTTTCGACGGCGAACCCGTCGATGGCCATCTCACGATCGGTCGCATCACCGGCGGCGGCGACCGTCGTGTCGATCCGGTCGGCGAATCGCGTCAGGTACGGCTCCGGATCCTCGTCGATGTCGTCGCGGATGGACTCGAACGCCTCGATCGATTCCTCGTCTTCGAGGCGGACGAAAAACTCCACGGTCCACTGTGCGGACCCGTTCTCGAGCAGTTCGACGTCCATCCTGACCTGATCTGCATCGACGTCTTCCGGGGTGCTGGAGGAGATTGACGCCGGTTCACTGGTCTGGACTGCGTCCCGGGTTCGGTCGTCCGTCGCGCCGACGATCGAAGCCGATCCGGACATCACGATCGAACTCGCGAGAACGAAAAGCACGAGACGGACGATCCACCCCGGTCGAACCGTTACGGTCCCCGATTGTCGCCGGTTCATTTCAGGAGAGAGAAGAAGAGAAGATCGCATCCACCAATCACGAACTGCAGTATACGATGCCCCGTCAATACCTTTTTGATAATCGTTGGGCAAGCCCCACACTGAATCACACATTCATACTAAAATATGAAAAGCTCAGCACAATTGGCGGATAGAACCGTAACGTAGTGGACGCATCGTCGCCTAGCGCCCGAACGACACGGAACGGACCGTCCGCTCGGTTCGAGAGCACTCCTGGGGGAGACGAGAGCTACTCTCGCGGTTGCCATGAATATCGTAGCCACTGGACGTCGATCCACACCTGCTCGCACGAATGCTGTGCGATGGGTGTGTAAATAGTTCCGGTTGTTACTTCCGATCTGAGTACCCCGTTGGCTATCGGTCGACGTGACGTCGGCGCTTTCGTCGCGTGCAACGGACTTACCGTGGACGTTAACGCCGGTGTCCCAGCGCGAGACGGTTTATGATTCCGATAGCAAAGAGGATAGATTGCGACCAGCCACTGATGTCAATGCGAAACGAAACCGTCGAATCGCTCCCGGCCCGGATGGCGATCGTTCGGCGATCGGTGTCTTCGGCGGTCACCACGTACGCGCCCGTAATCGGATTCCTCGCGGCCCTCGTCCTCCTCGGAATCGCCTTCAGGGAACATCTCGACTTCTCCCAGCAGCCCCTCGAGCCGTACCGGATGTTCTTCGAGCTGCTCGTCGCGGGGCTGGTCATCTCACTGCTCAGAAGTAAAGTGGGCCTCGTGACCTACGGGATGTTCGGCCCGATCGTCATCTCGTTTATCCTGATCGAGAGCGGACTGCTCTGGGGACTGGTGTTGTTCGTGAACGTCTTCCTGATCGCCCTGGCGACGTACCTGGTTATCCAGCCGTTCCGCCTCGGTACCGCCCACCGGATCTGCGCGCTCGTGATGACCGTCGCCATCGCGATCACGACGTTTCACATCATGAGCGACAACGGCACGCTTCCCCAGGAGGTAAACGCGCTGCAGGCGTTTTTCCCGGCGATCATCACCGCGTGGTACGCCGATCGGTTCGCCCGCGAACTCACGGAACGCGGCTGGCGAGCGCCGGCGGTCCGATTTAGCTGGACGATGGTCGCGATCGTCGCCGCCTACGCCGTCGTCGCGAACGGAACGATCGTCACGTGGTTCATGCAGACGCCCGAATCCTGGGCGTTCGTCTTCGCCGCGAACGTCTACCTCGGTGCACAGTCTTCGACTCGCCTCAAGGAGTATCTCCGCTTTTCGAACGTCTACGGACAGTCGCGATTCTCCGTGCTCAGGGCATCGGTGCGGGCGCGACTTCACAACGCGAGGGCCCGTCTCCGCGGACTCTTCGGAGCGGAAACGTCGCGCGTCGAACCTACGTCGGTCATGGCGATGAATCGCCGAAACAGGCTGATCAAGCAGTACAATCCCCAGCACCTCTATCCGGAACTCGACAAGGCGTCGATGAAACGCGCCTTCCACGGAACCGGCGTTCCGACGCCCGAAACGTACGCCCTCGTCGGATCGCTGAGCGACCTGTCGACGGCAGAAGAGATCATCGACACGCGAGACGAGTTCGTGATCAAACCCGACAGCGGATACGGTGGCGAAGGAATCATCGTCGTCAACGGCCGAACTGAAAACGGTGACTTCGAAACGTCGAAGGGACGGAAGACACCCGAACAACTCCTCGCACACACGCGCTCGATCGTGGAGGGGCAGTACGATCCCATGGGCCTCGAGGGCGTCGCGGTCATCGAAGGGCTGGTCCACCCCGACGATCAACTGCTGTCGATCGCTGGCCAGGGGGTTCCGGACGTCCGCGTGATCGTCTTCAAAGGCTACCCGATCATGGCGATGACGCGACTGCCGACCGAGGAGTCAGACGGCGCGGCGAACCTTCACATGGGGGCGGTCGGCGTCGGTCTCAGCATCGCGGACGGCAAGGCGTTGGGCGGCTACCAGAGTACGAACAAGTGGTTCGACGACCACCCCGATACGGGCGTCGATCTCGAGGCGTTCTACGTTCACAACTGGGGGCAGATCCTCGACACGGCGGTCATGGCCGCCGAGGTCTCCCGGCTCGGGTACACCGGTGTCGACATCGTGGTCGACGAGACGGAGGGCCCGATGGTCCTCGAGATCAACGCCCGACCCGGCCTCGGAATTCAGAATTCGACGTTCGACGGCCTGCTCGAGCGAACGGAGTTCGTCGAAAAGCTCCCCGACTCGTTCGATCTGAAGTCGCCAGGCGAGAAGATCGAACTCGCCAGAACCTGGGACCGTGTCGACTGGACCGAAGATGCGATCGAGCTCGAAGCGCAGTGGGCCCGGACCGACGCCGATGCCGATCGATCCGTGCGTACCGGGGATCCAGATCACGAGCGGAAGCGCGAATCAGCCGATGGCGAGACTGACGGGCAAGAGGAGGTGATCGCCCGATGAAGCGAGCCACGTTCGGTTCGGTTCTCGTCTTCGTCGGCCTGTTGCCGGGCGTGTTGCTCACCGACGGGCTGACGGTGTCGATCGACGTACCGACTGTCGTTTCCCACCTCGCCGGCAACCCCGTCATCGTCGACGTTCCGTTGGCCCTCTTCGTCGGCATTCCGACGCTGTTTACGCTGTTCGTCCTCGCCGAGGCAACCGGTCACGTTCGCGAGCGGAAACCGCCGAGTTGATCGAGTCGGGGCAGCGTACGCTTCGGGCCGTCATCGCTGAAGCCGGTTTCCCTGGAGGACGTCGTCTCGAGCGGTATCGGTACGTGAAACGCGGTGTCTGTCCCTCGAGACTTCGAAGCCGGGCCCACCCCGTCCGGTGTCATGGCCGATGTCGACGAGTATCCTTGGCCCCGGCCACGCCTCGTGCTATCCAATCCCCTCCTTTTGAGGACCGAAAGTCGATTAGTTCCTCGTGATCTCGATCACATGTGTGAAGTGGGACCTATTCTACCATCAACTGTTGCTGTAGTGTGGATATAGGACAATATCGATGCCGGGTATATCGGTTATGGTCGACGATCAGTGGAGATGATCCACTCGCAGCTCGGGTGTCCGTGCCGACTTTTGATCGAACTTCGAACTAATCGACGATTTCCCTAGCCTCATTGTCAACGAGAGATACGGTTGGAAATGGTCGAAATACCGCTTTCCTCAACCTCGAACAATCCGGACAGCGTGACCGACGAAAGAGTCGACGACTACGCCGGGGGCTGTCGTCTGCACCTATACCGTTGTGTATCACGTTGTCCGAGCAGTATTGTATGTGATCAACTTCATTGTGGGCCGATAATACTGGTGTGATTTGCGTCAATTCCTGTTTGGACCCTCCAAAATCGGAGGTCTGTCGTCGTCAGTCATACTACCGGCTGTAAGTCATTCAAGATTCTCGCCGCTCCGGGGTGGCGAGAATCTTGACACAGTTACAGCCGGCAGTATCAGCCGACGAATTCGCTCTGCTCGATCGAGTTCGATTGCCGGTGGGAGGATTTTCCCGACCCTCCGACGCTAGCGGTCGTAGTAGTCGATCCACGGCCGTTCTCGCTCGAGTGCGGCGGCCGTAGTGATAACCGCTTCGTCGTCGAATCGCGGGGCCACGATCTGAACGCCAACCGGCACTCCGTCGACGAGTCCGGCCGGTACTGACGCGGCGGGATGGCGAGTGAGGTTCAACGGCCACGTCAGCAGCCATCCCAGCGGGCCGTACGGTTTCCGTCCGTCTATCGTCTCCGGGAGACCGTCAGCGGATTCGAACGGAGGGACGGCAAGCGTCGGGGTGACGAGGACGTCGTACTCCTCGAAAACCGCCTGGACGGCACGGAACAGTTTCGACCGCGTTGCGTTCGCCCGTTTGTACTCGAGTGCGGTTCGCGTCCGGCCCGTTTCGATACGGTCGATAACGTGATCGTCGACGAGATCGCGACGTGCCAGCGGATCGATTCCGTGAGCCGTGTGCAGGTCCTCCGCGAGGTCGGCGTACATGATCTCGAGACCGGTCATGATCGCGTCCTGGGCGTCGTCCCACTCGTCGAAGTCGAGACTCGTCCGTTCGACCGTCCCACCGGCGTGCTCTAGGCTCGCGACCGCGTCGCGTACGACACGACGGACGTCGGGATCAACCGGCGCGCCGGCGAACTCGGGAGCGTACCCGATTCGGAATCCGTTCGTCGAGCGATCGGTCGCCTCGAGAAACGCCGGGTCGTCGGGAGGGCTGAACGGCTCCGCTGGATGGGATCCCGCCATCACGTCCAGTGCGAGCGCCGCGTCTTCGACCGTTCTGGCGAGCGGTCCGCTACTGACGTGCGGGAGGTCGTATCTGTACGCGTTCGGACGGAACGCCTGTGGAACCCGCCCGGGAGTTGGATAGACGCCGACGACGCCGCAGGCGCTCGCCGGAATCCGCACCGATCCCGCGTGGTCGGAACCCTGTGCGAGGGGGACGAGGCCGGCGGCGACCGCGGCCGCGCTTCCGCCTGATGAACCGCCGGCGGTTCGGTCGGGGGAAAACGGGTTTCGAGTTCGACCGGCGAGCGCGTTGTCGGTTACGCCCTTGGCGGCGAACTCCGGCGTGTTCGTCTTGCCGACGACGATCGCCCCGGCGTCTTCGAGACGAGTGACGAGCGGGGCGGACCGGTCGGGAACGAAATCGGTGAACGCGCGGGAGCCGAACGTGTTACGGACTCCGGCCTTGTACGCGTAGGCGTCTTTGATCGCGACGGGAACGCCGTGTAGCGGGCCGAGATCGTCTCCGTTCTCGACGGCGCGTTCAGCCTCGAGAGCGCGCTCTCGTGCTTTCTCCGATATCACCGTAACGAACGCGTTGTGGTCGTCGGCCTCGATCCGATCGAGGCACTCCTCGACGACCCGAACTGGTGACCGATCGCCCGTTCGAATCGCTCGAGCGATTCCAGCAGCGGTGGTCTCGTCCATGGGTGTGATTCGCAGGCACCCGTGAAATATCTACGCGTTGGGAACCCCGCGTTCCGTCGTAGTCGGGACCGCAGTCGGCAAGTGGTGGTGTCGATCGCAGTCGGCAAGTGGTGGTGTCGATCGCAGTCGGCAAGTGGTGGTGTCGATACTGGTCTCCGCTCCCACCGAACTGACTGCCGGCCGTTGTAGCGCCGATGAAACGAGTAAGGGTCGAACCCGGGGAATGATTTTTAACGACCTGCATCGATATCTCACTCGAGATGATAGATACGAATGCGTTTCGCCAGACGCTCGGCAACTTCGCGACCGGCGTGACGGTCGTGACGATGAACGACGGCGGTGACGACCACGCAATGACGGTCAATTCGTTTTCGTCGGTGTCACTCGATCCGCCGCTCGTGGCGTACAACGCGGACAAGGGGACCGACTCACACGATTTTACGGCGAGGGCTGAAAACTACGCCGTCAACGTTCTGGGTACAGATCAGGAGTGGTTATCGAATCGATTCGCCGGTGAACACAAGGAGATGGACGACCCGTTCGAAGACGTCGATACCACTCGCGGCGAAACCGGAGCGCTCGTGTTCGAAGACGCCATCGCGTACCTGGATTGTTCGCTCGCGGCCAGCCACGATGCGGGCGATCACACGATCTACGTCGGCGAGGTACAGGAGTTCGGCGTCAACCGCCCGTCGGCCGACCCCCTCACGTTTTTCAGGGGCGAGTACGGCCGTATCGAGTGATCGGAGCTTTTGTCCATCGTTGCCGGTGTACCCGCGGTCCGTCAGCGCTCACACCGGTAAATCGGTACGACAACCCTATGGGGCGGTCCGCTGTCCGGTGGGACCGTTCGAACGTGGTACTCGAACACGCGCCCCGAACGGGGATACTCGAACCTGCCCCAACGGGTGTCGGAGTTCCCCCACCGGCGAACCGAAGTCGTCCTGAACATTTATTATTCGTGTCATCCAGGTAGTGGTATGGTACGAGGTCACAGTAAGGTGAACCATGAGTTCCAGTACTGACGAACCACTAACACTCGAGTCCGTCGACCCGGTCACGTTCCAGATCATCAAACACCGCCTGACCCAGGTCGTCGACGAGGCGGTCGAGACGCTCAAACGGGTCTCCGGGTCGCCGAACACCAACGAGGCTCACGACCTCATGATGGCGTTGTACACGGACGAAGGCGACCTGCTGACGGGAGGGGTGGGATTCTTGCACCACTACATCGGCGCGTCGCGGGCGACGAAACACGTCATCGAGTACTACGGCGAGGACGTCAACGAGGGCGACGTGTTCCTCCTCAACGACCCGTACACGGCTGCGTTTCATCCTCCGGACGTCTACATCATCTCGCCGATCTACTACGACGGCGAACTGCAGGCGTTCGCCGCGAATTTCGTCCACGTCAACGACGTCGGATCGGTCGATCCGGGCGGATTTTCACCTAACTCGACGTCGATATTCCACGAGGGGTTCCAGACGCCCGGGCTGAAACTCGTCGACGCTGGGGAGATGCGCCAGGACGTCCTCGATACAATCCTCAACATGAGCCGCGACCCGGGGATGCTGGAACTGGATCTCCGATCGCAAATCGCCGCGACCAACGTCGCCGAAGATCGATTCAAGAGTCTCCTCGAGGAGTACGGGGCGACCGACGTCACCGCCGTCGGCGACGAACTCATCCGCCACACCGAAAACCGGATTTCGAAACGCCTCGAGGACCTTCCGGACGGCAGATGGGAAGCGCGCCAGTACGTCGACTCGGTCCCGGAGGACGAACTGTTTACCGTCGAACTCGCCCTCGAGAAGGAAGGCGACTCGCTGACCTTCGATTTCGAGGGGACCGACGAACAGGCGGAGTACGGCATAAACTGCACGTACTGGGCGACCGTCGGCGGCGTGCTCGCCCCGTTGCTCCCGCTTTTGTGTTCAGACATGACCTGGAACGACGGGTTGATTCGCCCGCTCGAGGTGAACGCGCCGTCGGGAACGCTCGTCAACGCCGAGCGGCCGGCTCCGATCTCGATCGCGACCGTCGCGACGCTTCAGGTCTGCAACTGCCTCTCGTCGCTCGTCGTCTCGAAGATGGTCGGCTCCAGCGACGAGTACGCCGACCGATCCACGGGCATCTGGCACGGCGCTCACGGCGGGTACATCGTCGAGGCGACGGTCGACGGCCACACGAACGTCGACGTCATCACGGACACCTACGCGGGGGCTGCCGGCGCTCGAGCGTTCGACGACGGCGTCGATCTCGGCGGAGAACTGGTCAACGTCGTCTCCCGGTGGGCGAACGCGGAACGCCACGAGAGCACCCTTCCGATCGCCTACCTGTACCGTCGTTTCGTAGCGGATTCGGGCGGCCCCGGAGAGTATCGAGGCGGCGTCGGTCACGAGCACGCGATCGCCCCCGTCGGCGACGTCGACTCCTTCGAGACGGTCACCTTCGGGCGAGGCGTCGACGTTTCGGCCTCCACGGGCGTCTTCGGTGGCTATCCCGGCTGTACGACGGAGTACACGGCCTACCGGGATACCGACGTCTGGGCGGAGGAGACCGATCTCCCGCCCTCGAGCGAGACGCTGGAGTCGGCCGAAACGGAGTCCGCGGTCTGGGGGCAGACGCCGTTCGAGGTCGACGACTTTCTGCACGTCCGCATGGCCGGATCCGGCGGGTACGGCGATCCGCTGCGACGCGATGCCGATCGAGTGGCTACCGACGTCGCAGCCGGAAAGATCACGCCCGACTCCGCCCGCGACGTGTATGGCGTGCCGGTGACCGCCGACGGAGAGATCGACGGCGACGTGACGGCTCGTCGCGACTCCATTCGAGAGGCGCGCCTCGCCGAAAGCGAGCGAGGAGAGCCACCGATCGGTCGTCTCGAGGCCGAGTCGACGGACCGTCGGCTGGGTCCGTACCTCCCAGTCGTCACCGACGGCGACGCCGAGTACGTGGCCTGTGAGTGTGAGACCGTTCTCTCGCCGGCGACGGAGTCGTGGAAGGATCGAGCGGCGGTCCGTGAACGCGACCTGTCGAACGCCGGCGCGGGACGGGACGTGAACTCGGACGTGATCCTCCGGGAGTTCGTCTGTCCGTCGTGTGCGACCCTGCTCGACACGGAAGTCGCGGGTGCCGGTGATCCGTACCTCGAGTCGCGTCTCTTCTGATTGGCGGGGGGTTAGCGTCCCGGCTTTTCTGATTACCAGCGAGTTACCCCCTCGATTTTCTGATTGCCGGTGAGTGGGTGTCTCGGTTCTTCGGACCCCGGCGATTTCGACTCCCGATCGCCCCGGCGGCAGGTAACTCTCGGGGACGTTCGTCTCCACGATTCAGACGGACCGGTGTCTTGTAGCGGTGATCGTTCGGACGGGGTCGGCGATCACCGCTCCAACGCAACGCTAATCCGTATCAGGCTAACCCGCCTGCATCCACCGGCAGCGTCACTCCCGTCACGAACCGAGAATCGTCGCTCGAGAGCCACAGTACCGCGTTCGTAACGTCGTCGGCCTCGAGACGTTCCCCCGGCTCGAGGGCGTTGTATCGGCCGGCCCAGTCGGTTCCGGACTCGAGTACCGATCGGGTGTCGTCGTCGTACTCGTCGACGGCCTCGGTTCGGACGCCGATGGGGCTGACGGCGTTGACTCGAATTCCGTGGTCCGCGAGCTCGAGGGCGAGCGTCCGCGTGGTCGAGCGGACGCCGAACTTCGAGGCGCTGTAGGCCCCCAGTCCGGGAACCGGCTGATGGCCGAAGAACGATGCCGTGTTCACGATCCGCCCGGCCGATTGGTACTCTTCCGTCTTGCCGTCTTCCCTCCGGTCGCTCGTTGCACCGGTCTCGCGCATCTGCCGTGCGACGTGTTTCGCACAGAGCCAGGTGCCGGTGAGATTGACCTCGAGGACGGACCGCCACGTCTCGGCGTCGAGTTCCGTGAGCCGACCGGTGCGTGCGATACCGGCGTTGTTGATCAGGACGTCGATCCGTCCGAACCGATCGACGGCGGTGGCGACAGCTGCTTCGACGGCCGCTTCGTCCGTGACGTCACACGGTGTCCAGAGCCCGGAGGCGCCGCGGGAGGTAATCTCCGAGACGACCGGATCGGCGTCCTGTACGTCCGCGAGGACGACGTCGGCCCCTGCGTCGGCGAACGCGAGCGCGTGATTGCGCCCGAGGCCGCGGGCACCGCCGGTGATCATCACGACGTCGTCGGTGAAATCGTAGGTCGCCATCGGTTACTCCTCGAGGAAGTCGAGCAACACCTCGAGACAGCGATCGGGCTGTTCGATCTGTGCGCAGTGGCCACAGTCCTCGATCACTTCGAACCGGGTGTCGGCGTCGTCGGAGATCTCGTCGTGGACGGATCGCATCTTGTCGACCGATTTGAGGACGTCGTCGGCTCCGGCGACGACGAGCGTCGGGACGTCGATCCGATCGTACCGGTTGCTCCGTCTGAACGTTCGATCCTGTTCGAACGGCGGTTCGAACCGGATCGCAGCCGTGGCTTGCCACTGGCCGGGAACGCGGCTCATCTCGACGCGCCGATCCAGGTAGGACTCGTCCCACCACTCCTCGGCGAAGAGGACGTCCAGAATGTCCGCCATCGCGTCCCGGCTGCCGTCGAACTCCGTGAGGATGTCCTGGAACTGATCAGGCGGGCCGCCGCCGCCGCTGATCGACACCGCCTTCTCGATCGGCCACTCGCAGGGAGCGGGTTCGCTGGCCACGCTGAGGACGTCTCCGCCGCCCAGCGAGTTGCCGACGACGTGTGCCTGGTCGACACACAGCGTCTCGAGGAACGCGCCGACGTGGCTTACGCGGAGGTCGAACTGATCTTCGAAACTGAACAGCTTTTCCGTGTGGCCGTAGCCGATCATATCCGGCGCGAGTACGTGATACTGCTCGGCGAGTCCGTCGATGATCGCGCTCCAGCTAAACTCGGCTGCCGCGCCGAACTCGCCGGAGTGAACTAAGAGGACGGTTTCGTCGTGGTCTCGCCCCGCTTCGAGGTAATGCGTTCTGATGCCGTTCACGTCGACGTAGGCCGTGTCGTAAGTCGTCATTCCGTCACCGTGTTCAGGACTCACCGGCAGTTCAGTTATATGTTATGCCTCGCCACCCCACGCCTGCCGGTTACTGGGGGAGCGTCCCGGACTCGAGGCGACGAATCTGTCGGCTCTCGAGGCCGATGCCGGTCATCGCCGCCGGTGGCGACCGACTGTTCTTCGCCAGTGGTGACAATGAACCGACGCTTGTTATGTCGCGTGTCGACGATACACTTATTTCCCACTACGAAGATGTGTGGTGCATGGACACGGGTATCTTCCATAACGGCAGTACCAACGTTCCGATGAAGCGAGCCGACAATCAGGTCGTCATCCCGGACGCCACCGTCGAAGAGGTCCACGAGAGCATGCAACAGGTTATTCGAGACCAGATCCGACACGGCGTCCTCGCGGAGGAGTACGGGTTCGACCGGGCGTTTTTCACGGAACACCACTTCGAACTCGCGGGAGCGGAGTGTAGCCCGAACCCGCTGAACTCCCAGATGGCGGTGGCGGCGAAAACCGACGAGATCAAGCTCTGCCAGATGGGCAACATCCTTCCCTGGCACGATCCCATCCGTCTCGCCGAACAGACCGCAATGTTGGACGTCTACAGCGATGGGCGGGCGGAGATCGGTATCGGTCGAGGGTATCAACCCCGGGAAGCGGAGGTCCTCGGGGCGATGTACTGGGGCGGCACCTGCATGGACGACGAGAAGAACCGGGCCGTTTTCGAGGAGAAGTACGACCTTCTTATGAAGGCCTGGACGGAGGACCTCGTCTCGTACAACGGCGACTTCCATCACGTGCCACCGTCGTACACGAAACACCACCACGTACAGGACCACGCCTACCTCGAAGACGAGGTGTCCGAACACGACCTCGAGGACGTCATGGACTGGGACGAGTCCGGGGACATGTACTCGAGCGACACGCGAGTGTTGTTGTCGACGAACTCCCGCGTCGAACAGATTCCGGTCTTTCCACAGCCACTACAGGATCCCCACCCCCCGATCTGGATGCCCGTCGTCTCGCCCCGTTCGACACGGTGGGCCGCGAGAAACGGCGTCAACGGCGTCATCACGCTCGGTCCCCGATCGCGAATCAGCCCGGTCGTCGAGAGCTACTACGACGCCGCCGAAGAGGCTGGGTGGCCGGACAGGCGATCCGAGCACGACGGCGAACCGTTCGAGTACGGCTGGGATAGCGAGCGTCAGCGCGGCCTCGGGTTTTACCGTCTGCTCTTCAACACCGACGTCGCAACGGAGGAGACGTTCGAGCGGTTCAAACTCGGTGCGGAGGCGGTCTGGGATCACCTCGCGTCCTCGTACAGCGCGGAACTCCTGTTGAACCTCAGCGACGAGGAAGTCGAACAGTTGCGATCGCGTCAGGATCTCGACGAGGACCAGCCGGTGCGAGCCGACTTCGATATTCTCGAAAAGAAGAGCATCGCGGTCACCGGGAGCAGCGAGGAGATAATCGACGAGATCGCGAGCATCAAAGAGAGCGTCGGATTCACCGACCTCAACCTGATCGGCTACTTCGAGGCCGCAGGACTGACCGGCGAGGAAGCGGACGAACAACTCCGTGCGTTCGGCGAAGAGGTTGTCCCGTACCTGGACGAGGAGTTCCCGAACCCGTAACTCGGCTTTCGGAGGCGAACCCTTTTGCACCGTTACTTCTGCCTTTGTACCGTTACTACCGCCTTTGATCCGTCCTCTAATTTCATCGGATTCCGCGAGCGCGCGAACGAGTCCGGTGGGCTATCGAACTACTGTCCTCGACGAGACCGACGAGATTCGTCACCGCACGTTGACCGTAACGGTCGTTCCATCGGCAAGCTCGAGGCGATCACGGAGCCGATCCGGCGCGACGAGTTCGATCGTTCCCGGTCCGTGCGTGGTCCGATCCGGAACGATGAGGTGACACGTCGAGTACGCTGTTTTCTCGGATCGACTGCTGACGATCGCTGCCCGATAACACGAGGCACCGCCGAACTCCCGGTCGCCGTCGCTCCAGGGGTCGATGCGGATCGTCCCCCCGTCGCCGTCGACCGTTCGGTCCCATCGCTTTCGGCTCGTGGCATCCAGTTCGACGTTCAACGTCCCCGGATACGGCTCGTATCCGAGACGGCTGCGAAACTGTTCGACGTACCCCGACAGCGAGAGGAAATCCTCGGCTGCCCGTTCTCCGGAGGTCACGTCGCCGGTCAGTACCACTGGCTCGCTGGCGGTCGAATCCGCTATGGTCATCGTCGTACACCATCGTTCGTGTCCGGGTTGCTTCAAGGTTCGTGTCGCGACCGATCTGTCGACCTCTGCGGAGCATACCAGTAATCCGGTTAGATTACACTCTTCCTCGCCGATCGCCCGAACCGACGAAGGCGCTGTACTGATTCCCCTCGCTGATACGGGCTGGTGGAAGTCGATTCCGCTGGGTCCGCTCCGAGTCACGGTACCACCGACATATCGACAGTAGATCGTATGAGTCGACGCCTCCGCCGCGAGAACGAGAAATCGAGCCCGTGTGGATGGCGAAGATTTAAGATATCGAACCGAAAGCTAGAGATTGTGTCACAGTTACCACCGAACGTTCCGCCGCCGACGCGCGAGCAACTCCGATCGATTGCCGAACAGTACTACTTCGACCTCGGCGAGGAGGAGCTGGCGGAGTACGCCGAGTTGATCGACGAACGAATGGCGATCTACGAGGCCCTCGAGGCCCTCCCCGAGCCGGATCTCGACCCGCAGTTCAGCTACGGGGACCGGTCGAACGGGTACAGGCCAGGGTCCGACGAGGACCCGTTGAATGCCCACATCACGAAGTGTACGGTCCAGGGCGCCGAGGATGGTCCGTTAGCCGGGTACGACGTCGGCGTCAAAGACAACATCGCGGTTGCCGGCATCGAGATGACCTGCGGGTCGAAAGTCCTCGAGGGATACGTTCCGCGCAGCGACGCCGTCGCGGTCGAACGCGTCCTCGAGGCCGGCGGGACGATCACCTCGAAGACGAACATGGACGAGATGGCCGTCTCCGGAAGCGGCGAGATGACGCCGTACGGACCGATTCACAACCCTCGTGTCGAGGGATACCTCGCCGGGGGCTCCTCCGGCGGTTCCGCTGCTGCGGTCGTCGACGGTGACGTCGACGTCGCTATCGGCACGGATCAAGCCGGTTCGCTTCGCGTCCCGGCCTCGTGGTGTGGTTGCGTCGGGTTCAAACCGACTCACGGGCTCGTTCCGTATCGCGGCGCCTCGCCCCAGGGCCACTCCTGGGATCACCTCGGTCCGATAACGACGACCGTCGCCGACGCCGCTCGAGTGTTAGAAGTCCTCGCCGGCCCGGACGACCTCGACCCCCGGTCGAAGGCGGTCGAACCGGGATCGTACGTCGACGCAGTTTCCGAGGGCGTCGACGACGTTCGAATCGGCGTTCTCGAGGAGGGATTCGGCTTCGAGCGGACCGACGAGGGGGTCGACGACGCGGCACGCGCTGGGATCGACGCCCTCGAGTCGGAAGGAGCCACGGTCGAAACGGTTTCGATCCCGTGGCACGTCGACGCGTTCTCCGTCACGCTCGGGATCGAAATCGAGGAGGTCGCCGCGATGTGGGACCTCGAGAACACGGGCTACTTCGCCGGCGGCGCGTACGATACGCACATGTCACAGGCCTTCGCCAACGCGCGACGCGCTCGAGCGGACGAATTCGCGCCGACGGTCGTCCTGCTTTGCCTGCTGGGCGGATATATGCGCCGCCATCATCAGGGACGGTACCACGGGAAGGCGATGAACCTCCGCCGAGAACTGACCGAAGCCTACGACGAGGCGTTCGAGGACGTCGACCTCCTCGCGATGCCGACGACACCGCTGACCGCGTTCGAACTGGAGTCGAATCTCTCCAGAACCGAGATCGTCAACCGGGCACAGGGCAAAGAGGGCCGGACCACCAACACGATGCCGTTTAATCTCACCGGCCATCCCGCGATGTCGATCCCCTGTGGCACGGCCGACGGCCTCCCGGTCGGCCTCATGTTCGTCGGCGCGCACTGCGACGAGGAATCGATAGTCCGGACGGCGGCGACCTACGAGTCGACGGTCGACTGGCAGGAACAGGCGTACTGACCGCCCGAGAACGGCCGCGGTCCAACGGCCAGGATCCGAACGGCCGCGGTCCAACGGCCAGGATCCGAACGGCCGCGGTCCGAGCGGCCGCGGGCCGACCATCCTCTTCTCGTTTCTCCTCACCGGTGGCGAACCCTCTGCTCGTCGCCGTCCGTGGTGTCTCGGTGACTCCCGGCCGGAAGTCGGGTTGCGTTACGCTTCACCGGTAGATGCTGCGGGGCTCGAGACTCTTACTGCTACGCTCGAGGCCCTTGCTGGGCGCTCGAGGCTCCACAACCGTATTCGAGCACGTCCAGTGTACGTTCCGAGACGGCCGAAATCAGGGCAGATCGTTGATCAACGTCGTCCCGTCGACGAACGGGAACCCGTGTTCGTTCGCGTACTGTATCGCCGATTCACGGGATCGGGCCGCACCCGTCTCGTCGTCGACCATCTCGCAGACGACAACTGCCGGTTCCCGGCCGGCCGCGTTGGCGAGTGCGATTCCGAGTTCGGTGTGGCCCTGTCGCCTCGATAACAGCCCGTCCGCCGCTTTCAGGAGGTGGACGTGTCCCGGCGACCGGAAGGTCGACGCGAAGTCGATCGAATCGGGATCCGTAGCGGCACGACCGAGTTCCGAAATCGTCAGCGCTCGGTCGTGATCCGTGATTCCCGTTCTGGTGTCGCGGTGGTTTACCGGGAGGGAAAACGACGACCGATCGTCGTAGCCGAGGTGACCCGTTTCGCTCACCGGGTGACTGATCTCTTCGGAGAGAAACGGCAACTCGAACGCCTCCGCGATCTCGTAGGCGAGTGCGACGCAGATCAGTCCGCCCGCGTCGTTGCGGAGTCTTGAGACGTGCTGGGACGTCACAGCCGCGGCGGGATAGACCAGGTCAGTTTCTCCCTCTCGATCGTCGAAATCGTGTATCAACACCGGCTTCCCGGATCGGAACGCCTCGAGAGCTCGTTTCACTGTTCGGCGTCGGTACGCACTTTCAATTTCGCTTGACATGTATGTTCACCCGTTTGGGTCCGACGTGGGGCTATCCGCCACCGCGGCAGTAGCCTGAATCGGTGACACTGATTCCGTGGGTTGTGACGGTATCGGTGGTCTCGCGTCGGTCTCTACTCACCTCAAACACGCCCGCCGGTATAATGGTTGTCATATGTGGGATCGATTGCAATTTCGAGACACCGATCACGTCGGTTATCTCGCATCCACACACCGTCGATTGGGGCATTTCACAGGTTCCGTCACACTGTGACGGTATTCTCGGACTCGAATACCGGTCCGAGAGCCGTTCAGGAGCGACCGGGGCGGAGTTTCAACTCGACCTCGTTCGAGGCCGCAAGGAGGAGATCCGGCATCGTTTCGCGAAACCGGTCTCCTTTCATCCGCTTTGCGGGTCCGGAGATCACGATCGCTCCCACCGGCGTTCCGTCTACGACGATGGGCGTTCCGACCGACCGGACGCCGGAAGCGGTCTCTTCGTCGTTGAACGCGATGTTCGTACTCCTGATCTGCTCGAGTTCATCGAACAGTTCCGCTGGGTCGGTGATCGTATTCTCCGTTCGCTTCGGGAGTCCGTGGCGATCGATAATCCCCCTGATTCGCCGTTCCGGCAAGTGAGCCAGAATCGCTTTGCCGCCCGCCAGATGGTGCATCAGCTTTCGCTTCCCGACCCAGGTGCCGACCGTGACGGCGCGCTCTCCGGCGGCCTTCTCGACGTCGATCGCCCGTCCGTGCTCTTCGACCGTAAACCAGACGAGTTCCTCCGTCTCGTCGGCGAGTTGCTCGAGCGTTCGGGGGACGACCTCCGTCGCGGCGATCCGACTTTTCGCGTACATGCCGAAGTCGAGACTCCGGAGGCCGACGCGGTACGTTCCGTCGTCGTTGACGAGAAACTCCCTGTCGTGGAGCGTGGACAGGTACCCGTGTGCGGTGCTTGTCGCGACGTCTAACTCGGCCGCGAGTTCGGCGGTCGTCGCTCCGTCCAGCTCCCGAAGCGTTTCGAATATATCGATTACCGTGTCTGCCGTCTTTATTCGCCGTCTCGGTCCGCCCTCGGAAGTCATACCTAGTAATCACTGTATCTATTATAAAATTCCACCCGTTCGATCCGACTCCCGACCAACCGGATAATTCTCCGGCCGTCGATTACCACACGGAGTGCCGATTCGTCTCTCGCGTTCACGGGAATGGCCGCTCGGATCCACCGCTGGCTCGAGATTCGGATATATCGATCCTTTCTCACGATCGCGTTTTCGGACTGGCGCCCGAAGGATATCGCCGTTTAGCACCCCAACGTGGCCGGTTCTCATCGATGGGTTTGATCCCGGCGGGAGAAAGCCGACCCGAAATTGGTCGACGTTCACGATTATCGAATCGCGTTGGTGTTACCGTTCCCGGCTGTTGGTATCCGCTCTTCGGCTCGCAAATCCCGCCCGCGACTCGAAATTACAACTGTATGGTTGTAATAGGTATTGGCCGATATCCGAATCGGCACGATAGGGGCGTGACGACCGGTTGAACCCCATTTAGATCATACCTCCGTGCGTCGAGGTAGAGGAAATTCGGCGCATCCCCTTGTTCACGTTCTGTGCCGCGCAAACCCACGTTCTGGACCGGACGCCGGGACCGCAATCCGATCACGACGGTGCAGATTCCGTACCGGTACCGGATACCCTTCGTTATCCGACGGTACCGACGGTGAGGAGTTTCGATTCGTCATACGCTAATTGAGCGTTTCTGTAACCGCTTCGCATCCCTTCTCTAACACCCAATATTATCATATACTTATGTGTCCTATACAATCTTTTGTTTAGCAGACAATATTGCTTTCGGTCTACTCGTCAACTAACGTGTGAGTGGGTGCGCATGGTTTTCAGTAACGACTATACTATTCGCTAGTACGCAGATTCAATCTCGAGGTGAACTGATCACTCATCCTCTTCGAACCGTATCCAGCGGGCACAAACACTATGTTCGCCCAATATGATTGCTTAATAGAATGGGATTAGACATAATAATATCATTAATAATAAATACAATATATGACCTATATCCCACATAGTGTTTCACATATGTAGCAATACTGACTTCGGTGAATAATGATTTGGTATTGTTATATTTCTGAAACAGTTCCAATCGGTGTTGTACTATCACACTAATTCCCTCCCAACGTATCCGGTGAGGCGGTTCGGAACGGGTCATGAATGACGGTCTCGGTGATGCTTCGATCGGGGGATTGGTCCGACAGAGTATATTGCAACGAATATCGAAGCCATTTGACGGCTTGTCGCCGAGTCGCCACTTATCGATTGGGTTAAACTAAATTACCTAATTTTATATCAGACACTATTTCTTGTTCTCGAAAATGTTTGTAATAGCCACTGGCGATCGCTCCTCTCTCATTTTGCAATCAATAACAACACCCTCGAGTGAGTCACTACTGCATACTGGACTTGAATTCTGCACACTCTTTCGATAATACCGACTTAGCGAGTCCTCATACTGTTTACTCACCGATTGACCGACAGGACCGCGGATGGTATCGCGCTGGCATGGAAACGACGGGCGGGAGGCCGTGTCAACTGGTGATCACTCGATTCGTCACACTCTCCTCAGAATACCATTTGGTCCCGTTTCGATCGTCTGCTGGGTCGAACGCTCTGCCTCTGTCCGGTTGAGTGGGCCCAATACCCGTCGAATGCTGATAACCCATCAACTAGCCAAAACCCTTTTCACTCGGTTTACACGTTCCGAAACCCTCTGGTAGGGGTTAAAAAATCCGTCGACATTTTCGTTTCTGGTTGGTTAGAGGATTAATCACTCTTGACTTCGCCAGTTTATCGAAGAGTGCTTGTACATCCTGGGGTCCTGTACCTCCTACGTTTTGACTGCCTGTCCGGATAATTAACGTGGGGGCCGAAGGAGAAAGCCGAGTAGTCCAGCTGCGAGAGCTAGAGCACCGCCGAGTAGAAAGGTAAGGTCCCACCCGATGAGGCCAACGAGCCACCCGACGACGCCACCGCCGAAGACGCCACCCCACATTTTACCCGAATAGACGATCGAATAATTTGCAGAGGAGTATTCTGCACCGTAGTAATCGCCAACGATGCTTGGGAAGAGTGAAAACTGGGAGCTCCAGAAGAAAACCGCAATGGCGACCATTACTGCGTATCCGATCCCTGATTCCAAACCTGCAAAAAGGACGATCGCTAGCGTCGCTAGGCCACACGTGAGAAACGAGAGGGCGGTGACGCGTTCGCGATTGAAGTAATCAGAGATGCCACCAACGATCAGTCGACCAGCACCCGACGCCAACGGAAGAATCATCGCAGCAACGGTGACCGCTGTTACCGTCAGACCGGCATGTTCGGCGTACAGGACGACCCGTGCTGTGATCATTAGGCCAGCAGCACTGACGGCGAAAAACATGAAGTACATTACCCAAAACTGCCACGTTCGAACCATCTCTCGCCACCTGAACGTCTGTATCCCGCCGTCTGGAGCAGTGGAAGTTTGTCCATCATCATCCTCTGTCTCCTCAGAAGTGTGTTCTCTAACAGATGCTTCTATTCGCTCCCAGTCGTCAGGTGGATCCTTGAGGATAATTGCGCCTACAAGTATACCGATGGCGATTAGGATACCCATGTTCGAGAGGGCGTTTGCGAGTGTGGATTCAGCGACGGCCCACCGGACATAAGGAACGAACGCGGCACTTCCTGCGGCGAAGGCCATCGTCCCGATTCCGGTAGCCAGGCCACGTCTATCCGGAAACCACTTAATTGCGGTGTTCACAGCGACAGTATAGACCATACCGACGCCGAGTGACCCGAGCCCGTAGGCCAAATAAACATGCCAGAGTGACGTCGAAAGCGCGAGTGCATAGTAGCCACTCCCGGCAAGAATACCGGCAACGAGGGTAACCGCGCGAGGACCATATCGGTCGCGCCACCAGCCTGCAGGAAACTGGACGAGGGCCATTATGATGACGTAAACTGTAAAGACGAAGCCGAGTGCAGAAAGCGAGACGTTCAGATCGGTGGCGAGTGGTCCTTCGATAGAGGCCCAGATGTACTGATATGGACTGACCAGCGCCATCATAATTGCGGCGGCGAAAATTTGCCACCAGCGAGAGTAGCCAAGCGATCGCTTTGCCTCCGTAGCCGGATCTGTCGTTTGTGTTCCCATTGTCACCTCACTGTGGCTGGATTGTCCACAATTGTAATTCTCAAACGACTTGATGGATATCCCCTGAGTCCAAGTGGCCACTTCCAATTTTTCATTCTGTGAAGTCCCTTAAATCGGATGTTCTGCGGCTACCACAAATAATTTATTGTTTACTAATATCCATGCCGATGATTTTCTTGAGACTACCCCGTTCTCATCGATATCTCCCCTCTACTGGTTTAAGGAGGAATCATCCGGCAGTATCTATGTCATTCTTTTTACCGACAATTATTTTTATCGCCATAACCACCCCACTAGTGTGAAAATACTGGTCGCAGTGAAAGAAGTGGCAGAGTTAGCAGAGCAATTCGATATTTCCGGTATAACGATTGGTGAAGAATACTTCCAATACGACCTCAATGAGTGGGATAGCTATGCGATCGAAGAGGCTGTTCAATTAAACGAAGCTGGTCTTGCTGACGAAGTCGTTATCGCAACCATCGGTCCTGAGCGAAGCGAAGAGACGATCCGGACGGCACTGGCGAAGGGAGCTGATCGCGCTGTTCGAGTCTGGGACGAGGCCCTTGACGATATCGAAGTACTGGACCTCCACGGAAAGGTTGAGCTGCTTGCGGCGGTAGTCGAACACGAGGAGCCAGATATTGTACTAACCGGTGTCCAGGCGGGCGATGACCAGTTCGGAGCAACCGGTGTTGCACTCGCAGAGCGGCTCGAATTTGGCTGGGCGGCAGTCGTCAATGATCTTGAAGTAGACTCGTCAGGGGAAACTATCTCTGTTCGTCGGGAACTCGAGGGTGGAATCGAGGAACTGGCCAATGTGGATGTGCCAGCGGTGTTGACGATCCAGACTGGGATCAACGACCCCCGGTATGCGAGTCTGCGAAGTATACGCCAAGCCCAGCGTAAGGAAATTACAACTCTATCGCTCGAAGAATTAGGTATGAATTCCTCTGTAGTCGAATCGCCTCTTGAACTACTCGGGATGGCCGAACCTGAAACGGAAGGTACGGCAACATATTTCGAAGGCGAACCAGAAGAAAGTGCATCTGCACTTGCTTCACTCCTTGAAGGGGCAGGGGTGGTCGAAATATGAGTATCCTAGTCGTCGCCGAACACCGTGACGGTGATCTCCGTGACGTTAGTTTCGAATTACTCACCGCTGGTGTGGAGTTGGCCAGTACGTTGGGTGACGAACTCCATGTCGCTATCATTAACGGTGACGTTGACCGGTTTGCGGCTGAGCTGAACAGCGAAGGTGTCAGTGCAATTCACACAATCGATCATGGCGACGAATTCAACCACGATGTCTATTGCCAGATCGTCTCCGCGCTTTGTGACCGGATCGATCCCTCGTATGTAATTACTCCAAACTCGGTAAATGGACTCGACTACGTACCAGCAGTTGCTCAGGGACTTGATCTTCCGCTGATCACAAACGTGGTTGATGTTGAGCACGACGGACGACTCCGAGCCACTCGTGAAATGTACGGTGGAAAGGTTGAGACGTCGGTCGGGACGGAAGCTGAAACGGCGCTGCTTATGCTCAGACCAGGTGAATGGCCAACGACACACGAGCCTGGCGATGCAACTGTCGTGTCTCACGAAATCGAGGTCGACCGGGATGCAGTTCGGTCGACCGTTACCGGTTTCGATGCTGTCGCGGCTGACGGCATTGATATCTCCGAAGCGGAGTTCATTGTTTCGATCGGTCGGGGTATCGAAGACGAAGATAACCTCAAACTCATCGAACACTTGGTCGATATGACTGGTGGGACACTAGCAGCTTCACGGCCAATAGTCGACAACGACTGGCTCCCAGCCCATCGACAGGTCGGCCAATCGGGTAAAACTGTCACCCCAACCGTCTACCTTGCAATCGGCATCTCGGGAGCGGTCCAGCACGTTGCCGGCATGAAAGACAGCGACATCATTGTCGCTATCAATAACGATTCAAACGCACCGATCCTCGATATCGCTGATTATGCAATCGTTGACGACCTGTTCGATGTTGTACCCGAACTCATCAGGGAATGCGGTGGCGAGCCACCGGGTGTATGAGGGTACTCTAGACACTGCATTGGCTCGATGTTCGATACGTGGTCGTGTGCATACGCGCGAGATGTGTCTCGGTTGGTTTATCACTTATGAGTTATAACACTCTGTAGTGCCATCGTTCGTACAACGGGTCACAGACGTTCACCGTCCTGATATCGTCACGCCAGTTACGATCAGTCATGGTATCACAGAGTTCTTCTCAATCGCGTTTCCGCCGATCATCCCAATATTGGTCGCTGACCTCGAGATTACGTACGGTCAGGCGGGTCTGTTAGTCACGGTTTTTTTCATTATGTACTCGCTCTTTCAGTTGCCAGCGGGCGTAATTGGCGATTATATCGGAAAAACCCGGCTCATGTTATTTGGTCTTGTCAGTATGGTCGGTGGGATCGCATTTGCTGGCTTTGCCCCCAATTACGAGACGTTGATTGTGGCTCAGGCTATTGCCGGGGTCGGTGGGAGTACGTTTCACCCAACCGGCATGTCGATAATCAGTGACGTTGAGACAAACGAAACTGAGGGAAAAGCCATGGGTGTCTTCGGGTTTGGTGGAACCCTCGGAACCATGGCTGCCCCGCTCGTGATCGGTGGGATTGGTGAACTTTTTGGCTGGCGAATCGCGTTGCTGGTAGGTGCAACACTCGGCGGTATCATGACAGTATTTGTCCTCAATCTGTTTGTTACCGCATCCTTTTCGACATCCGAATCTCTCCGCCCGGATGGTGGGTCGACGTTGCAAGAGCGTGGTGATACGCTACGTAAAGCGATGGCTTTTCTGACCACCAGACGGATTGCACTCTTGTTTTTGATCACGCTGTTCGTTTCTCTCCAACATCGTGCGATTCAAACGTTTACCACATCGTACATCGCTGCCGAAACTGGTGTGTCCATCTCGATCAGCAACGTGGCCTTCTTCATGTTGTTACTGGGTGGTAGTATCGCTTCGCTGTGGGCTGGTGATCTAGCGGATCGATTCGATCGATACTATCTTGGAATCGGCGCGTCATTATTCACTGCGATGCTCGTCGGAGCAACGCTTCTCCTGATGCGGTTATCTACGAGTTTGACTGTTGAGGCTCTCATTCCCGTAATGATCGTCTGGTTCATGCTCATCGGTATTGCCATGTACGTCAGCTATCCAGTAAAGAATGCTCTCGTCTCCAGTGAAGCGACTGAGGCATATAGCGGGAGTCTGTTCGGGATAATTCAGACTGGATCTGCACTCGGGAGTGCTGGCGGACCAGCTATTTTCGGATTCCTGGCGACCGAATTGGGCGTTGCCTCGGCGTTTCCAATGATCGCCGGCGCCAGTCTGATACTCTCATTGCTATTTTTACTCTTGATGGTTCTTCATTGATTGGTCTTTTTGTCGCTTCGGCCGTGTGATCAATTTCGAATCGATCTGGTCAGCGGCTGGGCCACCGTTCGATACAGATGGCTTTGTCGGTGTAGAAGTGGATCATGTCCTCGCCTTGAGCGTGGAGATCCCCAAAAAAGGAGTCTTTCCAGCCACCAAAGTGGAAAAATGCCATCGGCGCGGCCGTCCCTGCGTTGATCGCTAAGTTCCCCGCCTCGACCTCGTGTTTGAACGCCGTGGCTTCGTCTCCTCGCTTCGTGAACAGGGAGGCTGCGTTGCCGAACCGGCTCGCGTTCGTCCGAGTGATTGCCGCTTCGAAGTCGTCAACTGCCGCCAGACCTAACACTGGCCCAAAGATCTCTTCGCACCCAATCTTCATGTCCATGGTCACGTCACCGAAGATAGTCGGGCCGAGGTAGTTTTCGGGCATTTCGGGATCGGTCTCACGTCCGTCGAGCAGCAAGTCGGCACCTTCTTCGATACCGGTCTGGATGTAGTTTTTCACCTTCTGGGCGTGGTCGACTGTATGAACCGGTCCCATGTCGGTTTCGGCTTTGAGGCCGTTGCCAACGTTGATGGCCTCGGCGCGCTCGACGACCAAGGTGGCGAACTCGTCGTAGACGTCCTCAACGACGACGGCAATTGGGTTGGCGAGACAGCGCTGGCCGCTGTTGGCGAACGCAGAGCTGATCGTTTGGTCGGCGGCGAATTCGAGGTCAGCGTGTTTGGAGACGATGATGTGGTTTTTGGCACCGCCCTGTGCTTGGACGCGTTTGCCATGTTGGGCTGCAGTTTCGTAGATGTACTCGGCAACGGGGGTGGAGCCGACGAACGAGACCCCTTCGACGTCCTGATGCTCGAGCAGGGCGTTGACCGAGTCTGGGCCACCGTTGAGAAGGGTGACGACGCCGTCAGGGAAGCCGGCTTGCTCGACGAGCGAGATCAGCTGATACGGCGTAGTAGGGTTGCGTTCGCTGGGTTTGAGGATGAACGTGTTGCCGGTGGCGACAGCGTAGGGAAGAAACCACAGTGGGATCATCGCAGGGAAGTTGAATGGGGTGATGGCTGTGAAGACACCGAGTGGTTTGCGTGGTGCGGACTCGTCGATGTTAGGAGCGGCGTTGAGGAGGGTACCGGATTGCATCATCGAGGGAATGCCACAGGCGACTTCGACGTTTTCGATTCCGCGGCGAATTTCGCCCATGGCTTCCGATTTGGTTTTGCCATGTTCGCGAACGAGAGTCTCGGCGAGGTCGTGTTGATTGTCCTCGAGGAGCTGTTTGAGTCGGAAGAGAGGTTGAATGCGCTCTTCGACGGGAGTCGTGCGCCAGTCCTGGAAAGCTTGGCGACTTTTTTCGACGGCTTGGTCGACATCCTCGGGTGTACTGAAGGGTACGTGAGTGACCTGTTGGCCGGTCGCGGGGTTAATGACGTTCTGTCCATCGTCACCGGTGGGTGCCTGCCACTCGCCACCGACGTAATTCTGTACTGTTTCCGTTTCTTTTCGAAAATCACTCATGCACCCATCTACAGCGAAGTCCTTAACATAAGTTTCGGTTGCGGTTCTTGGTTGAAATGGACATTGATCCATGCAATGTAATCACTCTTCAGCCGTCTCCCCCCGACGGATAACCTACTGTGATCAGTTCAAGACATCTCCAATCGGGGTTGATGGACTGTATGAACACTATTGTTTCGGTATTAGCGAATAACATCCTGCCGGCGCAAAATTGACCTGTTCGGGTTGATGAACCAGAGATTGTGAATCCCGGGAGGCTTCCCTGACAGACGTACGCGTGTAATAGTGTAGCGAAAAACATTATTCGCAGTCTACTAGAAACCATGGTTCCTACTTCTAATTGGATAACTGGCGATTCGTGGAACCACTTCAGATCGTCAGCGACGTTGCTTTGGGCTCCTGCCTTTTACATGGTCTCGGTCGCTCATCCTAATTTGACTATCGTCGGTTTAGGGCGAGTTCTAATTCGGCATCAGCGAAATATTACCTGTCTAACAATTACAACTCTATAGCAAAATATAAAAACACTCGACTCGTGATGTCTACCTATGACCAATGAACACGAAGCAAAAGTCAAAACAACTAAAACAATCACGGAAATTTTGCGGGTGATCCAGAAAAATTCTGGATTGACCGCTTCGGAGATAGCGAATGAATTAAACATGGCCAACAGTAGCGTCCATGATCACGTTAAGACCCTTCTCCACGAGGGGTATCTGGTTGAGTCCGACCATAAATACGATATCAGTCTGAAATTTTTGGATCATGGAGTGTACGCGAAAAACAACATCAAAGTGTGTAGCATTGCTCAGCCTATTTTACAGCAACTCGCCGAAGAAACGGGTGAGGCAGTCTGGTTGATCGTTGAAGAACACGGACAAGCAGTATACATCGATAAGGCGATCGGGGAAAACGCCGTACCGACGACTGGTCGGATCGGACACCGGACTTATTTGCACTGCCTATCTGGTGGTAAGTGTATTCTGGCGGAATTCGATTCGGTCCGTCTCGAACAGGTCATCGCACGGCACGGCCTCTCACCGCAGACCAAGCATACGATCAGTAGCGAGGAAGAACTCCGTATCGAACTCGATAAAGTTCGCGATCAAGGATTTGCATACAATGATGGCGAAGAAGTTGAAGGAGTCAGGGCAGTCGGAACCGCGATCGTTTGTCATGGATCTGTCATTGGGGCAATCAGTGTGTCCGGTCCAGCGACCCGATTGAAAGAATCGTGGTATCGAGACGACCTTCCAGAATTGATCATCGACGCCGCAAACACGATCCAGTTGAAAATGGAATATGATTGATCAGGAATATTGATCAACTCGAAAGTTATATTTATTTCCTCTTCGTACTCACCGATACTGTACCAATCAATTAACACGACTTGGTTCGGACCGCGTGATCCGTGTGTCGGCGTTAACATGAATCGCCGGCGGGTGTATCGGGCTGACAATCGGAATATCGTCTAACAACTATGAGTGTAAATGAATACGAACTAATCGTTATTGGCGGTGGTATCATCGGTGCCAGCTGTGGATGGCACTGGGTAAACGCTACTAATGCGGATGTCCTCATCCTCGAAAAGGATCAACCCGCAAGTAAGGCAACCGGGCGTTCGGCTGGACATCTAAATACGTATGCGTCCCACAAATTCCCAAGCGCCATACGGGAGTACTGCATAGAGTTCTATCAGGAGTTGAGTTGTAGACACGATGAAATCACCATTCATCACGACCAGGATTACGTTCTAGCACACTCAAGCGAAGGGGCGGATCGATTACATCGTCTCACGGAGGCACATCCGGATACGTTCACGTACCTTGATAGCGATAATCTACAAACAACAGATGTGCCTTTCAATACGGTAGAAACGACTGCTGCGCTAACATTCGATCGTGCATTGCATTCGGATCCCTATTCGCTTACGACAGCAATGCTTTCCGAATTTCGCTCTGCAGGTGGAACACTGAAACTCGATTCCGTAACCGACATCAACACCGATGGTGACAGATTTCTCGTTAACACTACCGATGGAACTTATCGAAGCGAGTATCTAGTCAATGCGACGGGTGCATGGAGTACACAGACCAACTCAATGCTCGACATTTCCCTCCCTATCAAAGCACGAACGAGTCAAATTGCGATCTTGAAACCGGATCGGCAGCTCGATATCCCCATGTTTCACTGTCCGGATCTCGGTCTCTATGGTCGTCAGGAACTGGGTGACGACGTGTTGATCGGTGGTGGAACGTCTTCGTTTATTCCGGATCCCAATGGATTCTCGACTACTGTGTCTGAGTCGTTTCTCGTGCATGTTTCCGAATCTTCGGATCGGATCGCCAACTCACTACGTGATGCCAGAGTGGCCGAAAGCTGGGCCGGTCGATGTACATCGACACCAGACAGAAACCCCCTCGTCGGTTCCACGTCCCTTTCTGACTATTATATCTGTGCTGGATTCAACGGTGCTGGGGTTGCACGTGCACCGTTCGCAGGGAAACTCGTTACGGAACTGATCTTGGATCAGGATCTCTCGTTCCAGCCTGAACCGTATGCACCCTCACGGTTCAACGAAGCTGATGACTTCAAAGTTAAAAGTCACAGTACCGATTGGTAATTTAGTAAGGCAGCCGTTCAGATAGCAACTTCTCCGCCTTTGTATACTTCGGCAATCTCGTAAATCGCGGTGATGTCCTCCAGTGGATCCTCTTCAAGTACCACGAAATCGGCGAAGTGGCCGGAGGTGAGGCAGCCGATCGGTTCGTCACCGACCGTTTGAGCTGCGACACTAGTCGACGCCTGTATTGCTTCCATGTTGTTCATTCCAACTGCATCAACGAGCAGTTCGAGTTCGTATCCGTTCTTTCCGTGTTCCATAAGCGGCGTCCCGGTCGTATCAGTCCCCATCGCAATCGATGCTCCGGCCTCGTATGCACGAGTTATCGCGTCTATGTGCGTCTCTCGGGCTTCTCGAGATTTCCGAACGGCTTTCGTTGGCACGTCGTGTTCATCGCCGTATTTTGCGAACTTGTCCAACAGTGCGAGTGTCGTAACCAGTATTGCGTCCTTTTCGACCAGTAGTTCGATTCCTTCGTCGTCGAGGTGATTTCCGTGTTCAATAGTATCGACACCATTCCGAAGGGCGACCTTTGCCCCTTCTGCGCCCTGTGCGTGACAGGCAAGGGGAATGTCGTGGCGGTGGGCTTCTTCTGCGAAGACGCGTATCTCCTCGGGTGTAAAATGTACGTCAGTCGGATCGTCTTTCTCTGAGATGAGCCCACCTGTCGTCATTATTTTCAACAGATCTACCCCGCGTCGGATCTGTTTTCGGGCTTCTTTCCGGCACTCGTCGGCACCATCTGTCAGTACGGAGTAAATCGGGGCGTACCCACTCGTCACCCAGTCGTAGGGCAAGCTGTGAATGTCGCCGTGACCGGCAGTTTGCGAAAATCGGAGGCCAGCAGTGTAGATCCGTGGTCCGGGAATTGTCCCCTCTTCAACGACTGTTCTCAATCCGAGGCCGGTCTTACTCCCGGCATCACGAACGGTGGTAAAGCCTGCTTGGATCAACTTTCGCAGGTCGTTGGTTGCGCGGGCAGTTCCGACCGTCGCGTCTTCCGTCATTCTAGTTTGTGGGTTGTGCGAGTTGACGCCGTGGAGGTGCACGTGGGCATCGACCAACCCGGGGATTACCACGTTGTCGCTGTAATCGATCACCTCTGCAGATGCCGGAATGTCGACTTCCTCACGGTGTCCCACTTTCGTTACTGTGTCCTCCTCTATCAGTACGACCCCATCATCGATTGGATCATTCGACACACCGTCGATCAAGCGCCTACACGTAATGGCTTTCATTGCAGTTTCACAGTCATTTTGAAGTGTGATAACTATGGTGGAAAAACTCAATCATTTGATGTTTGGGGTGGATTTCACATTCAATTTGTCGTGCTATACCACATTATGCGATCGCTGCATGATATTTCCGGTGTCACGACTTTCGCGTTAGTGGGACGTTTTAATACCGTCCGACGGAATCTTTTCCCAATGGCAAACCGAGATATCGTCATCGACCCAGGTGCATTTGTTGATCGTGGTGACCTAGCCAGACGGACGGAACAAACCGTCCTGGAAAATTCAAACGTCACCGAAACACTTGAGGCGGCATCTTCACCGCTCGTATTCATCTCGTCGAATCGAAGTTGGTCTGACGAGTACCTTGCGGGTCTGTCTCAGAGAGACTGGGTTACAACGACCGGTGCTGGCTACGATGCCTTCCCACTTGATCAATTCCGCGAACGTGATGTTCGTTTCACCAATCAGCCCGGGAACAACGCGCCACAAGTGGCAGAACACGCGATTGCGATGTTGCTTTCGATCACCCGGCGGTTATTCCAGTTTCGAACCCAACAACAACACCGTGAGTGGAAGCGCATTTCGGAAGGAATGACACATCATTCCGGAGATGTCTGTTGTGTTGTCGGGCTCGGACACATCGGTGAGGCGATTGCGAAACGACTCGGTGCGTTCGGGATGACTGTCCGTGGTGTTAAACGATCCGCGTCGAATTACAGTGGAAACGCCGATTCGGTCTATCCGCCTACGTCCCTCCATGATGCGCTCTCTGAGGCGGGTGTCGTCATGCTCTCAGTTCCACTGACGGATGAAACCCATCACATGATTGGGAAATCCGAACTCGACCAGACCCGTTCGGATGCAGTAATCGTTAATGTGGGTCGTGGACCTGTTTTGGAGACAGAAGCAATTGTGGCCGCTATCGAGGATCGATCGGTTAGAGCGGCGTGTCTAGACGTAACAGATCCGGAGCCGTTACCCAGCGATTCGCCGCTATGGACCTACGAAAACATTTTCATCACTGCGCACTCGGCTTCCCGGAGCGATAAGCGAACCGGACAGTTCCTGGATGAATTTCTTCCAGCATTCGAGCGGTGGTGTACTAGTGATCAGCTCGAACACCGAATCGTTTAGAATATATCACACCACACCTCTCATGATTCTCGAAGAGTTCGACTTAGGAGCCTCGGCGGAGACGAGGCGAACCCAAAACCATGAGCTATCAGAACTGATGTGTGGTTTTCTCCACTGCTACTACAGGGACATCTACGGTATCCGCCCCATCGAACGAGAAATTAGGACTGCGGTAGAAGGGACCCTCCGTGGCGGATAGAGACAAAGTTCAACGATCGGTTTTCCTTGAAGGTAGTCTTCGTAAACCAGCTTAGACATATCGCCGTCATACGATTTCTCGCTGTACTTGTGCCAATACCGTTGAATGACGACGAGTATCTCTTTGAAGGCGTCTCTGTGATAGGAGGCGAACACACGGGTGCGTGTGGCGTGCTTGTGATATTTGGAGTTTCCACAGTTGGGACAGAGATGCGGTTAAACACGTTGCGTCCTTCAATAGTTCCGCAACCCTTCGTGACTGGTGTAGATAGGGGTCGGGGCTAACGTATCCAGTTCATTTACTGTGGTGGTTTCCATTACCTTCTCTACATAGCCAGTAGGTATTCTACTTCCACTACTTCTCCAGACAGCACTAATCAACAAGATGCAAAAATATTTATTCTGTTCCAATTAACGGCCTGTATGCGAGTCGGAATAATAGGTGCGGGTATCCATGGCGCAGCGACAGCTTATTTCCTCAAAAAACATGGTGTAGATGACGTGATCGTCTTCGACAAGGACCACCCTGGTAATGGTTCGACTGGCTATTCTGCTGGAATTATACGCTTCCATTATACGAACCAAACACAGATCCAATTAGCAATGCGAGGCCACGATATCATCAAGAATCTTGAAAAGTACGTCGGTCAAGATGGGGGATTTCACAACAATGGATATCTCGTCTTATATCGCCAGCAGGACGAAAAAAAGCTGCAGGAAATAGTCTCCCGCCAACGTGCTTGCGGTGTAGACGTTCGGCTTGTCGGGGCCGACGAATTGGAATCGTACTTCTCAGGAATTTCCACTGAGGACGGCATCATCGGCGCGTACGAACCTGATGCCGGATTTGCGGATCCGTACTTGGTTACGTCTGGGTTCGTGGAGAAAGCAAAACAACTCGGTGTGACATTCCACGTCAATACCGAGGTCACTGGCCTGTCTCGCGAGGGAGATACGGTCACGTCGATCGACACACCAACTGATACGTACAACGTTGATTACGTCATCAATGCTGCAGGTCAATTTGCAAGTAGGGTCGCAGACATGGTCGATATCTCCATTCCACTCAATCTGTGCGAATCGAAAATTGCCGTTCTCGAGTCGGAACATGAATACTCTACAGCACACCCGACGCTCGCCGATCATACAATGGCGACTGACTTTTACACCAAGCCCGAATCATCTGGTCATTTTATCGTCGGAGGAATTGATCGACCACAGGTCGGGTTAGACGAGCGAAAAACCGGCGTCAATGAGGAGTTTCTTCTCGAAGTGATCGACCGTCTCGAGCAGCGGCTTCCATCCTATACCGATGCATCAGTCGTCGAATCGTGGTCCGGAAAACTCTCAATTACACCTGATTCGAACCTCATCATCGGCGAACCAGAGCCCCTGCAGAACTTTTACAATCTCGTCGGTGGTAGCGGACACGGATTCAAGACCGGCCCTGCCTTCGCAGAGGCTGTCGCTAAGGACATCCTCGGAAAAGATGTCAAGTACGATCTCTCACAGTATCGTCTTGAGCGGTTTGATGAAGATGACCTTCTTGATGGTGTCAGTTCGAAAACCTACAGCGTTTGATCTCAGTGGTTTTGCGCGGACTGAGTGCCATCGCGTTGACTGTCGTTTAGATCACTCCCCTATCGCACCTTCGGGGTAATTTCCACTGATTCCGCACGCTCGAATCGTGATTCGATCCGGATTCAAACATATTTCTCCTCAAATACTAATATTAATTACAAAAGTTTTAAATAGGCTTATCGATGATTTGGTATTGCGATATGATTACAAGTGACATTAAGCGCCGACGGTATATCCAGACGGTTGCAACCGGTATCGCTGGCGTAACGGTTGGAACCGCAGGCTGTGTGGGAGACTCCGGAGATACCGATTCCGATGAGTACCCGGATGGGGACCAGTCGATTGAAGTAATCGTGCCCTTCGGTGAAGGTGGTGGAACCGACACGTATGCCCGACAGATCTTTGGGGCGGTAGACGATCTCATTGACAACCCTATCGAGGTCCGAAACGTACCGGGGGCAGCGACACTTCGAGGCGCGTCGGAGGGATTCTTTTCGGACCCCGACGGGTACACGATTACGGCTTTCAACCCCCCCTCGACGCCAATTTCGGCGATGATCGAGGAACCACCGTTTGAATTACAGGAATTCGAGGGAATCATGTCTCACAGTAGGGGTGCATTCGCACTAATCGCGAATCCAGAACACGAATTCCAAAATGTCCAGGACGTCATTGACCGTTTCGATGATGGTGAATTCGAATTAATGGGTGGACAATCACCTGGCGGAATCACTCACGTTCAGGCGTTTCTAGCCCGCCAAGAGTGGGGAATTGAGTGGGATCGGTACGTCGGGTATGCGGGAGCGGCTCCAATCGCAGAGGCGCTGGCAGCTGATGAAATCCCGATTGCAATCACGTCTGAGACGGGAACGGTCGGTCCGATTGAAGAGGGAACGGTCGACCTTGTTGCCATGCTCCCGAGCGATGGAGGCGTTGTCTTCGAAGATGCACCATCCGCTGTCGACGAAGGATTTGAAGAGATGGACTTCGTTTCTCAGTTCAATCGCTGTTTCTGGTTCCCGCCAGATACTCCACAGGACGCAATCGATACGATGAGGGGTCTCCTTGAAGAAGCTGTGATGAGTGATCAAATCCAGGAATGGTCAGAAGATACTGGAAACCACATCTGGTTCCGCGATTCAGAATATGCTAATCAGGTGATGGAAGACGCTTTCGAGCAAATCCCATCTGCTGTCGACCTCGAGGAATTACGGCAAGCAGCCGAAGAATAAATATACCAGAACCTTATTTGTGTCATAGTATGTCTATCAAACACACCGTACAAGAATGGATTGGATCGGAGCAAATCCTTCTGTTAATATTTCTCACGATTTCGACCTACATGTTCATTGAGTCATACACGTTTACCGGCTCGTATATCTTTCCCCGTTACAGCGCCTTGGTCATGATGCTGTTTGCGATCATGATGCTGGGAAATCATCTTTTGCCGGAGTCGATTCGGCGTATTACGACCTCATCAGGTGGACTCGAATCATATGCGACCGAGTCGGTAGACAAATCTACTGAGCAGGTTGAGTCTCCGATTGAGGACGATCCGGTGGAGGAAGAACAATCTGTCGAACCAAATATGAAAAATGCCTGGATCACGATCGGGTTGATGTCCGGTTACGTCGTGTTTTCCTACCTGTTTGGGATGATGTGGATGACGCCTCTCTTCGTCGTTGCATACACCTATCAGTTCGATCAGCCTATCAAGGTGATTGTCGTTGCTACGGTTATAGCCACCATGTTTGCATACCTATTTACCACAACACTGGTGTTGCCATTGGATGAAGGAATCCTGTGGGAGGGCCCTAGATGGTTCTAGAGGCACTCGGAGAAGCGGTTGCACTCATTCTATCAGGCCATACGCTATACTTTCTCATCCTCGGTTTAATTATCGGCATTTTTGTCGGTTCGCTCCCCGGCATCGGTGCTAGTCTCGGTATGGCTATCGTCTTGCCGCTCACTGTTCCTATGGAAGGAGTTGATGCAATCATCCTTCTTACAGGCATATATAGCGGCGCAATGTACGGAGGGAGTATCTCGGCAATCCTCTTCAACGTTCCTGGTACAGCAGGAGCAGCAGCAACGACGTTCGATGGATACGAAATGGCAAAAAAAGGTAACGCCGTTGGCGCACTCTCTACCTCGGCCGTTTCGTCGGTATTCGGCGGCTCGATGGCGTTTCTCCTCCTCATTCTTATTTCTCCGATCATTATTCCTATTGTTCTCATGTTTGGTACTCCTGAGTATTTCCTCATGGCGATTTTCGGCTTGGCGACGATCACGATAGTCGCACGCGGTGCGATGGTAAAGGGATTCATCGCGGGCCTCTTCGGATTCTTGCTCTCGACAGTTGGAATTGCCCCCCTCAGTCCAGAAACTCGATATACATTTGGGACTACAGTTTTGTTCGATGGACTTTCGTTCATCGCCGGGCTAATTGCAGTCTTCGCTGTGGCCGAGATGTTACGACTGACAACGCAAGAAGGAAAGATAAAAGAAGAAGGTATTACGATTTCGGGGAATATTCTTCAAGGGTTCAATACAGTCGTAAAACGGCCGATTCTTGTCGCTAAATCAGGTTTAATCGGTATGGTTGTTGGAGCGATTCCTGGTGCCGGTGGTTCCATTTCGAATTTCGTCGCCTACATCGAGGCGCTTCGCTCGTCAAAGAATCCCGAGGCATTCGGCACGGGAGCGGCAGAGGGAGTTATCGCACCCGAGGCATCGAACAACGCTACTGTCGGTGGAGCACTCGTTCCTACCCTTTCGTTTGGAATACCCGGTAGTGGCTCGACAGCCGTGCTCCTTGGCGGTTTGATTCTCCACGGTATCCGTCCCGGACCCAACCTGTTCTCAGCGGAGTTGTTCATCACGTACAGCATCCTGATTGCGCTGTTGGTCGGAAACCTTGTTATTCTCGTTCTGGGTATTCTGTTTATTACTCGGGCGGGATACATCACCAAGATCGACGTCCACGTGATAATTCCGATTATCATCGTGCTCTCGATGCTCGGTGCTTACGCAATCCGCTCAAACTGGGTTGACGTCGCTACTGTGTTTCTGATCTCCATACTTGGACTGTATATGAAACTACACAACTATTCTATCATCGCATTTGTCCTCGGGATGATTCTAGGGCCGATCGCAGAGGAAAATCTCGCACGATCACTCGATATTTCCGGTGATTCTCTTTTTATCTTCGTCGCCGAACCACTCCGAATTCTGCTAGTGCTGCTGATTCTGGTGACTGTCTTCGGCCCAATCCTCAAGCCATACATCTCCAGAGTACGAACTAGACTCGAGCTATAGCATACGATTTTATGGAACTTTTAAGTCGAGGCTCGTCAATCATCGATGATTTGTGGAGTGATGGTCGAGGGTACGTTCTCATCGCAGTCTCTGGGGGGTGGTTTCTCTCGATTGGGATCAGAATGATATACCCTGTTTTGCTCCCATATATCCGGGTTGATTTTAACATTTCGTTGACTGTTGCGGGACTTCTTCTGACGATGCTCTGGTTCGCATACGCCCTCGGTCAAACTCCTGGGGGCATCTGGGCCGACCGGTTAGGCGAACGAAAAGTTCTTGGCTTGAGCACGCTCGTTTCCGGCGTTGCGCTCGTAATTATATCTCTTTCGAACGTTCTCACGCTGTTATTCGTAGCTACGGTACTATTCGGTATCGCAACGGCGCTCTTCGGCGTTGCACGATTTACCGTTCTTTCCAATTTGTACACCAAAAGAGATGGAACTGCAATCGGATTGACCATGGCCGCAGGGGACGTAGGGAATGCGTTGATGCCGCCAATTGCCGGTCTCACGGCTGCGGTATATTCCTGGCGATTCGGTTTTAGTTTCGCAATCCCGCTCTTTTTCATGATGACAGTGATCCTGTGGGTGGCAATTCCTGCCCAGTCAACGAGATCGAACGGGGTTACCAACTCATTTACCTTCGATACGTTACAGTACGTCTTTCGGAACGTATCGAACAGATCCGTTTTGATAGTTGTTTTTATACAACTTCTCGGCTTCTGGGTTTGGCAGGGATTCACCGGATTTTACCCTCTTTATTTGACCGAAGTTAAAGGAATATCTCCAGGGATTAGCTCCGTCGTCTTTGGTCTCTTTTTTATTATCGGAATTGTTATCAAGCCTGCTTCTGGTGGCGCATACGACCGCTTTGGGATCGGGTGGACAGTTATAATTCTATCGGGGACAATGGCTGTGAGCCTGTGTATGCTAGTGATTTTCGCCAACACGCTGGTGGCTATCCTTCTTCTTACCCCGTTTCTTGGTGCTGTCCTCGGGATGGCTACCGTTACCCTATCTCATTTAACAAACCTCTTACCAAAAGATATGCAAGGAACTGGTCTCGGCCTCATTAGGAGTTTCTACATTACGATCGGGTCACTTAGCCCGACTGTTATTGGCTTGTTTGCCGACTATGGTTACTTCGATCACGCTCTGCTCCTGTTCGCACTCTTTTCAATTGTTATCCTGATCGCTGCCTGGAATATTAAATAATATTGTTTCCTTGGCCAGTTTGTGTGAAGTCACAGTTCAGGTTAGTCATCCCACTTCTCCCATCGAGTTGAGCAGTTCACCGAAATGTTAACACAATATATGAAAAGACAATGGCCACTGGACAATAGTATAAGATCTATAATAATTATCCACCTTTAGATTTCACCAATCTCATCAAATCTGAACTCCCTGATAATCCCTCTACCAGAATGTAAGGTAGAAGCTTTCTTGCTGGTTTATAGCCCTCTAATTTGTCCCTTTAGACAGTGTCTATAGTAGACATTATATGCTCATGTTCATTTTTGTTATATGTGATCCTCACTGATCGATGTCTGAAAATGCGGATCTACATCCACCATGATGATCATGTCCTCTTTTAACTCTTCATATATCACGAGAATGAACGCTTGCGTGGAGGTGGAACGCACTCTTCGATTCGAGAAAGAAATGAACACCATCCACGGCAATTATGATCAAATGGCAAACGTGATTGAAGTTCTCAGATAATTCGATGGATGGCCGCGTATCGCGCGAAATCCATGCGGTACGCGACTCGGCTTGAACAATTTCCCTTTGATCAATACAAACTACTGTGGCGTCGATCTTTAGTCGCTTTATTTGTGTCCCTCGCGGATGTTTCTTGTCCCTTAACAGCTGGTTTGGCCCCTGTCGGACGTGGTTTCTGATAGCTCAATCCCGCTTCTTCGAGAAACCGCCACCAGTTCCGGATTGGGTACTTGTCACGTGAGTTTTTGTCGCCAACAGCCGGTTTGTCGGCCTCTTTCCTTTGACTTCGTTGAGTGCGCCGTGAATTTTTCGACAGAGATTTCGTTGGGATAGTACATTATAAATAGTGATGGCCGATAGCCTGAACATTCAGGCGATTACTAGTGGCTCGAGACTCATCGAATAGCGATTACTCGACAACTGGCCGAAATTTGGCCCCGTAGCGGACGATCCCTTCCTGTTCGTAGATCCGGCGGATCGTGCGTTCGACCCGATCACCGCGCTCGGGGGCGTACGGGTCGCAATCGGTAAGCATTCCAGGGACGAGTACGCCCTCGTCGAGTTCGACGATAACGACACCGATCGTCCCTTCCCGTTGCAGGTAAGACTCGAACTCGGGCGGTGCACCCTCTTCCATGACGGTTTTCGTGACGATTTCGCCCGTCCCCTCCGGTTCGACCTCTCTGAACGTAGTCAGCGACGAACACACAGAGCAGGCACCATCCGCCGGGAAGTTGTACGCGCCACAGTCGAGACACTCACCGAGGACGAAGCGGTACCGCTGTTCTAGGTTCTGCCACCACGTCGGCAAGCTGATATACGCCCCCATTACGGATCACCTCCGTTCCCGACGGGGCGTGCGCGTTTCGCCGCGTACTCGGCGTATCGGATATCGGTCGTTTCTCGCTCCCACGATATCGAGAGCGACCCCTGAAGCGCTATCGCGTCCGCACCGGATCCGTCGCCGTATCCGACGACCAGTACGTCCGTTTCACCGCCTGCCCACGCGTCCAGTAGACCGAAAAACGGGCTTGCCGTGCCTGTATCGCCGAGGCACGCCGCCAGTTCGTAGACCGCGGGATCCGCGTCGGTGGATCCAGCGGCGCGATACGGCAGACTCCCGTTTGGAGCAGTCGGTGCGATTGCCCCTGGTGTCGTTTCCATCGCCTCGATTGCCGCCCCGGAAACTTCCGTGTACGCGCGGCGCTCGTACGCGGTTGCGCCGTACGACTCCGTGACCGTACTCCCGCGTCTCCGAAAGCGAGTGCCGGAAAACTCTCGAGCGTACGTTCCGGTTTCTTCGAGCGTTACCGGACCGTCCGACCCGACGACGAAAGCGACCGCACCCGCTCCAGCCGCGTCGTCGATGGCGGTCCCTCGAGGCCCCTTCGGACAGTCAGTCGCGATCACCAACCCTGGTGAGTCCGGGGCTCGCACTGCCGAAAGAAGCGCCCTCGTCCCGCCACGGGTCGACTGCGTGTGGATCGACACGTCGACGGTCCCTCGCAGTCCGAGCATCTCCGCGAACTGTACCCCGACGTCTCCCTCGTCGACCGGCGGAGTCGTCGTCCCGACCGAAATTGAGCCGACGTCGTCCGCGGAACACCCGGCGTCTGCAAGCGCGCGCTCGGCGGCCTCTACGCCCATCGTGACCGCGTCCTCGTCGGCACTCGCGACCGCTTTCGTCTCGATACCACGGCCCGCAAACGATCCGGTCGCGTTCGAAATCGTCTCGGCGTCGATGCGGTACCGCGGCGTGTACGCACCACCACCCAGCAAACTCGCCGTCATGCCCACCCCTCCTCGAAGACGTGAACGGCGACCGCACCGCCCGATCCACCGACGCTGTGGGTAAGTCCGCACGATAGATTCCCGACCTGTCTCTGCCCCGCCTCGCCACGGAGTTGATGGAATACTTCGACGACCTGTCCGGTGCCGGTCGCGCCGATCGGATGCCCTTTGGATTTGAGCCCGCCAGACAAATTCACGGGCCGTTCTCCGTGCCGTTCAGTGGCCCCGGACTCGAGGTACTGGCCCCCCTCTCCACGGTCGCAAAAGCCGAGGTCTTCGTACGCCATAATTTCGGCGATACTGAAACAATCGTGGACTTCGGCGAACTCGATGTCGTCCGGACCGATCCCCGCATCGTCGTACGCCGCCTCGGCTGCGTCTCTCGTCGCCGGAATGCTGGAGAGCGTCTGGCGCTGGAACAGCCCGACCCGATCGCTGGCCTGACCGGTGCCCGTGATCCGGACCGGTTTGTCGGTCAGCGACGACGCGACGTCCTCGTTCGCGAGAAGCACGGCGCTGGCTCCATCAGAGGTCGGACAGCAGTCATAGAGGTTGAGTGGATCCGCAACGCTCGTGCTGTTTACGGCGTCCTCGAGGCTACACTCGAATCCGAGGTGTGCGTTCGGATTCATCGCCCCGTTCGCGTGGTTTTTCACTGCCACTCGCGAGAGTTGCTCTCTCGTCGTCCCGTACTCGCTCATGTGCGCGTGAGCCATGTGAGCGTAGACGCCAGCGAAGGTCATGCCGGACATCCGCCCCCACTCCGTCTCGCCGCTTACACCCAGCCAGTACCGAGTGCGGTCCGCGCTCATATCGGTCATCACTTCGAACCCGCCCGCAAGTGCGACGTCTGCGACTCCGGCACGTATCGCCAGGACTGCCAGCCGGAGTGCGGTTCCGCTCGAGGCACACGCGTTCTCGACTCGTGTACAAGTGGTTCCGTCCAGTCCGGCGTGTTCGGTCACCGCTGGGCCACTCAATCCGAGCTGTCGGCCGCCGACGCCGAGGGTGCCAACGTAGGCTTCGTCGATCGAGTCGGTATCGAACTCTCCGTCGACGGACTCGACCGCTGATTCGAACGCTTCGGTAAAGAGGGTGCGATACGATTCGTCCGGAAACGCGCCGAATTTCGTTTGCGCTGCTCCGACGACGTATACGTCTGCCATGGTAGTTGATCATGAGCGCTGGATTATACCATTTTCTATCGTTCAGTTAGGTCAAGGCACTGTTCAAAGAAGTTGGAGATGTCGATTTTCATATGTTACTGCCCAATCACGTGAATATCACCCTCAGGAATAGATTATCCACTCCTCAAATCTAACAGAGTAGCTAAGTGGTTTTTGAAGTTAGGGCTGTTGCTACAGTGTAACCGGTTTTCAAGATTGTATCTTATTCGATTATTGCGACTGGTCTGATCGGCGAACCGGTCCCGTCTCGAAGCTTGAGCGGGAATGCACAGAGCGTGAAGCGACGACCGGCGACCGCATCGAGATTCGCCATATTTTCCATGTTCAGAACTTCGCGTTCGGCACCCATGTCGTGGGCGGGATACTGTTTTGTTTCTAGTGCCGAGGAGTGATCAATACTGGGTGCGTCGATGCCGATGTTCTTTACCCCTTCGTCGGCGAGCCAGTAGGCGGCTTCCTCAGAAAGGCCGGTGTAATCGTAGAGGTAATCGTACCGCTTTTCGGGTGATTCCGTGTCGTAGTGTTCGTCCCTGTGACCGGTATAGAGAGTAATCGCGTCCCCATCTCGAATTTCGAGGTCGTTCTCTTCTAACGATCCTTCGATGTCTTCGATTTCGATGAAATCGGAGGAATCGACGTGAGAGACGTCTACACCCACAGCGCCGGTGTAGAACGTCTCGAGGGGTGCCTCGTCGATGCTTTCGTCGCTAGTGGGATCGAGGTGAGTCATCGCGTCGATGTGTGTCGGGCCGTGTTCGCTCACGAGGACCGTCCGAACGACGGGGTGTTCCTCGTCGTCACCCTGGCGCCTCGCTTTGAATTTCCGCTTTACTGCACCGGTTTCCTCGCCTGCCTTCTGCTTCCAGGTGTGGCCCGACTCCTCATGGGTAGACGTCGTCCAGAACTGTGTTCGGGATCCTCCCGGGTACACTGGTTGGCCCTCTTCGACGTAACCGGACAAGTCAATCAGTTCGGTCATGAAGAAACGTATATTTGGAGATCCCTTAAAACTATCGTGCCGGAGGAACTCAGCGAGTGCGAACGGTTTCGTCTACTCATATTTCGGCCAATCGAACTGGTGTTACGAGCGACAAAACGGAACGGTTTCTCCAACGCAGTGGTCACTCTCGAGAAGTGGTTGGACCCGAGCTAGGGTCGTCTCCGTCCGCTTTCCCGAGCACGGTACGCTTTATTTTTCCCGTCTGCGTTTGCGGGAGCGATTCTCGAAATTCGACGGCTCTCGGGTACTTGTAAAGCGCCAGGTTCTCGCGTGCGTGATCCTGGAGATCGTCGATCAGCGACGAGTGAGAGGACTCAGTTTCGGAGAGAACGACGAACGCCTTCGGAACCTGTCCGCGCTCGTCGTCCGGGATGCCGACTACTGCAGCCTTGGATACGGCCGCGTGGGTTTCGAGTACCGACTCGATCTCGCCCGGACCGACGCGGTAGCCGTTGGTGACGATGAGATCGTCCTTCCGGTGGTGAAAGGTGACGTATCCATCCTCATCGATACTCCCGATGTCGCCGGTCAGGAGCCATCCTTCGTGAATCTTTGCTTCCGTCGCTTCGGAGTCGTTCCAGTATTCGCTGAAACAGACCGGATCGTCGTACTTCACTGCTATCTCCCCGGGAACGTCCGGGGAGTCGAGGACCTCACCCGATTCAACGTCCAGAATCTGAACGTCGTGGCCGGGTCCCGCGAGCCCGTCTGAACCGGGCCTGGACTCCACGAGTTGGGTACATTCGCCGACCACGAGATTCGCCTCTGTCTGACCGTAGAGTTGGTGGATCGCCGCACCGGAAAACGCCTCTTCGGCCCAGTCCCGAATGTCTGCCGTTATTTCGGCACCACCACCCGCAACCACACGGACGGAGCTCAAGTCTCGGCCCTCGGCGACGTTCGCATCTTTCATTCGACGTAGGGCAGCTGGAGCTGCGCTGAAGACGGTGACGTCGTGTGATTCTATCACGTCGGCTGCACGATGCGGGTCGAACTGCTCCCGTTGATACGTAACGACCGGCAACCCATAAAAAAGGCTTGTGAAGGCGGTCGTGTAGATGGACCCGACCCACGCCCATTCGGAGGGGGTCCAGTGAACGTCGTCGTCCCGAAGGACCATGTTACACTTCGCCGCGATAAACGACGGCAGATCGCCGAGCAGGGTCTGATGTGCGAGAATGACGCCTTTCGGCTTCCCGGTCGTACCGCTGGTATAGAGGAGAACAGCAGGATCGTCCGGAGAGGTGTGAACTGGGTCGATTCGATTCGACCCCTCAGCGACCGCTTCTCGAAGCGAAGCGTCCCCAACACCGTGGGACCGTTCGCCGACGGTGATCACCCGATCTAGGTCGACGCTGTCTCGAATCGACTCGAGCGTCGGGACGTTCGATTCGTCGACAATGTATGCCATCGCACCAGAATCGCACAGACGGTGTCGCATTGCATCCGGACCGAACAAAGCGCTCATCGGAACCGATATCCCTCCGATTTTCCAGGTTGCGAGGTGAGCAACGAGGGTTTCGGGGCGCTGTCCGCCACAGACCGCAATCCGGTCGCCGCGGCCAATACCGTATCTTCGAAGAGAGGACGCGAGGGCGTCCGACTGCGCTCGAAGTTCCTCGAAAGTCACGGCGTAAGGGTCCGTCTGTTGGCCATCGGCGTAGACGGCGACGCGACTCTCGTCCGCGTTTGCCCATCGGTCACAGATGTACGTCGCCTTGTTGAACCGGTCGGGAATCTCCCACTGGAACCACTCGCGGAGTTCGGAGTAGTTTGCCCACCTCCGTTCGTAGAAGTGGTAGGTGTCGAGTCGATCCATAGCTAGAGCGGGGGGATCAAGTGAGTTTCCGGACGGTTTCTGCGATGTCTTCGTCGTCCGGAACGACTTCCTGTTCGAGCGGCGGACTAAACGGCGTTGGGACGTCGTCGATACCGATGCGCTGGACAGGGAAATCGAGATCGAAAAACGCCTCTTCGGAGATTCTCGACGACAGTTCGGACTGCATCCCGAAACTGAGCGGTGTATCGTCGACGACGACACATCGTCCGGTCTTTCTAGCGCTGGCCGCTATCGTCTCGACGTCGAGTGGGTCGATCGTTCTGGGATTTACGACTTCTACGCTGATTCCTTCGCTCTCGAGTCGTTTTGCCGCCTCGAGGGCGTTCCAGAGTTGTACCTGTGTGGCGACGACCGTGACGTCTTCGCCCTCACGCTCGACCGCAGCCTCGCCGATGGGAAGGACGTACTCATCGGTCGGAACGGGACCAGAGCGGTTGTAAACTCCCGAGTGCTCGAATACCATTACCGGGTCATCACTCCGAACGGCCGCTTTGAGCAGTCCTTTCGTATCGGCCGGCGTCGAGGCGCAAACCACTTTGATACCGGGAATTGCCGCGATCCAATTGTGCAGGGCCTGTGAGTGTTGTGCGGCGGCTTCGTATCCCATCGTGTTCTGGGTCCGAATTGTAAGCGGAATATCCAGTTTCCCGCCGAACATGTACCGCATCTTCGCGACCTGGTTGAGCAGCTGATCACCGGCAACGCCCAAAAACCCGGAGTACATTACTTCCACTACGGGTCTCATCCCTGTTGCGGCTGCACCGAGACCACTTCCAACGATTGCGACTTCGCTGATAGGAGTGTTTCGGACGCGGTCTTCTCCGAACCGTTCGGCGAGACCTTCGAGGGTGTTGAACGTCCCGCCGCGACCGGCGACATCGATTCCCTGGAGGAACACGCGGTCGTTTTGTTCCATCTCCTCGCCGAGCGTTTGACTGATCACCTCGCGGACGGTTAGCTCTTCAGTGTCTCCGCTTTGCGGAACCGAACTCTCGTTGGCGTTCACGTTGTCGCTGTAGAGACCGTTGTAGGCCGCTTCCGGTGCCGGCTGATCGCTCTGGCGTGCAAAGTCGACCGCGTCCTGGATCTCTGCTTCGATCTCGCGTTCTATCTCCTCGTACTCAGACTCCGTGAGCACGCTTCGGTCGATGAGTTCCTGCGGATACGTTCGAATCGGATCCTTCTGTCGCCATTCGTTCAGTTCGTCTTCATCGCGGTAGAACTCCGAGTCACCCTCGTGGTGTCCTTCGAACCGATACGCAATACACTCAATGAGGGACGGCCCCTTGCCGGCTCTGGCTCGCTCGACGGCCTCGGACGCCGCGCTATAGACGGCTTCGACGTCCATCCCATCTACCTGTACGCGGTTCACGCCGTATGGTTCACCGTAAACGGTTAAATCGTCGACTGATTCTGCCGGATGGTGGTCCTCGATGCCGGTCATCTCCCCGTATTGGTTGTTCTCGATGATCCCGACGAGCGGAAGGTTCCAGAGTCCAGCGAGGTTGAACGCTTCGTGAAATGCCCCTTGGGAGAGCGCCCCATCGCCGAAATACGAGACTGCAACCTCGTTACTATCACGCATTTTAGAAGACAACGCCGCTCCGGTGGCAATTGGAATGCCGCCGGCGACGATTCCATTCGCGCCGAGCATCCCGGCGTCGACGTCGGCGATGTGCATCGATCCGCCTTTGCCGTTGCAGTATCCAGTCTCCTTTCCGTACAGTTCGGCAGCCATTCGGTCCGTCTCGAGACCCCGTGCAATACAATGTCCGTGGCCCCGGTGGGTACTTGTGATGTAATCGTTCTCGGTGAGCGCCTGTTCGACCCCCACCGCGATCGCTTCTTCACCGATGTACAGGTGGAGGAACCCGGGAACTTCGCCGTCGGCGAATCGGACCTGCATCTCGGATTCGAACTCCCTAATCCGTCGCATCGTACGCAGCAACTCGATCCGATCCTGATCGTCGAGGTCGGACTGTTGCTCCTCTTGGGAACTCATAGCAACCGTATCTTCCGACTCATCGTATATAAATGCGAGGGCAAACGGAATTGTCGCTCCGTACTGCATCGGATCGTTCTTCGAACCGGCATTCTTCCGTTTACCTCGACCGGTTAGGACAAATCACAGCGATTGATCGGCAACTTATACGGTTTACTGCACCGATTAACCGATGCGACCACCGGACGGTCGCGGCTGTACCGCCAACGACGTACAGCAGGCCGGATCAACTCATCCGTCCCCACTCGAGCGAAAACGAGACGTCGTCGGAGAGGGAGCGCTTGACGTAACAGGCCCGCTCGGACTTGGTAACCGCCTTCTCGATCGTCGTATCGTCAACGTCTGTCTCGAGTCGCAGGTCGATGTCAACCGCTTCCAGCGGACCGTTCTCTGGTTGACCGGTTACGTTGCAAGCGATACCTCCCATTTCGATACCGTCGTTTTCGGCCACCTGACGAAGTGTCAACGAGACGCACGAACCGAGCGCGCCGAGGAGGTGATCGACCGGCGATGGTGCAGTTCCCGTTCCACCGACCGATTCCGGTTCATCGAACGTCGTTGACCCGTACACGGTGTGGTATCGGCCTGCAAACTCTCTTTGGTTTTCGACTTGAATCTCTCGATCTGAGAGATCAGCGTTTATCTCGTTGGTTTCCGGGATTTCGGCTGGTCCGGGCTGGACCGTGACGCCCTCAGAAAAGAACTCGAGGAGGCATGCAGTGTCCGTCATCATGTCGACGAGACTGTCGAGGAATCGAGCGGCGTCGGCCCCGTTGACCACTCGGTGATCGAACGACAGGCTTAGTGACATCGTTCCGTCGGCCCGAATCCGGCCAACGCCAAGGATAGCGATTTCCGGCGGGTTGATGATCGGATCGAAGTTGTCGACGCCGAGCGGTCCCAGGTTCGAAATCGTGAACGTTCCGTTCGTGAGGTCGTCCGTCGTGAAATCCCCGGACTGAATCCGTTCGGTCCGCTCTGAGCGAGCCGTGCTGACGGCCTCGATGCTTTTTTCGGTGACTGTCGGAACGACCGGCGTGACGAGGCCATCTTCGACGTCAACCGCCACACCGACGTTCACTTCGTCGATGAGTTTGTGCTCGCCGTCTTCGTAAACTGCGTTGAACTCGGGATGGGATTTCAGACACTTTCCAACCGATTTGATCAGGAGATCTGTCAGCGAAATGTCCACTCCTCGACTCTTCGCTGCTTCTCTGACGTTTTGGAGGACCTCGGTGTCGAACGAACGGTTCAGTGTGACGTGGACGGCATTCCGATAACTCTCACCGAGCCGTCGTCCGACCGTCTCTTGCATACCCGACGTCTCCGCGACCTCGCGAACTGTCCTCGTCGCCGCGGCGTCGTCCTCGGTGGCTTCCAGGTGATCGTCAACGTCGTCTTCAGTTACGACGCCGCCCGGTCCGGTGCCGGAAACGGTCGTAAGGTTCACGCTCCGCTCTTCGGCGAGCCGTCTGGCACCCGGCGTCGCGCGAACGTCCGTGGAGTGTTGGTTTGCTTTCTCCCCACTCTGGTTTCCACCCTCCGAACTTGCCTCGTCCGGCGATCCCGAAGCGGATACCTCGGCCTCCGATCCGGTCGTCCCCCCGTTCTCGATCACAGCTTCGCTCAGGGGTTGTCCGAGTTCGTCTTCGAACGTCGAGAGATCCTCGTCCGGGTCTGCCAGAATACCCATCGCGGTTCCCGGCGAAACCGTCGTTCCTTCTGGGGTGAGAATTTTTCGAAGCGATCCTGCCTCTCGAGTTTCCACTTCCCTTGTCGTCTTCTCGGATTCAACGAGGGCGATCACTTCGCCTTCGTCTATCGAAGTACCTTCGTCGATTTCCCAGCTCAGAACTTCACCTTTGTCCATTGACATCCCTAGCTGAGGCATGCGGATGAGATATCCCATTCTTGCCCGATGTTCCGAATACTTGGTTAAAAGAATACGCATTGCGGTGAGATTAGCCGCACACGACTGTTAGAGTAGCTCTGGATCTCCCGTGGTTGGATTCGAACGGTTCTGATCCTGCAAGGGCCCCTTCGATTACCGCCCCTACACGTCCAGTTAGGTTAAAAAAAGGATAACTTATTCCGGCGGTACAGCGAGAGCTCTGGTACCGCGGAGGACTCCAGTTCCGCAGCGAACGCGATCGTCTCAGCGACTTCCTCTGGTTCGGTAATTTCCCCTTCGTCGTATTTGTCTGCCCAAACTTGCGTCCTGACTTCCGATGGGTGGACAACCGTGACGCCAACCCCTCGTTCTCCCTCGCTCGCGAAGAGACTCAGTGCGAACCCTCGAATCCAACTTTTTGTGCCAGCGTACACAGGATTTTGGGGATATGGATATTCGGCGGCGTAGCTGCTGACAAAAATGAGATTCCCGCCAGACTCTCGGAGGTGGGGCAGCGCGGCTGTGGTCGTTAGAAAACTACTGCGGGCGTTGGTCGCCTGCATCACTTCGAAGTCTTCGACCGATGTTCGGTCTATCGTTCCGCCGCTGCTTCTCCCGACGTTGCTAATGGCGACGTCGAGACTACCGAATTCGTCGACTGCGGCCCCGACGGCGGCTTCGACGTCGTCACGGTCTGTGGCGTCGCCCGGTGCCGCTACCGCCCTCGCGCCCGTCTCCGACTCGATCGAGTCCGCGACATCTTGGAGTCGATCTTCCCCCCGCGCCATCAGAACGACGTCGGCTCCGCGTCCGGCGAGTTCGCGTGCCGTTGCCCGTCCGATTCCGGCACTCGCGCCGGTGATAATTGCAACGTTTTCTTTTAACCGCTCTTCGGATTCCATGGTGTCCTAACGATCGGATAGGAGTGTCTTAAGCGTTTGTACGATCGTAGTTCGCCGAAACCAGAAGCGACCAGTAATCGAATTCACAACGGTACGTTTATCATTTCACTGGCGACCGGGACTTTCAACGGCAAATTGTGATGGTACGTTTATCATTTCACTGGCGACCGGGACTTTCAACGGCAAATTGTGAGTTACATCCCCGAAAACGCGTCTCGATTTACCACGTCGATTTCGCCGATGGTCGCCGGAGCCGTACAAGAGGCAGCGTACGCGATGGCGTCGGCGATGTCCTCTGCCTCGAGCGCCTCCCCCTCGTCGTATGAATTTCGATTCGCGTCCCGATACTCCGATCCGAACATCGTTCGCGTGTTTCCAGGATTCACGACCGAAACGGAGACGTTTTCACGGCCGAGTTGACCGGCGAGGCTGAGTGCAAACCCTCGTGTCCACCACTTGGAAGCGGCGTAGACCGGGTATTCTGTCCGGGGAAACTTTCCAGCCGAACTTCCGACGAGTACGAGGTTTCCTGTCGACTCGATGAGGTGGGGTGTCACTTCACGGGCCGTGAAGAACATCCCGTCGACATTGACTGACGTGACTGCTCGGTAATCTTCGGTCGTCATCTCTGCGATCGGACCGCCCCGGCCCGTGCCGGCGTTGCTGACGACGACATCTAACCCCCCGAATTCTTCTACGGTCCGCGATACCATTCGTTCGACCTGACTTTCGTCGGTTACGTCAGTTGGAACTGCGAGTGCGTCTCCGTCTTCTTCCTCGCCGATCGTTTCCGCGACGGTTTCGAGGCTGTCCTCGCTGCGTGCCGCGATCGCTACGTCAGCACCCAGCGATGCCAACTTCCGTGCTGTTGCACGGCCAATCCCCGAACTCGCACCGGTCACAAGCGCTCTCGAATCATTGAAGCCGTTTTCTACAATCTTCGATGACATCTACCTCTGCCAAAGTGGCCTCGTATATTATTTGTTGTGGTGTTCATTCCCCGTTCTCGCCGGTTACAACTGATAGGGATTATCGTAGCCTCCCGGAGGTCTCGAAACCGGGCCCTCGACACTGTGTCTCGGTTCTTCAGCGGGAAACTATGAACTCCTACGATAATCCCTATGAGTAGTCGCCGAAATCAAAGCGGAACGGTGCCCTGTTGGCGACCGAATCAACTGATGGATGGCAGATAGGGGCGCACTTTATATTTACTCGAGTTCGCTATCGTAATCGATTTCATGGCACGCTATTTGTTCTTGCCAGTGCTCGGGAACGGAAGTCGACGTTCCGTCATCGTCGTCGCGAATCGCTTGCACTGTTCGAGCTGTCGCAGCCACGTCCCCGTCTGCTCGTATCTCGTACTCCATTGTGATACTACTCTCGCCGATATTGTCGACGCCGAGCGCGACGAGCACGTCCTGATCGAGTTCAATCGGGGCTGTATAGTCGATAGCCAGTCTCACAATCACAGTATCGGTTCGCTCTAATCGTTCACCGACGACGTCACGAAAATACTCCAGGCGTGCAGCCTCGAGATAACTGGCGTACACGGCGTTGTTCACATGGTTCATCGCGTCGATGTCGCGATAACGCGTCTGAATTTCGGTTTCGTAATTGTACGATGTCACATTCGAATCCGTTGGATTGAACGCGCAATAGTGTTTCGGCAACACCATGCGGGAATCGCTGGTAAGGGGTGCAACACCCTGCCCGGAAACCCTTTGTTTCATAATGTGAAATACATACTGAGTCCTCATAACCCCCAACGATCGGTATTCGAATCGTTGGTGGGAAAGTGTGTGTTCGTATGATCATTACCTCATAACGATGGCAAACGATATAAATATACAAAATAACGTACTGAACTTCCAAAGATACGGCTCGCTCCGAAACGCTGTTTGAGTCTTCGCTTTATGAAATATTACAAGAGTACTTTTGTAAATACTGTGCCGGTCAAGGTGTACCACCATCCGGAACCCTCTAACCACTCGGCCTACCGAACGCCCGGCCATCAGATCGTTGATATCCAGTGAGGACATCAGCTTTTACGACCGTACCTTTGTAATGTATTGTTTCCAATGGCACTAGTGCAAAGGGTGAGCGACACGTGACGGTCCAGCCACGGTTTCAATTGTACCGAGTTGAGGGTTTCGTCGTCACTGATACGATATCTGCGAAGCTGTTTCGGTGCCTCCGCTTCTGAACCGTCCCGACTATTTCACATCGTGAAATGGTGGCCGGCGGGAGTCATCGCGTTGAGAGAGCCTGGTGGATCACGATACGGTCGAGTTGGGGCTGGCTTTCTCCTCTTTGATCGTCAAAGATCCACGCGAGTATCGATCAACTGTCGGCGATCGATCGAAGACGTGATTGGGCACCCCTGACGATGTTCCACGTCGTGAAACGCGGCTTGTTACCAATCAACAGATTGCTGTCCGATCAGAAACCCGTTGGTTGCAACTTTCGTCGCGTACCTGACTTACTCACGAGTCGGGAACGACGGACGGAACGCCGTTCTTTTTGAGTTGAGTGGCGATCGAATTTCGTTGTATCTCGTCTGTCCCGCCCGCGATCCGATTGAGGCGGGCGAGACGATACAGATACTCCAGTTCGTGTCCTCGCACGTACCCATTCGCTCCGTTTATTTGCACCGCCTCGTCGACAACGTGGTCGACCATACGCGCTGCGTAGAGCTTTGCGATGGACGCCTCCATCCGAGTCGGGAATCGATCCATTTCGACGGCGCGGCGTGCAGCCTGATGGGTCAGGGCACGAGAGGCCTCCAGTTGCTTTACCATCTCGACGAGTTTCCACTCGATCCCCTGGAAGTCGCCGATCGGTTGATCGAACTGCGTCCGATTCTGTGCGTACTCGAGTGCCTGCTCCAGCGCGTTTGCGGCGATGAAGTTGCATTTCGTTGCGATTCCGAGCCGCTCCCAGTTGAGCGCCTTTAGTTGTGTGCCCCCGAGTTCGTCACCGTCCAGAAGGATATTCTCTTCAGGGATTCGAACGCCGTCGAAGTAATAGTGCGCCTGGGTGTGTCCGGCCATGTTCGTAAACGCCTCGAGTTCGACGCCTTCTTTATCCAAGTCTACGACCACGGTGCCGATCCCTTCGTCGAACTTGGCCCAGACGACCGCCGCATCCGCTGCCATCCCGAAGCTGATCCAGGTTTTCTGACCGTCCACTCGGTATCCGCTTTCGACTTCTTCGACGGTCGTTGACATCGATCGGATGTCGGATCCTGCGCTGGGCTCGGAGATGGCGACGGACACGAGACTCTCACCGTCGATTACGCCGGGGAGGTACTTTTCCTTCGCAGTTGCAGTCCCGAACAAATCTATCTGCCTTGGCGCGACCGTGTGTTGAATGTTGAATATACGGGCGGTATCAGGACAGACACGGCCGACGACCTCCGCCATCAACAGGGCATCGTACTCCGACATTCCGGCTCCCCCGTACTCCGGGTCGAAGTTGATGCCGAGAAACCCGTGGTCGGCGAGAGTTTCGAGGTTCCGCCACGGAATTTCGTCACTCCACGTGAACGCCTTCTCGTCGAATTCGTTTCTCGCCAGGTCGTCGAGGGCGTTTACCATCATCCGTTGCTCGTTGGTCAGATCGTACATTACTGGCCTCAGCTTTCCGTCGTGCCATAATAAGGATACCGACGTGAGAAAGACAGCCCGCACGTCTGTGCAAGTCGATTGTTGTCTGTACGCAGCCTCCCTGATTGTCGGCTTGAGGACTACTCAAGGAGCGAACTCGGGGATAGTGCGTGAGGAATACCCTGAATCTCGTACGAGGGGTAATTCGAACCCAGCCCAAAGGTGGGGATTACGGCGTAATTCGATAGTTTCCGCCGGTCGTAACCGATAGTTCGCTCTCGGGTGGCAACACGACGGTCGTATTCTCGGCTTCGAGGATTGCCGGTCCGGTTATTACGTCACTGTGCCTGAGTGCGGAAGCTCGGTAGACCGCGCATTCTACCGTCCCACCGTCGAAGTACGCGTTACGTTGTGCGTGAGGCGTCACGGGGTCCGACGTCGGCTCACCACCGCTGACGACCCCCTTTCCGGCGTCGACCTTTCCTACCGCTTCGATCCGCCAGTCGAGGAACTCAACGTCCTGTTCCATTCGGAACCCGTAGACGTCCTTGTGTTTCTCGTGAAACTGCTCAACGAGCGCGTCAAGATTTTCGGACGTGATTCGTTCGACGGGAAGTTCGACTTCTAGTTCCCAGATTTGTTCGGGGTATCGTGCGCTGACGAAGCCGGTTCGCGACCGGTTCGAGTCGGCGACGTTCATCCGGTCTAGAAACGCTTCGGCGTCCGAACGAAGGGTGGTGAGCACATCGTTTACGTTGTCGAAATCGAACTGATCACTCCGACCGAACTGGCTTGCCGTGAAATCCCGGCGAACGTCGGAGAGGATCCCCCCGACCGAACTGACGACGCCGGCCTCGCGCGGCAGAAAGACCGAATTCGCCTGCATCTCGCGGGCGATACCAACGGCAAAGAGGCCGAAGGTTCCGCCGCCGCCGAAGAGTACGTAATTGCGGGGATCGATTCCACGCTCGATCGTTAGCTCTTCGATTCCGTTGACAGATTCCTGCATCGCTCCTGCATAGATGGCGTGTGCGGCACTTCCGACGTCAACGTCCAACGGTTCGGCGACCTCGTCACGAATCGCTTCCCGTGCGGCTGACCGATCCACGTCCATCGTCCCACCGAGGAAATACTCTTCGTTCAGATAACCGAGTACCAATGCGGCGTCTGTTACTGTTGGATCGGTTCCGCCACGCTGGTAACAAGCCGGTCCAGGGACGGAACCCGCGCTCTGGGGTCCCACATGGAGAAACCGTCCTTCGTCGACCCACGCGATGCTCCCGCCGCCGGCCCCGACGCTCGTGACGTCGATCTTTTCGATACCGAGGAGGTAATCGTCGCCGACGGTCGCGTCCCGGGTCCGCGGAATGACGCCGTCATCGACGACGCCGATATCGATGCTGGTGCCGCCCATGTCGACTGCGATCGCGTCCGTTCGTCCGAGTTCCGCTTCCGTCATCTCCGCCGCCGCGACCGGGAGCATCGTTGGTCCCGAGTCGACCGTCCAGATTGGCGTCTCCCGGACTTCCGAGGGATCCAGTACACCGCCGTTTGCGGTGATAACTAGCAGTTCCTCCTCGAACCCGCGGTCGTTCAACCGGCGTTCGAGATCCGCGAGGTAGCTCGACGCGATCCGAGTCAGTGACGCGTTGATCGCGGTCGATGACGTCCTTCGGTACTCCCGGATGACCGGATTGACCTCGTGACTGAGCGAGTAGGGTATCTTGGGCGCGACGTCTTCGATAATCTCGCCGATGCGCCGTTCGTGACGAGGTTCGACATGCGCCCAGAGCAACGAAACCGCGATTGCTTCGACATCGTCTCGGTCAGCCAACCGCTCAACGGCTGATCTTGCCTCCGCTTCGTCGAGCGGTGTAACGCACTCTCCTTCAGCGTTTATTCGCTCGTCGACGCCGACAGTGAGTGCTCGAGGAACGAATGGATCGGGATAATCACGGTCCCAGTCGTAGGGGTCTTCTTTCCCTCCATCGCGGAGCCACAGAACGTCTTTGAACCCCTCGGTGACGATTAGCCCCGTCGTATCTGTTTCGCCCTCGATTATCGCGTTCGTGGAGACAGTCGTTCCGTGGACGAATCGGTCAGTTCGTTGGAGAAATTCTTCGAGCGACAACCCATGATCAACTGCCGCTTTCTCGATGGCGGTGAGCAATCCGTCCGGAAGGTCACCGTGGGTAGTCGGTGATTTGTACGAGTTCGTCACTCCTTCCTCGTCGCAGACGAAGAGATCGGTGAACGTTCCCCCGATGTCCGATGCCAGTTGAAAGGTCATTGTACCCCCCCGCCGTCGCCGTTTCGGGAGCGCCTTGTCGCTTCCCAGTCGATTTCGACGACGTCTCCTTGCTTCGAGAGAACGACGCCGTACACCGTTTGCGCACGCTCGAGAGAGATCAGTCCTTCCTCGGCGTCCTTTCTGACCGCTTCGGGATTGCGCTCGAGGGGATCGCCATACCCGCCGCCACCGGAGATTATGCCTCGAATCCGTTCGCCGGGTTCGATCTCGACGACGCTTGTTCCTGGTAGTTTGACCTCGTCACCGTCTGCTGTCACTTTCATTGCCCCCGCTGAGCCACCCTCGCCGCCACCCTGGACGCCCTGTGGTGGATACTCGATACCATCAGCGATGTACGCTGCCGTCATCGGATCGTTTCGGGGCCCGTACTCGCAAACTGATCCCGGTGCCCCCCTGAACCGACCCGCCCCTTCCGTATCCTGAAGGGTTTCGTTTCGCTCGATGAGAATCGGGAACTTTCGTTCGTCGATTTCAACGCTATCCCGATGCATGACGCCCGCCGCACCTGGCAGGCCGTACATCACCCATCCATCGTGCCCGTACACGCCTGGTCCACCACCGCCACGGAGGATGATCTGGTTGACGTAGGGTTCGTCGTCGTGTCGGAAGTCGGTTCCCGATATCACCGCAGCGTTCGGCGGGATCCCAGTACAGCCTTCGGCGAGCCCGTATGGCTCGCCCAGTTCACTGAACGCCGCTTGCACCGCATTGAAGAGTACCCCACTGACGTTCGTGGTCGACGTGGCAGTCGCCGCTGGATACTCCGGTTCCCCGACGACGGTCCCCTTACTCATTTTGACTGAGATTCGGTCAATGCTTCCGTGGTTTCGGGGCGTGTTACTGTCGACGTTGTTGAACACACCGGCATAGGCACCGGCGACGGTCGTTGCCTCGGTCAGATTGAACCCGGCAGGAACGTTCGCCATGCTGTCGGTCAGGTCGACTATGATTCGTTCCTCGTCCGGGTCGATGCTCAGCTTCACTCGTACCGGAATTCCCTCCTCCGCACCCGGAACGGGGTCGTGACGTGATACGTGTTCGACGGTTGCGTCCGGGAGCGTACCAATCTCGTCGCGCATCATCGATTCCCCGTACTGCAACCACGCTCTCGAAAACTGTTTGATCATTTCTGGACCGTACCGGTCACAGAGGTCACGAATCCGCTCTTCGCCGGTTCGTATCGACGCTATTTGGGCTCGGTAGTCCCCATACCATTGTGTGTCGCCTGCGCGGATGTTCAACTTGCACATCCTGACGATGTCCTCGCGGTCCTCGTAGTCCTCCTGAACTTTGACCGACGGGAAGTGCATCGCCTCCTGATAGACGTTTTCGGCGTCCGGCAAGTAGGTGCTCGGTTCGTTAGCCCCGATGTCCGCTTGATGTGCGCGACTGACAACCCAGAACAACGGTTCGTCGTCGTAGAAGACAGGAGCGTGAAGGGTGTAGTCCGCGTGATGGGTGTTGCCTGCGTACGGCGAATTCGTGAGGAAGCAATCTCCTGGGCGAATTTCGTCGTGTAATTCTCGTGTACGGCGCGGCACGAAGTGAACGTTCACGAGATGAACCGGTAGTCCTTCGTCGATCATGAACTGTCGCCCGTCGAACAGCGTAATTGCTGACGAAAAATCTCTCGCCACCGAAATCACGCCCGAGCGCGCTGATCGGAGAAGCGACTGAGTCATGTCGCGAGTGGCCATCTCGAATTTCTTCGACAGCACTGTCATCAGATACGGCTCGATGCCGTAATCGTTGTCTTCTACCGAGTCTCCATCCGTTTTATCGGCGACGACATCGCTGTCGCCGTCGGAAGCTGCGTCGTCTCCCATGCGAGAGCTACTCCCACCCACGGTAATAGTGGTTATGTCTATAATTATACATGATGTAACAGAATGAAGTCGAATCAACACAGAAAAATCCACCGACGTAGGCAGTCTTCGACAACGGATCGATTCTGGGACGGATCGTGATGGGTCCATTTCTTGGTCATTTGCCGTCTCCCTCGGTCGAATTCCCCTCTCGAGCGATCGTTGTTCGTTCCGGCGGATTCCACTCTCGAGTTACTGCTGTTGCGGCTCAAGCGGTCCTGTTCCCGCTCTTTCGGCGAATGGTACCACCGAAAAGTTTTTCCGCGCTACGGGTTACCATCCGTACTGATGCGCGATTACGAAACATTAGACGTCTCACTCGACGGTGACGTCCTCCGAATTGCGATCGATCGGCCAGAGGCCGCGAACGCGATCAACGCCACGGCCCACGAGGAATTCACGCACGTCTTCAAGGACGCGTACCGCTCGGACGCGAAGGTCATCGTTCTCACGGGTAACGGCGATGCGTTCTGTGCTGGAGCCGACTTCAACTACCTGGAAGAACAACATGCTCGCGGCATGCCCGAAGCCTTCGAGATGTACCGCCAGGACGTCGACCTTATCCGGGACATGCTCAACTGCCACAAACCAATTATCGGACGGCTCAACGGACACGCTGCAGGTCTCGGCGCGACGATTATGCTCTTCAGCGACATCATCGTCGCCAGCGAACAGGCCAAAATCGGCGACACACACGTGAAAGCGGGACTCGTCGCGGGAGATGGCTGTACGGTTATTATGCCACACCTCATTGGGATGAACAAAGCCAAGGAGTTGCTGATGACCGGTGAACTCGTTCCCGCGGACGAGGCGGCCGAACTCGGTCTGGTCAACTACGCTGTTCCCCATGAAGAGTTGGACAAGAAGGTAGACGAAATGGTGGACAAACTGCTTTCAGGGCCGCAGACGGCGATCGGCTACACAAAACTCGCGTTGAACCAGTGGCTTCAGCAGGGAGTCGACGATTACCTGCTAGAATCACTCGCATTCGAAGCCCTGAGCCAGCGACACGACGATCACACGGAGGCCGTCGAAGCGTTCCTCGCCGGGCGCGAACCGGATTTCCCGAGCGCTTCGGAACGGGACTAACCGTTACCTGGTGCACGACTCGTTGACAAATTCACGACTGAAAATCCGATGACTGATTCACGATTGATCGATCGATACCGTGACCGAACGTCGAACTCGAGGGATCTATTCGAGGAGGCTACCGACGTGTTTCCTGGGGGAGATACGCGGGCAGCGACCTACCACAGGCCGTATCCTTCCTTCATCGAGTCCGCTGAAGGGTACACGCTGACGACCGCGGACGGTGAGGTCCTGCTCGATTTCCTAAACAACTACTCCACGGCGGTCCATGGCCACGCTCCGGAACCTATCGTCCACGCGATCACCGACCAGGTCGAACGCGGAAATGCACTCGGAGCGCCGACGGAGGTAGCAACTGAACTTGGCCAGCGACTGGTTGATCGAGTTCCATCTGTCGAATCTGTTCGCTTTGCCAACTCCGGGACAGAGGCAACGCTCACGCTCCTCGAAGTCGCAAAAGCGGCTACGGGTCGAGAACGCGTCCTCAAGGTCGACGGCGGTTACCACGGACACCATCCCGAGGTCGACGTCGGGCTCCCCTCGGCGGATCACCGCGGTCGCCACCCGGAAAACGTAGGGACGGAGACGGTGGCGTACAACGACGTGGACGCGTTGAAAGACGTCTTCGCGGAGCACGGCGAGGAGTTTGCCGTCTTTGTTCTCGAGCCGATACTCGGTGCCGGTGGCATGATCCCCGCGACGACCGAGTACCTCGAGACGGCTCGAGACCTTACGACGGATACGGAAACGCTGCTAGCATTCGACGAAATCCAAACTCTGCGGCTGGCACCCGGTGGAGCTCAGCAGCGGTACGGGGTAGAACCGGACCTAACGGCACTGGGAAAAGTGATCGGTGGCGGACTTCCCGTTGGCGCGTTCGGTGGCCGCCGCGAGATCATGGATGTCTGCCATCCCGAGCGCAGGTCGGTCGTTCACAGCGGAACGTTCACGGCCAATCCGGCGACGATGGCCGGCGGCGTCGCCGCCCTCGACATGCTCGATGAGGGAGCCATTTCGGACCTTAATCGGCTTGGCGCGACGCTTCGCCAGCGCGTGACGGAAATCGCTTCTGCAGTCGACGTTCCGCTCACCGTTACCGGCGACGGTTCGTTTTTCCAGGTGCACTTCGCGGATGAGCCGATCGATCGGTGGGACGACGTTCCAGACGATCAGGTCGCGAAACGGATCCTGTTCATGGCGATGCGAACGGAGGAAGTGTTTATCGCTCCTCGTGGCATGGGTAATCTCTCGACACCGATGGCGGAGGCGCAACTGGACACGTTCTGTGACGCGTTCGAAACCGCACTCGAGGCAGTCGAAGCGGCGAACGTGTAGCGAGGGGACCAGCAATCGACGTGAGAGGCGAGCCGAACCGAGTTCGTTCGACTGATACGGTTTGCTGTACCGATGTACCGGCACACCTGCGACCCGGGCGGCGGGTGCGTCGGTACTGACGTACAGTAAACCGTATGAGAAACGGATCGTACCCGAGATCCAGTTTCCCAGTCGCCTACCCCACAACCAACTTTATGTACCCTTGATACGACACTGTACAGTAATGCAGTTCGCAAGTTTTGAAGTTCGAACCAGAGTCGGCACCGAACGCCGCGTCGGCGTTCTGCGCGAGGAAACGCTCGTTGACGTCACGGAAGGATACGCCGGCCTCCTGGCGGAGCGGGGTGAACAGGCCCCCCAACGGCTGGCGAACGCTATCGCTCCACCAGATATGCTCCAATTTCTGAAAGTTGGTGAACGTGCACGCGAAGCCGCCGAAGAGGCAGTGTCGTTCGTCGACGGGACGGACGCTGAAACGGGACCGTCCGCGGCCCAGTATCAGTACGGTCTCGACGACGTTCGGCTGTTGAGCCCCTTGCCGCGTCCGAACTCCATCCGCGACTTCATCGCCTTCGAAGATCATATCGGCCACTTCGCGCCCTCAATCCCGGACGAGTGGTACGAACTTCCGGTCTACTACAAGGGTAATCCGGATAGTGTCCTGGCCCCCGGAGAAACGATCGAGTGGCCGACCTACACCGAGAAACTGGATTACGAACTCGAACTCGCCGCCGTGATCGGAATGCCTGGCCGTAACATTCCCGTAGAGGAGGCTATGGATCACGTGTTTGGATTCACCCTTTTCAATGATTTCAGCGCCCGGGACATTCAAAGTAAGGAACGTCGTGTCGGACTCGGTCCGTCGAAGGCCAAAGACTTCGCGAACGGATTCGGCCCGGTTCTGGTAACCGCCGACGAACTTGACATCGACGACACCGAATTGCGCTTGCGAATCAACGGCGAAACCCACTGTGTCGGTAACCTGGGTGATATGTATCACTCGTTCGACGAGATCGTCGCACACGCTTCGAAACACGAGATGCTACAACCTGGCGACGTCCTCGGAAGCGGAACGGTCGGCGGCGGATCGGGTCCGGAAAACGGCCGGTGGCCTGAACCCGGCGATCTAATTACGCTCGAAGCCGAGGTGATCGGAACGTTAGAACACGAGATCGGCTCGCCTTGATAGGGCGCTGGGGTGGCTCTGACGCACTTCGAACGGCGAATTCCGAAAGACCACCTTTTGGACTACTTCGTCATCTGTGACACGTTAACCCCGTCGATAGATATATAATAGCCGGCGTTCAGGTACGTCTCATGCGATTTGCACACGTGTGTCTATGGGCATCGGAGTTCGAACAGTCAATGGACTTCTACCAAGAGGTACTCGGGTTTGACTACTCGAGGGAGTTCGAGGGATCCTCGTACCAACGAAACGTACATAACTACTACATTGCCGACGAGTCCGGGACCGAAATCCAGTTCAAGCGTCCGGTCGACGGAGCCGAGCCACCGAATACTCGGATGGATCACGTCGCCGTGGAGGTAGACGACGTTGATCGGGCGGTCGAGCGCATCGATCGAGATTCGACCTGTCCGGTCATTAAGGGGGCCACGACGCTCGAAAAGACGAACAACCGGTTCGCATTTGTCAAGGATCCAAACGGGTACCTAGTGGAACTCGTCGAGTTCAGGTAACGGTCGCTCCAAGCGCTCGTCGATCGGTGGTAAACTTGTGGGAGTAGTGATTGAGCGCGTGCTTGTGCACACCGGATAGCACCAACCGATACTTCCTTTCGATATAAGATCCGGGACATACTTATACGATAACGTACAACGTGATTTGTATGTCCGAAATGGGCTGGGAGAAGTATACCGAATTACCGATAGACGAGAGCTTCGACTACGGAACAAGATTCGCTGTAAGTGATACCTTCGGATCGGAGAACGTTCGAATGAGCGTTTTCCGGTTCGATCCCGGCGAACGCGGTCCGCGACACTACCACAACCCGCCGGGCGAGGAATATTATCTTATTCTAGATGGGAAACTGGACATCCATATGGAAGACGAGATTGTCGAGGCGGGTCCCGGAACGATTCTCTATACGCCCTCGAACAAGGAACACTATCCGGAGAACACTTACGACGAACCTGCGTACTTGTTATCGGTATCAGCACCGAAAATTCCGCCCGGTTCAGAGGAAGGTATCACGATCGTTGAAGACGTCGAGGATGTCTGATACGGAATGCTGTACCTGTTTACCGGAGCGACCGCGGGACGGCGACCGGTCTTCGGAAATGACTCACAGTAAGCCGTATGAGGAGTCCAAAATCCGCACATCATACAAGCGTCGCTGATAGTGGCGTTCCCTCTCATCGACTGGTTCGACTTGGTTGGACTCGCTGGTGTGACGCTGCGGGGTCACATCACCTCGATACCGTGTTCGGGCGCTCGGTCTGTAGACGTTGACGGGGCGTTGCAGAGCCGTCAAAACGGAAACCCCCCTTTTCGTCGGGAACGGTAAGTATCGCAGGAACAGCCGTTTTCGAAACAACCATAATGCCAAAATACCAGAACCCCAAATAGAACCCCGATGAGCAAAGTTGAGAGGTTAGATAAGTATCACTTCTATACTCGGGACTGGGAGGAGTACGACGAACTATACGAGTGGTTCGACTGGACCGCCCCCGAGCAGTTCAACATCGCCGATTACGTCGTCGACAGATGGGCCTCAGACCCAGAGCGAATCGCTCTGTTCCACGACGCTGAGAACACGACTCCCGACGAGCGGACGATTACCTTCCGCCAGTTGCGAGACGAGACAAATAGGTTCGCAAATTACCTCACCAATCTCGGAATCGAACGTGGTGATCGGGTCGCGATTAACGCCTCCCAGCGACCGGAGACATTGATCGCTCACGTGGCAACGTGGAAAGTCGGTGCGGTGTCAGTACCGTTGAGCACGCTCTTTGGCCGGGATGCGATGGCGTATCGCCTCAACGATTGTGATGCCAGCGTTTGCTTCGTCGAACGATCCAATCTCGATACGATCCGCGAGGTGCAATCGGACGTTCCATCGCTCGAGCGGACGATCGTTCTGGGCGATGTAACGACCGAACCCGACGAAGATGGCTACCGGAACGTATTAGACACCCATTCTCCGGAGTTCGAGACGGTTCCTACGAGCCCGGAAGACGACGCCATCATCGCGTACACGAGCGGAACCACCGGAAAACCAAAGGGGGTACTTCACGCTCACCGGTTTGTCCTCGGAAGTCTCCCCATTTTCGTGCTCTCTTCGTGCAATCTGACGCTCGAACCGAATGACCGTTTCTGGGCCCCCTCAGACTGGAGCTGGCTCGGTACGCTGTTTGTGATCGTCTTCCCGGCGTTGTTTTACGGAAAACCGGTCCTGGCGTACGAAAGCGGGGAGTTCGACCCTGAGGCCACTCTCGAACAGATCGAGCGCCACGAACTGACGAACGTACACGCCCCGCCAACGGCACTTCGAATGCTGACCCGGGTCAACGATCCGTCCGCTCAGTACGATCTCGACACTGTTCGGAACATCTCCACTGGCGGCGAAGCAGTGACTGAGGAGACCCGGAGGACACTCAACGAGGTTTTCGACGGGGTCACGGTCCACGAACGCTACGGTCAGACTGAGGTCTGTGGGTTCATCGGCGAGTGTACCGCTCTCGGTATCGGTCGCGACGGTTTCATGGGTCGTCCGATTCCTGGCCACAACGTTGGGCTGGTTGAGCGTGGAACGACAAACAAACTTTCAGAACCCGGCGAAGTCGGGGAAATCGCCGTCGAGTACGAGGGAAACCTCTTCTGTATGAAAGAGTACTGGAATGATCCGGATGCGACGGCAGATAAGATCATCGACGGTTGGTTGCTGACCGAAGACCTCGGTACCCGAACGACGGACGGATACTACGCGTTCAAGAGCCGAAAAGACGACGTGATCATTAGCTCTGGTTATCGGATGGGCCCCGAGGAAATCGAGGATACCGTGGTGAAACACGATGCAGTAGACGACTGCGGTGTCGTCGGCGTTTCGGACGAGACTCGTGGTACGATCCCGAAAGCGTTCGTCGTGGTAACGGACGATAGCGAACCGTCCCAGAGCCTACGGGAATCTATTCAGCAGTTCGTCAAAGATCGACTGGCACAGTACGAGTACCCACGGGAGATCGAGTTCATAGAGAGTCTTCCGAAGACGTACACCGGGAAGATTCGACGGGAGCCATTAAAAGAGGAGACCGACTGAGTATCGTTCATTGTCGGGTACAGAAACCGAACACCCGTGTCACGCGTCAATACTCTCAAGTCGCCGACCGGATCAAACGGTTCATACGGTTTCCCGTACGTCAATACCGATGCACCCGCTGCCCGGGTCGCGGGTGCGTCGGTACAGCAATCCGTATCACAGCCGGGAGGATTGACCGTAATCTTTAATCACACCGGAAATCGACATCCCGTCGATGAATCAATCAATAGAAAACCGGCTGACCGATGAGCAACAGCTTCTCGTTTCGTCGGTCGAACAGATTGCAGAACAGGAATTCACTGATCAGGCGTTCACGTGGCAGGGCGAACACCCGTGGGAAAACATCGAGACGCTGGCAGAGCACGGGTTCATCGGTGTTAACTTCGATGAGAAGTACGGTGGTGGTGGGATGACGGAGTACGAGGCGGTGTTGCTGATCGAGGCATTGTCCCAGTACTGTCCCGACACGGCTGACGTCGTCTACAGCTTGCATTTGGTCGGGCCGCTGTCTGTACACGAACTCGGCTCTGAATCTGTTAAAGAGGAGTACCTGCCGCGGGTGACGTCCGGGGATACGCGGATCGGCATCGCGATCTCCGAACCCGAGGCTGGATCCGACGCACAGTCGATGACGACAGCCGCTGAACCCGAGGGCGATGGCTACGTACTCAGCGGTGAGAAGACCTGGCTTAGCGGAATGTCGGACTCGTCAGCCGTCGTTCTCTGGGCACAGTTCCCGGATGGGATGGGATCACTCCTGCTGGACCTCGAGGCCGACGGGGTGAGATGCGGAGAGGACTTTACCAACATGGCAGGTCACACCCAGACGCAACTGTTTCTCGATGACGTTTACGTACCGGACGAGCACGTGCTCGTCCACGGATCCCAGTTCAAAGAACAACTGCGAGCGCTCAACTGGGAGCGGGTCGGAAGCTCGACGCTTGCGACCGGAATCGCGACCTGCGCGTTTTCGAAGGCTTACGAGTACTCGCGCGACCGAACGCAGTTCGATCAACCGATCGGCGACTTCCAGGGAATCGGCTGGAAGTTAGCGGACATGCTCAAACGGATCGAGGCGTCACGAGCCCTCACTCACAGTGCAGCTAGAGATGCAGTCAGAGAGGGTCGCGCTCCGACGCGTCTGTCCGCGTCGATCGCAAAACTTCACTCTTCGGAGATGGTCGAAGCGGTCGTCAGCGAGGCGTTACAGATCCACGGGGCGAACGGGTACATGAAAGGTCACGAACTCGAGTATCTTTATCGTCTGGCCAGAGGACGCAGGATCGCCGCCGGGACCGACGAGATCCAGAAGGAGGGAATCGTCGCGGAACTCGAGCGCGGGTCGCATCCTGCTACACGAAGTTAACGTCGTCACTGGACGTCAACGAAGCCCGTCGCATTCGGGCTGTACGATCGCCGTGTGAATCGTTTCAGTGCTGCTGCCACCCGATTGACCGCGAGAACTCGTGTGACGTGGTAGGTCAGCGGGGGGTGGTAATTTCCTGAGTTCTACTAATTCTCAATAGCACCGTCTCGAGGGATCTACTAATATTCAGATACAAATCATAAGAGTATATTAATTAGTATTATATGCCCGTACTGTACATGACGATACGAGGTATGGCAATAGATAACACCAGGCGTAAGTTTTTGAAAGCAACGAGTATCGGCGTCGCCGGTACGATGATTGCCGGTTGTCTCGGGGAAGATGACGACACCGGAAACGGGAACGGAAATGGCGATGGGAACGGCAGTGGCAATGGAAACGGGGATGATGATGATGGAGCGACGACTTGGGTTATCGGGGGGTCGTCAGAAGGGTCATTCATCAACACATACACCGAAGCGTTCGCTGCTGAAGTCGCTAACCATTCGGATCAACTAGAACTCGATCCGGTCCTCTCGCCAGGATTCGTGTCGAATATAAACCGAGTGAACCAGGGTGAGCGCGATCTGGCCGCGTCATACCATTATCTTCCATATCTTCAACCTCGGGGTCAGGGGGAATTCGAAGAGGATGGCGAGTTGGGTGAACTCGAAAACGACATTGTCAGCACGCTGCCGCCGATGCACATTCCGACCAACACTATCGCAACGTACGCCGAAAACGACGACATCGAGACGATCTACGACCTCGAGGGGATGACCGTCGGACTGGACGTGCAAGGCGGCGGAAACACAGTTCAGCTCCTGCAAATGATGGAAGCCGCTGGCATCGACGCGACATGGGAGTTCCACACTTTCGACGAACGAAACGAGGCGATGCTCGGCCAACGCGTGGATGCACAGAACTTCATCATAACGAACGGGGAATCCGTCTCCGGTGCAGTTGCACCGGCATTCGAAGAACTCGATCTCAAGTTCGTAGATATCCCGGAAGACGTACGTGATGCTACTCAGGAGGAGTATGGTCACATCCAGTTCGGTGAAGTTCACGGAGAGGATATCGGTAACGTCGATCCTCCACATCCACTGGGAGACGCCCACGGTATACTACTCCCGTCGACGACCGTCGCTCGTGCGGACGCAGATTCGGATTTGGTCTATGAGTTCGTCTCTAGTGTATTGGAAAATCAGGAGGCGCTCGGAGATTATCACGCCCATCTTGAGTTGTTCGGTATTGGCGATGGTCGCCACGACTTTCAGGGTGTTCCCGATGGGACACCGTTCCACGACGGGGCGATCGAATACTTCGAGGAAGCGGGAATCGATTATCCGGAACAGCCGTAACGTACCGGCGTTCATCCCGTTGTCTTCCCCGAACTATTATTACGGATTGCGACCACACACCCATAAGAATGAACACTGTAGAAAAAGAGTATGTAGATCAGGAATCCGATAGATACAGCCCGTCACTCGAGACACTCACAGATAAGCTGATCTTCGCTGTCGGAGTGTTTACTGGCACGCTCTGTATCTATTTCCTGTACACTCGTCCGGTCACCGAGGTAGAATACACCAACGCGTACATCGGTCTAATGTTCGTCCTCTACTTCCTACTCGAAGCCTATCGCGTACCGTCAGTCGACAACTGGAGTTATAAAACGTGGGCAAAGAACGTCGTGTTCGTGGTGGCCATGATCGCGGGAATCGCTGGTATCCTCTACGTTCAGGTCATGTACGACGCACTCGCTTACGAACGGTTCGCCATTTACACTACCGCCGACACGCTCGCTGGTGCTGGTATCCTTTTCGCCACGGTCGTGGCCACCCACCGAGCGTTCGGAAACATCATCACGGGCGTCGTCCTGTTCGTGATATTTTTCACAGTCTACGGCCAGTACTTCCCGGGAATTCTGAACCACAGCGGCGACTCGTGGACGAACTGGGTGTCCATGACGACGCTCGAATTCACCGGAGTATACCACATGATTTCACAGATTGGCGGGACGTGGATCTTCATCTTTTTGCTGTGGGCGGGTCTGATAGAAGAGCTGGACTTTCTCGAGGTTCTATTCGATATCGGATTCCTCTTCGGTAGTCTGGTCAAATCCGGGGTTGCACAGACCGCGGTCGTCGCGAGTATGTTGATGGGCTCGATTACCGGGTCGCCAATGGCGAACATCGCAGTCACGGGTTCGTTTACCATTCCACTGATGAAAGAACGGGGCCTCTCGGGTCGGTTGGCCGGTGCGATCGAATCGTGTGCGTCAACGGGGGGGATGGTTCTTCCGCCGATCATGGGTTCGGTTGCGTTCATCATGGCGAACTTTCTCGGAATCCCGTACGCGGATATTATTATTGCCGCTGCAATTCCGGCGTTGCTGTTCTACGGGGCGATTATGGTCTCGGTTCATCTGATCGTTACGAACTATCCCTCGGATCTTAACGTCGACCGGGAGATCGACAGAAACACGATCATCAAGAAGGGAACACCGATGGCTCTCTCTCTGATTGCCCTCATCTACATGCTCGTTGAACTTCGTTATCCACCGGGAATTTCCGGAGTGTATGCGATCGCGATACTCGGGATCAGTCAGCTGGGCGTCTTGGCTGTAGTCAGCGACGACATCGTAGCACAGTTTAAGCAGTTCGCTGTCCAAGTGATCCGAGGACTGGTCACTGGATCGGTCAGAATGGCACCCCTCACGATTATCCTCGCCGGTATGGGTATCGTCATTACGTCGTTCAACTACACCGGAATGGGGTATCGGATCTCCCTGTCGATCGTCTCGCTGGCTGCTGGTAGCGTTATATTGTTGCTCGTACTCGTCATGATCTCGGCGATCGTTCTGGGCATGGGAATGCCCACCGTCGCGGCCTACCTGGTTACGGTGACGCTCATCGCCCCCGCTATGGTCGAAGTAGGCTTCGCCGAGATCACGGCACACTTCTACGTGTTCTACTTCGCGATGCTCGCCACCGTCACACCTCCGATCGCGCTTGGTCCGGCTATCGCTTCTCAGATTGCGGAAGCAGACTTCATCCAAACAGCCCTCACGGCGGCGAAGATCTCGATTCCGCTGTTCTTACTGCCGTACATCTTCGCGTTCAACGAGGAACTGCTTCTCATCGATGGCTGGAATACCGCGATCACCTTCGTTCAAACGATGATCGGCTTCGTGATCATTTGTTACGTTCTCTTCTCCTCGTTCTCCAGGTGGGACAGGCCCGCCCGGATCGGTATCCGTTCGACGTTGTTCGGAACTGCGTTCTTGATCCTCTTCTCGAGCCAGATCATTGCCCTCATTGCTTGAGGCGTTACTGCCGTCGAATTCCGTATTTTGTAGAATTATAGTAGCTACTGGAAGTCGATGTCCACCTGATCGCACGACGTGAGCGCGGTTCGGAGTGCACGCGGTTCGAAGTGAGCGAAGCGAGCGAGAACCGCGGAATGGTGAGCGGGGAGGAACGACCCGCGAGCGAGTGGACGAGTGAGAAATGCGAAGATGCGAACGAGGACCGTAGTGATCCGTGAGCTGTGCGATCAGTGTGTAATCGTTCCAGTTGTTACTATAGCGTAGAATCTCCCGGGCACCGACCCAACCCGTCGAAAGACATAGATAGTTGCCCACCACAAACGGATATCATGGTCAGCGAAGAGATCGAACGCGTCGCAGTATTGGGTAGCGGCACGATGGGCCACGGTATCGCAGAAGTCGTCGCGATCGCTGGATACGATGTGACGATCCACGACGTCGACGCTGATGCACTGGCGGATGCGATCGACAACATCGAATCCAGCCTCGAGAAACTCGAGGAAAGCGATTCCATCGACGTCTCCCCGGCGCAGGCTCTCGAGGCGATTGGAACCACTTCCGTCCTTGAAGAGGCGGTGGTTGACTCCGATCTAGTCGTCGAAGCCGCTCCAGAGCGCCTCTCCCTCAAACAGGAAATTTTCTCGGACCTCGACGATCTGGCACCGAACGGGACCATACTTGCGACTAATACGTCCTCACTCTCGATCTCGGAAATAGCGAGTGCGACTGAACGACCGGGAGATGTCGTCGGGATGCACTTCTTTAATCCGCCGGTCAAGATGGAACTCGTCGAAGTGGTCCGGGGGGATGCGACCCGCGATGAAACCGTCGAGGCGTCCATGTCCTTTGTCGAGTCGATCGAAAAGACGCCGATCGAGGTTCGGAAAGACGTTCGCGGATTCGTCGTGAACTCCATTCTGGAGCCATTTATCGACGAACCGGCGTGGATGGTTTCGGAGGGGATAGCAACCGTTCGGGAGGCGGACGCTGCCATGGTTCACCGTCGTGGATACCCGATGGGCCCTTTCGAACTGTCCGATCTCACTGGCATCGACGTCAACTACCACATTCGCACAGAGGCGAATATTCCGGTCCCTCCAATAATGGAACGAAAAGTCGAACAAGGTACCCTCGGTAGAAAGAGCGGTGAAGGGTACTACGAGTACGACTCGGGTCCGGGAGCCGACTACGAATCCGATGACTGCGAGGGATTCGACACCCTTCGCGTCGAGGCTCGAATGGTAAACGAGGCGGCGAAACTCGTCGGCAACGACGTGGCCACAGTCGAGGACATAGATATCGGATCCCGTCTCGGAACGAATTTCCCGGAGGGACCGTGTCGCCGCGGCGACGAGATCGGACTTGACACTGTTCTTGAGAAGCTCCGTACGCTCTCTCGGGAAACCGATGCCCCCCGATATGAGCCCGCACCCCACCTCGAGAGACTTGTCGATGCCGGAAATACCGGCGTTGACGCTGGCTCTGGCTTCTACGAGTACGACGACGTCGAAGCCACCGACGGAGATCAATATGCGACCGATGGGGGAAGCGAATATCGGACGATCAACTACACCGTGACTGAACGCGGTGTCCTCGAAATCGAACTCGATCGTCCGGATCGATTGAACGCTCTATCGATCGACCTCAAAGACGAGTGTCTCGATCTCTTGGAAACCGTTGACGTCGATCAAATTCGATGCGTGACGATCGAAGGGGCCGGGAATCGGGCGTTTTGTGCTGGCGCAGACATTACTGAATTCGAACAAAAACGCCCTGTAGACGTTATGGACGTTTCATCCTTCCACGAGGAAATCTACGACTTCCCACGGCCTGTGATAGCCAAAATAGACGGCTACTGTCTCGGCGGTGGTTGCGAACTCGCGCTTGCCTGCGACCTTCGCATCGCTACGACTGACTCGACGTTCGGCCAGCCTGAAATACGGCTCGGACTCATTCCTGGTGGCGGCGCCACGCAACGTCTGGTTAGACTCGTCGGCGAAACGCGTGCGAAAGAACTCGTCTATCGTGGCAACCAAATTGATGCGACAACGGCCGAGGAATGGGGACTCGTCAATCGGGCCGTCGAGCCAAACGCGTTCGAGGATACCGTCGAAGCGTTCCTCGCGGACATCGTTGAGGGACCGCCGGTCGGCCTTGAGGTTGCGAAAAAAGTTATTAATGGTGGACAGGACGTCCACTACGAAGCGGCGTTACTGCTCGAGAGCCAGGGATACGGACTACTCAAGAGCACCGAGGATGTCGCGGAAGGCACGGCGGCGTTTCTCGAGGACCGTGAACCGGAATTCACTGGCGAGTAATCGTGCTGGCCCCGGTGGGTGCGTCGGGCGAAGGATATAGGTGGGTGTAACCCGATGTATCGCCACAGGTGTTAGGGTTGTGAGCAAAGTAACCGATATGCGTACAGCAATTTCCAAAACGATACACGACGGAGACTGTCTCTACCTCTCCGGATTCACCCATCTCATACCGTTCGCCGCTGGTCACGAGATCATCCGTCAAGGGTTCGAAGATCTGACACTCGCACGAGCAACGCCAGATCTGGTCTACGATCGCATGATTGCGGCGGGGTGTGTGAAGAAGGTCCTGTTTTCCTGGGCCGGGAACCCGGGCGTCGGTAGCCTCCACGCGTTTCGTAGAGCCGTCGAGGACGGCGTACCCAACGAGATCCGAACTGAGGAATACACCCACTCCGCCACGGCCGCTCGGTTGCGTGCCGGTGCCCACGGGTTGCCGTTCCTTCCGGTTCGTACGTTCGAGGGGTCGACGCTTCCCGAACACAACGACACGATCAGGAAGATTGATAATCCCTACGGTGACGACAGAATCTACGTCGTTCCGCCTCTGGAGCCCGACGTTTCGGTAGTTCGCGCCCAACGTGCTGACCGGGAGGGTAACGCGCACCTGTGGGGAATCACCGGGGAGATACCTGACGCCGCCTACGCGGCTGATCGGGTCGTTCTTGCAGTCGAAGAGCTCGTCGACGAATCGGTAATCGCGAGCGATCCAAATCGAACGCGGATTCCCGGACACCTCGTCGACTACGTCGTCGAGGAACCGTACGGTGCACACCCGTCGTATGCACAGGGGTACTACAACCGGGACAACGAAGCGTACCAAGCCTGGGAAAACGCGTCTGCTACGCACGAGCGCCTCCTCGAGTGGCTCGACGAGTGGGTGTACGCCGTCGACGACCACACCGAGTACCTCGAGAAGCTCGGCGTCGGTCGGTTGCAATCTCTTGAACCGGAAGCGACCTACACGGCACCAGCCAACGTCGGGGCCTACACCGGGGGAACGACGCATGACTGAGTACACCAAGTCAGAACTCATGGTTGCAAGCGCGGCCAGGGAGATTCACGATGATGACGCGGTATTCGTCGGAATCGGCGTTCCGACGCTCGCCTGTGGACTGGCAAAACAGTTGCACGCCCCGAACCTGACGATGATCTACGAATCCGGCACGATCGACACGACATTCGACGAACTGCCGCTTTCGATCGGCGATCCGGAACTCGCTGGTGGTTCCCGGAGCATCGTCTCTCTGTACGATGTCTTCTGCAAGTACCTTCAGGCAGGTCGGATCGACGTGGGCTTTCTCGGCGGCGCACAGATCGACCGATACGGCAATATCAACTCGACCGTCATCGGCGATTACGATGATCCGACCGTTCGTTTGCCGGGAAGCGGTGGAGCCTGCGAAATCGCGAGTAATGCCAATCGAACTGTCATCATTACCCCACACGAACCCCGTCGTCTTCCGGAGTCGGTCGATTTTGCTACCAGCCCGGGTCACGTGACCACCGATGATGAACCGACGAGGTCCGGGAGCCCCGAAGCGATTATCACTGACAAGGCGATAATGCGTTTCGACGAGAGTGGTGACGCAAACGTGGAATCGATCCACCCCGGCGTGAGACCGGACGAGGTTCAGCAGGCGACCGGTTGGGAACTCAGCCTCGACGGTGTCGACGAAACGGCCGAACCGAAGGAGAAAGAACTCGATATCATTCGGAACAGACTCGATCCAAACCGCCGGTATACTGGTTGATCTTTTATCGATTTTCCGATGAGATCGTGATACTTTCGGGAGGAAAGTCTTTTATGCTCGAGTTGCCCGGTCTTTGTTAACCCCAGGGAATATATAACGTACCGACAAACGTTCCACTATGGGAAACGATGCCAACTCGCAACATCAGATCAAAGCGCTTCAGAAGGCGTTCAAAATTGTCGAGTCCATTGATAGGCTCGGTAGCGCGACGCTCGCGGAGATTTCACGCGACGTCGAGCTCCCGAAAACCACCGTCTATAGGCATCTTGCAACGTTGAAAGAAAGCGGCTACATCGCACAGACACAGGACGAGTATCAACTCAGCTATCGGTTTCTCGAATACGGGATCCGCCGGCGGAGCAGAGATCCGGTGTACGCTGTCGCCAAAGAGAGCATGAACACGCTCGCCGAGGATACGGGCGAACGCGTCTGGTGTGTGGTGAAAGAAGGCCCCCACTGCGTGTATGTTTACAAAGTTGAAGGAAAATATCCGATCAGTACGGATATCCATATCGGACAGCGCCGCGAACTCCACCCGTACGCTGCCGGAAAGGCGATCCTCGCGTTCCAACCACAGGAACACATCGATGCGATACTCGACAACGCTGATCTGATCCCCCGAACCGAAAACACAATCACCGACAGGGATACCCTCCTCGACGAACTGGAGACGATCCGGGAACGCGGATACGCAGTCAACCGAGAGGAATCGATCAAGGGGCTACGGGGTGTCGGTGCTCCGATCAGAAACGAATACGACGAAGTCCACGCCTCGCTGAGCATTGCCGGAGCCGCAAATCGAATGCTCGGTGACCGTTTAACCCAGGAGATTCCAGAGATGCTTCTCGGGGCGGTCAACGATATCGAACTCGGACTCAGACATCCGTAACACTTCTCTGGTGCTTTGGCAGGCCTGAACTGCAGGGTCGAATTCGGCGCCGCAGGCCGGTTCGGCCCCGCAGTCGCCGCTTGTCGGAGTACTAGCGATCGACCTCCTGGCACTTGTTCGCCGTCGGTACTCCTGCGCTCCCGGTACCTGTTTCCCGTTTCGATCCGAACGTCTGCCGGTCGCGCGATCGTTTCGAGCCCGTCACCGCGATCGCCCAATCGACAACACTTAAGCGGATAGCGAAGTATTCTCCGGATATCAGTATGCCGAACGATCTGGTGACAATGCGTTTCGACGAGGGTGTTGCGACCGTCGAACTCAACGACCCCGCCAAGTACAACGCGCTCTCGAGAGACTTGGTCGCCGACCTTCAGGCCGGACTAGACGCCGTAGAGAAGAGTGACGCCCGTTGTGTCGTCGTCCGGGGCGCGAACGGGGCGTTTTCGGCCGGCGGTGACGTTCAGAAGATGAAAGAACGCCACGAACGAGATACCATCGATATCTCGGCGGAGATTCGGGATCTCGAACGAACAACGAGCGCCGTCATTACACGACTCGCAACGTTCCCGCTCCCGGTTGTCGCAGCGATCGACGGTCCAGCGGTCGGTGCAGGGGCCACCCTCGCACTGGCCTGTGACGTCCAGTTGGCGAGCGAGGATGCAAAAATTGGGTTCAGCTTTCGAAACGTTGGCCTCGCGATTGATTCGGCAACCTCCTATCTCCTTCCGCGCGTCGTCGGCGAGAACGTTGCAAAGGAACTCGTCTTCACCGGAGAAATCGTTGATGCCGACCGCGCGCTGGACCTCGGCCTCGTAAACCACGTCTATAAGACCGACGAATTTTCCGATGCAGTCGACGAATTCGTCGATACCGTGGCGTCGGGGCCCACCGTCGCCCTCGTCGAGGACAAGAAACTGATTCGTGAAGGACTCGAGAAATCGATCGATCACGCCGTTACAGACGAGGCCATGGCACAGGGAATCGCGCTGACTACGGCCGATCACGAGGAGGGAGTCGAGGCCTTCCTCGAGGGACGGGATCCATCTTTCTCCGGGAAATGACGCTTGATTCGAAGATGGACAGCGATGCACTTGGATTCGAACCACGCGCTGCTGATAGAGACTGATAACGAACTCTCATGTACGACCACTGGCGGTATCACTACAATGTTCTCGTCATCGCGGTTGTCGCCAATTTCTGCCTCATGGGCATCCGCCTCGTAATCAGCCCGCTTGTTCCTGATATTGCGTCGACTTTTACTGTCTCGATGTCCGAGATCGGACTGGTTCTGACGGGTATGTGGGCTGCCTACGCACTTGGACAGTTTCCGAGCGGTGTTCTATCAGGTCACATTGGAGAGCGGTTGGTCATTCTCGTTGCTCTGGGGCTTACTGGCGTTGCAAGTTTGCTGACCGCGTTTTCCCCATCGTTTCCGCTCTTTGGGGTGTTCCTCCTTCTTCTGGGTGCAGGGACGGGTTTGTACTTCTCTGCTGCTACGCTGTTGTTGACGAAGATGTTCGAAAACACCGGCCAGGCAGTCGGTTTCTTAACTGCCGGTGGGGCATTCGCTGGGCTAATCGCGCCGATTGCCGCGGCTCAGGTCGCTGTCTGGTACAACTGGCGAGGCGCGATCCTCCTTGGAACGATCACGTTCGTCGTATTGCTCCTCTTTTCGTGGGTGGTGAAACCCCAGCAAACCGACGTCGATGGTTCGATCATGGACGGTCTTGCGCTCTCGACGATGATCGATCTGCTCTCGCGACCGAAGATTGCTTTCTCAATTCTCATTGGAGCCGCCGCAGTATTTGCTTTCAACGCGATCACCACGTTTTTTCCCACGTTCTTGATCGAGAGCAAGGAGTTCACTACCCAGCAAGCCGGAGTAACGTTCGGTGTCGTTTTCTTTCTCTCCGCTATCTTCCAACCAATCTCGGGCCGATTGTCAGATATCTTCTCTCGGGATGTCGTTTTGATCGCGAATTTGTCCCTCGCATCGATCGGATTCGTCCTCCTCATCTGGGGATCCACGTTGTACACGTTGTTCGCCGGACTGACACTGCTCGGCCTTGGCATCAGCTGGGCGGGGATCATTCAAGTCCGGTTCACGGACGTTTTGGACAAATCAGAATGGGGGATCGGTTATGGACTCGCTCGCTCGACGTTCATGCTTATCGGTGCTCTTGGCAGTGTAGTCGTCGGCGTTCTCGCCGACTTTTTTGGCTGGTCAGTGGCGTTCGGTTCTGTAGCCCTTCTTCTCGGGGTTGTCGTCCTCGCTATCCTCGCAAACGTTCTCTTCAATCTTGAGCTTTAATTCTCGGTATACAGAAAATCGCGTACAGGTGATCGTACAAGCCAGTATCTAATTGCTGAAAATAGACAGTACTGGCCGGTTGGCGTTGAGGAGGATGCTTTGAGCGGCGCTCCCAAAAATCGCTTTTCCGGTTGGGCTTCGCTTTCTCCCACCGATGACGATGTACTCTGCGTCGACTTCGCTGGCGTAGGAAATCACTCTCTGACTCGGGTTGCTGTCTACCAGTCCGACGTGGATGGGATCATCGGAAACTCCCTCTGTCGCCGCCTTGGTTCTCTCTTTAGCAATTTCTCTCAGCCGATCTGAAGAGTCGTCGGAAACACCTCCGATGTCCGCGTCTGTCGTCCCCATAGAGATGACGTGAACGACGTGAAGTTCCCTATCGAATGCCGTTGCTAGTTTCTCGGCCTCTTCGACGATACGGCTATCGGATGAGTCAGCGATGGCTGCGACGACTGGCATGTGTATCTATTGGCGAGTTATACTATAATTACCTTTCCCACTGAAATCGGCACAGTAAGGAACCCTCTCTGTACTTTCGCGTCCGCATCCCGACATAAGTGGGCTGATTCAGCATCGTTAATACGGCGCAGCCAAAACCTGTCTGGTGATGGTATACGCATGACGAGTGAATCAGTAGACCAGGATATATTCGAGCAAATGATCGACCAACACGGGTTCCTCGCAAATATGGATATCGAACACGTGCGTACCGATCGCGGTCGGACCGTACTCTCGATGCCGTATAATGACGACATCGCGAACACCTTCCAGGGAAGTAGTGGAAGTCTCCACGGCGGTGCCCTTGCAACGTTGATTGACGCCGGCTGTGGATTCGCTTTACGATCGACGTTCGACGATCCGATTGCGGCAGGCCTCGCCACGACTGACCTCTCCGTCACGTACGTAAGTCCGGCTACGACCAACCTGAGGCTTGTCGCGACCGTTGTTCGTGCTGGTGGTGCAGTAGGGTTTGCCGAGGCGACGATCAAACAAGCGGATACCAACGACGATCAAGTAGTTGCGCGCGGTGATACGACATACCGAATTTTCCGGGATACAGATGATTGAACAGTGTGGCGTCATGTTCGGATACGCTGATCGAATCTGAAAGCGAACGATAGAAAGCTCTGTTCTAAAACCGACCCATTTACTTTAGTTGCACCGTCTATAATAACCGTTAGGACTATTCATTCGTGGAGTGCCGAAATAAACAGTGGATCACCTCGGCGATATCTCAGTCGAAGAGTTGCAAGATGCTCTCGACAACGTGTACGGAAAGAAGCCGACACAACGGCTTTTAGCCGCAATAGCGTACAAAAACGGCGTCGAGCAGACTGAACTAGCCGAGTGGTACGGGGTGGAGCGACGAACGATTTATAGTTGGCTCAAGCGACTCGATACTGATGAGTCGCTTGAGCAGGCCGTTACTGATGCTAACCGATCTGGGAGAAGCCCAAAGCTCTCGGAAAAAGATCAAGAACAGTTCGAAGCAACTGTCCACGAACCTCCTGAGGAAGTTGGGATCGACGCACCGGCGTGGACGCCGGCGCTCGTCCAATAGCATCTTGATGACACCTACGATATCGAGTACTCAATCCCGAGTTGCCGGCGGTTGCTCAAAGAAGCAGGATTGAGCTATCAAAAGTCACGCCGTGCAGCTGCCGTATCCGATGCTGACGAGCAAGAAACGATCCGAGAGGAGTTCAAAAAAAGCGGCGGGAGATGGACGCCACAGTAACCTATATCGACCAAACCAAGAAATCCGTGCAAGTTGAGCCGCGTTCCGCGTGGTTTCCCCGCGGCACGCGGCCGTCTGTCGAATTGTCCGGTCAACGCGACTGAACGTGTCTCTTGGGCGCGATTCAAAGAGTACGTAACCGCCGCTCACGCAAACATCTCATTTTCACATTATACAAAGAGTTTGAAGACGATTTGATTATTGTGTTGGATGGAGAGCCGTATTTTCGGGCGTCGCCCGTCAGGTCCGTGATGACCTCGCTTTCGTCACGCTACCGGCATACTCGCCAGAGCTAAATCCTGTCGAAGAATGCTGAAGACAACTCCAAGCCGCTCTCAGCAACCGCTTCTTTGACTCACTCACCGAGCTCACAACAGCGATTGATACAGCTATTGATCGATTCCCTGTGCTAGAGGTGAGCAATCATCTCTAATTTCTACTATAGTGGTCAGTGTGGACGGCCCGCCGTACCGTGGGATGCGCCCTGCAAACTGGCCATCGGAGGTCAATTTTATCAGTAGACGCTGATCGGGGAGGTAATGTCCCTAAACGCCGCCTTGCCGTCACCTGCGTGTCGCTGACGCCGATAGTTCTCGCTCAGCTTCGTCGTGACCAAAACCGATCACCCCGTTCCCGACAGAAATGAGGTTCCCGTTCGCTCTACACAACCATATGTTGATATGTATTATTCGCATATATGTTTGGTTAGTGTTCGATAGAGTGGAAGCAGCGGTGCAGGTCGTGAAACTGGAGCGGGGGGGACTTCCCTGTCACCAATTGCTTCACGGACGAGCCGTGCTACGCTTATCGCACACCCCCAGGATACCGAGATACCCGCACCACCGTGGCCGTAGTTGTGGACGACCGGTCCACACGATTCTTCGGCCAGTTCGACGCGTACGCCGTCTCCCTCGGGGTCACGGAGCGGTCGGTAGCCGATCGAGACTTCCAGGTCAGATCGCTCTACGTCTACACCCAGTTGAGCGAGGAGTTCGGCGTTCAATTCTACGATGCGTTTCGGAACCTCCGTCCCCCCGATTTTCGTGGTCGGTTCGTTCAGGGGTGGGAAACACGGCTTCTCGTCCGGCCGGTAGGGGACTGACTGATGTGTTCCTCCCATCACTATCCCATCCATTCGGGGGAAGCAGTAGACCCCTTTTCGATCTCCTGCGACGGAGTAGGAGTACGAAATCATCGTTCCATCGAGTTTCGGAATCGGTGCACGCTGTGCGGTGACGAGATGGCCACGTGCCGCGTGGTACGGTGCGCTGTCTTCGAACAATTCCGGACTCCGTAGCCCAGTGCAGTTGATCAGTAGTCCGGGCATTTCGGTTAGATCTGTGCGTGTCACGGTTCGCTTTCGAATACTCCCTCCAGCCGCCTGATACAACCTGTACAACCCTTCCATGTACGTCGGCATATCGGCGAAAAGCATCTCGGCAGTAAAGTCCGTCACGTGTTCTGAACCCGTCCGTCGAGGAAGGGCGTTCGGCGATTCGACTTTTCGGAATCCGTCGAGGTACTTCGGGGCGTTCGAAGGACCACGCCCTTCCTCGTCGATCCAGTAGTGGTCGTTCTTCCGGACGCCAAGAACGCTCAACTCCTCTAACAGCCGAAAAACCGTCTGACTCTCCTCGAAGGTTTCATCCAGGCTGTCCATGCCGACCGAGTATGGAAGAATGGCACCTGCACCGTACGCGGAGGAAAAACGAGGGTCTCGATGTTGCTCCTCATAGGCGAACTGATCTGCAACTATCTGGGTGTTGTATCCGAGGAGTGTAAGCGCAAGCGCGGTGGAGGTGCCATTGACCCCGGCACCGAGGACAGTTATGTCTGGTTGCATGCATATTGAACCTGCACAGTGATAATAAATGTTCTGCTCGGGTGGGTATAGTAGCCACTGCACGTCAGTGCACACCCGATCGCACGTCAGCTGTGGGATGGGTGTGTCAATCGGTGCAGTTGTTACTATGGTGGTTCGTCGAACCAGAACGGGTGAAGTGAGCTGGGATCAGTTGCCTGCTTTGGCTCACTCGTCTGCGCTCGATGAATCTCCATACGGTTGGGTAACAAATTACACTGCATGCACCTGTTCGAATATTTAGAACAACATTTATTATCAATTACAATGTTTATCAACCATGCTAAATGAGAACGACATCGATCGGCCTGTCACCACGACAGAGACGACTTTCGAAATACTCGAAGAAATCAAGGAGTTAGGCGAGGCGACCCCGACAGAACTCGCCAAGAAACTGGATTATTCTAAGAGTACCATCCACCGATATCTGGTAACACTGGAAAAGGGGAACTATCTGTTGAGAGAAGGTGGGAAATTTAAGATAAGTATGTGCTTTCTGGATTTCGGAATGGAGGCCAAACAGCGATTGCCGTTAGAGTACGTCTGTCCCCGCGTGGACGACCTCGCCGAAAAAACCGGTGAAGCCGTTTGGTTCTACACGGAAGAAAACGGTCTCTGCTTTCACATCTACAGGGCACAGGGCGACAACGCAATCGTGACCGGAACGCGAGAAGGAAAAGTCAGCAAAATCCACTATCTCGCTTCCGGAAAGGCGATACTCTCACAGTACTCCGAGAGTCGAATCGCAAAAATCCTCGATAAACACGGCCTCCCGAAGCGAACTGAAAATACAATAACCGACAGGGACGAGCTCATGGGCCAGATCGAACAGATACGGGACGAGGGGGTGGCGTATAATTTAGAAGAATCCGTGACTGGCATTCATTGCATTGCTGCCCCAATTGCCACTGAAAGTCGAGTGATCGGTTCGATCGGCGTTGTTGGCCCGTCGACGAGACTCGAGAAATCGTATATGGACACCGAGATCAAAAAACACCTGATGGATGCAACGAATACGATCCAGGTTGATCTCGAAATGTCGAGTAATCAGTAAGTGTAACTCATGTGGGGGATCGGTGGTGTATTATCTATGACGTGTGAATACTGCTCGCGACACGGGACTATAGTATAGTAACAACTGAAACGAGCTACGCACCGATCGCACAGCTCACGGGTCACTACGTTCCCCGTTCGCAATCCCGCGGTTCTCGCTCACTCCGTTCACTCCGAACCGCGCTCTCGTCCCGCGATCGGGTGTGCGGTGACGTGCGGTGGCTACTGTAGCGAATAATCGATCCAGTAGTGAAAAATCGCACCCTCGAGTCAATAGTCTCTCTCTGAGTCGGCGGCCCGCACGATCGGAATATATCCCGATCACGAGCGGAAAGAACGTGCCCTGCGGGTCCGGTCGTTTAACCGTGGGCCGTGGTTACACCTAACTATCAAGGACTATATATTAGTTCTCACCTGTATGATTTGCACACATACCGATCTACGTCATCGACGGGCACAGTTCCCGTCAGTATCCCTGTTCCTTTCCACTGGGATGGCTAAAACGCGTACAGGACACGTCCCAACCTGGGCTTCACTCGTCAGGGGTAAAAGCCTGATCTCCAGTGTACTGAAACACTTCCGGGTTCACGACGTTTTCGAGGGGTTCGCCGGACAGTGCACGTTTCAATTCCTGGCGGGCACCCCTGATCATGCCTTGCCTCGCACTCGGAGAGGTCGACCCCATGTGAGGAGAAACGACGATACGTTCACAGTCGAGTACCGGTGAGTCCGTCGGTGGCTCTGTTTCGAATACGTCGAGTGCTGCGGCCCGAATATCCCCGTTTTCGATCGCGTCGACGAGAGCTGACTCGTCGACGATCGGGCCCCTGGCAGCGTTGACCAGAATTGCGGACTCTCGCATACGGCTGAACGCCTCCGTGGAGAACATATTTCGGGTCGTATCCGTCAGGGGTGCATGAATACTGATACACTCGGATCGCTCGAGAAGTTCGTCAAACTCGACTGGCTCTACCCCGACGTGGTCGAAAATATCGCTGGGGAGGTAGGGATCGTAGGCAATTACGTCCGTTCCCATTCCACGTGCCATCGAAACGATCTCGCGACCGATCCGCCCCAGTCCTACGATGCCGAAGGTTTTCCCGTGAATCGGATGGATCCTTCTTCGCTCCCATCCTGGCCCGTCTCGCATGTCTCGGTCACACCGGACGACGTCGTGAGCAGCTGCGAGCGCCAGCGACATCGCGTGGCTGGCAACGTCCCGTGGGGCGTACTCTGGTACGTTCGAGACGGGAATCCCTCTCGAAGTGGCCTCTCGAATATCCACGCAATCGTAGCCCGCTGCAGGGACGAGTATCAATCGTAGCTCTCCAGCGGCTTCCATTACCCGCTCGGTGATTGGCACCGACCCTCTGACAACAATGTCCGCTCCCTCACAGACCGCAACTGCGTCCTCTTCTGTGTGGCAATCGGCGTACACGAGCTCACCACCGGCCGCCTCGACGACGTCATCGTACGGTGATTCCCCGCGAAAAATCCGTCTGGTAACAACGACACGCATACTGCTATTCACAAATTTCAAATGATAAATGTTGTGGTGGCCATCGGTCGTTCGGTTCGGACAGTGAGGCGATCGGGACTGTGGCCCGCTCCGGGCAATGCGTGCAGTAGACTGTATCAGTGGCTCTTGTGCTGGTGAATTGCCGTTCCCAGTGCCCGAATTCCGTCTTCGATTTCGGATGGCTCGACGTGGCTGAACGAGAGTCTGAACGCGTTTTCCCCACCATCGTGGGGGTAGAACATTGGACCCGGAAGGAAGCTTACGCCCTCCTCGATGGCCTCGGTGAGTAACTCGTCGATAGCGATCTCGTCGTCGATTTCTACCCAGATGAAAAAACCGCCGCTCGGCTCGCTCCAGCTAACGTTCGCTGGCATGTGTGACTCGAGTGCGTCCAGCATCAGGTCTCTCCGCCTGGCGTACTCGGCCTTCAGAGTGGGCACGGAGTCAGCGAAATGCCCGTCTGCACAGTAGTGGCCGACGACGCTTCGCGTGAACGTGTTCTTCCCACCAGCGAATAGCGTTTCTATGGCTTCTCGAACTGGCTTTGCTGCGACCAGCCATCCCAGTCGGACACCGGGTGCGATCGTTTTCGCAAACGTCCCGATGCGAATCACGCGACCCGAGTCGTCGAGAGCAGCCAACGGCGGCTCCGGGTCTCCCTCGTAGCGTAAATCGCGGTACGCGTCGTCTTCTATTACGACGAAGTTGAACTCCGTAGCGAGTTCCAGAAGGCGTTCACGTCGCCGTTTTGGCATCGTGGTTCCAGTCGGGTTCTGGAAGCTCGGGGTCGTATACAATGCCTTTGGGAGTGGTTCATTGTTGTGCCGGCGCAACTCGAGTTCGGAAGCGAGTGCAGAGACGTCCAGTCCCTCCCCGTCGAGTGGAGTCCCAACGACGTTGATTCCCAGATTTTTGAACGTGCGAATGGACCCCAGGAAGGTGGGTTCCTCGGTGATCAGGGTGTCTCCAGGTCGGAAAAACGCTCGACAGGTGGTATCGATTGCGTGCGTCGCTCCATTTGTAATCAACACATTGGACTCCTCGAGATCGATGCCGCGGTCTGCCTCTCGGCTGGCGATCCACGACTCCAATTTTTCCGCGTACTCGCCACCGCCGTACTGCAGGGCCTGGTCCCCTTCTTCGTCGAACACTGTCTGAATGGATTTTACCAACTGGTCGGTTGGGAACGATTCCGGGTACGGGAAGCCGGACGTGAGCGAAGTGGTTTCAGCCGTTCCGATCGACCGCCACGATCCATACTTGGATCGGTTGATGTTCGCCTGTGCCGTATCCGTCATCAGAGATACTGGGTCGCAGTCAGTGGGTCCGGCGTCGATGTTGTCAGCCATCCGTTTTGATAGATCAGATCACTCTATAATGTTCTTTTTGGTACGGGAGGTTTATACCGGATACTGGCTCGGTCGGAGCTGTTGTAGATACTCGAACGTAGTGAACAGTAATTTATAATCGTACGGGCGTAAATGATTGAACTGCGATTCGAATAACTCGGACCGAAGATCGATGACTGACACTGCCGATCGGGAAACGACATTTTCCGTCGTCGTATTTACCAGACAAAATATTTATGCCATAGAGACAATTAGCAGTAGACAGCAACTTCGAGTTGCTAAATCGCATGATATACAACAACCGGATCAAACACGCTATCGAGAACGACCAGGTCGTTCTCGGAGGAGTAGCATACACCAGTTCCCCGATGGTCATCGAACTCTGTGGTGATATCGGCCTCGACTTCGTCTGGGTCGATCTGGAACATCGAGGCTGTAGTCCTTTTGATAGTGAATCGCTGGCGAACCTCTCTCGAGCGGCAGAAGTCGCGGACACGAGTCTTCTCGTGAGGCTTCCCGGTAGCGACCCGGATATGATCCGCAAAGTTCTGGACTCCGGTATTCGGAACGTCCTTCTACCGCGTGTCGAGACCCCCGAGGAAGTGAGAAGAGCAGTCAAGGCGACTAAATTCACGTACGAGGGCGAACCCGGGAAACGGGGTGGGAGTCACGCCCGAACGACGATTTATGGCAAAGACATCGAAAACCTTCGTGACGTCGAGGACGATTCAGTCTGTCTGGGCGTTATGATCGAAACGATACAGGCAATCGAGAACCTAGAAGAGATCCTCTCTATTCCCGAGTTAGGGTTCGTTCGTACCGGACCCGGGGATCTCTCGATCTCACTGGGTATCGATGACTCTTCGGATCCGCGCATATGGGAACACCGTGAGTACCTGGAAGAGACGGCACTGGAATACGACGTTCCACTGTCGAGCGGGACGGTGTATTACGATGGGATCGAGGAAACAGTCGATGCAGGATACCAGATCGTGACGATCGGACGGGATCTCCCCATTCTTCGCCAGCGAATGCAAGAACGCTACGACGCGGCCGTGGACGGGTTAGAAGGCCTGGAATATCCGTTCTAAACGACGAGCACGCGGAAACACTCCCGGATTCGATCGTCCCAGTACAGCCCTTCCTAGTTTCGGTCTCGGTCTCGGTAGATCTGCGGTCGAACCAGTATGCCGCTTGCAGTGGCGAGACGACTGATTACTGATCTGGCCCCGAATACACATCGTTGAGAACCCCGATAAATTCCCCAGAGTCTACTTTGCAGGAGACGGGCTGGCCGACGTGACCGAGATCTCTCGCCATTTCGGCGCTCTCCCTGAGATTTTCGAGGTCCTTATGAACGTAGCCGAGGGCTTCCATATCGCCGATCGCTGCGAATTCAGCTATCCTGTTGAGGAGGTGTGCCCGTAGTTCTCGCGTGTGATCTTCCACGCCGATCGAATTGGTGTAGTCACCGATCCCGAGACTGATTCCAGTGACCGCCGAATAGTTCCCACACTCACGCGCGATATCGACTCCGTTCGCAACGCCACGTGGTGTCTCGAGTTGAACGAGAAATTCGGGTATCGAATCGGTTAGTTGCGTTGCGGTTTCTACGACTGTCTTGATCTCCCACGGCTGTTCGACTTTTGGGAGCCGTATGGTATCTGCTCCGGCATCGATCGCTGCTCCCGTATCCGCAAGCCAGAACTCGGAGTCGATTCCATTTATCCGGACGACGGTTTCTTTGGACTCGGGAACTGTATCGTTGATCACGTCGGTCAAGTTCGACCGTGCACTGTCCTTGTTCGAGGCCGGAACTAAATGCTCGAGGTCGAGGATCACACCGTCGGCATTACTGTCGGCAGCGAACTGAATTTTCTCGTGATTATCTGCGGGCGCGTACTGAAGGCTCCGTCTCAACGATCGGGACATATCTCTCAATTGGTTAGTCGGAATATAAAGGTTTCCGAACTGTCACAGAATACTACTTCCCGTCGACACTCCCAACCCACCATTCGGATGCTGGAGTGGACTTCTGGCGGACCCGATGCACACCTGGTCGGGTGATCGTTGTGCGATTCGTGTACCAATCGTTGCAGTCCCCACTCTATGGTTTCTGTGCTCGTGAAACCAGTACTTCCCTTACTTCTCTGGGTGGCCCGTACCGTTTACCGGCTATCTGGGTCAAACTTATTACTGGTCGTCGTCATACACTGTTCATGGACAATTCAGACTGTAGTGATAATCATACGGTCAATTCGACCTCAGAATCGGAGCGAATCAAACGACTCGCCGAGGAGCTATCCTTCTGCAGTGCGGACGACGTCGTCGAACACACACTCGAGAAATCCGCTGCTATGAGAGGGAAATTCGACGTCGACGCTCTGTCGCCGCCACAGGGTGAGTCACACGGGCACAGATCGGACGACGAGTACAATGCGTTGGTGTACGTCTACGACGAACCCCGGACCGAGAGCCGAGACGGAGAGCTCTCGGGGATGACGTTTGCCATCAAAGATAGTATCGCCGTTCGCGATCTTCCGATGACGTGTGGACTAGAAGATCATGCGTACGTTCCCTCTTTCGATGCCCCCGTTGTCGAGCGGTTGTTAGATGCAGGTGGGACGATCACCGGGAAAGCGAATATGTACGCACTGGGCGTGGGAAAAGTCAGTGAACTCGGTCGCGTTCGCAACGCGATCGATCGGAATCGAGTTCCGGGTGGTTCCTCAAGTGGGAGTGCAGTCGCAGTGGCCAGTGGACTGGTCGACGCTTCGATCGGTGCCGACGCCGGAGGGAGTGTTAGAATACCCGCAGCGTTCAACGGTCTCGTCGGGATGAAACCATCGCCTGGGACGATTCCTGGGTATGGATCAGTGTCGACGATGAACACGTTAGGGACGAAGGGTCCAATCACACGGACCGTTACAGCGTGTGCACACGTTTTCGATGCTATTTCCGGCCCCGACCATCGTGATCCCGATTCTTACGGACGGAATATCAGTATAGACGTTGATACATTGGATCGAGAGCGGTCGTTCGACGTTGGCCTTCCGCAGTCGTTTTTTGCCGAGTCAGACGACGATGTCCGTGATAGAGTTACAGACGTCGCCAGGGAACTAGAACGGGAAACCGACTGTGAGGTTGTGGACGTAGAACTGGACAACGAATTGAGCTTTCTGCCTCCGTACTTTTCAGGGCCAGAGTTGACCTGGATAATAAAACACCACGGGGTCAATTATGGCGGTGGGGCGGCGTTCGATCCGGTTTCCCACCACTTCTTAGAAAAGCTCCAGAACGACGGGTTCAATAAGATAATCACGAAGAAGAAACTCCCGCACTCGTACCTCGATGACCAAACCGAGGGGAAACTGTATGCGGCCGCCAAGCGAATGATGATGGAGTACCGACGGGAAGTCGAAGGAGTGTTCGAGGACGTCGATCTGCTCCTTTCGCCGACGACGCCGATGCTCCCCCCAGAAGTTGCGCCGGATCTCGACGACGAACCGAGTACGTCGGGCAACACGCGGCCGTTTAATTTAGCGGGCACGCCGGCAGTGACTGTTCCCGTCGGACGAGTGGATGGACTTCCGGTCGGGGCTCAAATTGCTGCACCCGCCTACGAGGACGAACGAGCCCTCGCGGGTGCTCGAATGATCGAACGGCTACGTCGGTAACGACGGCTTCCCTCTTCTGAGACGGCTTGATACGGATTGCTGCAACTGTTTACCGGAGCGACCGCGGGACGGTACCCGGTCACTCCGGTAATGACTTGCAGTAAACCGTATGAGTCGATCATTGTCGCTGTAGCTATCGTAACAACTGAAACGATGTACACACCGATCGCCAATCCGTCTGGAGATCGGGTGTGCAATGACGTTCAGTGGCTACTATAGGTACTCGCCGTGGTTCACGAGTTCACCAGTCGACGAAAACTCCGTCGCGTTCTCGGCGGAACGGCAGGTGAGTGTCGGACGTTACGGCATGGAGGCTTCGTCTCGGCTCAGTCGGCGAAGTAGGCCGTGTGCAGTCGTTCCATCAACGCCACCTGATCGATGCCCTGAAGGTTGGCATTTCTCGCACGGACCACATCGTCGTGAACGACCCATGCGTGGGGCGTTCCCTCGAGGAGGATCTGTTCTGCCTCCCGTATATACTCCGATCGCTCGTCGATGTCGGGAGTCGTCATCGCAGCCTCGGACAGTTCGTCGAACTCCTCGTCGCGCCAGAGCTGTCGGTTTCTCGACCCGTTCGGTGCTCCCTCGACCGGAGTCATGAACATGTTGTTCATGTGGTTTGTGGCCGTAAAGAGGTTCGCCGCGGCGTACAGGAACAGCTCGTGCTCGAAGTCGAGTAACACGTCGAACGCTTCGGAGCCCGATCGGATGTCGATTTCGGCTTCGATTCCGACGTCCGCCAGTTGTTCCTGGAGAACGACGGCAAATCGCTCGGTCCATGCCGTCTGCCACCCAAGCATGCTGACCGTAAACCGTGGGTCGCCAGTGTATCCGGCTTCATCGAGGAGTCGTTCCGCTTCCTCGGGGTCGTACTGCTGTGCGTTCTCGGGTTCGCGTTCGAAAAACGGCCCCATCGTGGGAACCAGCATACTGTGGGCGGGTTCACCGTATCCGAACCACGCCGTATCGACGACCTCCTGTCGGTCGATTGCCAGCGCGATGGCTCTTCTCACCCGCGGATCGTCTGTCACCAGATCCTCGTCTTCCCACTTGTCGGTCACTTCCCGGTCCGGAGCGACGATCTGAGCGAGCTCTTCCCACTCATCGCTCGCTGCATCATTACAGAGCATCTGAATGGATTTGTACGCCCCTTTCGACATCGTATCCAGGACCAGATCGTCGTGATTTTCTATTGCGTCGGCACGGTCGTACGAGTTTTCGTTCACCAGATCCAGTTCGCCGGAAGAGACGGCAGTCCACATGGTGCTCGGTTCCGGGATGAACTGGTACTCGATCCCGTCCAGATACGGGAGACTGTTTCCGTCATCGTCCGTATCCCAGTAATCGTCGAACGCTTCCAGCGTTACCGATTCTCCCGGCGTTCGATCGGTGAGTTCGAACGGTCCCGTCCCGACGGGATACTGCTGGTAATGTTCCGGATCGTCCTCGTAGGCCGTCTGGTTAGTGATCGTCCCTACCCCTTCCGGTGCCATGAGGTAGACGATGAACGGGACGTATGGCTCTTCCAGTGATATTCTAATCGTATAGTCGTCTGGCACTTCGATGGACTCGATCGCGTCGACCTCGTTGTAGGGCGTATCGTCCATCTCTTCGATTCGCTCGATGTGCCATCTCACGTCTTCGGCAGTGAAGTGGTCCCCGTTGTGGAAATCGACGTCGTCACGAAGTTCGAACTCGTACGTCGAGTCGTCCGGATTGTGCCAATCTTCGGCGAGTTCCCCTTCGATCTCCTGGTTTTCGTTCAGCCGCAGGAGGGAGTTGTATACGTGGAACTGAATCGGCCACTCGGATTCGCCCCAGATCCGTGCAGCATCTCCCTGTTCCATGTGGTCCTGGTTCAATCCGATTCGTGCGACTCCACCGGACGATGGGGCCCCACCGTTACCGTTTCCGCCGTTACCGTTTCCACCGTTTCCGCCGTTCCCACCGTTCTCACCGTTTTCGTCACCCGTACAACCAGCCAGTCCGGCCAGTCCTGCTGCACCGAGTAGTTTCATCGACGTTCTGCGATCAATTACTGGCCCCTGGACATCTTCCATGCTAACATCATCCAATGCCATGTCATGATGTAACCTGTCGACACTTTATAAACTTACCTTAATTATACTGATAGTACGGGGGCGGAGATATTAGGACAAATTGACACCGATACGGGAGGGCAGGGATGCACACCGTAGCCCAGCAGCGCTATCCCGTCTGGTAGTCGCTGAATCAACCATCCGATCTGGTCGGTGATGTACTCGCTACGTACGACAATTTCCGCTCCGATTCGTGGATGAGCCTATCGTAGTCGTTTTCGGTCGTTGCACTTCCACATGCGAATCAGCGGCCAGCACTGGTGGCGTTGGCCGTCTGCGTACGAGCTGGGACAATTGGTTCGACGATTACTATAGTATCGTTCCAACCGTCGAGTGATGAGCGAAACCGAACCACACTGCATGACTTCGTTCATCGGTTCACGATTGGACCGCCGTTAGAAGTTTACCGGTATCTCGATAACGGTCGGCCGGTCACGATCGAACGCGTCCGATATCGCCGCGGGAAGTTCGGATTCGACGTGATCCACGTCGACTCTCTGCGTGGCCGAACCGGTAGATTTCGCCAGTTGAATGAAGTCCGGATTCTCGACGTCAGTTCCAACGCTTCGTCCGTAGTCACGAACCTGCGTGTCCTCTATAACCCCGTAGCCCCCGTCATTGATCAGAACGATCGGTACGTTGAGATCGTATTCGACGGCTGTCGATAGCTCCGGTACGGTAAACATGAATCCACCGTCACCCACGATCGATACGACTTGCCTGTCGTCACATCCGATGGCTGCCCCGAAAGACGTCGGCGGGCTAAAGCCGAGGGTGCCGTACCCTCGAGGAAAGATGAACGTCCCCGGGTGATTCGTCGGGAACTCTCTCGCAGCCTTGTAACACACCTTGGTCATGTCGTTTGCAACTATCGCATCGTCATCGAGTGCGCTCCGGAGGGTGTTGATAATCCGCAGCTTCGTCTGGTCCCCACTACCATCGGGTTCGTTCTGGGCCAGGTGTGCATTGATGTCGGCGACCCGCTCTCGATTGTGAGTTCCGAACGTCACGTTTCTCTCCTCGACGAGAGCGAGTAATTCTTCCAGCGCAACCGACGCATCTGCGGTCAGTTTCACCGCTGTGGGGTAATTCTTCCCGAAGTTTCGATAATCGATGTCGATATGGACGAGGTTTTCGGGGAACTCCACTTCTTTCGTATCCATCGGACTCAACTCGGTGCCTACCGCCAACACCAGATCCCGCGTCGCGATGAACTGACTGACCTCCTGTTGTCTGAAGCGATACCCGATATTGTACGGGCTGTCCTTCGGAACGACTCCTTTTCCGGCGATCGTGGTTATTACTGGTATCTCGGTCCGCTCGACGAATCGCCGTACCGCGGTCGCTGCACTAGTGGTCCCTCCTCCGGCGATGAGCAACGGCTTGTCCGCTTTCTCCATTCGATCGACAGTCTCCCGCAGTCGAACTTCGTCGGGCCGCTCCGGAACGTGGCTCTCTCGATCTACTGGCTCGACGGCTTTTTTCCGGGACAGGATATCGATAGGGATTTCGAGATGGACGGGACGGGGACGGTGTGCATCGAGGTGCTGAAACGCCGAGGAAATCGCGTCGGGGATGTCGTTGACCCGCTCGACCCGCTCGCTGTAGGCGACGATGTTGTCCATCATTCCCTTCTGGTCTTTCAACTCGTGGAGTTTGCCCCTGGCGTGACCGATCTCGTTTGCTTTATTTTGACTCGAGATGATGAGCATCGGGGAGGAGTCCGAGTACGCCTGAGCTATGGGCGTCGCAGCATTCGTCAGCCCCGGCCCAGTTATCAGGAGGGCAACGCCGACGTTGCCCGTCGCTCGAGCGTAGCCGTCCGCCATAAATCCGGCTCCCTGTTCGTGTCTCGTCGTGACTGGCCGAATCTCGCTGTCCACTAACGCGTCGTACATCTCCAGGGTGTGAACACCTGGAATTCCAAAGATCGTGTCGACATCCTCTCGTTCTAGTTGCTCGATGACGGCTTTTCCACCCGTTGTCCGTGACATACACCCTCTATTATTAGACCTCTGTATAAACCTTTTGACTGGATGGCTCTCCGTCGAACTTCGTCTCGCGCGTGTTCTGATGTTCTCTTCGGCCCAATTCCGAGAACGGTCGTTCAGATCAGGGGTGTCGACGAGTGACCGACGACTCGAGTCGGTCTTTACACTGCCAGGCAGAGTCATACGATCTCGTGTACCGATTTCTCGGAGAGGATGAGACGTCGACCGCGATGAGTGATTGACCGATATCGAATTCCAAGTACCCATGGCTTCGATAAGTGAGAGACTGGATTATGGTCGAGTTCGATGAGCACGAAACTGCCCGCTGTCGCGGAGGCAAATCGACCCGGTTATATGGAGTAGGTGTCGTGCCAGGGACGAACGTCTTCGATGGTCGCACTGGCTGCGATGACGGTTTTATCTGCCAGCCGGGGCCCGATTAGCTGGAGTCCAACCGGCAGCCCTTCGGGGGTCAACCCGGCGGGTACCGATGCTGCCGGGTGTCCGGTATAATTGAACATGGCAGTGTAGTGCCATCCGTGTTCTGGAATCGGTTCGCCGTCTATTTCATCCGGTTCTTTGATCCGCTTGTCGAAAGCCGGGATCGAAACGACGGGCGAGATCAGGAGATCGTACGATTCGAAGATATCGGCGATCGTATCGTAGATTTCCGTTCGGATATTCTGAGTCTGCTTGTATTCGACAGCCCCAGTTTCGTGGCCGCTTTTGACGTTGTACTGCGTGTGGGGCTGTAGAACATCGCGATACGCCGCGTGCTCCTCTTCAGTGTGCTCCTTTCGGAAATTCTCGTCGGATGCTGCCCGTCGGACCTCGTTCCAGCAGTTGTACATGATGTCGAGGACCTCCTGGTGTGTGTAGTCGAAATCCAGCTGAATTCGCTCGACGTTGGCCCCGGTTTTCGAGTCGATATCGGATACCGCATCGTTGATTACTGATTCGACGTCCTCGCGCAGTGGGAAGTTAGTAAAATTCCTGCAAACTGCGATATCCAGTCCATCTATCGAGTTCGTAGTCGCATCGAGGTACGGAGTGGCTGGAGCCGGCAGACTGAACGGGTCCCGCTCGTGTGGGCCCGCCATTACGTCGAGCATCAGGGCTGCATCGGCTACGTGGCGCGATATCGGGCCGATATTCAACATCGGTGTGTGGTGGGCGAAGGCATCGGGCCGCTTTATCATCGGGATACGTCCGAACGACGGCTTCAGCCCATAGACACCACAGAACGATGCGGGGATACGGATCGACCCGCCACCGTCGCTCCCATGCGCGATCGGCACCTGGCCATCTGCTGTCGCCGCACACGATCCTCCAGACGATCCCCCGGCAGTTCGTTCTTCGTCGAAGGGGGTGATACACGGATCGCGGAGTTCGTTTCTGGTATTACCACCCCGCCCGAATTGGGAGGTGTTCGTTTTCCCGATAATGACACCACCGGCTTGTTTGACTCGTTTTGCAACGACGCCGTCCTCCTCGGCGACGTCGTCTTCGTACAGCTTACAGCCCATCGACGTCGGGACGCCAGCGACGTCGTAGAGGTCCTTTATCCCGACTGGCACTCCGTGAAGTGGACCGAGGTGTTTTCCGTCCCGAACAGCACGGTCTGCTTCGCGGGCAGCGGTTCGTGCCTCGTCTTCCATTACCGTCAGAAACGAATTGACGGTGTCATTTCGTTCGTAAATTCTGTTGAGGTGGGCATCGACGACGTCGACGGAGGATAACTCACCCGTTTTAATTTTCTCTGCGAGCTCTACTGCACTCGACGAACATAGATCTGAAGCCATGCGCAACGTTCACTAAATGCACAAAATATAAAATACTTTGGTATCGGTATACCCGTTCCGAGTAACGGCATTGTATTCCTCATCGGGAATCAGCGGCCCGTGTAAGCGATGTGGCCGCTCGAGTACAGGCGTGAGACCGTTCCGATAGGCTCGGTTAGGTGAAACGGCGGAAGGGTCTTGTTAGAGATATTCACACAGCCGACGGTGGGTTTACGAACGTACCAATGTAATCCAATTTCCACTCTGTTCAAGATATTCGGATGAGTAGCTGCAATGAGTTACCGGTGCAATCGCGAGCCGTCTGCAGTTGTGCCGGTACCGACTGACAGAAAATTACATCGCCGTCTCCGACCGTAACCAATCGCCTCGACTGCGTATCGCCCGTCTCCGACCGTCTCCTATCGTCGGCGCTTGCGATTGTCGCAGCTATAGTACCAACTGAACCAATTTGTACACCGATCGCCGATCCGTCTCGCGGTCGGGTGTGCAGTGATGGCCAGTGGCTCCTATCGTGGCGAGGGATCAAGCGAACCGATCACTCATCGAGTCAAACCTGTTATATTAAACGAAACTATTTTACACTCCGTTGTCGTTCTCTCTCCGGTAAGACCAATGTCGTTCGAAGACGACCTTCCCACGACCGAATCGATACCTGTACATGTCTGCTCGAAGTGTGGCGGGGAGGTTCCACGTGATTACTATCTGGTGTGTCGCGACTGCGGGTATACACCCAGACACGGATCCGATTGATGTCCGTACGCGGCTTCCCCGCTATATTTATATATCGCTCTCACTGACTTACTAGCCACGTCGAACAACGTAGGCGGTTTCATCGACCGCTACTGAGGGATACGAATGACCGTGAGTAACCAGACAGTCCAGGCCGTTGATACAGAGATCGAACGTCTCGAGGAGAGTATGATCCAGTTCCTTTCGACACTGGTCGAAAAGCGAACGGTGACAGGGAACGAGCGAGCGGGTCAGGAGGTGATGGCGAACAAGTTCGAGTCACTGGGAGCAGCCGTCGATCGGTGGGAACCGAATCCGGAGCGACTTCGAGGTCACAGTGGATACTTCGAAACCTCGACGTTCGAGGAAGTCGGGTACGGTGGCCGCCCGAACGTAGGGGCTCGTCTCGACGGGGTCGGTGAGGGGAATTCACTCGGCCTGAGCGGCCACATCGACGTCGTTTCCGTAACCGAACGCGAGTGGGACAGTGATCCGTGGACGCTCGTTCGAGACGACGATCGACTCATCGGTCGCGGCAGCTGTGACATGAAGGGGGGTATCGCTGCGTACGTCACTGCAGTCGAAGCGCTCCAGGCTGCTAACGTCGACCTGGAGGGGGATCTCGTTCTTCAGTCGACTATCGAAGAAGAGGCCGGTGGCGTCGGCGGGGTCCTCTCTGCGCTCGAGCGCGGCTATCGGCCCGACGCTGCCGTCATCCCGGAGCCCCTCGACATTCCACACATCGGTACCGCAAGCGCGGGCGTTATGTACTTTAGAATTACCGTTCCTGGCCGCACAGCCCACGCAGGGCGGGCGTACGCGGGAGTAAACGCACTGGATAAAGCCGTCTTGCTCCTGCAGTCTCTGAACGACCTCGACGAGACGCGAAAAGGCCGAATCGACTATCCTCGAGCGTACCGGGCTGATCGACGCCTCGAGGGCCACGTTACGAATCTCAATATCGGTGTTATCGACGGAGGAGAGTGGCCATCGACCGTTCCTGGTGAAGTGACTCTAGAGGGGCGTATCGGCTGGCCGCCCGGTGAAACCCGCGAACAGGTTCGAAAAGAGATTCGACGGACGATTTCGAACGTCGCGACTCGGGACGAGTGGCTGGCGGAGCATCCTCCCGAACTATCCTGGTTTGGCTGGCAGGCTGAACCACACGAAGTGCCGCTGGATTCACGAATTGCACGGGTTTCGAAGACGGCCGCAGAGGACGTGACGGGCAATGAGGGGCAGTTCGTCGGCGGTCATGCAGGAATGGACGAACGCTTTTATAAAAATTATTATGACATAAACGCGGTGTCTGTCGGGCCGTACGGCGAAAACCTCCATGGACCAAACGAACACACTACAGTCACTTCACTTACCGATACCGCGAAAACACTCGCCCGTATCATTATGTATTACTGTGGCGTTGCGTCCGATTGAGGAGTCCCGCCAATATTCATCCACTACCGGCCAGTAGATATAAATAAACCTATTGCAACATCATACGCAATGTCGACGGAACAACAGCGCGAGTACGATCACTTCATCGCCGGTGAATACGTCTCACCGGCGAACGATGAGTACTTCCGAACTATCGATCCCGCCACAGAAAAACGAATTGCGGACGTAGCCGAGGGTACCTCGACTGATGTCGACCGGGCTGTCGAGTCGGCTACGAACGCGTTTCAGACGTGGCGGGACACGGAACCTGTCGAACGGGGGAGAGTCCTCCACGACATCGCGTCGGCTATTCGAAACAACGAGTCGGAACTGGCAGAACTGGAAAGCCTCGATCAGGGAAAGCCAATCTCTCAAGCACGGTCGAACGTCAAAACCACGGCACGATATTTCGAATATTACGCCGGCATGGCGGACAAGATCGAGGGGAAGAGTATACCAAAGGGGGCAAGTAATGTTGATTTCACCGTTCGCGTTCCGTACGGTGTCAGCGCACAGATCACTCCGTGGAATTTCCCGATCAGTTTAGCCGGCCGGGGCATCGCGCCTGCGTTAGTCGCCGGGAATACGGTCGTCGTCAAACCGGCACCGACTACCCCACTGTCGACTCTTCGGCTCGCAGAGATCGCTCACAGCACAGCCCTCCCAGACGGTGCGGTAAACGCTGTCGCTGGTGGTGTTGAAGCCGGACGGTCTCTCTCCTCGCATCCGGATGTTGATGTCCTGACGTTCACGGGAAGTATTCCGACGGGGAAAGCGGTCATGGAGTCCGCCGCACAGACGATCACACCCGTCACACTCGAACTCGGCGGGAAAAATCCTGCAATCGTTCTCCCCGATGCCGACATGGACACCGCTGTTTCCTCGATTGCGAACGGAATTTTCCACAACGGTGGCCAGATCTGTTCAGCAGCCGACCGGGCGCTCGTTCACGAGTCGGTTTACGACGAATTCATCGACCGAATAGTCGAGAGTGCGGAATCCTACGAACTGGGGAAGGGAATCGATGACCCCGATATGGGTCCACTCAATAATACAGACCAGCTGGAGAAGACACTCGAGTATATCGATATCGGGAAAGAAGAGGGTGCAACACTCGAGACCGGCGGACACGAGATCGACCGGGACGGATATTTCGTCGCTCCAACCGTCTTCTCGGACGTCGACCACAGTATGCGGATAGCCCAGGAAGAGATATTTGGCCCCGTTCTTTCTATCATTCCGTTTTCGGACGTCGAGGACGCGATTAGAATCGCTAACGATACCAAGTACGGGCTCACTGGTGCCGTTTTCTCCCGGGATGTTACACGTGCGCTCTCCGTGGCTCGAGATATCGAGGCGGGTGGCGTCGCCGTCAATGAGTGGTTTGGTGGCGGAATGGGAACTCCGTTCGGCGGCTTCAAAGAAAGCGGTATCGGGCGGGAAGGCGGATCGGAGGGGCTCGATTCGTATTTACAGACCAAGAACTTCTCGATCAACATCGGCTGAAGAGTACGTCGAGTAGTGGCATACTCGTTCGTGAACGCCTGTCATCTCACACGCGGATACAGCTGGCACCCGGAGTATCCAACACTACCCTCGGGACGTTTTTGGAGTTCTGTGTGGTCGGAGCCCCCGTCGTCTCTCGCCGGAGTCCCCTGACTAGAACAAGATTTATAATACTTCGTACAAACAGTTCTGAATGTGAGAATGAGAACCAAGGCTACGAGAGGCAGAGATATCCCATGGGCTTGAGGGGATACGTTCTCAAGCGGATCGCACATGCGCTGCTCGTTGTGTATTTGGTCACGACAGTCCTCTTTATCGGGATTCGATCAGTTCCGGGCGACCCCGCTGTGTTAATTCTGGGAAGAGACGCAGATCCGGCGGCGATGCAAGAGTTACGGGAAAGTCTCGGTCTGAACGAACCGATATACGTCCAGTACGTGAGGTGGATGAGTGGTATCATGCGGGGTGATTTTGGCAATTCACTGTTTACGAATCAACCCGTAACTGACACCATCTTCGGGCTCGTCGAACCGACGATCAGTATCGCGATAGTGGCGATGATTATTGCAATTTTCATCGCCATTCCGGCGGGCATTATCAGTGCGGTACGCCAATACAGTATCGAAGACGACATCGTCACGTTCGTCTCGTTCATCGGACTCAGTCAACCGAGCTTCTTTACTGGCATCCTGTTGCTTCTGATATTCGCAGGGCATTTCCAGTTGCTGCCAGCTTTCGGGTACAATCCGATCAGTGAGGGCATTCTACCCTGGCTCTCGAGTATTATCTTGCCCGCCACGGCAGCAGGGATCTCGAGTGGTGCCGTTTTGATGCGAATGGTCCGCTCGTCGATGCTCGATGTGCTGAACGAAGATTACATGCGAACCGCAGAGGCAAAGGGTCTCGACAAGAACTTGATCCTGTTCAAACACGGCCTGCAGAATGCGTTGATACCGGTCCTTACACTGGGTGGGCTGTTGTTCGGCGCCTTGCTCGGTGGAACGGTGACGCTGGAGATCGTCTTCGGAATCAACGGAATCGGACGACTGGTCATCCAGTCGATTAGTCGACGGGACTTCCCGGTCATACAGGGGGTCGTGATCATCATCGCGTTCGTATTTGTTATGTTGAATCTCGTCGTGGACCTGCTCTACACGGCTATCAATCCAAAAATCAGATACTAATATGAGTCACGAAAAACCACCAACTGGAAGATTTCAGGGGGTCGTGCAGTACACACAGACCGTCTGGAACGATAGCATCGCTCTCGATCGAATCCGGGAAACGACTACACACAGAAAGGGACAATTAGGATTTTTGACGGTGGTCGGAATCGCGTTGTTAGCGGTTTTCGCACCGATCGTCGCACCACACGATCCGCAGGCGATAGATGGTACGCCGTTTATAGCGCCCGGCATGACGGGAGAACACATTCTGGGAACGGACTCGTACGGCCGTGATATCTTTTCCAGATTGCTTTATGGCGGACGCATTAGTCTGGTAATCGGTATCGGTGCAACCGGTGTTGCGGCTGTCGTCGGAACAATTATCGGAGTTATTAGCGGATACTACGGCGGCCTCGTAGACGACGTTCTCATGCGCTTTATCGACGCATTGTGGGCACTTCCGTGGCTGGTACTTGCAATCCTCATTATTTCGATCTTCGGACGAAGCATCACGAACGTGATTTTGATCATCTCGATCGCCTACATCGATGACTTTGCACGGATCGGCAGAGGAGAGGTACTGGCAATACGCGAAGAAGAGTACATCCTGGCGGCGAAGAACATCGGATTGGGTGACTTGAGTATAATGTCTGGAACCGTCCTCCCCAACATGGTCGGACCTATTATCGTTCAGTTCACCATCTTCACTGCACGGGCGATCCTGGTCGAAAGCGCCCTTTCGTTCCTCGGACTGGGTGTGAGCCCGGCAACACCCACCTGGGGTATGATGCTCGGGGACGGCCGGGACTACATAATGGACGCCTGGCATATCGCGATACTGCCCGGCCTGGCGATCGTAATCACCACGCTGGGAATCAATCTGTACGGAGACGCACTCCGGGATTCGTTCGACGTCAAACAAACGAGGGAGGACTGAGTAGCCATGACAGAGCCAATCTTGGAAGTCAAGAACCTGACCACGAGCTTTTCGACGGACGAAGGAGAGTTGATTGCGGTCGACGACGTCTCGTTTACTATCGACCGAGGAGAGATATTTGGGATCGTCGGTGAGAGCGGGAGTGGGAAAAGCGTCACTGCTCTCTCGATATTACAGCTAATCGATTCGACCGGACAGATCGATGCAGACGAGATTCTGTTCGACGGTGAGGACTTGTTGTCGGCGTCCGACGAGGAGATTCGACAAATCCGCGGGTCGAAAATGGGTATGATTTTCCAAAACCCATCGACGAGTCTGAACCCCGTGCTCACTGTCGGTGAACAGATCGCTGAGGTCGTCCGGCATCATGGTGATGTGGACGAATCGGACAGCTTCTGGCGGGAGATGGGGCGAAAGTACGTGACTGGGACGTCGACCCAGTCGCCGTCGTGGAAACGAGCCGTTTCCCTGCTCGAAAAGGTCGGTATCCCCGCACCGGAAGAGCGAGCAAAAGATTACCCACACCAGCTATCTGGTGGGATGAAACAGCGAGCGATGATCGCGCAGGCGCTGGCTGCTGACCCGGAGTTGATCATCGCAGACGAGCCAACGACGGCACTCGACGTGACTATCGAAGCACAGATACTCGCCGAACTCGAGAATTTGCGCGAAGAGTTCGACGTCTCGATCATATTCATAACCCACGACCTGGGTGTTATTCGGGAAATCTGTGACAACGTAACCGTAATGTATGCAGGAGAAGTCATGGAGGCAGGTGATGTCCGAACCATCATCGAAGATCCCTGGCACCCGTATACGCAGGACCTGATCGCGTGTATTCCTCGTCTTTCAGATGATCGCGAGTGGTTGACAGTCAGCGAGGGAAACGTCCCCAGCCTCGTGAACAAGGAACCGGGTTGTCCGTATCGGTACCGATGTGATTACGAATTTGGAGAGTGTACCACCGAATCAGAAAAGTTTGCGGGCTCATCGGCGAATCATCAAGTGAAGTGTCACTTACACGACCCCGAGCACGACGAACAGTTAGCAACCATGGAACGAGAAAGCGGTCTCTATGATAGTCAATCGACGGATAGTATCGATGGAGGTGTGAGCCAATGAACAGTACAATCGCGGAGAACGAACTGGACGGCGATACCGTATTGAAAGCTGAAAACGTCAAGAAGCACTTCCCTGCTGATGACAGTATCGTAGACAAAATTCTGGGTCGATCGAACAGCGTTCACGCGGTCAACGGCGTTTCCCTTTCTCTCCAGCGGAACGAAATAGTTGGTGTGGTTGGCGAAAGTGGCTGTGGGAAAAGCACACTCGGTCGGACGCTTTCACGTCTGTACGAACCGACGTCCGGTTCGATATTCTTCAACGGAAAAGATATCAGCTCCCTATCCCGAAAGGAAGAAAAAAAACTCCGAAAGGAGATCCAGTTTATCTTCCAGGATCCACACTCGTCGCTCAATCCACGCCGCAAGATCGGCGAGCTCATCGGTCAACCGCTCGAGGTACACGGGATCGCTACTGGATCCGAGAAACGGGAGCAAGTAAAACAGCTCCTACGAGAAGTCGGCCTCGACCCGGGACAGATCGACCGGTATCCGCACGAATTCTCTGGGGGCCAACGCCAACGTATTGGGATCGCTCGTGCGCTGGCAGTCAAACCGAAACTGATCATTGCGGACGAACCGGTCAGTGCGCTCGACGTAAGCGTTCAAGCGCAAATAATCAACCTTCTCAAGCGAATCCAGGACGACCACGGCTTCTCTATGATCTTTATAGCCCACGACCTACGAGTGGTCAAGCATATCTCTGATCGCGTCTTCGTCATGTACCTTGGAGAGATAATGGAAAAGGCCCAGACGGATGATTTGTACGACAATCCCCAGCATCCATATACGCGTGCACTCCTCGAAGCCATTCCCAATATCGATTCCGAGTCAAATAGAGAGGATACCATTCTTACGGGTGATCCCCCAGATCCTATCGATCCACCCTCCGGTTGTCCGTTCCACACGCGATGCCCGGAGTACATTGGAGACATCTGTGAAAACGAGAAGCCGCCCCTGGAGGGGGCGACCGACCATGCCGTTTCATGTCACTGGAAAGACCGATCAACGAAAGAACGACTCGAGCACGCCCCTCCGGGTGGAACTGACTAGAACGTCGCTGAAAATCTCATCCTGAACGCTGGCCAGAACACATCGACTTCCTCGATCAGGCTATCGGATCTGCCACAGTGGGTCTGCCCTTTCATACGGATTGCTGTACCTGTTAACCGGAGCGACCGGGCGCCGTCCCGCGGTCGCTCCAGTAACGACTTACAGCAAACCGTATCAGTCCGCGATGCTCTCTCTTTTCGAGATCGGTGAGTCCCCATCCGATACACTGATTGCTGACGTGTGTCGGAGTGGTAAAACGGACTCTGTACAATTTTCATTCCGTGTGGAAAACTGCAATCGTGGTCACAGGTTGTTCGTGACGGTGTGCTGTGGGTGAACCGCTTGGGTTCACCCCACAGCAATCAATCGGCAGACTTGAACGGGCAGTGTTCACTTTGCAAGGGGATTGGTGTCTCGAACGGACGAACATCGTGAGGCAACGACAGAACGTCCAACCCTTGCAACAGAACCATATTGTTACATGTTATTAAGTTTACCGGCTACAGGGGTCGAATCTGGGGTATCAAAACCCTGGGAGATATGAGAACGGAGCGCTACCCATTCTTCGACCGGTCGTCGACCAGCTGACCATCGATATACATTCGACCCGCGGCGGTTGTGACCGGTAAAGATTCATAGCAGTCCATCCCATCCGGTTTGCTGTACGTCATTGCCGGCGCAGTCGCGACCCAGTTGTTGGGCGCGCCGGTAGATCGGTACGGTAATTCGTCTCAGTCTTCAGTGGCTGATTCATCGAGACTTCCACGGTCGAGCATCATCGACGTCCCTCGGTCGATCCAGCGTCGACGATAGAATACGATTCCGACGAAGACGACCCGAAACACGAAATCCAGGATCACGGCCACATACGCTGCGACGACACCGTATCCGAGCTGAACGCCCACAACGTAGGTGAACCCGAGCAAGAACACGAACGTCCCAATCAGGCGGGCAACGAACGGCGTAATCGTCTCACTTCCCCCCCGCAGCGACCCGGTGAGAGCAATATAACCAGCGATCAACACGGCAGCGATAGCGTACGCCTGGGCGAATCCGGTTGCATACCCGACGGTCGCAGGATCTCGGGTGAATATCAGGACAAACTGTTCAGCGAACACGAAAAGGAGTGCACAAAACCCGCCAACGGATACCATGCTCAGACCGGTCGCAGCCCAACCAATGTAGTACGCCCGACCTGCATCGTTGTCTCCAAGCGACTGTCCGACGAGGACGTTTGCTCCCACACCGTATCCACGAGACAGGGGTGATGCGACCTGTTGGTACATGCGTCGACCGATGTGGTATGCAGCGTTGACCTCGGTACCGAACGCTAACAGAATCGCGTTGAACGGAAACTCCGCGATCATTTCGGAGACGCCCTCGGCGATACGGGGCCAACTGATGATCAGGATCTGCTTGGCTATCGTCACTCCTCGAGGACGCACGTACGACAGTGTACTCAACGAACTCCGGATGAAAAGTAAAAACGCAATCGCGGCCAGTGTATCTCCGAGTGCTGTCGCGGCTGCAATCCCGATAACACCGAATTCAGGCAGTGGGCCGACACCAAATGCCAGGGCGACTGTCAGCCCGATATTAAGCACGTTGACAGCTCCGTTGATAACCATCGGCGTACGGGTATCGCCAGTTCCCTGTATCGCTCGAGCGGCGATGAAATTGATATGAATTGCCGGCGAAGAGAGCAAGATGACGAAGAGATAGGTGCTGCCGTAATCGACAACGTCCGTAATTGCTCCGTCGTCGGTGAAACTACCGAGAACGTCGATCGCCCACTCGTTGAAAAAGAACCCGAAGACGATGAAGGGAATTCCGCCGAGAATTCCAAGTAGTAGCGCCTGTGTCACGGCTTGATTTCGGTTTGCAATCGCATCCGCGCCCGTATCCTGAGAAGAAAGTACGATTGCGCTATCACCGATACCGATGCCGAATCGGATCGGGAATCGAGCATAGATGTCGGCGAGTCCGACTGCTGCAACGGAGGCAGGGGAAAAGAAGCCGGCGACGACGAGGTCAGTCGTCCGCATGAGCGTCCGGAGCAACTGTTCGGCCATCACCGGCCACGACAGCCCAAACACTCGCCGCCAGATGCGCCAGACACGGCGTTTCTCTTCCATTAACGCAAACTCAGCCTTAGTAATATTTTCTGACTAATGGGTAATAGCAGTTGTGAATTGAACACCGTGTTTAGGCTGGTGGTCGCCCTCGGATATTTCGGTAGCAATCGACGGAACGTGTATCTGCGAAATTTGCCACCAGATCGACCGTACGACCTATCCCAACGCCTGTAACTACAGTAGCCACTGCACGTCGTCCGACACCCGATCGTCAGACGGATCGGCGATGGGTGTGTCAACCGTTGCAGTTGTTACGACATATACGCACTTCTCACACAGATCGCAGTTTTCACTACCCAAACTGTTCGTTCGTTCCTGCAGCCCCCGCCCTCATCATCGAAACAAACCGTCTATACGCTTCCGAATACGTATCTGCTTCCACCTGAGTGGTCCTTCCACCCGTCCGTTGAATCCCTTCAAATCGGGAAGCAAACCTTGCCTGATTTGACGTCGACCAATCGATTTCTATCACTGTCGGCTCCGCAGGAGCCGATTGGGTAAACTTCCCTTTTTCCGCTTCTTTTACAGTTTTCTTCGATTCACGCTTGAGGTCCGTTTGAACCTCCTCTTGAGGGAATAGTTTTCCACTAAATCGATCGATTGACTCTTTTACTGTTACTGTGTTAACGTCACGGATCTCTCGTTTTGCTTCGTCTGTCGCCTTGTCGTCTCCTGTAACGAGCCCTACTGGCACACCGACCGATTGGGCATACCTCGCATTGCACCCTATCTCTCCCACTTCTTCGTCGTTCACCCGAAGGGATATAATCTCGTTCGTATAGTACGAATGATTGAGTATTGCGTCTTCTGTACCGGCCTTTGCGTGAAACCCGACGAACATCGCGACGTCATATCGTTCATCGAGTCCCTGTATCTGGGACTTCGGTTTTGAATTGCCTCGGATCAACTCCGCTCGAGGATGCAGAGATTCGGGCGGTATATTTCTCATCGTGGAGTGAGAGTCGTTGACGAGGATTGTCTCTACATTTGCTTCCAGGGCTCCCTCGATAACCGTATTCACATCGCTAACCATTCGATCCTGCGCTTTTTTGTACTCGGGATTGCCTTTGATGACGTCTTCTACTGTTGTAACTCCCGAAATCCCCTCCATATCAGCTGATATGAACACTCGCATAACGTAGGTAATTAGTTACTGGTATAAAAAACCCAGTTCACACGCCACTCGTGGATTTGCTCAGCCACCGCCACGCGGCGGAGATTAAGAATGTCGGGAACGAACACGGATGATAACACACGGCGGTTGCCGTCTGCATTCATACGGTCTGCCATGAGTCTTTACCGGTCGATCGCAGAACGGTGGGCGATCGACCGGCAATCAGTCATAGCAAACCGTATCACGCAATCGCTGTTAGCTTCGACCCGCCGATACGTCGGTCGGCGTAGCGATGACTTAACACGCGTCTGGCAGTCGGGTGAAACGGCTGGCAGCACCCCGGAGACGTCGATGGCAACGTCGACGCGGGTCCTCGATGCTAAGATTGCTGTCAATAGATCTGGTTATTGGATTTGTATTCATCGTACAATACCTCTGCACCAAATTTTACTCAATCTCGCGGTTGTGAACGACGAGGTAGCGCTCCGGCTGTTGGGTTCTTGCACCGATGGCCCAGAAGCACGACCGATCCGATGTTGTGTCTCTCGCCAGTGGATACGGCTACCGTAGTCACTGCACCTCCTGCACACCTGACTGCACGATGAGAGCGCGATTCGAAACGAGCGGGCACGAGTGAGAAACGCGGATACAAGCGCGGAACGCTGTGAGCCGTGAGCCGTGCGGTTGGTGTGTCGTACGGTTTACTGCAAGCCATTACCGGAGCGACCGGGTGCCGTCCCGCGGTCGCTCCGGGACGCAGATGCAGCAACCCGTATCAATCGTTGCAGTTGTTACTACTCTGATTGCACTCTTTCGATCAGGACGACCGACCTGTTCGACGATACTGGGGGTAATGCAAAGAAAGGCGGACTCATACCCTGAGATTGGGTGTTGACCGGTTTCACAATTCGCCGACCGATTGTCGAGATTTCGCCGGCTCTATCTTGAATAGAATGGGCACTACTGTAACATGCATCGATCATACTAGTCATATAGTGGACAGAACCCGTATGTAGTGTACACAGTCGGACTGCTATGGTATTCAGAATCTCACCTGCACCGAATAGTACAGTGTCTACTCTACTTGACCGCTCGACGAGCGGGATATTCAAGTCCGTATTTAACCCGTTTCGACGGTGTCAGCGAGAGTGAGATGAGAAGTTCATACCGTACGCGAACGTGGAACCCGTCGCGACGACGATTCCTCGGTGCGGTCGGTGGGCCCGCGATATCGATTACGATCGGCCGTCTCGACGATGGTCTCAAGGCCGACGTCAGTGCAGCCTGGATATACGACGGCCGGCCGGACGACCTCGGTTGGACGTACGCACATCACCAGGGTCTTCGAGGGGCCGTCGCCGAGCTGGGTGAATCCCTCGAGGCGGAGTACGTCGAAAACGCCGATCCGACGGACGTCGAAGATATCGCGCGTCGATTCGCGGCCGACGGGTTCGACGTCGTCTTCGGGACGACGTCCGACTTCACCGCGGCGATGGAGCGCGCCTCTGAGGCGTATCCCGACGTCGCGTTCGAGGTCGCCTCCGGGACGCATACGGCCGAGAACCTCGGTGCGTACTACGGCAAGATCTATCAGGCACGATACCTCGTCGGCAACGCGGCCGGGCTCGTGACCGAAACCGACGAGATCGGGTACGTCGCATCTAATCCAGTTTCGACCGTCCTCCAGGATATCAATGGATTCGCCGCAGGTGTCCGGGATGTCAACCCGAACGCGACGGTCCATCTGCGCTGGACGAACGAGTGGTTCGACCCACCGACTGAGCGCGAGACTGCGCAGGCGCTCGTCGACGACGAGAACGTCGACGTATTGGCCCAGCACCAGGACTCCCCTTCCGTCGTCGAGACGGCGAAAGACAACGACGTCTGGGGCTCCGGCTTCAACACCGACATGTCCGAGTTCGGCGGTGAGAACTATCTCACGTCGCCGATCTGGAGCTGGGACGTGCTGTACCTCGAGCGGATCGACGCCGTTCGGGACGGCGACTGGGAGGCGGACGTAACGTTTCCGGCGATGGCCGACGGCGTCGTCGCCATCTCGAACTTCGGCCCGAACGTGCCCGACGATGTGGTCGAAGCGGTGATCGACCGCCGTGAGAGTCTGCTCGAGGGAGACGCCGACGCGATCGTCTGGCGCGGAACGCCGTTCGAGGACTGGTCCGACGCGGCGCTCCTGTTCGACGTCGACACGCTCGAAATCGACACCGTCGACGAACCCGAATAGCGAGAGGGCGCGGAACGGTTACCGTTGACAGCGAGAGAGTCCTGGCGTTCACGGCGGGGAGGACGTCGTACGAGAGGAGGTGCTTCAGATCGGGACTCGAGGACGAGTCACCGCTCGTCCCAGGTCGGTGCCGGATAGATGGAATCGGCTTGGCTGATTTCTTTCGGCCACACGAGTTGCCTGCCCGCATCCGGCTGCCACTGGAAGACGACCATCTCTCTCGAGATGGCACCGTCTTCGCCGAACTGAACGGGACCGTAGAGGCTCTCGAACTGGGTTTCGGCGATGGCGTCGCGCACGGTTTCTGGCGTCAGTCCGTCGACAGTCATAAACGCACGCTAGAACGTCTGGAGGACGACGCTGGCGGCTGCGCTGTGGTAGGTGGGTTCGTACCCGTACTCGATGGCCGAGATGAACTCGCTCGTTGATTCGAAAACCTCGTCCGCAGAGTCGACGGTGGTCGCCCACGGCGACGGGCCGTACCAGTAATCGTCGTTTCCCCGGTCTGTTCTCTGAACGAGTCAGTGAGGCTGCCCCCGGCACCCACGCTATAATAACAACTGAAACGATTTCCACACCGATCGCCGATCCGTCTGGTTATCGGGTGTGGAAATCGTTTCAGTTGGTACTATAGGTTTTCGGAGGTTCGCCGGAGTGTCCCCGCCCTGAACCAGTACTTCGACGAGGAACTCGGGTGACGTCCCGACGAGTCTGGGCTCCTACCAACTCACTTGTGTCATCGTGAGTTCTTCGACCTTCACAGACGTATCACGTTTGCTCACACGTTCGGGTGTGCCTGCGTGAAACCCTTACCATCCACTGGTAGCGATGATTTTTCGCGACGGGTAGCAGGCAGTGTCACTACCCTTTCTTGTCCTCACACGCCGTTTCCTTTTCAGGATCTTTCTCGGGTTCGTCTTCTTTCGGCACCTCTTCGTCCGGCTCGAGGTCCTCCTCATCAGGGAGGGAATCCTCCGTGAGGAGGATCTCGAACGGCTCATCCGCAGGTGCGTCCTCCGGCTCGAGGTAGCCAACCGCGAACGCGGAGTAGACGGTACCTCCGGCGAGGGAGACGTCGATTTCGAAGACGCTGGTCTCTCGATCACCCGCGGGATAGATGTCGAGCGTATACTCGCCTTCCGGGACTTCGGTGTAGCCGGATTCGCCGAACGCGACGTTCTCGAACAGCGCGTCCCCGGTTTCACCGACAACGACGTCCACCGACGGCGCGTCGGGTGAGGCGTGGACGACCCGAACGCGAGCGGTACCCGGATCGATCGGGCTGTTATCGTCATCGAGAAACAGCGCCTGGAGGGGCTGGTTTTCGGCGGCCACTTCGCCGATCGCTGCGAGAGTGGAGTCCACGTCGCCGAGCTCGTCGGTTTCCTCGAGCACTGCTTCGTCCAGGTCTGCACCGGCGGGAACGACCTGAATCGTGTACGTGCCAGGCTCGAGGTCGCGATAGTCGGTGACCGTCCGGTACGCGAGGCTCTCGCGAACTAATTCTCCGTCCACGTAGACGTCGATGTCGGGTGCGTCGGGTGAGAGGTGTGCACTTCGAGTCTGGACGACGGTCTCGGTCGGCTGGCCGTTCGGCTCGTCGTCCTTCGACGCGGCCGTAGTGCTTCCGACGCCACTGACCACCACGAGGCCGCCGCCGATCTGTATAATTCGTCGTCGACTCACGCCATTTTCGGTCATGTAAGTGTCACGAACGACAATACCGGTGATAGTGCTAACAGTTGCAAGCGCAGGCCGAGGCGTTCCGAAACTCGATAGCCACCGCTTTAGCACCCCCCCGATCGAACCACTCGGTGTGAAAGGAACCTGATACGTCCGCGTCCTGCCCGTCGCCTCGAGCTATCGATCACGTCCACGGCCGTCGAGTCGAACGTGGCCTCGTTCTGGTCGCCATCTGACTCGAGGTGACTACCGATGCCCCGAACGTCGACCGAAAGTCGATAGCGGTAACTGGCTGATAGAGGCTCACAACTCGACCAATACAGTATCAACTGAAACGATGTACACACCGATCGCACGACAGCTGTGGGATGGGTGTGTAAGTGGTTCCAATTGGTACTATGGTTGATGTATGCTGCCTGCTCACTGGATCCGGCGAACCCACACGTAACACAGCAAGAACCCGACGGCGACCGCGAATGCGAGCCCCGCGTACACCGCGTCCTGAAACGACAGCAGCGTCGCCGCGAGGACGAACGCACTCGAGAGGACGGCGTATCCGACCCCCGAATCGCCGTCGGCCGACTCGACGGGATCGGTTCTGACGACGAGTTCGCCGCGCTCGAGTTGCCCGAATACGGTATCGATCCGGGCGGGCAGTCCTGCCACGACCGGCGCGGACTTGCGAACGTCGGCACGGACGTCCTCGAACAGCGCCTCCAATTCGCTCTCGATGAATCCGTGGTCGACGAGAAACGACTGCGTCACCGCCAGAAAGTCGAACTCCGGATCGAGGCTCCGACAGACCCCCTCGCCGACGGTACCGACCCGGACGAGCAACATCACGTTCGGCGGGATTCGAAACGGGAAGTCGTGAAGCATCGCGAACAGTTCGGTGATGATCGCGCGCCAGGTGATCTCGGAGCGTCCCTCGAGGGTTTCGATCACTAGCTCGAGGACCCGTCGAACCGCGACGCGATCGACCGTCGGCTCGAGGACGTCGAGCGCGATGAGGGTGTTCACCAGTCCGTCGACGTCGCGTCGAACGAGCGTTCGATACAGGGCGGTGATGTCGGCCTGTTCTTGTTCTGTCAACCGCTGGCTCATGCCGTAGTCGTAGATGACGAGCCGTCCGTCGGACGTGACCGCGAGGTTTCCCGGGTGTGGGTCTGCGTGAAACACACCGTCGACGAGCCCCATCCGCAGATAGGTGCGCGTGATCAGGGTCGCCATCTCGGTTGCGTCGGTTCCCACGTCAGCGAGCGCGTCGTCGTCCGTGATCTTTCTCCCCTCGACGTACTCCATCGCGATGATACGATCCGAACACAGCGCGGGATACACGTCTGGAATGACCACCCGATCGTCGTCCGCGAAGTTCTCACCGATTTCGGCCATCACCGCCGCTTCACGCTCGAAGTCCAGTTCGTCGCGGATGATCTCCTCGAAGTCGTCGGCGGCGTTCTCGAGTGAATACTGCTGGCGTTCGTCGGCGAACAACGACAGGAGGGGGAGCAACCGACGAATGACGTGGAGGTCCCGCTTGATCATCGCCACGAGGTCCGGGCGGCGAACCTTCAGGGCGATCCGTTCGTTCTCGTACGCTGCGGTGTAGACGTACGCGAGCGAGCCGCCGGCGATCGGCGTCACCGTCTCGAGGTCGAGCGTATCGCCGAGTTCCGCTTCGACGACGGCAAACGGGTCGCCGCCGGTTTCCTCGGGCACCTCGTCTTGCAGGGTCGAGAGGGCGTCGACGTACGTCGGCGGGACGATGTCGGGTCGGGTCGAGAGAACCTGTCCGACCTTGATGAACGCCGGCCCGAGTTCGAGCATCGTGTGGGTCAATCGCTCGGCGCGTTCGCGATGAACTGACTCGGAGACGGACCGCGAGCCACCGAACAGGACGAACCGTCGTCGATCCCTGAGAAGCGCGATTGCGATCGGGAGAAATCGAACGAGGACCTGGAGATACCGATAGTAGAATCTCATCGGCCGCAACCGACTGTGCGCGCGATCCGATGTCGACTCATAACCGTTCGTTGACCGAGACGCTACTAAAAGCTGACTGGTTTTCCCGTCGGTTGTTGTCGTTCGAACGGCGAGTGGTGGCCGTTCGCGGGTAGGTACCCTCGAGTGGGACCTCGAAATTATAGTAGCCACTGAAAGCCATTGCACACCCGATCGCCAGACAGGTCGGCGATCGGTGTGTAACTCGTTTCAGTTGTTACTATACCTGCACCACCGCATTGACCCATACCGTTATACCTTGCTCCCGAATACGTCCGCCATGGCCGACCGCGTCCTCGTCGCGTACGACGCCACGCCCCTCGCAGACGACGCACTCGAGTTCGCCTTCGAACGATTTCCAGACGCCGAACTGACCGCCCTGTACGTCGTCGAGATCCCCGACAGTCACTGGGCGATTCTCGAGGGTCCCGAGATTCGGCTTCCGATAACCGAGCGGGCCCACGACCACGCGACGGAGGTCCTCGAGGGGGCGGTCGAACTGGCGGCGGAGTACGACCGCGGACTGACGACGGAGATCGAGACGGGCAAACCGGACCAGCGTATCGTGGACCTGGCAGCGGACGAGGGGTACGACGCGATCGTTCTGGGAAGTCACGGCCGATCGCGCGTCTCGAGTGCGTTGCTTGGCAGCGTCGCCGAGCGCGTCGTTCGGCAGTCGCCAGTTCCCGTCGCCGTGGTTCGATAGCTGTGGGGTCCATCGAGGCGTTCCCTCGAGCAGCTTCCGGTCTCGGTTCTCTCTGCTTGCTCGTCGCTCCCGGCGACGTGGACGCCGTTGAAACCTATTTGTAGATGATCGTGGTCGGTATCGACGGAATGTACGAGAGCGTACTCGTCGCGACTGACGGCAGTGGTTCGGCAAATCGTGCGGTCGAAGCCGCACTCGATCTCGCGTCGACGTTCGACGCCGAACTGTACGCGATTTCGGTCGTCGACACCCGCCGATACGGTGAGTCTGCCCTCTCCGGGAGCAAAAACGTCGTGGACGATCTAGAAGCGCGAGCGACGGAGTTGCTACGGGAGGTAGAAACTCGAGGCGACGTCACCGCCGTGACCGAACTCCGCCGGGGCCGACCACACGTCGCGATTAGCAACTACGCCGACGATATCGATGCGGACGTGATCGTCCTCGGTAATCGGGGACGTGGATCGGGCGGCGAAATCGGATCGACAGCCGAACGCGTGGTCAGATTTGCCGATCGACCGGTGCTAACGACGTAACTGCGGGTCCCCAACCGAGTTGATCGCATCTGTACCAGCGAACTGATGCCACCGAGTTGATCGCATATGTGACAGCAATATGACAATATCGGGCTGATCGCGTCTACACCGGGGAGGGGAATCACGTGTGTAACTGTGACGTATCAGCCGAGCTAGTGTGACCTATTTGAATCCTTTCGACGTTCGTTCCGTCGTACCGATGTACGAGACGATACTGGTCCCGACGGATGGCAGCGACCCGGCGAACCGTGCGGTCGAGCACGCGTTGACGCTCGCGGACAGATACGGCGCTGACGTCCACGCGATGTACTGTGTCGAAACGCACCGATACGGCGAACCGGCCCTGAGTAGCACCGAAATCGTGCTCGATCGACTCGAGGACCAGGGAGCTGAACTCCTCGAGCAGGTAAGCCAGCGGGCGGAGGCCAACGGGGTCGGGTGTACCTGGAACGTCTGTCACGGTCGTCCATGGGAGGAGGTTCGCACGAAGGCGGGTGATTTAGACGCCGATCTGATCGTCATCGGCTATCAGGGCCAGAGCCACACGAAGACGAACCGAATCGGGAGCGTCGCCGAGCGAATCGTCCGAACGTCGGATCGTCCCGTTCTGACCGTATGAGCGTCCGTCTCGACTCAGACAACCGTCTATCCCGACTCGTAAGACCGTCGCGTCGACAAAGTACTGTGATTCGGACGGATTGTTGTCGCGTTTTACCGATGATCACTTGACAGATCTCTGATCGGCGGAAAAAACTCACTGGAATCCGTATTAGGCCATCGGCCGTTGCTCGCGACGAGCAACAGAACGAAGGCGATCGTTGCCGTACGGACGGCTATGTACGACGACGTGCTCATCGCAACCGACGGTAGCGACGTCGCGACGGAGGCCGTATCGATCGGCGTCTCGCTCGCCAGCACGCTCGAGGCGACCGTTCACGGGCTGGCGGTCGTCGAAGACGGACGCGACAACTCGGCACGACGCGAGCGTCGCGAGACGGACGCTGAGGCGGTTGCGGGCGAGGCGTCCGAAGCGGGGTGTGACGCGCGGGCGAACGTTCGAACCGGGAGGCCCGCCGACGAGATTCTGGCGTACGCCGACGAGCACGAAATCGACGCGATCGTCGTCGGAACGCACGGGCGAACGGGTTTACGCCAGACGTTACTCGGCAGCGTTGCACTCGAGGTGATCCGCGACGCACGCGTGCCCGTGCTCACGGTCGGCCCGGAAGCCGAGTGGGAGCCGAATCGCCCCGACGATGTGCTTCTCGCGACCGACGGGACCAGCGGCTCGGCGGCAACGGTGGAACACGCGCTCTCGATCGCTGAGGCCTGTGACGCAACGGTCCACGCGCTGTACGCGGTCGACGTCGACCCCGACGTTCCGGAACTCCGAGAGCGGTTCGAGTCCCACGGCCAGACGGTCACCACGTCCGTCACGGACCGGGCCGAAAAACGCGGCGTCGACGCGACGAGGACGCTCGTCCGGGGATCGCCACACGACGCCATCCTCGAGTACGCTGCGGACGAGAACGTCGATCTGATCGTCATGGGGACGGAGAGCAAGTCGGGCATCGAGCGACTCGTCATCGGGAGCGTCTCCCAGCGGGTGGTGCCGAACGCGAACGTCCCCGTGATGACCGTCCGGTCGATCGAGTCGTCGGAGTGAGACGGTTCCATCGACTCGTCTCTCCGGTCGATATCGACGAGTGGCTCGTCGGTGTCGACGGTTCTCCGGCAGCAGTGGAACTCGAGCGCTCGAATCGGTCAGCGATCCGCTCCCGCCGTCCGGACGAGCAGGTAGTCCGCGTCGGCTTCGCCTCGCTTCTCACCGACCGTGTACCGAATTTCGACGACGGTCGGCTCCTGTGTGTCGGTCGCGACGCGATCGTAGATTCGATCGCCGAGTTCCGGTTCCGGCCCGGGATCGGGACTCCGAACCGTAACGATGACCCGATCGACCGACCGAATCGGATACTCGTCGTCGAGTACGACTTCGACGGATTCGGCCTCGACGTCGTCGTACTCTGGATCCTCGAGCACCGATTCCACCGCTTGCTCGGTCGTGGACGTCAGTTGGGTCGTCTGAAACTCGAGGAGGGTGACGCCGACCAGCGGAGCCGCGAGGACGACGAGTGCGATTCCGAACACCGCCGCGTACGTGATGGTTTGCGTGCGGGTGGGGGAGACCTCGAACAGACCCTGGGGCCGGTAACCGGCGACCCAGAGAGTGACGAGCGCGGCGAGGTTGATCGACAGGACGTTGACGACGACGAGCAAGAGCGCTCCGAGGGCGGCGCCGTACATCCCCCAGGCGGTCGTGATGCCGACGGCGGCCGCGGGTGGGATCAGTGCCGCTGCGATCATCACGCCGACGATCGCCTCGGAGAACCCCCGCGTGAGGCTGAGAATACCCGCGACACCGGCCCCGAGGGCTACGGCCAGGGACAACAGGTTCGGCGACACCCGCTCTTCGAGTTCGGCGACGACGACGATGTCGACCCCGCCCGGCTCGAGCCCGCCCAGTCGAGCGAGCATCGCGATCGCGATCGAGGCGACGATGACGACGGCGACGCCGATCGTCTGATACCGAAACCCCCTCGACTGGAGGTCGTCGTCACCGGTGACGATCCCGACGCTCGCGGCCAGTGCGGGCCCGAGCAACGGCGCGATGACCATCGACCCGACGACGACTGCGGGAGAATCCGACAGCAAGCCCGCGGTGGCGACGACGGCGCTGATGAGCAACATCACGAGGTAGACCGAGAAGACCGGAGTGAACGCGTCGGCTTTCGTCCGCAACACCTGCCGCGACGTTCGTTCGCCTCTCGTCCCGCCGTGGCTGTACTGATCCCGTAACTCGTCGAACTCTTGGGAGACGACCGTCTCGGCGTCGATCACGACGACGCGGGCGTTCTCGAGGCCGGCGTCGGCCAGTCGGTCGAGGACCGGTTCGACCGCTCGCGTCGGGAGCGGGAAGCGAACGACCGCCGCGTCCTCGGTTCCGCTCGCGCTCGCTTCGTCGGTTACGACGTACTCGATCCCCTCGTCGTCGAGGGCGTCGATGACCGTCCGTCGATGCTCGCTGGAAACGGTGATCTCGAGGTACCGCATCGACGGAGCGGACCACGGGTGGACGGATAATTTTACTCGATGTCGATTCGTCGTCCTGTGGGCTCCGTCGGTTCGCGCTTGGGAAGTGTCACCGTCACGACGCCGTTTCGGTACGTCGCCTCGATGGCGTTCTCGTCGACCGGGTCCGGCACCCGAACCGACCGGCTCAGCGACTGTCGTTTGCGCTCGCTTTTGATGTAGAACGCCTCGTCGTCGCCCTCCTCGGTCGTCGCCTGCTCTCGCTCGGCGGTGATCTGAAGCGTGTCACCGGACAGCCTGATATCGATCTCGTCTTTCTCGAAGCCCGGAACGTCGGCCGTCAGCACGAACGTTTCGCCCCGGTCTGCGAGATCGATACCCATTCCCGAAGCCGTCCCGGTATCGGTCCCGGACATCCCGAACTGGGCTCCGTTCCACTGCTCGAGGGCGTCCTCGAACTGGCGTTGCATCCGCTCGAACTGGCGCTCGAGGGTTCTGAACGGGTTATCATCGGTTGTCATGTGTATCGGGGAACTCGTGGCGCCCCGACAGGTGGTCCACCGACCGTCGAGTTAAACGTTTCATCGGGGCTACCCCGTCTGGTGTCTTTACCCACTCACCGATCGCACAGCCTCGCACTGCTCGAGGGAGACGATCCGCTCGTACATCGGTTGCTCGCGGCGGTCTGATCAGGGTTGGCCGCTGGCCGGCGAAGTGAACCGTGCGGGACTCACTCGCGGAGGCGGTTCCTCCGGCTGCTCGGTCGACGCTGCCCCGTCCACCGACGATCAGCCCGGCACCGTTTTACCGACTCGGTGAGTCCGAACGGACGAATGCAACTCGAGACCGCTACGATCGACATCGGCACCAGTCGACCGCTCGTCCTGTTGCACGCAGCCGACGCGGACGAACTGGGTGCGCATCCGCTCGACCGCGTTCGGATCGAGTGGGCCGAGGGGACGACGACCGGAATCGTCAAACGAACGGACGAGCTGGTCGAACACGGCACCGTCGGTCTCACCGAGCCGCTGCACCACGTTCGCGGTCCCGTCGCCGTCACGTTAGCGGGTTCGCCGTCGTCCGTCGGGGCCATCCGCAAGAAGCTCGACGACGCCGAACTCGAGCGTACAGAACTCGAGCGAATCGTGCAGGACATCCACGAGAATCGACTCTCGGACGTCGAACTGAGCGCCTACGTATCGGCCGTCTACGCGAACGGCCTCTCGCTCGAAGAGACCACACACCTGACGACGGCGATGAGCGAGATCGGCCAGCAACTGACGTGGGAGACGCCGGTGGTCGCGGACAAACACTCGATCGGCGGCGTGGCGGGAAACTGTGTGACGCCGATCATGGTCGCGATCGTCGCGGCTGCGGGTGTGACGATGCCGAAAACGTCATCCCGAGCGGTGACGTCGCCGGCAGGCACTGCCGACGTGATGGAGGTCTTCTGTGACGTCGAACACTCGATCGACGAAATCGAGTCGATCGTCGCTGAGACGAACGCCTGCCTCGTCTGGGGCGGCGGCGTCGACCTCTCGCCGGTGGACGACGAAATCATCCGTGCGGAGAACCCGCTGTCGATCGATCCGGAGGGACAACTCGTGGCATCGGTCCTCTCGAAGAAGCGAAGTGCCGGCTCGACCCACGTCGTGATCGACGTTCCGTACGGCGAGGGGGCGAAAGTCGAGAGTCTCGCCGCCGCACGCGGACTCGCGGACGACTTCAAGCGCGTCGCCGACCACCTCGGGATCGACGTCTGCTGTGCGATCACCCACGGCGCGGACCCGATCGGTCGCGGCGTCGGTCCGGTCCTCGAGGCGCGGGACGTCCTCGCGGTACTCGAGGGACTCGAAGAGGCGCCGGAATCGTTGCGACTGAAATCGATCCGCCTCTCGGAGTTGCTCCTCGACCACTGTGGCGTCGATGCGGACGTCCTCGACCTTCTCGAGTCGGGGCGTGCACTCGAACGATTTCGGGAGATCGTTGCCGCACAGGGTGGCACTCCCGACGTCAGTTACGCCGATCTCGAGCCCGCAGCGGAGTCGACGGCCGTCCGCGCGGATCGGTCCGGCATCGTAACCCGCGTCGACAACAGAGCCCTCTGTGATCTCGCGCGCCGTGCGGGTGCGCCGCTCGACGGTCGAGCCGGGCTCGTCGTTCATCCGTCCGCCGGTGACGAAATCGACGTCGGCGATCCGCTCTGTACGATTCACGCTCAAACGACGGCTAAACTCGAGGAGGCCGCGAGTCTCGCCGACCGACTGGAGCCGATACGAGTTCGAAGCAAGACGGATGCGCTCGTCGAGCGACGCTGAGCGGTGGCCGATCGTCGCCAGTACCTCCGGTTCAGGGTCGTTTCCGCGTCCGTCACGTCTCGAGGTAGCGCGCCGGCACGTGCTCGCGAACGGGAGCCGGCAGCAACCCGGCTAGCCGCGCTGCGACTCCGGCCAGCGATTTGCGAAGCACCACGTAGACGCTCGAGACGGCGAGAAGCGCGATGACCACCGCCGTGACGACCTCGTTCCCGATGGCGAGCAGGGGGACCGCCACAACCCCGGCGAGTGCGAGGTCTTCGGGCGCACCGTCGTAGCGGACCACGCGCCGCGGTCGGAGCCACCGGCCGTGGTAGTGACTGTAGACGGCCCGCTCGGAAGTTCCCTGCCAGGGTCGGAGCTCGATCCCGCCGCCGAGGACGTCGCTGACGGCGTGTAACGCCGCAGCCGCGAGACCGACGGCGAGCGCGATCGTCCCCATCGTCGGAACGAGGACGGCGAGCACGGCGGCCGGGATCACAGCGATCGACGCGTAGACGGGGAAGTGAAGCGTCTTCCGGTGGCCCGTGTACATGTCGGCGTCGGGAGCGAACCCGCCGACGAGTCCCGCGAGGAACGCAGCCGGAGCGTACTCCGGAGCGGTTGCGAGTACGGGGAGTGCGAGCGCCATCCCCCAGAGCGCGTGCGTCGTGGCCATCATCGTGTCCTTCTGTAGGCGACGAAACCGTATGAACGTTTCCCACCCCGATCCGTTCGAGAACGCCGATCGGGTCGTCGACTTGCAGCGCCGATGGTCACGAATTTGACCCCCCAGTTCGAACTGCCGGTATGGAACGGACGGACGAGCTTGGCGCGTTGCTCTCGGAAACGGGCCCCAACGCCGTCGCTGGCTGGGTGCTCGTCTGTGTGCTGGTACTGACGGCCGTTCTGACGTTTCTCCAGGGGGCGTTCGACTGGACGTTCATCGTACTCCTGGTCGTCGCGATCGTTCTGGTCCCGAGCGTCGCCTTCCGGGATCCGCGTGTCATGCCGCCGTGGGAACTAATCGTGATCGTCGCCGTTCCGATCCTCTGGCGGGCGCTTCTGGGGAGGGCGTTCCTGACGGACGTTCCGGCGTATCTCGCCGTCGCCGCGCTGGCGCTTTTGATCGCCGTCGAACTCCACCAGTTTACGGCGCTTCGGATGAATCATACGTTCGCCATCGCGCTCGTGGTGTTGACGACGCTCGCGGTGGCCGGGATCTGGAACGTCCTCCAGTGGGTAGCAGACGTCGTCTTCGGAACGTCGTTCTTGCTCGACGGTCGGTCCCAGGACGCGATCAACGCCGACGTGATGATCGAGTTCGGCTACGCCGGAATCGCGGGTATCGGCGGCGGCCTCCTGTTCGACCTGTACTTCAGATCCCGCAACCAATTGCCGACCGACCGAACGTACGTCCCGCCGAAACCCCGCGTCGAGCCCGACGCGGGATCGACCGTCCAGACCCCTTCCCCGAAACTTCGAGACCCACTCGGAATCCCGCCGCGACGGCAGCGACAGGCCAGCCGTGCAATGCAAATCATCCTCGTCGGCGTCTTGCTCTGGGGGATCTACGTCCGTGACCTTCCGACCATCGCTAACGCCGCAGTGGCGCTCGTGATCACGTTCGTTCCAGCGCTCCTCGAGCGGGAGTACGACCTTCCGATGGACGCCGGACTCGTCCTCTGGATCACTACGGCCGTGTTCCTCCACGCGCTCGGTTCGGCCGGGTTGTACGACGCTATCGATCCGTGGGATCACCTCACCCATGCGCTGTCGGCGTCGGTCGTGGCCGCGACCGGCTACGCGATATTCCGAGCGGTTCACGTCCACACTGACCACGTCTTCATCCCGCCGAAGGTGATGGGCGTTTTCATCCTGATTTTCGTGTTTGCGGCCGGCGTCGTCTGGGAAATCCTCGAGTTCGTCATCGACCAGAGCGCGATCGCACTCGACCTCGACGCCGTCCTCGCCCAGTACGGAATACACGATACGATCGTCGATCTCATCTTCAACGCCGTTGGCGCGATTATCGTCACGCTGTGGGGAACGGCGTATCTCACGGACGTCGCCGACTCGATTTCACAACGGTTCGACCGGTGGGCCGAAACCGAGTGATACTATCGGACAGAACGATGTGGCGGTCGGTCACCCTCCTGCGGTCGTCTCCGATTGCGACGGCCGCGAATTCGTGACCGACGTCTCACTGACTGCTGTCCGACAGTACGACCGAACTGCTCCGCACCGAACGCCCTGTACCAGTGCGTCGTCTTCGTTCGGTTGCTTCCTTCCCGGCCGGAATGGCCGTGTCAGTGACGTGATCCGAGACGAGAGGCTGCCTGTCGACCACGTGTCCCCGTCGGCCGCCACTTTCGTCGACTCGAGTCCGGCGCCGATTCTCGAATCCCTGTCGTCGTCGGAGACGGGCCACGTCGTTCACAAACACTGACGCGATCCGAAACCGTTAGCCGTCCGATCGGTGTACCGACACCGATGGCGAGTGTCATCCTCCCGACGTTCGAGTGGACGAGATCGTGCGAACAACTGGCTCAGCAACTCGAGACCGAGGACGAACTGCTCGTCGTCTGTGATAGCGAGGACGATCCAGTCGCGACCGCCGACTTGCCCGATCAGGCCGACCTCCTCGTCGCCGGGGAGCCGGAGGGGTGTTCGGGAAAGGCAAACGCCGTCGCACTTGCGCTCGAGCACGCGTCTCAGGACCGGATCGTGCTGACCGACGACGACGTCGAACGCGAAGCCGACTGGCTGGCGACGATCAAACGGCTCGGCGAGGAACACGGAACGGTGACGGCGATTCCCGTCTTCTACAGCGACGAGTACCCGTTCAAACTGTTGGAACCACTCTGCATCGTCGTCGCCTCGTTCGTCGTCGACCGGACGAACTGGGTGACCTGGGGCGGCGGTGTCACCGTCGATCGGCGCGATATCGACCTCGAGGGCTACGTGGCCGACTTGCGCCGAACCGTCTCGGACGACGCCTTACTCGCCGAGTACACCGACGACGTCGTCGCCTCGCGCGAACTCGTCAATCCGGTTTGCGTCCCAGGCGGGCCTCGAGTCACCTACGAACGGATTACGCGATTCGCGACCATCTTTTACCGGTTTGCACCCCGAAAATCGCTCGCGATCATCGGCCTCTTTCTGGCTGTCATCGCGGCCGGACTCGCCGCGCCGTTGCTGGTCGCCGCAGGCGTTACGTACCTCGCTCGCGACCGGTACCGGGCACTCGGCGTCGACCGGCGGACGTGGCTGTTCGCGATCCCCTCGCTCGTTCTCGCGCCGCTTTTCGGACTCGCCGGAATCGTCCGACCGACGTTCGTCTGGGGCGGGCGCCGGTACCGATGGGACGACACGTTCGACGTGACCGTCCTCGAGTAGATCGCCGTTTTCACGTCGACCGAATCGTGACTGGTCCTCGGCCTCCCGTGTCGAAGGACCACCGGACTCGCCCTCGCAGGAAATCGGCGTCGGAGTCCGTATCACTCCTCTGGCACCCGCGCCCGCTAAAGCAGTTTCCCGATCGCTCGACGCGAACGACGTCGTCCGTACGTTTGCAGTGGAGGCAATCCCGATCAGTTTCTCGTCGGGGATGTGATCGACCACCCCTCCGTAACGGCGTCGCCAACGTCGGTATCTTCGGGGATGGGGCTACCGGTTCCACCGTCCGGACTATCCAGCCCCTTCAACGTTCCAGATAGGCCATCGCCTCCTCGTCGGATACCTGTGTGAAATTCGCGTAAAACTGACCGACACCCCTGAACCCGGCAGGGGTCTCGAGACAGACGACCTCGTCGACCTGCGCTTCGAGGTCGGCGATCGTTCCTGGTGGACCGACCGGGACGGCCAGGACGATCCGGTCGGCGTCGGATCGCTCGAGTTTCGAGAGACACGCCCTCAGGGTCGAGCCGGTCGCCACCCCGTCGTCGACGACGACCACCGTTTTCCCGGCCAGATCGGGTGCCGGTCGCCCGCCGCGGTAGCGTTCGGCCTTTCGTCGAGCGTTCTCCGCTTCGATCTTTCGCCGTTCTTCGAAGTACCCCTCGTCGGTTCGCGTCCCGCCGATTGCCCGTTCGTTCCGCCAGACGCTTCCGTCGCTCGCAACTGCGCCGACGGCGTACTCCGGGTTGCCCGGCGCACCGATCTTCTTCGCGACGACGACGTCGAGCGGTGCCTCGAGCGCGTCCGCGACTGCACGTCCCAGTGGGAGCCCGCCCCGGGGGATGGCGAGGACGATATCGGCGTCCACTCCGCGGTCTCGAAGGGTTTCGCCGAGGCGGTCCCCGGCGTCGGCTCTGTCGGTGAACTGTCGAGCCCCGGACATCGTTTCGAACGGTTTCACGGGACGAGACACCAAAAAACAGGTGGGCCATCGATCCGACTGCCCCATAGCATCAAGATCACTGCTGATGTCGCATCAGATATGGCCCACGGTACCGATTCACTCGTCACTATCCCGGTCGACGGCGTCGAACTCGAGGGTTCCCTCGAGGTGCCACCGGATGCAGCGGGCGTCGTCGTCTTCGCTCACGGGAGCGGTTCCAGTCGGAAGAGCCCCCGGAACAACTACGTAGCAGACGTCATCCGTCGTCGCGGACTCGGCACGTTGCTGTTCGACCTCCTGACCGAAGTCGAGGACCGGGATCGGGAGAATCGATTCGATATCCCGTTGCTCACGGACCGTCTGGTTGCCGTCACCGAATGGCTGCGGTCTCGCGAGGACACGCGAGAGGTCCCAGTCGGCTACTTCGGCTCGAGTACGGGTGCCGCGGCGGCGTTGCGGGCTGCGGCACGATTCGGGAACGACGTCGACGCCGTGGTCTCCCGCGGCGGGCGGGTGGATATGGCCTCAGAAGCCCTCGAGGCGGTTCGAGCGCCGACGCTGTTCGTCGTCGGTAGTGCAGACACACAGGTACTCGAACGCAACCGCGACGCACGAGCGCACCTCACCTGCGAGAACGACCTCCACGTCGTCGAGGGAGCGGGCCACCTCTTCGAGAGCGAGGGGGAACTCGAGGAGGTCGCCGACGTGGCGGCCGACTGGTTCGCTGACGCAGTGGCGTGATACCATCGACGCTCGCCCGCTGGGATCACGACAGTCACTCCTGAGTCCGCCTCCCACGAACACCACCGATCAGCCCGTCTCGACCGTTATATCGCCGACCTGCGTCGTCTCGTGGTACGTACAGATGTAGACGTCCATCTCCTCGGACGCGACGACGCCCTCGAGGGTGGTCTCTTCGCCTTCGTCGCCGAGGTCTTCGCTCTGGTAGTCGTCGATGATCTCGTCGTCGCCGTCGCGGATCTCGAGGTTGTGCACCACGCCGTCGGCGTTGATCCACGTGAAGTCGTACTCCTGGCCCTCGATCAGCGTGAGCGTCGGATTGTCTTCACCCTCGATGATCGCGGGTTCGACGCCAGTCCAGGCCTCGATTCGTCCCTCGAAGACGAATTCGCCGATATCTTCCCACTCCTCGTCCACGTCGTCGTCCTCGTCGTTTACTTCATCGTCCACGTCGTCGTCAGCGGGTTCGTCCTCGTCGTCCGGACACCCCGCGAGCATCGCGAGACTCGCCGCTGCGCCGATCCGCAGCAACGTTCGTCGAGACGGTCGCCGATCACTTCTCATAGCCGTTTCCACACTGAAGCAGAAAGTAAAGCCAATACACCGTGGGCACGACTGTTCGACGTCCTGAAACGTTCGAACCCGCCACTCGAACGTCGGCGACGGGTTGGATTCTTTTTTCGAACACTCGCCGTCGAACCGCCCGAGACGGGTGTCTCGAGTCTGTCGATCGGCTACTACGAGAACGAAAAGTAAGCAGGTTCCGTCACCGTTCGAGCACAGAGCTGCCCTTGCGGGCACCAAGTGAGCCCTTCGAACGACGTGGCTGTCGACTGGCCGATCAGCCGTATCACGGTCCGACCGTAGGGGACTCGAGACTGTCGTCCATCCAACGGAAAACCACCCCGCGAACCGTTACACGCGGCCACTATCCCGCGAACCGTTACACGCGGCCACTATCCCGCGAACCGTTACACGCGGATACCATCCGCTATCCGCGCCGTTCGCTCGCGTCGTCGCCGACTATGTGAGGTAGGTCGCGACGGCTACCCCGAACAGTATGGCGTGCCAGACGATCGCCGACGCTGCGACCCGCGGATCCGACGGCGGCAGGGGCGGATTTCGGAACATGGCGTCGTAGACGAACAGGGTCGCCACGAGCGTCCCGGCGAAGAGCCCGGCGCTGAAGCTCACGGACGTCAGGAGTCCCAGGAGTACTCCGCCCAGGAGGCTCCCTGCGATGCCCGCCAAGACCTTGTCGTAATGTTCGACCATTCGTACTCCCCTCGTAACGAGATACGGCTCCGGTCGGGAGAAACCACCCGCACGTTCCCAGTCCGTAGGATTCGGTCGTGATCGGTTCGTAGTCGACGTGCGTCTCCCTCCACTCTCGATTCCCGGTGTAGACACGCTCGATGTGGGCGGTTCAGCGCCGTCGGGAGTCGGACTCGAGTTCGCGATCGCTCTCGAGCGTATCCTCGTGAACCGATGGCCCGTTCTCGTCGTCGAGACGCCAGCCGTTGCCCTCCCGATCGAGTAGCTGGACGTCAGCACAGTGGATGCACCGAAGCGGATAGACGGGACCGTCGTCGGCCGTGACGACGACTTCGTGAATCTGGGGATGGTGCCAGTCGTGGCCGTATAGCCGGCACTGCCAGTTGAGGTTCAGATAGCCCATAGAGTGTGCTATGTTCCCATGAAACATAAGACGATCGACGCGTCGCTCGAGGCGTTATCTCACGGCCAGAAGAGCACACCGGTCCCTGAAACCGGGTCGTCAGTGTTCGTCTCGATCACGTCGGTCGGACACCATATATTCTCCCACTTATTCCCACGCGACAGGAGTCGTCAGAGGCTTGTAACTGGTTGGTCCGCGTGGTATCACGTATGACACCCGGACCACTCCCATGTAATCTGAAAGCCCAGGATCGGCCGACCGGGTGCGACCCGCCGGCGATCGTAGAGACGGTCTCGGACGACGAGGCCAGAGCGATGTTCCTGGCGTGTACAGAGCCGAAAACGGCGAAAGAGATCGCGACAGAGTGTGATATTCCCACGAGCACAGCGTATCGAAAGCTGGACAAGCTGACGAACGCCGGAATGCTAACACCAGTAGACGAAGACCAATCTTCGATGGCGACACGGTACGTGAAGTCGATGGACTGTATCTCCATCACGTACGACGATCCAGTACAGATCGAGTGCGTCAAAAGCGGGCTGCGGTTATCCTGTGAGGTCTGACCAACCACGTCCCAGTTTTGAACCCCTTTGACAGAGCAGGCTCGAGACAGGGCCGGCCGTCTCCTCCGCGTTTGACCCGGAAACGGTCCACCGTCCACTGTTCCAGTTCATCTCCGCCGTGAGGTCGCTGTTGTCTGGACGTATCGCCGATACTCGATAGTAGCTACTGAACGTCACTGCACACCCGATCGCAGGACGACATTGCGATCAGCGTGTCAATCGTTGTAGCTGTTACTACGTCAGCGACCGAAGATTCCACTATAGTAATCGTTGAAACGGTTCTCCCCGCTCGTACGCAAGCGGCCAGAATCGCCAGCGCTGGCCGCTAATTCGCGAGCGGGAGTGTAATGACGAAAACGACTACTATCGGGTCGCGGTGCTTCCGATCGGAGACACCGAACTGGGGGTCGACGGCTCCACTCGAGCGGGCTCAGGGCCGCCTTGGGGGACTACAGCTACTTTTACCCGAACGTGGTAGGGCCCCCCGATGTACGACACGATTCTCGTACCGACCGACGGAAGTTCGGTATCGGAAGACGCTGGAGCGTACGCAACCCGACTCGCTGACCGATTCGGCGCGTCGCTACACGTCATCTCGGTTCTCGAGCGCGGAGTCCTCGGCGACGACGAAGACGAGAGCCACCGGGCGGTCGAGGTACTGGCCGACCGAGCGAGAGACCGTGATCTCGAGGTGACGACCGAACGCCGCGATGGTGACGATGACGTGCACGAAGAAATCCTCGCGTCGGCTGACGAACGCGACGCTGACCTGATCGTGATGGGGACGACCGGTCGCAGTGGCCTCGGCCGATTCCTCCTCGGCAGCGTCGCCGAACAGACGCTCCGACAGTCGTCGATCCCGGTCGCGACCGTCCACGAGGAGTCGAGGCTCGAGAGTAAGTTCGAGCGCATCTTGGTCCCCACCGACGGGAGTCGAAGTGCGGAGGCGGCACTCGACCACGCCATCGATCTCGCAGCCGAGACCGGAGCGCGCCTCCACGTCGTCCACGTCAGCGACGAGAAGACCGTCGGTGAGACGATGACGTTCGACGTGGCGGATACGACTGCAGACGGTGACGACACCGACGACGTCGGACTCGAACCTGTCGACGACGCGCTCGAGCGCGTCCGCGAGTCGCGTTTGGACGCCGTCGAAGTCTCGGTCCCGAGCGGTCGCGTCGATCAGCGAATTCTCGCGACTGCGGCGATGCACGACGCCGACTGTATCGTGATGGGAACCCACGGCGAGACCGGACTACGCCGATACCTCCTCGGGAGCACGACCGAGCGCGTCGTCCGCTTCGCCGGCGTTCCGGTAATCGGCATCAGCGCTCCCCGAACCGAAGGCGTGACCGTCGAATACCTCGACTACCGGGTCGTCGACGAACGAGGGTGGTCGTTCGAGGACGACGACCTCCTCGAGCGGGCTGCGGAAGCCGAGCTCGACGAGGAGGCACACGGTACGTTCGATGTGGCCGGCGACGAGTACGTCCTCGACGCAGCCGAGGCGGCCGGCCACCGCTGGCCGTTTCACTGCCGGGCCGGTGGCTGCGTGAACTGTACTGCCGTCCTGCTCGAGGGCGAACTCGAGATGGACGTCCAGCGAAGCCTTTCCGAGGAGGAGGTAGAACAGAAGGGGTTCCGGTTGACCTGCGTAGCCACGCCGGCGAGCGACTCGATCAAACTGGTCTACGGCGCGAAACACCTCGACGAGCTTCGGGATCGTGTCGTCTAGGGTCTCGTACTGGGGATACCTTTATCTGACAGATCGGTGTTCGTGTGGTCACAATTGCGTGATGCGACGATACCATGACGGCAGACACGAACAACGAACCTACCCATCACCTGGGCGTGGCGATCGGGAGCATCGTCGTGGCGGTCCTGTTGTGGGGTGTCGGATACGGCGGACAGCGAGTCGTCGCTGCCGTTCCCTTCTTCATCCTGTTCTTCGTGATGGTTATCGGCCCGCTTGTGCGCGTTCGGCCGGAGATCAGGCGTCGATTTTCCGGGAACTTCCCCGTGAACTGGCGGTCGGAGCTGGGGATCTGGTTCGCTATCTGGTCCGTTGTCCACGTCCTGTTCGTCTTCTGGGCCCGCGACTGGGACGTCGTCGGTTACCTCGTCGACATGAGTCCGTGGGCGTTCGGTGCCATGGTTGCCGTCCTCATCGCGATCGTCCTGGCGTTTACGTCTAACAACAAGGCCTACGACTATCTCGGCCCGAAAGCCTGGAAGTGGCACCAGAGCCACGGCACGTACGTCATCTTCTGGCTCGTGGCCGTTCACGGCTACGACCGGGCGTATCTCCGTCCGTACGAGGAGATAGGGTTTCCCTCGGACGATCCGCTCCACCTGCTTTACCTCGCGATGATCGTCATCGTCGTCGCGCTCCACGTGATCGCGTTCGTGGCAGTCGTCTCCGAGTACCGGCAGACCGGTGAGTATCCACCGGATCTGTAATCCGCTCCGAACAACCGCCTCGAGTCGATCTCTACCCCCGCTTGAGGACCCCGATCGTGGGGAGTCGCGACGATCTTCGCGACCCCGAACGCCAGAACGCCCTCGAGGGCGAACGCGCGGACGAGGGGGTCCTGGATAACCGGGTAGCCGACGCTGTAGACCTGCGGAACCGACAGCGTGAGGACGTCGAGTCCCCCGCCATTCCCGACCGCGAGCAACACCGATGTCTGGGGATCGGGCAGATCGAGGCGGCTACCGACGGTGGCCCCGCGTTCCACCGATCTGGACGATCGGGCCCTTGCGGCCGGTCGTCGATCACCTCGCGTGATATCTTTCAGCAACTACTGGCAGAACTCGAGTTCGAGTGGTACGAACTGCGGACCGACGACGTCTACGGGAGAGCGGCCGCCGACTGATACAGTCTCCCGCACTGATTTGCCGCCGCAATCGTGAGCCCTCTTGCAGTTGTGCCGGTATTGACCAACAGCGATCCGTATCAGTACCGCTCGAAGTACCGATCCTGAACCTTCACGAAGATCGCCATGAGAAGCGCGAAGGCGACCGCGGCGAGTCCGATCTGCAGCCAGTGGACGAACTGGAGCGGTTCGACGTCGAACAGGAGTTGACCGGTCGACGTGTAGAGAACGAGTAGCTGGAGCGTGACTGCGACGGCGACCGCCAGCACGAGCCACCGGTTCGAGAACAATCCGAGCCCGTACCGGTACCGGATCGCCTGAATGCGGACGATTTCGAAGACGACGAACCCGGTGAACACCATCGTTTGAGCGAGGTCGCGTCCCACCTCGTAGCCAGGGCTCCAGCCGAGCAGCGCACCGGTCACGTCGTAGCCCGGGATCAGTTCGCCGAAGTAGTTGAGAGTGAAAAGCGGGAGCAGACAGATCGTCATGAAGATCGCGATGCCGACGATCGACGTGACGATCCGCTCGGTGATGACGCCTTCCTCCGGTGGCCGGGGATCGCGATCCATGACGTCTTCGGCCGCGGGGTCGACGCCCATCGTGAGCGCGGGGATGCCGTCGGTGACGACGTTGATCCAGAGGACCTGAATCGGCGTGATAACGAGTCCGAGGCCGGCGAGCGTCCCGGTGAAGATCATCGTCACTTCGCCCCCGTTACCAGACAGCAGATAGTTGACGAACTTGCGGACGTTGTCGAAGATCCGACGTCCCCCTTCGACCGCATCTCGGATCGTCGCGAAGTTGTCGTCGAGCAGGACGATGTCGGAGGCCTGCTCGGTGACGTCCGTCCCGCGGATCCCCATCGCGACGCCGACGTCGGCGTTTTTCACGGCCGGCGCGTCGTTGACCCCGTCGCCGGTCATCGCCACCGTGTGCCCCTTGCCCTGAAGCGTCTGAAGGATTCGCGTCTTGTGATCCGGCGAGGTGCGCGCGAAGATGTCGACGTCGTCGACGACGTCCCGTAGCTCGTCGTCGCTCATTCCCTCGAGTTCGGGCCCCGTGATCACCGTCGTCGACCGGAGCCCGACGTCCTCGCCGACGGCTCGTGCGGTGACGGCGTTATCACCGGTGATCATCACGACGTTGATTCCGGCGTCGAGACAGCCCGCGAGCGCGTTCGGAACCTCGGGACGAGGCGGGTCGAGCATTCCCTGTAATCCGAGAAAGACCATCTCCCGTTCTACGTCTTCGTCGGGTTCTCGCGTCTGTGCGTCGGGGACGTCTGGCCGGTAGGCAAACCCCATCACGCGGAGGGCGTCCTCACCGAACTCCTCGGTTCGTCCCTCGATCGCTCGCCGTCGGTCGTCCGTCAGTTCGACGATTTCACCGTCGACGAGTTCTCGGTCGCACCGCTCGAGGACGGTCTCGGGTGCGCCTTTCATGTAGGCGGTCGGCTCTCCGCCAGGCGTCTCGTGGACGGTCGTCATCCGCTTGCGCGCCGAGGTGAACTCGACCTCCCCGAGACGGGGGTACTCGTCGGCGAGTTCGCGGTGATCGAACCCGGCTTTCTGTGCAGCGACGAACAGCGCGATCTCGGTGGGATCTCCGAGGTAGGTTCGCTCCCGCTCTTCGGATCCTTCTTCCGTCGGTTCGGTGTCGCCGTCACGCTCGCGGGTACCGAGGTCGACGTTGTTACAGAGCATCCCGCAGCGCAAAACCTCGGCGACCCGGTCGACGTCGACGGGTTCGCCGTTACGGCGAAACTCGCCGTCGACGTCGAACCCGGTGCCGGTCACGTCGTACGTTTCGCGGTTGGCGACGATCCGCTGAACCGTCATTTCCTCTTCGGTGAGCGTCCCCGTTTTGTCCGTACAGACGACGTCGACCGATCCCAGGGCTTCGACGATCGGCAGTCTCCGTACGAGTGCGTTCTTCTCGGCCATCCGACGTGCCCCGAGCGCGAGCGAGAGCGTGACGACCGCCGGGAGCCCCTCCGGAACCGCCGAGACGGCGATGCCGACCGCCGTCAGAAAGACCTGCAACGCCGGCGTATCGCCGATCACCAGTTCGGTGATCGCGATGATCGAGACGACGCCGATCACGCCCAGCGCGATGAGTTTCCCGAGGCGATCCATCTCCGCCTGAAACGGGGTATCGCGCTCTTCGGCTCCTTCGAGCGCCGTCGCGATCTGGCCGATCTCCGTTTCGGGACCCGTCTCGACGACGACCGCCGTTCCGGAGCCGCGTTCGACGACGGTGTCCTTGTAGAGGCTGTTCTCGCGTTCGGCCAGCGACGTCTCCTCGTCTACCTCTCCGACTTCCTTCGAAACGCCGACGCTCTCGCCGGTCAGCGCCGCCTCGTCGACGCGCAGATTCGATTCTTCGATCAAGCGAGCGTCGGCGGGGACGATATCGCCCGACTCGACGAAGATTACGTCCCCCGGAACGACCTTTCTGGCGTCGATCTCGGTCTTTTCGCCACCGCGGCGAACGAGCGCGTACGTCGTCGACATCTCCTTGAGCGCCTGGATGCTCTGTTCGGCGCGGTAGTCCTGCAGAAAGCCGAAGACGGTGATGAAAATCACCACGCCGGCGATGACCGCCGCGTCGATCGTGTGACCGACCGCTGCCATCACGGCAGCCGCGACGATGAGCACCCAGATCAGCGCGGTTTTGTACTGCTCGAGGAGGATCTGTAGCGGCGTAATCCCTTCTCCCGCTTCGATCTCGTTCGCCCCTTCCCGCTCGAGGCGGGTGCGCGCTTCGGACGGGTCCAGCCCCTCCTCAGATGTCTCGAGTGTCGCGTAGACGGCCTCGAGTGGCTGTGAGTGCCATTCGCTTTCCGTCGCGGATTCGGGTCGGTCGCTTCGCGCCGGCTCCTGGTCTCGTTCTGACTGTGACACGGATGTGATCTCGATCTCGATCGGTTGGCCGTCGCTCAGCTTCGTCGGACGGAACCGTCCCGAACTGACCGCCCTTTCAGTTTGCCGTCTTGCGGACGCTCGTCCGTCCTCCGCTCTGCCGACGCTCTCAGCCGGAAACCGAGACGTCCACCGACCTCCGTGCTGGCGATGCCAGCGCTCTGCGCGGTCATGTGGCGACTCGTACGACGATCCGTTCCTTAATACCCCCAGCAACGGGTTCCGTCCCTGACCGATCGGTTCCGGAGGCGACACCCACCCACCCCCTCCGGAACCGAGAGAATTCCGCGAACCCCATCGACTGTGGCGTGTCCGTCGTTCGCCGCGTTCACTCCCCGACGTCGTGTGTGGTTCGAACCGCACTGTTCGAAATCGGCAGCATGACGATCGTATCGCCCGTTATTCGGACCGTACGGAGCAGGTCGAGCGGTCGTCGGACTGCCGGTCAGAGTGGTGGCGGATACAAACTGCTAACCGACTGCAGGTGGAAGTTCGGCGTACGGTTTCGAATGGCTTCACCTCCCCCCACTGACGATTCAATCCGTTCGATCCTCGTTCCGACCGATGGGAGTCCCGCTGCCGAGGAAGCGCTTGTCCGGGCTCTGGCGATCGCCGAAGGCGTTCCCGAGGGTGTCGACGCACCGACCGTCCACGTTCTCGCCGTCGCCGATACGACCGACGCTCCGTTTCGGTTCGACAGCACGCTCGTTTCCGAACTCGAGGAGCTCAAGCGACGACTCGTCGAGGATATCGCGTCGGCCTACGAGGACCACGACGTCGACGTGAGCGGAGCCATCCGACGGGGTCGACCGTCTCGAGAGATCGATAGGTACGCCGAGGATCACGATATCGATCTCATCGTCCTCGGGCGGACGGGGCAGACGGGTGTGGGACGACTGCTGGGGAGTACGGCCGACCGGGTCGTCCGGACGGCTTCGGTTCCGGTCGTCGTCGTTCCCGGGCCAAACGACGACGTCGACGTCGACGAGGCCTAATCACACCCTCCCGATTCAGACGGTCCGTTCTGAGTCGTTACCGGTCGACAGCAGGACTGGCGGGCGACCGATTGACAATCAGACATCGCGGCCGTCTCGACGCGTCGGCTAGATGCGCCGTCCGTTCGGAGGTGGCTTTAGGAGTACCCGCCACGAACACAGAACCTGATGCCACGATCGATTCTCGTCCCGCACGACGGTTCGTCCTCCGCACAGACCGCGCTCCGGTACGCCATCGAAACCTTTCCTGACGCCCGAATCGTCCTCTTTCACGCGATCGATCCGTTCGAGGTGACTCCCGGGGAAGAGCAGTTACCGCCGTTGACCGACGAGTGGCTCGAAGACCAGCGATCGAGCACGACGGCGCTCTTCGAGGACGCGCGAGCATCCCTCGAGGTCGACGAGGTGACGATCGAGACCGAGACGGGTGTCGGCTCGCCGGCCCAGACGATCGTTGCCGCCGTCGAGGAGACTGACGCCGACCAGATCGTGATGGGGAGTCGAGGCAAAAGCGGTGCTCCCGGGCTTCGAATGGGGAGCACGGCCGAACTCGTGGTCAAGCGCGCGGACGTACCGGTGACAGTCGTTCGCTGACGATCGCTCCCCCGGAGACAGTCGTCGTCGCCGTTCCGGCTTCGATCGCTGCGGCTTTCCCCTTCGACCGAACTGCTGCGCTGGTGATCCCCCCATCCACTGCCGGTCACTGGTCACCTTCGTGGCGGACGACGGTGACGGGGACGGGCGACCGGCGGACGACCATCTCGGCGACGCTTCCGAGAAGTACTCTCGTTATTCCCGTCCGACCGTGACTCCCCATGACGACGTGATCGACGTCTCGTTCCTCGGCGTAGTCGACGATTTCGCGCGCCGGTTCGCCGACGACGCCGTCCGTCGTGATCTCCACGTCGTATTCGGCCGCCGCCTCGCGGGCCTCGTCGAAGATCCGTTCTTCTTCCTCGCCCGCCCGCTCGTACCACTCCTCCGAGCCGTATGCCGGTTCGGTCCTCACGTCGACCTCGGTTGTCGAACTGTAGCCCGGATCGGACGGATCGAGGACGTGGAGTGCGACGATCGACGCGTCGTCGTACTCTTCGAGGGCGAACTCGAGCGCCTGGATCGACAGCGGCGACCCGTCGACTGGAACGAGTACGTTGTGAGTCATCGTCGACTCCTACCCCATGCAGTCGTAAAATCCTATCCGGTGGGTGGACCGGACCCGGACCGCCTCCGAGGGCGGTGGAAGGCGGGACGGACGTCGCGGACACGCCCGCCTCGAGGCGTTCGTTCGCCACAATCCGGATGGCTGTCGTGACTGCGACGGGGTGGTGTACTCACTCCGATGGCGCTCGAGCGGACCGCTGGGCGTACGTCGGCGGTTCGATCGCGTGTCGGAGTCCCGTCCACTCGTCGACCGTCAACTCGTAGATCCGAACGTGTTCCGTTTCGCTCGCCGTCTCGAGTAACTCCGGTCGCCACGTCGGCATCTCGTCGTCCGTCACCGCCGATTGCTCGTCTTCGGACAGACGGCGAGGGGCCCCTGTCAGGAGAACGCTTCGCCAATGAAACATCGTCTCCGCACTGTACACGAGGAAGCTGACGGTCTCCGCCCGTTCGGTGAGATCGACCTTTCGACTCTCGGGGCCGACGACGAACACGAAGTACAGTCGCGAGTCCCCGTCGAACCCGTACGACATCGGGAGCAGATAGGGGGTCCCATCGGTCGGTAGCCCGAGGACGCCGAGGCTTTTGGTCGCGAGAAATCGTTCGATATCGTCGTCGTCCATCCGTTCCAGGCCGTAATCGGTGAGTTCGTCGACTGTCATCCCTACCGTATCACACGCGACCGAGGGTCATAATTCGCACACCGCTCTCTCGACTCGGCACGTGTTTCTATCATACGGTTTACTGTAAATCATTACCGGCGAACCCGAAACCCGGGCGACGGGTGCGCCGGTACACAGGTACAGTAATCCGTATCACGGGCTGTCGACCGCAAAGCCGTCGGCCGTTAGCTCGGCTCTCCCTCGAGACAGGCACGTGCCCGATCCGCGGTGTCACGGAGGAGCGTGAGGTCGTCGGTGAACACCTCGATCGCGACGGTTCCGTCGAACCCCGCGAGGTGTTTCCTGACGACGTCGTAGTCGATCTCGCCGGCTCCGATCGGGATGTGCGTATCGCCCCGGCTTCGCGCGTCGTGGACGTGGACGTGTGAGACGAGGTCGCCGTAGCGCGAGCAAAACCGATCGACGCCGTCGTCGCCGTCTTCCATATACGCGTGCCCGACGTCGAAACAGACGGCGGTCCCGGTCTCGCGGGCGAGATCTCCGAGGACCGAAAGCGGGAGCCCCTGTTTCTGGTGACCGACGTTCTCGACGACGAGTTCGACGCCGAACTCCTCGCCAGCCGTCGCGATCGCCTCGAGTTGCTCAGCGAACAGCGGTCGAAGATCCGTATCGTGTGGATTCCGGGCCGTCCCGTGGAGGACGGCTTTCCTCGCGCCGACCGAACCGGCCCACTCGAGCAGGCGGGTCTGGTAGTCGAGAATCGCCTCGTTGATTTCCGGCACCGGCGTCACGACGACCTGCTTGAACGGGAGATGGACGCAGAGGTCGGCACCGGCGTCGTCGAGTATCGTCTCGAGTCTGTCGGCGTCGATTTCGGCGGTGTCGACGCCTTCGCCCAGCGACAGTTCGGCCAGATCGAACCCGTCGATCGTCTGCGCCATGCGATCGAGCGAGTCGCCGACGGTGAGACCACAGTCCATACGCAGTTTACGAGACGCGCCGCTCTTAAAGACGGCGTCGATCGGCGTCCAGGTGGCGTCAATCGACACCGCACGATAGTAACCACTGCACGTCATCCCACACCTGATCGCCAGACGGATCGGCGGTCGGTGTATGATTGGTTTACTGTCCGTCAGTTCCGGCGCACCCGCGATCCGGGCGGCGGGTGTGCCGGTACATCGGTACAGGAATCCTGGAATGTTCGTCCACTATATCTGCTTGTAGAACGCTGACTCGTCTAATCAGGACTGAGAGATATTCAGAATATCGTGCTGGATATACAGCGCGAATGTCGTACGGACTGGGGGCCAATCGACGCGGGAGACTGAACGGTCAGTGTGGATGAAAGAGATTGCACACACCCACCCGAACTATACTCCCGGTAGTTTTCCTTCCACGGGTGCCGACCGCTGCGGATGAGATGAAGTATATAGGCCTACGTTACCGGACGTACGGGTCATTCCGGCGATAGACTGGTACTGGAGCAGATATGTGAATATTATAACAATACTTGTACCCGCTCGAGCAAGACCGACGTGATGGCACCAAGCCAGAACTCGAACGGCGTCCGTACGACACGACGATCGGCGATTGCGACCATCGGCTCGGTTAGGACGGTTCAGAAGAACGACCAGTGGGTTCCGGGTGTACTACCCGAAGCATAATACTGGTGGTTCACGAACGTGGTCGATATGCCCGACGAGGAGGCAGCGGCCGAGGCCTTCGGCACGCTGTCCGATCCCACACGGATCGCGATTCTGCGGGCGTTCGCGGAGGCCCTGGACGAGCAGGGGCTCTCACCGGGCGGGTCGATGCCGGAGCTGTCCTTTTCGGCGCTGTACGATCGAGTCGAGGTCGACTCGACGTCGCGACTCTCCTATCACCTCGAGGAACTCGACGGGACGTACCTCCGGCACACCGACGATGGCTGGAAGTTTACCTACGCCGGCGAGGCGATCGTCAGGCAGTATCTCGCGGGTGCTTACGCAGGCGACATCGAGTTCGAGCCATTCGAGACCGATGGGGGCTGCCTGCACTGTGACGCCGAGGCGCTCGTGACGGACGTCGAGGACAGGATGTTGCTCCACCGGTGTGAGGAGTGTGGAGGGTGCTTCGGGAACATCCCCGTGACCCCGGCGCAGGTAACGGATCGAGGGGACGACGCCGTGCTCGAGAGCGTGAAGACGCGGACTGCAAGCTACTTTCAGCAGTTCCGCGACGGGGTCTGTGCGATCTGCGGGGGGAGCAACGATATCGAGGTCAGGGACGTCGAGGACGTTGCACCCGAGCCGCTCCGGTTCGTCGCGATCGCACGCTGCCAGAGCTGCTGGACCAGATTCAACGGCCCGCTGTCGGTATGGCTCGCCACCTATCCCGCTTCGATCGCCTTCCACTGGGATCATGGTGTCGACACCACGTCGCTGAGCACGTTCGAGATGGTGCCGCGCGTCATGGACGAGCGGTGGTCCACCGAACGCCTCGCGTCAGACGCGTACGAAGTGACGTATCGCGTCGGCGAGAACGTCCTCCGACTGCTCGTCGACGACGACCTCTCGGTCGAGCGTGCCGAGCGCGTGCGACGCGACTCGGTCGGCGATCACTGATCTTTTCGAATTTCCTACTCAATAGCTGTTGAGTGATTTCGGCCCAAGAGCAGATTGGCCGAGTCACTCGCTCAGAATACCGCCGGATCTACTCAACGCTCCTTTTGAATTGGATGCGATATATGTCATTTCTTCGATAATACTTAAGAGGAAGTCCGGGTGACGTTCGGATACGCGATGAGCGCACTCGAGATGAACGACCTGACGAAGCAATACGGTGGCCGGCCGGTCGTCGTCGCGTCGCGGCGTCCGGCGGTACTGGAGCGAATCGCCGACCGTGTCGGGGTGCTGGAGGCCGGCGAACTCATCGACGTCCAGCGGGTCGACGGACGAACGGTCGACGACGAGGCGACCGTCCGGCTGCGGGTCGATCGCGTCCCCTCGATGGACCTCGAGGCGATCCCCGGCGTCGAGTCGGCGACCGAACGGTCCGACGAGCTGATCGTTCGCGTCTCCGACGCCGACGGGAAGGCGACGATCGTACTGGAGGTTGCCCACGCGGGCGCTGCGATCCACGATCTCGCCGTCGCAGCGCTCGACGAGCCGTATCGACAGCGAACGACCGACAGCGAACGCTAACACCATGCTACGAACGTTACTCGATCGAACTGCCGACGTCGTAACGACGCACAACTATCTGGTCGTCCTCCTCGCCCTCGTACTCACGGCGGGCCTGGTCGTCGGGATCACGAACGCCGAGATGGGCGGCGACGGCGGCTTCGCCGGCGCCGTCGAGACCGACGTCGATGAAGCGGAACAGTACATTCAGGCGAACTACGACATCGACGCGAACGATGAGGAACCGACTGCACGTTTCCCCGTCTACGTGCGAGGCGAAGGTGGAAACGCCCTTTCGGCGGACGCGTTGATCGCGACGCTGGAGTACAAGCAGACGGTCGCCAAGGACGACGATGTCGCGGACGCTCGGACCGACGACGAGACCCTGAGCGTCGCCTCACTGGTCGGGACGCAGGCCGCCGACGATCCCGACGCCAGCATCGACGAGCAGATCGCGGCCCTGGAGGCGGCCGACGAGGACGAGGTCGCGGCCCTCGTCGAGACGACGCTCGCCGAGGATCCCCGCGCCCAGGTGCTGGTGCCCAACAACTACGAACCGGGCACCGCCGAGGCCGAGAGCACGCAGGTCGTGTTCGCGTTCGCGTCCACCGAGGACGGCGGGGCGCCCGCCGACGCGCAGTACGCGCTGGCCGACGCGGCCGCCGACCGCGAGGACTCCGAGTTCTTCACGCTCGGCGAACCGGCGATGGACGAGATGTCCGAGACCAGCATGGAGAACACGGTTTTCCTGGTCCTCCCGGTCGTTCTCGTGTTGATCCTCGCAGTCGCTGCCTTCGCCTACCGCGACGTCGTCGACGTGGTCGTCGGGCTCGCGGGCGTGCTCGTCTCGATCCTCTGGATGTTCGGCATCCTGGGCTGGCTCGGCGTCGAGGTCGGGCCCGCGGTCGTGATCGGCCCGGTCCTGATCGCGGGACTGTCGATCGACTACGGGTTCCACGTCTTTACGCGGTATCGCGAGGAGCGGGGACCGGACGAAGCGATTCGACCCCCGATGGCGCGCGGACTGCGCTCGGTCACGGTCGCGTTCGGACTCGTGACGATCACCGCCGGAATCGGCTTCCTGGCGAACGTCGTCAATCCCGTCGACACCCTGCGGAATCTCGGGATCGCGATCACGCTCGGGGTCGTCTCCGCGTTCGTGATCTTCGTCACCCTAGTGCCCGCGCTGAAGGTCACGATCGACGACGCTCTCGAGCGGCTCGGCCTGGACCGCCGCAAGCGGCCGCTGGGCGCCGGGTCCTACGTGGGTCCGGCTCTCTCGAGTACGGTGACGCTGGCCCATCGAGTGGCCCCCGTCGTAATCGTCGTCGCGCTCCTCGTCGCGGCGGGCGGTGCGGCTGCCTGGACGGCCCTCGACGAGGAGACCATGGGCGCCGAAAACCCCGACGTCGCCGAGTGGAAGCAGGAGCTTCCCGGCCCGGTGGGGTGGGAGGAAAACGAGGCGATGGCGAATCAGGAGTACGTCGGCGACCAGTTCCGGAGTGCCGCCGCCGACGAGGGCGACCGCGTCCAGATCCTCGTCGAGAAATCGGTGACCGACGACGACGCGCTGTACGCTCTGGAGAAGGGTGTCGACGAGGGCGTCGATCGCGGCGCCTTCGCCGAGGGGCGCGTCGACACCATCGAGACGCCGACGACCGTGACCCACGAGGTCGCCGCCGAGAACGACGAGTTCGCGGATACGGTCGAAGCCGCCGACACGACCGGAGACGGTGTCCCCGACAGCGATCTCGAGGCGGTGTACGACCACCTCTACGAGGTCGCCCCGGATCGGGCGAGTGCGGTGATCGAGCGCGAAGATGGCGAGTACCAGTCGTTGCGGGCGATCGGGCCGCCCCAGGCTGCCGACGGTCCGGCGATCGACGGCGACCGGGCCGCGAACCTGTTCGCGGTCGGTGAGGCGATCGAGGCCGAGGGCGGGGACCTGGAGGCGACCGTTGTCAGCGAGGCAACCACCGAGCATGCGGCGATCGAGCGGATCACCGACGGCATCGTCCGCGTGATGATCCTCGCCGTGGGCGCGGTGTTCCTGACGCTGGTCGCCGTCTACCGGCGGGCACATGGGAGCGTCACGCTCGGCGCGCTGACGGCCATGCCCGTCGCACTCGTCCTCGGGTACGTCGTTGGCGGGATGTATCTGCTGGACGTCCCGCTGAACTTCCTGACGGCGCTGCTGGTTAGCCTGGTGATCGGCATCGGCATCGACTACTCAATCCACCTCAGCGACCGGTTTGCACACGAGCGCGCCCGCGGTCGAACCGACATCGAGGCCCTCGAGACGGCAGTCACCGGCACCGGCGGCGCGCTCCTCGGGAGCATGTCGACCTCGGTCGCCGCCTTCGTCGGCATGCTGATCCACCCTGATCCGTCCTTCCAGAACTTCGCGACGTTGGTCGTCTTAGCGATGATCGCCGCGTTTGTCGCGAGCGTGGTTGTCCTGCCGAGTCTGTTGTACCTGTGGGCGCGCCACGGGAGAACCGAACAGGCGGTCGATGACGTAGACTCTGACGTTGCGGTGTCCACTCAGGACTGAGACGGACGGCCGTAACTCCCTCTCTCGCCAGCTGACATCCGAATCGGAAGCGTTCCAGCCGCGAATATAAGGGCCAACAGCACGCCTACCGCTGCGAGATACACGCTCTATATCGGTCACTCCTCTGAATTTATCTAAGCAAACCATCACGAAAAGAATAATGAATGCAACGCGCATATCGTTCACCGGTTGCTCCCCGTGCAGCCTGTACAAATTCGTCACCAATTGACGGTATGTGCTTGGTCAACGTAGCGAGACAGGCTACCTATGGCACAAGCAAAACCAGACACCGAACAACTCGTGAGAGACTATGGAGAGATGTGGAACGAACAGGACTTCGCGAAGATACCAGACCTCGTCTCGGAGTCAGTCGTCGTGTCTCATCCAAGCATGCCTGACGGTGAGGTACAGGGACACGAGGGGTTAGAAGAGTGGATGCACGAGGTCACGACTGGCTTCCCCGACGTTCAGGTGGAAATCATAGATCTTCTTGCTAGTGACGAGATAGTAATGGTTGAAGTGAACTATGCGATGACCCACGAGGGAGAATTCAACGAAATCCCAGCGACTGGACGGACAGTCGACATGAAAGGAATGTCTAAATTTGAAATAGAAGATGGTAAAATAAAAGAACACCGAGAGTACATCGACCGACAGGAGTCCTTCGACCAGCTTGGACTTACAGACGGCTAAGATCAGTCCGCTACTGAGCATATCCTCTCTATTCAGCAGCCATCTTCTGACAGAATCTGAGTAAAACGTTCAGTCTCTGCTGAATATACAGCGCGAATGTTTCACAAGCTTCGGTTCGCTCTACGAACGTGGTGAACGATCAGTGCAGGCGAACAATATACCGCATCCACCAACAGAGACAAGCGTCTGTGTCTATCATAGGGTCTATGGATGATTCTGACGAGCCGCCGGGTTCTGACTCTGATATGGTCGTGAATCGGGGTGAAACGTACGACCACGCCGAACACGGCCAAGTTGAAGTTACAGGGATTTGGAAGGGCGTTGAGCAAGTTGACAAGGCCCGCCATACGGATGAGAAGGATGTGTTCATCGTCCGGTATTCGGCTGAAATCAACGGAGAGGAGGTTGATGAACTCACAGATACGTTGGACGAATTTCTTGAATCAGTTGAATAATCAAGGTCTATGTCCGACCGTTCTTCTCTTTTGAAGGTCACCGGTCAGTTCACAGGTCTACTAAGCGGGTGACACATCCGTTTCAGTGAGAAACAAACGAACCCGTCGTCCTGACCCCATCCTCTGAATCGGTTATGGTGTTCCTGCCAGTAACCAATCAGTTCGTTCAGTGAGTGCCGACCGTGCTCCGATCTACGGCCAATCTGCCGGAAGCTCGTCCTCGTGGTCGATCATCAACTCGACGAGTGGCTCGATCTCGTCGAAGCTCGGCCCGTGCGTAATCGTCTTCGAGTGGGGGTTCCACTCGATAAAGTCCGCTTCGTCGAGCTTCGGGAGGTGACTGTGGTGTAGCCTCGGCAAGACGTCCTCGCGTCGCCCGTTGGGGGCGAAGTCCCGTGGAACGAACTCGGCGTCCTCGCTCGGATTCGTGTCGGCAAGCGCCGTCAGGATGCGACGCCGGGGGGGCTTGCTGAGGACGTCGAAAAGTTCGTCGAGCGTGGCACGCTCCCGTTGAACGGTCGTATCGTGTGATGAATGGTCGGTCATATGTTGCCGAGGAACAGATGGGCTTGTCTCGCCGCCCCATCTGACTCGTTCTGGAAGTTTGCGCCAATCCGCAAAAGAGTTGTGGGAAAACGCAACTCGTGGGAAGGGATTTTCACATTTCACGCCCAATAATCCGCTAATTCTGCACTTTCATCAAGTAATTCGACAGTCTGCCGGTCTGATTACTCTTTGTCTTTCTCGAACTCGAACTCCGCCCAGGGGCGGGTGTAGTGGTTGGTGATAATTTCGGAGGACTCGATACTGAAGCCCCGCTTAGCGAGGTCGTTGGTGATTTGGGTCAGGTCTCGGGTGTCCGTGGCAACGACCTCGACGTAGATGTTGCGTTTGCTGGTGAGCATCTCGCGGACGTCAACGACCCCGTGCTGATCCAGTATGGAGGCGGCCAGCTCTTCGCGCTCGTCGGCGGGGGCGCTACAGACGAACAACACGTGCAGCGGGTAGTTCGCCTTCTCGTAGTTGATCTTCGGGTAGTACCCCTCGATGACGCCTGTCTTTTCCAGATCTTCGATGCGGTTGCGGACGGTACTGGCAGCGACGTTGACCTGCTCTGCAATCTCGGCGATCGTGATGTTCCGTGCGTCCTCCTGAAGCAAAAACAGGATACCGCGATCGACGTCGTCGAGTGCGACTTCGCTCATGAGTTATACAGACCCGCTGTCTGTATGAATCTTCGTCCATAGTGCGGGAATCCCACCCTTGGTGTCTCACACGGCGAGGACAACGGACTGAGACTGCCTTCCCGAACAGATAACTGCGATTTTTGCACATCTGTGAGGGATATTTGCGAAAACGGCATTTTCGAGCCAACATATATACACCATCGCAGCCTAGCGGTAGATGATGGTATCCCATACGCCGTCGTATCGGGTGGTCGAGGCGGTAGCCCAGAAGGAGGGAGTCTCGCCGAGCGAGTTATCCCCACCACTGTTCAGCGTCGTCAATCCAGAAGCACTGGACGCACTCGTTCAAGAGGATGCGGACTCGAACACCAGCCAGGTCAAGGTTGAGTTCACGTACCTGGATTACGTAGTTGAGATCCGGAACGGGCCCACAGTGAGCGTCTCGGCTCAGAAGGGAGACGCATCGATGGAGAATCCCAAGTCCGTAGCCGAACAGTGAGCCAGCTTCGAGGAATAATTCCCTCGGAATGTCGAACGTTCAGTATAGGCGAAGAATCTAACGATGCGTGCTGTGATCTTTCCCCTAACTGGTAGGAGACCTGTGCAGGACTTAGAGTCTGACTTCAACCTGGCAAGAATTCCGGTCCAGAGCAAAGTGATTGAATCAAGTATGGTCGCATATCTTCTACCGCGTCACTTTGCCCGAGGTGGCACTGTCTAGATGAGAGTTTGAGGAATGAGCAGGTGGTGGCGAGAAGTGCCTATGCAACTCGCCAACCTGCTCAGAGAGACCTTAGATGTGGATTGTGATGAGGTTTGGGAGAACGAGCGCACCCCGACACCCGTCAGGGTGTTCGGGGTGCGCCTACATTCGATGGGACTGTCGGTTCGGGAGGTTGTTGCAGTGCTCGAATTACTCGGTATTGACCGTTCTCACGGCGCAATCTGGAACTGGACACACAAACTCTCGGCGGCACAGAGCGACCCGCCGACGGCAGCGCCGTCGCGGGTCGCGGTCGATGAGAAACAAATCAAGGTAGACGGCGAGAAAAAGTGGTTGTACGCCGCGATCGACACAGAATCGAAGCTACTGCTCGAGATCGACGTATACAGCCGCCGCGGGACTGACCCCGCGGCGGCGTTCTTGCACCGTCTCACCGAGAAACATGATCTTGCCGAGACAGAGTTTCTCGTCGATGCAGGCGGCTATCTGACTGCCCTCGCTCGCCACGAATTGAGCGGTCAGCTCAACTACAGCGACCGAAACCACGTCGAAAAGTGGTTTCAGACAGTCTCAATGCGAATCGACCGCTTTCACGCCTTCTGGCGGGGCAGTCCAGCCAGCGCACGCCGCTGGCTGAGACGCTTCAGACACCACTACAACCACGATCGACCGAATCAAGCGCTGAATGGCCGAACACCAGCCGAAGAGGTGCTGAACTAGACAGTGCCCCCGAGGTATACAGTTCTCCGTCAACGAATATCTGTTCGTCCTGGGTCATGGTGACTTGATAATCAGCATATTGGAACGTAAAGCTCCATTCGCCCTTTTCTCGCCCAGATAGATTCTCTAACATTCCTGGGTCGATGTATGTGTAAAGCGGGTCGAGTTCTTCTTGATCCACGCCATCCGCGTTGGCTATCGCTTCGACGACTTTGACGACGAGGTCAGTCTCAGCCATCTGCAGCTAGTTCCCCTAGAACCCGACAGTTTTCGAGCAAGGAATCGGGGATCTCTTCTATCGATTCGAACACCTTCTCAACGATGAATTCCGCTTCGGCAAAATTGGGTCCACGATGGACACAGAACGGTTCAGACTCCCAATGAACGTATCCTGCGTCGGCGAGCTTCGGAAGGTGGTGATGTCGTAGCTTGATGGCTAACGTTTCGGATTCCATTGATTGGTTGGGCGACTCTGCAGCGTCAGGCAGTGGAAGCCGTTCATCCGGGGGCGCATCCCGCAACGAAATAATGATCTCCCGTCGTGGTTCGGCCGAAAGACAGTCAAATAACTGATCCCATTGATCTGCCCATTTCTGCTCATTAGGTGGGCTGAAAGACATACAATCCCTTTTCCCTCCAACCTCTTCAGCCTTGCCAGTCGATAACACAACATACTACCGAGAATGAAAATCCCATCTTCTTTGGCCACATACCTCATATAAGTCAAACAATATACTGAACTGCCTTTCGAAATATTCAGTTTACATCTTGCACGACGCTCCGAACACCATATGAAACTGTCAGGAATCTCAGCGCTCAGTTCGCACGTGTAGTGAGCAGATAGTTCACCACTTTCGGTATGAAACAAACGAAGTCGTCGTACTGCATTGATGCTCTATATTCAGCAGCCGACTTTTGGCACATTCCAGATAAATCGATAGCTGGTTCGGTAACTGCTCCCCCTGCACATACCAGTTATTAGGTACCCAAGAGCAAGTATCCGAACGGTTCTATGACACCCTGATTGCAGGTGTGTCCTCCCCGGGGTTTTTCGTCGTCGCGGTAGTAGCTGTACGCTATGGCGGGGCTTCGCTGGACGACCCTGACCGGTGACGAACGCGACGACTTCCTCGAGACCGGTGGCACTGGCGTGCTCTCGTTTGCGACCGGACCGGACGAGCCGCCGGCATCGCTCCCGATATCGTACGGGTATTATGCAGCGGACGAGGCGTTTTACTTCCGGCTTTCGTTTCCGCCGGGGACCGCCAAGGACGCTCTCATCGAGAACCAGGTTTCGTTCGTCACGCACGACGAGACGGCTGACGGCTGGCGAAGCGTCGTTGCGACCGGAACGCTCGAGGAACTGGCAGACGCCCATCCCGAATCGGTTGCGGTACAGGGTATGTGGGCGGTTCGAATCCCGACGGTCGACGTCTTCGACCGGCCACGCGACGAGATCGAGTTCCACGACTTCCGCCTCGATCCGGACACGCTGACGGGGCGAAAGAGCGTCCCCGAGTGAGACGGATTGCTGTCACGGTTTGCCGGAGAGACCGCAGGCAGCCCGTGAGTGTCTGTCATACGGTTTACTGTCAGTCATTGCCGGCGCACCCGCGACCTGGGCGGCGGGTGCGCCGGTACACAGTGGCAGTAATCCGTATCAGGCGGAACATAATTATCCCGCCCGCCGTGGTAGACCGGAGTCATGGTCGATTCACGACCGAACGTTCTCCTGATCCACTGCCACGATCTCGGGCGGTACCTCGGTTGTTACGGGATGGATATCGAAACGCCGTCGATCGATGCGCTCGCAGCCGATGGGGCGCTGTTCGAACGACACTTCACGACTGCACCCCAGTGTTCGCCGAGTCGAGGCAGTCTCATGACCGGGTGTGTCCCCCACGTCAACGGCCTCATGGGGCTCGCACACGGCGACTGGGAGCTTCACGACGACGAGCGAATCCTGCCCCAGTACCTCCGCGATGCCGGGTACGAGACCCACCTTTTCGGACTCCAACACATCACCCAGGATACGGATCGACTCGAGTACGATCACGTCCACTCCGAAGGGAACCTCTATCCGGGCGTCTCGCCGGCGGTCCACCAGGCCAACCGGGCTCGAAACGTGGCGTCGGTCGTGTCCTCGTTTCTCGAGGCGGGGGCGTACGCCGAACCGTTTTTCGCGTCGGTCGGATTCTTCGAGTGTCATCGGGTCGAAGAAGAAAACGGTCGATACGGGTTCGACGCGGGCTATTACGGTGCCGACGATCCCGACGAGGTTCGACCGCTCCCGTATCTGCCGGACAGGCGGGGCATCCGTCAGGATCTCGCGGAAATGCGCGGGATGGTATCGGCGATCGACGAGGGCGTCGGGACGATCATCGACGCCCTCATCGCGGCCGGTATCGACGAGGAGACGCTCGTGATCTTCACGACCGAACACGGCATCGCGTTCCCTCGAGCGAAAGGTGCCTGTTACGATGCGGGAATCGAGGCGGTACTCGCGCTTCGGTATCCCGACGCCATCGACGGCGGCGAGCGATACGACGAACTCGTCAGCAACGTCGACGTGTTGCCGACGGTGCTCGACCTCGTCGACGTCGACGTTCCCGACGCAGTCGACGGACGAAGCTTTGCCGCGCTCGTTACCGACGACGAAGACGACAGCTACGAGAAACGTGATCGCATCTTCGCCGAGATGACGTGGCACGATATGTACAATCCCGTCCGTGCGATCCGGACGGATCGATTCAAGTACATCCGAAACTTCTGGCATCTCCCCAGAGTGTACCTCCCGGCGGACGTCTTCGCCAGCGAATCCGGGCGCGAAGTTCGAGAGAGCGACGGCGTTCCGGCGCGACAGTACGAAGAACTCTACGATCTCCGCGATGCACCGCAAGAAGACGACAACGTCGTGTACGAACCGCGGTATCAGGACGTTAGACGAGAGCTCTCGAGAGAACTCTACGAGTGGATGGACGCGACGGACGATCCGCTTCTCGACGGTCCCGTCGTGCCGGGTGACTACGACGAGATTGCGTTGTGGCCGCACGAATCGGGTGACAACCGATTCGACGTCCGTTAGCGCGTGGTCGACGGTTGGGTATCGATGATCCCCGACTCCGCGGCAACGTGGGTCGCGAGCGAGATCATCTGCGCCGAGAACCCGTACTCGTTGTCGTACCAGGCGAGTACTTTCACCAGACCGTCCTCGAGCACCATCGACCCCGCGAGATCGACGTACGACGCGAACGGAAGTCCGACGATATCTCGAGAGACGATCTCCTCGTCGGTGTAGCCGAGGACGCCGGCGAGGTCGCCGTCTGCAGCATTGCGGACGGCGTCTTCGAGGTCCGCTTTCGTGACGTCGGCTTCGAGGGCGACGGTGAGATCGGTAATCGACCCGTTTGGGACTGGAACGCGCATCGCCATCCCGTCGAGTTTTCCCTCGAGTTGTGGGAGGATTTCGGTGGTTGCGATCGCGGCACCGGTCGTGGTCGGGACGATGTTCTCGGCGGCGGCCCGGCCGCGGCGGCGCTTCCCGAGCGGCCCGTCGACGAGGTTCTGACTGCCGGTGTAGGCGTGGACGGTCGTGAGCAAACCGGAGTCGATACCGAACGCCTCGTCGAGGACGTTCACGACCGGGGCGACGGAGTTAGTCGTACAGGAGGCGTTCGAGACGACGTCTGCACCGTCGTAGGTCTCGTGGTTGACGCCGTAGACGAACATCGGCATCGGCTTCTCGCCTTTCGGCGGCGCCGAGATGATCACCTTGTCGGCACCGCCCTCGAGGTGTCCGGACGCCTCGTCGTACGTCCGAAACAGGCCGGTCGCCTCGAAGACGACGTCGACGCCGAAATCGTCCCACGGAATCGTCGAGGGCTCCCGTTCGGTGAGGAGGCGGATCTCTCGGTCGCCGACGAACAAACTGTTGCCCTCTCGCTTGACGTCCTCGAGTCGGCCGTGGACCGAATCGTACTCGAGCAGGTACGCCATGTCGTCGTCGGCCATCACGTCGTTGATGGCGACCACGTCGACGCGCTCGTCCGAAAGCGATGCACGAAGGACGTTTCGACCGATTCGGCCGAAGCCGTTCAGACCGATTCGAAGCGACCCGCTGGAGTCATCGGAATACGTTCCCATAACCGATTGGGCCACACCGGCCGGTAAAGTCCTTGGCCCCGGAACCGAGATGGCTCTGGCCCCGGGACCGAGACGGCTCCGATCGTACGGGACGGTGTGCCGAGCGGTGCCCGCGATCGGCGTGCCAACCGGTGCCTGCGACCGGTGGGCCGCTTGATACGGACTGCTGTCAGTCATTATCGGCGCGACCGCGGGACAGCGCCCGGTCGCTCCGGTACACAGTGACAGCAATCCGTATGAGTGTGAGCGCCGAGTAACTCGTCACAGCGATCCGTATGACTCCTCGTCGCCGTTTGCGACCGCGAGTTCGAGAACGAAACTCGAGGAGGAGACGATGTCGCCGATGCCGACCGTTCCCGCGGGTTCGTCGACGACGCGGTTGGGACAGGCGGCGACCGTCGGGGTGTAGAGGACGCCGCCGTCGGCCGTCTCGCCGACTTGATCCGCGAGGAGTTCGATCGCCTCTTTCCCGTTCTCCGAGGGCTCGTACTCGAGCCCCGTCTCGAGGTCGTCTGCTGACGCGATGTGACCCAGCGCCGCCTTCGTCGCGGCGTTGACGGCGGCGAACTCCAGTCCGCGCTCGACTGCCGCCGGGGGGAGATACGAGTCCATCACGGCGAGATGGTACTCCATCGCGTGTAACCGGACGCAGTCGACGCCGAGTTCCTCACGCAGCGCGGACAGCATGCGGTAATGGTCGAGAATTTCGTCGGGTTCGAACGGCGTCTCCTCGCTTGGTGGCGCGTCGACGACGCCGAGTCCGGCGTCCTCGTGGAGGAGGGTGAGTTCGTGGGTGTCCGCGCCGACGACGTTCGCCTCCGGCAGGATCCACTCGTAGATGCTCTCCCGCAAGTCGTCGTCGTGGGTTACGGCGTACTCGATGTGTATCTTCAGTTCGTCCTCGCTTCCCGACCGGAGTCGGTGAATCACGTCTCGAGCGTGCCGATGTGCCTGCTCGTAGTCCTCCTCGACGTGGTCGGGTGTGAGGTTGTGATACCCGGCGAGCAACGCCCCGTCGACGGCCTCGCCGACCTGATCGACGTGCGCGTCGAGGTCGCCGGCGACGAGGTCGAACTCCGGCGGTCTCGAGGCCGCGATGAATCGGGTGTCTTCGATCGCTCGAACGTCGAAGAGTTCGTCGCCGACTCTGAACTCGAACACCCAGTTGATCTTCGTTCGCTCGGCGTTGACCGCCTCGCGTAGCGGGACGAACTCCACTTCGCCGTCCTCGACCATCGGATACGTCACCGCGTCGGGGTGGTCGAACATCGAGAGCTGTCTGTCCGAGATCAGGTACGTGTACGTGATCGGGGCCCCACCGAGCGAGGAGACGAGGTTGGTCATGATCCCCGTCTGGCCGCCCATCTGCTGGCTGTCCGGGCTCAACTCCGCCTCGAGCGTCGCCGCGAACTCGTCGGTCATCGCGACTTCGTCGCCCCGCCCGGCCGCCATCGTGTGCGTGATCGCCGTCGCGAGGTTTCGTTTCGACGCCAGCGGACTCGGCGGGTGACGGTCGCCGGGGTCTGGCGGCCGCTCGAGATACGACTCGAGGTCCTCGTCGACCCGGACGATCGCGTCCACGTTCGCGTTGTACGCGACGAACACGGGCAGTCCGTCGAGTGCCCGTACGTCCGCCTCCAGCTGCGAGTGATCGCCTGCCATGACACGGGGTGCTCCCAGCGCCAGCGAGTTAATGCTGTGCGTGCCTCGATAGACTCCACCGATATGCGGGAGTACGTTCTGTGGCCCGTACGGTCTATGATCGCCGGGCCCCGTACGGTCTGTGACTACCGCACCCGTCTGTTCTGTGACCCCCGCCGACTTATTATCGTCCACGTGGTCAGCACGATAGATCGATGGGAGGACACACGTTCGTTCGATGGCTGGAGGACGTCAGCAGCGCCGATACGGGGTCCGTCGGCGGAAAGAGTGCGAACCTCGGGGAGCTCGCAGACCTCGATGTCCCGGTGATACCGGGCTTTACGACGACGGCTGGCGCGTACGATTTCTACGTCGAACGGACCGGTATCCGCGAGGCGATCGAGTCCGAGCTCGCCGGGCTGGACGCCGACGACGTCGCGGACCTGCAGCGGCGCGGAGAGCGGGTTCGCAGCCTGATCTCGGACGCGGAGATGCCCGCGGAACTCGAGACCGCGATCGTCGAGCGCTACGAGGAGCTGGGAAGTCGGCTAGAGATCGACGATCCCGAGGTCGCCGTCAGGAGTTCCGCGACCGCCGAGGACCTGCCGGACGCCTCCTTCGCGGGCCAACAGGAGACGTTCCTCAACGTTTCGGGAACGACGGAACTGCTCGAGTCGATCAAACACTGTTTCGCCTCGCTATTTACCGACCGCGCGATCGCTTACCGCGAGAACAACGATTTCGACCACCTCGCGGTGAAACTCGCCTGCACCGTCCAGAAGATGGGACGGGCTGATCTGGCGTCCTCCGGGGTGTTGTTCAGCCTCGATCCCGACACCGGCTTCGACGAGGTCGTCGTCATCGAAGCGGCGTACGGGTTCGGCGAGCCGGTCGTCCAGGGCGTGGTCGACCCCGACAGGTACGTCGTCTTCGAGCCGACGAACGGCATCGTCGAGAAGGAACTCGGCGGGAAGACCCAGCGCATGGTGCGGCGCAACGGCGGAACCAAACTGGAGTCCGTCCCCGAAGACGCCCAGGGGGAGTTCGCGCTCTCGGACGACCGGATCCGGGAACTCGCGACGTACGCGAGCCGAATCGAAGACCACTTCGGCGTCCCGCAGGATATCGAGTGGCTCGTCGACGGCGAACTCGAGGAGCTGTTCGTCGTTCAGGCCAGGCCGGAGACGGTCCACGGGGCGGCCGAGGGGAACGTCCTCCGAACGTACAGTCTCGAGGAAACCGCCGACGAGATACTGGAGGGGATCGCGATCGGAAACGCCGTTGCGACCGGTCCCGTTCGGGTTCTCGACGATCACCGGGAGATGGAACGGGTCGAGGAGGGCGACGTTCTCGTCACGGAGATGACCGACCCGGACTGGGTTCCCGTGATGAAGCGAGCGAGCGCGATCGTGACCGACCGGGGCGGCAAGACCTCCCACGCGGCGATCGTCTCGCGGGAGCTCGGCATTCCCGCGATCGTTCGCACCGGCGACGCGACCGGGACGCTGGCGAACGGCACCGCCGTCACGGTCGACTGTTCGACCGACGTCGGGCGGGTGTATGAGGGCGAACTCGAGTACGACGTCACCGAAGAGGCGGTCGACGATCTCCCGGAGACCGACACCGACGTGAAGCTGATCCTCGGCGATCCCGCGCGAGCGTTCTCGCTCGCGAATCTACCCGTCGACGGCGTCGGGCTGGCACGCGAGGAGTTCATCGTGACCTCTCACGTCGGCTACCACCCGCTGGAACTGCTCGAGCGCGGTGAAGAGGAACGATTCGTCGACGCGTTGCGGACCGGCATCGCGAAGATCGGAGCCGCGTTCTACCCGGACGACGTCCTCTTTCGGCTCAGCGACTTCAAGACCGACGAGTACCGCAACCTCGAGGGCGGCTGGAAGTACGAGCCGGAGGAAGCGAATCCGATGATCGGCTGGCGCGGTGCCTCCCGATACTACGACGAGCAGTTCCGCGAGGCGTTCCGGCTGGAGTGTGAGGCGTTGCGCCAGGTCCGCGAGGACGTCGGACTGGACAACGTCGTCGTGATGGTCCCGTTCTGTCGCACGCCCGAGGAGGGCGAACGCGTCCTCGAGTTGCTGGCCGAGTACGGCCTCTCGCGCGAGGAGATGGACGTCTACGTGATGGCGGAACTGCCGTCGAACATCGTCCTCGCGGACCGGTTCTCTGCGCTGTTCGACGGCTTCTCGATCGGGTCGAACGACCTCACCCAGCTGACCCTCGGCGTCGATCGGAACTCCGAACAGCTCGCGCCGCTTTTCGACGAGACCGACGAATCGGTCACGCGGTCGATCAGTTCGTTGATCGAGGAAGCCCACCGGCACGATCGACCGGTCGGCATCTGCGGCGACGCGCCGTCGACGATCCCGGAGTACGTCGAGTTCCTGCTCGACGCCGGGATTGATTCGATTTCGGTGTCACCCGACGTCGCGGTCGAGACGCTGCTCACCGTCGCCGAACTCGAGGAGTCGTAACTCTCGGTTCGTCGATCGCACCCGCGGACCGATGAAAGGTTTACCACTGGTGGCGTGGGAGGTCACGGCTGGGATCTCTCCCGTATCCGTATGAGCACGAACCGGATGGCGATTCACGCGAGTTCCGACGACAGCACCGACACGTATCTGCTGGAGGGGATCTGAGCCGATGGACGCCGTCGTCCTCGCCGGCGGGTACGCCACGCGACTGTGGCCGATCACGAGACACCGGCCGAAGATGTTTCTCCCATTCGGAGAGACCACCGTCATCGACCGCATCTACGCCGAACTCGAGGCGGAAGAGCGAATCGAGGACGTGTACGTCAGCACGAACGAGCGGTTCGCCCCCGACTTCGAGGCGCAACTCGCAGAAGGCGGCTACGAGAAGCCGCGCCTCTCGATCGAAGAGACGCGCGCAGAAGACGAGAAGTTCGGCGTCGTCGGCGCACTGGCTCAGCTGATCGATCGCGAGGAGATAGACGACGACCTGCTGGTGATCGCCGGCGACAACGTCTTCGACTTCGAGATCGCGAGCTTTCTCGACTACTACGACCGAATCGACGCGCCGACGATCGCCGCCTACGACGTCGGCTCGACCGAACGGGCGACCAGCTACGGCGTCGTCGACCTCGAGGACGACCGCGTGGTCGACTTCCAGGAAAAGCCCGACGAGCCGGCCGGCACGCGCGTCTCCATCGGCTGTTACGCGTTTCCACGCGAGACGCTCTCGCTCCTTCCGACGTACCTCGAGGCGGGGAACGATCCCGACGAGCCGGGCTGGTTCGTCCAGTGGCTCCAGTCGCGAGAGCCGACCTACGCGTACGCGTTCGACGGAACCTGGTTCGACATCGGCACCCGGGAGAGCTACCTCGACGCCGTCGCCTGGCGACTCGGGGGCGAGTCGCGCGTCGACGAGACGGCGACCCTCGAGAACACGACGATCGGCGAGAACGTCCACGTGATGGCGGATGCGACCCTCGTCGACGCCACGATCGAACGCGCGGTAGTCTTTCCGGACGTGACGCTCGAGGCGACGACCGTACGCCGCTCGATCGTCGACGAGGGGGCAACCCTCGGCGGGATCGATCTTCACGGCGCGATGATCGGCGGGTACACGCAGATTCCGAACGATTCACGGCGCTGATAGCGGTGCGCATCGCGGGGGGCGTTACGGCGACTCGGCACTGACCGGGACGCAAAACACCGGCACGTCGGTCTGTCGAACGACGTTCTCGGTGACGCTCCCGAGAAACCACTGACCGATACCGGTTCGGCCGTGCGTCCCCATGACGATCAGGTCGACGCCGCGTTCGCTGGCGGCCGTGAGGATGACGTCCACCGGCGGGCCGGTCGCGATCGTCCCGGAGACGCTGACGCCGGCGTCGTCGGCCTGTTCTCGAATCGCGTCGATCGCCACCTCTCCGTTTTGTTCGAGCGCCTCGAGCATTTCGTCCGGCTCCTGCGCCCGCGATACGCGGCTCGTGTCGACGGAATACAGCGCGTGAACCATCGACTCGAGTCGTTTCGCGAGTGCGACGCCCCACTCGGCCGCGATCGCAGCACCGTCGCTGCCGTCCGTCGGCACGAGGAAGTCGTCGAACGCGACGTCGCCGACGCCGGTCTCGGGTGTGTCGGCGTTCGGAGGAACGGCGAGCACGGGCGTTCTCGCCGTCCGGAGGACGTTCTCGGTGACGCTGCCGAGGAGGACCCTGTCGAGACCCGTCCGCCCTTTCGTTCCCATGGTGACGACGTCGATCTCCCGTCGCTTCGCGTACTCTCGGATCGTCTGAAACGGCGTTCCTCGCTTGATCGTCGTCGTCACGTCGAGATCCGGATCGTGGGCGGATACCATCTCCGCGACGGTTTCCACTGCGTCTTCCGCGTCGGCCTCGAGCGTCGAGCGGAGCGAGTCGACCGCGTCGGTGAGCTCTCCCGAGTCGTGGGGGACGTCGACGACCGAGAGAACGTGTACGTCCGCCTCGGTCCGCGATGCGAGTGCAATTCCGCGTTTCGCCCCCGCGAGGGCACCCTCGCTATCGTCCGTGGGTATCAGTATCGAGTCGATGGGCCGGCTCATAGCCGTCACGTCTTCATCGCCGCAGTGGATAGTTGTGTGGGGTACGGGAGCGATTCGATGTCTCTCGGTCGTCGGCTCGACGCACTGACGTTCGACGGTCCGCCACGGTGGGGCGCTCTCATCCCGACCGATCCAGCGCGTCGACGACAACCTCGAGCAGATCGACGAGCTGACGGGGTAAGAGGAACCGCTCGCGAACGTGCTCTCGGGCGTTTTCGCCGAACTCCGCTCGACGCCGATCGTCCTCGAGGAGATCCGCGACCCGGTCCCCGGCACCCGAGGCGTCGTCCGGGTCGACGAGATAGCCGGTTTCCCCGTCCTCGATCTGCAGCGGAATGCCCCCGACGTTCGACCCGACGACCGGCGTGCGCTTCCAGAGGGCCTCCGAGACGACCAGTCCGAACCCCTCGCGCAACGATTTCTGGACGACGACGTCCGACAGACGCTGCAGGACGTTCACCCTCGCATCGGGCAGATCGGTCACCACGTGTACGTTCGGATCGTCGACCGCTTTGCTGGCGACTTGCTCGTACAGCTTCTCCCCTTCCGGATCGTCGCCGGCCATCCCCCCGGCCAGCGCGAGCTGGAGGTCCGGAACGCTCTCGCGTGCGCGACGGTACGCCTCGAGCGTGCCGAACTGATCCTTCCACGGATCGAACCGCGACACCTGCGTCACGACCGGCGCGTCGAACGAGAGCGGATCCATCCGGTCGCGTTCTGTCGCCATCGTCCCCTCGTCGAGCGAGCGATTTTTCTCCGTCAGCGGATCGATCGACGGGTAGACGATCGTCGTCGGGGCGTCCATCTCGATTTCGTAGGCCGATCGGCTGAAAATCGCGTGATCGACCCTGTCCGTGTATTCGGAGACGAACGCGAGGTACTCCTCGGACGGATCGGTGAGGTCGACGTGACACCGCCAGACGATCGGTGCGTCCGGCATCGTCTCCTCGAGCCGATCGATCATTCCCAGCGGTTGCGGATCGTGAATCACGACGAGGTCGTACTCCTCGTCGAGTTCGACAGCGTTTCGCTCGGTAACCGCTCGGTAGGTCGCTTTCATTTCCCCTGTCAGGGGGGGTCCGCTGCCCTGGAGCCCGTTGTGCATCGCCTTGGTCACCTCGAAGAAGTCGTCGTCGGCGTCCACGACGAGCCAGTCGGTACCGACCTCGAGATCCTCACACACCGGAACGATCGACCGGAGGAGTTCGGCGACGCCGCCGCCGGTCGCGGTCGAATTGACGTGGAGTATCCGGCGGTCGGCCAGCGTTTCCGCGAGTGACCGGAGCCGTTCGAGTCGACCGTGGCCCGTCACGTCGGTGTAGGCCTCGATCGTTCGATCGGGGAGTGATGGGGCGTGCATCGTCGTGTCCGTCGTACCACGAGCGGTAGTATCAGTTGTGGGGGCAGGAGACATCACCGATGATCGGGCCGACTCTCCGGTCGAACCCGGAGAACAGAGTCGGGTCTCGGACAAACTGCATCTTGGGTCGGGCGGTTACGGCATCTGTTAACGACGTGGGGTCGTACGTTGCTTCGGACAACCCACCCACACGGCGCGTGAGCAATCGGGACGTCGACGTCGAGTACTGTTCATCGTTCCCATCACTTAGGGATTATCGTAGCCTCCCGGAGGTCTCGAAACCGGGCCTTCGACACTGTGTCTCGGTTCTTCAGCGGGGAACTATGAACTCCTACGATAATCCCTAACTGCAATCAGTCCGTTCTCTTGGAAGTGCGAGTTATTATTCACAGGTTGTCACGATAGTGGCACCCGACACGTCAGGAACGCTTCCCGTCATATGACGGGTCTGGATCCACTATTTACGCAGGTACTTATGTAATGGGCCTTTCCCTCGAGGTTCTGGCAACGATCGCTGCTTCCCAATTGTGATCTATATGTCAGATACCGGACAGTACGGATATTTGGATGTATCCGTGCCAATGATAGTCCCCGGCAGGGTGCGTACCGATACGAAATCGATCACTGCCACCGGTCTCGAAGCCGACACTCCTCGAAACGGCGAGTACCCCTCGGGTCGGTCTCGGACTGACTGCTGGAAACCAGTACCGTCGACGGTCGGCCTCGGGATCTCCGGTTGGCGGCGATAGCCCTCCTCAGATAGCCTTCTCAGTCGTCATTACCGTCATCTCCAGTCGAATCTGTCGTCTGATAGAAGTCCGCGTGGGGGTCGACCACGTCGACTTTCGGTGGCGCGGATTGTCGGACGATGAAGACGTCGTAGGCGTCATCGGCGGCGATGTGGACGCCGACACTCGTCAGGGGCGTGACGACACGTCCGACGTTCTCGCTGCCGAGGAAGACGACGCTCGGGTCGTGTTCCAGTGCCAGTCGTTCGATGTGGCCGGCGATTTCGGTTTCGGGGGGAAATTCGCGAAGCCGCTCGTATTCGAACGCCGCCGATGGGGCCAGGGCCCGAACCTGTTCTCGAAGCCGTTCGACGACCGCATCGACGTCGTACGCCTCGTCCTCGTCGATCCACCCTTTTTCTCGAGCGTATCGTTTGCGTTCCGGAACGACGGTGATGGCGACGATACCTTCCTCGAGGACGTGATCGTACTCGAGTGCTCTCACGAGGGCTGCTTCCGCGAGCTCCGATCCGTCGAAGGGGACGACGAACGTCATGGGTCCTTTCTCCACGCCCTCGTCAATAACTCCGCGGGGCTGGACGGACCCTGTCTCGCAGTACCGGTCCAACCGCGAACCGATCGCGGTTACCACCGCCGAGGGGGTATTATACCGACGGATCGCGTACCACTCGATATGAGCGACCGAACTCTCGTTCCGTACGACGGCTCGCCCCCGTCGGTGAAGGCGCTCGAGTACGCGTTCGACACGTTTCCCGGCGCCGACATCACCGCCCTGTACGTCGTTCCAGCGCCGGAGGGGTATTGGTCGGCGTTTCAAGGGTCAAAAGAGGGGCGTTCAGCTCCGGACAGGGCTACCGACCGCGGACGGGAAATTCTCGACGAGGCGACCGAAATCGCCGACGAACACGACCATGCCCTGGATACGGAACTCGTCGTCGGAAAGCCGGAGCGCGCAATCGTCGAGCAAACTGTGGACGGGGCGTACGACACGGTCGTTATCGGAAGCCACGGCAGAGAGGGAATCTCGCGGGTCCTGCTCGGCAGCGTGGCGGAAACCGTCGTTCGTCGAGCGCCGGTTCCCGTACTCGTCGTTCGTTAACCGATTCCGGGTCGGCGCCGACACGTCCTCGGGACCGTCGATCGGTATATTGATCACGCCAACTGATACATACGTGTACAGGATGATTCCGAACCGACGTACCGGAGTGTACCTCCTGTTGGTCGGTGCCGTGTTGGCGACGATTACGTCTCTCGGATTCGCGGCCCGACAGACCCCGTCGGATCCCGACCGGGCGGTGCTCTATCTCGCGATCGGGTGGATTCCGTACACGGTCACGTTCTATCTGCTCGGCCGTCTCTTTTCTTCACCGGGTGCGCTCCCGAGTATGCGCGCTGCGGACATCGGCCTCGGTATCGCGCTCGTTTCGCTGCTGTTGAGCCTCGGACTCGACGCGTGGGGATTCACTCCGGCGGCGGTTCCGATCGTCCACGTTCCCCAGGCGATCGGGATCTACGCCGGCCTCGCGTTGTTCGGGTGGGGGATCGGCCGCCGTTCGAACGCACTCACACGCCGGGATTGAGCAAACGCGAAGCGTTTGCGATGTTCGGCGAGTCCACGACAAAAAGAGCGAATCGACGTGAAGAAGGGGACTCGCCGGGAGTGATCACGGCGCGGTCGAGACGGCGTTTCCGTCTCGGCCGACGACGAGGACGTCACAGTCGCTGTGTCGGGTCACGCCTTCGGTGACGCTGCCAAGCATCATCCGACTGATTCCTCCCCTCCCTCTCGTTCCCATGACGATCAGATCCGCATCGATCTCCTCGGCGTACTCGAGGACCTCCCGAACCGGTACTCCCTGACGGACCTCGGTCGTAATCGAGACGTCGCGTTCTCGAGCCTGGTCTGCGATCTGCGTGACGAACTCGTCTGCGCGCTCGCCGAGGACCGCCTCGGCGCTTCCGGTATCGCCGGGCAGCGAAACGGCTCCGAGCGGACCGGTCTCGGCGACGGAGAGTGCGGCGACCGTCGCGTCGAGTGCCGACGCGAGTTCGAGTGCTGTATCCGCTGCTGCATCGGCGTGGGAACTTCCGTCGGTCGGAACGAGTATTCGTTCGTACATACACTCGAGATGTCCTCACGGAGTATAAAAATGGGCCCCCTCTCGATACTGTACGAAGCTGTCTGCGTCCGGTCGAGGCGTCTCTCGGCGGGGGTCAATCGTCAGCGAGACGGCTGACTGACGAGCCGATCTCTTTGACCCTCGTCGCCTGTTCTTCGTTCGCAACGGCGACGCGTTCGACCTCCTCGGCGACGTGGTCGGCTTGCTCGAGGAGTTCGTCGACCATGGACGCGACTTCCTCGGTGCTTGCGGCCTGGTCGTCGGTCGCGGCGGAAACCTCTCGTATCCCGCTCGAGGCCTCCTCGACCGCGTGTGCGATGTCCTGAAGCGTACTCATCGCGTCGTTCACCTGTTCGATACCTCGATCGATCTGTTGGGTCGTTTCCTCGAGACTCGCCACCGCGTCGGCCGTATCGTCGGTGACGTCTTCGACCAGTTGCTCGATCTCTCCCGCGTACTCCTGGGACTCTTCGGCCAGCGATTTGACCTCGCTGGCGACGACCGCAAACCCGTCACCGGCTTCACCGGCGTGTGCCGCTTCGATACTCGCGTTCAGCGCCAGTAAATTCGTCTGGTCGGCGATATCGTTGATCACTTCGACGATCTCGTCGATTTCGTCGATCCGGGCTTCCAGGGTGGAGACGTCAGCGGCTACGTTCGCCGTCGACGCGTCAATCGTCTCCATCAACTCGATCGCTTCGGTCGCCGCCTCCCGACCGTCCGCTGCACGCTGTTCGGCCTGTTCGCTCGTCGATGCGACCTCTTCGGCCGTGGAAGCTATCTCTTCGACGGTTGCCGACATGTTCGCGACTTCGCCGGCGACCGTTTCTATGGATTCGGTCTGGTCGTGGGCCTCCTCGCTGATTCGTTCGGAACTCGTCGCGACGTCCTCGACCGAGGACTCGAGTTCCATCATCGGGTCCTGTATCTCGTCGGTGACCTGTTCCATCAACTCGTCTTGCTCGTCGATGACCGCGTCCAGACGCTGGCTGTAGGAGTGGATGTACGTATCCATCGCCATCTGCTGGTCGAGAGTTATCACCTTCAATAGCGACTTGACGCGAGACTCCATTTCGTCTATCGCTTCCGTCGCTTCGAGCGAACCGTCCTCCCGTCCGTCCGGTGTCCGAGCAACGTCAGCTTTGAGATCGTCGCCGATAGCCCCGATGAGGTGTTCGTAAAAGACGGTGTACGCTCCGAGGTAGATCTTCGGCCCGAGATCCAGGATATCGTGGATGCGTCCGATCCGTGCCCGATTCTCGAAGTGCGATCGGCCGTACTGCCCATCGAAAAGCTGGGTGAGATATCCCCGTTGCGTTCGTTTGAGTTGGCCGACTGTTTTCGAGGACCGATCGAAGATTTCGGCCGTTTCGTCGTGCGCCTGGAGAACGTCGTAGAACTCGTCGACTGCGTCGTCGATAACCGGTTCAGTCACTCCCGCTAGTTCCTCGAGTCGTTCGCGATCGGCTGAGTCAAACCCTGTAAATTCTTTTCGCCATTCGATTTCCCCCTCGTCGATACCGATCTCACTGCACAACTGCGCCCCGTCAATGTCTCGTCTGACTTCCGCGGTTATCTCTTCGCCCCTGGTTGTCATCTCATAGATGATAATCGCTGATCGCCTGTTATAAGCACTGGCCGAAAGCCGGGACACACATCAACGAGTACAGTCACTTTGTCGAAAGGTGTCACGGTCTAAATATAGTAACAACTGAAACGATTATCACACCGATCGCCGATTCGTCCCGCGATCTGGTGTGCAATCTCGTGAACCGTTCGTGACGCGAACGCAGTACTCGCCTGGAACGGCACTGGCACCACCTCGAACTGTTTGCACACCGATCGCAGTATCCGCGATTTTCACTTCCTTCGATTGCTCGCGGCTCCCGTCGGTCCCCGCTCGACGTTTCGCGATTCTCCCAGTGTCCGCACGCTCTCGCGAGAGCCGTTGTTATCACCGCTGACCTCTCTCATATGGGTTGCTGTGACGATGTACCGGTGGGACCGCTACGTCACGGTACCACCAGAAATGGCCGACAGCAGACCGTATCAGTCCGATCCCTCGGGATCTGTGCGACGGTCCGATTCCGGGACGTAGACACGATCGGAATAGAGCAACGCGACGCAGGCAACCGCCAGCACCGTCCCGATCGACATGACGAGATAGCCCGAACGCATCCCGAGATGCTCAAGGAGGTAACCGATGAGCGTGGGAAACGCTGCGCTGGTCAGCGTCGCGGCCGTGAAGATGTAGCCGAACGCCCGCCCCTCGAACGCTGGGGGTGTGAGGTCGCTGATAAGCGCGTCTCGAGCCGGGTTGACGCCGTAGAGACCGCCACCGAGGACGAACAGCACGGCGATCAGCGTCGCCGGGTGCAACTCGAAGAGGGCGAGCGCCACCATGCCGACGGTCGCGACTCCCATACAGCAGGCCAACACGAGCCGCGAGTCGTACTCGTCGGTCACCCCGCCCAGATACAGTTGCGTCGCGGCACCGGCGAGTAACACCAGCGCGAAGTAGCCGCTGGCCACCGACTCGGCGCCGACGTGGACGCCGAAGGCCTCGAACGAGTGGGCGTACACCGCGACCAGAAAGGCCGGGAGAAAGGCGGTGATGGCGTGGCTCGTCGCGCCACTCGAGACGAAAAAGACGTAAATCGCGGTCATCGGATAGAGGAAGGTTCGACGTTCCTCTCGGACCAACTCGGACGTCGTCACGCCCGCGTCGCCCTCCGTTCGTTGCCCGGACGGCATCGTCTCGAACTCGTCGCTGCGGAGTGCGAGGTAGAGTGCGATCCCGTAGAGGACGCCTGCCGTCCCGATTGCGAGGATGATCTGCTCCCAGGACAGCACCAGGATCAACCCGGCGATGGCAGCGGGCGTCGCGGCGTCGCCGAGTTTCGAGGAGGCCCCGAAAAAGCCGAGGATCTTCCCCTTGTTCCGCTCGTCGACGTTGTCCGTGATCATCGGGTAGCCGGCCGGGTGAACGACGGCCAATCCGATCCCAACGATCACCATCGCTGCGGCCATGACGAGGAACCCTCCTTCCAGGGTCGCACCGAGGACCGTCACGGCGGGGAGCGGCCCGCCGAGAACCGGCGCGAACGCGAAGAGGACGTACGCCCCACCGGAGAGTGCGAGTCCGGTCGGGAGGAGGTATCGGCGGTCGATTCGGTCCGCGAGGACGCCCAGCGGTGCCTGCACGACACCCATACCGATCGAGTACAGCGTTATCAACAGCCCCAGTTGCCACAGTGGATACTCGAGCGCGACGGCGAGGACGGGAATGAGCGGCGGCAGCACGCGGTAAAAGACGTGCTGGGCAAAGTGCGACGAACTGACCAGGATCGTAAACTCGAGTTCTCGTCGCGACAGTCCGGACATCGGTCCTACGTGGCCGACCGCGGCTCTTGACTCTCCCCGTCTCGGCAAACGCGTTCAATTGTCACTTCAAAACCAGTATCAGGCGAACGGGACCACCTCCGGAAGGGGGAGCAGTGGCACCATGAACAGGCCGACGAGCGTGACCAGGCCCATGAAAACCGGAACGAGGACGACTGCGTAGTTTGTCCCCTCGAGAACCCGGCGGATATCTCCTTTCATTCGGGTGAGAGACGGCGTCGTACTCCCTCGGAGAAGCATCATCTCGAGGGCGAACAACACGACGGTTGCCCCGGCAGACATCATACAGAACGGGCATATTTCGCCGATGACGCCGAGTTGCAGGTAGACGAAATACGCCGAGAACGCGACACCACTCGCGGTGATCGGCGTCAGGATCTTGATGAGCAGCGGGTGTCGGGTGTCGTACCACCACAGCGCGAACCCGATCGTCGTCAGATAGTAAAACCCACCGAGGGTCGCAAGCGGAATGCCGAAGACGTAAGCCCACTGGCTCGTGATCACTTCGATACTCCCCTGGACCGGTGCATCAGCCGGAATTGCGGGAATTGCGAATAGGTGTATCGCGGTCAGGGCGACAGTCACCAGCCAGCCGAGGACTGCAACGAGTGTAAAGAGGCCGAACAGGATCGTCACACGCGGCGAGTAGCGCCACTCGTAGTCGAATTCCATCGACCGTTGTGATTCGGTTATCATACAATACTGCATTTGAGGAGGAGACACTAAAGTATTGTGTATGAATCCCAACTCCATGAACAGAGTGCACTCCCAAACTGAACCGAGTGCGCCAGCCCCATACGGGCTGGTAGTCCACTGCCCCGGTGGAACCACACCTGTCTGTGACCCTGCCAACAGACCGATACAATAGACCGCACGAACCGGTCCACACACCGGTCGCACTATCCGCGGTTCTTTCTCGTTTCACCGAGAACTATCGTCGTCCGTCAGCGCTTCGTGGGCGTCGTCGTACGTGTCCTCGAACTCCCGGACGAGCGTTCCCATCTTCGCGTACCAGTCGCTGAGCGTTCGTTGCATCTCGCGTGTGACCACCGTGGGATCGGTCGGGTAGTACACGTGGTAGTATCCGCCGTCGTCGTAGTTGATCTGTTCTTTCTCGAGCAACCCACGCTGGTGCAATCGCTTGATCGATCGGTAGGCTGTCGAGCGTTCGCGGCCGACGCGTACGGCTATTTCGTCGACCGTGAGCGGCCCGTCGCTTTCGACCATCGTTCCGTAACACTGCCTGTCGAGCGGCTTGAGGCCGTACAGACACTCAAGCAGACTCTCACACTGCATGTTCCGGTTGAGTTGATCGGTTACTGACGATGACATGGCTCTTACCGACCGTACGTGACGCACTGCTATAGATCTTGTGGACAATATACAATACTATGAATAACTGTGTCTTCGGGCTTGCACCGAATCAATCGTGAGGGTGGAATCGCTTGATCGCGCGGTCGACGGCCTTCGTCTGACCGATAAACGTCACGCGGTCACCCTCCCGGAGTTCGTGGTCGCCGGTCGGAACCTCGGTCGCGCCGTCGCGGTGGGTAAGCAAGCCGACGATACAGCCGTCGGGAATCTCGGCGTTGAGTTCGGCGATCGACTTCCCGACGAGGTCGGTGGCGGTCACTTCGATCTCCTGGACGTCGCCGGTCCGTCCCAGTTCGTTCATCCACGCCGACAGCGACGGCCGCTCTAAGACGTTCTCGAGCGACCAGGCGGTCGCCATCGAGAGGTCGATCGCGTGGACGCCGAGCGATTCGAAGGCACCCACGTTGTCGGGCTGGTTGACCCGCGAGGCGACCTTTTCGACGTCGTAACTGGTCTTCGCGAGCTGGCAGACCAGCAGGTTGACGTCGTCGTCGGGCGTCGTCGCGATGACCGTCTTCGCGTCGTCCGCGCCCGCACGTTCCAGAACGTCGGCGTCGGTGCCGTCGCCCTCGAGCGCTCGGAGGCCGCGTTTGCGGGCTTTCTCGACCGCGTCGGGGTCCCTGTCGACGAGGAGTACGTTTTCACCGTCCTGTTCGAGCCGTTGCGCGAGGGACAGGCCGACCCGTCCCCCGCCGACGATTATCGTGCGCATTGGTGATACCTCGAGGTAGTTCGCGATCTGTCGTGCGAGGCCGGCCTGAAGGACGACCGTCGCGAAGATGATGAGAAAGACCGTCCCGGCGAGTAGCTGTGCCTCCTGCGGTCGGCCGAGCGCCTGCAACTCGACGGCGAACAGCGTCGCGACGCTCGCGGGGATGATCCCGCGCGGGCCGACGGCGCTGAGAAAGAGCCGCTCGTTTCGCGTAAAGCGGTCGATAGACATCGTCGAGAGGTAAATTACCGCTGGGCGAAGCACCATCGTTACGGCGACGACGACGAGGAGTCCCGCCAGACCGAGCGAGAAGATGTCTCCGAAGTCGATCAACGCCGCCAGTGCGACGAAGACGAACGAGAGGACGACGACCGAGACGTCGTCGAGGAAGTCGATCACCGCTTCGTGGTAGGGGAGATCGACGTTCCCGAGGACGAAACCGGCCGTCGCAGCGGCGGCGATGCCCGTCTCGCTCGCGATCAGTTCCGCACCGCCGTAAGCGACGACGATTCCGGCGAGGACGATCAGCCTGGCGTGAAGCGGCGCAGCACAGGGCCTGGACCGTCCGCGGTCGAGCACCAGCCAGACGGTGGCGGCGACGGTCGCGCCGACAGCGATCCCGACGAGCAACCGCAATGCGAAGTTGCCGACGAGGGCGGCCGGCGTTCCGTTACCGGCGACCAACACCTCGAAGACGACGACGACGAGAATCGCCGCGGTGACGTCGTTGATCACACCTTCTCCCTCGAGGACGGCGGCGACGTGATCGCGGACGGTGACGACCTGCAGGATGGGGCCGATCACCGTCGGTCCGGTTGCGATCAACAGCGCGCCGACCAGCAGGCCGACCTCGAAACTGGTCTCGAGGAAGACGACCGTGGCGGCGGCAGTCCCGAGCCAGGTGATCGCCGCGCCGACGGTGATCATCCTGAACAGCGCCGTCGGGCTCTCGCGGAGCTTCTCGAGGCGGAGGTGATAGCCCCCCTCGAAGAGGATGATCGCGACGCTGACGCCGACCATCGCAGAGAGGCCCCCACCGAACGTCTCCCGGGAGACGAACCCGAGTATCTCGGGCCCGATCGCGATCCCGGCGACGATCAGAAAGAGGACGCTCGGAATTCGTAATCGGTCGGCGAGGACTCTGGAGGCGACCCCGAGTGCGAGCACGAGCGCGACGGTCGCAACGAGATTCACGGTTGACTATCGTCACCGCTTCCGAAAGAGTTAGCGGTCAGACAGATGCATTTCTGGCCGTCTGTCGGTGTCATTAGTCACCCCTGTCGGGGGCTGGCTGTGTGTCGGGTTCGTCCGTCCCACCCGATCGGACGACCTGATAGAGGATCATCGACGCGACGGCGAACGACGAACCGACGAGCAGGAGGACGCTCACCAGATCGAGCGCACCCGTCCCGAGCCAGTTCGCCAGTTCCGAAAGCGCGATGCCAGCGCTCGCGAGCACCATCATGATGCCGAAGTAGACGATCACGTCGTCTTCGTCGACGGTCGCCGTCGCCGCCGAACCGATCCGCGCGCCGAGTGCGCTGCCGACCAGCAGCAAGGAGACGACGGTCAGGTCGACGCTACCGGACATCCCGTACGTGAACGCTCCGAACGCCCCCGAGAACAGGCCGGCAAAGAGGCTGGTCCCGACGGCGGCCGAAAGCGGCGTCCCGATCAGGTAGTAAATCGCCGGCATTCGGATGAAGCCACCGCCGACGCCGATCAGGCCAGAGACGAGGCCGACGCTCCCGCCGGCACCCGAGATCGTCCACAACGAAGCCCGCCCGCCAGCAGTCAGTGAAATCATCGGCGGTACGGAGTACGACTGGATTTTCTGTCCGACTGGCGGAATTTCGTCGTCGCTAACGTCACCTGCGTCGTCCTCGTCGTCCTCGAGGTTGGACGCTCGACGGAGGAACAACGCGCCGATCCCAGCCAACAAGACGACGTACGCGACACCCGTGACGAAATTGGCGATCCCCAGCGCCTCCAGACCGAACACGAGTCGGCTCCCGAGTTCGATCCCGATCGAAAGGACGACGAACATGATCGCACCGAGTTTGTAGTCCACCTGTCCGATGTCGTAGTGTTTCAGTACGGCGATCACGGAGGTGCCGAAGTAAAACGCCAGTCCGCTCCCGATCGCAACCGATGCGGGGTAATCGAGCAACAACAGCGTCGGTGTGATCAGGAAGGACCCACCCATCCCGAAGAAACCGAACAACACCCCGACCATGAAGCCGAAGCTCACGAACAGCACCAACAGGGTCAGACTGAGTCCCAGTACTTCCATCGATTACGTCTTCGTCATCGTTTCGATCAGCGGCGTTGCGACTCGCTCGAGGATTCCGTACCCGACGTAGAGGGCGACTGCCTGGACGAGGATGGCGCCCACGACGAGCGTTGCCTGTACGGGTGCAGAGAGGGATTCGATCATGCGTCCCGACCTCCGTTCGCGTTCGTTAGTGTGCGGGTCATGGATTTCTACTCGGTATCCACTACCCGGAGTGTGCGTATAACGCTTTTGGGAATGGCGTACAATATTACTGTGGGATATGCCACGGCTATCCAACCGAAATATCTCCATACGTTATGCAGATATCGGGGGATCAGCGACCGCTCGATTCACCCCGGCGCGTCGTGACGCACGCGTGATAAGTCTCCTGCGCGAAACGGCGCAGTGTGCGGTCGATCCAAAGCGCAGGAGGGCCAGCGGACAGTTGCAGTGGAGACAGTGGACAGACGTGTGTACATGCGCACGGTCGCTGATCGACGCGAGCGTCCGGATACCATCGACGTTCTGGATCGGCATCGATAGTCCGGATGGCTCTAACGCTCCGAAGGGGTCGCACCGAAAGCGACCGTCACTCGTTTCCTATTCTCTACTATATTGGGCATTCAAAACAATATTATACCGTCGTCACCTACGACCAGTATGAAAGCGGTACTCGCCACCGACCTGTCGGCTGCCAGCGAGGCGACCATCGAGAACGAAACCTGTCTCGGGTGTCTCGGACGCATCGGCATCGAGGAGATGCACCTCGTGACGGTAATCCCGTCGAACGTCCACGCGGGCATGCCCGGTATCGACTTCGAGAAGCGGCGTCGAAATGCGATCAGGAGCTACGAACGCGTCATCGAAGACGCGGGATTCGACGTCGACGTACACGTCGTCCGTGGCACGCCGCATCGACGGATCCGGGGCATCGCCGAAACGATCGGCGCGAGTTTGACGCTGGTGGGATCGCGAGGGAAGAGCCCCCTCGAGAACCGTGTCATCGGTTCGACGGCGCGCAACCTCGCGCGGACGACCGAGACGCCGCTTCTCGTCAACCGAATCGAGCGCGCGGCCGACGACCCGGACGTTGTCAGGCAACATCTCTTCCAGCGGATGCTGTACGCGACGGACTTCTCGGATAACGCCGAGCGTGCGTTCGAGGCGTTTTCGTATCTCCGCCATGCTACGCAGGAAGCGACGCTCGTTCACGTCGAAACGCCGAAGGATCCGGGACCGTCGGACGACACCGATCCCGAAACGCAACTCGGTGAACGTGCGGAGCAACTCGAGGGGTGGGGCATCGAGACGCGGACTGAAATCCGTCGTGGCGACCCGACCGACGAGATACTCGCCGCAGAAACGACGTACGATCCGACCACGATTCTCGTCGGTTCGCGCGGTCACAGCCGGTTGCGTCGATTGCTTCTCGGCAGCGTCTCGGAGGATCTGGTCGCTCGAGCGAACGGAAACGTGATGCTCGTTCCGCCCGAGCGGACGCGGTAAGGACTGGTTCGGACTATCGTCCCTCAGTGGTGTAAACCGAGTCTCACCCCGTCGATGGGCCAATCCTCCGACCACTGCCGTTGCCGCAATCGGCCAGCGGTGGATCTCGGTTCGATGGTTGCCAATATTGTGTAATGTGCGCAAACCTTAAACAGCCACACATCGGACTACCGTGTGTAACGGCGACGGTACTGGACGAGACGAACGAACGATTCCCAACACTCAACGATGACACGATCAGAGACGCTGACGACGTACGAATTGACGGGCGAACGACTCAGTCCGAAACGCACCCGAATCGATACCGGTGACGCCGAGTTCGTCGTCGGCAAGGACGTCAATCCCGTCGAGTATTTCCTTGGGGCGATCATCGGCTGTCTGAACTCGACGGCCACGATGGTCGCCCGCGATATGGACCTCGAGATCGACGACATGGAAATATCGGTCGAAGGAGACGTCGACTACGCCAGCTACCGCGGCGAGCCATCCGACGTCCGCCCCGGCTTACAGGACCTCGAGGTGACGATCTCGGTCGTGGCCGATGCCGACGATGACGAACTGGCGGCCTGGCTCGCCGCCGTCGAGGATCGGTGTCCGGTCACCGACAACGTCGAGAACGAAACCGCTCTCGAGGTCGCCGTGGAGTCGGCCTGAGAGCGGACGGACGTAGTTTCGCGTTCGGGGTGTATTGCTCGTGTCGCCAGACACACTCCCTGGCGAACCAGTTTTATCCTCGACCCCAACGAACGATCGAGTATGGACGTAGACAACGATCTTCTCAGACTCGTACTGCTCGTCGTCGCAGGCGTCTTGCGCTGATACCTGTGTTGATGATGGCCGTTGCCTGGCCGATGATGGGTCTGTGGGGCGGCGGACACATGTGGACCGATGGAACCGGAAACGGCTTCGGTGCGGTGGCGTCGTGGCTGGCGATCTGGATTCCGCTGGTGGTAGTCGTCTTCGCTGGGACCTACCTTCTGTACAGAATAACGGGAAGCGACGAGCGGAGAGACCGGGACGAAGCACTCGAGGAGCTACGCCTTGCCTACGCCCGCGGTGACCTCACCGACGAAGAGTTCACAAACCGACGCGAGCGACTACAGCGTGAGAAGTAGGCGGGACGAACGCATCGGGGGCCGTCACCGGTCGAGTCGAACTGGACTAGCCGATCGTCAGCAGGCGATCGGAGGACGTCACGACCTCGAGAAGATCGGACATCGTCGACATCGGACAGTACTCGCTCTCCTCGCTGTTCCGGAGTTCCAGACAGGTTCCACACGCCTGTAGATCGCCGCCAGCGTCGAGGAACGCCTCCATTCGATCTCGGACGTCGAACTCGCCGTCGGTGATCTCTTCAGCCTCGACGCCCTCCCCGAGGAGAAATACCGAAACCTCGTGGCCGTCCTCGAGGGCAGTGATACCGAGACGAAACGCGTTCCAAGCACGTTCGGGATCCGCCGTCTCGAGAACGATTCCGAGGCTGTTTGCGGGTCGCGTCGCGTTCTGAGATGCCATAGTTGTGCATACTGCACCCAATATAATAAACTAACGGGTTGGCACGGGAAGGTCAAACGGGGTCGAAGAGCACATCCGAGCCACGTGTCGACGGCCATGCCGCAAGCGACCGTCGACCACTTCGCTTCTTTCCACTCGACAGCCACCACGCGCCGGAAAAACCATCGGTTTAGCGGTAGAGGTGTCGCCGGGGAAGTCCTCAGTTCTGACGTGTCGAGACGGACTTGATGTGGAACTGGTGTAGTGCTATTTTTGCACAATATTCAAATACTCGCGGCCCCTCGAACTAGCAATGACCGACACAGCGCACACGGAAACCACCGCCGAAGCGAACGCAGCGCAAACGCCCGTCTGGGTGGACGACGCGACCGAGTACGACGAACTGCTCGAGTCCCACGACCTCGTGTTACTCGAGTTCGTCACGTCCGGGTGTGGAATCTGCGCGTCGATGGAACCGGTTCTCGGGTCGGTCGCGCGAAGCGCGCCGGGTGCGGTCGCCGTCGTAAACGCCGGACTCGTCCCGGAGCTCGCCGCAGAGTTCGACGTTCGGAGCGTTCCGACGCTTCTCGTCCTCGAAGACGGTGTGGAACTCGAGCGACTGGACGACGGATTTCAGTCCGCCGAGACGCTCGTGAACGTACTCGAGGCACACGCCGACTCGTAACCGGCGGTGTTCGTGTGCCCGAACGTCCGGTATCGATCGAGTTGGTTGTACTGGGAAGCAACGAGTGTCGTTCCTCGAGACGCAGTGTGCGTGGGTTTAACTGTTATAGCGTCGTCCCCCCCGTACTACCACGTATGAGCGAAACCGACACTGGGTCGGCCGATGCGGGGCCGTTTGCGGAACAGCAGCGGCTTTTCAAGCTGCTGTCCCAGGATACGCGCCACCTCGTTATTCAGGAGCTTCTCGGCCATCCCGCACACCTCATGTCGCTCGCCGAACTCGAGTATATGACTGGAAAGAGCCAGGCGGCCATCAAAGACCAGCTGGAGACGCTAATCGACGCCGGAGTCCTCGCACGTTACACGTACGAACCGAGCGAGGAGAAACGCGATCTCCCCTCGAAGTTCTACGGATTCACGGAGCGAGGCGTCGAAATCCTCCACGATTACAAGTATCTGCGTGGACTCCCGGTCGCCCGCGCCCTCTATGAAAACACACGCGCAAAACCGAGAAAGTCGAACGTCACGAGTCGGCCCCACGCCCGGAACTTCCCGACGCTGTTTCGGCGGCACTCGAGTTCGACGAGCCCCATCTCGAGGCCGGAAACTGAATCGGTGTCAGTTAATCGATTCTTTCCGGAACAACGTGAGTTGGCTCGAACTGCGTAGCTCGTCGGACCCGCGCCGAGTTCGGGTCCCGAAAAGTGCGGGTGGCGAGCGGCCGCTCGCGGTTGCGCTCGTTACGGAAATTCCGGTCAGAACCCCGAATTCCTCACCGAAATCGGAGGGTAAAAGTCCGTCGAGTACTGGGATCTAGCTACGTATGGCCAGCCCCATCGTTGGTGGTCTGTGCGATCAGGCGACCGTCGAAAAGCGGGTCGAATCCGGAGCCGCTCCCGACTGGGTCGGCGCTCACTGGAACACGTTCCGCGACGGACTCCTCGGTGAACGCAACGAATCGCCGTTTCCGTGTTACTTCGGCGTCGAATCCGTCGCGAACGGCGATCCGTTGTACACCGCCGTCCCCTCGCTGAGCGACGCCGACGCTTTGCTCGACCTCGGGCGAACGATCCTCGAGTACCTGGAGGTGTACGAAGATCACAGCGACCGAGCCTCTCTCGTCACGTTTTTCAAGCCGCCTCGAGGTGAGTTGACGGAGGCGGAGTACCACGACGCGCTGTGGCACGTTCTCCAGTTCCTCCACGTTCACGATCCCGAGCCGTGGCCCGAGGAGATTCCGACCGACCCCGACGATCCCCACTGGGAGTTTTCCTTCGGTGGCGAGCCGATGTTTCCGACCTGTCGGGCACCGTTTTACGACACCCGAAAGAGTCGATACTGTCCCATCGGGCTCGAGATTACGTTCCAGCCGCGTCGCCTCTTCGAGAATATGGACGTCACTGCCGACACGGAAGCCGGTCAGCGTGCTCGGGACGTCATCCAGGATCGACTCGAGGACTACGATGGAGTCTGTCCACACGCCGACCTCGGCGACTGGGGTGTCGAGGGTGACCGCGAGTGGCCACAGTACATGCTCTCGGAGAACGACGATCAGGCCCCGGACGACTGTCCGATCAATATCAGTCGCGAACACCCAAAATCCGACGCGCTGAGAGGGGGCCGGAACTCGCGATCACCCCACGTCTGATGTGGGTTGGGTCCGACGGTTACCCCCGTGACCGCTATCTCCCTTTTGTACTACCGGTGTCGAGGCTTCTCGCGTGACACTGTGATTGTACAATATTCACAAACCCTTTTACTCCCGTACCCCCTATCCGGAGGTAGAAAATGGCTAATTCGATGTCAGAACAACTCCAGCAAGACATGGAGTGCGAAGGGCTTCTGGAGTGTATTCACGGTCTCAAACAACTCGATAAGGAGTGCTTTCGGGTGCTGGTCGAGAGCGACGAACCGCTGACAATCGACGAAATTTCCGACGGAGTCGACCGCGAGCGCTCGACCGCGTACCGATCGATCCAGCGACTGCTCCAGAGTGGGTTCATCCAGAAAGAACAGATAAACTACGACCAGGGTGGATACTACCACGTGTATTATCCGACCGACCCGACCGAAATCGCAAACGACATGCAACGGATGCTGAACGACTGGTACGCGAAGATGGGTCAACTCATACAGGAGTTCGAGGATAAGTACGAACACACGAACGAGAACGCCCCAGCCGTCGAAGGCTAACTGTCACCCAGTACTGGCAGTCCGCCTCCCCGGACGACGACCGTCGTGCATCTCTCCCGATGTGATATTCGACTCCGCCTCATACGGTCTGCTGTAAGTCATTTCCGGAGCGACCGCGAGCCGTCCGGCGGTCGCTCCGGTAAACAGTTACAGCAGACCGTATCACCAGGACTGGTCGCTCGGTAATATCGGTTCCGTCGGTCGAACCCCAGACGGAACGATCGATCGGACCGACTGTTCAACTCCGTTGATCGGACACAGAGGCTAGATCTCCCATCCGTCGGGAACTCCTGGTGGTGTTTAGATGCGTCCAGTGTGATTTCTACGACAAGCTATGACCAGGTGCCTGATCGTCGATCGAGACGGCGTCGAACGCTGTACGTGTGACGTGAGCGACGTCTTCAGCCTCCTCGCAAACGATCGTCGCCGAACCGTTATCGCGGCTCTCGAGCGAGCGCAGGACGACTGGATCAGCGTCGATCGATTGCTCACCGACGTATCCAGTGTAGACGACGGTGTGGGTGGCGAAACGTGGGCGATCGAGCTCCACCACGTTCACGTACCGTTACTCGAGGAGAAGGGGCTGATCGAATACGACGCGCACGGCGAAACGATCCGATACTACCACTGTGAACTGGTCTCGAACGTTCTCACCGCGATCGAAGCGACCGCGTCCGGTCGCGAACTCACGGACGTGTAGACACTCACGGAACCGCACCGTCGACTCGAGGATCACGGATCGGTCGACGATCGAATCACGACGGACGAGAATCCGGCGGGCCGAGACGTCGATTGCGCGGATAGTCGTCGCTTCGATACAGTCGCTGGATGGGGAACGTTGCCTGTGGCTTGATGCCGTCGGGTCGCCGAGTGGATAGTACGATGAACTTCGACGAGTTTACGGGAGAGATTCAGCACCGACTCGAGTTTCCGGATACCGGTCGGACGGTTCGTGCCATTCGGGCGACGCTCATGACGCTCGGCCAGCGGATCCCGGAGGGAAACGCCGAGGACCTCGCTGCTTCCCTTCCGCTCGAAATCAAGTGGTACATGACTGGTGCCGTCGACGATCACGGCGAGCGGTTCGACTGGCAAGAGTTCGTCTCGCGGGTCAGCGAGATCGAGAACGCGGATCCGGCGGACGCGGCGTATCACGCCCGCGTCATCATCGATCTCGTAAAAACGCTGGTTCCTCCCTCCGACTTTCAACAGCTGCGTGACCAACTACCCGAAAGCGAGGACGACGAGAACTGGGGCAAACTCTTCGAGGTCGTCGACGGGGGCGGCTGGGGTGACTCGGAGGAGGCACAGACCGGTGGCGGACCGCAATCGATGGATACGTAGCGGGGTTCGGTTCGTCCACACGCTCCCCGTCCCCGGCCACGTTCCACGAGAACGACCGATCGGATATGTGACCTCCTCGAGCGAACCGCCAGCCCAGCCACCGGGCCCCATCGTGCGGGTTCCCCGATCGACCGAGGCTGCTCGGGACTGGTACGATTCGATCAGTGGCTGGTACGACCTGTTTGCCGACCCGTTCGAATCGTCGGCTCGGAGTGCCGGACTCGACCTCCTCGATGCGACGGCGGGTGAATGCGTCCTCGACGTCGGCTGCGGAACCGGAACTGCGCTCGTCGAACTCGCACGGGCCGTCGGACCGGACGGAACGGCCGTCGGGATCGACGTCGCCGACGGGATGTGTCGACAGACGCGAGGGTCGCTCGCCGCCGCCGGTCTCGAGCCGGGGCTCGTTATCGCCGGAGACGCGGAGACGTTGCCGTTTCGCGACGGCTGTTTCGACGCTCTCTTCGCGTCTTTCGTCCTCGAGCTCTTCGATACGCCCGTTATTCTGTCTGTACTCGCGGAGTGGCGCCGAGTGCTCGATCCATCGGGTCGACTCTGTGTCGTCGCCCTCTCCCGACGGGACGCGGGACTAACGACGCGGACGTACGAACGGATACACGCGAGAATTCCGACGCTCGCCGACTGTCGTCCGATCTACGTCCGCGATACCCTCCTCGATGCCGGCTTTCGAATCCGTGAGCACCGTCTGTCCTCAGTCTGGCGATTTCCCGTCGACGTCGTCTTGTGTGAGCCCGAGTAACCGCGAACGACGGATCGTCTCATACGGATTACTGTATCTGTTTACCGGCGCACCCGCCGCCCGGGTCGCGGGTGCGCCGGCAGTGAATTACAGTAAACCGCATCAGTTCGACGTGGGGTCGCCACGGACGAGGGTAACCGTTCGTGGCGATCGTCGCGACACGCGTTCTGCGACGCTTCCGGTTAGTGTGACTGCCAGCGAGCGCCCGTGACCGCCCATGACGATCTGGTCGTAGCCGTTCGTCTGGGCGAAATCGACGATTGCGTTCGTCGGCCCGTCGTTCCCCGTCGCCGTCTCGATCGTCGTTCCGTGCTCGTCGGCGATCGTTGTCGCCCGTTCGAAGATCCGTTCGGCGCGGGCCTCTCGATCGTCGAGGATGTCCTCGAGATAGGTTCCCCGCACTTCGGAGCGTGACCGGTCGAACGGAAGCGACAGCGCGTGAAAGGCGGTGAACGTGGCTTTCGGAAACGTCTCGAGTGCGTACTCGAGGGCAGCGATCGACTGCTCGGAGCCGTCGAGGGGAACCAGAATCGAGCCGGGGAGATCGCGGTTCCGAATCGCGTCGGTCGACTCGGGGACGACGGTCGTCGACACCGGGGCCCGTCGAACGATAGCTTCGCTGACGCGTCCCAGAAACGGCCGCGTGATCGGCGACTGACCGTGGCTCCCCATCACGACGTGATCGACGTCCGTCTTCGTGACCTCGAGGATCTCTTTGTGTGGCGTGCCGATCCGGAGAGACGTCTGCAGTTCGCGGTCGTAATCGTCGGCCAGTCCGACCGCCCGGTCGAGTACCCGTTCACCGCGGTCCTCCGCGCGATCGAGCGACGTATCGGCGGAGCCGGCGGTCGCCTCGTGGTCCTGGGATGGATCGACGACGTAGAGGGCGCTGACCGTCGCCTCCGGGAACGAGGTGAGACAGTACTCCAGACCGGCGAAGGCGTGATCCGACCCGTCGATCGGAACGAGAACGTGCTGTGGCATGGTTTTCTCCGTTGTGGGGTGAGCGTGGCTCGCTCACGATACCGTTTTCCGGCGATGGCGATAAAACCAGTCCCACGCCAGGCGGTTTCACGTGGGCGCGGATCGTGAACTCGAGATTCCGTCTCGTGATTACGCCACGTCGACGGTGCCGTCCGAATCGACCGTTATCTCGTACCCCCGATACCTGAACGAAACGCGACCGCGTCGAGTCGAGGCGTCGGACGCAGTCGATTCGAACAACCGATCCAGGGCTGCAGTGTCGACGACGTCGGTAAGCGGCGGCTCGAGGGCGGCCGGGGAGACGCCTTCCGCGTCGGCGATCGCCGCGAGGACGCGCATGCTCGGCTTCGAAAACGCGTACGCCGATTCCGATTCGTCCATGGCCTATACCAGAAGCTGGATGTCGGCGTCGACCATGTGCTGCAGCGCGGTTGCTGCGCCGACGCCGGTCGTGACGCCGTCGTAGAAGTCGTCTTCGTCGTAGTCCATCAACTCGATCGTCATCTGACAGGCCTGGAGATCGACGCCGGTTTCCAGCGAGAGCTCGATGAGTTCCTCTATCGTCGCCGTCCCGTTCTCGTCGATCTTCTTTTGCATCATTCTCGTCGCCATCCGGTCCATCCCGGGGAGGGCGGCGACGGCGTTCGGGACCGGCATGTTCGGGTTACCGACGGCGCTCAGCTTGAGGTTTTTCGACTTCTCCTCGTGGAGTATGTCGAGCCCCCAGAACGTATGGAAGACGACGACGTCCCAGCCGAAGGCCGCCGCGGTACTCGCGAGGATCAACGGCGGGTACGCCATGTCGAAACTCCCCTGGGTCGCGATGATCGTCATCCGCTTTTGGTCGTCGGCCCCGTCGCTATCGGCGACGGACGCCTCGAGTTCGTCGACGCGTTCGCGAAGCGCCTGCAACTCGGCGGGGTCGAACTCGGGCTCTGACTCGGGCTCGGCTTTCCCGTCCTCGGCCGTCGTCGTGGGATTGTCCGTACTCATCTTACGCCGTCTTCTTCACGTAGTGGGTGTAGAGGTCGTCCCCCTCGACCTGCTCGAGGAGTTCGACGCCGTCGGTACCTGCTGCCCACCCCTGAATGTCACTCATACTTCCCGAATCCGTCGCCACGACCTCGAGCACGTCGCCGGCCTCGAGGCCGTCGATCGCCTGTTTGGTCTTGACGATTGGCATCGGACAGGACTGTCCTTTCACGTCGAGCGTCTCCGTGGTATCGTATTCCGAACTCATGATCGATCTTTGTGCTCTGTATTGGAGCTATCACACAATATTGGACACTCGCATAAAAGGGTATCGATTATTGTGCTGCCCTCGAACATCCTTTGTATGTCAGGATACCCCATAATCGTGCTAACACCCAAACTCACGCGTGGTGACTGGGTATAAGCTTTCGTCTGTAGAACACTATATTGTGCAATAGGGGAAATACTATGCAAATCCTTAAGTGCCAGCGGCCGGTACTGAGCAGTGTACAACATGGACGACATGGAGTTTCCAACGCCGGACGTCGAGATCGATTCGGTGACGTCGGCCGAGTTGAAAGGGCGTATCGACGCAGGAGAGAACGTCACACTCCTCGACGCGCGGATGGAGTCGGATTACGACGAGTGGCGCATCGACGGCGAGAACGTCGATTCGATCAACGTTCCGTACTTCGAGTTCCTCGACGAGGAGATCGACGAGGACGTGCTTGTGCAGATTCCGGACGATCGGGACGTTACGGTTCTCTGTGCGAAAGGCGGTGCTAGCGAGTTCGTTGCCGGATCGCTCAAAGAGTACGGCTACGACGTGAACCACCTCGAGGACGGGATGAACGGCTGGGCGCGAATCTACGAGCGCGTCGAGGTCGAACGCTACGGCGGTTCCGGGACGCTCTATCAGTACCAGCGTCCCTCGAGTGGCTGTCTCGGATACTTCCTCGTCGACGGCAACGAGGCGGCCGTGATCGACCCGCTGCGCGCGTTCACGGCCCGCTACCTCGCGGACGCCGAAGAACTGGGCGTCGACCTGACGTACGCGATCGACACGCACGTTCACGCGGACCACATCTCGGGCGTCCGCAACCTCGCCGAGGAGGGCGTCGAGGGCGTCATCCCCGAAGCATCGGTCGACCGCGGGGTCACCTACGCCGACGAGATGACCCTGGCCGAAGACGGTGACGAGTTCCAGGTGGGCGACGCCACGATCGAGACCGTCTCCACGCCCGGCCACACCTCCGGGATGACCTCGTACCTGATCGACGACGAGTTGCTGGCGACGGGCGACGGCCTCTTCGTCGAGAGCGTCGCTCGCCCCGACCTCGAGGAGGGGGACGACGGCGCACCCGAGGCCGCCGCACAGCTCTACGAGTCGCTGCGAGAGCGCGTGCTGGCACTGCCCGATGACACGCTGATCGGTGGCGCTCACTACAGCGATGCCGCCGAACCCGCGGACGACGGCACCTACACGGCACCGATCGGCCAGCTTACCGAGGAGATGGACGCGCTGACGATGGAGGAAGACGAGTTCGTCGAGTTGATCCTCTCGGATATGCCACCCCGTCCGGCAAACTACGAGGACATCATCCCGACGAATCTCGGCCAGCAAGAAGCCGACGACGAGGAGGCGTTCGAACTCGAGCTCGGCCCGAACAACTGCGCCGCCAGCCAGGAGTCGCTGGCAGGTGACTGACACCACTTCCCACCAGCCGAATGCTCACTGAACTCTTCGCTCCCGCGCTGTACGAGACGTTGTTTCCCGCCGGGATCAGCCGATACGCCGTCGGCGGACTGCTCGTCGGGCTCGGAGCCGTCGTCATCTATCTCGGCACCGGCATTCCCGCCGGCGCGAGCACGTTTCTCGAGTCGACGCTGAGCTACGTCTCCCAGCAGTCGCGGTTCCAGCGGTATCGCGGCTCGAGAGACTGGCGGATCGTCTTCACGCTCGGCATCGTCGCGGGTGCGGCGGTGTACGCGCTGACGTTCCAGTCGGGACTGGTCTCGAGCGGACTCTACCAGCCCGGTGGGACTGGCGAGTTGCGCGAGGTCGGCGGGGTGACGATCTGGCTGACCGACGTCCAGCCCTGGCGGCTGTTCCTCGGCGGGATCCTCGTCGGAATCGGTACCAGGATCGGTAAAGGATGTACCTCGGGCCACGGCGTCTGTGGCGTCGGCTCGGCCTCGAAGACGTCGATCGTGGGCGTGATCACGTTCCTGATCGTCGCGATCGGGACGGCCCAGGTCGTGATGGCACTGGGGGTGACACCGTAATATGAGTCGAAATCGACATCCCCTGTTCATGCCGCTGATCTTCGTCGGTGGGCTGATCTTCGGCTTCGGGCTCGGCTTCAGCCACATGGCCCGTCCCGAGGTCGTCCTGAACTTCCTGCAGTTTACGGACTTCGGGTTGCTGTTCGTGATGGGCGGTGCGGCGGTCGTCACCGGCATCGCCTTTGCACTGGTTCCGCGACTGCTCGAGCGCGCGCCGCTGACGGGTGACACCTACGGTCGACGGCTCAAATCCTTCGACCGCAACGTCCTGATCGGCGGCGGAATCTTCGGCGTCGGCTGGGGCCTGTCAGGGATCTGTCCGGGCGCGGCCTACGCCAGCCTCGGCGTCGGCAACGTGACGATCCTCTGGGCGCTGGCTGGCATGTTCGTCGGCGCTTATCTGCAAGGCTTCTGGCGCAGTCAGCGCGCCGAGTCCGCGACGACGCCCGCAGGCGCTGACTGACTGTAGTCGTTGTTTTCCGTCATTGCAATCCTGCTCGAGGACTTCGTGAGCGATCGCCTCGATCCCTGGAGTAGCCGATTCCTGCTCGATCGGTAGTCGGCCACCGGTGCGTTTATGCCGAGAGTACACGTACGTTTACGTGTACACATGGCAACGAAGACGGTGACGATCACCGAGGAAGCCTACGAGCGACTCAAATCGCACAAGCGGGAGGGAGAAAGCTTCACGGATACCGTTCTTCGGCTTACCGAAGCGAACGAGGACGTGATGAAGGGCTTCGGAGCGCTCGCTGACGACGATGGATTCGCCGAAGCTGCTGGACGGACCCACGACGCGTTCGACGACGCGTTCGACGACCGACGCGACGGACGGTACGAAGAATGATCGCGTTCGATTCGTCGTTTCTGGTCGATTATCTTCGCGGACGAGACGCCGCTCGGTCGTTTCTGGAACGGCGAGACGAACCCGTTTACTACGTTCCGACGATCGTCCTGTTCGAGTTGTACCGAGACGCAGCGTGGGCCGACGATAGTTCGATCGACGTCGTCTCGGAGAGTCTCGACTGGCTGGAACCGCTGGATTTCGACGCGGACGCGACGCTCGAGGCTGCTCACGTTCACGCGGAACTGCTCGCGAACGGGACGCAAATCAACGTCGCGGACGTCATGATCGCCGGCGTCTGTCGTCACCACGGCGCGTCGATCGTGACCAGCGATGGCGACTTCGAGGCCGTCGACGGCCTCGAGACGATTCATTACGATCGGTGAGGCTGTCCGGAATTATGAGAAGCGCGGATAGTGCGAACAGGAGTGACGCCTCTCGACTCCCTTCTCACGTATCTGCCGGCCGAAACGAACGTTTATTCGATGGAGACGATAAGTTCCCACATGGAGACGCCTTCGGGTTCCGCTTCGGTCGCCGCCGACGAGTCGGCAGGGCTGGCGGAACGGCTGGACGTTCGGCGGCAGGCGGTTTTCGTCGCCCTCACGTTCCTCGGGATGGTCGGTGGACTCCTCGGGGGCTGGTTCGACGCTCCGTCGTCGTTCGTCTGGGGCTGTTATGCGGTCGCCTACGTCTTCGGCGGCTGGTACGGGCTCAAAGCGAGCGTCGCGGCGTTACGAGAGCCCGCGGTGGAAATCGACCTCCTGATGATTATCGCCGCACTCGGCGCGCTCTACATCGGCGCGCCGTTCGAGGGCGCGATGCTTCTGTTTCTGTTTTCGCTGTCGGGCGTCCTCGAGGAGTACGCGATGGGGCGCTCGCGAACCGCGATCAAGTCGCTGATCGAGATGCGACCGGAGTCCGCCCGGATACTCCGCGACGGCGAGGAAGTGACGACCCGAATCGACGACGTCGACGTCGGCGACGTGTTCGTCGTTCGTCCCGGGGATCGACTGCCACTCGACGGCGTCGTCGAAACCGGCGAGAGCACGGTCGATCAGTCGTCGCTCACTGGCGAGTCGGTTCCGGTCCCGAAAGAACCCGGAGACGAGGTGTTCAGCGGGACGATCAACGAGACGGGCAGCCTCGAGGTCCGCGTAACCCGGGAGTCCCACGAGTCGGCGATTTCGCGGCTCATCCATATGGTCGAAAAGGCCCAAGAAAAGCGCGCGCCGACCCAGCAACTCATCGATCGTTTCGAACAGCCGTACGTGCTGGGCGTCTTCGCGATGACGGCAGTCGCGATCGTGCTCCCACTCTGGCTGCTAGAGCACCCGTTCGAGCCGACGTTCTACCGCGCCATGACGCTCATGGTCGCGGCCTCGCCCTGTGCGGTCATCATCTCGACGCCGGCGGCGGTGCTCTCGGCGATCTCCGCCGGCGGCCGCCAGGGCGTCCTGTTCAAAGGCGGCGAACACATCGAGACGGCCGGAAACGTCGACGCGATCGCCTTCGACAAAACGGGAACGCTGACGGAGGGGAACACGCGGCTGACCGACGTGACCGCTCGCGGGAACGTCTCGACGGACGGGGGTGCCGTCGACGACGTCGACGCACTCGGTCGGAGCACCGTCGAGGACGCGGCGTTGACTGACGACGCGTTGCTCGCGCTGGCGGCCGCCGTCCAGTCTCGATCGGAACACCATCTGGCGGAGGCAACCGTCGGGCTCGCCGAGGAGCGCTCGCTCGAGATTCCCGATTCGAGTGACTTCGAGGCCGTCGTTGGCAAGGGCGTCCACGCGACCGTCGAGGGCCGGACGATCCACATCGGAAATCCGCGGTACGTCGAGACCGTCCTGGACGGGCGTCCGATCGACGGCCTCGAGTCCGGTCTCGAGGCCGTCCGCGACCTCGAGTCAAGCGGAAAGACGAGCGTCCTCGTCGTGGGCGAAACCGCTGATGGCACTTCCGGAGACGACCGTCTGTCCGTTCTCGGGTGGCTCGCGTTCACCGATACGATCCGACCGGATGCGGCGGCGATGATCCAGCAACTCCGCGAGCGGGGCGTCGAACAGATCGTGATGCTCACGGGGGACAACGAACGGGTCGCCCGGTACATCGCGGACGAACTCGGCATCGACGAGGTGTACGCGGAGTTGCTTCCCGAGGAGAAAGTCGAGCACGTCGAGACGCTACAGGAGCGCCACGAGGCCGTCGCGATGGTCGGCGACGGCGTCAACGACGCCCCAGCACTCGCGACGGCCGATATCAGCGTCGGCATGGGTGGCGCCGGCACCGACGTCGCCCTCGAGACGGCCGACATCGTTCTCATGTCGGACAAACTCGATCGGCTCCCGTACGCGTTCGCGCTCAGCAAGGAGACGCGACGAACGCTGTATATCAACTTCGCCATCGCGTTCGGTGCGATCGCGATCATGGTGATCGCGATTCTGACGGCGGGAATTCCGCTCCCGGTCGCGGTGGTCGGTCACGAGGGGTCGACCGTCCTCGTCAGTCTGATCGGACTGCGTCTGCTCCGTTTCGACGGCTGATACGGTTTGCTATGACTGATTGCCGGTCGATCGCCCACCGTTCTGCGATCGACCGGTAAAGACTCATAGCAGACCGTATGAGGACGCGATCGTCCCGATCGGGTGCAAAAGCGCACACTCTTGTGACTGACGCCCAATCGTACACGCATGGGATTTCACACGTTCCCGACCGATCGCGCCGACGCGCTCGAGGATCCGTCACGATACCGGTTCTGCTCTCGCGAGGAACTACTCGAGATGCTCAGTCTCGAGTCCGGTGCCGGCGTCGCGGACCTGGGTTCGGGGACGGGCTTTTACTCGCGCGAGGTCGCTCCGTTCGTCGAGACGCTGTACGCGGTCGACGTACAGGAAGAGATGCACGAGTACCATCGTGAAGTGGGGATTGTAGAGAGCGTGGAACTGGTCACGGCGGACGTCGACTCGTTGCCGTTCGACGACGACGAACTGGATGCGGCGTTCTCGACGATGACACACCACGAATACGCGACCGACGAGACGATGAGGGAACTCGCCCGCGTCGTTCGACCGGAGGGTCGCCTGGTGACCGTCGACTGGTCCGCTTCGGGGACCGGCGAGGAGGGACCGCCGATGGATGAACGATTCGGGGTCGACGAGGTCGTAAATCAACTCGAGAACGCGGAGTTCACCGTCGATCGAGTCCACGACCGTCCGGAGACGCTGGCTGTCGTTGCCCGTCGGTAACGTAGCGTTCGGGCCGTCTGTTGGTCGGTCGAGCCGTAAAACCGTACATAACCGTTATTGTATCACCGCTTCAATAGTCCTCAGTAATGTCACAGGGCCCCGTTTCGATCGACGGGAGACACCTCGTATGCGCGCTCGGCGCATTGTATCTCCTCGTGGCGATCGTGACCGCGGTCGTTCCGACCTCGCACGACGAATCGGTCGGTTCCGTTCTCGTCACGTTCGCCTTTATTGGCGGCTCCGGTCTCGTCCTCGTCGGCGGCGGGTACCGCCTTTCACGAACCGATATCGCGCCGCAGTTCTATCGCGATGTCTTCGGCCGCACGCTCGCCGGAATCGGCGTGATGCTCGCCATTCTCACGCTCTATCACGTCCAGCCCGACATCGGCCTCTCCGAACCGCAGCGATCGTTGCCGATCCTCACTGGGTTCGCCGGCGTCGCCGGCTTCGCCGTTGGAATCTTCGACGCACGCGCAAAGACCCGCGAACTCGAACTCGAGCGACGAAAGCGACAGCTCGAACGAACGCAGGTACGCCTGGCGGAGTCGAACGAGCGACTCGAACAGTTCGCCTACGCCGCCAGTCACGATCTGCAAGAACCCCTGCGGATGGTGTCGAGCTACCTGCAACTGATCGACGACCGTCACGGCGAGGAGTTGGACGAGGAAGCCATCGAGTTCCTCGAATACGCCCTCGACGGCTCGGAACGGATGACGGAGATGATCGACGGCCTGCTCCAGTACTCTCGTGTGGACACGCAAGGGGACCCGTTCGAACCCGTCTCCCTCGAGGCGGTGCTCGACGACGTCCGCAGAAACCTCGAGCTACGAATCGAGGAGTCGAACGCCGAAATCGAGTGCGCCGAACTGCCCCGCGTCGAAGGCGACGCCAGTCAGCTTCGGCAACTGTTCCAGAACGTCCTGGCGAATGCGATCCAGTACAGCGACACCGAAGGTGGCCCGCCGCGGATCGAGATCGATGCCGAGCGAGGCGAGACGCCACGCCCATCGGAACGACGCGATGCTACTGTGGAGATCGACGCCGACGACTGGGTGATCGCCGTCACCGACGACGGGATCGGTATCGATCCGGCGGACCAGGAGCGGATCTTCGAGGTATTTCAGCGACTCCACACCCAGGAGGAACGTGCCGGGACCGGTATCGGATTAGCGCTGTGCAAACGGATCATCGAGCGCCACGGCGGCGATATCTGGATCGACTCCGAACCTGGTGCTGGAACGACGATTTCGATGACCCTTCCCGCAGTCAGTACACACGACGCCGATCGTCCACTGCAGCGGAACGATCAGTAATCGAGCGCCAGCGCGATGCGTAGCGACGTTGTGTCCTCTGCCGACGGTTCGAGGCCCTCGATGAATATCGATCACCCCGTTTCTCGTCTCCTCTACCAACAGAATTGTTCCTACACTCCAAGGTTATCCGCTACACGGGTGCAGGCTCGTCCGCCAAGCTGATTGATTCGACGGCTAATGAGTATTCATTGGTCAGGACTATATTGTGCAGTTCACACAAAACCTTTAAACACCGCCAGCTCATACGGATACCTGATGACGACTGATATCCACCCGGAGTCGACCGACGGACAGTTCGACGAACCGATCTACGTGGAGGGCGCGGATCACCTCGATTCGATCGTCGAAGGGGCCGACGTCGTACTCGTCGACTTCTTCGCGTCGTGGTGTGGGCCGTGCAAGATGCTCGAGCCGATCCTCGACGGGTTGGCGAGTGAAACGGACGCCGTGATCGCGAAAGTCGACGTCGACGACAACCAGCAGCTCGCGGGTTCGTACGGCGTCAGAGGCGTTCCGACGCTGGTCCTCTTTGCGGACGGCGACCAGGTCGAACAGCGAACCGGCGCACTGCCGGCAGAGCGACTTCGCGGACTGATCGAGGAATACACCGAATGAACGAGGGAAAAGCTGAATCCGAACGCGTCCACGAGGTCGTGATCGTCGGCTCCGGCGTCGCCGGGCTTTCAGCAGCAGTGTACGCCGCTCGGGCCGACCTCGAGCCGCTGGTACTCGAGGGACCCGAACCCGGCGGTCAACTGACGCTGACGACCGACGTGGAGAACTACCTCGGATTTCCCGAGGGGGTCGGCGGCATGGAGCTAATCCAGAACGGCAAGGAGCAAGCGGCACGCTTCGGTGCCGAGTTCACCCACGGCACCGTCGAAAACGCGTCCCTCGAGCGTCGGCCGTACGAACTCGAGCTTTCGACGGGCGAAATACTGCGAGCGCGCGCGCTGATCGTCGCGAGCGGTGCGAGCGCTCGCTGGGTCGGTGCCGACGGGGAGGACGAACTCATGGGCTACGGCCTCTCGACGTGTGCCACCTGTGACGGCGCGTTCCATCGCGGCGACGACGTGCTCGTCGTCGGCGGTGGCGACAGCGCGATGGAAGAGGCGCTGTTCCTCGCGAAGTTCGCCGACAGCGTCACGGTGGTTCACCGCCGCGACGAGCTGCGGGCGTCCGAGATCATGGCCGAGCGAGCCCGCGAGCACGAGGACGTCGACTTTCGCTGGAACACAGAACTCGAGGCGCTCCACGGATCGCAGGCCGACGGAGTCACCGGCGCAACCCTGATCTCACATCCCGAGGGCCACCCCACCGACAAAGCGGACGCGGGACTCGAGGTCACTCGAGAGACCGTCGACGTCGGCGGCGTGTTCTACGGAATCGGACACACGCCGAACACGGACTTCCTCGAGGATACCGGCGTCGAGCGCGACGAATCCGGGTACCTCCACACCCGATCGGACGACGCCGACCGAGTGACGACGGTGACGGCCGTCGACGGCGTCTTCGCCGCCGGCGACGTCGCGGATCCGCGCTATCGGCAGGCGATCACCGCCGCTGGAACCGGTAGCATGGCGGCCCTCGACGCCGAAGCGTATCTCGAGACGCTCGAGCACGTGGAGACGCAACCGATCGAAGTCTCACAGTAACCGTCGAACTCTCGAGTGTCAGTCTCATACGGATTGCTGTCACTGTGTACCGGAGCGACCGGGCGCTGTCCCGCGGTCACTCCGGTAACGACGTACAGTAAACCGTATCTGATCGTCGAACCGCGTTTTCGATCGACGTTCGAAGCGACCTTCCGGATCGTCATCCCGGTTCCTCCGCACGGACTGGTCCTGAATCTGTGAGGAAGTAGCGGATACCGATTCCGTTCCCCTGGGGATCAATGCATCCGTCATTATCGCAGTACTCACGTATCCGGTGGTTTTCATCCGCAATCATTGCCGTCCAGGCATTCCGGAGAATGGAAAATGCCTGGCAGGGATGTCCAGGGTAAAATCGCAAGACTGCGGCTGATGTCCAGGGAAGTCCGGAGCAAAAACCGACTAGTATAGAAGGGGGTTACCCCGTCGGTCCAGGCTTTCGAGAGCGACGAAGAGTTTACCCCCCAAGAGTTGGCGTTCACCACGACCGGATCCGACAATCTTGAGATCACCGTCGTGGAAGTTCAGGTCCAGCCTGACTCACTTTGTTGTGTCGTACCGGTGTGAAGTCTCGAGTTTCGGTCGTGGTCCCCTGCACAACGAGTGAGTTGATCGATCGCACACGCTCGAGACAGGTGATACGGGGTGCATCGCAGAGATGGTGGCGATTGACCGCTGTTCGTGGAGCAACATGGTGGTTTCGGCGTTGTCAAGCGTCCCAACGAATAGCTCGTCCAACGGCGTCCATCAGTCCTCCGTGAGTTCGTGGGTGACCTCAACGGATTCTGAAATCGTGATTGGGTTCGGGCAGACGTCAGTATCGGGTCCGGAAGCCAGCGCCTCATCGACGATACTCTCCATTCCTGTGCCCACGTCGTTCGTTGTCACGTTCTGTATTCCAGCCAAATATAGTCCGTCGGTCGCTGCAATCAGTTCGGCTTTCTCCTGAGCCCGTTCCATTGCACCAGTCAGGGCCTCGTTCTGAAGTTGCCGGTGAACTTCTTCGTGAAGGGAGAACTGGACGGTTCGAACAGTACCTCCCGCATCCGTTACCTCGACTACGACCTCCTCGGCGGCTTCCGGTACACACTCGATATGGAGGTGTTCCGTTGCCTGATACGCTGCGTCTGTAGCAGGATCGAACATCTCAGCGGTACTTTCGGCCTGCAGGTTAACTGTCCGAATCTGATCAGCGGAGACGGCAGTCACCGACTCCCGAATCGTGGTCGCACAATCACGGGCAGTCGTTCGAGCAACCGACACTGAATCACCCTCGCCGATTGCGATCACTTCGACTGTCGCACGATCCGGTGTTTGCTTACGCTGTGCCGTTGCTGTAGTCGTAATAGTTCGAGTGGACATATGATCGACCGTGTCCCTCTAGACGAGGCCCAATTCATTAGTTCTTATCAGACATTCGACTGGCGACCCTCCGCACAGCATTCGAACCAAGTGAGGTACCTCTGTGGGCAGCTAATATTCGAGAATATCTACCGGAAACCGCGAAGCGAGCCTGTCGAATTTGTTTCCATGGGCTTCTGTCGGCACTTTCTCCAGAAACAGTTTACTGTTACAGATTTCTGTAACAGATATCTCTTACAGAATAGTCTATCAGCGTCGGCATGACGGCGTTGGTACCAACATCGCCCTTGAGACGGCCGACATCGTCCTTATGTCGGACAAATCTTCTTACCTGTTTTCGATGATTCAATAATTGGCACTGTCTAGATGAGGGTTTGAGGAACGAACAGGTGGTGGCGAGAAGTGCTCACGGCTCCTGAGGAGAACCAGCGGGCAATGGCCGTCTTCGACGAACTCGATGTTGAACTCAGGAGTCCGCAATCGAAGCTTCACCATCTTGCTGACGTGAACGACTTCTACAAGTACCTGAACGCGGTTCGAAGCGTCGCGACGTACAACCCAGTCGCGGACTTTCGTGAGTCGGTGTACTCGAAATGGACACGCGAAACACCTGATGATCGGGACAGCCGTGATCTCCCGGCGCTCGAGGCCGTGGACATCCAGCAGGTTCTCGACGCCGGCGACGGACTCGAGGATCGGTTGCTGGTTCTGGCCACCTGCGCGTGGGGCCTTCGTCGAGGCGAGGTCGCGGCGTTACACCATAGCCAGTTCGTGCTTTCAGACGATAACCCGCGGATCGACTTTGGAGAGAACCGAAAGAATGGACCAGGGGCGGTAACGTTGCTGTACGGGCTCGAAACGCTCGAACACCGGATCGAAGCGTTGGCTGACCGTGAGCAGTGGAACGGGTATTTGTTCCCCTCGCGTGCCGCTGACAGCGGTCACATCAACTCCGATACAGTGACGAATCGATTCAAGAGGTTAGCTAAAGACGCCGGTGTCCGGATCCACGGTGAAACGCCGACACCACAGCTCGGACGCCGGTTCTGGTATCGAACGTATCTCGACGCCGTGCAATCGCTCGCGTCGCAGGTTGAGACGATTGCCGAAGAACAAGGAAGTTCGGACGCACGGGTTGTCGTCGAAAACTATCTCGGTGAGGAGGAAGCACGTCGAAGACGTCGGGAAGTGATGCGCGAACGGCTGGCTGAAGCATTTAACAATTAATCACCAGGACTATGTGCGGGCTCGGCTGACCGAGAGAATCTGCTGAACCCATTCCCATATCAGGGGTAAACGGGAATATATTATAAATCGCATATGGCTATACCTATCTCTCGGCTGTAGTTTACCACTACGGGATATGAATTTCTAACAACCACCAATCGTACAATACTTATCATGACCACAAGACCGAATGAACATTCCCCAACTGAGCCTTTAACATATCACTCAGCACACTGAATAACTTACGAAGATCACGAACTTGCATGGGTTTCCGCCAGGGATGTGTGGGTTCATGAGAACGGAACCCTGGCGACCTCGCTGACCGTATGAAAACAGCGTGATGGTGGCCTCTACCGGGATGAACAGTATATTCTCAAACAAGATCCGCCAATACATCCATTGGAAATATTTAATATAAATAACTACGTTTAGAATGATTTATTACTTACTTCCACAAAATGTATTCTAAAACTATGTAGGGACGATGGGAAGCTTCCACAAAGTGGTAATAGGTATGTCAGAACACCATCCAATTAAAATAGCAAATACCTCAACACGGCGAAAATGGCAAGAAGTCCACCCCACCCAAAGGAGTTATCAGCTGTGAAATACAGAATTCGTCGGATAGTTTTTCGAGTAGTAGTTTCCGGAATCGCTCTCAGTATTATTGCTGCCCAACCGGCACTTGCAGATGATGTTCTCTGTGACACCGAGCAACTTCCCGAATTGGTTTCGGGCTTCTTCCAGATTACCACGACACTCGGTATCGTCGGATTGGTCGTTGTCTGGCAGGCAGATTCGTTCATGGAGATGTTTACCGCGTCACCAGAGCAAAAACGGGGGCTGAAGCAGCACAAGCGGTCTGCACTGAAGTCTGCAGTTATACTGTTGATACTCGGGCCGCTGTATACCGTTGCGGCCTCGGTTATGGGACTTCCGCTCGGTGACTGTATCAATCTCGTCCCGTGGTGACATCATTAAGTATATTGAGCAAGATCATGCACCAAGTTCTCCTAACCGTTAGTGTACTGCTCTGTCTTGGTGGTACCCTAAGTATCGGAGTTGTAAGCGCTGATCAGCCTTCGCTCCCGCAGCCAGAGACGAACGAACTGGATGCCAATGAGACAGCGACACTCTGGTCGAAATCACCGAATGAGTGTCCCAGCGGTGAAGAGTACCACGAGCAATTTGGGGAGCAGCGGACTGCCCTCGAGGGATTGAGCGACTGTACGGACATTAGTTTTGCAGAACCACCCGAGACTGCTAACATTTGGACACAATCCGATTTTGAGTCGCTTTCGCCTGGCTCTGCATCCACTGCAGTCTATCCAGAACATGCGACGACCGCTGATGGACAGTGGATATCGGATGCTCATGCGACGGTCTTTGCAATCCAACCAGCAACGGTTGTGCACCAGGATTCCGATGAAACTCCGGTTTATATCGCCCCACAAGGTGATATATACGGGTTCATCGATTACCGAGTTGACGTCCCTGAGGGGGAATCGACAGACGCTCGAACCGTGTCCTGGTCCCTCGTCGAGCACGAGATTAGTGACATTCGAGTAAAACAGGATGAGACCCTCATTCACAACACCTCAGATCAACACACTCCACAACTCGAGTACGAACTCACTGGAAGTGGATCGACGACGCTCACACTCGAGGCCGATATCGATGTCAAACTTGAGCGGGCAGTAACCTACCACGACAGCTCTGGAACGAATACGATAACCGAAACACGGAGTGAGAATCTCACAGTTTCAGATCAGCATGAGGTCGAAACCTACAATCTGACGGCAGCAATCTACCACGCAGCGTATCCTGATGGAGATAACGGCGTTGCGATCTATCAGTCCCAGCCATGGCATGGATATCAATTAACGGAGGATGGTGATACAGTCGTTCGAGGTGTCTGGCGGTATTATACCGCTCGAGATACGAACTGGGACACTCTCATTCGGGCATCGGCAACAGAGACTGAACAGCGAAATTCGACAGCAGTACCGGTATATGTCCGTGCATTTCCGTCCGAAACAGGTCCTCGTGCAGACCCCATTCGGGAGGGTCCAGCTATCGAGGAAGTATGGGGGTCGGAAAGTCCATCACCGAATCAGACGCTACACGACAATGTCGAAGTAGATGTTATCGATGAGCCGTACGTTCGATCGTATGGCGTTGCTGTTCGTTACGACGACATTGACCGCGATCATCTCGAGGTTCAGGGAATCGTTCGTGGCGAAACTGCTGAGCTAGTCGAGCCAGCTGGTGGGACTGAACGACAGATCCGGAAGAGTAATCTTTCAGTAGAGATCGTCGAGCAAAACGAATCCGCAGCAACGATAGCGATCGAACTTCGCGATGCAGAGACTGGAACGCCGATCGAACTCCAAAACCGAGTGGAGGATCATCCTCGGTACGCTCCGATCGGGACGCAGGTCCGAGATGGGTACATCTCTGTTGGCGATACACATGTCGAGACGAATAGTTCCGGAATTGCGACTGTAACGCTCGCACAACCCGGTGCGTATTCAGTTGCGTATCATCCCGGAACGTGGCGGACACACGATCCTGCGTACGTTGGTGATGGTGAGCGACTTTCGTGGCATCCATTAGCGACTGCGAATGGATGGTTTTCCCTTCTGGTTCACGTCTTCTGGCTCTCGCTACCTTTTGGAATGGCTCTGTATGCGGGTCTGAAACTCGGATCCTTCCTTCACATTCCCGAGGGATACAACCCATGACACAGCACAACCTCATAAACCGACGTACCGTTCTCAGTGGAATCGCAACCGGTAGCACCGCCATTACATGTGGATGCCTCAGTGGGGGTGAAAACACTGGATTCAAACCGGGTGAGAATACTCTTGGGACGAACGGTATCTTCGAGGACATCTTTATCGATGGAACGGACCTTGTCCTCGAATTCAGTGATGACTCGTCGATCGATCACGTAAACGTGATTGATCCAAATGGCGAGTTGTTTGCTGAACGGCAGATCGCAGCCGGCGTCGATCGGACACGGATCGAAATTGGACTCGAGTATGACCCAGGTGAGTATGACATCATCGCGCTCGAGAACGACGGGGTACAGACAACTCAGTCAGTGGTAATTGAGCCAGATGTTCGCATCACCGACCTTCGGCTTGCTCGGAATCATCCTGAGAAGATGTTTGAAGGTGCGAGTGATATCGATATCCGGACTGAAGCGATAGTTGGCCTCGAAAATGCTGGTTCAGGCCCGGACCAAGCAATTCGTCTCGCTTTTTCTGGTGAGGTTCCACGACCTACTCCGGATGAATATGAAATGAGTGGTATCTATGATAGGGACAGCGATATTCGTCAAGAATCAGAGGGCGTTGAAATCCTACCTGGAGAGGAATTGACCGTCTATAGCCAACTGATGCCTTTTTCTGAATCAGGGCAGAACGTCTCTTGCTCTCCTGACACTGTGGAAGGCGCGTTCCAAGTTGTTCTTGAAACTGCTATTCAAGAAAAGATAGTTTCCGAAGAATATTCGGTATCATTTACTGGTGAGAGTTTGGGCGAGTGTGACATCCAAATCGAGGGTCAACCATGAGTTCGCTTACGGAATTCGGACGTCAGTGGTTTGAAGATATTGTTGAAACTACAACTGAGTGGTTCGAAGATGGACTTGTCGAAGGATATCATGATCTCACAGAAACGGTGTTTGGGACTCCAGTGCCAGAAACAACCGGAAGCTTCGTCTTTGGAACTCCATCGAACGACCCGTGGGTTGACCTTCATGATGCTCTAGTCACTGGTGAAATCATGCTTCTTTCTTTGCTTCTCCTGGTGATGTTTGTCCAAGGACGACATACTCTTCGCATTTTTAATTTTGGAAGTGGGTATGAGGCTCGTCAGGCTCAACGGTCCGCATGGACAGGTGCCTTTTTGATTGTAACATGGTACTGGGTAGCTGTCCTCGTCGTATACCTTATTGACGGGTTTACAATTGCATTGGTGCCTGATATTGACGCTCTCAGAGAGGCGCTGATAGTCTTTCTTGAGGTGACTATCTCAAACCATGCGTTGGCACTATTCATGGCCGCTATTGGTGGAATTTCGATGTGGTGTCTACAGGCATTGTTCTTCATCCGAGAAATTCTCCTGTATATCTACCTGTATTCGATGCCGATTATTCTCGCAGTTGCGTATGGGCATCTTCCAGTTATCTCCCGTGTCGGGAGGCGAATCGCGATTAAATTTGTTCCACTGGCGATCATGCCGCTACCGGTTGCGATCTTGTTCCGTGGATACGACCTTCTCTTTGGTACTGGTGCAGAATCGTCGCTTGCACCGGAGAGCGCCTTTTTAACCTATTTTGTTGGTGTCTCACTCCCAGTATTTTCGCTTCTCTTGGTCTGGAAGCTCTTCGCGTATGCAAGCCCGCTAACGACGAAAGTCGTTGGTGGCACAACGAAGGTCGTTGGTGGTACAACGAAGGGGGCAGTCGCAGTGGGAGCAACGGTCGGTGCTGCAAAGATAGCTGGTCCGGTTGCAGCGGCGACAGCCGCTCGATGGGGGCCAAAAGCGGCGGCATGGCAAGTTGCCAATCAGCGGATGCGCGGTCAGTCAACGACCACGGGACAGCCGGGCCGATCCGACTCGAGTTCCCAAGAAAGCGGTGGAACAGTACACGACAATCTCGTTTCGGACGCCTATGGCCAACGAGGCGTTCCACAGTATCGACGGACGAAAAACGATCCTGGGTACAACTAACCATGACAGATAGAGAAGCCGCATCTCGCAGAATACTGGGTGAACTGGGCGAAGAAAATCGGATCCCGATCGTCAACGTTGATGAGGGTGACGTCTATGTGTTGCTCGGATTCCCGATTACTGGACTACTTATCGGGGGATTTAGTGGTGTTGACGCGTTGGTGTTCCCACTCGTACTTGCCGGCATGATGCTTGGGGTGGCATCCGTGTACGCCAGCCCATCCCAGTTATCGGCTGCAATGTGGCTTACCGATGTCTTTCGACATTACTGTAGACGGCCACGAGTAACCTACAACGTTCCAGAGACGAATGAATCCGACTCCAGCCATTCGAATTCGACGAAGAACGAAGGTGGACTAATTAACTACACCCCCTTTGCACCCGATGAGCGAACACAAGATCTAACCAACATTGAGCGAGCGTGGCCCGGTGAAGGTGCCGTGCAGCGCACTGATGGCTCGATGGAAGCATTCCTCGAGGTCGATCCAGGGAATATGGATTTTGCGATGAGTGGTGACTGGGCCCACGTTCAGAACGTTGCTGCCGAGTTTGCGAACAAAGAACTCGATTACAATCTGAAATTCCACGCGACAACGCGGTCGTTCCCTGTTGAAGGCCTGATCACGCAGATCGATGAGCGACTCGAGGACGAAGACGTCTCCGACAATCCAATCTTCGAGGAACTGCTCGCGGAGTATCGTAAACAACGGCCTCAAGAACTCGATGGGGCTCAGCAACTTCGGTACTTTATCGGCGTCCAGGTCAATCCGCTCGAGGTCTACAATCGCTATCGTGACGAGCAATCTCCTGCTGAGAAACTGACTACGCTCCCGGTTATTGGATTCCTGTTCAACCCCTTCGTTACTCGCCGTGAGGATCTGAGCGATGCAGAAGCTCGAGTAAAGATGTTTGAGAAACTCGACCGGCGCTGTCGGGCTGTCCAGACCGAACTGATACAGAACGCACCCGGATGGTCGTCTCGTCGCCTGAGCACGGTCGAACTGTTCGTCCTCACGATGGACTTCTGGAACGGCGAAGAACACGAGTACGACGACGCCAGCACTGCTGTTCGTGACCAACCAGTTCTTCGCCGCCAGCGGAGGAATGACGATGAGTAGTTCGACCACTGGCGGTGTTGTCTCTATTGTCGAACTTGAGCAGGACCTGGTCTCATTCGATCCAACTCTCATTGTTGCCGGGCTTATTCTCGGGGCTGTCCTCCTCGGTATTGGCGTGACAGCCTATCGGGACCGAGCAGATGATGATGAGGAAGAAGTCGACCTTTCAGACCTTCTGGACCAGGAAACGCTCGAGGCAGGTGATACTGAGGGCCAACTCCTCGAAGATATTGCTGACCGTCACAAGAGTGTTGTCGCCCCATCGGCGATTACGTGGGAGACACGATCTGCACAGGTAGGAGAACAGTGGACGTCAACGCTCTACATCGCCGACTATCCAGACTATCCAAAAGATGGGTATCTGAACGAGCTGTTCGAACTGACCGATGTCGAGTTCGATCTTACCGTCCATATCACGCCGAAGAATCAGCAGAAAGCCCGTGACGAACTCCAGCGAGTCGCGGACGACCTCCAAGTTGATGCTGATCTCGAGCAGAGTGCTCGTGGCGCATACCTGCAAGAACGCGCTAACGAAGCGGTATCAACGTACAAAGCAGTCGAAAATGGGAGCCGTGTGTTCGATCAGGGCATGTTCATCACTGTTCGATCGGATACGAAAGACGAACTCAGAGAGGCTGTCCGAACGATTCGACGCCGGTTTCGCGAGCAACCCGCGGGCCTCACACCAAAGACAGCGATTATCCGTCTTTAGCTAAGCGTGAAACCACGTGACAGCGACAGCTTATCGTGGATACTTTTCGGAAGGAATGAGGAGGTATCGAGTGTGCACAACGAAACCTCCTCATCTCGGATTATGCGTCGGCTCACTACATTGTTTCCCTCCGAGTTCCTCGAAGAGCACGCCGAGGAACTCGGCGTGGTCGAACGCGACCGCAAGCTCCAGATTCCCGCATTCGTCTGGGCATTCGTGTTCGGTTTCGCCGCAGGCGAAAGCCGAACACTCGCTGGCTTCAGACGCAGCTACAACTCGACAGCTGATGAGAC
>NZ_REGA01000006.1 GCF_003841505.1 Natrarchaeobius chitinivorans
CTCAACTACAGCGACCGAAACCACGTCGAAAAGTGGTTTCAGACCGTCTCAATGCGGATCGACCGCTTTCACTCCTTCTGGCGGGGCAGTCCGGCCAGCGCAAGACGCTGGCTCAGACGCTTCAGACACCATTATAACCACGATCGACCGAATCAAGCGCTCAATGGTCGAACACCGGTCGAGGAGGTGCTGAACTAGACAGTGCCGTCGTTCGGATTGTCCTCTACCAGGAGAACCGTGAGTTCGTCAAGTTGGCCGGTCATTGGTGGGACTTTCCGGGAGCTTTACCACTTCGAACCAGAACCGTTCGAACTCCCTGATTGTCTCTTGAAACGCCTGATAGCCGACGGGTTTGGTCATATACGCGTTCGCGTTGTGCCTGTACGATTCGACGATGTCTTGTTCTGCTTCGGAACTCGTGAGGACGACGACCGGAATCTGCGAGAGCGAGTCACTGTCTGCGAGTTCTTCCAGGACCTCTTTCCCGTCTTTCCGGGGCATCTCCAGGTCCAACAGGATGATATCCGGTCGCGGGGCGTCCTCGTACTCTCCGTCCTGTCGGAGATACGCCATCGCCTCGACGCCGTCGGTAACCACCGAGAGATTGTTGACGATACGTCCTTTCTCGAGGGCTCGCCGGGTCATCTCGACGTCGTTGGGATTATCTTCGGCGAGCAAGATCTCGACTGTGTTACCTTTTCTCGTCGTTTCTGCTGTCGTGTCGTCTGGATTCATCGTTCAACCTCGGTAGCCGTGGCCGGTGTGGCCGTGTTTGCGATAGTGAAAACGAACGTCGAACCGTCTCCTGGTTCGGACTCGACCCAGATCTCACCGCCGTGTCGCTGGACGATATTGTCACAGATAGCAAGTCCGATCCCTTTCGCCTGGCTGGACGTTTGATACTGCGCGGTGCTTTTGAAGATGCGAAAGATCTTCTCCTGTCGGCGTTCCTCGATACCGGGACCGTCATCGGCGACTTCGAACCGGTATCCGTCCTGGTCTTCGTGCGCCCGGATCTGCATCTCGACGGAGGCCTCGCCCGAATGTTCGAGTGCGTTCTTGACGAGGTTCTGGAACAGCTGTCGAAGTTGATCTTTATCGGCCATCACGGTGGGTAACTCGTCCCACGTGACCGTTCCGTCGTGTTCCTCGAGGAGTGTTCCCAGGTCGTCGACGATGTCCGTGACTACCTCGTCGGTATCGACCGGGCTGAACTCGTTACCGCGAGTTGTGACTCGCGAGTAATCGAGGAGGCCGTTGAGCATCGACTGCATCCGCTGGGTGGCGGTAACGACGATGTCGATGAGTCGATCGGCTTCGTCGTCGAGTTCGTCTCCGTACTCCTCCGAGATGAGTTCCGTGTAGTTCGACACTGTCCGAAGCGGTTCTTGCAGATCGTGGGAGGTGACGTACGCGAACTGCTCGAGGCGCTCGTTCGATTCCTCGAGCCGTCGTTCGTGTTCTTTGCGCTCAGTCACGTCCCGTGCGAACCCGATCAGGTATTCAACCGCGTCGTCGCTGAAAACGGGCTCTCCCTGCACCCACACCCACCGGCTGAACTGCTCTTTAGCGTTGACTCGATACTCCAGATCGATCGATTCGCCGGTGGAGAGCCGTTCCATCGCTTCCCGTACCCGTTCGCGATCGTCGGGATGGACCGCCTCCAGAAACGCCGTCGAATCCGTTCGAAGCTCGTCGATCGATTGTCCCCACACGTCCTCGTAGGAATCAGTCACGTAGAGCAAGTCCATCCAGTCCGGGGTAAACATCCAGAGCACGTCCTCGGTCGTCTCGACGAGCGTTTGCAACTGGTAACGCTCGTCCGCGTTCGTTTGCTGTGCTCGATATCGTTGGACCTCCCGTTCGACCCGACGAGCGAGGCGTGTCGCCTGTGTGCCGTCGTTCCGACGTTCGATGCAGGCGTCTGCTCCGGCGTTCAGTGCTTCCGTGACTTCCTCCTCGGCTATCACCGCAGGAACGAGCACGAAGGGGACGTTGGTATTGCGCTTTCTCACTGCGCGCAACAACGCGAGGGCATCCATCTCCGGTGGGTTGTGTCCGCTGACGATTCCATCGCTGTCCTCGAGGTGGTCGAGGATCGATTCGGGGACGGCAGGGACCGATACGATCTCCACCGTACCATCGAGTCGAGCTACCATGGCCGTCGTTACGTCGGATTCGTCGCCGATCCACAGCAGCCGTATCACGTCCTCCTCATCGTCCGGTTCCATACAGTCCGTGTCACCTATTGGCTGCGGAACTATCGTCTACGTCCGCCCATGAGTGTTTGGGCCGACGTGACACAACGCCTTCACGCAACTACCAGAACTGAGTAAGCTATGTCACGTCCCACCCCTCATCAGACCCTGACGATTTTTCAGGAGATGAGTTTATGCTACCGTCTCGCATAGTCGGACAGGCGAGCGTTCTTCGTGCCGGGCGGTGGGCGGTGACGTGGCTGTCGTATAGAACGCGAGGAGAGACAACCCAATGCCAACGTACATCCACCTCACGAGTTTTACCGGAGACGGCGTCCAGAACATTACGGAGAGCCCCGATCGCCTCGATAACGCCAAGGAACTGGCTACGTCCTTGAATGGCGAGTTCGAGGAGTTTTTCCTGACGATGGGACAGTACGACATCGTAGCAATCACGGAATTTCCGGACGACGAGACAGCAGCGAAATTCTCCCTTGGTGTCGCCAGCGAAGGGGCCGTCACGACCGAGACACTCAAAGCGTTCCCCGAGGACGAATACCGTGACGTAATCGCTGGCCTCCCATAAGGAACGATCCAGTCGTTAAACTGCCTTTCAGCAACCGGCAAAATCTAAACGAAAAGCAGCGCGAGTTCCCCGCCCTTCCGAAAACCTGCGGTTTTCGGCTTTCGCAAATCTTCGATTTGCGTCAACACCGTGGCCGGGGGTGAAGCGCGTCACTCCGGCGCGTGTTCCGTCTCTTCGATATACCGTTCAACCACTTCCTCCGACACCGCACCTGTCGTTCCCACGTAGTACCCAACCTTCCAGAATCCGCCACCCCAGAAATACGACTCCCGAATCTCGGGATACCGCTCTAGCAAGTGCTTACCCGAGTACGACTTGAACTGCCGGGCGAGGTCGGCTGGGCTGTGTTTTGGGTCGCACTGGACGAACAGGTGTACGTGGTCGTCTGCAATCTCCAACGCCAGAATTTTCTGCCCGAAGTGGTCGGAAGTCTCATCAAAAAACTCTCGTACATCGTCTTCAGCCACGTTGAGAACCGGGTGTCGGTACTTGGGACACCAGACAAAATGATACTTACAGGAACTAACCGAATGTGCGTGACTGCGGTACTCTTCCATCCCTAATCCCTACATTTATGACAATCTGGAACGATTGTCAATGCATGGGTGAAGAAGCCACGAAGACGATCCAGACGCGCCTCCACATAGCGTCTGGTGAACGATCGTGGCTTCACGACGCCCGTCTCGCCTCACGCGAGCTCTTCAACCAAACCATCCGCCTCAAACAACAAGGGTACAATCGCACCGAGATACAGAAGGAGGTTGACCGCGACGACTTCTTACGGAACAACAAGTGCGCTGTCGTCGGCAAAGCCCTCCAAACATGGGACTCCTACCAATCACTCAAAGAATGGTGGGAGAACCAAGACGACCCTGACGGCGGGAAGCCAACGCCGCCGAGTACGGACAAATCTGGTGCATACCCGCTTGTGATGGCGCACACGGAAGGCTACCGCCTCACCGTGGACGACGACACGAACCGCATCCAGTTCCGCATCAGCCCGAAACCCTACAAGAAGGTGAAGGGTCATCTGCGCGGCGAGCCGGACGCGATGGACGAACTTCGAGATGCCCTCACGTCGGATGAGGTGGATGTGGGGCAGGCCGAACTCCTGTCTCGAAAATCAAAGATTTTCGACGAGTCATCGAAGTGCCACGGCACTTCGAGATACCGCGATGGCGTGTACTACCTACACGTCACGGTCACACGCGAGTTCGACGTGCCCGAACCCGACACCAGCGACACGCTTGTTGGCGTGGACATCAACGAGCGCAATGTCGCACTCACCGCCCTTGGCCGCGAGACGATGCAGACGAAAGGTACACTCGTCCTCGATTACGGACGAGTCAAGCAGGAACGCCAACGCTACCACACTATCACCACTCGCTGTCAAGAACACGGCAAAACGCGCATCCACCACAGACTCGGTGACAAGGAGGAGCGGTTCACCGAGTGGGTGTTGCATCGGCTTTCCCGTGCTGTCGTGGAGTTCGCAGAGCAGTTCTCGAATCCGGTTATCGTGTTCGAGGATATGAGCGGCATCCGCGACGAAATCAAGTACGGGACGTATATGAACCGCCGATTGCACAAACTACCGTTCCACAAGTTCGAGAAGTTTGTCTCGTACAAGGCGACGTGGCGAGAGATTCCCACGGATACGGTGGATGCGTACTATAACTCGCAGACGTGTTCGTGCTGTGGTGGGCGTGGAGATCGGCAGGGACGGCGGTTCCGCTGTCCGAACGACGAGTGTGACGTGGTGCAAGACCACGCTGACCGGAATGCATCGGTGAACATCGCGTGGCGTGAGAAGGCGAAACTCGATGGGAACACAACGAATTACCGGACTCACAAAACCCAGCCGCAGGTGCGGGTGGTGCGTCTGTCCGGGTCGGGGCGCGTAAGCCGCCCAGCCTCATCCCGCTCGCTCGCCGAGCAGGGAGTGCTAGCGCACGGCTGAGGGAACTACAAAAGCCTCGGGCCACCGCGCCCGAGGTTGTTTACTCCAGCAGACCAACTGAAACCGATCACTGGCTGATGGATGCAAGAAGGCCGTTCTCGAGCCCTGTCTCGAGGCCGAACGTACAACTGCGTCGGTATCGTGGGTCGGGACGACTATGCCGCTCGATCCGTCGGCCGCGACGTCGCGCGTTCGTTCGACGGTCGATCGCGTCGCTCGAGAGACGTATCACCGGTTGGCGGGCGAAAACTACGAGCGCGAATGGATCTCGAGGCGCAACCGAACGCCGGCGGGGAACTTCCGTTGTCTCGAGCCGATCAATCGCCACGGGAACGACGCGATGTTGGCGGAACTGGACGACGCCTGCGGTCCCGAGGCCGTCGTCTACGACGTCGGGGCGAACGTCGGCATCTACGCGCTCGCGCTCTCGAGCGAGAGTGCCGGTCGCCGGGTTGTCGCCTTCGAACCGTCGCCGTCCGTCGCCGACCGCCTCCGGGCGAACGTGCGGTTGAACGGTCTCGAGGATCGGATCGACGTCGAAGCGTTCGGAATCGGCGAACGAGTGGGCGAGCGGTCGTTCTACCGGTCGTCGAACCCGGAACTCTCCGCGTTCGATCGGGCGAATGCAACCCGATGGGGCGCGACCGTCGTCGACGTGCGGACGGTCCCGGTTCGCCCGCTCGACGCGCTCGCGTCGGGACTCGGGGGCGAACGACGAATCGAGAACGACTTTCCGCCCCCGGACGCGATCAAAATCGACGTCGAGGGCGCAGCCCCCGAGGTCCTCCGCGGCGCTCGCCGGACCCTCGAGCGGTACGGCCCCGTCGTGTTCGTCGAACCTCACGGGGACGAACTCGAGCGCGACGTTCCAGGTGAAATCAGGGGGGTGCTCGAGGAGTGTGGATACGGCCGCCGGGAGCGCGCCGGGTACTGGCGATGTTCGCCGAGGCAGTGACCGGAGTCTGATACGGATTGCTGTCGGTCAGTACCGGTGTACCCGTGACACGGTATGGATACGCCGGAACGTCGGTACAGCAATCCGTCTGACCCTACTCGTGGTCGATATACCCCTGTGGCCGTACGCCCCTACTCGTGGTCGGACGCCGAATCGGGGATCGGCGGCGCGATGTGACACCCACAGGGGCCGGCAATCGCGTCCGTCGGGCCGACTATCGTCGTCCGGGCGATTGGATAGCCACAGATCGGGCAGGGCCGCAGCGACGACTCTTCGGGATTAGGGATCGAGTCGCCGTCGGCGTCAGCTTCGCTCGAGTCCGTCATGGCCCCCTCCGGGGGCAAGCGGGCGCGCTCGAGGTCGATATTCTGGGGACGTACTGTCTGAAGATAGACATCAAACCGCTGAGTGCCGTCGCTGCTCGTATCGGGCGATTCGTCGCTCGTGCGAGACGTTTATGTCTCGGTAGTCTATACCAAATCATGGCAACCATTGCAACCGCGATGGAAGCCACGTCTCGGGTGCTGGTTCCACCCGGGGCATTTCGGCGCATGCCCCCTGCGACGGCTGGAGTGTAGCTTCCATTCTAATTGTTGACTGTTAGTTACTTATATCTATTGTTGAGTGACAGCAACAAGTGGGAGAAACGAGACTCGAGGGAGGAGTTTTCCCCTCGAGTCAGCCCGTATCCGAAAAACGGCCGTCCTCGGAGTCCGCAGTGAGGCGGTCGACGAGGACGACCAGTACGACGGCGTGGACGGAGCCGACGACCGCGACGCTGAGAGCGGTCCCCACGTGGGGGACCTGTGCGAGCGCCCACGAGCCCAGTCCGAGAATCACGACGAGTCCGAAGAGCGTCGTCCCCTGGCCCCGAGAGCCTCGCCAGCTCGTACGGATCGATCGGACGGGACGCCCCTCGAGGAGGATCACTACCGGCCACAGGAAGAGCCGGACGAAGACGTACGCCACGACCGCGAGCAGTGCGAGCGCGACCAGCAGGCTCCCGCCGGTGTACTCGAGGCCGATTTCCTCGAACAACCGGCCGGAAAAGCCGATTGCGAGCACGAAGCCGACGTACTCGCCGAGGCGGTCCAGCCGAGGCTCCACGCCGCCGGCTCGAGCGACTGTGAGCCAGCCGGCTCCGGCGACGACGACCAGTGTGACCACCTCGAGACCGAGGCCGTAGACGAGCGTCGACCGCGGAAGGTCGACGAGTGCCCCCAGCGGCCGCACGATGGTCGGCGTCCCCGTCGGATAGAACGTGTACGAGACGGTAATGGTCGAACCGTCGATTCCCGGCGCGGTGGGGAGCGGGTCGCGTTCGCGAAGCCACTCGGCCGCGAGGAGGACGACGCCAGCCACGAGGAACGGAATCCAGAGGAAAGGGTCTCGATAGAGTCGGCCGAACGCCGCTCGAAGCACTGAGCCGTTTCCGTTCCCGCCGTTTTGGCCCGATTCGTCGTTCGGCGTCCGTCTCGGTTCGCTTCCTGGCGGGGCGTCCGACTCGAGGAGGGTTCCCGGCGGGGCGTCTGGCGTCTCCGGAGGTGTGTCGTTCTCGCCCGGCGAAGAAGACGCCGTTCCATCATCTGCCTCCGCTCTTTGTCCTCCGGATTCGGGGTTCGAATCCGTCCCCCGGCCGTTCGCTTCCTGGTTCGATCCCCCACCGCGGTCACCCGAATCGGCGTCGCGGTCTCCCGTCATCGTTCCTCCAGCGCGACGATTCGATGTCGGTTGACCGCGAACAGGATATCGTCGCCGACGATCGGCGGCGACAGCGGGACCTGCGTCGGCTCGTACCGAAACCGTTGCTCGCCCGTCTCCGCGTCGAACCCGATCAGCGCCCGATCCCCCTCGACGGCGTACACCATCCCGTCGGCGACGACCGGCGTCGTCTCCCCGTCGAATGGTGCCGACCACAGCTCCTCTCCCGTCTCGAGGTCGAGCGCGTAAAAGGTCTCGCGACCGTCGCTCAGGTACACCACGCCGTCGGCGACGGCCGACGTGCCGTCGACCGCGTTCCCCTCGAGATCGGTTTGCCAGACGGGGTCGCCGTCGTCGGTCGCCAGCAACGCGACGCCGTTGCGGGAGGTGACGACGACGCCCTCGTCGGTCGGCGTCGAACTCAACTGCATCTGATCCTCGCGTTCGCGCTGCCAGCGTATCGTCCCGTCCGCGACGTCGTAGGCGGTCACCTGGTGGGGCCAGTTGGCAACGTAGAGCGTTCCATCGGCGACGGCCGGTCGCCCGTAGGAGACGCTCACCGCGTCGTCCTCGTGGTGTGTGACGCGCCAGCGCTCGCTCCCGTCGTCGGCCTCGAGTGCGACGATGGCGTTCGTCCCGGAAACGGCCGCGTAGATCGTTCCGTCCGCGGTGACGGGATCGACGGATGGACGGTGATCGACCGTCTCGACCGGCGAGTTGCGGCCGGGACCTTCCCAGCGCTGGCCGCCGATCGCCCGGTCGAGTCCCGGAACCTCGATTCCGCCGCCGGCGTTGAGTCCGTACACGCCGCCGGTCGCGGTCACCGCGAGAGTGTCGGTTCGGTAGGCGGAAGCGCGCGCTCGGGCGGGACTCGAGGTGTACGGTCCGCGGTGGGCGAACCGTCGCTCGCCGCTGTCGACGTCGAGCGCCACCAGTCCGTCTCCGATCGCGTAGATCGTCTCCCCGAGTCGAACGGGTGGAGCCGCACCGCGAAACCACTCGGTCGATTCGTGGGACCAGGCGACCCGCACGTCCTCGCGCGGTCCGGACGCCTCGGGGTTGTAGCCGGTTCCGGCGGGATCGTACTGCGACATCGGCCAGTCGAAAACCGACGTCGCTGACGCTGCGTTCGCTGTGGCGAGCGCGCCACCGGTTCCCCCGACGAGGGCGATTCCGACGCCGGCGGCGAACTGACGTCTGGAGGGCATCGTCTTCCGGTATTCGTATTGATTACTTGAAAGTTGTTCTCCCGCTCGAGGTCGCGACGGGCTGCTGTCGAGGGCTCGCTGTCGGTCGTCGCCGAGACGACAGCGACCGGTACGAGTTGTACCGGCACACGACGACGGTCTCTCGAGTCGTCGAGTCGAACGCCCGCTCGCTTTTCTCTCTCGAGGCTTCCCTCCCTCGAGAAATGAACGTGTTTTTACCAGTGTTGAGTGAACTGTCAGTATGGTCCGCCGCCTCGCGATCCTCCTGGCTGCAGTCCTCCTCGCCGTCTCGCTCGTCGGCTTCGCCGCCGCGACGGGCACTCCCGAACCGGTAGTGACGATCGAAAACGAAGACGACGTGTCCCACCACGTGACTGCCTACACCATCGAAGACATGGATACGGCGGGGTATCTCAACTTCGAGGTGACGACGGAAGACGGGGAGCAACGGCTAGTGAGTTTCGCCGACCTCGTCTGGCCGAACTACGACCGAAACGTAACCCTCGTCGACGAGGGGATCGCTAGCCACGAGATCGAGGTCGATCCCGGCGAAAACACCACGACCGCTCTCGAGGGCTGGGAGCACGGTGACGTGACGATCTACGTCGTCGAGGAAGGCGAGAACAGAACGCACGTTTCGACGCGACCAGTTACGTGCGAGAGCCGCGGACAGGAACACAGGCTCACGCTCTCCGACGGGTCAGGAATGAGCAGTTCGGCAATCTGCGGCGGCGGGATTAGTTGGCTGTGGCGGTAAGCGGTTTCCCCGACCTGTTCAGATAAGCGGTTTCCCCGATCCCGACTTCGCAGGCGGGCTCGAGGTCTCCGACCGGTTCGACGAGTCGATCCGGATTCGATGGCTCGACCGACACCTCGAGTCGCCGCTCAACCGGCTTCGCCAGTACTCATACTGGAAGAGGTTCGCTCACTCGCTTACTCGCCGACCGGTCGCGCCGGCACGCCGGCGACGGTCGTTCCCGGGTCGACGTCGCCGGTGACGACCGATCCGGCACCGACCGCGGCGTTCTCGCCGATCGTGATGTCGCCGAGCAGCGTCGCGTTGGCACCGATCTGGACGCCCGACTCGACGGTCGGATGGCGCTTTACTGGCTTGTTGACGTTCCCACCGAGCGTGACGCCGTGGTACATGTGGACGTCGTCGCCGACCTCGGCCGTTTCGCCGATGACGACGCCCATTCCGTGATCGATCGTCACTCGGCGGCCGATCGTCGCCGCGGGATGGATCTCGACGCCGGTCAACAGGCGAACGACGTGTGCGAACAGGCGGGCGACGAGACGAAACCCGTGATTCCAGAGCCGGTGTGCGATCCGGTGGCCCCAGACGGCGTGGACGCCGGGGTAGCTGAGTGCGACCTCGAGACACCGTTTGGCCGCCGGGTCTCGCTCGCACATCGCCCGCGTGTCCTCACGAAGCTGTCCGAACATCACTCGTCGACCTCGCGAAGACGCTGGTGGAGCGGCGCTGTCCTCTCGAGACGCCGCCGTGAGAGCGCCAACACCCGGCCACAGCGCGACGCGGTCGGGTTCTGCCTGTGCTCGCGGTGTCGCCTGGTGGCACCATACCCGAGGGTATCCGCGGAACCCGCTTAAAACGGTTGTTTCCTCGTCGGCGGTCGTCTCCGAAGCCACAGTGGCGCGCGTTATTTTCCCCGTGAGAGTCGACGACCGATCCGTTCGGGGAGGCCGGCCTCGGTGACCGCCGTCTGGACCGTGTCGACGTCGTACTCGACGCGGTGGGTTTCGACTGTCAGCGCCTCGAGGTCGACGACCGCATAGCCCGCGCGTGGATCGCCGTCGCGGGGCTGGCCGACGCTCCCCGGATTCACGACGATTCCCTCCGCGAACCGTTCGACTCCCTGGACGTGGGTGTGGCCGAGCACCAGAACGTCTTCGTCCTCGAGCAGTCGCGGCGAGAACTCCTTCGGATACGTGTATCTGGTGTACCGATCGGGATCGTCCGGGTGCCCGTGGACGAGTTTGATCCGGCCGTCGCACTCGAGGCGTTCGGCCGGCAGGTCGGCGAGCCACTCGCGCTGGTCGTCAGTGAGTGCTTCCCGAGCGTATTCGACGCCCGCCCGGGCCATCCCGTTGAACCGAAACGGCGCTTCGTCGGCGACCGCGGCGTCGTGGTTTCCCATTACGGTCGGCACGCCCCGCCTTCGGAGTTCGTCGACGCAGTCGCCCGGCCAGGGGTTGTAGCCGACGACGTCCCCTGCACAGAGCACCTTTTCGACCGGCGCCATCGCCTCGAGGACGGCCTCGAGAGCGACCCGGTTCCCGTGGACGTCCGAGATGAGTCCGACCTTCATGTTCATACTCGGGACTAACGGGTGGGAAGGGTTTGTAGGTTGTCCGGATGCCGTCTTCCCGTGACTTGAGCATTCGGTTCGCTCTCGCCTGGCTCGTACCGAATCGGCTCGGGATTCGGATCCAACAGTTCGAACGAAAGACAGTTTTCGAACTAGTGACGAGTTGGCGTATGTCCGCTCTTACGCGCCGCCGCGCCTTCCAGTCCGGAGCCGTCGCACTCGCGGCTCTCGGCGGAGGCTGTACGTCTCTCGGACGGGAGACGCCGGAACCGACCCGCCTGAACGAGATTTCGGTCTGGAACTACGATCCGGAGCCCCGGACTGTTTACGTGTTGGTTCTCGACGACGATCCAGTTTACTGGAGTTTGGAGGTAGCGGACGCGTATTCGGAAAACGACGACGTTCTCGGCGGAGCGGAGTTCGACGGCCTCCCGGCCGAGTCCGGAACGTACGTTCTGTACGCGTGGCGCGACGACCAGCCTCGGTCCGAGTGGGAACGGCTCGACCTCGGCGAGTACGGTCACACCTGTACGAACCTCGTCATCAGAATTGGCTCGAGATCCGGCGACGATCGCGGGGAGGTGTCGATCCTCGCATCCGCTGGCTGTCCCGAGGAGGACGCCGGATCGTAACGAGTACGTGCCCGTCTACTCCCCGTTTTCGATCGCCGTCTCGAAGCCGTCGTCGGTCCGCGCCACGCCCGCCGCACAGACCGCGTGTTCGAACTCGAGGTCGTACGCTTCCCGCGCAGCCTCCTCGGCGGTCTCGGCCTCGAAGTCGAACGCTTCGGGGGAGTCTTTCTCGTAGGTCGCGACCAGCGTCGGCTCCTCGACGGTCTCGACGACCAGCGCGTCCCTCCGGACGGTGCCGATCAGCGCCTCGCCGTCGCCGCCGATCGTCGCCGCGATGCGGGGCGTGTCGTAGTCGTCTTTCTCGTAGTCCAGTGCGAGCAGGCTCTCCGCGAGCGCGTCGCGTGCGGGGTAGCCCAACTCGAGTTTCTCCGCGATCGGATCGACGTGCGAGCCGTTGCCGAACGCGGCCGTCTCTCCGATCGGCGTCTCGACGACGCGCAGACAGTTGTAGGAGACGTAGGGGTTGTCCGTCTCCGGGGCGTCTTCGGTCGGCCCCACGGTCAGGGCCTCGTCCCGGGCGGCGATTTCACGGTTCGGGAACGATCTCGAGGAGACGCGGTACGCGCCGACCTCGGGGCCGACGACGACGAATCGTCCGACGTACATACTCGCACGTGAGCGGGAGGTGGGAAAAGGGATGTCGATTCGTCCTCGAGTTTATATTCGGTGGGGCGGCCAACCCGGTCGTGACGACCGAGGACGAGTGCCTCGAGGCCTTGCGGCGAGCGGCCGACGAACTCGGCGAGTCGCCGACGAAAGCACAGTACGAGGAGCTGGGATTGACACCGGCGTCCGCGACGATCATCCGGACCGTCGGAGGATGGAACGCTGCGAAAGAAAACGCAGGGCTGGAAACCAGTTACTCGAGGGGTTCCCGCGTCGGTCCAAAACCGGAGGACGTCGACCTTCCGCCGGGTACGTCGTGGACAGACCTCTCCGTCGATCAACGATGGCATTGCAGAAATACCGGGTGGAACAGTGAGCGGACGTTACAGCGTCGATCTCGACTTCGGTCGTGGCTCAACGACCGAAAGCGCGACCGGGGTTGTTCACGGTGTGGCGTCGATGCCGCGGCCTGTTTGGACTTTCACCATACCAATGAACACACGAAGGAAATGGCGGTTAGCCGGATGGTTACCTTCGGTTACGGAAAGGATGCACTTCGTGAAGAGATCGAGAATTGCAAGGTCCTGTGTGCCAACTGTCACCGACGGCTTCACTATTCCTCGCCGGAGCGCGAACGACGCCGATGGGTTCACGACCGAAAACGTGACGCGGGCTGTCGCCGGTGTGCAGAATCGGATCCAGCGTGTTTAGATTTCCATCACCCTGGTGATACCAAGGAGACGACCGCCTCGGAACTCGTCTCGGAGTCGAAGCCAAAACAGCGGGTTTCCCTCGAGATCGAACGCTGTCAGGTTCTCTGTGCGAATTGCCATCGGAAGGAACATTACGCACCCCCGCGTTCCTCAAGTAACCGTTGAAACGGTTCTTCTTTCTCGCACTCAAACGGCCAGCACTGTTGTGCTGGCCGCTGATTCGCGAGTGGGAGTGTACTGACGGAAAGCGACTCCGATACCCCTTACAATCGGACGGTATCGGGTCCTACTCCTGCTATGGAACTCACTATACGTCGCCCACACCTGATCGCCAGACGGACACCGATCAGTGTGCAACTCGTTGCAGTCGTTACTACAGACTGGTCCTCGACCGAGTTCGCAACACTCTAATACTGCGATCAACTACGGACTGATACGTCGGAGTTACGCCCCGACCGATCATGTCAAGTCCATTAGGGTAGTGGCCAATCCTGAAGCCTTCTGGGGGCTTCGACCCTGGTTCGAATCCAGGATGGACTACTTCTTCGACTCGAGCACACTTCCCAGCCCAGCCTATCGGTTTCCACCTGAAACGAAGGGGTCGGCTCGCTCGATCACGCCACCAGAACCCCTATTTGCACGCCGTTCCTACGTGGTCCCAATGAATCGACGGCAGTATCTCGCCGCGGGAGTGGCCGCCACGGTGACGGCCGTCGCCGGCTGTCTCGGCGGGAACGACAGCTCCGACGGCTACGGTCCGGAGCCGGAGGAGGTCCCCGAGGAGCGGTCGATCGACACGGACGAGTACGAGACGAAGTCGTTCGGCGCAATCGACGTCCCGCTCGCGCCGCTCGAGGACGTCCACTACTGGTACCAGCGCCAGGAGGCGCGGATGGTCGACACGCGGGGGCGCGACCAGTACGACGCGATTCGAATCACCGGTGCCGTACTGAGTAGCGCGCCGGACGGCGTTTCGAACGACCCGGTCGCCACCTGGCCCGAGGAAGACCGGATCGTCACCTACTGCGTCTGTCCGCACACGCTCGCCGGCCAGCGAGCGGCGACGTTGATCGCGAGCGGATACGAGAACGTCTACGCACTCGACGAGGGGCTCCAGGCCTGGTTCGAATCGGGATACCGGATCGAGGGGAGCGAAGCGACGCAGAGTCTCACCGCGTACACCGTCCGCGGTCGATCCGATCCCGCCTACGCCGGCGAATTCGTCACCGTACGAACGCTCGAGAGCGATCAAAGCGAGATGAGCGCGGTCGAGTCGGACGGGAGCTACGAACTGACGCTTTACTTCACGGACGTCGAGGACGACTCGCTGCTCGAGGTCGACACGCCGGGGTACACCCGCGAGGTGACGCTCTCCGAGGCGACGAGCGACGTGATCACCGCCTGATCGTGACGCTTTGTCGGCTGGATCGTCTGATCGTCCCTCAGGACCGTTCGTACGCGCCGTCTCGCTCGAGTTTCCCCCGTTCGCGTAGCACGCTCGGCGTTCGGCAGATCCCCGGCGCGCCGGTCACCTGCGGAACGGTGCAGTTGTTACAGCTCTCACAGAGAGCCCGCTCGTCGGGACCGACAGGGCCGGAACTGCCACGCTCCTCTAACAACCGCGCGGCCAGTCGTGGCTCGGCGTAGAACGGTCGCGCCATCCCGACCATGTCGCAGGCGGGCCCGTCCCCCGTCGGCGGACCGTCGACCCCTTCGGTTCCACTCGAGCCGAGCAGCCGATCCATCTCCCCTCGCCCGCGGATTCCACCCTCCGCGAGGACCGGAATCGAGACGCGTTCGCGAACCCGGCGACAGAACCCCTCGTTCCACGCCGGCTCGAAATCGTAGACGACCGACTCGAGTCGGTTCCCGAGCGCGGTCAGTCGGCGTCGCCAGGGACCGCCGAACGCGGCGTCGTACCCCTCGCGAAGCGCCTCGTTCTCCCACGCCCGTTTCGGATACTCGCCGCGGACGATACTCATGTCCCAGACGACCGACGCCCGGACGGGGACGACCGCGTCGTAGCCGATCCGCTCGAGTCGACGCGCCGCCTCGACGCCGTCCCCGAGCGACAGCTTTCGGCGAACCACGGGTGCGGGCGGCGCGGGCGTCTCCGCCGGAATCTTGGTAATCAGCGGAACCGTCCCCGCCCGATCCCGGATCTCGTCGTGGACGAGCGCGAGGAACTCGAGGCGCGCCCCGGGCGAGCCGCCGAACTCGTCGTCGCGCCGATTGTAAAAGGGCGAGCAAAACTGCTGGACGATCCCCATGTTCGCCCCCGAGAGGTGGATCCCGTCGTACCCCGCCTCGACCGCGTACGCCGCCGACCGGCCGAAATCAGCCGCGAGGTCGTACACCTCTTCCGTCGAGAGGACGTGGGGATCGAACGAGAGGAATCCCAGCCGATCCAGCAGTCGCAACTGCCACGGCGGCCGCGAGACGGCGAGTTGCTCGAGGTCCGGATTCCCCCGGCGGCGCTCGGCGTGCCAGGTTTCCATGCTCCGCAGGCCGCCGTGTTCGAGTTGCAGGAAGATCCGGCTCCCGTGGTCGTGGATGCGGTCGGTGAGCCGCGAGAGCCGCGAGACGAACGCCGGGTCGTGGACCCGGGTCATCCCCGGTGCCGCACAGCCGCCGTCGCCGCGAACGATCGTCGCCCCCTGGAAAACGAGGCCGACGCCCGACGCGGCGGCGGGTTCGAGGTCCTCGATCAGCGTATCGACGGCGTCCGAGCCGTTGCCCGCACACTCGAGCAGCGGCGCGCGATAGAGCCGGTTCGGGATCCGGACGCCCCCGATCTCGATCGGGTCCTCGAGGGTAGCCATACCGCCCCTATCACGGGATCGTACAAGAGCGTGGCGTCCGGTTTCGGCTCGCTCGTTCGAACCGAGGAAACGGGGCTGTACGGCAACTCCTATCAGTCCCTCTGTCCTTCTGGAAACTATGGCTCCGATCACGAGACTCGTCCTCGACGTTTTGAAACCCCACGATCCCGGCGTCGTTCCCTTCACGGCACGTCTCGGCGATCTCGAGGGAATCGAAGCGGCCACCGCGACGGTCGTCGAAATCGACGAAAACGTGAAGACGCTGCGGGTCACGATCGAGGGCGGGGATCTCGAGATGGATTCGATTCGCGACGAGATCGAGGACCTCAGCGCGTCGGTCCACTCCATCGATCAGGTCGCCTGTGGGTCGCGAGCCGTCGACGATCCCTGGCTCGGCTGACGATGGCCGGTCGTCTCTCACGCCTTCGGCGCGTTCTCGGAAAGGAGGAGGTGCGATCGATCTCCCGGCGGTACTTCATCGCCAACGGGTTCGACGGCACGCTCACCAGCATCGGCGTCGTCGTCGGCGCCTACCTCTCGGGCATCGACGACGGACTCACCGTGATCGCGATCGGCGTCGGTGCAGCCGTCGGCCTCGGCACGTCGGGCGTCTGGAGCGTCTGGGAGATCGAGCGCGCGGAGGCGATGGCCGAGCGCCAGCGCCTCGAGCGAGCGATGCTGACCGAACTCGAGGATACGCGCGTCCAGCGCGAGGGGCGAGCCGCCCAGATCGTCCACGCCGCCGCGAGCGCGTCCGGTCCGCTGCTGGCGATCGGGCTCACGCTCTTTCCGCTGGCGCTCGAGGGGGTCGTCTTCTCGATGCTCGAGGCGGTACTCGCCTCGATTACCGTCGGCGTCCTGATACTGTCGACGTTCGGCGTCTACCTCGCCTCGATCTCCCGCCAGCGGTGGTACGTCGCCGCCGCCCGAATGGGGATCGCCGGAATCGTCGTCGCGGCGATCAACGTCGTGCTGCCGGGGTGATTTCGATCGATCCGATCACTCGGTGACCGAACGGAGATCGATGTCTGCAACCGTTCGATCGTCGGCGTCGGTGCCGCCGATCAGGCCCGTGTCGTCATCCCCACCCGAACCCGTCGCCTCGAGTCCATCGAGCGATCGCTCGTCGGGAGTGGCCCACGGCATAAACTCACACCCCTCGGACTCGAGGCCGGACTCCTGGTCGACGAAGATGGCAGTCGCCACGTCGTACTCGCAGTGGACCGCCTCTCCTTCGGGTGGAATCGTCACCGTCTCGTCGCCGATCTGCATCGCGAGCTGGGCGCGCATCTCGGCGTCGGTGACTTCCTCGTTGTCGACGTGGGTGGCAAACCACGCGGCGACGTCGTCGTTGTCGAGGTCGACGACGAACGTGACCTCGCGGCTCTCACCCGGTGGAATGTTCGTCCCGTCACCTCCCTCGAGGGCGTCGACCTCGTGGGCGTCCCACTCGGCGACGAGGTGATCGTTGAACTCCATCTCGCCGGTGAACGCCGGCGTCGGGAGCGGGTAGGCGTTCGGGTTGTGGACGTCGAACGTGAGGTGTAGTTCGGTCCGGTCCCGATCGACTGCACCCCACTCCGCGTCGGTGTCCGTGATCTCGACCGTCGGTTCGAGCGTTCCGTCACCCGTCGCTCCGGAGTCGACTGGCGACAGCGAGTGTTCGCCCTCCATCTCCGAGATGCTCTCGGCCACCATCGGCTCGAGGTCGGTCTCGATCTCGTCTTCGTGGGTGTGGGTGGGTGATCCCGAGAGCGGGCCGACCTCGGCGTGGACGGTGACGTCGGCCTCGAGATCGCTCACCTCGCCGTTGTCGACGTGGGACGCCCACCAGACGGGAATCTGCTGGTAGCGAAGGCCGGTCCGAAGCTCGGTCGTGGAGTTGCCCGACGGAACCGTGACGTCCGCCGCGTCTCCGTCGGCGAGCGAGACGTCGTTCATCTCGAGTGCGTACTCGACGGCGAGCTCGTCGACGTTGATCCCGGGATTGGGATTGTCGATCCAGACCGTCGTGATCACCTCGATCCGCTCGTCGTCGACCTCGCCCCAGGCGTTGTCCTCGAGGCCGGCGTCTGGAACGCCGATCACGCCCGCGGCGAACAGTCCGCCGAGTATCCCGACGGAACCGATCCCCAGTGCGAACACGACCGCCACCACCTTCTTGATCATGTGTCCGGACGCCACGAATCGAAGTACAATATACTTGGTGGATCTCACCATTGTTGTCGTTCCGTTATCTATTCGGCCCTCGAGGCCTGTCGATCCGAAACACCCTACCCGTTTCTTCGAGTTTGTCAGAGCTGTTATTTTTCGACTTCGAGCAACGCCACCCGCTCGCGGACCAGCGCCGACAGCGAGGCATCGGTCGCCGCCCGCTCGGCGTCGGTGATCTCGAAGAAGTCACACAGCGTCCGCTCGTCCGGCTCCGCGAGCGTCGCCTCCAGCGAGGCGACCGCCTCGAGTTCCTCGAGTGCCTCGAGCGCCGCCGATTCGCGAGCGTCGTCTACTTCGCTCGTCTCGTCGCCGGCGATCAGGATCACGGCTCGGTTCCCGCCCTCGCCGACGCCCATCTCGAGCGCACGATCGATCTGTCGCCGCCCGGCGGCGTACAGCAGGATCTCGACGGCTCGATCGCGAGCCACGTTCTCCCCGCGTTCGATCGACCGGTCGGCCAGTTCGACCGCGCGCTCGAGGTGGTTTCGGTCGGCGACGTACCGGGCATCGAACGCCTGTATCGTCACGCCGTGATCGTCGCCGATCTCGCCCAGTCGCGAGACGAACGCGTCGAGGTCGTCGACCGACAGCCGGCACTCGAGTAGCTCCATCAGAAGTCACCCAGACTCGACTGGCTGTCCTCGAATTCGGTCGTACTGGCGTCTCCGTTCGGGCCGTCCCCCGTCCCGCTTTCGCCTTCGGCGCTCGAGCCACCGGTCCCGCCGCCGGGATCGACCGGATCGACGCCGTCCATCGACGGATCCTCCCGGCCGGCGTTCTCGAGGATCGTTTCGGCGGTCTTTTTCCCCTTGAGCACCCGGAGGACGACGCCCTTGTCGGCCGTTCGAAGGTCGGCGGGCTCCTCGATGCCCGCCTCGTACAGCCGCCGGGCTCGTTTCCGGCCGACGCCGCCGACCGAGACGAGTTCGAGCAGGTCTTCGCCGACGCCGTGTTCGACTCGTGCCCGTGCCTCCCGGACCGCGACGGTCCACTCGCTGTCGATCTCGCGGGCGAGCGATTCGGCGGCTCCGAGCAGCCACTCGGCGGTATCGACCTTCCCGCGGAGGTCGCCCGGGCCGATCTTGTAGCGTTCCGTAATCGTCTCCTCTTCGGTCTCCTCGGCCCAGTCCTCGAGCAGTTTGCCCGTCTTCAGCGCCGCGAGCCAGTCCTCGAAGCGATTCTCCTCGAACTCGCTCGGAGCGTCGCCGAGCAGCTCGGCTTCGCGCTCGTAGTACAGTTCGCCGAATTTCTCGTCTTCCCCCGAGCGGAGGTAGAGTTCGTACATGTCCGGCGTCCGCGAGACGAGCTGGTAGAGCCCGAGCGCGGTCGGGCGGTCGTCGGCCGACTCGAGGCCGTGGACGATCTCGGCGGCGCTCATCGGGTCGAGGTAGAGCCGGGAGACGGTGTGGCCGAGGTTCGTCGCCTCGAGTTCGACGGCCGCGTCGTCGCGTTCGGCGAGGTCTGCCGCGGAAGTGAAGGCACTCCCAGCGTCGTCCGCCTCGACCGAATCGCTCCCGGATCCCGTACCGGGCGACGCTCCCTCGCGTTCGACGAAGTCGTTGCGCTCGAGATAGGAGAGCACGTCGTCGGTCACCGACTCGAGTCGGCCGGATTCGGCGGACTGGCTCGCATAGAGGGTGGCCTCGAGAAAGTCGAGCAGCCCCGTTCGGGTTCGCGCGAACCCGGAGGCGATCGTCGCGAGGACGTGCGTTCGCAAGGCGGGTTCGGCCGCCAGTTTCGAGCGGACGTCCTCGGGGTCGGCCCAGACGTAGCGGTCGAACAGTTCCTGGCTCTCGTCGTGACTCTTTGCGAGCAAAACGGCTTCGCCGTAGGGGTCGAGGCCGGGTCGTCCCGCCCGCCCCATCATCTGGTGGATCTCGAGGACGTCGAGGGGAGCCATGCCGCCGGCGCTGGGGTCGAAGCGCCGCCAGTCCCGGACGACGACGCGTCGGGCGGGCGTGTTGACGCCTGCAGCCAGGGTGGGCGTCGCGGAGATCACCTTCAACAGGCGGTCGCGGAAGGCGTCCTCGACGAGGCTCCGCTGGGTGTTCGAGAGGCCGGCGTGGTGAAACGCGGAGCCGCGCTCGACGCAGTCCGCGAGATCGCGGCTCGTCTCCGTGTCGCTGTCCTCGCGGATCTCCTCGGCGAGTTCCGCGAGCGCCGTTCGGTCGTCGTCGGTCAGTTCGGGACTCGAGACGCTTCCCAGTCTGCGAGCGGCGGCCTCGGCGTTTCGCCGGGAGTTGACGAACACCAGTGAGGACCCTCCTTCCTGTAAGATGTCGCGGACGAGCGCCGCCTCCTGTTTTTCGGAGCCTTCCACGGGCACCTCCCGCGTCGACCCGTCGTCGAAGTTGAGCGCGTTGCCGTAGTGGACGCCTGTTCGCAGGTCGATCGGTCGCCACTCCGAGTCGACGAGCGAGGCGTCGAGCCAGTCGGCGATCTCGTCGGCGTTGCCGACCGTCGCCGAGAGCGCGACGACTTGCAACTGCGGGTTCAGCTGCCGGAGCTTGGCGAGGGTCACCTCGAGGGTCGGTCCCCGGCTTCGGTCGTCGATGAGGTGGACCTCGTCGCTGACGACGCAGGTGAGATCCGAGAGCCAGGCCGCGCCGTTTCGCACCAGAGAGTCGACTTTCTCGCTGGTAGCGACGATCACGTCCTTGGTGGCGAGCCACTCGCTGGTCGATTCGTAGTTGCCGGTCGCGACGCCGGTCGTCACGCCGAACGAGTCGTAGGCGTCGAATTCGGCCTTTTTCTCGCTGGCCAGCGCTCGCAACGGGACGATGTAGAGCGCCTTCCCCCCTCGCTGGACTGCAGAGAGCATCGACAGCGCCGCGATCATCGTCTTCCCGCTTGCGGTCGGGACGGCGGCGACGAGGTTCTCGCCCTCGGTCGCACCGGCGTCGACGGCCTCGGCCTGTGGCGGGTAGAGCTCCTCGATGCCCTCCTCCCGAAAGTGAGAGACGGCACCGGGCGGGAGCCCCGACAGCTCCTCGACGTTCATTACCCGCCTTTGGCGCGTCCCGGGGTTTAAACTGTCGTCTCCCGCCCAGCGCGTGTCGTCTGTCCACCGAACGCCGTTTCTCTGAGATCATACTGGCGGCGACAGATCGATGTGTCACACGGACCCGGTGGCGACAGGTCGATGTGCCACACTGGCCCGGCGGCGACAGATCGATGAGGCTCGCGGTCGAACTGTGCCCGATGGCCGATCCCACTCGCGTCCTCGTCCCCACGTTCGGCCGTCCTCGAGAGGACGAGGCGCTCGCGTACGCTCTCGAGGCGTATCCCGACGCGGAGGTAATCGTCCTCGCCGTCGTGACCCCGATCGGCACACCGCTGAGCGAGGGGGGCGTCCTCGAGCGAGACGACGAACGGACGGCACGAGCGCGCGACCGTGCGGCGGAACTGCTCGAGTCCGTCGACGCTGGGGCCGCGACGGATCGCGTCCGGATCGAGGTTCGCGAGGGCCGTCCGGCGAACGTCATTCCGACGTACGCGAGCGACGAGGGAGTCGATCACGTCGTCATGTACGGCCACGGGACCGAAACGAGCGGTCTCGTTCGGCGGCTTCTCGGTCGAACCGTCGCCACGACCGTCGTCGAGCGGACCGACCGTCCGGTGACGGTTCTGGGCTGATACGGTTTACTGTAAGTCATTTCCGGCGCAACCGCGACCCGGGCGGCGGTTGCGCCGGTAAATCGTTACAGCAATCCGTATGATGCGGTCGCCGGTGCCGGCTACCCGGCGCGACCGCAGCCCACCCGGCTTGCACCGGAACTGCCGGCCGACAGCCAGTACGGTTCGGGTGCTACCGGCCTCGAGACGGGCGCCAGGCACCGCGTGGGCGTTGTCCACGACCGCCGGTCACCGCGTGGGCGCTGTCGACGACCGCACAGCGAGCGAGCGTGAAGCGGACGAAACCAGGATCGAAACGCGTCGAAGCCAAAACGAACCGACGACACGGAGGAACCAGTGAAACCGGTGTACTACTGCCGTCGATGCGACGAGGAGATCTCGCGAACCGCCGACGAGTGTCCACACTGTGGATACTACCCGCAGTCGATCGTCTGGCGGATCGGGGTCGGGGCGCTGATCTTCGGGACGCCGATCGTCTTCGTGTCGCCTCCGATCGACCTGTTTCTGGTGTTCGTCGGAGTTCTCGCTATCTGTGGAAGCTACCTCGCATCTCCCGCCGGTTGATCCTCGGCACCAGAAGCCTCGCACACCGGGGACGGTGTCCGGTTCGCGTTCACCCGCCGATCACTGTGGCGAGCGCCCGGTAGAGGCCGTATCCGACGGCGATCGAACTCGCGAGCGTCAGCAGCCAGAACGTGACCGTGAAGGCGATCTTCCGCCGGGAGACGCCGGCCGATCCCGCGGCCAGTCCACCGCCGATAACTCCCGAGAGGATGATGTTGTTGAGCGAGATAGGAATCCCGAGCGCGATCGCGAGCTGTGCGATGACGAAGCCGGGAACCAGCGCCGCGATCGACCGACGGACGCCGAGCTGGGCGTACTCCCGCGAGGTCGCCTGTAACAGACGCGGTGCGGCCATCCACGCACCGGCGAGAATGCCGGTCGCGCCGAGCGCCAGCAGCGTGATTCCCGGCAGTCCGAGTTCGACCCGGAAGAGGTTCTCGAGCGGGCCGGTCGCGAGCCCGACCTGGGAGCCGCCGGAGGAGAAGGCGACGATTCCGCCGAGGACGAGCAGAAACGACCGAATGCCGCCTTCGACCGACTCGAGGACGCGCTTTCGAACCCAGTAGAACGCGAGGACGCCGACGGCGACGGTCACGAGGACGGTCCCGACGTCGACGCCGTAAGCGAGGGTCGGACCGCCACCGAACTGTCGGGAGACGAAGCGAGCGAGCGTTCCCTGGTCGGCGACCGGATCGGGGACGATGCCGAGGCGAACGTTTGCGACGATTGCGCCGACGACGCCGGCGAGCAGTGGGACGCCAACGGACTCGGGAATGTCGTCGCGGCGCAGCGTGACGGCGGTGGCGTACGCCAGACCGCCGGACATGAAGGGGACGAGCAGCCAGAAGGTCCCCAGTCGGCGATAGGTCGCCATCGCGGGATCGCCGCCCAGCGAGAGCCCGACGCCGACCATCGCGCCCGTGGTCGCGAACGCCGCGGGGATCGGATACCGGGTGTAGATCCCGACGGCCATGAACGTCGCCGCGGTGAGCAATCCGGCGGTCGCCGCCAGCGGCGTGATCGCGACGCCGTCTATCAGGTCCGCGCCGACCGTCTCGGAGATGCTTCCCCCCTGCATCAGCGCGCCGGCGGCCGCGAGCAGGCCGATCACGAACGCGGCCCGCATCGTCGAAATCGCGTTCGCGCCGATCGCGGGGGCGAACGGCGGCGAGTTGCTGTTCGCGCCGAGTACCCACGCCATAAACAGACAGGTAACGATAGCCGTCCCGACCAGAACGACGAACGACGCAGCGACCATCTCGTCAGGCAGGATTCGACGGGCCGTCGGATAAACGTTCGTCTGGCTATCCCCACCCCGACGCTCCGCTCGGTTCGTCTCGAGCGATCGCGAAGGAGTTAGGTGGTTGTCACCATATCGATCCTGCATGACGACGCAGACGCGGCCACTCCGCCAGGTCATCGGGACGAGCGTTCGGTCCGGCGTTCCGCTCGCCGTGCTCGCGGGAGTGATCCACGCGCTCACCATCGTCCGCGCCCGAACGGAGATCGAGGGCGAACTCGAGGCGGCCCTCGAGACGCACCCGGAACTCGCCGAGTTCGCCGTCGAGGAACTGTACCACCTGATACTGCTAACCACGCCGCCGATTACGGTCGGCGCGTACCTCGTCGTCGCCGTCATCTTCGGCGTCGTCTACGATCGGTATCTCTCGAGGGGCGGGGAAATCGATGCGTACGTGCTCGCGGCCCTCGTCGGAGTCGCACTCAGTTTCGTCTGGGGATTTCGACTGCCGTTGATCCCGCTCGTCGGTGCGAACGTCGCGCTCTGGCTGGGGTTCACGTGGCTGTTTTTCCGGTTTCGCGCCCGGCGATCTGCGTCCGACGAGGACGGTTCGACCGCCGGGGGCGGTGCGTGACCGCTCTCGTTTCCGATCCCGTCAGTGCTTTACCCGCATCGATCCAACCGTCGGCCATGCGTGTCGAATTCGACGAGGACACCTGTATCGGGATGTACCAGTGCGTCGCGGAGTGGGACGCCTTCTCGAAGGACAAAGACAGAGGGAAGGCGATCCTCGAGGGAAGCGAGGAGGAAGAAGACGGGATCTTCGCCCGCGAAATTCCGGAAGACGCGGAACTGGACGCGAAGTTCGCCGCGCGGACGTGTCCCGTCGACGCGATCACGATCTACGACGATGACGGCGAGCAGATAATTCCCTGATACGGATTACTGTAACTGTGTACCGGCGCACCCGCGACCCGTGCGGCGGGTGCGCCGGCAATGACTTACAGTAAACCGTATGACACTCGATCAGCCTTCGTTCTCACCGCCGTAACGCCGCGTCGACGAGTTCCGACTCGACCGTCCGAAGCAGCGTCGACGCCGCGCTTTCCGAACACTCGAGTTCAGCCGCCACGTCGGCGAGCGACCCGCTCCGTGGGACGTCGTAGTAGCCGACGCTCCTCGCGACTTCCATCGCCTCGAACTGCCGGGCGGTCAGTCGACCGGCGAGCGTCTCGGCTTTTCGCTGGTGGTCGCTCACGCGCTCGACCTCGACGCCGACGCCCTCGGGGAACGCCTCGAGCACGCCCGAGAGCGCGTCCGGCTCCCCGAGGACAGTGACGTGGACCGTCTTCCGACCGGTGTAGACGATCGGCGGGACGATCACCAGCCCCGGGACGTCGAACGACCCCATGAACGTCGCGTCGGCCTCCCGGAGATCCATCTCGACGTAGCCGTAGAAACTGTCGTCGTCGACGCGCGTAATGTCGTACCGCCGGACCATCTCGAGGTCCGCTGCGATCTCGGCGAGTCCCTCGTGATCGCCGACGACCAGCGAGAGAAACCGGATCGTCTCCGCCTCCGGATCGATCTCCCAGGAGAGGACTTCCTCCCGAAACGTCGGCTCGGCGGGAACGTTCGCCACTGGCATCTGCATCGACGGCGGGAGTCGCAGCGTGAGGTCGGCAGACCGCATACTCGTCTTTCCAACTTAAAGAAGTTCAGTGCTTCGGGATAACGACGACAGTAGTGGCCACCCACCGTTCGGGTATGAGCGACCCACGACCGACCTCGAGCGCGACGGCATCGGGGCCTCGCGGCCTTCCGCTGATCGGGAGCACGCTCTCGTTCGCCCGCGATCCCCTCGCGCTCCTCGAGTCGAACGCGGAGTACGGCGACGTCGTTCGCTACGAGGCGTTCGGGCGCGACCTCGTCGCGTTCTACGATCCCGACCACGTCGAACAGGTGCTCGTCTCCCGGAGCGACGAGTTCTGGCGCGGCGAGTTCGAACACGAGTTCAGTGACGTCATCGACGTCGAGGGCGTGCTGTTTGCAGAGGGCGAAGAGTGGAAACGCCAGCGGCTCATGTTGCAGTCGGCGTTCACGCCGGATCAGATTCGTTCGTACGCCGACGCGATGGTCGAGGAAACCGTCCGGGCGATCGACGGCTGGACGGACGGCGAGGTCGTCGACCTCGAGGAGGAACTGTCGGCGCTCACGCTCACGGTCCTCGCGCGGTCGCTGTTCGACCTGGAACTCGACGAGGACCGCGGCGCTCGAGTCCGTCGCTGGGTCCACGCGATGAGCGAGTACACGGCCCGCGAGGTGTTCGGCGCTGGCGCGTTGGTGCCTGGGTGGGTGCCGAGTCGGACCGCACGCCGGTTCGAGCACGCGACGGCCGACGTGCGCTCGCTCGTCGAGCAACTGGTGGCCGAGCGCCGCGCGTCGGGTGCCGACGGCGACGACCTGCTGACGCTGCTGTCGACCGGGGAGTACCCCGACGGAACCCGACCCTCGTCGGACGAGATCGGCGATCAGCTCATGACCTTCCTGCTGGCCGGCCACGAGACGACCGCGACCGCGCTCACCTACGCCTGCTGGCTGCTCGCGGGCGACGACGAATCGCGGGAGCGCCTCGAGTCCGAACTCGAGATCGTCTGCGGTGATCGCGATCCGACGATGGCCGACCTCCCCGAACTGGCGGTGACGGAGGCGATCGGACGGGAGGCGATGCGACTGTACCCGCCGCTGCCGTTTCTCCACCGCGAACCCCACGAGGAGACGTCGATCGGCGGCTACCGGATCTCGCCGGGGACGACCGTCCAGCTTCCGATGTACGCCATCCACCGCGACGAGCGGTGGTGGGACGACCCCGACGAGTTTCGACCCGACCGGTGGCTCGAGGGGGAGGGAGCCGATCTGCCGCTCGTCGCCGACCCCGACGACAGGCCCGAGTACGCCTACTTCCCCTTCGGCGGCGGGCCGCGCCACTGCATCGGCATGCGCTTTGCGATGACGGAGCTGCAACTGACGCTTGCGACGCTCGCCCGCCGCGTCGACCTCGAGCGAGTCACCGACTCGATCGAGACGGACGTCGGGATCACGCTCGATCCCGGACTGGTCGAAATGCGAGTGCGGACGAAGTAGTCGACTCTCCGATTTCTTCGATTGAGATAGTGGTCACTGCAGATCAATGCACACCTGATCGCACGATAGCTGTGCGATCAGTGTGAAGAATTGCCCTGCGTCGCCCGATCTGTTTCGATATCCGTTCAACTCATACGGATTGCTGTACCGATGTCCCGGTACACCCGCCGCTCGGATCGCGGGTGCGCCGGGAATGACGGACGGTAAACCGTATCAGTCTTCACGGAGATTGGTGATGTTCGTTTTCTGGATGACCTGCAACTCCGCTGCGCCACACTGACATCCGTTTCTCATCCCGATCGGTTGAATCGTCCCGTCTGGCCACTCTTTCACCGCATAGACGTTGCCGCAGTCGAGACATTCGGCGATCGTTCGATCGCTCTCTCCGCCGGGCATATGTTGTGCTCTTCTTGGTCACGGATCTACGTCAGCACTACTTATGGGTATACAACACTTTTTTAAGCAAGTCACTGATTCGAACCGTCCGTTTCGGGAGGGGTGTTCTCGAGGATGTGTTTCGGCCCCAGACGGAGGCGAGATACGACAGCCTGCGGGGACATTCCGAGTTCGTCGCCGAGTTCTTCCATCGTTACCTGACGGGGGGACTCGAAGTAGCCGCGATCGGACGCACGTACCAGCGTCTCTTTCTGGGGGTCAGGAATCACGCCGTGTATACACCACGACTCGAGGACGGTATTTCCAGACCGATCGCGGAACGTCTCTCCAGAGCGACTCGAGAACTATGTCCGCACGTACTGATCTCGACGAAACCGGATACTCAGGAGCGTCCACGCCGTCCATCGCCGCACACGAGATCCGCGACGTCGTGGAGGTCCCCGAGGTCGTAGGTCGGCGCGACCTCGAGTTCCGTCTCCCGGCAGTGGGGCCGGCGGACGAACGCCGACTCGAGTCCGGCTCGCGTTGCGGCGACGATGTCGCTCTCGCTGTCACCCACGTACAGCACCGATTCGGCCGCGAGGTCTGCCATCGCCCGCTCGAGGTAGTGCGTGTTCGGCTTTTTCAATTCGAGACTCTCGATCGTCATCTCGCGGCCGTAGTACGTCTCGAAGGCGGGTTCGAGGCCGAACTGCGTCAAGACGTACTCGATCGTCGTGTGGTGGTTGTTGCTGACGACGCCGCAGTCGACCGGAAGGTCGGTGATCGCGGACACGTCGTCGTACCGACCGCGGACGCCTCGCTCGAACTCGTCCAGTTGGGACCGCTCGTCGTGGTGCTCTCGAGCCTCCCAGAACGTTTCGGGATCGAGGTCGTAGGCCGCACAGATCCCCTCGAGTTCCTCGACGGTGATGCCGTCGACGACGGCCTCGACGTGTCGTCGGTCGGGGTCGTCGACGCCGACTTCGCGGAACGCGGCTCGCGTGGCTGTCGACTGCGTCTCGGCTGGCGGGGGCTCGACGAGGACACCGTCGCTGTCGAACAACACTGCGTCGTACGCTGTCACGCCGGATCGGTACGCAAACGTATCAGTTGAACGTTGCGATCGCGCTCGTCCGCTGGTTCCGGCGATCGAACTGCGGGAGGTGAAAGCGGGGGAGAGAAAGCCGGATTACGCGATTTTGTCGTACTGCTCGGAGAGCTTCTCGGCGGCTTCGCCGAGCTGGTTGCGCTCGAACTCGGTGAGGTCCCACTCGACGACCTCTTCGACGCCGTTCGAGCCGAGTTTGACGGGAACGCCGAATGCGGTGTCCTCGTGGCCGAACTCGCCCTCGAGTGTGACGCTTGCGGGCAACACTTCGCCCGTGTCGCGAAGAATCGCCTCGACCATGTGGCCGACGCCGGTCGCCGGGCCCCACTCGGTCGCGCCCTTCTTCTCGATGACGTTCATCGCCGAGGTCTGGAGTTCCTCCAAGAGTTCCTCCTTCTCGTCGTCGGTGAACTTGAGATCCCGACCGTCGACGCGGACCTTCGAGAAGACGGGCACCTGGGCGTCGCCGTGTTCGCCGAGGATCGTCGCCTCGACGTTCTGGACGGGTGCGTCGTAGCGCTGGGAGATGACGTACCGGAATCGTGCGGAGTCGAGTCGGCCGCCGAAGCCGATCACTTGCTCGCGGGCGCGGTCGCCGGCCTCGTAGAGGTGGCGGTTGAGCAGATCGACCGGGTTCGACGTGGTGACGGTGATGAAGTCGTCGTTGTGCTCGGCGAGCGAGGAGCCGATGTCCTCCATGATCGGTGCGTTGTCGCCCGCGAGGTCGATCCGGGTCTGACCCGGCTGGCGCGGAATGCCGGCGGTGATGACGACGACGTCCGAACCCGCGGTGTCGGCGTAGTCGCCCTGACGGATCGTCGTGTTCGAGTCGTAGGCTGCGCCGTGGTTGGTGTCGGCTGCCTGTCCGACCGTCGTGTCCTCCTGGTCCGGGATGTCCACGAAAACGAGTTCGTCTGCGATATCCCGAAGCGCGATGTTGTAGCCTGCGGCGGCCCCGACCGTTCCAGCCGCGCCGACCACGCTAACTTTCGTCATACCACGTAACGATCCGCCTGCCCCCGCGTTAAATCCGTCGAATCGGGCTTTCTCGAGCGGTTTGACGAATATAATGACGTCGATCGTCGAAAGTCGAGTCCACTCTCGGAAGCGAACCGTCCGATATCTCATCGCTCGTGAGGGGTCGAATCAATTGATTTATAATGCCTAACCAACATCTACCGTGTTGTGCGTTACCTAATGGGGATGGGTGCGGTCGTGCTCGCTGTCATTGTGATGGGCTGTGTCGGTGTCCCCGTCCAGGACGTCGACGGACACGGGGCCGAAGAGCCGACGACGGACGACTACGGCTTCGAGGAAGTCGCGACCGAACGCGGCCTCGAGTACGAGTCGATCAACATCGGTGCCGTAAACGGGAACGACGGCGTCTACGCTGTCGACTACACGAACTCCCGTGAGACGGATCTCCTGGCGATCGGTGGCGGTGAACCGGTTCTGTTCGAGAATACTGGTGGCGAGTTCGAGCGCTCCGGGGACCTCCCGCCGGTCGAGGGAACGGCTCAGGGGGCGTTGTTTTTCGATCACGACAACGACGGCTGGGAGGATCTGCTCCTGTTGCGCCGCGGCGGAACGCCGGTCTTTTTCGAAAACGACGAGGGGACGTTCCGCGAGCGCGACGTCGGCTTCGACGACGAGTTCGTCGTTCCCGTCTCGGCGAGCGCCGCCGACGCGACCGGCAACGGCTGTCCCGACGTGTTCGTACTCGATTACGGCGACTGGCTCGACGAGCACCCCCGGGGCTGGCACTACCAGCTCGACTTCCCCGCCGAGGAGGACAACGGAGAACTCAACGCCCTCTACACCGGCGACTGCGGCGAGTTCGACAGAGTCGACGACGCGGGAATCGAAGGCGAACACTGGAGCATGGCCACTAGCTTCGTCGACCTGACTGGCGACGGCCACCCGGACATCCACGTCGCCAACGACTACTTCGAGGACGAGATCTACTACAACCGGGGCGACGGCACGTTCGACCGGGAGTACCTCGGCAACGAGACGAACCGGAACGGAATGTCCTCGAGTACCGCCGACGTCACCGGCGACGGGCAACTCGAGATATTCGTGACGAACATCTACTACCCCCGCGATCGGTGGGGCGAACTACCCGACACGCAACGGCAACTGTTCGTCGATTTCATGACCGCACGCATCGGCGACCGCAATCAGGGCAACAACCTCCTCGTTCGCACTGACGAGGGCTTCGTCGATCAGGGCGAAGAGCGCGGACTGAACGAGGGTGGCTGGGGCTGGGGCGCTGCCGTCGAGGACTTCGACGGCGACGGGCAGGTCGACGTCTTCCACGCGACGCAGTTTCAGGCGCGTTTCGACGAGGGCCAGCCGACGTTCGTGCGGCCGATGGTGTTCGCCCAGCAAAACGGCCAGTTCCACCGACTCGACGCGAGCGAACTCGGCCTCGAGGAGGTCGACGAGCGCGGCGTCGCCGCCCTCGATTTCGACTCGAGCGGCTCGATGGACGTCGCCGTCGCCGGGAGCCGGGCAAGCTACCGCCTCTACAGCAACGACGCCGAGCAGGGAGACAGCCTGCAGGTCGTCGTGGGCGGTGCCGAAGACCTCGACCACACGACGCTCGGAACGACTGTGGAAGCGACCGTCGACGGCGACTCCCAGCTTCGGGTTCGCAACGCCAGAGCGGATTACCAGTCCCAGGACACCCGAACGCTACACTTCGGCTTCGGCGAGGCCGACACGGTCGACGAACTCCGGGTGACGTGGCCCGACGGAACCGAACTGACGCTCGAGGACGTCGAAACCGGCCAACGGATACACGTGACCCCCGACGGTATCGACGAGCGGCGATCGTACGCCTAGACCGTGACCAGACCGACCCGCGATGACCGGACCGAACCCACGATGACCGGACCGAACCCACGATGACCAGACCGAACTCACGACTGCACACCGGGATGGATCGCGCGACGAACGATCGATCGTCTTCACGAAGCAGGCGCTCGTTTCTCGCCGCCGCGGGGACCGCGGGACTCCTCTGTGTCGCGGGCTGTACCGAGGTCATCGGCGCGGCGGAGCCGACAGACGACCCGCTGTGTCTGTGGAACGAACGGTTCATCGAGGGCATCCAGCACTTTCGCGGCGGAAACATCGCCCCGACGCGTCGCGGTGCGTTGCTCAACGTCGCGACGTTCGACGCGATAAACGGCGTCCACGCCGCCGCCGGCGACGACCACTTCGAGCCGTACCTGGCGGATCCGTCCGCCGCACCCGCGGACGCGTCGCCGGTCGCAGCGCTCGCCGGAGCGGCCCACGAGACGATGGCGGAACTGTACGGAAGCGAGTTCGAGCCCGCCCTCGAGGCGACGCTCGCGGCCAGCGAGGGCGGAGACGTCGATGCGGGCGAACGGTGGGGCCGCGAAGTGGCGACGGAACTGCTGGCCCACCGCGACGACGAGTACGCGACCGAAATCTACGTTCCCTGCGAGGATTCGACCCAGCCCGGCTGTTTCCGCGGGGACTGGAATCCGGTCCACGCCCACGTCGACCCGTGGACGATGAACGCGCGCGATCAGTTTCGTCCGGACGGGCCGCCGCCGCTCGAGAGCGAGGTCTACGCCGATTCCTGGTGGGAGGTGTACGAACGCGGTAACGACGCGGCAGAGCGGCCCCAGGAACACGTCGACGTCGCGGGCTTCTGGCGCGGTGCGCCGGGATCACCCAGGCCGCCGAATATGTGGAACGTCATCGCCCAGCGACTCGTCGTCGAGGAGGATCTCTCGCTGCTCGAGGAGGCCAGGCTGTTCGCACTGGTGAGTCTGGCGCTTGTCGACGCCGGTATCTCGGGGTCGGAGTCCAAGTACGAGTTCGGTTTCTGGCGACCCCGGACGGCGATTCACGAGGCCGACCGCGACGGGAACCCGGAAACCGAGGCCGACGGAACGTGGTCCCCGCTTGCCGCCGGCGGATCGCCGGAGTACAGTTCGACGCTCGCGGCCTACGGCGGTGCGGCCTGTCACGTCCTCGAGGGAGTCCTCGGCGGCGGCGACTACTCCTTCGAACTGGGCGGCGACATCCGAACCGGCACTTCCGGCGAGGACGAGGGCGTGGTCCGCTCGTTCGACAGCCTCGCTGACGCGCTCTCCGAGTCGGTCGATAGCCGGATCTACGTCGGGAACCACTTCCGGTTCACGATGGAGGACAGCCGCGAGCAGGGCGAACGGATCGGCGAGTGGATTCTCGCCAACTACCTCCGGCCGCTCGAGTGACTGAGACGGATTGCTGTAACTGTGTACCGGAGGGACCGCGACTCTGCGGTCACAGGGTGAATCGGACCAATCGACCGTCTGAAGAACTCCCGCTCCCAACGGGGTCGTATGCGCGCAAGCGTCGTCGGTGGCGGAACGATCACGGACAGCGAACGGGCCCTCGCCGAAGCGATCGGTCGCGAACTCGCGGCTCGAGGGCACACGGTGGTCTGTGGCGGACTGGGCGGCACGATGGCGGCCGTCTGTCGCGGTGCCAAACGTGAAGATGGAACGACGATCGGCATTCTCCCCGGCGACAATCCGGAGGCGGCCAACGAGCACGTCGACGTTTCGATCGCGACCGGACTCGGCCACGCCAGGAACGCGCTCGTTCCGCTCAACGGCGACGCCGTCGTCGCGCTCGCGGGCAGCGCCGGCACCCTCTCCGAAATCGGATTCGCGGCGGTCTACGATAGACCGATCGTCGGCCTCGGCACCCACGAGATCGACGCCCTCGAGATCGAGGTCGTAGAGACGCCCGAGGCGGCGGTCGAGGCGCTCGAGGACGCCGTTTCCGGATAACTGTTGCGCAGGTCGTTCGGGTCGTGGGAAGGTCGGAGCCGTCCTCGAGCGTCGCCGTTTCACAGCTTCGACCGGAACTGTCCTCGAGTGCGTTGCTGGCGTCCTCGAGCGTGGGAAAATGCAACCTATATAGTGTCAGACTGTTAACTATCGATCGTGAACCGCAGAGCCCTCCTCCGGGCCGGCGCTGTCGGGGTGGTCGGTGCGACCGCCGGGTGTCTCGACGCCGTCTCCCGGATCACCTGGAGTGCCGGCGTCGGGTCGCTCCATCGTCCCGGCGACGTCACCATCGACGACCGCGATCCGTCGGACGACGGCGGTATCGCGGCGATTCTCATCGACGAAAGCGAGACGGACCGAATCGCGGGAACCGAAGCAGCCCCCGACTTCGCTCGCGAAACCGACTTCGAGTCGTACGGCCTCGTTGTCGTCCAGATCAACCGACCCGCCGCGGACGCCGCGTCACTCTCGTTCGAACTGGGCGGACCGGAGCGCGCCGGCCTCCGCGGACTGTCCACGGTCGTCGACGTCGAGCCGTGGGGCGACCTCCCCGACTCGCTCGCCGATGCCGAGGGACTCGAGTACACCGTCGCACAGCAGTTCGATCGGCCGAACCGGTTCGTCCCCCGGTCCGCAACGATCACCCTCCAGGATCCGGACGGCGGTCGTCTCGGTCGCCTCGAGGCGGTGTGATCGACCGACCGGCAATCCTCCAGAGCCCGGTGACAGAGCGACCGACTGTTGTTCTCGTCGTTCTCGGAGAGTCGACACGGTGTCGCCGTTCGGGCTCGCCTCCCCAGCGGACGATCGTTTCTGCCGATAGCGAACGCTTCGCAGCTTTTTCGACGGTCGACGACGTTACGGAAGGTATGAGCGACTTCGACAAGGAAGCCGAGCGCGAAAAGCTCCGCGAGAAGTACGAACGCGACAAGAAAGAACGCGAGGCCACCCAGCGGATGAGCGATCTCCTGCTCAAGGGGGCGACGATGACGAACTCCCACTGTGGCACCTGCGGCGATCCGCTGTTTCAACAGGACGGAACGACGTTCTGTCCGAGCTGTCACGGTACCCCCGACGCCGTCGAGGGGACCGACCTCGAGGCCCAGCCGGCCGAACAACCGCCGGCAGAGACGGGGCCGTCCGACGCCGCCGGCGACGGCCCGACCGAGGAAACGGACGGGGCGAACGCGGGATCGACGGCGGACCCACCGTACGGATCGGCGACGATCGAACTCGAGGATCGCGGGGACGAACCCGTCACATCCTCTCGGTCGACGGAGGAGGGGCCGTCCGACGATCGTTCGGCCGATCAGGCCACGCCGCGCGGCGGCGACGAGGCGGTCCGGTCGTCGAAAACGGAGACGGGGTCCGGCCGCTCCCCGCCGCGCTCGAGCGAGACCACGACCCGGCGGTCGTCGTCCACGCCGCCGGCGGTCGACGGCGACCTCGAGACGGCTCGGGACTCGCTGGTTCGTGCCCTCGAGAAGTTCGCCCGCGAAGCCGCCGAAACTGACGACCCCCGGTACGCGACCGAGTGTCTCGAGGCCGCTCGAGAGGCGAGCGAGACGCTGAACACGCTACGGTAACGCTTTCAGTCCAGAAACCGCGAGCGAACGTCCTCGCTCGGCATCATACACTGGTCTTTCTTGCCCCACACGCGGTACCGGTTCGCCGCGACGACGTCGTACCCCCAGTTGCGAAGCCGTTGTGGGAGCAAGCGGAGGGGTCGTGCGAGTGCGTAGATTCCGCCGAGAAGGGAGGCGATCCGGATGACTGCGGCGGATTTCACGTACGCAGAATTCCCCTCGATCAACACGATCGAATCCAGGTCGTGGTCGTCGAGACCGTACTCGGCGACCAGCCGCTCGCCGACGTCGGACTGGAGGGAGGCGAAGTAGAAAACCCCGTCCGGGTCTCGAGGGATGAGAAACTGTACGAATCCGGTACAGAGGTTACAGACGCCGTCGAAGAGGACGATCGCCCCGTCGTCCGGTATATCTTCGCTCATCGCGTTGTTCGCACGTACGGGAAGACGCCAGTTCAGGGTTCCGGTCGCTACAGATCGTCCGGCGGCGGTGCAATCTCTTCCGGTTCGTTGTCGCCGCAGGCGTTTTGCTGGATCAGGTACGCGTTTCGCTCCCGGTTTTCGTGGTCGCTGATCGTCTCCATCGTGATGTCTTCGGTCACCTGATACATGTTCACGTGGGTCAACTCGATGCCGTGTTCTTCCTCCCACGTCTCGCAGATGTGTTCGGCGAGGACAGTCGGCACGTCGTTACTCGAGCCGCCGCGTCGGACGCTGTTCATGTAGAACCGTTCGCGATACGTGCCGTACTGTTTCTGTAGTTCGTCGCCCGGTCTGTCGTAGGTCATCGGGCGTTCGTTGTAGACGTCGATCAGGTCCCCGTCGGCGGTTCTGGCCGGGAAGACGTAGTACCGATCGGTCGTTCGCGGCGTGGGCGCGAACACCGTCCACGACGGCTGGTGGGCGGCGACTTTCGACGCCACGCCGCTGATCTCGTCGTCGGGATTTACGTCGTCGCCGACGACTGCGCCCATCGGAGCGTGGGCAAAGAGCAGGAAGACGACCATCGAGGCGGCGACGACCGCGAGGCTCACGTCGTACGCCGCCGATTTCACCTGTCGCTGTTGCTCGCTATCGAGTCGGAGCGACGGGACGGACGCGGCGACCCGTTCCAGTCGAGAGAACGGTTCCGTAAGGCGGGAGGGGTCGACGTTCGCGTACCGAAGCAGCGTCTTTCCGTCCTCCCAGACCTGTGCCTGGAAGAACAGGAGCAATCCGGCCCACGCGACGTAGGGAAACGCCCCGATCCGAACCGTGACGGCGAACGTCGCGTGGCCGCCGACGAACAGCAACGCAAAGAGCATCCGCTTTCGGCCGACGAGCAGGAGAAGGAGCCACGAGAACAACAACATGTAGTACCACTTCAGACCGCCGAGCTGGAGCAGCGTCGGGAACTGCCGGATCGGTTCGGCGAGGAAAAACGTCATGTCGTCGAGTCCCAGAATCTGTGGCGTCGCCTCCCCGCTGGTCCACAGTTCGGACTCCATCTTGTGGACCCCGTTGTGGAAGTACATGTAGACCATCTGGAACAGTATTAGCGCGGAGGCGGCGCTCGCGATGCTCGCTCGAGGCTCCCGATCGGCGTGAACGGCGTCGATCGACCACCGTTCGCCGAGCGGGAGGAAGATCGCCCAGAACAGGAGCAACCGGAACAGGATGTCGGCGTAACTCGTCACCAGCGGGTTGTGATAGTCGAGCGAGATGACGAACAGAAAGGAGAGAACCGTCGCGATACGAGTCTTGTAGCCGACGATCAACTGGATGGCGATGAGCCCTTGCAGGACGAACAGCGCGGCGATCAGCGTCGGATCCGTCGTGAAGTGATAGAACGAGAACGCGCCGTCGACGGTCATATCCTGAGCGAGCGACTGCGGGACGACGCCGTCGTTCCTGTAGTAAAACGAAAAGTTCCGACTCCGGAGAAACAGGTCGGCGACGATGAGCAATCCGACGAACACCCGGAACACGGCGAGGGTTCGCGTATCGATCCGGACGCGATCCTCGAGACCGCGCCGAACCCGCGCCAGTTGGTCCGAACGCGAGGCGGAGAACTCCGGTATCATTGATTCGTGACCGTCGAACCGGCGGGTATCCGGCCGGCGTGTGCGTCTCGAATCGGTCCGTTCGTGGTCGCTGTCTGGATCGTCATCGTGAGGGGATCAGTTCGCACTCGAGTCCCGATCCGTGTGATCGAGCGAATCCCGATCGGGAGTCGGCCATCGGTGCCGACGCTGGAGGGCGGATCGGGCGTCTCCCGAAGTATCGAGAGCCGTTCGATATATATTTTCCGTTCACCGTCGTTCGGACTGATTCCGACGACTCGTCACCGGCGGGCGGTCTCCGACGGGCTGTTGTCTCGGCGTCTCGATCCGGATGGAGTGTGGCCCACGTACTGGGGGATTGCGCCCGCTTTCGCGGCCACGCCGCCGCTCGAGGAGCGTCTCGTAATTCTCCGGCGACCGAGATCGTCTTCGCTTCCCGCGGTCACTTCGACCCCGTGTACTCGCTGCCGATGACCTCGCGCATTCGCTCGGCGGTCACCTGGCCGACGCCGTCGGCCGCCTGCAACTCGTCCTCGGTCGCGATCATCACCGCCTCGACGGTGCCGAACTCCTCGAGCAGCGAGCGGGCGGTGACGGGTCCGATCTCGGCGATCGAGGAGACGACGTACTCCTGTTGCTCCGCGAGCGTCTTGGTCCCCTTCTCGCCGTGAACCGATACCTCGCGGTCGGCGGTCTCCTGTTCGCGAGCCGCGATCACCGCGAGCAGTTCCGTCGTTTCGTCCTCGCCGTCGGTTCGCAGGATGCTCGCGTCGAAGTCGACCGCCAGACTCGAGAGCGCACCCCGTATCGCGTTCGGGTGGACGTCGCGCTGGTCGTACAGCCCGTCGCCCTCGACGACGACGATCGGTCGCGAGTAGTGTCGGGCCATGGCTCCGACCTGCTCGAACAGCGACCGGTCGCCGTCCAGAAGCGAGTCGACGAAGTCCGCCACCGACTTGCGCTCGACGACGACGCGATCGGAGCAGACGTAGTCGCCGACCTCGAGCGTCTCGAGGCGAATGTCGATCTCGTCTCGCCTCGAGAGCTCCCGTGCGATGTTCGCGTCCATCTCGCGCTGGTCGGCGACGATCTCGACGGTATCGCCGTCGGCCGACGGCTCGTGCGTTTCGACCTCGTCGTCGCCGTCGTCCCCTGCGCTTCCTTCGTCCTCGCCGTTCGAACCCGCGTTTTCGCCGGCGAACTCCTGCAATCCGGGCTGGTTCCCAGCCCCCTCGCTTCCACTGGAAGAGTCGGTGACTGCATCGGGTTTCCCGGCGTCGCCGTCCACTTTCGCTACGCTCTCGCTCGCGCCGTCGAAGTCGGCGAGTGACTGCTGGGAGTCGTCGAGTTCGGCCTCGAGGTCGTCGGCCATTCCCTTGAGATCCCGGAGTTCCCGTTCCATCTCTTTCTCGCGCCGCCGGGAGATCCAGAAGTAGGCTTCGTCGCGGGTATCGTCCGCCATGAGGACGACGACACGGCCCTCCGACTGACGTCCGGTACGTCCCTTCCGCTGGATCGACCGGATGGCGGTGGGGACGGGTTCGTAAAAGAGGACGAGATCGACCTCGGGAACGTCGAGTCCCTCTTCGGCGACGGAGGTCGAGACGAGCACCTCGAACTCGCCCGCCCGGAAGTCGTCGAGGACCTCCTGTTGCTGGTTCTGGGTCATCCCGTCGGAGCCCTCGCGGTCGCCCTGTCCGACGAAGCGCTTCGCCTCGAAGCTCTCGGAGAGAAACGCCGTCAGCGCCTCTGCCGTGTCGCGGGATTCGGTGAAGACGATGACGCGCTCGCCGCCCTCGAGACCCAGCGTCTCGGCCAGCAGCATCCGCGCCTTCCGGTATTTTGGGTGGAGTTCGTCGAAACTCTCCGCGCGGCGCATCGCCTCGCGAACCCGCGGATCGGAGACCATCCGCTGGCTGGCTTTCGACGCCCCCGAAGACCGGGCCTGGTTGCGCTGGCGCTCGAAGTACCGCCGGAGGGCTTCGACGCTCTGGGTTTCGACGAGCGTGACCGCTTGCCTGAGTTTCATCACCTCCGCGTGGATCGACATCCCCTCGAACCCCTTCGACTGGTCGTTGTCGATCAACTCCTGTAGCTGGGCACGCATCCGGTTCAGGTCCTTCTGGGACTGGTCCGGCTGGGTCGAACTCGCGATCCCGAGTTCCTTCAGCGACTCGAGGCGGTCGGTGATCACCTCGTTCAACGCGTCCCGGATCTCTATGACCTCCTCGGGGAGGTCGATGCGCTCCCACTCGACGTCGGTGTCGTGAGTGAACTCGGCGACGTCGGCGTCCTCCTCGGTCATCACCTCGACCTCCGCGATACCGAGGTTCTCACAGACCTCGAGGATCGCCTCCTCGTCGCCGCCGGGAGAGGCGGACATTCCGGTGACGAGCGGCCGCTCGGCGTCGGTGTGATAGCGCTCCGCGATGTAGTTGTACGCGTAGTCGCCGGTCGCGCGGTGGCACTCGTCGAAAGTCAAGTGGGTCACGTCGGCCAGCGAGATGCGGCTCCCGACGAGGTCGTTTTCGATCACCTGCGGCGTCGCCATCACGACCGTCGCATCGGCCCACATCTCGGCGCGGTCGTCCGGACTGACGTCGCCCGTGAAGACGACGATCTCGTCGTCCGGAATCCGCAGCGCCTCGCGATAAAAGTCCGCGTGTTGCTGGACGAGCGGCTTCGTCGGTGCGAGCATCAGCGACGTGCCGCCGACCTCCTCGAGCCGGCGGGCGGTGACCAGCAGGCTCACGGTCGTCTTTCCCAGCCCCGTCGGCAGGCAGACGAGCGTGTGGTGGTTCGCCGCCGTGCCCGCCAGCTTCAACTGGTAGAGCCGACGCTCGAGGAAGTCGGACTCGAGAAGCGGATGCTCGATCGACGGTGGTTCGCCGCTCTCGTCCGTCGTTGCCATTGTCGCCAGTTCATCCTCGCTTCGAATAAGGGTTCCCGTACCGCGGTGAAAGTATAGCGGGCGACGCCGTACGCCGGCAGTGGCTCTTTCGGCGCAGTCATCGAGTGAAAACACGAGCCACCACGGGGACTCAAGCCGCTCGAGCGCGTCCGTTCGGTATGGCGTTCGAAACGGCTTCCAGTCGGCTGCCGCCGGGTGGCGACGTGTTGCGAGCGCTCGGATTCGTGCTCCTGGTGAACGTCGTCGGCAGCGTCCCCGGCGTCCTCTCGAGTCCCGATTCGCCCTGGTTCCGAGCCCTCGAGAAGCCGTGGTTCTACCCGCCGGAGATCGCGTTTCCGGTCGTCTGGACGGCGCTGTTCACGCTGCTCGGAATCGCCCTCTGGCTGGTCTGGCGGGCCGACGCCGGCGGCCGCCGGCTGGCGCTCGGACTGTTCGTCGCCCAGATGGCGTTCAACGTCGTCTGGACGCCCGCGTTCTTCTCGCTCGAGGCCCCGCTCGCGGCGCTTGGAATCATCCTCGTCCTCTGGATACTGGTCGTCGCGACGATCGCCGCGTTTCGACGGGTCGATCGGCGGGCCGCCGCGTTGCTCGTCCCCTATCTCGTCTGGGTAACGTTCGCTACGGTACTCAACTTCGAGCTGTGGCGGCTCAACAGCTGATACGGTGGAATAGACACCTCGAGCCGGCCGTAGACGCCCCGAGCCGTCCGCGCCGTTAGACGGGGGCGAACTCGAGGACGATCCAGGCCGCCACGGCGGCGTAAATCGGGATCGTCAGGTTGTCGTCGACGATGAACTCCCCGACCTGTACCTTCACGCCGTCGGCGATCGTCGACCCCAGCGCCGCCGCGAGGACGGCCAGCGGGTACTCGAGGAGAAACGGCGCGGCCAGTGCCGCCGAGACGACGAACATCGTGACGAGGACTTTCGGTCCTTTCACCCGCTTGAGCGAGTCGTCCGAGACGGCCCCGCTTATCGGATCACCGATCGCGAGCATCAACATCGCCGGCAGGGCGATCGCGGGCTGGAAGACGAGCACCACCGCCGTCATGCTCAGCATGTAGTAGCCGTAGCCGGCGAACTGATCCTGTTCGTACTCTCGAGTGAGTTTGTCGTAGAGCCACCACTCGAGGCCGACGCGGAGTCGCACGAACTCGAGGGCGACGACGACCACCGAGAGGACGACCATGAGATACCGGAAGTACTCCCAGGTGAGCCCGAACTCGAGGTACTGGGCCAGCAGATAGAGCGCGACCAGTCCGGAGCCGCTGGCGTGGACGAGTCGGCGTTTGAGTTCGTCGGCCATCGATACCTGTCTGTGTTTCCCGTCGAACGACGTGACCTTCAGTCCGTCGGTATGGTAGCCACTACACGTCACTGCACACCTGCTGTCTCCGACCGTCGCGTCGTTTTCGAGCGCGCTGGCACACCCCTGAAGTGGTGAGCTATCGCTTCACTGCTATCGCACCGATGACACGAGTCCACCGACTACGAACGAGATCAGGATCGGGATCCAGTGGACTCTCATACGGCTTACTGTAACTGTTCACCGGCGCATCCGTCGCCCGGGTCGCGGGTTCGCCGGTACTGACGTACAGTAAACGTATCAGCGGTCGCCATCGCCATATCAGTGAATTTTAGCGGTTTCAGAACAACAGGATGGTATGACTGGGCAAAACGGATCCGAGTACCGGGATGATCGCTCCCGGCCATCCGATCGATCGTCCGGGTCGGGACGGGGATCGTCGGCGATCGAAATCGAGTACCAGACGATCTTCGATACCGTCGACGACGCAGTGTTTCTCGTCGATGTCGGTCACGACGGATCGACGTACACGTTCACGTTTCGCCGGAACAATCCCGCCCACGAAGCGCTAACCGGACTGTCGACCGAGGAGATTCGAGGGACGCGGCCACACGAAATCCTCGACGGCGAAGACGCGGCGGCCGTCGTCGTCAACTATCGCGACTGCGTCGAAAAGCGGGAGACAATCGAGTACGAGGAGACGCTCGACCATCCATCCGGGACCGTCGAGTGGCACACGAAACTCACGCCGATCGTCGAGGACGACGCGGTAACGCAACTGGTTGGCGTCGCTCGAGACGTTACCGACCGGAACGCCCGGAAACGTGCGCGCCGGCGGATCGAACAGCGGTTGTCGCTTGCACTCGACGCCGCCGACGCCGGCGTCTGGGAGTGGGACCTCCAGTCCGAAGCCGTGATCTGGGACGACTCCATGGCGGAGTTACTCGGGCTCGAACCCAGGGCGTTCGAGGGGACCTACGAGGCGTTTATCGACCGGGTTCATCCGGACGACCGAGACGAACTCGGGCGCGTCGTCGAAACTGCCCTCGAGCAGGCGGAGGGGTTCGAACACGAATTCAGGATCCGCCACGACTCGGGCGAGTACATCTGGAACATCACACGCGCAGAACTGATCGCCGACGCCGGCGGGAACCCCGATCGAATGATCGGTGTCGGTATCGATATCACCGATCGCAAAGAACGGGAGCGGGAGTTAGATCGAAACAGAGAACGACTCCGGGTGTTGTTCGAAAAAGCGCCGGACGGAATCGTCGTTCACGACGCCGACGGGAACGTCCACGACGTCAACGAGACGCTCGCCGATATGCTCGGCTACGAGCGGGACGAACTGCGTTCGATGACAGTTCCCGACTTCGAAGTTGGCGTCGACGTCACGGAATTACGGGATCGGTGGGAGTCGATGAAACCGGGATTGATACACAACATCGAGGTCGACGGGACCCATCGACGACGGGACGGGTCGACCTACCCCGTCGACGTCTGGGTGAGCAAAGTCACGCCAGAAGCGGAAGCCGGTCCGCTGTTCATCGCGATCTGTCGGGACGTCACCGAGACCGTCGAGTACGAACAGGAGTTAGAGCGGTACAAGGAACTCGTCGACAACGTCCCCGTGGGAATCTATCGGAACACGCCGGGGAAAGCGGGTAAATTCCTCGAGACCAACCCGGCAATGGTCGACCTGTTCGACGCGGATTCCGCCGAGCAACTGCTCGATTACGACGTGCGGGACCTGTACGCTGATCCGACGGCACGACAGGCGTTTGCCGACCGCCTTGAGGCGGACGGCCGCATCGCGGAATCCGAACTGGAACTCGAGACGCTCTCCGGCGAACGGTTCTGGGGGTCGGTGACCGCGATCGCCACGACGGTCGATGGAGAGACGTACTTCGACGGCGTTATCCAGGACATCACCGAGCGCAAGGAGATGGAAGCAGCGTTGCGACGACGCGAGGAGCGGTTCCGTCGGATGTTCGAGCGACATAGCGCGCCAATGTTGCTGATCGATCCGGAGTCGGGTTCGATCCAGGATGCGAACGAGGCCGCGACCGAGTTCTACGGCTACGCGGCCGAGGAACTCACCGCGAGGAATATCGAGTCGATCAATCGGCTCTCGCCCGAGGAAGTGGCACGGGAACGCACGCGTGCCGAGCGGGAAGATCGCAACTACTTCGTCTTCCATCACGAACTGGCAAGCGGCGAGGTCCGAACGGTCGAGGTCCACTCCTCGCCCATTACGATAGCCGACGACGATTTCCTCTTCTCGATCGTCCACGACATCACGGAACGGGTCGAGTACGAGAACCAACTCGAAGAGCAACGGGACAACCTCAAGATCCTCAACGAGGTCGTCCGCCACGACATCCGGAACGATCTCCAGCTCGTCCAGGCGTACGCCGAGATGCTCGAAGGGAACGTCAGCGAGGGGATGCAAGACGAACTCGAAACGGTTAGACAGAGCGCCGAAAACGCGATCGAACTCACGACGACTGCGCGCGACCTGGCCGACGTAATGTTACAGGTCGACGTCGACGATAAACGGATCGCCCTCCACCGAACGATCGACCGGGAGATTGCAGAGATCAGATCGACACATCCGGAAGCGAACGTGACCGTCGAGGGGACGCTTCCACGAACGGACGTCGTCGCCGACGACATGCTGGCTGCGGTGTTTCGAAACCTCCTGAAAAACGCCGTCCAGCACAACGACGAGGACGTTCCCGAGATAACCGTCACCGCCGAGAAGCGCGACGATCGGGTCGCGATTTCCGTCGCCGACAACGGTCCAGGGGTTCCGGACGAACGGAAAGAAACGATCTTCGGGAAAGGCGAAAAGGGACTCGAGAGTGCGGGCACCGGAATCGGACTGTACCTCGTCGAGACGCTCGTCGACAGGTACGGTGGCGACGTCTGGGTCGAGGACAACGATCCCGAGGGTGCCGTGTTCGTCGTCGAGTTACAGCGAGCCAGTTGATACGCGCCGAGAATCGAAAGAAGTGGGAATCGAACGTACCGGAGATCGAAACTGCCCGTCCGGTCACTCGAGTCGGCTACAGTTCCTCGAAGGCCATTTCGCCGGCCCGAATCGCCGACAGCGTCTCCGCGAGGTCGCCGACGGGCAGGCGCTTCTGGGCGGTGGTGTCCCGTTCACGAACCGTGACGGTCGTCTCCTCGTTTTCGATCGTCTCGTAGTCGACCGTCACGCAGAAGGGCGTGCCGACCTCGTCCTGCCGGCGGTAGCGCCGGCCGATGTTGCCCGAGTCGTCGTAGGTGACGGAGAGCCCCGCGTCGCGGAGGTCGGCGACGATTTCGCGGGCCTGCTCCTCGAGGGCGTCGTCGTTTTGCAGCGGGAAGACGCCGACGAACGTCGGTGCGACTTCGGGCTCGAGTTCGAGATACGTCCGCTGTTCCCCGTCGACCTCGTCCTCGCGGTAGGCGTGGTGGAGGACGGTGTAGACGAGCCGGTCGATCCCGAAGGAGGGTTCGACGACGTGTGGGACGACGTGTTCGCCGGCTTCGGTCTGTTCTTCGACCGCAAAGCCGGTCTTCTCGGCGGGAATCTCGTGGGTTTCGCCTTCGAGTTCGATCTCGACGGCGTCGGCCTCGAACGCGGACCGATCACGACCGGCGAGGGCCTCGAGTTCCTCGGCGACGGCTCCCGCGTCGCCGCCGAACTCCGGTCCGAGGTAGCTCATGTCGGGATCGACCGTAGCGCGCTCGACGGTCTGTGGCTCGTCGTACTGTTTGAAGACGGTAAACCGGTCGCCGGAGTGGTCGGCGTGTTTCGAGAGGTCGTAGTCGCCCCGGTAGGCGAAGCCGGCCAGCTCGATCCAGTTACCATCAATTTCACTCTCGGCGTCCCAGCAATCCGCCGCGTAGTGGGCGCGCTCGCCCGAGAGGTGCTGGCGAAAGCGGAACCGATCCATGTCGACGCCGACAGCCTCGTACCACGGCTTGGCGACGCCGAGGAAGTACGCGACCCACGGATCGCCGATGATCCCGTCCTCGAGGGCCGAACCGATCGTCGTCTCGACCTCCGACCCGTCGTCGTTTCGCTGTTCGCTCGCCGGGTAGAGCGTCAGTTCGACGTCTTCGACGCGCTCGAGATTCGGTTCGTCCGCCTCGGGATCGACGAAGTACTCGAGTTCGGCCTGGGTGAACTCGCGGGTGCGGATGATCGACCGCCGCGGGCTGATCTCGTTGCGGTAGGCCCGGCCGATCTGGGTGACGCCGAACGGAAGCTGGTTGCGAGCGTACTCCTTGAGTCGGGGAAACTCGACGAAGATACCCTGTGCCGTCTCGGGGCGCAGGTAGCCCGGCTGTGAGTCGCCGGGACCGATGTTCGTCGCGAACATGAGGTTGAACTCCTCGACGGCGACGCCGGCGAGCCCTGCACCGCACTCGGGACAGACGAGTTCGTACTCCGCGATGATCTCTTCGACCTCGTGGATGGGGAGGCTCTCGGCGTCTTCGTACTCGGTTTCGTCCTCGACGAGGTGGTCTGCCCGGCTGCTCGTCCCGCAGTCGGGACACTCGATGAGCATGTCGTCGAAGCCGTCGAGGTGCCCCGAGGCTTCGAAGACCGGTTCGGGCATGATCGTCGGCGCGTCGATCTCCATGTTGCCCTCCGCGATGGCAAAGCGATCCCGCCAGGCGTCTTCGACGTTCCCTTTCAGGGACGCTCCCTGCGGGCCGAAGGTGTAAAACCCCCCGACGCCGCCGTACGATCCCGAGGAACGAAAGAAGTAGCCACGTCGCTTCGCGAGTTCGGTGAGCTTTTCGCCGATCGCCTCGCCCGTTTCGGGCGGTTCGGATTCGGCGTTACTCATACAGTGCCTCCAGGAGGTCGACGTCGCGGACGACGCCGACGAGCTGTTCGGCCGAGACCATCGGGATCTGTTCGATGTCGTTGCTGATCATTCGCTGTGCGGCTTCCTGAACGGCCGTTCCGGAGGAGGCGGTGACGACGTCCTCGCTCATGAACTCGCTGACCGGACCGTTCGGAATTTCGATGTCCCGCGTCGGGAGGTACCGGCTGCCGACGCCTTTGATCCCCTCCCACGACCACTGGGAGTCCTGATCCGGGAAGTTGTTCCCGGTCTCTTCCTCGCCTTCGACGATGCGGGCGACGTCGATGATGTCGACTTCGGTGAGGACGCCGCTCATCCGGCCGTCGTCGTCGAGCGCGACCGTGTAGGGAACGTTGGCGTAGGAGAGTTCGCGCTCGGCGACGGGAAGCGGGGCACCCTCGTAGGTCGTGTTGACGTCACCGCTTGCGTACCGTTCGACCGTCTCGTCGGTCTCCTGGTCGCCCGCCGCGATCGCGTGCACGACGTCGGTCACGGTCACGATTCCCTCGAACTCCCCGTCGACGACGGGGACCCGCCGCGCGTTCTCTTCGACCATCGTCCGCGCGACGTCCGGGAGCGCGGTGTCCGCCGTCGTCGTCGGCACGTCGTCCATGAGCATGACCAGCTGGTCTTCGTCGGGCTGTTCGATCAGGACGTCCCGCGAGATCAGTCCGCGGTACTCCGGACCGTCGTCGGTCGATTTGACGACCGGAACGGACGAGAACGATCGCTCTTGTAGGTACTCGAGGACGTCGGATCTGGTGCCTGGCAGTTCGGCGGTTACCACGTCCTCGCGGGGCGTCATCGCGTCGGCTACGTTCATGTCACCACGGTACGGCGAAAATGAGTATAAACCCAGTGTTTCCCGCGTGCGATACCATCTACAAATTGACCCATCGCTTGGCCGGACAATCAATTCGACGAGTTTATATGTGGGTGTTTGTGACTCTCATACATGGCGACGAACCCCCACGCCACGACGAATCGGGATACGATCGTTGGATCGATCGATTCGGCCGGCTCGAGCGACGTCGACGAGTACGTCATCGCGGACATCTCTGCGGACGACGCGTGGCTCTCGATGCAGGCCGAGGCTGCACCGACACTTACAGCCTGGCGATAACTGCGGGGGCAGGGAACTGGGGGTCTCGCCGGAGTGTATCGTAGCCAGGAACCGTCTTCGTACTCCGCTCGCGACTCATACTGGCGGTCAGCAGTCAGTGAGACGTCGGTCGGGAATTCGCGGCCGTCGCCACGGAGACGGCCGCGGGAGGTGACCGTCACATAGTTTCGTCCGGCAGTATCGGCGGCCAGCACACCCACCGTGACCACTCGAGTACGAGCGGATACCATCGTTTCAACGGTAACGATAGGTCCTCTGTCACACCGCAGGGCCCGCCGACGTCTGTTCGACAGTATTAGTATCGACGCATCACTTCTTCGGCGCATGGTCGGCCCACGGCAGCCACGCGGTGGGAGCGCTGGATCGTCCTCGAGGGGCGACGATGGACTCGATACGTCGCGGTGGACGATCGCGAGATTCCTCTCGGCGCTCGTTCCGGTGACGCTCGCGCGGCGAGCCATCGCGGTGTCGATCGACACCGATCGGGACGTCTACGAACGGGACGACTCCATCGAGATCGCGATCGACTTCAAGAACCGACTACCGCTTCCGGTCGACATCCCGACGCCGCGTCAGCGACGATGGGGATGGAGTATCGACGGGCAACTCGAGGCGAGCGACGAACGGCTGTACGTCAGGGATCGCCCCTCGTCGTTTTCCTTCGGCGGCGGCGAGCGCAAACGCATCAGGTTCACCTGGAACGGGCGACTCGAGCGCACGCGCGGCCGCCACGAGTCCGTCGTGCCGGAGCCGGGGGAGTACGAAATTCGGGCGTTCGTCGCGACTCACGAGGGCCGGTATCAGCCCGCCGACTCGACGACGATTCGAATCACGTAGCGTCGAAGAAAGGAACGCACAAGGACATCGCCGATCTAGTCCGCGCATGGAAACTCCCTCCCGTGTGCGTTCGGCCAGCCCTCTCTGGGCGACGCTCGTCGCGTTCGGTCTCGCCGTCTTCGGTATCGTCGCGACCCAGTTTACCACGTTACCGGCGATTTTCCTCGAGCCGGCGTTGATCGAGTCACCGGGCGACACGTCCATCGGCGCGCGAGCACTTCTCATGACACTCAACTTCCTCGGGTTCGCTCTCGCGGGTGCGATCTACCTCGCCGCGACCGATCGGGGCTGGTCGTACGTCGATCTTCGCATGCCGACGAAACGCGGCTGGCTCTACGTTCTCGCGGGGATCGTCGGAAGTCTGGTGTTTTACTTTCTGGTGAGTATCCTGATTCAACTTCTCTCGTTACCGGCCACGGACAATCAGGTGATGCAGTACATCGCCGGCGATCAGACGATGATTCTGGTCATGATCCTCATCGTCTTCTTTTTCAACGCCCCCGCCGAGGAGTTCCTCTTCAGGAACGTCATCCAGAAACGACTCTACGAGGCGTTCAGCCGATTCCAGGCCGTCCTCGTCGCGAGCGCGATTTTTGCCCTGATCCACTTCCCGGTGTACCTGGCCGCCTCCGGTGACCCCCTCGCGATCGGTCCCTCCGACCTGCTTGCTACCACCGTCCCGCTCGTGGTCGTCTTCGGTGGCTCGGTCATCTTCGGTTACGTGTACGCCAAAACCGACAACCTCGTCGTTCCGACCGCGGCCCACGCCGCGTTCAACGCGTTCCAGTTCGGCCTCGTCTATCTCGCCCTCGAGTTCGACCTCGAGACCGGCGAACCCGTACAGTCGCTGCTCGTCGACCTGCTCGCGGTCGTTCCAGTGTAGATCGGGTTCCAAGGGTGTCATAGAACGGTGCGCATACTCCCTTTGGGACTACCCGACGAACGGTTAGTACAGGTGAAGGACTTACCGCTGCCAGCATCCACGAATGAAGTGAGCGGTTCACTGCCGAAGCGAGCGATGCCCGCGGAGGTGGCCTTTCTAGCGTAGATTTTTGCAAGCGGTTCGAGTGAGCGAAGCGAACGAGGACCCGCAGCAAAAAGGTGCTATACAAACACATTGAGTGCCCGAGTATCCGACGTGCGAGGACGTAGTGGCTCCGCAGCGACTTTCTACGATAGGTCTGCTTCGGTTGGCTCGTAGACCTGAATCCACCCGTCGCTCCGAACTTTCACGAGGTAATTTGTATACTGAAACTCGACAGTGCCGACACCTTGCCGAGAATCACCGGCCAGGTCTGGCCCGAAGAACGCGTCTTCAATCGCTGGTATGTCCACAGATTCGTACACCGGTGGGGATTTCACCTCAGGCGGGGAGACGCCTTTCGCCTCCGCGATGGCGAATACGAGCGCGGTCGTGAGTTCTCCCTGTCCGTTGGGTTCGTAATGGCGCTGTGCTAGCTGTGACCAGTGCGTATCGGTACTGGTGGAGCCGTCTCCGTTCATGATTCCATCATCAGTCCGCTTACTCATCCATCTCACTCCGGGCGTGCGTTTCCTGATTAGCGTCAAGGCTGGCACCTAATCCTTCGAGAGCGGTCATGACCTGTTCGGCGTGTTCGGCGGTCGTAATCGTCTCGGTCGCCTCGTCGAACGTAATTACGCTTTCATCCACCAGTTTCGGGACGTGAGCATGATACAGCGAAACGTACACTCTATCGCGCTGGTTTTCCGTTACTTCGTGTTCGGAAACGTCATTCTCCCACGCGGCGATTTTCGTCGCCAAGTCGGTCAGTGACCATTCGGTGTCTTCCAAGAGGGTGTAGCATAGGTAGCGTCGTCGGGAGTGTCCCAACGCCTCGTACACCGGTTCGATTTCCAAAACGGCGGGCGGTGGCAGTTGTTTTTCCGTAGACGCGGACACGTTAGACGTTGCTTCCTCATCTGGGTCGGGTTCGCCAGCCATACGAGAGTGAGAATACGAGGTAGTAAAACAGTTCCCCCTAAAACAGACGAAAATCGGGATTTTAATGCTGTACACGACCGTTTTTCGTTCTTATACGTTCCATGTGCGAACCTCTCGAACGAGTCGTAGTTTCCGACTCCTCTACTATTGATGGCACCGGGGGCGTGTGAGGTCGTAGCGTCTTCGGAGGGACGTGACAACGACCTCCTGCTGGTATATACGCACGTGTAATGACCGTGCTATTCGTCTGAGAGAGGTAGAAATTAATCCCATGAGAAGCCTTCTATGACACCCTCCGGGTTCCGGTTATCCTCACAGCGACTCCGCGTTCGCTTGCCAGCTCCGGCGGACCCGCGTCCGTCCTTTTAATATCGCCCGCAGGCGAGTGGTGGACATGTCCCATGCGAAGGGCGACCGCCGCGAGCGGGAACTCGTCAACGAACTCGACGAGGCCGGCTTCGCGGTGATGCGTGCGCCCGCGAGCGGTTCGGCAACAGAGCGCGAACTCCCCGACGTCCTCGCCGGCGACGGCGAAATCTTCTACGCGATCGAGGCCAAATCGAGCTCCGGCGACCCGATCTACCTCTCCGGCGAGGAGGTCGAGGCGTTGATCTACTTCGCGCAAAACTTCGGCGCGAAACCCCGTATCGGCGTCCGTTTCGACCGCGAGGAGTGGTACTTCTTCCATCCGGCCGACCTCCACGTCACCGACGGCGGTAACTACCGGGTCAAGAAGGAAACCGCGATCGCGGAGGGCACGGACTTCCCGGAGTTCGTCGGTCGCTCGGAGAAGGTAACTCTCGAGGAAGCGGCCAACGCCAGCGGCGACGACGGTCCCGACGAGGACGTCCTCCGCGTCCTGAACGCCGTCGAACAGGGTGTAATGGACGTCGAGGAGGCCGCCGAGTTACTCGAGTGATCGCGCCGGGGTGGTCGTACGGACTACTATTTTCGGTGGAACCGCGACCCGTTTGCGGTCCGGTACATCGTTCCAATAGACCGTTTCATACGGATCGTTGTCGTATTCTCTCGGTAATCACTCGGACGGAGTCGGCGATCACCGGCAAAGAACCACGACGGTCCGTCTCAGCCCGTCACCTCGTCGCGGACGACCGCCTCGAGTCGCGTCCGCGGAAAGACGTACACCGTAAGCGACGACGGGACGACGCCGTTTCGCTTCACGGTGGCGTGGGGGTACACCGCGGCGACGACCGGAACGTCCGGATCGTACGCCGCGTTCGTCTCGTACTCGGCGACGGTGCAGTCGGCCGCCCGAATCCGGACGGCGTCGGCCCGGCGGTCGGAGACGTCGACGACGGTGAGGCGGCCGCCCGTTTCGCGATCCCTGACCGTATCGCCCGGCGCGATGGCGTGTGCGTCGCAGTAGAACGGACCGGCGACGGCTTCGCCGTCTCCTCGGTGCCGCTTTGCGGCATCGCTCTCGGTAACGAACGTCGTCTCGCCGCAGTCGTGACACTGGACGGAGACCTCTCCCGGCGGCGGCGTTCGTCCCTCGGTGATTTCGATCGCGATTCGCCGGACGTGCTTGCACCGAGCCCCGCGGAAGACGTGATCGGGACAGGTACAGCGGCCCGCCTCGAGGTCGACGAGGTAGGTGTGGTCGCTGGCCGACTCGACCTCGTAGAGGCCGTCGCCGAGCGGGAGGACGGACATCGGTTCGGCCCGCGCCCGGCGCGAGCGCTCCTCGAGGTGATCGGCGGTCGGAACGGGAAGCGGTGCTTTCGGTGACGCTATTGTTTTCATGGGTTGCGTCGGATAGTCGACGTGAATTCGGTCGGTTGGCTATTCGACCGTGGTAGGTGCTCGAGGCGTATAACGGCCACGCTGGCCGTCACACCGCCGGTATTTCACGGATTCCTGAACGCCGCTATCGGCGTTCGAGCGAGAATCGAACGATCGCGAAATCCTGCGTCACTCGCGATTCGAACGGATTCGGAGCGGGGTCGACCCCGAGCAGTCGGGACAGCACGGGCCGCTGTCGAGCGTAGATCGCCCCCAGCGCGCGTCCCTCGGCGGGATCGGTCACGACCTCGCCGACGGCGGAGCGTCGGTGCCCCCGGACGTGGAGGGTACACTCCGACGGTTCGCGGAAGTTTTTCCACCAGGTCGTCGCTTCCCGCGGCGTGAGCACGACGACCGTCCGGTCCCGGCGGGCGTACGCGACGGGAATTTCGTATCCTCGCCCGCTGACGCGTCCCTCGTAGGCGAGTACCGCGAGCGCGTGGCTGGCGATCCGGTGGGCCCGGGAGCGCAGTAGCCGCCGGACCAGCGGGTTCGCGAGGCGTTCCTCGACGGTCTTCCAGCCCTCGAGGACGGCGCTCGAGATGCGGCTCACATCGGCGAAACGGCCTGATACGGTTTACTGTAAATCATTACCGGCGCACCCGCGACCCGGGTGACGGGTGCGCCGGTACACAGTTACAGTAATCCGTATGAAACGCGATTATCGCTTCGGTAGTCGTGCGATCCCGCGGCTGACCGCCAACAGGTGCTTTCTAAACGTCCGCGGCCGTTCTCCCACTATGGGACTGCTGGACGGACTCCGTGCCGCCCTCGGATTGCGCGCCGAGGCCGACGCCAGACGCGACGCCGATCCCGACGACCTCTTCGGGATGAGCACCGCCTACCTCACGATGGAGGCCGAACTCGGCTACGACTCGATCGGGGTGGGCGCGCTCTGTTTCTCCGGCGTCGACTCGAGTAGCTTTCACGAGGCCGTCGACGACGTCGAGGCGATCCTCGAGGCGGGCCGGGAAGAAACCGGGACCGACTTCTCCGTCTCGGAAGACGACCACGGCTATCACTGGGTGATCCTGACGGACGACGACCCCGAAGACCTGATCACGAGCATGCACTTCGCCGCGGACACGTTCGTCGAACACGGCTACGGTTCGCGGCTACTCGCCGCCGTTTTTGGCTACGAGGAACGCCGGAGCGGGGATCCGGCCTACTGGATCTACTCCTTCCGTCGCGGCGCGTTCTACCCCTTCGCACCGCAGTCGGGCCGCGAGCGCGACTCGAGCGCGGAGTTCAAACTCGAGGCGGCGCTCGACGGCGAACTCGAGATCGAACGCGACAAGGAGTACTGGTACCCGCTGTGGCCGAGTCAGAACGGTACCTACCCGTGGGAGTGACTGGCATCCACAGCTGGACGGATTGCAGTCCCGACGTCCCGTCGGACGTCGGATCCATTATGTCGGTTCGCTCACTACGTCGATCCAGTGACGGAGTGGACCCAGTTCAAGGCCGATCGTCGAAACGCCGGTCTCGCCCGGGACCTCGAGGGGCCGTACCGAATCGAGGAGGGGTGGACGACCGACCTCGCCGGGTCGGTCGGATCGCCGGTTCTCGCCCGCGACACCGTCTTCGTCGGCACGAGCCGGGGTACCCTGTACGCGCTCGAGGCCGACACGGGCCGTCGTCGCTGGGTGGTCGAAACGATCAGTGCGACCGACCTCGCCCCGATCGTCACGCGGGATCTGGTGGCGTTCGCGACGGCCGGCGGGACGGTTCACGCGGTCGATCCGGCGACCGGCGACCCGCGGTGGGAAACCGACCTTCCGGGCGGGGCCACGACCCCCCTCTCGTACTCGGACGGCCGGTTTTACGCCGGCCACGAGGAAGGGATCTCCGCGCTCGAGGCGGAGACGGGCGAACTCCTGTGGAGCCACGAGACCGACGCGCCGGTCGGCGGCTCCCCGGCGATCGACGACGACCGAGAGTGGGACGGACCGCGGATCTTCGCTGGCACCGCGGACGAAACCGTCCTCGCCCTCGAGGCGGAGACGGGCGAACAGGTCTGGGAGGCACCGGCCGACGGCGCGATCACCGCCGGTCCGACGATCGCCGACGGCCGCGTCTACGTCGGCGACGACGGCGGAACGCTGCTCGCGCTTTCCGGCGACTCCGGCCAGACGTGGTTTACCTACGAGATCCGCGGTTCGTTTACTACCTCGGCGACGGTCGTCGAGGACGACGACGAGGACGTTCCTGACGACGACACGACGTTCGTCGGCGCGGACGACGGCTACCTCCACGTCACCGACACGTCTTTCGGTCGCCGAAAGGTGCGCGGCTGGCTGTTCTCGAAGAAAGGGATCGCACTCGACGGCGAGGTGTGCTCGAGTCCGGTCGTCGTCGGCGATGTCGTCTGCGTCGGCGATTCGACCGGGTCGCTCTACGGCATCGACGCCGACGAGTACGACCACCTGTGGCATTTCCCGCTCGAGGGATCGCTCACGGGGCCACCTGCGGTCGGCGAGAACCGCCTCTACGCCGGCACCGACGGCGAGCGGCTGTACTGCCTCGAGTGGACGCCCGGCGCGCCGAAGCCCTGACGCGGCGAAACCCTGGCGCGGCGAAAGGACCGTGAAGCGGCGCTGCTCACGGGCCGCGACAGGAGCGAAGGCCGGAGCGAAGGCCGGGCGTATCGCGGTCGGGGACGAACTCGACGATCGGCGTCTCGAACGCCGACTCGCAGTCGGGGCAGGCGATCGTCCCGTCGGTGATCTCGGTTCGGACGTCGGTTCCACAGTCGCAATGGATGGTGAGTTTCGTGACCATGTGTTCTCCGTCTGACCCGACACAGCGGAGCACAACCCACCCGAAACGCCGCAGTCGTCCTGGCTGACCCGGCGAGCCGCCGACGGGTTCCGAGCCGACGGTACGTCGGCAGGTCTTTATTTCGCCAGCGTCAATGGTGGATTGCTCCCGCTACGCGGGAGTCGTGTATGAGCCGGAGTGGTTGCTTGGTGGCGATAACTCCGGCTCAGCGCACTTTCGTGCGCGTTTATTGGGTTCGCAACCAATCGTAAAAAACGTTAGGATGCTAACTTTTGGTGTGGTGAGCGACGGGAGGCAGTGTTCGAGTGGTACTCGAGCCGTCCGCGCGCATTCCCCTTCACACCTAAACTCTCCGTTTCGCTCTCGAGCGTCCCTTCGCCCTCGGGCACTTTCACTTTCACTCCCCTGTTAACGAGCCTTTATGGGGTGTCCGGAACAACGTCGGAGTATGCCAGAAGCAGACCTCGAGACGCTCCCCGGCGTCGGACCGGCAACCGCAGACAAACTCCAGGACGCAGGCTTCGACTCCTTCCAGAGTCTCGCCGTCGCCTCCCCGTCGGAACTTTCGAACACGGCGGACGTCGGCGAGTCCACGGCCGCGGACATCGTCAGTGCCGCTCGAGATTCCGCCGACATCGGCGGCTTCGAGACCGGATCGACGGTACTCGAGCGCCGGAACGAGATCGGCAAACTGACCTGGCACATCGACGAGGTCGACGACCTGCTCGGCGGCGGGATCGAGACCCAGTCGATCACCGAAGTGTACGGCGAGTTCGGCTCCGGTAAGTCGCAGGTCACCCACCAGATGGCCGTCAACGTCCAGCTTCCCAAGGAGGTCGGCGGTCTCCACGGCAGCGCGATCTTCGTCGACTCCGAGGACACCTTCCGCCCCGAGCGAATCGACGACATGGTCCGCGGGCTGCCGGACGAAGCGATCGACGCGACGCTCGAGGATCGCGAAATCGAGGGGTCGGCCGGCGACGAGGAGGCGGTGGACGAACTCATCGAGGACATCCTCGACAAGATCCACGTCGCGAAGGCGTTCAACTCCAACCACCAGATGCTGCTCGCCGAGAAGGCAAAGGAACTCGCGAGCGAACACGAGGATTCGGAGTATCCCGTCCGTCTCCTCGCAGTCGACTCGCTGACTGCCCACTTCCGCGCGGAGTACGTCGGTCGTGGTGAACTCGCGAACCGACAGCAGAAGCTCAACAAGCACCTCCACGACCTCGACAAGGTCGGCAACCTCTACAACGCGGCCGTCATCGTCACGAACCAGGTCGCTTCGAACCCAGATTCCTTTTTCGGCGATCCGACTCAGCCGATCGGTGGCAACATCCTCGGCCACAAGTCGACGTTCCGGATCTACCTCCGCAAGTCCAAAGGCGACAAGCGGATCGTCCGCCTCGTCGACGCGCCGAACCTCGCCGACGGCGAGGCCGTCATGCGCGTACAGGACGGCGGACTGAAACCGGAATAACGTCGACCTCCTGGTCGAATTCGCACCTCGACGGCCGTTCCGTTCGCCGTCTCGTTCGGCCCCTGTCAGTCGGTGGCGGCCCGACCGCGATCCGTCTGTGCTCTCGCCGGTACGTCGTTCCAATTGAGGGTCTCTGTGTACCGAACCGGAGACGCTTCGCTTGAGTCTGTAGCTTCCTCGAAAAACCGAAAGGGGGATCGGCTAGCAACGGCGTCGCGCCGATTCGGACGGGTTGCTGTGCGTCATTTCCGGTGCACCCGCGACCCGAGCGGCGAGTGTGCAGTACAGCAACCCGTATCAGTCTTCAGTCGACGTCTTCTCCTTGTCGAGTTCGCCCCGGTAGATCTCCGCGCCGTCCTGGGCGACCTTTTCGGCGAGTACCGCACACTTGATCCGCATCGGCGAGATGTCGACGCCGAGCATGTCGACGACGTCGTCGCGGTCCATCTCGAGCAGTTCGTCGACGTTCTTCCCGACGAGTTCGCTCGAGAGCATGCTCGCGGAGGCCTGGCTGATCGCACAGCCGTCGCCGGAGAAGGCGACCCGCTCGATCGTCTCGTCGTCCTCGGCGAGCTTGACGTCCATGCGGATCTCGTCACCACACATCGGGTTCTCGCCGATGTGGGTGAAGGTGGGATCCTCGAGTTCCCCGTAGTTGCGGGGGTTTTTGTAGTGATCGAGGATCTGCTGTCTGTACATATCCGAGCCCAGTCCCATCGTAATCCCGAATAGACTGGTGAGTTGTAAAAGGGTTCCGGGGCCGACGTCGAGAGGTGACCGAAAACGGTTACGTCCGTGCTCGAGGGCGGCAAAACGGTACGATCGCCCGGCAAACGGCTGGTGATCGATGCTAGTACCCTCCCAAGCGTCGACTGATGAGCGAAATCACGCGGTGTGGTCCGATTTCGCTCATCAGTTCAGGCTTGGGACGCCACTAGTGGCTTGGGAGGGTACTATCGATTGCGTCGAAACGGCTGGAGGGTTCCGTACGTGAGCACGCGCCAGAGCCACTCCATCGGCCCATATCGGAAGTACCGCAACCAGAGCACTGAAAGAACGATCTGTATCGCCCAGATGGCCACGACGATGCCGAACGCCTCGAGCCGGGTTACCTGGCCGAACAACCCGAGTCCGTGTCCGTAAAAAATCGACGTGGCGAGTATCGTCTGGAGGAGGTAGTTGCTAAAGGCCGTCCGTCCGACGGCGGCCAGCGCCCGGCTTATCGCTCCCTCGGGCCGCCACCGACAGTACAGCATAACTGCCCCGATGTACCCGCCGGCGAGCAACAAACTCCCCCAGTAGTTGAACTGTCGCCAGAACAGCGCTGACCCGCCGGCCCAGTCGTTCGACTGGATGTACCAGACGCCGGTGAGAATTACGACGAGTCCGGCGGTCGTTCCGACTCCGAGTAGCCAGCGGTAGAACCGCGACGAACGATCGTTCGTCAGGATTCCCCACTTGAAAAGCGCCATCCCGAGGAGCATGGAACCGCTGACGCGCCAGGCGGTGTACCCGAGAAACCCGGTCGTCTGTCGCTCGAACGCCGCCGGAATCCGGTGGTCCATCTGGTCTCTCCACCCGCTCCGATACGTCTCGACTTCGGTCCGGAGAACCGATTCCGGGGGTTGCCACGTGCTCGCAATCGCTGCAGGGTCCATCGTCAGCCCCGCCAGAATCTCGAGGACGGAGGGGACTGCCACCAGAAAGACGCCGGCGTACGCGAGCAATCGCGCCTCGAGGTGCCGAAGGAAGACGACGCCGAACGCGCAGACGCCGTAGGCAAACAGGATGTCACCGTACCACAGCAGGTAGGCGTGTGCGAGTCCGAACACGACGAGCCACCCGGATCGGCGAAAGAACAACTCGAGTGGGCGTCGGCCTTTCTGCTCTGCGCTTCGCGTAAAGAGTACGACCCCGCCGCCGAACAGGATCGTAAACAGCGTGATGAACTTCTGCTGTGCGAAGACGTGTCCGACGAACCAGGTCCAGTAGTTTGCGCCGGTGAAATCACCGTACACGGTCGGATTAGCGAGAACCGATTCGGGCATCGAGAACACCCAGACGTTGATCACCAAAATTCCGAGAAGTGCAAATCCCCGAAGCGCGTCGAGGCCGACGATGCGCTCCGACGGTGGCGTCGGCCCCTCCTCATACGGTTTACTTTCCGTCATTTCCGTCGCACCCGCGACCCGGGCGGCGGGTGCGCCGATACATCGGTACAGCAATCCGTCTCAGAACTCATTGGACCTGCTCCCGTCGAAACCGTTCGGCGTGTTCGTCCGCCCGTCACAGGTCATCGCGTGCCTGTCTCTTCACGTAGCCGCTACAAAAGATGTGGTGCTCGTCGCTCGACCTCGAGTGCCGGCGATCGTCCGCGGGCAGTCACTCGAAGTCCGTCGGCGGGCCCGTGTGAGTTCCGACCGCGAACTCGAGCATGCCGAACGAGCGTCTCGAGGGAGGGTTCGGCAGGCTCGCTCGAGTACGTCCTCCGAAAAAACAGGTCGGCGTCCGATTCAGTCGTCCGCTGGCGCAGCCTCCTGTTGTTGGATGTAGTCGACGATTTCGTCCGTTTCGGCGACGAACTCGTCGTGGTCGATTTCGTTGCCGTGCAGTATCGTCGAGAAGTACCGCGTGTTGCTGGCGACGTTGATCGCCTCCTCGAGTTCCGCGTCAGAGACGTCGGCCAGCTGCGCTTCTTGCTTGTGGAAGTAGGTGCAGTAGGGACAGCCGATCGCTGCCGCGACGCCGAGTCCGACGAGCCCTTTTTCCCTCTCTGATAGTTCGGTCTCCGCGAGGACGAGGTCCCGGAAGAGACCCCAGCTGTGGTCGCTCGCCGGCTCTGCGATGGTCTCCATCCAGCTCGGTACCTGCCCGAGGTATTCCTCGATCTCCTGGTGTGCTTGTTGCGATGCCATGGTTTGTTCCCCCGTTCTTCGTGACGAACGGTACGTGGCGCTCAATACTGTTCAATGATACCAAGCACCATTCGGCCTACGCCGATCCACCACTTATTTCTTTTTCAAGAAACACTTTCGTAACTATCGCGCAGTGTCCGCCGGACGATCCAGTTGATCGGGCGAGGACACTCGTCGTCTCGTCCGACGCCGTACCGGTTGCGCGTCTCGTCCGTCCGACGCTTCACCCTCGAGCCCTTGCCATCCTCGCCGTCTCGCTGTCCTCACCGCCATCGCTGTTCTCGCCACCCTCGCCGCCATCACCGTCCTCACCGTTCGCCCGCGACTTCCGCCTCGAGTCGATCCGCGAACTCCCGGACGAACCGCGCCCGCTCGAGTGCGAGTTCCCGGCCCGGATCGGTGTACATCCGCTCCGGGAGATCCAGGATCTTCTCGTGGAGGTGGTCGTAGCCGGACTGTCCGTCCCCGGTCGCGTTTCCGTCCGTCGAAACCGTCGGACCGTGAATCGCTGTCCCGTTCTCGCCGCCGTAGGAGAATACGCGAGCGAGTCCCACCGCGCCGAGGGCGTCGAGGTTGTCCGCGTCGCTGAGGAGTCGGGCCTCGAGCGTCTCGGGGTCGACGTCGTTCGAGTACCGGTGGGCGCGAATGCAGTGCTGGACGCGCTCTATCGTCTCCGGCCGCGCACCGACGTCCTCGAGAACGGTGCCTGCCTCCGTTGCACCCCACGTCGCGTGGTCGTCGATCTCGCCGCGGTCCTCGCGCTCTCGCCCGATATCGTGGAGGAAAACGGCGAGTGTCACGGTCCGCTCGTCGGCCTCCCGGGGATGGCACTCGAGAAGCGTCTCCGCGAGCGCGCCGACTCGTTCGACGTGCTGCCAGTCGTGGGCCGGCGAGGCGTCCTCGAAGTACGAGCGGGCGCGGCTGCGAACGTCCTCTAGCATACCCGACGTGTTTTCGACTGACGGCGATAAGTGGTTCGTCTCGACCGGCATACCCAAGGCGAGCGGTCTCTCGGGGGCGGATCGCGGGCGAACGTCTTTCGAGAAGAATCGCGGGCGAACGGCCTTCGAGAACGGATTACGGCTGTACGATGTCCTCTGGGACCGAGTCGAACACGTCGGGGTGACACAGCGCGGCGAGGCGCTCGACGGCGTCGACCAGCCGCGGCGTCCACCGTGTCAGGTAGGCGCTGCCGTCGAGGATGAACACCCGATCGTCGCGGACCGCCGCGATCTCGTCCCAGCCGGACCGATCCGACAGTTCGTGGAACTGCTCGAGCGTTCGCTCGGCGTCGAACCCGCAGGGAGCGACGACTAACACCTCGGGATCGTACTCGAGGAAGGCGTCCCACTCGAGGGGTTTCGACCGTTCGCCGGGGTCGCCGATGCCGTACTCTCCGCCGGCCGCGTCGACGACGTCCGGCACCCAGCTTCCGGCGGGCCGGATCGGGTCCATCCACTCGAGGACGGCCGTCCGCGGCCGGGGCTCGTCGGGAACGCGCTCCTCGACGGCGGCGATCCGCTCGCGGAGGTCGTCGACCAGCCTCCCGGCTCGCGCCTCCGTCCCGGTTGCCTGCCCAACGTCTTCGACGCACTCGAGGACGTCCGCGAGGCGGTTCGCCTGCAAGGCGAGGACGTCGGGGTCGACCTCGAGGTCCGCGAGCGTCTCCTCGACGAGCACGTCGTCGACCGCACAGACGCCGCAGACACCCTGCGTGACTATCAGATCGGGCTGGACGGCTTCGATTCGGTCGGCCGCCATCCGGTAGAGGTGACCGTCCGCAGTCGCGGCCCGGACCTGCTCGTGTCGGTCAGCGCTGGCGGTCGCGTCGACTTTCGAGACGTCGATCGACGGCAACTCGGTGGCCGCCGGCGGGTGGTCGCAGGCGTGGGAAACCGCGACCGGTTCGACGCCGAGTTCGTACAGGATCTCCGTCGACGACGGCGAGGTGGAGACGACGTTCATATCGGATCGTATTTATCGACGAGTATGACGGTACCGGCTCGAGCCGACGGTGGCGAGCACCGCGACGATCGCGACGAGAGCGGCTGCGACGCCGAAGCCGGGCTGATCGTCGTCGTCGGTTCCGTCGGTGGTAGATTGATCGTCGGCTCCGTCGTCGTCTTCGGCGTCGACCGTGGCGCCATCTGCGTCGTCGCTTACCTCCGCCGTCGCGTCCGCATCGTCGGTTTCGTTCGCCCCGTTGTCGGCGTCGTCCACTGCGTCTGCGGTCGCGTCCGCGTACGCCTCGGGGTGGAACGTTTCGGCGAACGTCGTGACGGCGTGGATCACTCGCGGTCCGGGTCGGTTCAGGAGGTTGGCTTCGACCACGAGCACCTGATCGTTCTCGACGGCGGTCGTGGACTCGTAGGCCGAACCGTCGGGGACGTCCGGCGAGTTGGTGTTGAGGACGATCCACTCCGGATCGGCGTCGATCACGGTTTCCTCGCTGAGCTGTTGATACTCCTCGACGCCAGCTTCGGCCGCGACGTTCGTGGCGCCGCCGGCCACGATCATATCGTGAATGAACGTCTCCGAGCCGGCGGTAAAGCCGAAGAACGTGTACAGAACGTCGGGTCGCTCCTCGTCTTCGAGGGCCGACTCGACGATCTCGAGTTCCTCGTCCATCCAGTCGACGGTATCTTCTGCGCCGTCGCACTCGCCGACGAGCGAGCCGACGAGGAGGGTTCGATCGCGAACCTCGTCGATCGACTCCGCCGACTGGAAGTAAAAGACGGTCACGCCGGACTCACGGAGCGTCTCGACCGTCTCCTCGGAGACGAAGTTCGAACTCGGCGCGAGCACGAGGTCCGGATCGAGGTCGACCACGATCTCCGGCTCGATCGTCTCGGCGTCGGTCGAAATATTGGTTCGATCCTCGGCTCCCTCGAGGTTCTCGGCGTGTTTGGTCGTGCCGATAACTTTCTCCTCGGCGCCGATCTCCCACATCGTCTGGGCCGCACTCGGGTTGAGCGTGACGACCGTCTCGGGTTCCTCCTCGAGCGTCACGTCGACCCCCATGTCGTCGGTTTCGGTGATCGGGAACGAACACTCCGTCGTCGGGTCGACCGCGGCACTCGAGTGAACCGGTTCGCCCCCGGCGTCGGCGACGGCGGCGACCGGACTCACCGCGGCCAGCGCAACGAGCAACGCGACGAAACAGATCCGAATCGTGGACATACCAGTACCCTCACCAGTAGTACAATAAATACGTGACTATTGCAAGTCGGCTTGTTCACCTTGCGTGCGTCGGTGCGAGATAAGCGCGACTCGAGTACCGCCGTCCGATCCGTCGGTGACCCCGCCGTCGCCTACGATCGTGTCAGCTATCCGGTGCGAAAACCCACCGCCAATGATCTAGGTCGAAACGCCGCTCACTTCGTTCGCGGCATTCACGCGAACAGTTGCCGCGCGTCGTCCAACGCCGCAACCAGCTTGTCGACCTCTTCGCGAGTGTTGTAGACGTAGAACGACGCTCGAGTCGACGCCGGAACGCCCAGTTCGTCGTGTAGCGGCTGCGTACAGTGATCGCCGGCGCGGACGGCGATCGTGTGGTCGTTCATGATCGAGGTGAGGTCGTGGGCGTGGACGCCCTCGAGGTTGAAACTGACGAGGCCGCCGCGGTCGGGGCCGGGCTCTGGACCGTAGATCTCGACGTCGCCCTCGGCTGCGAGTCGTTCGTAGGCGTATCGGGCGATCTCCTCCTCGTGGGCCTGGATGCGCTCCATGCCGATCTCCTCGAGCCAGTCGATGGCGGCGACGAGGCCGACGGCTTCGGCGATCTGGGGCGTTCCGGGCTCGAACTTCCAGGGGAGGTCGCCCCACGTGGTTTCCTCGAAGGTAACCTTCCGGATCATCCCGCCGCCGTAGAGGAAGGGGTCCATCTCCTCGAGCAACTCCCGTTTCCCGTAGAGGACGCCGATGCCGGTCGGGCCGGCCATCTTGTGTCCCGAGAAGGCGTAGAAGTCGGCGTCGATCTCGTCTACGTCGACCGGGCGGTTGGGAACGGCCTGTGCCCCGTCGATAAAGGACAGCGCGCCGTGTTCGTGGGCGAGGTCGGTGAGTTCGGAGACAGGATTGACCGTTCCCAGCGTGTTCGAGACGTGAACCGCCGAGACGATGGCGGCGTCGTCGTCGATCAGTTCGCGGGCGTGGTCCATGTCGAGCCGTCCATCGTCGTCGACCCGGACGAACTCCACGTCGGCTCCCGTGCGCTCGCCGATCTGCTGCCAGGTGACCAGCGAGGCGTGGTGTTCCATCTCCGTGAGGACGACTCTGTCGCCGGGCTCGAGTTCGTTCAGCCCCCAGGCGTAGGCGACCAGGTTCTCGCTTTCGGTCGTGTTCTTGGTGAAGATGACCTCTTCGCGACCCGCTGCACCGATGAACTCCGCGACCCGGTCGTGGGCCTCCTCGTAGGCGATCGACGCCTCCTGGCTCAGGTGGTGGATGCCCCGGTGGATGTTCGCGTTGTACTCGCGGTAGTAGTCGCTCATCGCGTCGACGACCGGATCGGGGGTCTGGGTCGTCGCCGCGTTGTCGAGGTAGACGACCTGCTGGCCGTCGAACTCCCGTTCGAGGATGGGAAACTCCTCGCGGATGGCCTCGACGTCGAGCGACTCGAGATTCCGTTGACTCATTAGCGACTAGCAGGGGCCCCACACAAAACACTCCTTCGATCCGTCCGCTCGAGACACCCTCTCCCGTGGAAATCGGCCGACGATCGTCTACCGAGGGACTTCGATCAGTCGCGCGTCACAGCCGTCACAGGAGATCACGTACACCGCGCGGGATCGACAGCAGGATTCGACCCGCTCTTCGCCGAGCGTTACGGTTTCCCCGCAGGTCGGACACCGATCGAGAAACGTCCGGAGCCCGTTTACCAGTTGGCTACGACGCTCCACCCGAAGTCGGTCCCACCCGGGCAATCTGTCCTCGAGGGCGGCCGCCCCGGCGAGGTCGGCCACCAGCGCCGCGTCGGACTCCCAGCGTCCCGTCAGTTCGCCGTCGATCCGAATCTCGACACTACCGGGATCACCAGCCCGCTCGCTCGTCACCAGTTCCGGCTCGACCTCGAGGAACGCGCCCACCTGCGTCTCTCGGTCGCCGCCGCGTCGTGCGTCCATCTCGCGTCGCCACGCGGTGCGAAACGGCTCGGTCAGACAGAGGTCGTCCTCGGGCCGGTCGTCGCCCGGCGACGAGACGTCTCCACAGGGGGCGATCACGCCGTGGTCGAGAAACGTCGTCTCGGGATCGAGCGGATCGATCGCCGGTTCGCCGTCGTGATCCTCTTTCGCCCGGTCGTCGGTGGGTCCAGCAGTTCTCGAGGGATCGCCCGCGTCGCCCTCGAGCGCACCGCCGCCTGGATCGGGAGTCTTGTCGAACGTCGCGAGCAGCCAGTCTGGGAAATACCGCTTCGTCAGGGTTGGCGTCCCCGGAACCAGGTAGCCTCTGAGGTAGATCGCGACGACCGAGACCGCGAGAACGACCAGCCCAGCCGGAAAATACAGGAAACCGACGGCTCCCGCGATGACGACCGCGATCACGACGTTGACGGCGGTACACGGCACACACCGGTTCTCTCCGGTGTACTCCGGTTGTCGAAATCGATCGAGACCCGACCGCTGTCCGGATTCCATAGCTATATGCCACATCCAGGATGTAAAAAAGATTGCGCGCCGATCGACCGTACTCGCGACGGTTCGGAGCCGGAGATTTCGTCGGAGCAGCGTGCTACATCCGAAGTAACTGGGCGTGATGGGTCCCGTCGACCTCGAGGACGTTCCCGGCGTCGATAAAGCCCTCGTCGATAGCCAGTTCGACCGCGCGGGTGCCGACGATGTTCGCGACGTCGGCTCTCGCCAGGCTGTCTATCACCGCGCTCTCGTCGACTTCCTCGCCGCCGTAGAACTCCTCGGTGACGGTCAGGGAAACCGCTCCTTCCTCGAACGTTTCGCCGAGAACGTCGTCGTCACAGACCGCTACCAACAGCCCCTCGGGCGTGTCGCGTTCGGTGAGCCGCATCGTCACTCGAGTTCCCATTCGCGGTCGGCCTCTCCACCGGCGGTCGTTCCCGACTGACCGTGCATCTCCTGGCGTTGTTCCATCAGCCGCTGTTCGGCTCGCTCGCGCATCTCGTTTGCTTCGTCGGCGATCTCTTCGGCTTCGTCGTACTCTCCGAGGTCTTCGAGGATGCGGGCTTTCTCCTCTAAGACCTTCGCGTTGTGCATGCCGAGACGGACGGCGTTGTCGATACAGTGCAGCGCTTCCTCGTTCAGACCGCGCTCCGAGAGGAAAAAGGCCCGGTTGAACCAGCCCTGCGCGAAGCGTTCATCGATCTCGACGGCGCGCTCTGCGTGCTCGAGCGCCTGTGCCGTCTCGCCGAACTCCCAGAGTGCGTACGCGAGATTCGTCTCCGCCGTCGCCGCGTGTTCGCTCTCGTCGTCGATCGACAGCGCCTCCCGATGGGCACCGATTGCCTCGTCCCACTCCTCGAGTTCGGCGTGGGCGACCCCCTTGTTCACCCAGGCCTCCTGCTCGAGTCGATCGTCGTCCGCGAACTGTGCAGTCCGCTCGAAGGCGTCCGTCGCCTGTTCGTAGCGGTTGATCCGCATGTAGTTCAACCCGACGTCGAGCAGTTCCCCGGCGTCGACCTCGTCGCTCGCGATGTTGTGCGTATCGAGCGTGTCGGTGACGACGCGGGAGTCGACGGGATCGACCTTCGAGGGATCGACGTCCAGTTCCGGCGGATCCAGATCGAACTCGTCGTAGGAGTCGTCGAACCCCTCTCCTTCGGAGAATCGGTGGTCGCGGTCGCCCTCTCGGTCGGTCATGACTGGATAGTGGCGACCACGACTGTTAAGGGCTGCGACCCGCCACGCGTTCAAGGGCTGCGACCCGCCACGCATTCGGGCCACTCGGGTGCTCTCACCCGCCTCCTCCGAACCCGAGTAGCGATCGCAACGTGCGGGTCCGGACGCCACACGTGCCGGCGTACTCACAGGAGTTGCATTTCGATTGGTTGTTGATCCGGGGCGGTGGACCGTCCAGTTCGCGGACAGTGCGTAGCGCCCGCCGATACCGTGCCTTCCGACGCGTCGTGAGCTTGACGCTCCTGATCACACCGTAGGCCGGATACTCGAGCCAGGCTCGTTCGATCGCCGTCCGATGCTCCCACGCGAGCGCCTTCGCGGCTGCGACCGCGTGGACCGACTGACTCTCCCAGACGCCCCGTTCGGGAGGTTTCCCGGTCGAAACGAGGACCGGCTCGAGCGGATCGGCGAGCACTTTGTGGACGATCCCACGACAGTCCCGACCCGTCGCGAGCACGTCCCGATCCCGTGGGTTCCGAAGACGTTCCCAACAGCCCGCGTCCTCGAGTCGTCGCTTGGTTCCGGAAAGCGCCTCGCGGTAGCAGACGGGGGACACCTCGATCGGTTCGGCGGCGAGCGCACCCGGCGGTGCCTCGAGTAACTTCTCGTACCGGGTCTCGAGGTTTCGAACGGCGTCGACGCGCGGCGGCGGCTCGCGGTCGTCCTCCTCGGCGGTTCGGCGATAGTAACACTTCCGCGGACAGTAGGCGGCCGTCCGAAGGTCGCTAAACGAGACGTGCGTCCGTGTCACGGACTGTCTGGCCGCGCCTTCCTACAAAAAGGTCGGCACACCGCGCCGCGCCGTGCTCGTTCGTGAGGTACTGTGCCTCCTCGCGCCACAACCCGTGCGTAACTTCGTCGTGTCGCGCAACTGTCGACGTCCTCGGGCCCGTCTGCTGGCAGCGATCAGAAGTCGACGTCGGTTTCCATGCCCTCCGTCGCGTCCTCGAGTCCGTCCTCGCGGACGTCGGTGGTCATTCGCGCGGAGAGGTCCGCGTCGGCGAGGATGCTGTCGAACTCGTCGCGATAGCGATCGTTGGCCGTTCGCGACTCGTCTTCGGCCGCGGCAACGCGGCGATACCGTCGGATCCGCTCTTCGGTAACGTCGTACTCCTCGGCCAGCGTCGCGTCGTCTTCCTCGCGGTTGCGGATCGCCGCGAGATCGATCTCGTCGGCGTCGTGGTCGTCGATGAGGTGAAGTGACATTCGCGCCTCGAAGACGACGTCGGGTTCGGTTTCGAGACGCTGGGCGATCGTCTCGTCGCTTTCTCCGTCGTAAAACCGGACGGCGACCTCGTGGAGTTCGTCGTCCGACAGCGGCGTTTCGAACTCGTATCGCTCTCGCAACTGGGTGATGACGCTCTCGATGCGCTGTTCGTCCGTCTGTTCGTCCTTCTCGAGAGAGCCACGGGTGTCCTCCTGTGATTCGGTGACGGTCGCCTCTCCGTCGGTGACGTCCGTGAAGATATTTTTGAGTTCCTCGGTTTTTTCGTTCATGGGTGGACACTCCCGACGGGTGGCTATTTAAGCCTGTTGCCAGATAGCGTAGAGCGGAAAAGCTGTGAGTCACGGTAATCTTTGACACGGTTTACTCACCGCTCGCACGCAAACGACCAGCACCACCAGTGTTGGCAGCTATAGTAGCCACTGGAAGTCAATGCACACCTGATCGCACGACAGCTGTGCGATCAGTGTGTAAATAGTTCCAGTTGTTACTATAATACGCGAGTGGGAGTGCAATGAGTTTCAGCGACTACTATAAAAAATCACTATGAACTGAAAATACGTTTCACATTTTCACGTGACGGCGACGGGTCGGGATTGCGAACACGTGACAAGAATTAAGTTCCGTCCCCCCACGTGGTTGGACATGAACGTCTTTGCCCAGACAGAGGTGACGAGAGAAACCTACTGGGGAATCAGCAACACCGAGTTCGCGGTGTTCTATCTCCTCGCGGCGATAACGATACTCGTCTTCCTCTACGGCGTCTACCAGCGGTTTTCGCGGTACGCCGCCGGTGACGACGATCCGTTCGATCGCCTCGACGAGTTACCGAACCGGATCGCCACCGCGGCCAGAATTGCCCTCTCGAACGAGAAACAGTTCAACCGCGATCTCTACGGCGGGCTGATGCACTCGTTTATTCTCTGGGGATTCCTGACGCTGTTCATCGCGACCTCGATCCTCGCGATCGACGGCTACGTGTACGAACCGATCGCACAGGGCTCGTTCTGGATCGACGACTTCTATCTCGCCTACCAGTTCATGGTCGACGCGATGGGACTTCTATTCGTCGTCGGGATCGGAATGGCCATGTACCGACGCTACTGGGTCGGCAACGAGCGCCTCTTGGACCGCCATACCAGTAACGAGGACGACATCTTTATCTGGACGCTGTTCGGCCTCGGCGTCGGCGGCTTCCTCCTCGAGGGACTGCGTATCTACGCGACCGGTATGCCCGACCACGAAGTGGTCAGTTTCGTCGGCTACGGTCTCGCGATGGTCTTCCAGGCGGTCGGACTGTCGACGATCGCGGGGACGGCGACCGATCCGAACTACACCGCCGTCTCCGTGCTGGGGTTCAACGCCGAGACGTTCCACTGGCTCATCTGGTGGAAGCACTCGTTGCTCGCCTTTTTCTTCATCGCGTGGATCCCCTACGCCAAGCCGTTCCACATGATCTCCTCGTTCGCGAACGTCGTCACCCGCGACGAGCGGGCCGGAAAACGCCTCCCCAACGTCCCGTCGGATCTCGACGCCACGAACGCCGAATCCATCGACGACTTCACCTGGAAGGAGATCCTCGATCAGGACGCCTGCACCAAGTGCGGCCGGTGTTCGGCCGTCTGTCCGGCCAAAGCCTCCGACCGACCGCTCGATCCGCGAAACGTCATTCTCGACCTGAAAGCCTACCGCGAAGGCCTCGAGACCGGCGGCGAGGAGAAACCTATCATCGCCGACGGCGGCGCGTCGGTGATCGACACGGAGACGATGGAGTCCTGTATGGCCTGTATGGCCTGTATGGACGCCTGCCCGGTCGAGATCGAACACCTCCAGTCGTTCACCCGGCTCAACCGCCAGATGACCGACCAGGGCGACGTTTCCTCGTCGATGCAGGACGTCTTCCAGAACGTCATGCAAAACGGCAACACGTTCGGCGATCCGCCGCGAAACCGCGGCGACTGGGCCGACGACCTCGAGTTCGACGTCACCGACGCCCGCGAGGAAGAAGTCGACTACCTCTGGTACGTCGGCGACTACCCGAGTTACGACGACCGCAACAAGCAGGTCGCCCGTTCGCTGGCGACGATCTTACAGGAGGCCGACGTCAGCTTCGGCATCCTCTTCGACGACGAGAAGTACGACGGCAACGACATTCGCCGGGTCGGCGAGGAGTTCCTCTACGTCGAACTCGCCGGCCACCACGTCGAGACGTGGGACGACTGCGAGTTCGACACGATCGTCTGTACCGATCCCCACTCCTACAACACCTTCGAGAACGAGTATCCCGAGGTCGACTTCGAGGAGTTCGCCGACGATCCGATGATGCCCTTCGAGTACGACGAACAGTGGAACGCCGACGGCGACATCGACGTCCTCCACTGGACCCAGGCCGTCGAAGAACTCGTCACCGAGGGCGCACTCGGCCTGAACGGCGACGAACTCGACTACACCGTCACCTACCACGATCCGTGTCACCTCGGGCGGTACAACGACGAGTACGAGGCTCCGCGCGACCTCATCGAGGCCACCGGTTGTGACCTCTTCGAGATGCCGCGCAACCGCGCCAACTCGTTTTGCTGTGGCGGCGGCGGTGGCGGCCTCTGGATGGAGTTCGACGAGGAACCCAAACCCAGCGAGGAACGGCTCCGGGAGGCCCTCGAGGACACCGACGCCGGCGCTGCAGTGGAAAAATTCGTCGTCGCCTGTCCGATGTGCATGACGATGTACGAAGACGGCCGCAAGACCGGCGGCTTCGAGGACGACCTCGAGGTCGTCGATATCGCCGAACTGATCGTCGAGGCGATCGAGTAATACCGAAGCAGTCGTTGGCGATATTTGTAAAAACCGTACTGTTAGTGAGGAGAATAGGTAGTGAAAAGAATTAATCTAATGAGTGTTATGATCGAATTTAGATGGCACGAATGGATACGTATAACTGTCCTTCGACCTTCCGGAAAAGCTACAAATTCTTTGGCGTGATTTCGGTAAGTATACTATTGATAATAACGCTTCTTCTGAGCTATCAGTCGTATTCCCGTGGAAACATCACACAATCTGTTGTCAGTTTGTTTTTAGCATACACTTTTTTAACGGCAATGGGTGTGTATCACCCCGAAGTAAGTAGACGCACGTATCTCTTTGTCTACTGTACTGGATCTCTTATCATGATTTCGCTCGGATATTATTTGACGGCCTCGTGGCCGCTGCTTTTTATTGGCACTCTCGTCGGAGTCCTGTCCGTACTCTCAGTCATGTACTGGACGTATCATAAACTCGTATATCACACGCGTTGATGAACGACTCGCTGATCCCGACAGGAACTGATCGAACGCCGTCGAACGGCTCCACTCGGACCCGATGGTCGTCATTTCGAGGTACCACCAAACCTGTCCGTTCGTCTCGAAGCGGACGTCACCTCGAGCAAAGGCTTTGATACTCGACACGGTTTCGTGCTCGAGCACGACATTCCGTACACGGACCGACTGCCGGGCGACGGCCGGGGACCGCGCCGTCACCGTCTCTTCGGTCCGTAATCAACGATGCTCGAGTACCGCGGATCTACCCCCCAATTATTGCCGGATCGATTCGTTCGACGACCCCGTCGAAATCGTCGTCGAAACTGAGAACGGCATCGAGATCGTTCCGTTCGACGGCGGCGATCGTACTCGCGTCGGTGAAACTCAGCGAGTGATCGTCGTACGTTTCGAACGTATCGAGTGTATCCTCGAACAGGTCCGGTGTTAGTACTAACAGTTCGATCCGATCCGGATATCGACCGCGGCCGAGAATTCGCCGCCCGATTTCCCACGCATCCTCGTAGTTACCGGTTCGTTTCCGAGTGAGCGTTATCGCCTCGTCGACGACGTAGTCGCTCGTGTAAGGTTCTCCGAACTTTCCCTCGAGAACGGCTTGCATCGCGGTCGACGCCGCCTCGTATCTCGCCGCCGCTTGATCGTGGTGGGCAAAGAAGACGCCGGTATCGATGAATACGCTCATTCGCCGTAGAGAACGTCGTCGATGTCTTCTTCCTTCGTCTCGACTCCGGAATCAATGGTGCCCGAGAGCCACCGGTCGATTTCCTCCTCCGAGAGCGGCTCGAACTCGTCGCGAAACGAGTCGATCAACTCGTCTTTCGACTCGTAGCTGCTCGTGACGATCCGCTCGAGCAGTTCCTGTTGCGTTACGTTTCGCCCCGTCTCGAGACGAATCTCCGCCTGGAGTTCCTCGAGGCGGGATTTCGTGGTGTCCGTTACTTTGACCGACGTGCTCATAACAGTAGTAGAGTTTTCTACTCGGAAAATAGTTCCGCCAGCGACGGTCAACTCGTGACCAACGGATCGTGAGGGGGCGGAAAATCCCGCTCGAGCGGTGGCTTCCACCATGCGCCACGCATCCACGATCGGCTCGCCCCGTCCTGTCGTAGTGGCCACAGCTTCACGTCCGTTCCCACTGCATCGGACACGGCTCGAAGTCGTACGCCCAGATCAACGGCTCGATCGAAATTTCGTCGGCAGTGATTCCGACGGTGAGACCGTCGACTCCTTCGCTTTTCGGTGCAAAGAGTTCCCACGTATCCGTCTCCCGCCTGCCGTCCTCGAGTTCGATTTCGACGTCGTAGGTGCCAAAGCGGCTCGCGGCGTCGACCCGTTCGCGCTCGTCTCCCTCGACGGCGAACGTCGTGTCGACGACGGCCTCGTCGTCTTCGTCGGTGATCGTCACCGTCGCAGTGACCGACTCGTCAGTATCGTTCCAGAGCTCGAGGGTTCGAGGCGAGGCGTACTCGGTTTGTGCCTCGAACGAGAGTCGCCGCGTTTCGCCGTCCGTTTCGACGCGGTGGTCGTACGGCCGATCCTTCCACAGGGGCGTTCCGTCACCGATCGCCTGCTCGTACAGCAACTCGCCATCGGTGACGTACTCGCCGTCGTCGAACGCGACGTCCACTTCGGCGGCGATTTCGTCGGGCAACTGATCGTGGGTGACGTACGGAGCGTTACACTCGTCGTAGGTTCTCTCACCGGTTCGTGGATCGTCGTCGGATTCGGCGTCACCGTCCGTTTGCGATCCGTCGTCGGATCCGGACTCGTCGGTCGTCGAGTCGGACGATCGCGTCTCGCGCTCGCTGGTTCCCCCGTCCAGACAGCCCGAGAAGCCAGCGGTTCCGATCGCTCCGAGGAGGGCTCGGCGGCGCATACCTGTCGATTAACAGTCCCGGGTAAATACTTTGAGGCGACGACCGTCGTGGTTGCAGGTGACCGGTGAACGATACTCCGTCGCCGCCGACCACGACTCCTCTCGTTGCCGTGTGGGCAACCCATCCCCATTCCCACCGGGACACCGTCACCGGCGACCGTTTCGAGCGGCCGTGTGACCTCCTCGGTGGCCTTTCGCACTCGAGTTCGACGCTCTGGTTGCGGACGACTCGAGGAAGACGGCTACGCCAGCCCGGTCAGTACGGTCATCGCGCGTTTTCGTCCGGAAGCGTGAACGAAAACGTCGACCCCTCGCCGGGTTCCGAGTCGACCCAGATCTGGCCGCCGTGGCGTTCGACGATTCGCTGACACAGCGCGAGTCCGATGCCGGTTCCGCCGTGGCCCTGGTGAGCGCTCGAGCGCTGGAACACCCGGAAGATGCGCTCTTCGTCGTCTGGATCGATTCCGACGCCGGCGTCGGCGACGTCGATTCGCCACATTCGCCCCGTCCGTTCGGCAGCGATCTCGACGGTCGGCGGCTCGTCGCCGCTGTACCCGATTGCGTTGGAAAGCAGGTTCTGGAAGACCTGACGCAGTTGGCTCCGATCGCCAGCGACCCGGGGCAACTCGCCGACGTCGATCTCCGCGCCTGACTCCTCGATTTTCAGCTGGAGGTCCGCACGCACGTCCTCGAGGACGTCTTCGAGGGCGACCGACTCGAGCGGATCCCCGCGTGTATCGACTCGCGAGTACTCGAGGAGGCCGTCGATCATCCCGCGCATCCGCTCGGCGCCGTCGACGGCGAACTCGACGAACTCCTCGCCGTCGTCGCCGAGTTCGTCGCCGTACCGCTGGTCGACGAGCTGGAGGTAGCTCGTGACCATTCGAAGCGGCTCCTGGAGGTCGTGGGAGGCGGCGTAGGCGAACTGCTCTAAGCGTTCGTTCGACTCCTCGAGTTTGCGCCGCTGTTTCCTCTGCGTGGTGATGTCCCGTCCGATCCCCGTGAGAACTGGGTCCCCGTCGGGGTCTTCTAGCGCAGCTGCCACGAACTCGTAGGGGATTCGATCGCCGTCTTTCGTCAGGACCTCCGCTTCGACGCGAACGTGTCCCGCATCGAACCCCTCTTCGATTGCGCCAGCGATCTGCTCGCGGTCGTCCGCTCCGAAGAACTCCAGTGCGTGCATCGACTCGATCTCTTCGTCCGTGTATCCGACGACCTGGCGGAGACGTCGATTCCACCGCTGGAGCGTCCCCTTCTGATCGACGACGTAGAAGACGTCGTCGATCGCGTTCAGGATGTCGTCGGTGTACTCTTTGTACTGATCGAGCTGTCGTTCGCGCTCGCGCAGGGCCTGTTCGACCTCTTTCCGGGGCGAGATGTCCCGAAAGAGACCGACGAAGTACCGGTCGCCGTCGAAGAAGAAGTCGTTGAGCGAGATCCCGAGTGGCACCTCGTGGCCATCTTCGTGCTGACCCGGAAGCTCGACGTACTCCCAGTCGATGTTTCGCTCTCCCGTCTCGAGGTAGCGATTCAGCGCGTTCAGGTGGGTTTCCCGGAGGCGTTCCGGGATGACGTCGAGTTTGCTTCCGCCGACGAGTTCCCGAGGGGGATACCCGAGAATACGCTCGACTGCGGGATTCGCGTACTGGATCTCGCTTGCCGTATCGAGGACGATGATCCCGTCGGACAGGGCGTCGGCGAGGGCGACGAACGCTCTCGCGGGTGCCGTTCCTCCGTTCCGATTCGGTTCCCGTTCGGACGAGCCGCCAGCGGACGACGGCTGTGATCTGTGATGCAGCGTTCCGACGATCACGTCTTCGGTCTCAGTACGCTGGTTACGCTCGAACTGGGCGTCGAACGCGACCGAATCGCCAGTTGCGGTTTCCACCGTGAGCGTAACGGGGCCCGTACTCGAGACGTCGTCCGCCAGAATGTCGTCGACCGGTTCGGGGACGCTCTCCAGCACCGATTCGAAACTCCGTCCCTGAAGGTCGGCGAGAGGGTGGCCCGTCCGCTCGGCGAGTGCCTGCGTCGTCGCGACGATTTCGCCGCCCGGGGAGAGTTCGACGATCGCGACGTCGGCTCCCGTTAGCATCGATATCGTGTCCTGAGGGCCCACCGATCCCCCGTCGGCGGACTGTCGATCGCCGAAATGAGTCACGACCGTAGTAATAGACAGACCGGTATAAGTTCCGGCGTAGCACCCGCGTGTTTCCACGCCGGTCCAGGCCGCCGGGCCGATTCCGTTCGTACGGATTCCTGTACCGATGTACCGCCGCACCCACCGCCGGGTCGTGGGTGCGCCGAAGATGACGTACAGCAGTCCGTATCAGTCTTCGATTTCGATCGCCGGCCGTCCCGGTTCGGCGTTTTTCAACACGCTCTCGTCGACCGCTTCGGCGCGGACGACCGACACCGGCGCGTCGAACTCGCGCTCGATCAGCCACGCGGCGGACTCGAGTGCCGCGAACTCCTCGTCGGGTCCCAGCGTCATCGAGAGCGCTTCGCGTTCGGCCTGCAGGTCCTGTCCATAGCTGGCGGCGGCGTCGCCCTGCTCGCGAATGTGGGAGTTTTGCATCAGTTCGCCGATCAGGTTGTCGGCGTCGCTCTCGATCGCGAGCTCGAGGGCGTCGTACTTCCACTCGGGGGCGACGACGACGTCGATCGCTTTCGGATCTTCGATGCCCGCGACCTCGACGATGTCGCGGACGTCTTCTCGAGTGTTCTCGACGAGTCGGCGGCGTTTGGTGACGTAATCGCGGTCGACCTCCGCAGTGGGCCACGGCGCGTCGACGACGAAACCGTCGTTGCCCAGCGCCTCGTACAGCTCTTCTGCGAGGTGCGGCGCGACCGGGGCGAGCAGGCGAACGACGGCCGAGAGGCCGCGCTCGTAGGTCTCGGCGTGGGGTTCGGTATAGTCGGCGTAGCTCCGCAACGTTCCCACCAGATCCTGCGTCTCGCGGAGCGCGCGGTTGAACGTCAGGTCGTCGTACTCGCTGCCGGCGATGGCGATCGTCGCGTCGATCTCGCTTTCGACGTAGCTCGCGACGGCGTCGTCCGCGCCGTCGGGTTCGTTCGCGGTGTAGGATTCGACCATCTCCTTGAGCCGCGAGAGGAAGGCGTTCGTCGATCGGACTCCTTCCTCGCTCCAGTCGAAATCACGCTCGGGCTGGGCGGCCTGCATCATGAACAGCCGCGCGGTGTCCGCGCCGTACTCCTCGACGATCCGCTGGGGGGAGACGACGTTGCCCTTCGACTTCGACATCTTCTCGCCCTCGAGTTGAACCATGCCCTGGGCGAGCAGGTTCGTAAACGGCTCGCGGTGTTCGAGCCCCTCGTTGTCGGCGAGCACCTTCGTGAAAAAGCGCGAATAGAGCAGGTGCATCACGGCGTGTTCGATGCCGCCGACGTACTGGTCGACGGGCATCCAGTCGTTCGCCCGTTCTGCGTCGAAGGGGGCGTCCTCGAGGTCGGGCGAGACGTACCGCAGGAAGTACCACGAAGAGTCGACGAACGTATCCATCGTGTCGGTCTCGCGGGTGGCCGTCCCGCCACACTCCGGACACCTGGTCTCTTTCCACTCTTCGGCGGCATCCAGCGGATTGCCGGTGGTGTTGATGAACTCCGGCAGTTCGACCGGCAACTCCTCGTCGGGGACCACGACCGAACCACAGTCGTCGTGACAGTGGACGACGGGGATCGGCGTCCCCCAGTAGCGCTGGCGGGAGATTCCCCAGTCACGAAGCTGATACTGTGCCGCATGGGCGGCGCTCTCGACGTCCTCTGTCAGTCGTTCGCGGGCGCTCTCGCTCTCGAGGCCGGAGTACTCATCGGAGTTTACCAGCACGCCGTCGTCGGTGAACGCTTGCTCGCTGACGTCCGGCGCGTCGGGGACCGTCTCGCCGTCCCAGTCGTCGGGTTCGGGTGCGATCACGGGGACGATATCCTCGTCCATCTTCGTCGCGAACGCGTGGTCGCGCTCGTCGTGGCCGGGGACGGCCATCAGCGCGCCCGTTCCGACGTCCGAGAGGACGAAGTCGGCGACGTACACCGGAATCTCCTCGCCCGTTACGGGGTTCGTGGCGGTCAGATCCGTCTCGACACCGTTTGGCTCGTCGCCGTCGGGATCGGCTTCGTGCTCGATGAAGTGACGAACGTCGTCGTCGGCGGCGGCGAGTTCCTCGCTGATCGGGTGGTCCGGCGCGAGCGCGAAGAACGTCGCGCCGAAGATGGTGTCGACGCGAGTGGTAAACGCCGTGACGGCCCCGTGACCGTCGATCTCGAAGTCGAGTTCGGTGCCGTACTGGCGGCCGATCCAGTTGCGCTGCATCTGGCGCACCGAGTTCGGCCACCCCTCGAGGTCGTCGATCGCCTCCAGCAACTCGTCTGCGTACTCGGTGATCTTCAGGAACCACTGCTCGAGTTCGCGCTGTTCGACCGGCGTCTCACAGCGCCAGCAGAGTTCGGCCTCTCCCTCGACTTGTTCGTCCGCGAGGACGGTCTCACACTCGGGACACCAGTTGACGTCGGCGTCTCGGCGTTCGACGAGCCCCTCGTCGTGAAATCGGGAGAAGAGCCACTGGTTCCACTGGTAGTACTCCGGCGTACAGGTCGCGATTTCGCGATCCCAGTCGTAGCCAAAGCCCATCGCGTGCATCTGCTCGCGCATCGTCTCGATGCAGTCGAACGTCCAGTCTCGCGGGTTCGTATCCCGATCTTTGGCCGCGTTTTCGGCGGGCAGGCCGAACGCGTCCCACCCCATCGGATGGAGGACCTCGTCGCCGCACATCCGCCGGTACCGGGCGTACGCGTCCGTTATCGTGTAGTTTCGGACGTGGCCCATGTGGAGTTTCCCCGACGGATACGGGTACATTCCCAGCACGTACGTCGGCTCGTCGACGTCGTCGGACGTCCGGTAGGCGTCCGCATCGTCCCACGCCTCTTGCCAGCGCCGTTCGACCGGCTCGTGGTCGTATCCCGCGTCGCTCATTTGTGTAGACGTGGACGCGACGCCGCCCTATAGCTTTCCATCCACCCGCCGACCCGTTCCAACTGCTCGAGAACCGTCATCCGCTCGCGGTGATCGCACTCGTCGCGCGTCCTATCGTGCGAACTGTTACTGCCAATCTGATACAGTCGAAATGTGTCCGTACCGGCCGATCGCACGAGGGTGGGCGATCGGCCGATAATCAGTCGTCCCAAACCGTATTACTCGATGTCGATCTCTCGAGACTCCTCGCCGCCGCCGACTTTCGGCAGTCGAACCGTCAACACGCCGTTTTCGTACCCCGCAGAGACCGAGTTCTCTTCGACCGGGTCTGGCAGTCGGATTCGTCGACTCGCCGTCTTTCGCGTCCGTTCGCGCCGGATGTACTGCCCTTCGGTGTACTCCATCTCGTGTTCGCGATTCGCCTCGAGACGAAGCGTTCCCTCCGAGAGGGTCAGCGAAATGTCGTCGGTCTCGTAGCCCGGGAGATCCGCGGTGACGACGTACTCCTCGCCGGTGTCGGCGACGTCGACCGGAACCGAGCCCGGTACCTGGAGACCGCCGCTGGTCATTCCGCCTTCGACCTGCCGGCTGATGCGGTCGAGCATCTCCTCGATATCGTTGAACGGGTTTCCTCGCATGGACGGAGCTACGACCTCGAGTGGGATAAATTCTGCCCGCACTCGAACGACAGAACGGACTGTCCCGTTCGTGGACGGGTTCGATCGATCGGGTGCGGGACGGATCCGCCGGATCTACCGTTCAGGTAACGTAGCGAGTCCGTCCTCGAGCGCGTCGCGCAGGACCTCGCGGGCGTGTCCGTCCGGATCGACGCTCTCGTAGACCGACTGCACGTTGCCGTCGGTGAGGACGAACGTCGTCCGTTCGGCCGCACCGGAGCTGGCGTCGACGTCGAACGCCTCGGCGACCTCCCCGTCCGGATCGGCGAGCAGGTCGAACGCGAGGCCCTCGGCGTCACAGAACGCTCGATGGGAGTCGACGTCGTCGGTCGAGACGCCGTAGACCGACACCCCCGCTTCGCGGTAGGTTTCGAGTTCGCGATCGAACTGGCGCGCTTCGATCGTACAGCCGGGCGTCTCGTCTCTCGGGTAAAAGTACAGCACTGTTGGCTCCTCGAACTCGAGGGTCACGTCCTCGCCGTTCTGGTTCGGCGCAGTCACGGTCGGCGCGTCGCTGCCTTCGTCGAGTGTCATATCCCACCCTCGGCGGGACGCGAAAAACCGTTTGGGGTGGGCGGTGTGGGCCGGCCGATCGGTCACCGGGACGGTACTCGGTCGTCCGGATACGATGTCGGCTACTCGACGACGTGTTCGGTATCGTAGGAACCGAGCCGGCGCACCCAGCCGTTTTCCGCGAGAGCTTCGATCTCTTCGAGCGCCTCCTTCGTGCGAGCCTCGTACAGCCCCGCCTCGATGTCGATGTGGAAGACGTAATCGCCCAGTCGCTGACCGCTCGGGCGTGATTCGAGGCGAACCAGATTGATGTCTCGATTCGCGAACGGCTCGAGCAGTTCCAACAGGAGACCGGGGTAGTCCGCGTCCGGGTAGACGACGAGCGAGGTCTTGCCGCCGCCTTTCGTCCGCTCCTCGGCGGGTGCAAGCGCCAGAAAACGCGTCGCGTTCGAATCCCGATCCTGAATATCCTCGCCGAGCACCTCGAGGCTGGTGCCGTTTTCGGCGTTTGCGGGGTGGCCGATGCCCGCGACGGAGGGGTCGTTGCGGGCGAACTCGACGCCCTGTGCGGTGCTGGCGACCGCCTCGAGGGTAGCGTCGGGGTACTCACGCTCGAGGAAGGAGCGACACTGTGCGATCGCCTGGGAGTGACTGGCGATCGTGTCGAACTCCTCGCCCTGTGCGAGCAGCGCGTGTCGGATGGGAGTGACGATCTCGCGAACGACGGCGACGTCGTACTCCGCGAGCGCGTCGAGACTCTCGGTAACGCTGCCTTCGATGCTGTTCTCGATCGGAACGACGCCGCGGTCGTACTCGCCGGCCGCGACGGCGTCGACGATGGCCGTCACCGACTGGCGAAAGTCGATCTCGTCGTCGATCGCACGGGTAGCTCGGTGCGAATACGTCCCTTCGGGGCCCAGCGTAACTGCAGCCATCGCTCGTCAGTTACGCGGAGAGCATCAAAAGACCGTCGCCTCTGTGGCGAGCGCCGGCGGTCAGGGTCGTCGTCGGATCGATAGCAAACTTTCTCGAGGATGAACAGATCGGTCTCTCTCGAGGGTGCACAGATCGGTAGGACGTTCGACGCGGTAGAACAACGTGGGATTCGGACCGTCAGTTACGACTCACTGTGTGGAAACCACTGGATCACTCACTCGTCCAGGTGTTCGATCCCCTTTTTCGACACGTTCGCCTCGGTGATTTCGCCCGGCATCCAGTCCGGCTTGTCGTCTGGTGCGGTCTCTTCCCACGCCCAGCCGTCGTAGATGTGGACTTTGTCCGTCCCCTTCTCGCGAAGCCGAAGTTCGACGCGTTCGGCCGCGTCCTCACTCGATCCCGGCTCGAGTCGCCGGGCGGCTTTGAGCGCAGCCTGTCGCGGGGTGTTCCCCGAGAAGACGCTCGACTCGTCGCCGCTCGATTCTCGCAGTGCGAAGTTCCGCTTACCGTCTTCACGTACCATGGTTTTACCTCCGTGTCAATTCAGCGCACGGTCTGACATAAAGATATCCCCGAAAACCGACCGACAGCGTCGGTATCTTTAAGTAAGTCGGGTTCGCTACTTTTCCGCACCAACCCTCGTTCGTGTTTCTTCGTCGGTCTCTGTTCGTTTACGTACTGTTCATCTGGTACGGTCGTCGGTCCTGTCGTAGAAAACACTTAAGTATATCCTACGGCGAAGTTCGTCATAGAATCCCGCGATGGTACGGAAAAAGAAGCTGAGTCCAAGCGGTGCGAAAGACGAAGATGGAAACTACCACAACGTCCACCTCAACCTCCACGAGGACGAACTCGCAGTCGCGGGGATGGATATCGGTGACGAAGTCTTCGTCCGGGTTCGAGACGGCAAGATCATCATCCAGAAAGCCGACGAGGAAGACGTCGAACACGAATTCTAGCCACCACCTTTTGCGCCGCGTTCGTTTCACGCCGCTGGCAGCAGTGCCACCAGACGGCTCGTCGTCGCTCAGCAAACGCTCGAGCAAAAGCACTCCTCTTTCCGTTCCGTGACGCGGAGCGTCGCTCTACGTCATACGGTTTACTGTACGTCATTGCCGGCGCACCCGCCGCCCGGGTCGCGGGTGCGCCGGGACACAGGTATAGTAATCCGTATCAGTCGTCGGCCCGCTCGCTCACGTCGTTCGCTCGCAGTACGACCAGTTCGGCGGCAACTCACCGTGCGGCGACCCACTTCGTTGCCGGTGAACCTGAAGGTATTTGTGTCCAGAGGGTTTTTAGGCTAGCCTAAAATGGTCGGTGCGACACTCGGGGACATCCGACGGTACATCGAATCGCTGGCGACCGATTCGGGCGAATACCACCTCGTCTGTGGGCGAACCGGCGAATGTCCAGTACCCGCTGCAGGTCTCGCGTTCGAAACACGGGCGACTGCTCGAGTGGCGGCGCAAGCGACCGAACAGTATCGGGCGGCGCTCCGTCGGTACGATCCGCAACTCCCGTACACCAACGTGATCGTCTGTCAGCGATCGGTGAACGATCCCGCCGATGACCGGACCGAATCACACCGCTCCGGTCCTACCGAAGTCGACCGCGAGGCGGCGGAACGACCGGTGGCCAACCGGTCGGTGATCGACTTCTGTCACACCGTTGCCGGCGCAGTATTCGAAGCGATCGCGGACTCGCCCCACCACGAGATCGAGGCCGCGATCATGGACACGTACTTCGCCCTGGCCGAGACGACCGAACAGCCGGACGACCTCTGTTTTCGTCTGCTCGAGAGTACGGCAGCCGAACTCGACGTTGGGCTCGATGCTGACGAACAGATCGACGTCCTCCTGTCGGCAGCACGGCGGTTGCCGTCGAGACCGGCGGACGGTGATCCGCTCGAGGCAGCGCTGTCGACGTTACAGTCCGCCGCCGTCGTCGAAGCGTACACGCTTCACACTCGATCGGAAAATTCGGGGACGGGGAACCGCTCCTGGGACGTGACCCTCGAGGAATACGTCCTCGACCGGTCGGCCGAGCGAGTCGTGACCCTTCCGATCGTCCTCGAGGTGTTCTGCCAGAGCCCGAATCGTAACCTCGCGATTTCCGCGGCCGAACGGATCCCGTCTCGCGGTGGATCGTCCTGGAAAATGAACGTCGAAACCGGACCCGCGGGCCAGCCCAGCGGCCTGCTGAGCGTGACCGGGGAAACCCACCGATGACGGTCGGGACGTCCGTTCACGCGGCGATCGATTCGAGTACCTGCTCACCGTCAGCAAGTTATTTTCCCGATTCGTCGGTGTCATCGACTCATGTGGACTGTTGGGGGGTATTGGACAACCCCGGTAGTTGCCGTTTAGCTCGAGTATGATAATAGAATCATATAACTCCCGGTTACTACGACCGCGAATAAAAATAAACTGCGGACAATCCGTCCTTCCGTCCACGATAGAGTTCCACAGTTCCCCACAGGACTAGAAAAACACCCAATATTATGCTTAATCGTTCTTTATCATTTACTATGATTATTAATTAAAACTAAAATATAGATAAATTTTCCTTCTATTTGATAGTAGTTGGTGATACAGGCTCTGTATCCAAAGTATTTTCGGAAATGCCGATCAGTATAGGAAATTCATACATCATCGACCGATCACCGGTTCGAAGAGCATTCCAGAAGTGGCGCTCGTGAGCGGAACACTTACCAGCGGTCGAACCGTACAACAGTTCATGAACCGCGAGGCCGTTCAGTCGTCGAATGGATGTGAGGGAACGTACGTTTGCCTCCCGATTCCGCTCGGTGACCGTGAGGCGTTCCGCCACCGCGCAGCGACTGACATCCTCCACGTACTCGCTGACAATCCAGATACAGCGTTCTCGAACCGCGAACTCCACCGATTGACGGAAAGAGGAATGTCAAACGTGAACGCGGCGGTTCTCTCCCTCGAAGCCCTCGGTATAATTCACGTTGATCGCGACGGCAGGTCAAATGCCGTACAGATCAACCCGAAGAGATTCGTTCACAGTGATGATCCGGTTACCACAATTCCGCAATCCGAGTTCCACGACCCGGTGCGAACTGTTCGGAATCGGCTTATTGACCGTGTCGGTGATCATGCAGCGATCGTATTGTTCGGGAGTGTCGCTCGCGGCGACGCCGACCGGGCAAGCGATATCGACGTGTTCGTCGTTGTCGATGATGACCGAATGGCGGCGCAACGAGCGGCTCACAGCATTGAAGAAGATATCACGTCGCAACAGTTCGATGGCGATCGATTCGAACCGCACGTCGTGGTCGAGACGCGCGACTCAGCCCCAACGCACGACCGAATCCGTGACGTCCTCGTGGAAGGGATCACGCTTCACGACGCCCCGGTTCTCGACGCGGTGAAACAGGAGGTGTTCGCGGATGGGACTTGAAGACGTTGTTGCCGCTGTCGAACACGTTGAGTCGTTGTTAGCTGACGAGGAGACAGGCCCCGTTCAAGATTCGTTGTCGTGGCAGCAAGCGGATGCTGACGTACAACTGGGGAAAGCGTGTGCGATGCTCGGAACGTGTCGGCAGTTACGCAGCGGAACGAATAACTACGTCAGTATCGTCGAGTTGTCGTTCAACGCGATCGAACGGTCGTTCCAGTTCTACTTGGTGGATCAGACTGCAGCTGAATCGTCTGATTTCCGAAAGCACGAGCAAGTGTTCGAGGACATCGAGAGTCGCGGGGTATTCTCTGATACGGGTGTGCCTGCCCGAATTGATGCGTTCCGATCGGAGCATCGTGCCCGGATCTATTACGATATTGATCGGCCCGGTCGAGATCTAGCAGTCGGGATGCACGAGCTAGCTGAGGAGGTCCACTCGTACGCTGTCGAGTTCGCCGATGCGCATTCCCGGTGTAACTGCAAGGAGCGCCACGAGAACAAGCCCTGACTATTGTATGACTCCTTCTTCGTACACGTAGTTACCGAACCGCCTGTTTCAGGTGTGAGCTTGAACAAAGAAATCGCGCTACCGATTACTGTCGAGAGATTGCCGATGCTAAGTGGCGTCCCAAGCCTGCACTGATGAGCGAAATCACGCGGTGTGGTCCGATTTTGCTCATCAGTCGACGCTTGGGGGGTACTAAGCTGTCGCCGTGGAACCGAAAAGAAGTGAGAATTGTGGCCGTACGTTCAACGGCAGAACTGGGAGGATTTTCGCCCATTCGAAGATTATACTCAGAAAGCAGCTTTCTCGATTTACGCGCTTCTCCGGCGTATCCGTCCGGATACTCGTGGTTGTCTCGAGACACGGTGACAATATCCGGACGAACCGTCACGCTCGAGCGATTCGGCCGCGGACGGTCGTCCTCGATACGGACCGACGTCTCGTTCAGCGCAGCGCCTCGAGGTCGAACTCGAAGCCGGCGACGGGCACCTCGAGGTCGTGTTCGACGAGCACCTTCGGATGGACCTCGCCGATGACGCCGACCGCCTCGCCGTCGATCATGACGCTCGCGGTTCGACCCGAAATGAACGTCGGGTGGTCGGTCGGCGGCGTCTCGAGGTCGACGTCGAACCGGCGACAGAGCGCCTGCAGTCTGGCTTTGGCGTCCTCGTAACCGGCCTCGTGGCTCGCGAGGACGGCACCGACGCGCCGGCGCTCGGCGACGCCGGTGTTCTCGCTGTCGTCGACCGCGGCGGTGAAGCCGATCTCCGCGAGATTCTGCGGGTACGCCCGATGGGTGTTCCGCTCTAAGACCATGAGCAGCGAGGGCGTCACCCACGTCCGCAACATCGTGTAGTCCTCGCTGTAGGGACCTTTGATGGCGGGCGGTTCACCCGCACCGTAGACCTCGTCGTCGGGAGCGATCTCGAGGCGATCGAAGTTCTCCGCCTCGCTGATCATGTGGAAGTTGAGCAGGTCCTCGAAGCCGAGGCCGACGAGTTGGGTCCGGACGGAGTCCTCGAGCCGGGAGCGCTCGTGGCGGCCGCCGACGGTGCCCACGTCGGGATACTTCGGCTCGAGGTCGTTGAAGCCGTAGGCGCGCCCGAGATCGTCGATGACGTCCAGCGGATGGAGGACGTCGACGCGGTACGGTGGGATCGTCACCACGTAGACGAGGTCGTCGCCGTCGGCTCCGCCCTCTCGTTTCTCCGCCTCGAGTCCCGACCGTTCCGCGAGGTCGATCACTTCGTCGGGATCGAGGTCGATGCCGAGGATCGTCTCGATGCGGTCGTGTGAGACGGACTTGGTCTTCGTCGAGAGATCGGGGCGGACGAGTTCGCGTCCGCCGGACTCGCCGTTGGGATACTCGACCCGCACCTCCTCGAGGGTCGCCCCTCTCGCCGCGAGCGCGTAGCAGACGATGTTCAGCATCTTGTCGATCGTCCACTGATCGGTGCCGGTCATCTCGACGAACAGGTCCCGCGAGTCGGTCGAGACCTCGGTCCGGCGGCCGTTGATCACCGGCGGGAACGAGAACAGCCCGAGGTCGTCGTAGATCGCGGGATAACGTTCGTACTCGCTCACGAGGTCGGCGTACGTCTGCCCCGTCTGGTGGTCCTCGAGCACCTCGGCGGGGGTCATCTCGGCGTCCGAATCGAGCGGCACGAACCGGTCTCCGTCGGGCTCGACGCCGACGTACTCGATGGTGGGGTTGCCTTCCGTCGCCGCCGAGCCTTTCAGCATCGTCAGATCGTGGATGCCGATCGCTCCCTTCGCGCGCTTTCGGCCCATCGTCGCGTGGAGTTTCTCCTGGAGCTGGATCAGCGACTCGAGGCTCTCCTCGTCCAGGTCGACGTCGCGGATCACTGCCCCGGTGACGTACGGTCGCTCCTCGGGCACGGAGTCGTCGACGACGATCGTCCACTCCGGCGAGTTCGGCGAGGGGACGTGGATTCCGCGCGCGTCGCCGTACTGGTAGCGCATCGAGCGCGCGACGCCCTCGACCGAGAGCCGGTCGAGGCGGTCTGGGGCGAACTCGAGTTCGAACGCACCGTCCTCGGTTTGGCCCTCGTACTCGAGGCCAAGCCCGAACAGGTCGTCTTTGAGTTCGTCGTCGCTCTTTTCTTCGCGGCCGGTCAGTTCGCGCAGTTCGTCGGGGTCGATGTCGACCGTGGGCATCAGTAGGTCACCTCCGTTTCCCGCAGCAGTTCGAGGTCACACAGCGTGCCGTGGATGTCGCGGATGTCCTCGAAGCCGTACATCAGCATGAGCAGTCGCTCGAGTGCGAGCCCCCACGCCATCACGTCACACTCCACCCCGAGAGGTTCTAACATCTCCTCGCGGAAGATACCCGAGTTGCCGATCTCCACTAACTCGCCCGTCGTCGGATGCGTGCCGAACAGCTCGAAGCTCGGTTCGGTGTAGGGGTTGTAGTGGGGCTTGAACTCGATGTCGGTGATGCCGAACTGGGCGTAAAACTCCTCGAAGGTACCCATCAGGTCCCGAACCGAGAGGTCCTCTGCCATCACCCAGCCCTCGATCTGGAAGAACTCGAGGAGGTGGGTCGGATCGAGCGTGTCGTTGCGGTACACCTTCTCGACGCTGAAAAAGCGAGCGGGCGGCTCGATCTCGCCGATCTCTTCGCCCGAGAGATAGCGCGTCGACAGCGAGGTGGTGTGTCCCCGCAGCGCGAGCGCTCGCGCGAAGTCCTCGTCCCACGGCGAGTGATAGCCCTCACCGTCGTCGCCGACGCCTTCGCGGTGGGCGCGTTCCACGCGTTCGACGAGGTCCTCGGGAAGGTCGTCGATGTGGGTTGGCTCCTCGAGTGCGAACCGGTCCCAGTGGGTGCGCGCGGGGTGGTCCTGGGGCATGAACAGGCAGTCGTTGATCCAGAAGTCGGCGTCGACGTGGGGGCCTTCCATCTCCTGAAAGCCCATGCCGACGAGGACGTCCTTCACGCGATCCGCGGTCTGGCGCAGGATGTGAACCCTGCCGCCCTCGAACCGCTCGGCGTCGGCCTCGACGTTGTACTCCGCGAACTCGACGCCTTCCCACTCGCCGCTCGTGAGCAGTTCCGGCGTGACCTGCCCGACCGTCTCGGCGGTCTCGACTCCGGCCATCAACTCGGTGACGCCCAGTTCCGAAAGCGTCACCTCACGGACGGTCGACTCCGTCCGCTCGAGCAGGCCGCGCCGATCGAGTTCCTCGAGCGTCTCCGCGTCGACGTCGACACTATCGACCGGCGCGTCATCGACACCCGAAAGCGCCTCGAGGGCGTTCGCCTCCGCGTCCGCGCTCGGGTCCGCGTCCGGATCAGCGGTGATCTCGCCGGAGTCGATCGAGCCGTAGCCCTTTCGCGCGTAGTTCGAGAGCGCGATGTCGACCTGCGGTCCCTCGAGTCCCGACGCGCCGATGACTTGCCCCATCGAGACGGGAGCGTCGTCCGCACCCGCCTCGAGGGCGGCCTCGTAGAGGCGAACTTCCGGAAGCCGCTCGTCGGCGTAGGTCGTCCCCTCGTCGGTGAGTGAGATCGTTTCGTCGACGCGCTCCTCGATGGCGACCAGCCCTTCCTCCTCGAGTTCGAACGCCGCCCCGGTGACGGTCTCGGGTGGAAGGTCGGTCGCCCCGGCGAGGGCGTCGACGGACGTCGCTTCGTCCGCGCTCGCGGCCTCCAAGACCGCGACCTGTGATTCCTTCAGTTGCATTCGCTTGTTGGTATGGCCGAGTGGCGGTCAGTTAGCGGTTCCGACTCGACGCCGGTCTGTGACCGGCGTGCTGTGGACGGTTTCGCCGCGGACGCCCGGTGTGGGCCCCCGCGGGTCCGCCGCCTCCCATCACGCGAAAAAGAAGCCGAACCCCGAACGCGCGCGCTGTGGCTGGCTGACGACGCTGGCCGTGTGGGATTCGGGTGCCATATACGTTCGATTCGAAGCCGATCGCAAAAGTGTTGCGGGACGGTACCACGCCGCTCGAGACCGTCGGAAATTCCGGTCTGTCCTCGTTCGAAACACGTCGGCCTCGTGCGCTGGTCATACGGTCTGCTATGAGTCTTTAGCGGTCGATCGCAGAACGGTGGGCGATCGACCGGCAATCATACGGTTTACTGCAAGTCATTACCGGAGCGACCGGGTGCAATCCCGCGGTCGCTCCGGTAAACAGTTGCAGCGATCCGTATCAGTCATAGCAAACCGTCTCAGCCGTCCGAAACGCGCGTCGTCTCGAGCGATCCCGACCCCATCCAGACGAAGCCGGACTCCTCGGCGGTCGCTTTCGCCTCCGGCAGCGCCGTCGGATCGAACTCCTCTCGAAATTCGATACGGGTCCGTTCCGGCTCGACCGCGGGAAGCTCCGGCAGGAACTCGTCGTCATCGAGAACCCCCTCGACGGAGACGGCTCCGCCCGCACCCAGCGCCATTCCGAGCGCCCGGTACCGATCGTCCTCGGTCTCCCACTCGACGTCCGACCCGAAGGAATCGTTCGAGACGCGAGCGGTCTTCGTCGTTCCCGAAAGCGTCCCGAACCCCGCCGACTCCTCTTCGGAATCGGACGGTCCGTCTTCACACGCCTCGTCGGTTTTCTCCCCTGTGGCTTCCCTCGAGCGTGACCCACCGTCGTCCATCCGCCTCGAGCGTGATCCACCGTCGTCCGTCTGCCTCGAGTCGCCGGCGGCGATCCCCACCGACGAGCCAGCCGCGGCGTCCATCGCGCTCGAGCGCCCGCCCGTCGGGGACGCCGACTGCGACTCGTCCGCGCCGCTCACCCGTGACACCGTCGGTGAGCCACTGAGTTCGAACCCGTCAGTGTCGCCATCTCCGCTGGCGTCCGACGACGCGGTCCACGCCGGTTCCGACGTGGGTTCTCGGTGTGACCGGTCTCGTTCCCCGCCACGATTCTCGGGCTCGCTCTCCGCCGGCGACCGGCCCTCCGATCCGGGATCCGATTCGGCCTCCTCGATGAACGACGCGACGTCGTCGAGCGTCGCCTGCGAACTCCCGGTCGACGCCCGCCGGTCGCTCGTGGGGACGCTCGTTCCGTCCCGTTCGCGGTCGCTCGCCCACGCCGGCCACGGGCCGTTGCGCTCGTCGCCGCTCGCGGCCGGTTCTCCCCCTTCGTCGGGCACGTACGCCTCGAGCCCGTCTTCGGGTACCAGTGGTCGACCGACCGCGTCGATTCGTGGCCCGTACCGATCGCGCAGATCCGCGAGTTCGTCGCCGTCGACCAGCACCCCACGCCACCGGTCGACGCCCGAGGAGAGCAACACGAAGCGGGCCCCGGTTCCCGCCAGTAGCGTCTCCTCGATCTTCGCGAGGATCGCCGGCAAATTGTCGGTTCCGAGCGGACTCTCCGGATACTCGAGGGTTGCCTCGCGCCGCCGGCCGTTGTGGTCGACGACGCTCACCGACAGTCGGTCGCGCGCAACCGACCTCGCGCAGTCGAACGACCAGCCGACGGCTTCGAAGACACCCGAGAGTTCCCGCTCGAGGCTCTCCTGTGTGTATCGCGCCGAACAGGAGATACCGCGGTTGCTCCGGGCGATCATCCGCCGAAGGATCGACGTTCGGTCCCGTCCGTCCTCGAGCGCGCCGGCGAGGACCTCCTCGAGCGGGCCGTCGATTTCGCTCTCCCGCTTGATCTCCGTCGACGTGACGCCGAACGCGCCGAGGACGTCGACGGAGATCAGGAGTCCCTCGTCGCTGTTGGGGGGCTCGGGGACCATCCTGAGAGGACGGTTTTACGAACAGCCGTATATATCTACGTCAGACGCTGTAAGATATCGTCACTAGGGGATGAAAATTACGGGCCGACGTCGCCGACTTCGCCGCCGAAGCGACGGCTTGCGTTTCCTCCGTTCCTATCGCCGTCTCGGCGACTCGAGTTCGATATCCGCCGCCTCGAGCAGGTCCGCGACCTCCTCGCGTTTCTCCTGGTGGTCGGCGAGAAACTCCTTCATGAGCTGGGCGGCCTGTTCCTTGCAGTCGCCACAGAGGCGCTCGCCGCCGACGCACTCGTCGTAGACGAGCTTTGCGAACTCGTCGTCGTCACCCGCGAGCAGGTAGGCGTACAGTTCGTAGACCGGACACTCGTCGGCCCGACCCCCCTTCTCGCGCTGTTCTTCGGCCGTCTCTCGCCCGCCGGTCGTCGCCGACTTTACCTTGTCGTAGCCCGTCTCGGGATCGTCGAGCAAGGAGATGTGGCTGGCTGGGATCGACGAGGACATCTTTCCACCCGTGAGGCCGGTCATAAAGCGGTGGTAGATCGACGACGGCGGGCGGAAGCCGTAGCCGCCGTTGTCGACTTCGACCTCGCGGGCGAGTTCCTCGGCCTCTGCGAGGTCGATCTCGAAGGCGTCGACGTGGCTCTCGTAGACTCGCTTCTCGCCGTCGATCGCGTCGATCAGCGCCTCGAACGCCTCGTCGGTCGCCCGTCGGTCGAAAAACCGCGTCCGGGGCCGGATCGGTTCCATCCCCGCCTCGTTCAGCTTCCGCAGGGTCGACTCGAGCGTGCCCGCGTCGACGTCGAGTTCCGACAGCGGCGTCTCCTCGAGCGTCTCGGCGACGTGGACACAGCGAAGCTGGTCGTCGTCGAACGCCTCCGGATCGAGCTGATCGTACCGTTCGGCGACCAGAGCGCGTTCGTTGGGCTCGAGTTCGAAGCTGGCGTAGGCGTCGCTCACCTTGAAAAAGCGCATCCGCTCGGCCAGGTCCCGCGCCAGTCGAACGTGGGGATCCTGGTCGGGACCGACGGGGATGACCGTCGGTTTCGGTTCCTCGAGTTGCGGGTAGAGGATATCGGCCATCTGCGTGACGACCGACTGCATGTGCGAGACGTCGGTCTCGCCGTCGAAGCCGTAGATCGCCTGAAACTCCGAGAAGTTGGCCTCGGCACCGAGTTCGAACGCGAGATCCTGGACCTCGCGGTTGGTCGACTGGCGGTAGAGCGTGCCTTCCTCGGGATCGAAGCCGAGTGCGAGCAACGAGAGGAGGTAACTCCGCGCGTGTTCGTCGATCTCGGCCCAGCTCATCCCGCGGGCGGCGTTGGCCTCGAGGTCGGCGATTAGCGCGTACGCGTCCGCGCCCCGTTGCTGGTGCCAGACGATCTCGTCGAAGACAAGTTTGTGTCCGATGTGCGGATCGCCGGTCGGCATGAATCCCGAGAGGACGGCCGCGGGCTCGTCGTTTCGCATCGCGTCGGCGACCGGCTCGTACCCCCGGTGGCCGAAGATCACGCCGCGGCGCATCAGGTAGTGTGGGTGGGGTACGTCCTCGAGTATCTCGTCGAACTCTTCGATGCCGAACTCCTCGAACAGCTTGCGGTAGTCGGAGACGCTCGAGGAACCCCACGGGTCGAGCGCGACATCGTCTGCTCCTGCTGCCCCACCGTCGGGTAACGTGGTCCCTGACTCGGACTCCTCGAGTTCGTCGTCTCCGGTCATTACCACCGCCTTGGCGCTCCGGCGCGCAAAAACCTTCGCTTCTGGGTCGCCGCCGGCTTAACGAACCACCGTCGACGTAACGAATCGCCATCGACCTGAGGAATCACCGTTACGCATCGATCGGACGAACGGTTCCGGTCAGTCCGTATCAGGCTTCGTTTCGTCGCTCCTCGAGGCGTTCGACCGGTTCGATGCCGGCGAGCACGACGACGGCGTAGACGAGGTCCGTGCCGGGCCGTGGTGCGTCGCCGCCGAGGATCTCCACCGACCCCGTCGCCGACTCGATCGTCTTTCGGCCGTCCGTGATCGCCCGTCGGTTGAGCCACTCCGGCGGCCCGCCGACGACGAGCATTCCGCGGTCGGCGTGCTCGCGGTCGCACTCGAGGGTGAGTTTGCCGCGCAAGGCCTTGCCGACCGTGGTCTCGATCGCGCTCACCGCCGCGGCGGTGTCGACCGACGGCTCCGTCGCGAACAGCCCGAGGCCGAACCGCGATCCGCTTTCGGCCTCGACCCGCTGTTCGCCGTAGCCGAGCGTCACCAGATCCGTTCCGTCGCCGAGAATCCGGCCGACGTCGTTCGCGTCGATGACGGTCTCGGCGTCGGGACCAGTCCCCCCGTCGCTGGCGTCCGCAGTTGCACCGAAGAACGCCGCCACCCGCGCCGCGAGTTCCCGGTTGAGCCGATCGCGTCCCTCGAGGAGGCCTTCGGCGGATTTCAGCCAGCGCTCGTTGTCGAAACAGACGATCGCGTTCGCGAGCCCCTCGAGGCGCTCGAGCGTCCGGGTCGCGTTCTCCTCGGCGAGCGGACGGGTCGTGGGTTCCGGCTCGAGTTCTTCGGTGGGATCGTCGTCCGGTGGCCTCGTGCTCTCACCGGGTCCCACACCGACCGTGCCGGCGGCTTCCACGCGCTCATCACCGGTATCGTTGGTTTCCACGCGCTCATCATCGATACCGTGGGTTTCCGCGCGTCCGTCACCGGCAGGCGGAACGCGTTCTCCGTCGACACCCCCTTCCCCGGAACCGCTGGCGTTCGGTGCTCGCGGATCGCCGTCGTCCGACTCCGGGGCCTCGAGTTCGCGTTCGGCCGGCAACGTGGCGAGGACGTACACCGGCGCGTCGTACATCGTCTGGAGGGTCGCGACGAGGTGTGGCACCGTTCCGCCACCTGTCGCCCCGCCGAGGCCGACGGCGATCAGAAACGCGTCGGCGATCGACGGCTGCCCTCGGTCTAACTGTCGCTCGAGTTCGTCGACCGATTCCTCGCCGACCGAATCCCCTCGCTGGAGGTTTCCGTTGAGCCCGTTCTCGACGGTTCCACCGTACCGATGTCGGTGGTCGTCGGGAATCGCGGAGAGCGCTCGCAGGCTTCTCGCGTCCGTATCGAACGCGAACGCGTCGCCGACGAACGAGTGCTCGGCCGGATCCGCATCCAGAATCGAATCGGCGATCCGACACCCCGCGCCGCCGACGCCGATCACCTCGAGTTGCATACCTCGACGTATCGTTCGGCGGGGATTTCACGTTTCCGGGCACGACCTCGTCTCCCGAATCGCCGCTTAACTCTCATACGGATTCCTGTACCTGTGTACCGGAGACCGCGGGACGGTGCCCGGTACTCCGGACATGACGGACAGTAACCCGTATCACGGCGTCAACCGCTCGAGCGACCACCACTCGATCCCGCCGCCCTCGCCGACGAGCGCGAACACCATCGTCTTGCGGACGCCGTGGGCGAGTCGGACGTCGAGCGCGAGATCTCGCGGCTCGAAGACGTACGTCGACGGGTGGACGCGGACCAGGAGTTCGGAGTGGCCCAGTTCGTCGACCGACTCGACGTTCGCGTACGTCCGAAAGTCCGCGCCGAACTTGTAGCCGGTCTTGGGGACGACACCCCGATCGCGAAGTTCCGCGTAGACGCGCAATCGTCGCTCGAATCGCTCACCCTCGACCTCCCGACCGCGCTCTCGAACCGTCTCGGGCGCGAGGTCGATCGCGCCCTCCTCGGCGAGGTAGGTCGCCTCGAGCAACGAACACTGGAGCGTCGGCCGATCGTACTCCCGCCCCTCGAGCGGTTGGCCGTAAAACGCCTCCTCGTACAGCGCCAGCGGAGGGTCCCAGACGACGACGCGATCGGCCAGCAGGTCGGCCCCACAGCCGTCGGGGAGCGCGGACTCGGAAGTGCCCTGAGGATCCACCGGGTTCACGTCGAAGTATGTGATCTCGCTCTCCTCGTCGACGACCGCCAGCACGCCGTCGGCGAGGTCGTCCGCCGCGACGTCCGTCCGCTCGCCGATGATCCGCAGGGCGTAGGCGATCTCGTCGTCACCGGGGCCTTTCCCGCGGGGGAAGACCGCGAAATCGCTCGCGGGCGGGTCGGCGACCCACGGCTCTGCGGCCGGCGACAGGTAGAACCCGCGGGATCGCAGGTCGGCGTAGACGAGAAACCTGACGCCGAAGCTCTCGCCCGGTTCGCGGGCGATGAACGTTCGAAAATCGAGTCGCTCGTCACTCTCTTCGTCGACGACCGCCTCGAGGTCGCCGCGAAAGAGCAAGTGTGCCGCCTCCACCGGGGCCAGCGCGATCTCGTTTCCGGACAGCGGATAGCCGTACCCCCGCGAGTCGTGATACCGCTGGCGGGCGTCGCCGCCCACGCGGACGACGTTCGACGCGACGTCGTAGCTCCCCTCGAGTGACATAACCGTGGGTTAGCCGGGGGCCACTAAGTGGCTGTGGATCGGTCGGCTGGGGTGACTCACCAGTAGGGACACTCGTCCGGACTGTTGTTAGACGGATTGTTGCAAGGCACTCTCGGTGGGACCGCGAAACGCCTGCGTTTGCACCCCACGTCGGGACGGCAGTCGGCCATCACAATCCGAATCAGTCGTCGCTCGCCGGTTCGGCCTCGAGCGTCCGCTCTCCCGGCCGATCGCAGGTGGCGTCGAGACAGCGGATTCCGGTCTGCGTCTCGAACGTCGGCAGCCCGCAGGCGCACTCGCCGCTGACGACTCCCGCCGGGAGGGCGAACCCGGTGTCACACTCGGGGTACCGTTCGCAGCCGGCGATGAGGCCGCCGCGTCGAAGGATCCGGAGGTCGCCGTCGCAATCCGCCTCGGGACATCCCCACTCGCGGTCGAACGCCTCCGTGACCGCGTCGTCGAGGGACTCGCAGTTCCGGTCGAGACAGAGGTTAAAGGCGAGGCCGCGCTCGATACGCATCCGGGGGAGACCACAGTCGCAGTTGCTCTGATCGGTGCGGACCGTCGCGTCGGCGGGAACGCCGTAGCGGGTCCCGCAGTCGACGCAGTTGACCCCCGACGAGCGCACGAGTGCGCCGTCGCAGTCCGGACAGGTTCCGACCGGCCTCCCGGCCGCGGAGGACGGATAGTGGGCGAACCCGTCCTGGTCGTGGGCGGCGATGCGAAGCGTCCGGTCGTCTTTCTTCGCGACGAGCGAGAAGCCGTCGGCGCGCTCGCTCGAGACGCTGTCGGCGCGGGTGAGCCAGGCGACCGGCTGGTAGCCGTCGACGTCGTGGACGAGGACGGTGTTGTCGGGCTTGACCATCGTCGTCACTCTCCCGCGGTACTCCTCGCGGTCGCCGGCCTCCGAGATCACGGTGCAATCGCCCGCGAGCACGCGAATCGCGTCGTCGATCATGCCGACGTTGGCCGCGGCTTCGTACTTATACTGTGGGGCAGAAGTCAGTGAGACGTCAGTCGCGAATTCGCGGCCGTCGCCATCGGAGACGGCCACAGGAGAGCGACCGATCGCCGAATAGTTCTGTCCGCCAGTATTGGACCCGGGATCGATCACGAACTCGCTCGCGGACAGCAGTCGAGCCGATTCGCCCGGATCAGCCGTTCCGGTCGGACCAAAAAACCGACGCTCGAGTTACTTGAGTGCGGATTCGGCCATCCGCTGTGGGAAGCCGACGAGGAGCTGGATCAGGCCACCGGCTTCCTTGTCCTCGCGGAGGTACGAGCGGATCCGCTGGCTGACCATCTCGACGGCGATGATCAGGACGAGCACGACCACGATGCCGGCCATCATGTTGGGGAAGTTGCGAAGCCCCTGCTGGACCTGAATGATCTCGCCGATGCCGCCGCCGCCGAGCAGACCAAGCGTGACGGCGACCCGGACGTTCACCTCGAAGATGTACAGCGTCCAGGCGACGAAGGAGGTTTTGACCTGACTCAACATTCCGAAGATGACGGTCTGACTCTTCGACGCGCCGGTCGTCTGCATGGCCTCGATCGGCCCGTCGCTTACCTCCTCGAGTTCGTCGGTGAACAGCCTGCCGAGGTTCCCGATCGTACTGACCGCGACGGCGATCGTCGCGGAAAGCGGCGAGAGTCCCGCCAGCGGGAGGAAGATCAGGAACCAGACGAGCGCCGGGATCGCCCGGGAGACGCCCATGATTCCCCGGAAGATGAAGTTAAACGGGAAGGGAGTGACGCGGCCGCTTCCGAGGACGCCGAGAAGTAACGCGAGCGGAATCCCGAAGACGGTTCCGGCGAAGCCGATCGCGAGGGTGATTCCCGACTCCCTGAAGAGGTTCCGTTCGACGATGAACCACCAGTCGGGCACGTAGTTTCGCAACGCGTCGACGAAGATCGGCCACTGCTGATAGAGGTCAGAAGCCGAGAACTCGACCGCTATCAGCGACCGATAGAGCAAAGCCCCGAACAGGACCACTCCGAGGGCGTACAGTACCCACCGAACCCGTCGAGTCAGCCGGATCTCCGCGAGTCGTTGCTCGATCGGGGAGGAACTCATCCGGTCACCTCGGAGTGGCCGTTCTCACCGGCGAGGAACTCCTCCATGTCGATCCCGCCGTACAGGCGATCGATGACGTCGAACGTGAGTTCGTCGCTGTAGCCGTCGAACACGACCTCTCCGTCGGCGAGTCCGATGAACCGCTCGCCGAACTGCCGGGCCAGATTCACCTGGTGGAGGCTGATCATCGCCGTCAGTCCACGCTCTTCGGCCGCACCCCGGAGATATCGCATCACCGTCTGTGAACTGCCAGGATCGAGACTCGCGACCGGTTCGTCCGCGAGGAGGATGTCGGGTTCCTGGACGAGCGCGCGGGCGATCCCCACGCGCTGTTGCTGGCCGCCGCTCATGCGGCCCGCACGCTGTTCGGCCTCCCCGAGCAGACCGACCGTATCGAGCGCCTCGAGCGCTCGCACCTTGTCCGAGCGCTTGTTGAGTCGGAGGACGCTCCGGAGCAGGTCGGTTCGGCCGAGCGCGCCGGTGAGTGCGTTCGAGTACGCGCTCATCCCGCCGATGATGTTGTGTTGCTGGAAAACCATCGCGACGTCGTCCCGGTGTGAGGTAACCGGGTCGCCCTGGACGAACACCTGCCCGTCTGTCGGGTGTGTGAGCCCGTTGATACACCGGAGGAGCGTCGACTTTCCGGACCCCGAGACGCCGAGGACGATTGCGAACTCCCCTTCCGGAACCTCGAAGCTGACGTCGTCGAGCGCGACGGTTTCGCCGAATCGTTTCGTGAGATTTTCGACGCGAATCGCGGACATTGTAACTAGTGTGGTCGTCTGGCTCTCGATCGAGCGTTACGAGAAGTCCTCGAACTCGAGGCCGAGTTCGTCGAGTACGTCTTCGACGGGTTCGTAGTCGCTCCGGTCGGCTTCTTCGATGCCGGTAAACCAGAGTTCGTAGTCCTCGTCGACGTCTTCGGGGATCAGGTCTTCCTCGTCGGCGGCGACCAACGCCGCTTCGATGTCTTCACGGACCGGATCGTCCCAGTCGCTTCGGGCCATGATCGGTGCACGCGGAAGCGGATCCGAGACGGCGAGAAGCTGGAGTTCGGGGTTGTCGTCGTCGATATCGGAGCCAGCGCCGTCGTACTCCGCGGAGTGTTCGACGAACTCCGGATAGTCGTCGAACTGCTCCTGGGGGATCTGTGGCGCGGAGGCGAACGCACCCGTCCCCGCGGCCGCCACGCCCGGGTCGTTGATCATCTGTTCGCGTGACGTGTCGTGATCGCCGGCGGTCTGCAGTTCCAGATCGACCGCGTTCCCGTCCGGGAAGTCCCCGACGTCGAGACCGGCATCGCTCAGCATCAGCGTCGGGGCCAGCGTTCCGCTCAGCGAGAGCGCGGAGCCGACCGTCACCGTCTCTCCCTCGAGGTCAGCGAGTTCCTCGATGTCGCTGTCCGGCGTGGTCACGATCGTCGAGAAGTAAAGCGGTCCGCCGAACGCCGTTCGCATTCCGATCACGTCTGCAAACCCTGCGCCGCCGGGCACAGCCGTCGGCGAGGTGTCGGCGATGTCCGCCTGATCCGTCTCGAGGGCGGTGAGCGTCTCGACGTAGCTGCCGGCACGAATCAGGTCGATTTCCGCACCCGTTTCGGCCTCTAAGTACTCCGCCATCGGCGTGTACTCTTCGATGATGTCCGTCTGCTCTTCGGCCGGATTGAGGACGAACCGAACGGGATCGGCGTCGGCGGCTCCGTTGCCGTTTCCATCGTCGGTATCTCCGTCCCCGTTGCCGTCGTCTACACCGTTTCCATCACCGTTTCCGTTCTCACCGAGACAGCCGGCGACCGCGCTGGTAATCGCAATCCCACCGGTTGCCTTCAGGAACGTTCGCCGATTGCTGCCACCACAGCGTGATTTCCGGACCATGTCTAGAAGGACAATCGAATCACTATAAAGTCAATGATGATCCGAACTACCGGATTGTCCGCTCTTTCAGAACGAACGGTGAAAATCGTGTATCCGTCCGTTGGTTCCGATACGGATCGTTAGAGATCATCACCGACGTGGCCGCAAACGGGCTGTGTCCCTCCCGGCAACCAGAGAGCACAGGCCACCGACTGATACGGTTTACTGTACGTCAGTACCGGAGCGACCGGCCAGTCCCGCGGTCGATCCGGTACACAGTGACAGCAATCCGTATGAACGACGGCGATACCGGTCCGATTTAGTAGGTGCATTCCAGAACGTGTGCCGTGGAACGCCCTACGTTGACCGTCTACTGCGGGCTGCCAGGGGTGGGAAAATCCGCAGCGTCAGCCTACACTGCCGCGAACACGTCGGCCGAACGCTACCGAAGCGACGAGATCCGAAAGGAGCTGTTTCCCGATCCGAGGTACACGACCGAGGAGACGCTCGCGACCTACGAGGAACTGCTCGAGCGCGCCCGAACGGACCTCGAGACCGGATCGAGCGTCGTCCTCGATGCGACGTTTCGAACGCGGGGCCTTCGCGACCGCGCGGACGAACTCGCCCGGGAAGCGGGAGCTCACTCGCTTTTCGTGCAGGTCTCCTGTGAAGAAACCGTCGTCAAACAGCGTCTGGCCGCCCGCGAGGGTGACGTCAGCGACGCCGACGTCGAGGTGTACGAACACGTCCGTGACTCCTTCGAATCGCTCGAGCGGGATCACGTCGTCGTCGACAACTCCGACTCGCTCGAGGAAACCTACCGCCAGATCGATCGGCGGATCCTGTGATCGTCGGGTCTCGCCGCTCGTCTCCCGGGGACGGCCGCCGGAGTAGTTCGAGAATGCTGGAGCTGTTCGAGACCACCGGGATCGTTCGAGACCGTCGGTGCTGTTCGAGACCGTCGGTGCTGTTCGAGACCGTCGGTGCTGTTCGAGACCGTCGGTGCTGTTCGAGACCACCGGGATCGTTCGAGACCACCGGGGCTAAGGTCCCGACTCCCGATGTTCGACCATGACTACGGTCAAGGATAGCGTTCACGACTACATCGAACTCCGTCCGATGGCGGAGGCGCTTCTCGACACCGCCGCGATGCAACGACTCCGCTACGTTCGCCAGTTGAGCACGGTCCAGCTCGTCTATCCCTCGGCCAACCACACTCGATTCGAGCACAGTCTCGGGGTCTACCACCTCGCCTCGCGTGCCGTCGAGCAACTGGGCCTCGAGGCGGACCTGGCCGACCGGCTTCGGGCCGCCGCGCTGGTCCACGACGCCGGACACGGTCCGTTCGGCCACCAGACCGAAGCAGCGATCGAGCGCCACCTCGGCCGCCACCACGACGAGATCGAGTGGCTGCTCGCCGACACCGATCTGGGCCGGGTCCTCACCGAGTACGGCCTCGAGCCGCAAGCGGTCGCCGCGACGGTCGACGGTCGCGGCCCGCTCGGCGAACTCGTCTCCGGCGCGCTCGACGTCGACCGGATGGATTACCTCGTGCGCGACGCCCACCACACCGGCGTTCCCTACGGGACGATCGACCACGCCCGCCTTCTGTACGCGCTCCGGGTCGTCGACGGCGAACTCGCCCTCGAGGACGGCACCGTCGCGACGGCCGAGAGCGCGCTGATCGCCCGGACGCTGATGAACGCGACCGTCTACCGCCACCACGTCTCCCGAATCGCCGGTGCGATGCTCGACCGAGCGAGCGAACGCCTGCTGGCCGACGGCGTCCTCAAGCCCGAGCGGTTCGCCCGGCTGACCGACGCGGAACTACTCGCGGCGTTCGAGGAGTACGAGCGAACGGCCGAGTTCGCGACCCGAATCAGAGAACGCGACCTGTACAAGCGGGCGATATGGGCTCGCCGAGGAGCAGTTCCGGAGGACGTCGCCGGTATCGGGTACGATCGGACGCGTGCCCTCGAGCGCGAAATCGCCGACGTCGCGGGCGTCGATCCGGCCGCCGTCGTCGTCGACAGTCCCACGGTGCCGAGTTCGCCCGAGTCCCGTGCGAAAGTCGTCGTCGACGGCGAGGTCCGCCGGCTCGAGGAGCTGTCGTCGCTCGTCGCGGGCCTCGATGCCTGTGCGCGGGAGATATGGCGACTCGGCGTCTACGCGCCGGAGGACCGACTCGAGGACGTCCGCGAGGCGGCGGCGACCGTCCTCGAGGTGGACACCGACGCGGGTCCGTGAGTTCTTTGCCTTACGCTCCCGACCCCGGCGTCTCGCTGTCTTCGATCCGCCGTTCGTACTTCTCGAGGGCCTCCTCGAGGGCCTCGCCCGCGTCGATTTCCAGCGAGTCGGCCAGCGCCAGCGCCGCGAACAGAACGTCGCCGATCTCGTCCGACGCGATCTCGAGGTCGTCGGGCGACGCGCCGTAGTCGGTCGACTCGTTCGCGTCCTTGCCCAGTTCGCCCACTTCCGAGACGAGATCGAGCAGCCTGAACGCGGGTGGCGTCTCGAGGTCGTGCGTCTCGACGAAGTCGGCGACCGCCTGTTGTCCGTCCATACGCGATTGTTTCGGTCGTCGGACAAGAATCGTCCGACTGGAGACGACGGCCGACCCGAATCGAAATTCCCATCTGGCCACGTACGAACCAGTAGTGTCATGGCCCCGCCACTCTCGGAACTCGAGGCGACCGCGATCGAGGCCTGCACCGCCGGCGGAAACTATCTGCGCGAAGCCTACCGCTCGGGGGAGACCGACGCCGAGCGCCTCGACCACGACGTGAAATCGAGCGCGGACACGGCGTCCGAGCGTCGACTCCTCGAGGTCGTTCGATCTCGCTTTCCGGACCACCGGATCGACGCCGAGGAATCCGGTATCCACGACGGTGACGGCGGAGCCTACGAGTGGATCGTCGATCCCCTCGACGGCACGAACAACTTCGAGTCCGGCCTCCCGTCGTTCGCGACGGCGGTTACGGTTCTCGAGGCCGGTGAACCGGTTCTCGGGGTCGCGTACGTTCCGATGCTCGACGACCTCTACGTCGGAACGCGCGGCGAGGGCGTCCGCTACAACGGTCGACCCGTTAGCGGTGGTGACGAGCGTAGCGGTCACGACGAGCGGAACGTGAACCCGTCGACGGCCACCGTCGTCTCCGTCATCGGCCACGACGTCAAACGCCGTCCGGAGCACGCAGCGATTTCGGAATCGATCAACCGCGCACTCGAGTCCCGGTGCAAGCGCCGCCTCGAGAGTTGGTCGCCGACGGTCCACTGGGGGCTGCTCGCCCGCGGTCGGCTGGACGGAATCGTCTGTTACCGTCCGGATCGGGAAGAACAGTTGCTGGGCGAACTGTTCGCAGCGGAGAGCGGACTCGAGACGGACGCCGGCGAGGACTGGTTCGTCGGTGCCTGCTCCCGCGAGTTGCTCGCGGGGCTTCGAACGGACGTCACAGAGGCCATCGACGCGGGCGGCCAGTAGTACGAGTCGGACGGCGGTCGGCGAGAAGTCGATCCAGAGTTAGTGGGCACCAACACCGGACTGCATCGGTAGTCGACAGCGCCGGACTGCATCGGCAGTCGACAGCGCCGGACCGCGTTGGTGGTGGGTTGGTCCCTCGAGTCCGTTTCGTGGGCAGCCCTCACGCGCACGACGTTTCGCGGCAGTTTCCCCAGGCACAACGCGTATCCCTCCCAGCGTCGAACTCCGGTTATGGTCGATATCTCCGCCGAAATCGTCCTCTTCGAGAGGTTCGACGAACTCGACGCGATCGGTCCGTACGAAGTGCTCGCAAACGGCGCGCAGGCCGGGGCGTCGATCGAGACGAATCTCGTGACGCTCGAGGAGACCGACGTCGTGACGGCGAGTCACGGCCTCCGCGTCGAGCCCCACGGGACGCTCGGCGAGCCGGATCTGCTGGTCGTCCCCGGCGGCGGCTGGACGACGGCGAACGAGGGGGTCCGTGCCGTCGTCGAGGACGGCGTCCTCCCAAAGGCGGTCGACGAGCGATTCGCCGCGGGTGCCACGGTCGCGTCGGTCTGTACCGGCGCGATGATCCTCGCCGAAGCGGGGCTGCTCGAGGGCCGCCCCGCGACGACCCATCACGTCGCCACGGCGGACCTCGCGGCCACGGACGCGAACGTAGTCGACGAACGAGTCGTCGACGACGGCGACGTCCTCACCGCCGGCGGCGTCACCTCCGGTATCGACCTGGCGCTGTGGCTACTCGAACGCGAGTTCGGCGACGACGTCGCGGCCGACTTCGCTCGAGAGATGGCACACGAGCGGCGGGGCGAGGTTTTCGGGTGAATCGCCTCGGCCGCGCGCCCGTCTCCCGTCAGGATCGCCAGAACGCCGGCAACAGGAGGACGAGGACGGGAACGATTTCGATGCGGCCGATCCACATCATGACGACCATAACCGCTCGAGAGCTGGCGGGAAAGCCGGCGTAGTTGTCCATCGGACCGGCCATCCCGAAGGCGGGACCGATGTTCAGGAAGATCGATGCGGCGGCACCGAGGGCTTCGAACTCGGTGACGAACTCGCCGGCTCGAGCCGCGTCGACGACGAGGACGATCGTGAGCAGGAAGAAGATGACGATCGCGAGCATGACGTAGCCGAAGACGTCGTTGATCGTCTCCTCGTCGATGACGTCACGTCCGAGGCGGATCGGGCGGACTGCAGCGGGATGAGCGGAGGTGAAGAGGTTCCGGCGAAACGCCTTGAGGACGATCAGCCACCGCAGCGATTTGATCGAACAGGTCGTGCTGCCGGCCATCCCGCCGATGAACATACAGAGAAAGAGCACGTGCTTCGCGCCGGGGGTCCAGAGGTCGAAGTCCGTCGAGGCGTAGCCGGTCGTCGTCACCAGCGAGACCACGTTGAACAGGCCGTGACGAATCGTCGGCTCGAGGCCCATCTCGATTTCGGGGTCGAACGCGAGGATGGCGACGACGACCGCACTAAAGCAGACGAGCGCCCCTAGATAGAACCGAAACTCTTCGGACTCGAAGGGCCGTTCGAACTCTCCGCGCGTGACGTAGTAAAGCAGGACGAAGTTGGTCGAGCCGACGATCATGAATGGCATGATCGACCACTGGACGATCGGCTCGAACGCGGCGATGCTCTGGGATTCCGGCGAGAATCCAGCCGTCGCGACGCTCGTGAGCGCGTGGGAGACGGCGTTGAAAAGCGTCATGTTCGGCGCGAGTCCGATCAGGTGGAGTCCGTAGAAGACGGCGACCGCGAGCACCGTAATTCCGACGTAGATGCCCCAGATGAGCCGGGCCGTCTCGGAGATGTGCGGTCGGAGCTTTCGGACGCTTCTGGTCTGCGTTTCGGTTTCCATGAGCTGGGCACCGCCGACCATCAGATGCGAGAGCAAGCCGATCGTGACGATCAGGATTCCCAGGCCGCCGAGCCACTGGATGAGCTGTCGCCAGAGCAAGATCGCACGCGACTGGTTCTCGAAGTCCCACCCGTTCATGATCGTCGCGCCGGTCGTCGTTAGCCCGCTCATACTTTCGAAGAGGGCGTTTATCGGCCCGTCGACGATCCCGGAAAACGAGGAGTTTCCGTCGGCTCCGAGTCCGGCGAGGAAAAACGGCACGGCTCCGACGACGGCGATGCCGAGCCACGTGAGCGCGACCATCAGAAACGCCTCTCGCTGGTGGAGTTCGCGGTCGTCGCTCAACCGCTCGAGAGCGACTCCGGCGACGACGGTGAGCGCGATCGCGACCAGAAACGGAACCGGGTCGTCGCCGTCGATGACCGCGAGCATCGCGGGGGCTACGAGCGGCACTGAAAGCCACTTCAGCACCGCCCCCGTGAGACTACAACTCGAGCGCCAGTCGACGCGGACTCTCATCGGTTACTGGCCGTTTTGCGCGGGAGAAAATAATGTGTTCGGAGACCGAATGGGTTCGGAGACTGGTTCGAACGGTACCGATTTGGAGACTGGTCCGGATGGTCTGTGCCTGTCACAGCGCGGTGGTTCGCTGGCGTTCCCCTCGAATCTCTATCATCCGGTTTCACTCCTGATTGTAGCCGTGGCCGACGTACAGGGCGAGGACGTTGATCGCCAGAAGGGCGAAGAACGCGGTCGTGACGCCGATATCGCCGAGGCCCTGTGCGAGCAGCGGGAGATGGACGAACGGGAGTGCAATCGCGACCCAGAACGACAGGAACTGTGCGGGGCCTTTGAGCGAGCGGACGAGACGACTGGTCCCGGATCGTCGATCCGATTCCGGACCTGACGGACCGATAGATTCGTTCGGGAGTGGAGAGTGATTTGACATCGAGTCGGGGCACCTCTTCGTACGAACGACATTCGCTCCTCCGATCATATAATGGAGTGAATATTGTCTTGGTTTCGGTCCGTTTTAGTATCGTAACCTGTGTCAACCACGTTTCTCGACGCTTTTAGAACGCCGCAGACGTTTTATAACCTGTTCTTAGCGGCCCCAGTAAAATTCGCACTCGAGTTCGTCTCGCGATGGGGCGGCTCGGATCAAACCCCGGCCGAAACGGGTCCTCCCACCGCGAGCGCAATCCCCTTGTACTGGTAGTGCGATCGCTTCGACATGAGCGAGCGAACCGCGACCGTAACGCGCGAGACGGCGGAGACGGCGATCGAGTGTACGATCGCGATCGACGGGGACGGGACTGCGGCGGTCGAGACGGGGATCGGGTTCTTCGATCACATGCTCGAGGCGTTCGCGAAACACGGCCTCTTCGACCTCGAGATCGACTGCGACGGCGACCTCGAGATCGACGACCACCACACGGTCGAGGACGTCGCGATCGTCATCGGGACGGCATTCGACGAGGCCCTCGGCGATCGATCGGCGATCGTCCGCTACGCCGATCGGCGCGTCCCGCTCGACGAAGCGGTCGCCGGTGCGGTCGTCGACGTGAGCGGTCGGCCGCGATATTACTTCGACGGGTCGTTCTCCCAGGACACCGTTGGGGAGTTTACGAGCGACATGGCGAGACACTTCGGCGAGTCCCTTGCCACCCACGCCGGCGTGACGCTCCACCTCGAGGTCGACGGCGAGAACGCCCACCACGAGGTCGAGGCGCTGTTCAAGTGTCTGGCCCGATCGCTCGACGACGCGACGCGGATCGACGACCGTCGGGACGGAACGCCGAGCACGAAAGGGACGTTGTAGCCCGCTCGGCGTCGGCTACGACCGGTGGAGTTTCCCGCCGCGTTCGACGAACTCGTCGGTCTCGAGTGCGTGATCGACGATCGCCTCGGTTTCGTGGGACTCGAGGTCGTACGCGCCGGCGATCAACGACTCGACGGCCCCGCGTTCCATCGGAAACTCCCGATTTTGCAGCAGTCGGACCGCTTTGGCGTATCTTCGCGGCCTCGTCTGCTTGCTCGCGTTCCTCGAGTCGGTTGCTGTCGTCGTCTGCTTGCTCGCGTTCCTCGAGTCGGTTGCTGTCGTCGTTTCCCGTCGAGAACCGGCGTTCGAGTCGACCGATTCGGAACGGTGGGTCGATCCGTTTTGTTCTCCTTCGGAGCGTCGGGCCGATGCGCCTTCGTCCCCTTCGGAGCGACGGGTCGATCCGCCTTCGCCCTCTTCGGGTGGTCGCTCTGACTCCGACACGGAGTCGTCTTGTTCGACTGTTTCCCTCGAGTTCGAACTGGGCTCGTCGCGTTCACCAGCGCCATTGGACTCGTCGCGTTCACCAGTTCCCTCCGGTTCCGGACTCGGCTCGCCTTGCTCGAGTGTAATTCCCGTTTTCGCGTTCGGTTCGGGTTCGCCCTCGGAGACGGTCGCGTTCGGGCTCGCCGTTCGGTCTCGTTTCCGCGTCGTCTCGTTTGCGGAGGCGACGACGGTTCCCGACTCGCTTTCAGGTGCGTCCGGGTCGTCTTTCGGTTTCGGTTCTGGACCGTTTCGGTCTTCCGCCGTCGAGCTGTTTCGGTCTTCCGCCGTCGAACTGCGTCGGTCTTCCGCCGTCGAACTGCGTCGGTCTTCCGTGGCCGACCCGCCCAGGTTTTCTGGCGTCGATCGGCCTCCGCTCGTGGACGGATCGCCCGTCGCGCCGGCCCGGGCGAGCAACGGCTCGAGCAGCGCCTCGAGTTGGTCTTTGCACTCGCGACAGAGGACGACGCGGCGTTGTTCGTCCTCCGTCGGCTCGAGTTCCGCCGGGAGGACCTCGAACGTCCCGGCGGCGTCGTCCTCACAGAAGTCACAGCTGCGAAGTGCTCGCATGAGCGGGGGTAGTACTCGCCACCCTAAAAACGTCAGTCAGACGGTTCCGTCTCAACCACCGACCATTATACGGACGGGGCCGTAGATCCGGCAAATGTTCGACGAGATCATGGAGAAGTTCGAGGGGTCGCCGAGCCAGCAGGCGGTCATCCGCCTGTTACTCGAGCGCGGCTTCTCCGTCAACGACGAGGGTCGAGTCGTCTCGGGCGGCATCGAGATTCCGAACACGGGAATCGCACGCGAAATCGACGTGGATCGGCGGGTCGTCGACTCGACGACCGACACCATTCTCGAGGATCCCGAACTCCGGCGGATCTTCCAGAACATCTCGCAAGTGCCGAGTCTGATGGATCTCGCGCCCGTTCTCGACCTCACCGTGTTGTCGATCGCGGTGGCGGATCCGGAGTCCAAGGGTATCGTCGCCGGCGTCACCGGCACGCTCGCGGACAACGACGTCTCGATCCGCCAGACGATCAGCGAGGATCCGGAGTTCACCGACGAACCCCGGCTCTACCTCATCACCGACCAGGAACTGTCGGGCGAAGCCATCACGGCGTTGCGAAACCTCGAGTTCGTGCGCAAGATCGAAATTCAGTGACCGGGAAGCGGGTGGTCGGCCGCCGTCGCCCGGCTATTTCCTCCGTCAGCCGCCGTTGCCCGGATCCGCGTCGCCGAGGATCGCCGCGAGTGCGCTCGTGAGCTCCTCGAACCGTTCGATCGAGAGTTCGTCCGTGGTGACCCAGGTGCCGTGGTCGCCCCGGATCACCCGCGTCAGGTAGCCGTTCTCGAACATGCGAATCGTCGCCTCGTACTCGCCGAGTTCGGTGTTGCGGTAAGCCGACTGCGACCGGAATCCGAACCGCTCGTGGTCCGCGAAGCCGACCAAATCGGCCGTCTGCTCGAGGTCGGCACGAAGGTACAGCTGGTCGACCCGGTCTTCGGTGAAGTAGGCGATACTCCGGAGTTCGTCGCCGACGGTCGTCCGACAGGCGCTGATCAGTTCGTCCGCAATCGGGGGCTCGCTCGAGTCCGGCGTCATGGGACGGAACACCACGCCCAGGCCAATAGCTTCGGGGGAGGGCGTGACGGCTTCGGGGGAAGGCGTGACGGCTTCGGGGAAAGATGTGACAGCCTCGAGTTGGGTGTGACGGCCCCGGAGAAGGACGTAACGACTTCGAGGGAAACGGCGACGGTTCCGCGTGGATCGGACCGATGCGCTCTTTTCGGCGGCGAAACTACCGCCGCTATGGTCGACGACCCGGACACGCGCGGTGACGGCGGGACGCGATCCGAACGCGGTGACCGGCCGTGAGCCGCTCGTTTCGAACGCTCGAGGAGCCCGCGACGGCCGAGTTCGTCGTCCAGGGGTCCGAATTCATCGGTCACGCCCGGCCGGTCGACTCCGTCGACGCCGCCGAGGCGTTCGTCGACGCGATCGAGTCCGAGTACGACGACGCCACGCACAACGTCCCCGCCTACCGGGTGCGGGCCGACGCCGACGGCGACCTCCTGCGGGAGTACTCGAGCGACGACGGCGAGCCGTCGGGGTCGGCCGGAAAGCCGGCGCTGAACGTCCTCACGCAGCAGGATATCGAGAACTGTGCGGTCGTCGTCACCCGCTACTACGGCGGCACCAACCTGGGCGTCGGCGGCCTCGTACGGGCGTACTCACGGGCGGTCAAAGACGCGGTCGACGCGGCTGGGATCGTCGAACGCCGGCCCCACGAAACCCTCTCGATCACCGTCGAGTACGACGACTCGGGGACGGTTCGGAGCATCCTCGAGAGCGAGGGCCACGAGTTCGACGCCGATTACGGAGCCGACGTCTCGTTTTCGGTTCGGGTTCCCCTCGCAGAGAGCGCGGCCCTGCGGGATCGGCTCAACAGCGCCACCAGCGGCCGGGTCGACCTCGAGTGAGTGGGTGGGTTCCGGGTGCTCGAGCAAGTGATAGGGGGTAGCGTCGATTCTCATACGTTTCGGTGTGGAAGATCACGGATACGTGTAATCCGGTGTGATGAATATCGAGGATGGATGCAGCAAACGGACTCCGTTTGTTCCAATATAATCACGCTGAAGCAGCCGATCAGTGGATCTGCGTAATGACCATCGATGGTTCTGCCAATCACAGTAGATAAGTTCTACAACATTCAACGCACGTAGACACAGGAGGGTTCGTAGGAGAGATTATTCGTCAAGTTCTTCCTCGAACCACACAACCTGTTTGTCACCTTCCACCCATGCATCGTGTCCAGGTGGAAGCAAGGCGACATCGCCTTTCTCGATTGTTTTCCGGGTCCCGTTTTCCATTTCAACAGTCATCTGTCCAGAGAGCATGTACAGGCGGTGTGGAGACGGGCACCACTCCGTTCCCATATCGGGACCGTTATCTCTGGAGAACTTCCATCCCGGTTCTGCCGTTGCCAACCAGAACTTCCGCTCTCCCAATTGTACACATTCACCTTTCGCATTCTCGAGAGTCATTGTCTCATCAGGTGACTCGAACGATTTAACCACTAATTCATCTATCATGGCAATTTGTAGCACGCTGGAAGAGGAGATAATTGTTTCACTGGACAGGACGCGCAATCGCTGTCTTCAGCGCGTCGGTTCTGGCAGATGGCAGGAAGATTGAATCTACGGCGTGACATCTACGACCTCCACTGATCAACCACACCTCTCAAAGATCGCCCTCAATCTGTGCCACATTCGCGCTGTGTATTCATCACCGCATATCTATCAGTCTGTAGAGAGAACTGAAGTAAAACTATGAATTGCCCTGCTAATCCCTATGAATAGTCGACTGCTCGAGTACCGCTGCCAGTCGGCACTCCCAGCGCCGGCCGTCGGAAAAACCGACAGTGGTCCGCTACGTTCCGTCGCCGTCGCGCTCGAGGACGTCGCCGGGGACCCGACAGCCACAGGGAGTGGCGACGTGGGTCGTCGGGCCGATGCTCGAGACCATGGCGATCGGCGTGTTACAGCGCGGACACCGCGTCGGGCCGTCTTCGTCGGGCCCGCCAGGATCGACGGATTCGAAGGGGTCGTCCGCCCAGAAACAGCCCGTCATCGGGACCTCCGATCGGCCGTTCGATTCGTCCGCGATCGACGGGGTTCCGGCGGCTCGAGCGGGACCCGGGTCCACGTGAGCGCGGGCGCTCGAGACGGCGGTTCGGCCGGCTGGCGGTCGCTTTTCGGTCGTGAACGGTACGCTCGTCGTGCGAGACGTTTATATCTCGCGAGCAGGAATGCAAACATGGCTTTCGAAGCCGGATGAGCTTGGAAGCCAGCTTCGGGTGTTCCTGCACCCGGGGCGTTTCAGCGCACGCCCCCGCGGCTCGTTGGAACTGACTTCCATCGTAGAATTCTGCGTAATGGCTATTATAATTTCCGATGGCAGCTTGAATAATTGTTGGTGATGTCGGACTGAAGACTCGAGTTCTCGATCACGGCCGGCGGGTTTTCCGAGGACTCGAAGATACTCGAGTGGGGATTTCTCGAGAAAGATCGGCTGTAGAAGCGCTAGTCTCCATTACTTCGAAAGTCGAAGTATTGGCTCGAGAGGCTCAGTTGTGGCTTCACGCATCCGTCGTCTTATGAAATCGCACGAACCAGATAGCGAGGGGCCGAGAGAGACGCTTCTACGTTACTTTGAAATTCGAAGTATTGGCTCGAGGCGTCGAGACGTCGTTCGCTCGAGCGCTCTGCTCGCACGAAACACGGGGAGTAGCCTCGTCCTCCCCAGCCGGGTCGCTCCCTGCGGTCGCTCCCCCCTCGCGCGGCGTCGACTCGCGCCTCGCGATCGCTCGGCGCGAGCCAGCACGCGCCGGGGGTACGGACGAGCGGGCGCTGACGGTTGTCGCGGCGTCGCACCGTTGGAACGTTCGGGCATTCGATCACGGATATTTTCTCACGAGACGACCGGCGCGTCACAGCCTCGAGTGGATCGTCTCGGCGGTTTTCTCCCCGACGCCGGGGACGCTCGTGAGGTCCTCGACGGTCGCCTCGCGGACGTTCTCGACGCTGCCGAAGCGTCCGAGCAGTCGCTTTCGCGTCTCGGGGCCGATGCCTGGCACGTCGTCGAGGACCGTCTTCACCTCGTCGCGGACCGTCCGGTGGTACTGCACCGCAAAGCGGTGGGCCTCGTCGCGAACGCGCTGGAGGAGGTGCAGGTGGGGGGCGTCGTCGGGCCAGTCGAACTCGCGTCGGGGGGTGATCACGCGCTCTTCGGCCTTCGCGAGCGCGACCGCCGGCACGTCCCAGCCGACGTCCGCGAGCGCGTCCCTGGCGGCCTCGAGCTGGCCCTCACCGCCGTCGATCACCAGCAGGTCCGGGTCCGGCCGGTCGTCGCGCCCCTCGACGGCGCGGCGAGCGCGCCACTCGAGTAGCGCCCGCATGTTGTCGTAATCGTCGTTCTGTTCGGTCAGTTTCTTCCGGCGGTAGTCGGCGGTCTCGGCGCTGCCGTCGACGAACGTCACGTTGCTGCCGACCGCCGACTTCCCCTGTGCGTGGCTCACGTCGAAGCCCTCGAGCCGGTGGGCGGCGTCGATCTCGAGGGCGTCGGCGAGCATGCCGCACTCGTCGCGGCCGCCGACGTTCCGCCGGGCGTTTTTCAGGGCGAGTTCGACCAGCTTCGCCTCCCGGCCCGCGCCGGGCACCCTGACGGAGACGCCTTCGGCCTCGAGCCAGGCCGCGACCTCCTCGTCGCCGTGGCGCTCCGGCAGGAGCAACGCGTCCGGAAGCTCGCGCTCGGCGTAGTACTGGACGAGAAACGCCGCGAGGACCCCGGGAACGCCGCCGCGTTCGCCGTCGCCTCCCCCCGCTGGCTGCGAGCCGGGTGCGTCTGCAGTCCCCGATTCGCGTCCCTCTGCTGCCTGCGAGCCGGGCGCGTCTGCAGCCCCCGAACCGGGTGTCCCTACCGACCCAGAACCCGGTGCCTCGAGCGCGTGTCGCTCCCTGTCGACCAGTTTGCCGTCCTCCGATCGGAGCCGGGCGACCGTCGCCGCCTCGCCCTCGATGGTGACGCCCAGGACGTCGACGGCCCGCTCGCCACCGACCGACTGAACGGCTTCGCCGCCCTCGCCGTGGAAGGCCTCGACCGTCTCCAGCCGATCCCGCAGGTTCGCCGCTCGTTCGAAGTTCTGACGCTGCGCGGCGGCCTCCATCTCCCGTCGCAGCGGGTCGGCCAGGATCCCCGTCTCCCCCTCGAGGAAGCGCTCGACCGCGGTGACGTCCTCCCCGTAGCTCTCGAGGTCGATCTCGCCGGTACAGGGGGCGGTACAGAGCCCCATCTCGTAATCGAGGCAGGGTCGATCCCGGTTCGCGTACTTGTGATCGGAACAGCCCCGCACGCCGTAGGTCTCCCGCAGGGCTTTCACGACCGTCTCGACTCGCCCCTTGTTCGTGTACGGCCCGAAGACGGTGGCTGCGCCGGAGCCACCGCCTGCCCCCTTCCCACTCTCGCCGTCGGGATCGCGAGTCACCTCGATCCGGGGGGCCTCGTGGCCGGTCAGCTGGACCATCGGGTAGGACTTGTCGTCTTTGAGCCGGACGTTGTACCGGGGCTGGTGGCGCTTGATCAGGTTCGCCTCGAGCAACAGCGCCTGCGTCTCCGTGTCGGTGACGGCGATCTCGAGGTCGTCGGCCCGGTCGACCATCCGGCCGATTCGCGCGCTTCGCGGATCGGCGTACGACCGAACTCTGCTCCGGATGTCGACGGCCTTTCCGACGTAGAGGGTCGTGTCGCCGTCAAGAAACTGGTAGACGCCGGGCTCGCGCGGCAGCGATCGCGCACGGTCGCGGACCCCGTCTGCGTTCATCGGCGGCCCTAGGGCGTCGGCGGGTTTCAGGTTGACTCCTCGCGGTCGCCCTCGAACCGGGCGTCCGCAGGCTCCGAGTCGAGTCGATCGGCGTCGCCCTCGTCGTCGACCCGATCGCTGTCGAACCCGCCGATCGACTCGTCCTCACCGACGCCGCTCCCCGAGTCGATACTCTCATCGGGTCCGAGACCACCACCGCCGGTCCCGATCCCACCGGGCGACGGTCCGAGGTGAGGGGCCTCCTCGAGTGCAAGGACGGCCGATCCGGCGTCGTCGCCCTCCGAGACGGCCAGTTCGATGTCGTCCTGTCCGCGGATCTCGAGTACCAGTCGACGTGAACGCGACCGAAGGTAGAGCAGGGCGAACGCCACGCCGATCCCGATCGAGAGGGTTCCGACGGCGAGCACCGCGAGGTCGACGAGGGCGAGCGCCGTCTCGACGGTGCCGACGACGTCGCTGGCGGCGTCTCCGGCCGGGTTCGCCGCAGGTTGTGCCCCGTCGGGCTCGAGGTCGGGAAGCGCGACCAGATCGACGAAGCTGACGGCCGCGCTCGTCGCGAGCAGGCCAGTCCCGAGGACCATCGAGACGACCGAAAACAGGAGCGGGCGGAGCCGCCCGCCGGTCTCGAGGGAGACGTCGCCGACGTTCGGCAGATCCGCGTGGCGATAGGACGGGCCGCCGCCGCGAGGGGTGAACGCGAGCACCCGATGTGTCGTGACGACGAACTCGCCGTTTCCCAGTTCGACGCGACACTCGACCCGTTCGCCGTCGTACAGCAACCGGTCGACGCGGTCGCCCCAGTTCATGGATTCGGTACTGGATCGATCGCCGACGGACAAGTACGTACGGGCCAGTTATCGATCGCCGACGGACAAGTACGTACGGGCCAGTTACCGATCGCCGACGGAGATCCCGCGAATCGCAAATCTCGCACCGCCGGTCCGTCCCTCGTCGACGTCGATCGCCCACCCGTGGGCGTCCACGATCGCCTCGACGATCGCGAGGCCGAACCCGGTTCCCTCCGCCGAGGTCGTGTACCCGTGATCGAAGACCTCCTCTCGTTTGTCCGGCGGAATACCGGGACCGTCGTCCTCGACGAACAGGACGCCTTCCTCCCATTCGACCCGAACGGTGACGTCGGCGGGTTCGCCCGCCGGAGCGTCGGCGCGTCCGTGTTCGATCGCGTTCCGAAACAGGTTCTCGAACAGTTGACAGAGCCGTTCGCCGTCGGCCTGAATCCGCAACCCGTCGGGAACGTCCACCTCGAGTTCCGCGGCCGACGTTTCGACGTACTGCCAGCTCCTCGAGACGACGGCCTCGAGTCGGACTGGACAGGGGTCGTCGACGATCTTCCCCTGGCTGGCCAGCGTCAGCAGATCGTCGATGAGAGTCCCCATCCGTTCCTGTGCGGCGATGACGCCCTCGAGGCGCTCGCCGACCTCCGGATCCGAACTGAGTTCGGCGGCGAGTTCGGCGTTTCCCTGGGCGACGGTCAGAGGGTTTCGAAGGTCGTGTGAAACGACGCTGACGAATCGCTCGAGCTGTTCGTTCTGGCGCTCGAGTGTCCGTTCGCGGCGCTTGCGCTCGGTGATGTCCGTGTAGATTCCATAGCCCTCGATCTCGCCGTCGAAACTCGAGACGACGACCGACTGGAAGATGAACGTCCGCCGTTCGCCGTCCGCGGTTAGTCGATCGATCTCCGTTCCGTTCTCGTCCGATCGGAACCAGAGATCGATCGGATCGGCTCGCGCCCGTTCGGGCACGATCAACTCCGGTAGCGACTCCCCGATCACCTCCGTTCCGTAGCCGAACGTCTCCTCGAACGCCGGATTGATCGCGGTGACGACCGGCGACGATTGGTTAAACGACACCGTCACCACGGGGTCGGAGATCTCCTCGAGCAGGGCGTCGAACCGGCGCTGGGCTTTCTCGCGCACCCGTATCTCGCTCGCGACGATCTCGAGGTAGCCGTCGGTGTTCCGACGGATCGTCTCGCAGATGTCGGCGACCTCGTGACTCGAGTACGTCTCCGCCCGATCGATCCCGAGGTCCTCGAGGGCATCGTCGACCAGCGAGCGCGCTTTTTCGACGCCGACCGTCTGGCCGAACGTCGAGACGAGTTCGTCGTGATCCATCACTCGGGGAGCAGGAGGGCGACGGTCGTCGTGTTGTGATAGCCGCTGAACTGTCCCGGACCCATACAGACTTCGCCGTACGTTTCGAATCCGACGAACGGCCCGGAGAGTTCACCCGCCATCTCTTCGACCGCGGTTTCGAACTCGTCTCCGAGCACGATTCCGCGACACGCACAGTCGTAAATGAAGCCGCCGGCCATGGGAACGTCGCCCGCGTCCTCGAGCGCTCGCCGGATCGTCTCGCCGGCGGATTCGATCTGGTCGTCGGGCCGTCCGTGCATCACCCGCAGGAACGTTCCCTCCGGAATGTCGACGGTAAACTGCATCGCCCCCGCCTCGTCTTCGATCCAGGGCCAGCGCATCTTGTACTGATCGCCCTGGTTGATACCGAACTCGAACTCACAGAGGATCTCCTGGAGGAGCGTCGAATTCGCGTCGAGTTCGTCGATGTCGACGTCGAACTCCTCGCGGACGGTTTCGCGAACGGCGTCCTTCCAGACCTCGAACGCCGGCTCGCCGTCGAGTTCGTAGACGGTCGGTCCGTCCGCACGCGTCACCTCGACCGGCTCCGAGAGCGGCTCGTGACCGTGTGCGACCGAGACGACCGGGCGGTTCTCCGCTCCGATCAACGCCAAGACGATGCCGTCTTCGACGACGTCGCCGTCGTGAAAGACGTACGTCGCCTCGAGGCGGTGATCGTCGGCCGCGGAGCCGCCCGCGATGGACACTTCGGGCCCGAGTTTCTGCTGGCAGATCAGGGCCAGTTTCTCCCCGACGCCGCTGAGCCCGTCGTGTAAGGTGATCGCCGCCGCGTAGGGGTGTTCGTCGACTCGCTCGGGCAGATCGCCGACGGCCTCCCGGACCGCTCGAGCGGCGTTCTCCCGAAGGCCGGTCCCCAGACCGGTGTAAAACGAGAGCGTCTCGCTCGAGACGAGTCCGACCGCGACGCCGTTTCCGACGGCATCCTCCGTAAACGAGCCGTTCGCCGAGCAGCCGATCACTTTCGTGTCGGGGCCGACGACGCGCCGGACCCCCGACAGAACCCGATCGAAGTCGTATTCGACGGGACAGAAGACCTGGCAGAAGTCCACCCGTTCCCCCGAAAGTTGTGCCAGTGCCTCCGTCGCTGCCCGTTCACCCGGATTCTCCTCCGAGCTTTCGGTTATCAGTGCTGTACCAACGGAAGTGGACATAGCACACAGTGAGTCGTCTCGGTAATTGAATGTTTGGTTCACATATTCTCGGACAGTTCGTGTGTGGTCACCCATCTCCGCGTGACGCTTTCGAACTCGGAACGAGCGTGACATTCTCGGGGCCAGCCCTCCTACACCCGGCCATGAACGATAGCAGTTCGTCCGGATCGACGGAACAGTGCTGGCTCGTCGAACGCGAGTTCGGCGATCGAAACGTCGTGACGATCGTCTACGCGACCGCCGACGGATCGCGGTATCTCCACCGGGAACGATCGACGGCGTCGCTTCGAAACGGCTCGCCGGTTACCGCGGCCGTCGAGGTTCCCGAGGACGACCTCGAGGCGGTTCGAGACGAGGACCGTCGGGAGCGGTATGCCACCGAGGCGAATCGAACCGAAACCCAGTTCGATCCGGACGATCCGATCTAGACGACCCGTTCTTTCCTCCCAGTTCCCCCCACACCGTTCTTTCCTCCCAGTTCCCCCCACACCGTTCTTTCCTCCCGGTTCCCCCGCACATCGTCCTGCCCCCGCACATCGTCCCTGCCCCCGTTTCACTCCGCACGTCGTTCTTTCCTCCCATTTCTCTCCGTATATTATCGATCGCGAGTGACAAACCTTATCGGGAAACGGCGTGTGCTCACAGCCATGCCCGCTATCACAGTCGACAGCCTGACCAAATCGTACGGTCAGACCCTCGCGCTCTCGGAGCTCTCTTTCGAGGTCCAGGAGGGCGAAGTGTTCGGATTCCTCGGTCCGAACGGGGCCGGGAAGTCGACGACGATCAACCTGCTCCTCGATTTCATCCGGCCGACGGCCGGCCACGTCGAGGTATTGGGAATGGACGCCCAGACGCACAGCCGCGACATTCGCGCCCGGACCGGCGTCCTCCCGGAAGGCGTCGAACCCTACGATCGGCTCACCGCTCGCGAGCACCTCGAGTTCGCGATCGAGTCGAAAAATACCAGGGACGATCCGGAAGCGCTCCTCAAGCGCGTCGGCCTGCTCGACGCCATCGATACGAAGGCCGGCGGCTACTCCAAAGGGATGTCCCAGCGGTTGATGCTCGCGATGGCGCTCGTGGGCGAACCCGACCTGCTGATTCTGGACGAGCCATCGACGGGTCTCGATCCGAACGGCGCACGCGAAATGCGCCGGATCGTCACGCAGGAAAACGAGCGAGGAGCGACCGTCTTCTTTTCGAGTCACATCATGGAGCAAGTCGAGGCGGTCTGTGACCGCGTCGGCATTCTCCGCGACGGCGAGATGGTCGCAATCGACTCCGTAGAGGGACTTCGCGACTCCGTCACGGACGGAGAGAGCCTCCGGATCACCGTCGATCGGATCGAGGACGACGCCCTCCACGCGGTCCGTTCGCTCCCCGACGTCTCCGACGCCGTCGTCGAGGGCGAGAACCCGCCCCGGATAGTCGTCCAGGTCGACGGCTCGAAGACGGCCGTGCTGGGCGAACTGGAAGAACGGGGTATCGAGGTCGAGGACTTCTCGACGACCGAAGCCTCGCTCGACGACGTCTTCCAGTCGTACACGGCGGATCGGGAGGTGACGGCCCGATGAGCACCGAAACCGGAACGACCACCGCGTCGGGTTCGCCCTCGAGTTCGATCAACCTCGAGAGCATCCGTGCGATCGCGAAAAAGGACTTTCAGGACTCGTTTCGCTCGTGGGTGTTCTGGGGGCTGAGCATCTTCTTTTTCACGCTTCTCGTCGCGTCCACGGGCATCATCTCTTATTTCGAGGGCGATCTCATCGCGGCGGAAGGCGCGACCACGGTCGTCCTCATCGATCAGGTAAGGGGTCTTACGCAACTCGTGATCCCGTTGATCGCGTTGATACTCGGCTGGAAGTCGGTCGCCGGCGAACGCGAATCCGGCAGCATCAAAATCCTGCTCTCCTTGCCTCACTCGCGAACGGACGTCCTCATCGGCAAGCTCATCGGCCGATCCGCCGTCCTCGCCGTCTCGCTGACCGTCGGCTTCGCGCTCGCGGCCGTCGTCGTCGCCGCGTTGATCGGGAGTTTCGACGTCGGCGATTACCTCGGCTTGCTCGTGGTGTCGATCCTCTATGGGGTCGCCTACACGAGCCTCGCGATCGCGGCGTCGTCGATGACCCGGTCGACGACGATCGCCGGCGCGGCGATCTTCGGGATCTTCGTCCTGTTTTACATCATCTGGGATACCATCGTTACGGCGATCTATCTGCTGATGATCTTCGACTATCTCCCGGACAACGAGACGATGGCCCAGGTCGTCCTCTTCTTCCAGAGTCTCGACCCCGGAACGGCCTACGCGACGGTCCTCTCGCTTGCAACGTCCGTTGCGGAGATGGACGACCAGACCGTCGCCGCCCTCGAGGCGATGTTCGACACCGTTCCGTTCTACCTGACCGACTGGTTCGCGCTCGTGGTGTTGCTGTTCTGGATCGTCGTCCCGATGGCGATCGCGATCATTCGGTTCGACCGGACGGACCTCTAAAAGATCTCTGGCCACCGCGCTCGAGGCTGTTTACCCGGTCGTCTCCGTCGGTGCCGGCGGATGTCGCGCCGACTCGATCCAGAAGTCTTCGATCGCCTGTGCCATCGAATCGAACTCCTCGGGGCTTTTGGGTTTGGTGAGGTAGGCGTTTGCGGCCTGTTCGTAACTCTCGACGATGTCGGACTCGCTCTCCGAACTCGAGAGGACGAGCACCGGCGGTGGCGGGTAGTCGAGTTCGTTTTTGAGCGTCTCGAGGAACGAGAAGCCGTCGACGCGGGGCAGGTTCAGATCCAGCAGGATGATGTCGATGTCGGTGCTCGACTCACTGTCCTGGTGGACGTGAACGCATTCCGTCGCCTTCGCCCCGTCGGTAACGGTGTGAAACTCGATCTCGCTGTCCGTCGATTTGAACGCTTCCTGCGTGAGGCGAACATCGCCCGGATTGTCTTCGACGAGCAGGATGTTCACCGGCTCGTCGAGTGTGTACTCGGTCATGGGGACTCGTCTAGCTGTTAGTAGGTCCGACGCGTAAGGCTGGTCCCTACACACGTTGTGGCTGCAGGCGTCTTCGCTGACGCCGTTTGGTAGCGATTCGCGTTCAAATCGGTGTCCCGATGGACCGGCCGGACCGCAACCGTCCCCCTCCCACGCCATCGACGGACAGAGGCCCATACCTCTGTCTCGCCACCTGTTCTGTTCGATTGGACCTAATCTTGGACGGGGAGCCGAACGTTTATGCGATTCGTCACCCAACGTACGAGTAGAATGGCCAGTTCGGCGAGCGATGGAGCCAGTCACGAGGACGAGATCCATCTGTGGCGTGAGGGCGATTGGTGGATCGCGACGGACGTGGAAACGGGTGTCACGAGTCAGGGACCGACTCGAACGGCTGCACTAAAAAATCTCGATGACGCAGTCACACTCCACCGAGACGGGAGCGGTAGAGCGCCGACCGACGAGGAACTCCGCGGACTGGAGATCGAACCCGCGGAGAACACGACCGGTGAAAGCGAACCGCCGGACGTCCTCGAGTAGGATGGCTCGCCGATCGTTTTCCGGTCGCGAGGTTGTGAAGGTTCTGGTCAACGCTGGCGGGTTCGAGTGGCGTCGAACATCCGGAGATCACGCTCAGTTGTACTACGAACATCCGACCAACGATGACGACAGGAGGCGAGTTACAGTTCCGTTACACGACGAACTTCGAACGGGGACCCTCAGAAACATCGCCAAGAGCGCGGGTGCAAACGAGTTCGACGAATTCTGTACGTGGATCGACCACAATTCTTGATGTCGTCAAAACCCGGTCCCGATGGGACCACAGACGGCTTACTCTTACCGCCAACGACTCTCACTACAGTCCGCCTCACTCTGTCGGCAAGCGGGAGGAAACCGATCACAAGTCGTTACTACTCGAGGCCGATCCCGCGCTCGGCGAGTAGCTCCCGAAACTCCGCCTCGTCGACGATCGGGACGTCGTTGGCCTCGGCGTCGTCGCGTTTCGTTTGGCCGGGATTCTCGCCGACGACGAGGTAGTCCGTGTTGCCCGAGACGCTCGAGGTCGCGTTGCCACCGTGGGCTTCGACGGTCTCTTGGGCCTCACTGCGGGTAACGCCCTCGAGCGAGCCCGTGAAGACGAACGTCTGTCCCTCGAGTTCGTCGCCGCCGTCCTCGACGTCGGCTTCCCGTGGTGAAACGTGTGCGAGCACGTCGTCGACCGCGTCGGCGTTGGACTCGCTCGCGAAAAAGTCGTGGATCGTCTCGGCGACCGTCTCGCCCACGTCGTCGACGCCCTCGAGCCGTTCGGGGTCGCACTCGGCAGCCTCCCGAACGTCCTCGAAGGTCCCGAATTCGCGGGCGAGTTCGCGGGCCGTCGCCGGACCGACGTGAGGGACACCGAGCGCCGAGACGAAGTCGGGAAGCGGCGGTTCGCGAGCCGAATCGACTTCGGCGAGCAGGTTCTCGGCACTCGTCTCGCCCCAGCCCTCGAGTTCGACGAGATCCGCGCGCTCGAGTTCGTAGAGGTCCGCGATGGAGCCGAGCAATCCCTCGTCGACGAGCTGGCGGACGGTCTTCTCGCCTAACCCCTCGAGGTCGAGACCGTCGTCGCTCGCGTAGTACTCGATCGATCGGCGAAGCTGAGCGTCACAGGCCAGCCCGCCCGTACAGAACGCCATCGGCCCGTCGCGTTCGATCGCGCTCTCACAGACCGGGCAGCTGTCGGGAAGTTCGTAGTGGCTCCCGGGTTCGTTCTCCGCCCCCTTCTCGACGACCTCCTCGACGTAGGGAATGACGTCGCCGGCTCGCTGGACGCGGACCGTGTCGCCGACGTCGACGTTCTTCTCGGCGATCTCTTCGGGATTGTGCAGGCTCGCCCGCGAGACGGTGACGCCGCCGACGTCGACCGGCTCGAGCAAGGCGACCGGCGTCACCCGACCCGTGCGGCCGATCTGGACCGCGACGTCGACGATCGGCGTCACCTCCGCGCGGGCGGGGAACTTGTAGGCGAACGCGTAGCGGTCGTGTCTGGCGGTTCGACCCAGTTGCTCGCGGGCCTCGCGGTCGTCGACTTTGATCACGACGCCGTCGATCTCGTAGTTCAGGTCGTCGCGGGCCTCGAGCAGCCGGTCGCGGTAGTCGATCGCCTCCTCGATGGGTGATCGGTCGTCCGCGCCGTCGGCAACCTCCACCCGGTCGTTGACGCGCAGTCCCCACTCGGGGAAGCGCTCGAGTTCCGCGCGGTGGCTCTCCTCGAGGTCGCTGGCTTCCAGTACGTCGAAGAAGAAGACCTCGAGCGGACGGTCGGCGACGACGGTTGGATCGAGCTGGCGGATCGTCCCTGCGGTCGCGTTCCGGGGGTTGGCGAACGGCTCCTCGCCGCGTTCGATCCGCTCGCGGTTGTGTGCCTGGAAGTCGTCTTTGGGCATGTAGACCTCGCCGCGGACCGCGAGAAAGTCGGGATAGTCGCCGTGGAGACGCTGGGGAACGGAGCCGATCGTCCGGGCGTTTCGGGTGACGTCGTCGCCCTCGCGGCCGTCACCGCGGGTGACCGCCCGCTCGAGGCTGCCGTCCTCGTAGACGAACTCCATCGAGACGCCGTCGAATTTAGGCTCACAGACGTACTCGAGGTCGTCTGCGTGCCCGTCGCCACGTTCGTTCGCGTCCCCGCCGGCGCGCAACTCGCGACGGACGCGCTCGTCGAACTCGCGAACGTCGTCGGCGTCGCCGCTCTGGTCGATCGACAGCAATGGCGCGACGTGTTCGACCGTCTCGAACTCCTCGAGGGGCTCGCCGCCGACGCTTCGGGTGGGGCTGTCCGGATGCGTGAGGTCGAAGGTCGCTTCGAGTTCCTGCAGCCGAGCGAACAGCGCGTCGTACGTTCGGTCGGCGATTATCGGGTCGTTCTCGACGTAGTACCGGCGGTCGTGTTCGCGGACCGCCTCGCGGAGCAGTTCGACCTGCTCTATGGCCTCCGCTTCGGAAAGCTGGTCGGCGGATTCGAACTCCGTTTGCGGATCTCGGAGGTACGGGTTTTCCTCGGCGTCCTCGTCGGCGAGAGACATTCGTTGCTCGAGGGTTACGCCGTGACCCCGTTAACGTTACCGTCGTTCGCCGACGCGAGCACTGTCCCCGTTCGCCGACGCGAGCGCTACCCCCACGGACTGTCGCCGACTTCAGCGCGGATCATCGGCCCGACCGCGACCCGACAGTCGGCTCGAGGGACCGCGATACACAGAAGCACGTAGCCGTCCGCCCGTTCGGCGGCCGTGAGCGCCCGGGGCTGGCGACGGTAGTCGAACGCTTCGGCTGCGTCGACCGGTTCGTTCGCCTCGGGCTCGTCGGGAGCGTCCTCCTCGACTGCGACCACTCGACCCACGCACGTCGTACAGGTCCCCTTCCGGCAGTCGGCGGGCAACCGGATCCCCTCGCGCAGGGCCACGTCGAGGACCGTCTCCCGTGGGTCGACCGCGACGGAATCGGTTCGGCCGTCGGGCCACTCGAGGGTCACGTCGTAGCTCGTCATCGCGACTCCCCCGCCGTCGACCGTCGGTCGTCCAGTCGGTCCATACGGATGGTACGACGGGCGGCGGCAAAAGTCCGTTCCGCTCGAGTGCGTACTCCGCTTGGACCGATCCCGACGCCTCGCCGGGGGCGAACCGGGCGATACCCAGTCTTTACCCGCACCCACCACGTAGCGACGAGTAGATGGGACAGGAAGCCGAGTACGGGCTGGTCGATCTCGAGGAGGTCGAAACCCCGGGCGACGAGTGGGAGGAGATCGACGTCTCGGATACGGAAGCCGACCGGATCGCCCGCAAGCGCGACCGCGAGTTCGAGCAGTTCGAAGAGCGCATCAAAGACGCCGACCAGTTCAAAGTCGAGCAGTCGGTGTTCGACGACGCGACGTTCGCCGCGCTGTACAAACTGGTTCAGGACGGCTACGTCGAGGCCTTCGGTGGCCCCCTCTCGACGGGCAAGGAGGCGAACGTCTACCACGCGCTCGGCGACGACCGCGAGGTCGCCGTCAAGGTCTACCGGATCAACGCCTCGAACTTCCGGCAGATGCGTGACTACCTCGAGGGCGACCCCCGGTTCGAGGGGTTAGGCGGGAAGAAAAAAGACGTCGTGCTCGCCTGGACGAAAAAGGAACTGGCGAACCTCGATCGTGCGAGAAAGGCCGGCGTCCGCGTTCCGGAGCCGATCGCCGCCGAGCGCAACGTTCTCGTGATGGAGTACATCGGCAACGAGGAGGGCCGCGCGCGACGGCTCGGCGAGGTCCACATCGAGAACCCCGAGACCGCCTACGGGGTCATGCGCGAGTACATGCGCCGGCTCTACGCCGCCGGAATCGTCCACGGCGACTTGAGCGAGTACAACGTCGTCTTCGACGAGGGCCAGCTCGTGATCATCGACGTCGGCCAGGCCGTTACCGTCCACCACCCTAACAGCCGGGACTTCCTCGAGCGAGACTGCGAGAACGTCGCGAGTTTCTTCGCCCGACAGGGACTTGACGCCGATCCCGACGAGCTACTCGAGTTCGTCACGAGTCCGGAGCCGGACCCGTCCCGCGACTGACCGCACCTTCCGTCGGAAGCTCGATGCGAGTCCGCGTTCCGCCGAGGTCGGGGTCGTCGTCGATCGTCAGCGAACCGCCGGATTTCCGGACGATGAGGTCGACCATCCAGAGGCCGATTCCCGACCCGTGTTTGAGGTCGGTCTCCTCGCCGGCGTGAAGCGTTTCGATCTCGTACGGGTCTGTTCCGGGGCCGTTGTCCGCGACGACGAGTTCGACCGAACCGTTCGTCGATCGCGCCCGGATGACGACCCGGACCGACTCCGCCCCGTTTTCGTGGTGGACGATCGCGTTCTGGACGAGTTCGTCGAGCGCTCTGCCGATACTCGGGTGGGCGACGGCCGTAAGCTCCGACGGGACGTCGGTGTCGATGTCGACGGATCGGTGGCCGGTAGCGTACGGCTGTGCGTGCCGGCGGACGAGCGACTCGATCCGGACGGACTCGAGGGTTCTGTCGACGTCGATTATCGCCTCGAGTTCTTTCGCTTTCTCGCTGTGTCGCAGGATACGATCGGTGTTCGCCACGATTTCGCCGACGTGGTCGTCGACGTCGCCGTCGTCCGCCTGGTGCTGGATCATCTCCGCGTGCCCGCGGAGGATCGTCAACTCGTTTCTGATGTTGTGACGAAACACCCGAGAGAGCACCTGCTTGAGCAAGTCGAGTTCCTGTTCTCGCTCTTTGAGTTCGGTGATGTCGCGCAACACCAGCAGCGACCCGGTGTCGGCCCCACCCTGCTCGATCGGCCGGACGTCCATCGAGAAGTGTCTCGTGCGCTCGTTCGCCCCGATTGCGATCTCCGTTCCGCTCGTGTGACCCCGTTCGTACTGCTCGAGAACCCTCGGATACTCGCTGCAGACCGACTCGAGGTCGTCGCCGATCGGGTCGCCGTCGACGTCGAACAGCGTTCTGGCCGCCGGATTGACGTCGACGATGGTTCCCTCGGTGTCGACGGAGAGCAACGCGTCGGGCATCGTCTCGACGGCTTTCCGCCGGCTGACCGGCGCGAGCGCGAACAGCTGGTAGCGAAACAGCGCGAGCCCCCAGAGGACGGTCGTGACGAGAAACAGCAGGGGCGTCAGGTCGACGTACGGCGGAATCGCCTCGACGTTTCTGAACAGGTGCGTGTTGAGCGCGCCCGGAAAGCCGATGGCCCACCCGCCGAGGAGCAACAATAGCTGGTTGCGGTGATCCCCGACGGCCGAGCGGAGGTCCTGTGCGAGGAGTCCGGCGGGGACCATCACCATCGCCACCGCGAACCCGATGTGGACGATGTACCACGGCCCGAGGACGAGTTCGCTGATACCGGCCGGATTCGCCGGCGTCTCCGCTGTGAGCACCAGGTGGTGCCACGGGTTCGTCGCGGTCAGTACGACGGTCACAGCGGGGATGATCAACAGTGCGAGGATCGACGATCGCTTCAGCGATACCCGGTCCCGTCTGGTATATTCCCAGACGAGCAACGGCCAGCCAAAGATGACGAGCAACTGGAACAGGTGTCGAATCGTCGTGTTCACGAACACCGGCATGACCTGTGTCGGCCACGTGATCAACGCCAGCTGGATCGACCAGCCGGCCATTCCGAGTTCACACAGCGCGAACCCTCGAGCCCCCGGCTCCGCTCGCTTTCGAAACGCGTAAACCGCGACTCCGGCGATCGGCACGGCACAGATCAGCATGAAAAACGTCATCGACTGTGCTGCGCTCGTCATTGACCGATCACTCAGACGAGTGGGTTCCTCATAATTATATGTGGGGGTCGTTTAGATCTTCACTCTCGGCACCGATATAGTAACAGCTGAAACGATTTACACTCCTGATCGCTAGACGTAGCGACAATGGGTGATTCATACGGATTGCTGTAACTGTTCATCGGAGCGACCGCGGGACGGCGCCCGGTCGCTCCGGTAACGACGTACAGCAAACCGTATCACTCGGTGCAGTCGTCACTATCTGCCGTGAGTGAACCGCTGATCGATCGATTTCGACCGGTCACGAACGGCTGCGCTGGATCCGGAAACCAGATACGGACTGGCCCAGAGCGACCCAAATCCGTCCACCCGTTCGACGGCATCGACTATCTTCAATCGACGGCGAGTGCGACCAGTTCCGATCCGATTCGCTCCGCGATGCCGACCAGGGTCGAGACGAAATCGGGCTCACGGTGTAATCATTTAGGTCCAAACGACATCAACCACTAATTCTTTAGTACGTCTAAGGAGTCGGAGCTATCAGGACGCCAGCACGGAGACGATCGATTCACCGAACTCATGTCACAACCGATCACTACCCTCGTCGTCGACAACGAACCCGGGTTCGCGGAACTCGCCGGCGAGATGCTCGAGCGCGAACACGACGCGATCGTCGCGGAGCCGGCGACGAGCGCCCCAGAGGCACTCGAGACGTTCGACGACCGGGAGATAGACTGCATCGTCAGCGACTACGAAATGCCCGAGCAAAGCGGGATCGAACTGCTCGAGCGGATTCGTTCGAAGGATCCGGAGTTACCGTTTATTCTCTTTACCGGGAGGGGGTCAGAAGAGGTCGCGAGCGAGGCGATCGCCGCCGGCGTGACCCAGTACCTCCAGAAGGGGACCGGAAACGAACAGTACGCGCTGCTCGCGAATCAGATTACGAACGCCGTCTCACAGTATCGGACGGAGGTCGCACTCCGGGAGAACAAGCGACGGTACGAGCGGACGCTCGCGACGTTACACGAGACGACCCGGAACCTGATGCGCGCCGGAACGAAAGCCGAAATCTACCGGGAGACGGTCGACAACGCCGCGGACATTCTCGACGTGGCCGTCGCAACGACGTACGTCTTCGACCCCACTGACGGCGTACTCGAGCACGCGTCGTCGTCCGGCTCAGCGCGGAAACTCGTCGATTCGACGTCGACGTTCGAACGCGGAGAGGGCAACGTCTGGAACGCGTTCTCGGCCGGTGAAACCGTCTACTACGACGATCTGACACACGCTGACGGCATCGCGACGGCCTCGCTCTGTCGGAGCGAGTTGATCGTGCCGCTTGGCTCACACGGCGTGTTGGTCGCCGGAACCGAAGACGGTGACGGGTTCGACGAGACGATGACGGAGCTGTTGCACATCCTGGCGGCGAACACCGAGGCCGCACTGGATCGCGCAGAGCGCGAAGAACTCGTTCGAGAACACGACAGAACGCTCGCCCAGCAAAACGAGGAACTGACTCGCCTGAACCACATCAACGAGATCATTCGCGAGATCAACCACGGCGTCACCCGGGCTTCGACCAGAGTCGAGATCGAACGAACGGTCTGTGACCGACTCGCCGATACGGAGCGGTACCGATTCGCCTGGGTCGCCACGACCGAGGACGAACCGCCCGAGCCGTCGGAGTGGGCCGGGGTCGACGCGACGTACGTCGATCAGATCCGGGCCGACGGTGAGCGGGCACCGGAGACGTCGCTGATCCGTGAGACGCTCGAGACCGAGGACGTACGGATCGTCCAGGACGTCCTGGAGGCCGACGGCTGGGATCGCCGGCGGACGGAGGCGCTGACCTACGGCTATCAGACGGTTCTGGCGGTCCCGCTCGTCGACGACGAACGGCGATACGGGGTGTTGCTCGTCCACGTCAGTGGCGTGGATTCGATCGGCGAGGGCGAACGCGAGGTGTTCGCCGAACTGGGAGAGACGATCGGCCACGCGATCGGCACCGTCGAACGGACGCGAGCGATGCTCACCGACAGCCGCCTCGAGATCGAACTCGAGTGTCGGGACTCGCGATTTCTGTTCAACCGACTCTCGACGGCCACCGGAGCGTCGATCACGCTCGAGGGACTGATCGACAGAGGCGATAACGTGGTGGCGTTCGTCGGCGCTCCGTCGTCGGCGGCGGTGACCGATCTCGAGGAGCAGGCGTCGATCGAGACGACGTCCGTCGTCTCCGACGGGGACGACGAGTGCCTGTACGAGGTGACGATCGGGTCCTCGCCGTTTCTGGACGTGTTGCGCACGTACGACGTCCACGTTCGCGACGTGACCGCCGAGGACGGCGTCTCGACGGTCGTTCTCGAACTGCCACAGCAGGTCGAGGCCCGGTCGCTGATCGAGTCCATCAGGGACGTCCACCCGGAGACGAAACTGGTCGCCCGCCGGGAGACGACCAGTACCGGGACCGTCGGCCGACTCGACGCGCGTCTCGAGGACCGAGTAACCGGCAAACAGTTCGAAGCGCTCCAGGCGGCACACTACAGCGGGTTCTTCGAGTGGCCCCGCGAGAGCACCGGCGAGGACCTCGCCGAAACGCTCGAGATATCGCCGCCGACGTATCACTATCACCTTCGGGCGGCCGAGCGCGGACTCGTGGAACTGGTGTTCGACACTGATTCTAATTAATTAGACTTGGATTGAGGAACACTCTAAACAGATAGAAGCCATATTTAATCCCCGTCGGGCAGTACGAATGATTGGCGATCTGCGTTAGACTGTCGCCACCCCCAATCCCCCACCCCCACTTTCCGTACACTACCTCTTCAGAGACGTCTCCCACTCGATCCACTCCCGCTCCCAGCCGCGTCGTGACTGGGCGTTCCGGCGGGCGTGTTCGCGATCCTCGCGAGCCATTCGGTTGCGTTCGACGGCTCCCGGCTGTTCGCCGTCGACCAGCACCGGGTCGAACGAGACCGCACCGAAGCGATCCCGTTTTCCGTCGGTCGACACCGATTCGAGGTACTGGCGCTTTGCCCCCCTGGGATAGACGAGTTTGCCACCGTCGTTCAGCTGCTCGAGCAGCGCGGACGGCGGGCTGACCGCGGCGGCCTCGAGCAAGATGCGGTCGAACGGCGCGTACTCCGGCAGTCCGTCGGCACCGTTTCGACAGTCGACGAGGACGCCCTCGTAGCCGGCCTCGGCGAGGTTCTCTCTGGCTTCGAAGACGAGCGGGCGGGCGATATCGACGGCATGAACGTTACACTCGCCGGCGAGTTCGGCGGCGAGCGCGGCGGTGTAGCCGACGCCCGCACCGACGATCAACACGTCGTCGCCGTCTCCGAGTTCCAGGGGCTGGAACAGCCGGGCGACCGTGCTCGGAGCGAGGGCGCGAGTCCCGAGGACGTCGTGGTCGCGGTCGGCGTACGCCGTCCGCTCGTCGCCGACGAACTCGTGGCGGGGGACCGTACACATGGCGGTGGCGACGGCGTCGTCGGAGAGGACGTCTCTGGGCGGGGACTCGAGGCCGTCGACCATATCCGCTCGCAACACCGCAGGGTCCATACTCGGGGTATCCGCTCGGCGGATATGAATGGCGCGCTTGCTCGAACCTGCCCGATTTCGCCCGACGGGGACGCCGCTCGAGGATGCTACTCGCGTCCGCGTGAGTATCGCTCGTGAACGTCGTCGTCAGCCACGCATCTGGACGAACCTGACGCCGCCGTGGTCGCTACGCTCGAGGGTGCCGTCCGCTCGCTTCGTGGCTTTCACCAGCGTCTGACGGCCGGTTCCGATCGGCGCGAGCAGTTCGCCGACAGGTCGGACCTGTTCGACGACCGGGTCCGGAAACTCGGCGGCCGCGCAGGTGGCGTACGCCGCGTCGTAGGGAGCGTGTTCGTCCCAGCCGTCCCGACCGTCCCCGACGCGGACCGAGACGTCGCCGTAGTCGATCTCGGCGAGCGTCTCGCGGGCTCGCTCCGCGAGATCCTCGCTGTACTCGACGCTGTAGACGTTCTCCGGGCCGACGAGTTCGGCCGTCACGGCCGCGTGGTAGCCACAGCCGGTACCGATCTCGAGGACCCGATCGCTGGCCTCGAGGGGGAGTCGATCGGCCATGATCGCGACCATGTGCGGCGCGCTGATCGTCTGTCCGTCGCCGATCGGTAGCGGCCGATCGTCGTAGGCGCTGGCCCGCCGGTCGGACGGAACGAACGCGTGGCGCGGGACGGATTCGAGAGCGGCCACGACGCGGTCGTCGTCGACGTGTGACGCGACGGTCTGAGCCATCCGCTCGCGAGCGCTCTCGTAGTCGCCGTCGTCGTCGGTGCCGAACCGGTCGAACATGCTCGAGTGTACACGCTCGAGACAAAAGATTACCAGGCCGACCAGGTGACTACCAGGCCGACCAGGCGCTCGTCGTTTCGTCGTAGGCGTAGACGCGTTTGAGGTCCTTGGCGAAGGCGACGTCGCCCTCGACATCGAACCGGTCCCGCCGATAGCCGGAGGCGTCGTCGCGGACGACGACGGCGTCGATTTCGAACTCGTCGTCGCCGAAGCTCTCGACCGCGCCGACCTCGAACTCGTAGTCGCCGGGGACGTAGACGGTAATCGAGCGACTGTCGTCTCTCGAGCCGTCCTGCGGGTGGACGGTGACGTTGACCGCGACGTTGTCGACCTCGCGGCTCCAGACGGTCTCGACGTCCTCGGCGTCGGCTTCCTCCCTGCGACGTTGTTCGCCGAGTTCGAGGCTGGTGACACGAACCGTCGAGAGCACCTCGTCGGTCTCGAGGATGAACTCGTCGCCGACCTCGAGTTCCTCTTCGGCCGGGACGGTGACGTTCGCGGTGAACGACTCCCCCTCCTGGGAGACGACGACGTCGAGGGTCACCTCGGGTTCGCTTTCGGGCTGGACCTTGTGGACGTGGCCACACTCGCTACAGCGGACGGTGACCGTCCCGCCACCCTCGCTCGTCGTCAGCACCTCGTGGACCGTCTCGAGGTCCGGCGAGCACGACGGGCAGGTGGTCGGGACGCGGTCCGGAATGTCAGTCATACTGCGTCGTAGACGCCACGCCCGTAAAAGGAGATTGAAACCGTCACCGACGGTGGTCGGTGGACTCGAGTCCGTCGGTCAGGCCGACGGCAACTCGAGTTCCTCGCCGTCGACGATGACCGTCGGATCGCGGAGGATACCGTCCGAGTGAATCGGTGCGTCGGTCTCGCCGCCGATTCCCGCGTTGTCGCCGATGGCGATGTGAACCGTCCCGGCGGCTTTCTCGTCGAGCAACACCGAGCCCACGAGGTCGGTGACGCCGACGTTCGTCCCGATACCGAGTTCCGCGAGGTTGTACGCCGCGTCGCCCGCCTCTTCGGCCGCTTCTTCGACCTGCGCTCGGATCTCGTCGTCCGATATTTCGGTGACGTAGCCGTCCTCGACGACGAACTCGAGTTCCTGGCCCGCCTCGAGCAGGCCGTGGGGACGCATCGTGCCGTCGACGACGTAGCGTCCGTCGGCCGACTCGGGGCTGACGAACACCTCGCCGGCCGGCAGGTTCGAGAACGATCCCGACTCGCTCACGTCGCCGGTGTCGTCGTGCCACTCCCGGTCGCCGATCGTGAACGTGATATCGGTGCCCCGGTCGGTGGTGACCCGCACCTCCTCGGCGTCTCCGACGCGCTCGAGGGTGCGTTCACACTCCTCGCGAATTCGGTCGTAGTCGGCGTCGAGGCCGGTGACGAACACCTCCTCGGTGATCCCCGGAAGGGTGGCCCCGCGCGCCCCGGCGTCGGTGGCGTCCGACCGCGCTCGGGTGTGACTCAGGCTCTTCGTCGTCGGCGCGAGGAAGGCATCTGCACCGCCGAAGGCCGCCGCGACCGGGGCCGGCGGCTCCGCGCCGTGTTGCTCGCCCGGCGGGTAGCGGACGATCGAGACGTCGCTCGTGATTTCGCGTGCGACCTCGTAGAGCGCTTCGCCGATCGGCTCGCGCTCGTCGTCGGTGACGACGACGCAGGAGTCGCCTTCCTCGAGTGCGAGACACTGCTGGACGGCCGTCTCGGCGGCGGAACGGAGTTCGGTCATGCGTGCTCTTCCGTGAGACCGACCGAAAGGTCTTGCTATCGGGTGGAGCGATCGCTCCCGATTTGGTCGGCCGACGGCGCTCCGTCGGGTTCGAGGACAGGCGGCGTCTTCGCGATCAGGCCGCCCGCTCGAGGACGTCGACGCCGATCAGCTCCTCGCCGGTGAGCGCGCGGACGTACGCGCCGCCGGCGACGGAGACGTGGGAGAAGTCGCTTTCCTCGAGGCCGTACATGCCGACCGCGCGGGCCGTGTCGCCGCCGCCGACGACCGAGAAACAGTCGGTGTCGGCGATCGCCGAGAGGACTTCGACGGTGCCGGTCGCGAAGCGCTCGTCCTCGAAGACGCCGAGTGCGCCCTTGACGAAGACCGCTTCCGACTCGCGGACGAGGTCCGCGTACCGGTCGGCGGTGTCGGAGCCGACGTCGAGGTAGGAGGTGTCCTTCTCGATCTCCTCGACGGCGATTTCGGCACGCTCTCCCGACTCGTCCTCGTAGGAGAGGTCCTCGGCCAGTAACAGCCGGTCGCCGTACTCCGAGAGAACGCGTTCGATCGTCTCCCGGTGGTCGTCCCACTGGTGGTCGAAAAACGCCGTCCCGTCGACGTCGTAGCCGACGTCGTGGCCGTCCGCCCGCAAGAAGAGCTCCCCGACGATGCCGCCGAGGCAGAACCGATCGACGGTGTCGTCCACGCGCTCGATGACGGGGATGAGGTCCTCCGCTTTGGTCCCGCCGAGTACCATCGTGACGGTGCCGTCGAACTCGCGCTCTCGAATCGCGGAGTTCGCGGTGTACTCCGTCTCCATCACGCGGCCGGCGTAGGCGTCCATGACGAGCGGGAAGCCGACGAGCGAGGCGTGGGATCGGTGGGCGGCCGAGTAGGCGTCGTTGACGTAGGCGTCGAACTCGGGCGCGAGGGTCCGTACGAACTCCGTCTCAGCTTTGACCTCCGGGTCCGCTTCGGGCAACTCCTCCTCGCACATCCGGGTGTTCTCGAGGACGAGGACGTCACCCGACTCGAGGTCGCGGACGGCCGCGAGGGCCTCGTCGCCGTAGGTGTCGGGGACGTACTCGACCTCGCGACCGAGGTGGTCGGCGAGGACCTCCGCGTGACCCTCGAGGGTAACGAACGTGTCCCGGCCCGGCCGCCCCTGGTGGGCGAGGACGGCGACGGCGTGGCCGTCCTCGAGCAGTTCGGCGATCGTTTCGGCGTGGCGCGCGAACCGCCGGTTGTCCTGGACGACCCCGTCCTCGACGGGGGCGTTGACGTCGATACGAACGAGCAGCCGCTGGGCCGACTCGAGGTCGTCGATGGTCTGGAACGTCGTCATTGTCGATAGTAGGTGTATCGAGGCGCTTAAACGTGATAGGACGGGCTCAGTGAGCGAGCGCTTCCTCGGCGTCGAGGTCCTCCGATTCGGCGGCGACGTATGTCGCGAGGTCGAGCATCCGGTTCGAGAAGCCGTACTCGTTGTCGTACCAGGTGAGCACCTTCACGAGGCCGCCCTCGAGCACCATCGTCGACTCGAGGTCGACGTACGAGGAAAACGGAAGCCCGACGATGTCTCTGGAGACGATCTCGTCGTCGGTGTAGCCGAGAACGCCGGCGAGTTCGCCGTCGGCCGCCTCGCGGATCGCGTCGGCGAGTTCGTCCTTGGTGACGTCGGCTTCGAGGTCGACGGTGAGGTCGGTGATCGACCCGTTCGGGACGGGGACGCGCATCGCCATGCCGTCGAGTTTCCCCTCGAGTTCGGGGAGCACTTCGGTGGTGGCGATCGCCGCACCGGTCGAGGTCGGGATGATGTTCTCGGCGGCGGCGCGGCCGCGGCGGCGCTTGCCGAGGGGGCCGTCGATCAGGTTCTGCGTGCCGGTGTAGGCGTGGACCGTCGTCAGGAGGCCGGACTCGATGCCGAACGCCTCGTCTAGAACCTTGACGACCGGGGCGACCGAGTTCGTCGTACAGGAGGCGTTCGAGAGGACGTCCGCGCCGTCGTACTCGTCGTGATTGACGCCGTAGACGATCGTCTGGACGTCCTTTTCGCCTTTCGGTGGCGCGGAGATGATCACCTTTTCGGCCCCGGCCTCTATGTGCTGGGCGGCGTCGTCGTGGGTGCGAAAGAGGCCGGTCGCCTCGAACGCGACGTCGACGTCGAGGTCGTCCCACGGCAACGCGGCGGGGTCGCGTTCGGAGAGCAGGCGGATCTCCCGGTCGCCGATCGAGAGGACGTCGCCGTCGCGGGAGACGTCCTCGAGTCGACCGTGAACCGAGTCGTACTGGAGGAGATACTCCATGTCGTCGTCGGACATGACGTCGTTGATCGCGACGATCTCGACGCCGTCGTACTCGAGCGAGGCCCGCAGGACGTTTCGACCGATCCGCCCGAAGCCGTTGAGGCCGATGCGTAGCGGTGTGTCCTCCCCGCGGCCGTCGTCGTAGGAATGTTCACTCATATCCGAGTTGTACGTTCCCCGTCGTTAAATTTGTTACCCAATTCAGAAGAGTGATAACCGTCGCGAACGGACCGCCCACTCGAGAAAGCGGGTGGCGGGGGGAGTCGTTAACCTACCACATTGCTTACATATGAAAATCATTACTATATCGGATATACCCCGTTCATGTACGCCGGTTTCTTTCGAGTTACTCAATTACGAGTTAACATCTGTAATTTTTTTGCGAAACGGTTATGAGCGTTGACGGTGGAGTGTGACCCGTATGTTACGGGTCGGAGTCAACGGGTACGGGACCATCGGCAAACGCGTCGCTGATGCGATCCGCGTACAACCCGATATGGAAGTCAGTGGCGTCGCGAAACGCAGTCCGGATTACGTCGCCATCGGCGCGGAAGAGGCTGGATTCCGCGTCTACGCCGCTGACGAGGACCGAATCGACGAGTTTACCGCGGCCGGCATCGATCTCGCGGGAACCGTCGACGAACTCGTCGCCGACAGCGACGTCGTGGTCGACGCGACGCCCTCCGGCGTCGGGGCGCAAAACCGCCCGCTCTACGAACGCCACGACACGCCTGCACTCTTCCAGGGTGGCGAGGACGCAACCGTCGCCGAAGTCAGTTTCAACGCCCGCGCGAACTACGACGAAGCCGAAGACGCCGACTACGCCCGCGTCGTCTCGTGTAACACGACCGGGCTCTCCCGGCTCGTTGCCCCGCTTCACGAGAACTACGGCATCGAAAAGGTTCGCGCGACGCTGGTTCGTCGCGGCGGCGACCCCGACCAGACCGACCGCGGGCCGATAAACGACGCGCTCCCGGACCCGGTTTCGATTCCGTCTCACCACGGCCCCGACGTCCAGACCGTCTTCCCGGAACTCGACATCGACACGATCGGGCTGAAGGTGCCGACGACGATGATGCACGTCCACACGGTCAACGTCACGCTCGAGAACGAACCCGACGATGCCACCGACATCCGCGAACGGCTCCGATCCGAAGACCGCATCCTTACGATCCCCGAGTACGCCGGCATCGACGGCGCTGGAACGCTGAAGGACTTCGCGCTCGATGCCGGTCGCCCCCGCGGTGACATCTGGGAAAACTGCGTCTGGGAGGAGTCGATCACCCTTCAGGGCCGTGATCTGTACCTGATGCAGGCGATCCACCAGGAGGCAGACGTCGTTCCCGAGAACGTCGATGCACTCCGTGCTCTCTCGGGACATCTCACCGGACCCGAGAGTCGGTCACTTACGAACGAAACGCTCGGGATCGGATTCAGCCAGTTTGCCGGACGCGACGACCTGACGCTCGACCGACAGACTGCGGACTGATACGGACCGTCGTCCGTCACTGCCGTGCGAGCGCGCACGTTCCCGGCCCCGTCGGTCCGTGATCCAGCGGACGGTCTGACTGGTATCGCTCGGGGAAAGTTTTTGCACCTCCCCTCCTTACGGACACCCATGCGCCGAGACGACCGCGACGAACCGTTCGACGACCTCTTTCGAGAGATCGAACGGATGATGAACGAGATGATGAACGGACCGGACGCGAACGTCAACTTCGACTCCTCGAACACCGTCGATAACGGCTTCGGAATGGATACGCACGTCGACATTCACGAGACAGAAAACGAGATTCGCGTCGTCGCAGACCTCCCCGGCGTCGAGAAAGAACACATCGATCTCGAGTGTGACGGCAAGACGCTGACGATCTCCGCCGGCAGCGACCACCACCAGTACGACGAACGGATCTCGCTTCCCGAACGGGTCAACGAACACACCGCCTCGGCGACGTACAACAACGGCGTCCTCGAGGTCGTCTTCGAATCCGCAGAGGAATCGTCCGACATCAGTCTCGAGTAACCCGACCGTCGCGGTCTCGTACGGATTGTTGTCGCGTTTTATCGGTGATCGTCCCGTCCCAGCGATCATCGGTACCGACCGACAACGATCCGTGTTATACGGTTTACTGTACGTCAGTACCAGCGCACCCGCCGCCCGGGTCGCGGGTGCGCCGGTCCATCGGTACAGCAATCCGTATCAGTCGTTTTCGACGCCACAATCGCGACGAGTTCGGCTCGTCGTCTTACCCTTCGCGTGTCGCGTCCGCCGTCGATCGAATCGCATCCGCGAGCCGGTCGTAAAAATCCGGTTCGTACTTCGTTTCCTCGTCGATCGTCGGTCGGGCGTTCGTCTCGTTGACGACCAGGCGGTCGTCGGTCTCGAGCACGTCGACGCCCAGAAACGGAATCTCGAGTACGTCGGCGACGGTCTTTGCAAGCTCTCGGTGTCTCCGGGGCAGATCGACTCCGGTCGCCTCGGCACCGCGGTGGACGTTGTGTTTCCACTGGCCGTCCGCGAGTGCGTCCGCGGGGAGTCGGCGCTCGACTGCGCCGACGTACTCGCCCTCGAGAACCATCACCCGGTAATCGACCGCGTCCGACAGATACTCCTGGACGAGAAACGACCGGTCACCGGTCGCCCGGTAGTCGTGGACCAGCGAGAGGTAATCACAGATGCCGAGAAACGAATCGAGATCGCCCGCCTTCGCGACGCCGACGCCGCGGGTCGTCGAGTTCGGCTTGACGACGACGGGTGGATCGAACCGCTCGAAGACGTCCGTCAGGGCCGCCTCGGCGACGTCGTTCGAGACGTAGACGGACTGTGGCACCGGCAGATCCGCCCGCTCCAGGCGTGCGAGCACCTCGGCTTTGTTTCGCGAGGTGAGCACCGCCTCGTGGTCGTTGAGCCACGGAATCTCGAGGAACGCGTCGGCGACGCCGCCCTCCATGAGCCGTCCGGGATAGACGAAGCCGGCGTCGTACTCGTCGGGATCCCACGGCGGGTCGGTCAGGTCCACTACGCGCTCGCTCGCGGGCACGTGGTGAACCCGGATTCCGCGCTCAGCTAGCGGCTCGCGCATCCGCCCGAACGTTTCCTCGGCGTTTGCGACCGCCAGATCGATCATACTCGAGAGTACCCACGAAGACGGAATACTGTATCGAACGCTGGGAGAGATACCTGGGCCGGTTCGCTCGACCGGTTACGCGGAACACGGCACGTATCGGTGAGGCGTCGTCGAACCGTTCTCGAGGAGTTCGTCTCACCCCCGTTTCGGTGGACTGTCCGGACCACCGCCGCTCGTACAGCACGCAAGTGACTCTATGATTCGTATCAACGAACGGAACTCGCGATTCGTATTTATATCTGGAATCCGAAACTGTGGGTATGCCACACGATCAAGACGTCGAAGACGACACCTCAGAGATCTCATCCGAGTACGAGTGTCTTCAGTGCGGACGGATCGTCGAGGCCGAGACGAACCCCGGCGAGTGTGGGGAGTGTGGCGGCGACTTCCAGAATCGGGCGAAATCGGTCGAATAACGTCTCGAAGCATCGGAAAACGTCTGATACCCACCCGTCGGGGAACCCCGGCGGGTCGTCGTTTGACAGCCTCCGGTACGTATCGTCTCCGTACCGAACGCGAGACGGCCAGCTGCTGTAACCGCGTGTACACTGATACGGAGTACACACTGATCGTACAGCTATCGTGCGATCAGGTGTGCATCGACGTCCAGTGGCTACTATAGACGCCAGTCCGTCTCAAACGGTCTGGGAGGAGTCTGTACCCGCCGATCGCACCACGGTGGGCGATCGGCCGATAATCAGCGATCGCAATCCGTATCAGGCGATCAACTGCTCTTCGCCTTTCTCGACGACGATGCGACACGGCGGTGTGATCTTGTTGTACGCGCGACGGAACGCCTCCTTGGCGAAGTCGGCGTCGTCGACGTCACACCAGATCGTGAAGATTCGATCGCCCGCATCGATGCGAGCGGCCGTACCGACGATCTTCCCGAACGACTGGCGCATTCCGTCGGAGACACGGTCTGCACCCGCACCGGTCGCCTGCTTGTTCTCCCGGATGACGTGGTGGGGGAACTTGCGCAGGATCATCTTGTAGTTGCCTTCGCCGGCGTTTTTCAGCATGTGCCGGTTGGCCGACAGCCGCGAAGACTCGAGGCTCCCGTGGCGGATCTGGACCTCTTCCTCGGTAACGAGGCTGATCTGGATCGGGTAGTCGTCCGGGTCGGCGGCGATGTCGCCCATCTTGTGCTGTGCGATCTTCGATCCGGGGATCCCAGTAATGTATTCGCGGCGCGTGTAGGCCGGCTTACTGATCTCCCGGTACATGGAGGCGGGTTTATCGGACATGGTTGTGATTACTTACGAAAACGGAAGCCTACCGAGCGGATAAAGCCTTCGAACCGAGAATTCGGTCGTGCCGTGGACGACGCCCCTCGAGCGACCGACCTCGAACATTCTATCTGTATAGTAGCCATCGAAAGTCATTGCACACCCGATCGCCGATCCCGTGAGCGATCACCGGTAACGATCGACAACGGTTCGTATCAGGCGGAGCCGACCACGTACTCAGATCCGTTCTTCTCGACGAGCCCGCGACTCGAGAGGCTGTCGAGAACGCTCAGGACTCCCATCTTGTTCATCGCCAGCGCCCGATTGAGGTCGTCGACCGTCCCCCCTCCCGTCGCATCGAGATAGAGATACACCAGTTTCCCCTGTGGGGACCCGAGTTCGGCTGGGAGGTCGTCGATTCGGCCGGTCGTGAGCTGTTGGGCGTCCATCATACCGACGTCGATGCGAACGATCCGTATAACTCTGTGGGGTAGACAATTGATACTGGCTAATTTATATTATTGCCATTATCTCTCTCGATACTCGACTATCGGTAGGTCCACCGCGGAGATTGTGGTAACCGAATCTCCGCTAGTGGCAGAGAACGGGGCGTCCGACCCAACGTATCGTCGGCGTATTTAAGGTCGTCCCCCCGATATCATACCGCATGATCAGAAGTTTCCGGATCGGGTCTCTCTTCGGGATCCCGATCAAACTCGATCTCACGTTCTTGCTCGTTCTCCCGTTTTTCGCGTATCTCATCGGGATACAGCTCGAGCCAGTTATCGAACTTCTCAACGTGACCATGAACGCGAGAATCGACGCCGGCGCACTTACTGCCGAGTGGTGGTTCCCGTTCGTCGTCGGACTGGCCGCGGCGATCGGGTTGTTCGTCGGGGTCGTCTTGCACGAACTGGGCCACTCGCTGACGGCACAACGCTACGGGTTTCCAATCGACTCGATCACGCTCTGGCTGTTCGGCGGGATCGCGGCGCTCTCGGAGATGCCCGAGGACTGGCGACAGGAGTTTACGATCGCCATCGCCGGGCCGATCGTGTCGTTGCTGGTCGGTGCCGTCTCCTACGCGCTCTTTCTGGTGACGCCCGTCGGGCTGGACGGCACGCGGTTCGTCCTCGCGTATCTCGCGATTCTGAACGTCGCACTCGCCGGGTTCAACATGTTGCCGGCGTTTCCAATGGACGGCGGGCGCGTACTTCGGGCGTTTCTGGCCCGCTCGCGTCCCTACGCCAAGGCCACCCAGCAGGCAGCGAGCGTCGGGAAGTTCCTCGCGGTCGTCATGGGGATATTCGGGCTCATTCCGCCGGTCAACATCATCCTCATCGGCGTCGCATTCTTCGTCTACATCGCCGCCTCGAGCGAGGCCCAGCAGGTGACGATGAAGGCAGCGTTCCAGGACGTCACCGTCGACGACATCATGACGCCGGTCCGTGACCTGCACACCGTCGAACCGGAGACGACGGTTGCGGAGTTGATCCAGCGGATGTTCACCGAACGCCACACGGGATACCCGGTCGTCGAAACGAGCGCCGCAGACGACGGACGGCTGGTCGGACTCGTCACGCTGTCGGACGCTCGCGAGATCGATCCGGTCGAGCGTGACGCCTACGTCGTCGCCGACGTGATGACGACGGACCTAAAGACGATCACTCCGGAGTCGGACGCGATGACCGCGATCGAGCGCATGCGCGAGGACAACATCGGCCGGTTGCTGGTCGTCGAAGGGGGCCGCGGAAAACCCGCTGAGGCACCCTACGCTGAACCCTCGTCGGAGCCGGAGGGGGACCTCATCGGCCTCATCTCGCGTTCGGACCTGATGACCGCATTCGACATCGTCCAGAAAAGCGGCGCAGTCAACCCCTCGAGTCGGCCACGAACGGCGGACTGACCCGCTCGATACCTCCTCGAGCGTCGGCTGGACTCGCCCTCGAGCGTCGGCTGGACTCGCCCTCGAGCGTCGATCGGGATACGTTTCGCCGACCGGCTGCTTTCGCCGGCAAAACGGACCGAAACGGCCGTCTCGAGTGCCGATACCAACATTCTTAACCGCAACCGGGGCCGAGAATCCGGTGATGCCACCGGCCATCGAGACGACGGATCTCGTGAAAGAGTACGGCGATTTGCGCGCCTTACAGGAGCTGTCGTTGACCGTCGAGGAAGGGGAGTTCTTCGGACTCCTCGGCCCCAACGGTGCGGGAAAGACGACCTTCATCAACACGCTGGTCGGACTCGTCCGCAAGACCGCAGGCGAGGCGGCGGTCTTCGGATACGATGTCGAAACGGAGTACCAGCAGGCCCGGGACGCGATCGGTCTCGCTCCCCAGGAGTTCAACGTCGATCGCTTCTTCCCGATTCGGGAGGTGTTGATACACAAAGCCGGCTATCACGGGATTCCCGAAGCGGAGGCCGCAGACCGCGCCGACGAGGTGCTCAAGCGGGTCGGTATCTACGACAAGCGAAACGAGCGCTTCGACTGGCTCTCCGGCGGGATGAAGCGCAGACTTCTACTCGCGCGGGCGCTGGTCACGGATCCCGACCTCCTGATCCTCGACGAGCCGACGGCCGGGGTCGACGTCCAGCTTCGTCACGACCTCTGGGAACTCGTCACCGAACTCAACGAGGAGGGGACGACGGTCCTCCTGACGACTCACTACATCGAGGAGGCCGAACGCCTCTGTGATCGCGTTGGGATCATGAACGAAGGCCGGAAGGTAACCGTCGCGACGCCGGAGGAACTGAAGACCCGCGGGACGGACACGATCAGCGTCCGCCTCGAGACGCCGCTTTCGTCGTCTGCGACAGCCGACCTCGAGACAGGTCTCGGCGCGTACGCGCGCGAGCTGTCGTCGAACGGAAATCGCCTCGAGGTTCGCGTCGACGACGGCGGTTCGACCGCGCCACAGTTGCTCTCCGATCTCGAAACAGCCGGCTACGAGATCGCGGACCTCGAAATCTCGCGGACCTCCCTCGAGGAGATCTTCGTCGATCTGACGCGGAGCGAAGACAGAACGGTCACGCGGTCGTCCGCCTCGAGTGGCGAAGACGGCAGTGCCACGAGTTCGACGCGTGGGGAGGACGAACGCGAGCGCGGACGATCGCGCGACGAGGCGGATCGGAACACGGAACGAGAACGGGAGGGGGTCGCCTGATGCTCTCGGTCGGCTTTCGGTCGCTCTTCCGGAGGGAGGTTCTGCGCTTTATCCGTCGGCCAAAAAACACCTTCATGCCGCCGGCGATCACGAACGTACTCTACTTCGCCGTCTTCGGGATTATCCTCGGCGGCCGAATCGACGAACCCGTGGCCGGAATCGGCTACATCCTCTTTCTCGTCCCCGGCCTGGTCGTGCTGGGAACGATCTCTAATGCCTTCGAGAACGCGTCGTTTTCGATCTTTCACGGCCGGTGGAACGAGTACATCCACGAGACGTTGACCTCGCCGCTTTCGTACGCCGAGATGGTGATCGCCTACGTCGGTGCGAGCGCCGTTCGCGGGCTGATCGTCGGCGTCATCATCGCCGTGATCGGCCGGATATTCGTTCCGATTACTGTCGAACACGGCCTCTTTCTCGTCGCGACCATGATCGTCATCGCGACCCTCTTTTCGGGACTGGGGATCATCGGCGGTCTCGTCGCTCGAGACTTCGACGATCTGACCGTGATGAACCAGTTCATCCTCCGCCCGCTGGTCTTTTTCGGTGCGGTTTTCTATTCGCTGACCATGCTCGACCCCGTCTGGCAGTACGTCTCGTTGTTCAATCCGATGGTCTACATGGTCGACAGCGTTCGCTACGGGTTGCTCGGCCACTCGGACCTGCTCGAGATCGCACCGGCCGCCTACGCGGAAATCGCACCGCTGCTTTCACTCGCCGTTCTGACGGCGCTCACTGCGATCGTGCTGACGATCGACGTCTACCTGTTCAAGATCGGGTACGGACTGACCGATTGACTCGGCTCGTCCGTTCGGCACGTTTTTGTGAGCTCCCAACGTGTCAGTAGAGTATGACCGAGGAGTACTGTTGGCACTGCGGTGCGACCGTCGATCCCGACGCGAACTACTGCTCGGAGTGTGGGACGGCAGTGAACGACTCCGCGGACGACGACCGGGGATGGCTCGAGGAGGGTGGAACCGACGGCTACGGCGACGAGACCGCCGACACGCACAGCGACTACGCGAGAGACGATTCCGGGACCGCCGATCGCTACGACACACACGGTGCCAGTAGCGACCAATACGACGTACACGGGGACAGCAGCAACCGGCACGGCACACACGGGGACAGCAGCAACCGGTACGACGCTTCCGATGACGACCTGCTCTTTGCCGCCGTTACGCACGTCCTCGCGATATTCACGTGGGTGGTCGGCCCCACGATCGTCCTCGTCGCGGCCGACGACCCGTTCGTCCTCGAGAACGCCCGGACCGCGTTGAATTGGCAGATCGTCTACTCGATTCTGATGCTCGTTTCGATCCTCCTCTCGGTGATCGTGATCGGCGTCGTCTTCCTGGCGATCCTTCCGTTCGTCAACATCGCGTTCTGTGCCATCGCGGCGGTCAAGGCCTACGGCGGCGAGACGTGGGAGTATCCACTCACGCCCGAATTCGTCTGACACGGGGGATCTCTCGTCAAGAGTAACTGTTTTCACCATGGTCCGCGCTCGTTGACGTATGGCTGATGATAGCGATCAGGATCCCGGTCACACCGTGCTCGAGGGATTGCTCGAGGGAAACGAGAGTCACGTCGACGGACTTCCCTCGGAGCACTTCTCGTCGGTCAAGACCGGCCAGCATCCCGACGTCGTCTCGATCTGTTGTTCGGACTCGCGGGTCCCCCAGGAGCGGATGTGGGGGGTCGACGATCCTGGCTCGGTGTTCACGCCGAGTAACATCGGGAACCAGGTCTGGGACGACGACGACGGCGACCGTATCGTCGACGGCGGGGTACTGTATCCGATCTACCACGCCGAAACCGACGTCGTGACGGTCGTCGGCCACACCGGCTGCGGAGCGGTGACCGCCGCGTACGGGGCCGCCATCGGCGGAGACCGACCCGGGCCTCGAGGCGTCGACAAGTGGGTCGAAATGCTCGTTCCCGTCGTCGAAGCGGGACTGGAAAGCGATCTCGTCGACGCCGACGCGGACGAGGAGACGGTCGTAAACCAGCTCGTCGAGTACAACGTCGACCACCAGGTCCGGTTCCTTCGGGACTCCGGTGACGTCCCCGACGACGTCGACATCTACGGCTTCGTCTACGACTTTCAGGGCGTCTACGGCAACGAAGACGGTCGGGCCTATCTCGTCAACGTCAACGGCGAAACGGATCCGGACGCGATCGCCGAGATCCTGCCCGAGGGGTACGAAACGACGACAGAGAGCCTGCTGTACTGATCGGTGGATCCGGTGGCAAAACCGTCGGAGGTCTCACCGAACCGTCATACAGGCTGTTGTAGCGACCGCATCGGGACCGACGCGGGTTCGACCTCCCGCGTCTCGGTATCGTTTTATCGGTGGCACGGTAAGACCGGCCACGATGCGATCGTTTCTCGAGTCGGATACCGGCTTCTACGTCGCAATCGGTGCGTTCACCGTCGTCGTCTTCGTCGTCGGACTCGTAGCACTCGCATTCGTTTCGCCGGGGGGGATCGGCACCCGCGAACTCGGTGGGCTGGTCGTGGGATTCGCTCTGTTCATGCTGGTGTATTTCGTCTCGGTTGCTGTCCATCGACTCGAGGAAACCGAAGACGTCTGACCGACGAAACTCGAGTTTTGCCAGTACACGCCTCGGCGGTGGCGAATACGGCATCGAATCGCAAGTCGTAGCGTTTATACGTGTTCGGCATTTCTCTTTAGAAGCAATGGCGAAAGGAACCGTTGATTTCTTCAACGACACTGGCGGCTACGGATTCATCGAGACTGAGGACGCGGACGACGACGTGTTCTTCCACATGGAAGACATCGGCGGCCCGGACCTGGAAGAAGGACAGGAACTCGAGTTCGAAATCGAGCAGGCCCCCAAAGGCCCGCGCGCGACGAACGTCGAGCGCCTGTAAGGCGGATTCGTAACAGTATCGGCACTTGACTGCAGTATTTTTCACTGACGAGCGACAGCGCCGTCGATGGACGACGACCGAATTTTAGTTCCTCGAGCGCCGACGTCGTACCGATGCCCGAATCAGATCCGGAGCCGCTGATCCGTCGCGCCGACGACATCGAGTACGAGCCGGTCGACGCCGCGGACGGCCTCCAGAAGGGTGTGTTGCTCTCGGACGATCACGGCGCGCCGAACTTCGCGATTCGTCGATTCGTCCTCGAGGCTGGCAGTACCGTCCCGAAACACACCAACGCCGTCGAACACCAGCAGTACGTCCTCGAAGGCGAATACGTCGTCGGGATCGACGGCGACGAACGCGAGGTGAGCGCGGGTGACTCGATTTTCGTTCCCGCCGACACCGTCCACTGGTACCGCAACGAGAGCGACCGAGACGGGGCGTTCCTCTGTGCCGTGCCGAACGGTGACGACGAAATCGACCTGCTCGAGGACGACTGATACGGATATAGTAACAACTGAAACGATGTACACACCGATCGCCGATCCGTCTGGCGATCGGTGTGGGATGACTTTCAGTGGCTACTATAGCTGCCCCGATGTCCCGGTGCACCCGCCGCCCGGTCGCGGATGCGCCGGAACTGACGGACAATAAACCGACGTACAATAAACCGTATGATGCGGACGGTGTCCGGTCGATTGACGGGATCGCTGTCCGTCAGTACCGTGGGATACCCGTCCGTGGTTCCTCGAAACCGGACACCGGTCACCAGCCGCATTTTATACCGGTCGTGTGAACCCATAATTGTTTACCCAAAGGACTTATAAAAACACGATAACTTCTAGTATACCGAATGGGTCGTGATAACCGGTTCGAAGAGATCCCGATCGATAACGGAGACGTCGTTGTCGACAGAGAGGACGCTGCTCCGAGCGAGGGGGTCGTGGTCAATCTCCCCCCGATGGAAACGACGGAGTGGAAGGTCCACGGTAGAGGAACCCTCGCCTCGGACAATCCGACGTATCCGGACGACGATCGAGTCGTCATCGCCGTCTATCGCGAAACCATAGAGCGCGAATATCCGAACTACTCGGGTGGATACCCACTGCGGATCGACTGGTTGAACCGCGACGACGCCCGGTTTTACGCGTTCCCGTCACAGCGGCTCCGAAAGATCGGAACGGTCCAGCCGACGGAGATTTCGCTCACCGAGATCGACCCGTCACCGTATCACGCGCGCAACTTTTCGAAGGCCGAGAACCGAACGTTCATCGAGGAGATTCGCGACCGCGGCCACCCCGACCCCGTCCCCCTCGTTCGGGACTGCGACGATCGGTTCGAGGTGTTAAACGGCCACAAACGGATCTGGGCCAGTCACATCGCCGGACTCGAGTCGATTCCGTGTCACTGTCTGTACATGGACGACGAGTGGGCGGGGCGGCTGTGGGCTGAGTGGCACCTCGATTCCTACGACGCGGCCGAGCGGGCGGTTGCACGTCGACGTCTCGAGGCGAACGTCGGATCGAAAGCGGACGAGATCATCACGCAGGCGACGGTCGCACAGGCCCGCTGACAGCCGCCGCACGAGTCCGAACCGCTCAAGTACGCGACCGGCATATCGAGAACCGTGTCGAAGCAGCTCCAGGACGTCGAGACCATCTTCTGTCACGAGACCGGGGAGGATTACCTCGTCGTCGTCCAGCGTGACGGAACCCGTCTGTTCCGAGCGAAACTCGGACTTTCGGAAACCTCGGCCGGTCCCCGTCCCGCCAAATTTCGCCTGAAACAGGGCTCGAGCGAGGAGCCGCGCCAGCCCGACGAGTTCGTCGAACTGGCTCGCCGCGCAAAGCGGATTCGGATCTCCGAACAGACGACCCCGGAGAAGCGACGCGAACTCACCGAGATGCTCGAGGGCTACCAGCTGGCGGAGAAAGTGAAAGCCGTTCGAACCTGTCGATACTGCGCCTCCGCGGGACGGTACTCTCCGATCACGACAGACACCGCGATCAAAGACGACCGCGACTGGATCTGTCGCGACTGCGCCCGCCAGGAACTCGGCCGCCAGCTCTCGTATACCGGCGCAGGAGAGGTCACAGGGGCGGCAAAGGACCGTCTCGAGGAACTCATGCTCGAGGTGCAGGATCTGGATCGCATCGTCAACCTGCTCGAGGGGCGACTCGATCCCGACCTCACGAAGTTCGATACGATCTCCGCGACGGTCGACGAGGTGGATCCGGTTCGGGTCGATTCGTTGGACCTCCATCCCGGCGTTCAGGGACTGCTCGAGGATCGGTTCGAGACCCTGTTGCCGGTCCAGAGCCTCTCGGTCGAGAACGGGCTCCTCGACGGCGAGGACCAGCTCGTCGTTTCGGCGACGGCGACGGGGAAAACCCTCGTCGGCGAGATGGCCGGGATCGACCGCGTGTTACACGGCGAGGGGAAGATGCTCTTTCTCGTTCCGCTCGTCGCGCTCGCGAATCAGAAGTACGAGGACTTCGAGGAGGAGTACGGCCACCTGGTCGACGTCACGATCCGTGTCGGCGCGAGCCGAATCAACGACGACGGCAATCGGTTCGACCCCGGCGCGGACGTCATCGTCGGTACCTACGAAGGGATCGACCACGCGCTGCGGACCGGCAAGGAGATGGGTGACATCGGAACGGTCGTCATCGACGAGGTGCACACCCTCAAAGAAGACGACCGCGGCCACCGCCTCGACGGCCTGATCTCCCGGCTGAAATACACGTGCGAGCAGCGTGCTGAACGGCGGGACGAGTACGGCGGCGCCCAGTGGATCTACCTCTCGGCGACCGTCGGCAATCCCGAACAGCTGGCGGAGGCCCTCGAGTCGACGCTCATCGAGTTCGAAGAGCGGCCGGTACCGATCGAACGCCACGTCACCTTCGCCGACGGCCAGGAGAAGGTCCGAGTCGAGAACAAACTCGTCAAACGCGAGTTCGACACGGAGTCCTCGAAGGGGTATCACGGCCAAACGATCATCTTCACGAACTCGCGCCGACGGTGTCACGAGATCTCGAGAAAGCTCGAGTACTCCGCAGCGCCGTACCACGCGGGGCTGGATTACCGGCGTCGAAAACAGGTCGAACGACAGTTCGGCGAGCAGGAACTCGCGGCGGTCGTCACGACTGCGGCACTCGCCGCTGGCGTGGACTTCCCCGCATCGCAGGTGGTCTTCGACTCGCTGGCGATGGGGATCGAGTGGCTTTCCGTCCAGGAGTTCTCGCAGATGCTCGGCCGTGCGGGTCGGCCGGATTACCACGACGAGGGAAAAGTCTACGTCCTCGTCGAACCCGACTGTACGTACCATAACTCGATGGAGATGACTGAAGACGAGGTCGCGTTCACCCTGCTCAAAGGGGAGATGGAGTCGGTGATGACCCACTACGACGAGGCCAGCGCGGTCGAGGAGACGCTGGCGAACGTCACCGTCGGCGGCAAATCGGCGAAAGCGCTCAACGACCGAATGCTCGGCGAAGTGCCGACGAAACACGCCATCGGCAAACTGCTGGAGTACGACTTCATCGACGGCTTCGAGCCGACGCCGCTTGGCCGGGTCGTCACGGAACACTTCCTCGAGCCCGGCGAGGCGTTTACCCTCATCGACGGCATCCGGAAGGACGCCCACCCGTACGACCTTATCGCGGACATCGAACTCCGCGATGCCGACCTGTAATCCGTCGAGACGGCTTCGGTCGCCACTGTATCCGGTCGAGACGGCCTTGGTTGGTGCTGTATCCGGTCGAGGCGGTTTCGGCCACAACGGTAAAGAGGGCGAGTTCGCTTGGTTGCAGTATCACTTCGGTCGACCTCGAGTGGAGCTCGATGAATCTGAACGTCTCTTCGGACGTCGAATCCCCGACGAATCTCCTGGTTCTCGACGGCGAGACGGGTGATCGCCGACCGTGTGCGGGGGTGCACTCTGCCAGTGAGGACGCCGCGGTACTCGTCGTCACACTTGGTAGCGACCCGCCGGACGGATCGCTGTACGGGGAGACGGACAATTTCGCGGGATCGATCGTCGTCGGGCAGGGAGACGCCGTCGACGAATCCGACTTCGACGCGGCCGCGGTCGTCGATTCGGTACCCGATCCGACCGATCTGTCGGCGATCGGAACCGCCGTTCTTCGAGCCTGCACGCGCCGGTCCGAAGCCGGCAGAGAGACGGCGATCTGTTTCGACGCGGTCGACGGCCTGCTCGAGGGCGTTTCCCCGAACGCGGCGTTTCAGTTCGTCCACGCACTGACGGACCGACTGTCGAGACTCGAGGTACACGCACACTTTCACGTCGATCCGACGCGCCACGGGGACCAACTCGTCACGAACTTGGAAGAACTGTTCGATGCCACGGTAACCGTCGATCACACCACCGATATCGACGAACTTCCGGACCCGAAGCCGGATAGCCAGCCATCGGAATCCGGAAACGCGACGGTTTCGGAAGCGACCGATGACGACGTCGCAGCAGCGTTTTCGGACGGCGGCGAGGCGTCGACCGACGGATCGGAGTCGACGCCGGCGGTCTTCTCCCAGTCGCAGTCGGTGACCGCTTCGCAGTCGGAGTCGCCGACCGAGGCGACCGACGAGACGGTCGCGAAGCGGTTCGCCGATGGACTCGAAGGGCCGGACGAGGAGTTCGCGGTTTCAGACGGGGGCCTCGAGTCGGATGCGTCGACGGAGGGGACGGAATCGTTACGCGGGGACGAACGCGACGCCGAACAGTGAGAGCATGATAACCAGAATCGACCCGGGAATCCCGCCGATGGCGACGACGGCGAGGGCAACCGGTGTGACGGCGACGGGGAGTCCGAAGACGGTCTGTGCGAGAAACAACACTAACAGACCGACGACGGCGTTTACGATCAGTGGTCGCACCGTTTCGACGAGCGTCGATGCGCCCAGAACGGCCGCGAGGACGAGAACGACCAGGAGGATTTCCAAGCCCGTGACCATACACGCAGTACGTGGGCGGGATGCAAAACCGTTCGGAACGGAACGAAACCCTTTATGATGTGCGGCCAGAAGTGGGTGTACGGGATCGTGGGTTAGCCTGGTATACTTCGGGCCTTGGGTGCCCGTGACCCCGGTTCAAATCCGGGCGATCCCATATTTCTGCCGCGAGCAAACTCGAGACAGCGGATCGCACGATCTGCTACTCGGTCGCCGGGCGTTCAGCAGGTGGGAGTTGTACCGCCGCAGTAGTCGGATCGTCGAGCGACAGTCGGGTCCAGAGGTCCGGTTTGCGGTCGACGACCTCGAAACCCAGATTCTCGAACACCGAAAGGGATCGGCGATTTCTGCAGGAGATCAGCGCTGTCAGTTCGTGGTGTCTCTCGTCGGCGAAAGCGATAGCCTGTTTGATCAGTTCGGTTCCGATTCCGCGAGTGTGGTACTGTTCGTGGACGAAGACGATGACCTCCGGAGTCGGATCGTCCGCCGGAACGACGCTGACGTGTCCGACGATCCGCTCGTCGTCCCGGGCGACGAGGTTCCACCCCTTCTCGTGCAGTCCTCCGAGCCAGCGTTCGATTCGCTCGCGTGTAGGTGGCGGTAGTCTGAGCGTGGAGGATTCGATGCTCTCGTACATCCCGGCCAGGCGATCCAGGTCCCGCTCTTGTAGCGGTTGAACGAGGATCGGCAGTCCGGTCCGGTCGAAAAATCGCGGGCATCGCGGCGGACAGTACGGGGTGCCCGTACACTCGGCGGTGTTCCACGCTGTACAGGCACTTCCTCCCTGATCTTCGCCGTCGTTGGTGGTCTGTGATCCACCGTCCATACGGCCGTCCTCCATAGCTGTCATTGCTCGACTGATCGGATAAGATCCGCTGGCAATTCCCACATCGTGGTAATACACACCACGGCGTGACGTTCTCATTGGGGTGGATGATTGTCGAATTCAGATCATAACCCACGACGGTGATTCGTATCAGATGTTGCTATAGTACCAACTGAAGCGATTCACATACCGATCGCACAGCTCACGGGTCACTGCGTTCCCCGTTCGCTGTTCCGCGGTTCTCGCTCGTTTCACTCGCTCACGGGTCACTGCGTTCCCCGTTCGCTGTTCCGCGGTTCTCGCTCGGTTCACTCGCTCCGAACCGCGTCCGCTCCGAACCGCGTCCGCTCCGAACCGCGTCCGCTCCGAACCGCGTACCTCACCCGCTTTCTGTGACGATTGTTTCCTGACCGCGAAATAGCAAAATGGATATCAGTTCGTTGTGAGTATGCCTGCTGTATGTCATCTAAAGCGAAGCGGGTCGCTTACTGCTCTACGTGTGGGAGTGAAATCGATTCAGACGCCGAACTGTGTCCCGAATGTGGCGTTAGACAGGGTACGGCACAGCACCAGCAGAAAGAGCCGACAGATCGGTACATTGCCGCAGCGATCGGTGCCGTCGTGTCGTTCGTCATCGGCTGGTTCCCGCTGATCGGACCGATCGTTCCGGGGGTCGTCGCCGGGTATCTCCGTGGCGAGAACACCAAAGAAAGCGCGATTACGGGGACCCTCGCGAACGTCATCGCCTCGATTCCGATCGTTCTCGTACTCGCGCTATTCTTCGGACTCGGCGCTCTCGGCACCCTCGTGGAGGGGAACGGCGAGGCCGCACTCGGATTCGGAGTGTTGTTGATTATGGTCGTCATCTCGTTCGTCTACTACTTCGGTTTCGGAGCTCTCGGCGGCGTGATCGGCGCCGAACTGTCCGATCGTGGTGAACCCGAATAGCGGCCGTCGTCACTATCGTTCTCGGAGAGAAGGCGAGGATCGCTGTAACAGAGCGGATCGAGATCGTGTGACACGTATACACCACTCACTGAATCTTTAAGTGTGACGTCGTTGCCATCTTCTGTGGCCATGATGTCCACGAGTAAACAAAAACTCGAAGTCCCGGACGATCTCACGTCACCACAGGCGAAACTCGTCTATGTCACTCTTCTCGTTGCCGGGGAGACCACCGTGACGGAACTCCAGCGCTTGCTCGGGCTCTCCAAACTGACGATCCTCCCGATTCTCTCCTCGCTTGTGTCGAAAGGGTACGCTCGGCGCACCGAGGGTGGATATGCCTGCCAGTGAGTCGACAGTGACCGAGTCCGTCGCCGCAAAGCGCGGGGCGGGTCACCACGTCACCTGTTACGTCCGCTCGAGCGTTCCCGGAGCCGTCACCGACGCGCTCGAGACGATAACTGGGCGACTCCGCCGCCTCGAGGAGAGGAATCGAATTGGGGGGTATCGAGTCGTCCGCTGGCCGCCGGCCCATCGCACGCTTCCCGTCGACGGAACGCGGACGCGTGAGGACCTGTTCGCCGAGTTCGAACGCTGGGCCGAGCGCACGGACTGTACGCTCGAGCCGGCGTTCCGGCGCCGTCCCTCTACGCCGTCGCCGATCGAGTCCGATCGAGAACGCGACGCCGACGAGCAACTTCGCGTTCCGATCGTCGCACTCGTAGTGTACGAGGGCGACGGCAGCCCGGAAACTGACGACGTTCGCGAAGTCGTTCCGCATACGGAGCGCCGGGGGACGGGTGAACGTCGAACGACGACGGTCGACGACTGGCTCACCGAGGCCGAAAGTGGACGCACTGGGCCGCCGCCGCGAGCTACCCCGCGGCGGGATCGAGTGTCGACGGTCGACGGGCGGTAGACCGTCGCTGTCGAAATCGGTGCCAGTGGCAGTCCACGCCTGAACTGTCGAGCGAACGTATACGGTTTACTGTACGTCATTATCGGAGTGACCGATTGGCCGCTCGAGCGGTCGCTGACGGGTGCAGACTGGTGATCGGATTCGAACCGATCCGCTCGAGCAGGGCCCCGTGTCGCTTCCGACCTGCCTTTCGTGTAAGGGGACTGTCTTCTTTGTACGAACGGACGTACCAAAACAAATGGGGGGTACATACATACGTCCGGAAAGAGAACTGATGGGCGAGGCCACACGACAGGGAATACAGGACGGCGTGTCGTCCCCGGACTCCGGGCGACGGCGACCGGTCGGTTCGACGTGGCCCGATCCGATCAGTTCCGGTCCGCTTTGCCATCATTTATACCCGATGAGAGCCGAACAACACTGCAATGGCGCAAGCGGGTAACTCCGAACTCGTCGACGCGTTCGAGCAGTTCTTCCGAAACTACTACGACAACGCGATCAAACAGCTTGCCCAGCGGTATCCGAACGAGCAGCGGTCGCTCTCGATCGACTGGCAGGACCTCTATCGGTTCGACCCGGATCTCGCGGACGACTTTTTGAACCAGCCCGAACAGTTACAGCGCTACGCCGAGGAGGCGCTTCGCCTGTACGACCTCCCGATCGACGTCAGCCTCGGTCAGGCACACGTCCGGATCCGAAACCTTCCCGAGACGGAGTCACCCGAAATCAGGGAGATCCGCGCCCGAGACATGAACTCCCTCGTCCAGGTCCGGGGCATCGTCCGAAAAGCGACCGACGTCCGCCCCAAAATCGAGGAGGCCGCCTTCGAGTGCCAGCTCTGTGGCACCCTCACGCGCGTTCCCCAGTCGAGCGGCGACTTTCAGGAGCCCCACGAGTGTCAGGGCTGTGAACGACAGGGACCGTTTCGCGTGAACTTCGACCAGTCCGAGTTCGTCGACTCCCAGAAACTCCGCATCCAGGAGAGTCCCGAAGGCCTTCGCGGCGGCGAGACGCCCCAGTCGCTCGACGTCCACGTCGAGGACGACATCACCGGCGAGGTCACGCCCGGCGACAACGTCTCCGCGACCGGCGTACTCAGACTCGAGCAACAGAGCGACGGCCAAGAGAAATCCCCCGTATTCGACTTCTACATGGAGGGGGTCTCCGTCGAAATCGACGAAGAACAGTTCGAGGACATGAACATCACCGACGAGGACAAAAAGAAGATCTACGAGATCTCCAATCAGGACGACGTCTACGAGCGGATGGTCGGCTCTATCGCTCCCTCGATCTACGGCTACGAACAGGAGAAACTCGCCATGATCTTCCAGCTCTTTTCGGGGGTGACGAAGCAGTTACCCGACGGCTCGAGGATCCGCGGGGATCTGCACATGCTCCTTATCGGTGATCCTGGTACTGGTAAGTGTGTCCGAGGGGACACGAAGATAACCCTCACGGACGGAAAAACCGTTTCGATTCGAGACATCGTCGAGTCGAACCTCGAAGATCCGAAACCGATCGATGACGGCTGGTGGGACGAGGTCGATCTCGAGGTCCCTTCCCTCCAGACGGACGGTTCGATTGCTCCCCAGCGTGCGACCAAAGTGTGGAAGCGAGAAGCGCCCGCACGGATGTACCGAATACGGACCTCGAGCGGCCGCGAACTCGAGGTGACGCCGTCGCATCCGCTGTTCGTCGATGCTGCTGGGGGATTTCGAGCGACCCGCGCAGACGAACTCACCGTCGGTGATTCGATTGCTGTATCCGCGCCGGGCACGGAACCACACAGTCGTTCGGCGGAACGTGCCCGCCCTGACGGCGGAACCTCGGTTGCGGCCAACGCTGCCGGAACCGACCGGATTGCGTCGATAGAGACGCTCGAACCCGACGACGACTGGGTGTACGACCTCGAGGTCGAGGGTACCCACAACTACGTCTCGGACGGTGTGATCTCGCACAACTCCCAGATGCTGGGCTATATCCAGAATATTGCACCTCGATCCGTCTACACCTCGGGGAAAGGTTCGTCCTCGGCCGGGCTTACCGCGGCTGCTGTCCGAGACGACTTCGGCGACGGACAGCAGTGGACCCTCGAGGCGGGCGCGTTAGTTCTCGCGGATCAGGGGATCGCGGCAGTCGACGAGCTGGATAAAATGCGATGTGTCACTGGTGACACATTGGTACATGCTGGTAATGGAATCAAACCAATCCGGGAATTAGCACATGATGCGGTAGCCGACGGTTCGATCGAAGAACTCGAGAACGGCCGGACGATCCGAGACGTGGATTTCTCCGTTCGAACGATGACTGAGACCGGAGCGATCGTCGACCGGCCCGTAACTGCTGTCCACCAGTACGAAACACCGACAGAGCTGATCGAAGTTATCACTGAAAGCGGAGAGCGACTCCGATCGACTCCCGACCACCCATTTTTCGTCTACCAGAACGGATCGATAGTCGAGCGAGATGCTTCGAGTCTCGAAGTGGGTGACCGAACGCTCGTGCCCTGTGGCACCCCCTCGATTGCCACGGACGGCGGTACCGCAACCACTGAGCCAGCGAATCCGGGCCTCCGTGACGTCGAACCCAGAGAAATCGTCAGCGTTCGACGAGTCGATGACCACGACTTCGACTACGTGTACGACCTCACGGTAGAGGGGACCCACAACTTCATCGCGAACGGCATGGTCGTCCACAACTCCGAAGATCGCTCTGCCATGCACGAGGCCCTCGAGCAACAGCAGATCTCGGTCTCGAAAGCCGGCATCAACGCCACCCTCAAGTCCCGCTGTTCGCTGCTCGGGGCGGCGAACCCGAAGTACGGTCGGTTCGACCACTACGAGCCGATCAGCGAGCAGATCGACCTCGAGCCGGCGCTCATCTCGCGGTTCGATCTGATCTTCACGGTGACTGACCAGCCGGACGAGGAAAAAGACAAGAACCTCGCAGAACACATCCTGACGACCAACTACGCGGGGGAGCTGACGACCCAGCGCGAGGAGATGGCGTCGCTCGACGTGAGCCAGGGTGAGATCGACGAGATGACGGAGACGGTCGATCCGGACATCGACGCCGAACTCCTCCGGAAGTACGTCGCGTTCGCGAAGCAAAACTGTCACCCGCGGATGACCGAGGAAGCGCGCGAGGCGATCCGGGATTTCTACGTCGATCTGCGCTCGAAGGGGACCGACGAGGACGCGCCGATCCCCGTCACTGCACGCAAACTCGAGGCGCTGGTGCGGCTCTCGGAGGCGAGCGCTCGGATCCGGCTGTCGGATACCGTCGAGCAAACTGACGCCGAACGCGTCATCGAGATCGTTCGGTCGTGTCTGCAGGACATCGGCGTCGATCCCGAAACCGGTGAGTTCGATGCCGACATCGTCGAGGCGGGCACGTCGAAGTCCCAGCGCGACCGGATCAAGAACATCAAGGGTCTCATCGCCGACATCGAGGAGGAGTACGACGACGGTGCGCCGATCGACATCGTCCTGGACCGGGCCGAAGAGATCGGTATGGACCAGTCGAAAGCCGAACACGAGATCGAGAAGCTCAAACAGAAAGGCGAAGTGTACGAGCCCAGTACCGACTCCTTGCGAACGACGTAGGAGATCTTGCGTCTCGTCGACGTTACCGATCTTCGAGTTCAGCGGCAGTCGATCGGATCGTCACCGGAGCGACGTCGGCGACGTCCGCAGCATCGGCCTGGGTGAGCGAGCAACACTCTTCGTGGTCCCCCGCGGCCTTGTAGAGGCAGGCTGCGGCAACGCCGCTTGGATTACGGCCGCCGATCAAGCCGTTCTCGAGTAACATCCGGACGTGTTCGCGTGCCCGTCGTTCGACGCTCGTCTCGAGGCCGAGTTTCGACGCGAACCGGGGCAGATACTGAGCGGGATCGATCGGGCCGGTCGGGAGGCCGAGTTCGCGGTTCAACGCGTCGTAGGCGGCTTTGAGTTCGTTCTCGTCGGCTCGGGCGACCCCGACGATCTCGTCTACCGTTCTGGCGATCGACCGGATTCGACAGGTCGCATAGATCGACGCGGCTGAAAACCCTTCGAGTGAACGGCCCTGAAGGAGTCCCTCGGACTGTGCTGACTCGAACAGGACACACGATTCCTCTCGAACCGAGTCGGGAAGGGATAGCAACGCGTGGACTCGTCTGATCTCCGCGAAGCCGTAGATCTGATTCCGTTCGGCTTTCGACGAGACGCGTGCACGGTTGTGCTCCCGACGGAGGCGCGCGATCTGTCGACGCTTTCGCCCGGTTAGACGCGAACTGTACGCATCGGAGCCGGACGCGTAGCCGATTTCCGTCGACAACCCGCGGTCGTGTCTCGAGCGGGTGAGCGGGGCTCCGGTTCGCCGTCGATCGGTTTCGTCGTCGTCGAACGATCGCCACTCGGGACCGCGATCGATCGCGTCCTCGTCGGCAACGAGCCCGCATCCCTCACACACTCTTTCGGTACCACTGTTCCGTAATCGACTCCCGCACTCCGGGCAGTCTATAAACGAATCGGGGTTCGCCATTGCAGTTGTCTTCACACATCACTGATTCTATATTTGTACTTAAACTATTGGCCTATATGATTAATTCTAAAATTCTATGAAATATATGGGGGCAGAAAGTCGCGGGAAACTGGGGTGCTCCCAGCTATCGTGAACCTCGACCCGCTGTGGTGGTGCTTACTGGGGTGTAACAACGCATTTCGGACTATCATCGGATCTAACAGTCGGCTATCCATTTTATACGCCTGCTCGCCGTAGGCGGGACACACCAGCCGGGTTCATACTCGAAATGTCTGATCAGCGGATAGATTCGGCTCGAGGAATCGACAGGAAAACGCCGCATCAGAGCATGCCCCACGTCGCGTCGATGACGTGGCGACACGGATTGTTCGCCCACTGGCCGGTCGATCCAGAGGCAATCAGATCACACCTCCCCCGGGAACTCACGCTGGAGACGCGGGACGGCCACGCCTGGGTGAGCGTGCTCCCGTTCGTCCTCGCGAACGTGGGGCTTCGGTGGTCCCCGTCGATCCTCAAAACCGCGCTTCCGGAACTCAACGTCCGGACGTACGTTCGATATCGGGGGGAGCCAGGGCTGTTTTTCTTCAGCGTTGATATCGGCGCACCGCTACTTGCGAGGGTGATCGGTCAGACGACGCGACTTCCGGTCTATCACGCCCGAATGCGGGTTGGAGCCGACGGGAGACAGGTTGGCTTCTCGAGTTCCAGGACGGACGATGAGTCAGGGTGGGATACTCATGTCGGTGCCCGCGGAGAGTCCGGAGCGAGACCACCCGCCCGATTCGACGCGACGTATCGGCCTGCGGGCGACGTATTCACTCCGAGGCCGGGAACGCTTGCGTACTGGCTCACCGAACGGCGTCGATTCTACGCCCCCGAAAACGGCGGCGTGTTGACCGGTGAGATCGCTCACAATCCGTGGCCCCTCCAGCCAGCGGAGGCGACGATCACCGAGAACACGATGTTCGAAGCGAACGGATTGCCTTCCCCCGACGGGGAGCCGGTCTGTCACTACTGTGAGGAACTGGCTATGACCGGATCGATCCCTCGACGGCTGTGAGTGCCGGCGACGTCTCCTCTCGGTGACTGATACGGATCGGTGGAAGTCCCCCGGAGCACCCGCGACCGTTCTGTGGTCCCGCCGGTCTGTCGTTACAACGGATCGTCTGAGTCGAGATCTCTTTGGCTAAAAACGACGAGTTACGCCGAGGAGTCACCGACGCCGACGAGGTCGAACTCGAGACCGGCGTCCGTCTCGCTCGCACGTTCGTAGACGACGTGGGCGGCGGCGACGTCCTGGATGGCGAGGCCGGTCGAATCGAAGACGGTCACACCGGTCTTCGCAGTTCGGGCGTCTTTCGATCCGACGACGAGTTCGCCGATTTCGGCGTGGATGTCGTCGTCCGTCAGCACTCCCTCGCCGTACGGGACGTTGATCTCGCCGGAGTGGGTGCACTGTTCGTGATCGTCGATGACGATCGTCGCAGCCTCGAGCAGGGCGTCGGTCAGTTCGTGCTTTCCTTCGGCGTCGGCACCGATCGCGTTTACGTGGGTGTTCTCGCCGACCTCTTCGCGTCCGACGATCGGCTCTTCGACGGGTGTCACCGTCGAGAGCACGTCGCAGTGGCCAGCTTCGGTTATCGAGCCGGCACGGACATCGAACTCGTCCCCACAGGCGTCGATAAACCGAGCGACGCGCTCGTCGTCTTTATCCGCGACGACGACCTCTTCGATCGACCGAACCTCGCTGATCGCCTCGAGTTGCGTGTACGCCTGGACGCCCGCTCCGACGATGCCGAGCGACGTGGCGTCTTCGACCGCGAGGTAGTCGGTCGCGACAGCGGCCGCCGCGCCGGTCCGTTTCATCGTCAGCGTCGTACCGTCCATGATCGCGAGCGGGAACGCGGTCTCGGGATCGGAGTAGATCATCGTCCCGAGTACGGTCGGGAGGTCGTGATCGACCGGGTTGTCCGGGTGGACGTTGACCCACTTCAGACCCGCTGCGTCCCAGCGTTCGGCCGTCGACCGGCGTTGTGAGCCCGACCGACTCGAGGAGACGTCGCGTCCGCGAACCTCGAGGTAGGCCGGCATCGATCGGAAGTCGCCGTTGTACTGTGGGAGGTCGATGTAGGACTTGGCCGGCATCTGGGTATTTCCCCGCTCGAAGGCACCGAACGCCTGCTCGACCGCGTCGATGACGTCGTCCATTCGCGCGTACTCGTCGACGTCGGTGCTGTCCAGGAAAAGCGTGTGCATATCGACGGTTATCCCGCGATTATACTTAATTCATACCGAATATGTCGAAACTGCCCGGAAAAATTCACGAGTGTGGTCGAAGGTGAGGCGACTGATCTGGGCGTCCTGCTTTCACATCATGCCGCCCATACCGCCGCCCATACCGCCCATGCCGCCGCCCATGCCACCGCCTGGGCCGCCAGGCATCTCCTCGTCATCGTCGTCGTCGGAGACCGCGAGGTCGCCGGCGGCGATGACGTCGTCGATGCGAAGCAGCATAACTGCGGCTTCGGTGGCGGATTCGATCGCCTGCGTCTTCACGCGCAGCGGCTCGTAGACGCCTTCGTCGCCCATGTCGATCGTGTCGCCGGTGAACGCGTCCAGGCCGGCGGCTTCGTTGCCGCCGTCGTGGTCGGCACGAAGTTCGACGAGCGAGTCGATGGGATCGAGACCGGCGTTCTCGGCGAGCGTTCGCGGGATGACCTCGAGTGCGTCGGCGAACGCTTCGACTGCGAGCTGTTCGCGGCCGCCGACGGAGTCGGCGTAGTCACGCAGGGCCAGCGAGAGTTCGACTTCGGGTGCGCCACCGCCGGCGAGCACCTTGCCGTCCTCGACGGTCGTCCGGACGACGCCGAGCGAGTCCTCGATCGCGCGGTCGACCTCGTCGATGACGTGTTCGGTGCCACCGCGGAGAATGAGGGTTACCGCTTTGGCGTCGTCGACGTCCTCGACGAAGATGCGCTGGTCGCCCGCGATGTCCTTCTGGGCCACGTTGCCGGCGAATCCGAGGTCGTCCTCGGTCAGATCGTCGACGGTCGACACCGGTCGGGCACCGGTTGCGCGGGCCAGCTGGGTCTTGTCGCTGGATTTGACGCGGCGGACGGCGATGATGCCCTCTTGTGCGAGGTAGTGCTGGGCCATGTCGTCGATGCCGCCGTCGACGAAGACGACGTCAGCGCCGACCTCCGAGATGGTCTCGGCCATCTCACGGAGCTGGGCTTCTTCCTGCTCGAGGAACTGCTCGAGTTGCTCGGGGTCGGTGACGTTGACCTCGGCGTCGATCTCGGTCTCTTTGATCTCGAGTGCGCCGTCGATGATCGCGACGTCCGCGTCCTCGGCGAAGTACGGCATGTTCTCGGAGACGCGCTCCTTGTCGACGATGACGCCCTCGACGAGTTCGGAGTTTTCGATGGAGCCGCCGACAACTTTCTCGACTTTGATGTTGTCCGTGTCGATGCCGTCGTCGTCGGCGACCGACTGTACGGCGTCGACGACGAGTCCGGCGAGAAGGTCGCGTGCGCTCTCTGCGCCCTTGCCGGTCATCGCGGTGGCGGCGATCTGGTGGAGGATTTCGTCGTCGTCCTCTTCGACGTCGATCGCGATCTCTTCGAGGACTTCCGTGGCCTCTTCGGCGGCCTGTCGGTACCCCTGTGCGAGGGTCGTCGCGTGAATGTCTTGCTCGAGGAGGTCCTCGGCCTGACTGAGGAGTTCACCGGCGACGACGACGGCACTGGTGGTTCCATCGCCGACCTCGTCCTCCTGGGTTTCGGCGACTTCGACGATCATGTCGGCCGCCGGGTGGTCGATGTCCATCTCCGAGAGGAGGGTGACGCCGTCGTTCGTGACGACGACGTTGCCCGTCGAATCGACGAGCATCTTGTCCATGCCTTTCGGTCCGAGTGTGGTTCGGACGGATTCGGCGACGGCCTTTCCGGCCTGAACGTTCATCGACTGCGCGTCTTTACCGGAGGTCCGCTGGCTGTCCTCCGAGAGAACGATGAGGGGCTGGTTACCCATCTGTTGTGCCATAGTCAAGGAAAGATTGATTGTTATTCTATATAAGTGCTTCGTTATCGGACACACGAAACCGCAAGACTCGAGTGGAGTGGTGAGCGGTGGGATTGGTCGGGACGAGGGCCGTGCCGATCATACGGATTGCTGTCCCCCTGTCCCGAAGCGACCGGGCGCTGCCCCGCAGTCCCCGGTAACGACGTACAGTAATACTGCCGGCTGTAAGTCATTCAAGACTCTCGCCGCTCCGGTGTGGCGAGAGTCTTGACACAGTCACAGCCGGCAGTATAAACGTATCAGGACTGATCGCCAGGGAACCGGTGGTACTCCATCCCCTGGTGTTTCATCTCGTTGTGACGCTCCTCGAGGAACGAGTAGACTGCGCCGTGGGGTGCGCCGTCCAGGAGCATCTCCGCGGCGCTTCGGACCGCCTCGACCTGTTCCGGCGTCCCGATCATACCCAGCGTCGACCCGTAGATGACGACCGACGCGCCCGAGAGTTCCTCCATCAGTTCGCGGGTTCGACCCGCTTCACCGATGAGCCGCCCTTTCTGGCGTTTCATGTCGTTTTTGTTGCGCGACGCGGCGTCGATATCGACGACGTCGAACAACATCATGTCGTCGTCGAGCAATCGGAGGGCATCCTCCGGGGGAAAGCCGCGACCGATCGCCCGGACGATTTCGGGGCCTTTGAGTCCGCGGACGGGGTCGCCGACCGTTTCGACCGCGACGGAGCCGTTTTCCGAGTCGATGTCCAGTCGCACTTCGGCTTCTGCTTCGATCTCACGCATCGTCTCGCCGCCCTCACCGATGAGCACACCGATTCGGTCCTGCGGAATCTTCACGTGCTGCATACGCCACGCTACTCGCTCGGTGAGGTTAAGGGCTTGGTACTCCCGTCGACCACGTCGCTCGCTATCGGCCCTCTACCGATCGGAACCGGACCGACTCCGAGAGCGTATCGAGGATCGCGACCGTCCGGTGATCGGCCGGGATCGACGGGAAGTGCCCACCGGGATTGAGCACCGTGGTCCGTCCCCGCTCGGTGAGATCTCGCTCGTGGTGGTGGCCATAACAGACCACGTCGTACCGGTCGGCGTCGGCCAGCGTCTCGACTTCGGCTTTCGACTCCCCGTGTAAGACGGCAAATGAGAGCCCGTCGAACTCGAGGCTCGCGAACCGGCCGTGGAGTTCGCTCTCGTCCCCGAGGGCGGCAAACGCCGCCTCGAGGCCGGCGATCTCACCGTCGTTGTTCCCCAACACGCCGTGGAGTTCGAAGCCGTCGAAGTACTCGATCACCGGCGGCGCGACGAAGTCGCCACAGTGGACGACGACTTCGACCCCCTCCTCCGTGAACAGCTCGGCCGCACGCTCGACCGCCTCGAGGTTGTCGTGGGTGTCGGCGATGATTCCGATGTTCATACGTCCAACGCGTGCGGGCGAGACACAAATGCGTTCGGGAGCGGGGAGTGTAGGGACGGACAACTTTCCGTCGACCAGTACCGAGCTCCTGCTGTCGAACCCACAGCCGACAGCCGGCGCTGGCCGCTCGAGTGTGATGGGTGTGTGAATAGTCGTGGCTGTCACGACAGGAGCCACTGCACGCCATCCCACACCAGATCGCCAGACTGATCGGCGATGGGTGTGTCAATCGTCGGGATTGGTAAATAGTGTCTGCTCTCGAGTTACGAATCCACCACACCGGACTGCTTCTCACTCGGAAGTGACGAACAAGACGATTAACAGAAGTCCGACTGACATCCCCATCAGCGGTCCCCCATTTCCAGTCCGTCCGGTGTAATAGGCGGCAGTCACGACAGCAAAAACACCTGCCAGAAGCATAGCCACCTCTATCTTCTCATCGACGACGAACTCCGGTGATGAGGTTTCGCCCATGCTCAAACGGTTGAGACGCTAGGTGAAAAACGTCAGTGATCGTTTTACAGCCAGAACCGGACCCGCTACTAATTTTCCGCTCACATGAGCACACGCGAGGCGGTGCTCGTCGAGTTGGTTCGCGGAAAAACACGCCCGGAGCGGGATTTGAACTACCTGAACGTCGCTCGCTGTGCTCGCTCGTTCCGTCGTTCACATCCCGTCGTTTGCGTTTCGCTGCCGTCGTCGCTCGCTCGTCGCTTCGCTCCTCGCTCACGAGTTGACGGCAGCAGAAGACGCCCGGAGCGGGATTTGAACCGCGGTCGCAGCAACGCTGCTCCCTGATTCAAATCCCTTGTGGGGTGTTTCCCGCTCACGTGTGACGAGCACACGCGAGGCGGTGCCCGTCGAGTTGGTTCGCGGAAAAACACGCCCGGAGCGGGATTTGAACCCGCGTCACAACCGTGACAGGGTTGTATGATGGGCCACTACACCATCCGGGCTTCCGACTCAGCGTTTCCCGGTGACACGCTTAAGGGTTTTGCTCTCGGTCCTTCCCGTCTTCGGACGTGTTATCCGCCTGCCAGCACAGCTGGCTCGAGGAGCCGCCTCTCGAGGACCGGCCAGCCGATTCGACATGGTTTCGACGGCTCGAGAGGCGGCGATCGCTCCTCTCCCACGAGTTGACATCGGCAGAAGACGTCCGGAGCGGGATTTGAACTACCTGAACGTCGCTCGCTGTGCTCGCTCGTTCCGTCGTTCAAATCCCTTGTGGGGTGTTTCCCGCTCACGTGTGACGAGCACACGCTACGCGGTGCTCGTCGAATTGGTTCGCGGAAAAATACGCCCGGAGCGGGATTTGAACCCGCGTCACAACCGTGACAGGGTTGTATGATGGGCCACTACACCATCCGGGCTTACGATTCGATAACCCGGAGGGAGTATTAAGACTTTCCAATCGGCGGCCGTGTGGTACGGTGAATCGAGCCACGAGACCGGCGATTGCAGGCAGTATCGTGACACGAACTCACACGACCCACAAGGAATATAACCGAGAGTCGGGTATCGACAACTGTGATCGCCTATCCCGGTCAGGGACGCCCCGGCCGTTAGCTCCGCTTTTCACTCGAGTTAGTAACCGTTAAATGCGTGCCCCCGCTATCAGCCTGTAGTATCTCGTGACAGCCACTTCTCTCCCGGTAGCCCACACGCACATCGACACTCACACATGGTAGACGTAAGCCAACACGAACTCGTTCCGGAGCACACAATCCTCGACGAAGACGTCCTCGAGGACGTGCTTTCGGAGTACGACATCGACCGTACAGATCTTCCGAAAATCAAGCGAAACGATCCCGCCCTGCCCGACGACGCGGAAATCGGGGACGTCATCAAGATCGTTCGAAACTCGCGAACGACCGACCAGGCGGTCGTTTATCGACTCGTGGTGGAATAAATGGCAATGGAACTCGACCGAGAAAAACGACGAGACATTTCACGCGAATACTTCTCGAGGGAACGGCTCGCAGAACACCACTACCGCTCGTTCAACGCGTTCCTCAACCGAGGGATGCAGGAGGTCGTCGACGAAAAGGAGACGATCGATACGGACATCGGCGACAAAGAGGGCGAAGAACCGGTGTACGTCGAACTGGGCGACGTCCGCGTCGTCACTCCCCGCGTTCGCGAGGCCGACGGCTCCGAGGAACTGCTGTATCCACAGGAGGCCCGGCTTCGTAACATCACCTACTCCGCTCCCGTCTTCATGGAGATGTCCATCGTCAAAGGCGAGGAAGGTGACGAGCGCGTCGTCGACTCCACGGAGACGAAAATCGGCCGGATGCCGATCATGGTCGGCTCCGAGAAGTGTAACATCGCCGGTTTCTCCGATCAGGAACTGATCGAGATCGGCGAGGACCCGGCCGACCCCGGCGGCTACTTCGTCGTCAACGGATCCGAGCGCGTGCTGATGACCAGCGAGGACCTGGCACCCAACAAGATCCTCGCGGAGTACGACACCAAATACGGCGACGAGATCCAGGTTGCAAAGACCTTCTCCCAGCGCCGTGGATACCGCGCGCTCGTCCTCTGTGAGCGCACGCGTGACGGCCTGCTCGAGGTCTCGTTCCCCTCCGTTTCGGGATCGATCAACTTCGTCACGCTCGTGCGCGCACTCGGGCTCGAGTCAGACGAGGAGATCGTTCACAAGGTTTCGAACGATCCGGAGGTCGTCAAGTACATGCTCGAGAACCTGGAGGAAGCCGACGTCCAGACCGAGGAGGAGGCGATCGAGACGCTCGGCAAACGCGTCGCCTCGGGCCAGGGGAAAAACTACCAGCTCAAACGCGCCAACTACGTCATCGATCGCTACCTGCTGCCTCACCTCCACGAGGACGGCGTCGACGAGGAGGACGTCCGGATCAACAAGGCACACTACCTCTGTCGGATGGCCGAGGCCTGTTTCGAACTCGCGCTCGGCCGGCGCGAGGCCGACGACAAGGACCACTACGCCAACAAGCGCCTGAAGGTCTCCGGCGACCTGATGAAAGACCTCTTCCGAACGGCGCTGAACAAGCTCGCACGCGACGTGAAGTACCAGCTCGAGCGTGCGAACATGCGCAACCGGAACCTGTCGGTGTCGACCGTGGTTCGATCCGACGTGCTGACCGAACGGCTCGAGCATCCGATCGCGACGGGCAACTGGGTCGGCGGCCGATCCGGCGTCTCACAGCTGGTCGACCGGACGGACTTCATGGGAGTGCTCTCTCACCTCCGGCGACTCAGGAGCCCGCTGTCGCGTTCCCAGCCACACTTCGAGGCACGGGACCTCCACGCGACGCAGTGGGGGCGCATCTGTCCGTCCGAGACGCCCGAAGGACCGAACTGTGGTCTGGTGAAGAACTTCGCACAGGCGATGGAACTCTCCCAGAACGTCGAGGACGAGCAGGCGCTCAAGCGCGAACTGGCCTCGATGGGCGTCCAGGGGATTCCGGGTATCGAGGGTATCGAGCGAACGACGTCTCCGGCCGACGACTGATCAACAATGAGCAGCCAACAACGAGAAGCCAAAGTCTACGTGAACGGGTCGCTGGTGGGGACCCATCCCGATCCGCACGAACTCGCAGAACAGATCCGCGAATCCCGTCGCATCGGCGACGTCAGCGAGATGGTCAACGTCTCGGTGAAAGAGCGAACCCGCGAAGTGATCGTCAACGCAGACGCCGGCCGCGCACGCCGGCCGCTGCTGGTCGTCGAAGACGGCGAACCACGCATCTCGGAAGGGGAAATCGAGGCGCTGCGCAACGACGACCTCGAGTTCGAGGACCTCGTCGATCACGGCTACATCGAGTTCATCGACGCGGAGGAAGAAGAGGACATCTACGTCGCCGTCGACGAGGACGACCTCGACGAGAACCACACCCACCTGGAGATCGATCCCCAGCTCATCTTCGGCATCGGTGCGGGGATGATTCCCTACCCCGAACACAACGCGAGCCCGCGAATTACGATGGGGGCGGGGATGATCAAGCAGTCGCTGGGGCTGCCGTCGGCCAACTACCGCATCCGGCCGGACACGCGCCAGCACCTGCTGCACTACCCGCAGCTCTCGATGGTCAAGACCCAGACGACCGAGCAGATCGGCTTCGACGACCGACCCGCCGCACAGAACTTCGTCGTCGCCGTGATGAGCTACGAGGGGTTCAACATCGAGGACGCGCTGGTCATGAACAAAGCCAGCGTCGAGCGCGCACTCGCTCGTTCGCACTTCTTCCGAACGTACGAGGGTGAGGAACGGCGCTACCCGGGCGGGCAGGAAGACCGCTTCGAGATTCCGAGCCAGGACGTCCGCGGCGCTCGCGGGGAGGAAGCGTACACCCACCTCGACGAGGATGGTCTCGTCAACCCAGAGACGCCGGTCGACGAGAACTCCGTCCTCCTCGGAAAGACGAGTCCGCCCCGATTCTTAGAAGAGCCCGACGACATGGGCGGACTCTCACCCCAGAAGCGCCGGGAGACGTCCGTGACGATGCGATCCGGCGAGAGCGGGGTCGTCGACACGGTCACGCTGATGGAAGGCGAGGACGGCTCGAAGCTCTCGAAGGTTTCCGTACGCGACGAGCGGATTCCGGAACTCGGGGACAAGTTCGCGAGCCGCCACGGCCAGAAGGGAGTCGTCGGCCACCTCGCACCCCAGGAGGACATGCCGTTTACCGAGGAGGGCGTCGTTCCCGACCTCGTGCTCAACCCCCACGCCCTGCCCTCGCGGATGACCGTCGGCCACATCCTCGAGATGATCGGCGGCAAACTCGGCGCGATGGAGGGTCGCCGCGTCGACGGAACGCCGTTTCTGGGCGAAGACGAGGACGAACTCCGGAAAGGCCTCGAAGAGAACGGGTTCGACTCCGCCGGCAAGGAGACGATGTACTCGGGTATCACGGGCGAGAAGATCGAGGCAGAGATCTTCGTCGGGATCATCTTCTACCAGAAGCTCTACCACATGGTCTCGAACAAGCTGCACGCCCGCTCGCGCGGGCCGGTGCAGGTGTTGACCCGCCAGCCGACGGAGGGGCGTGCCCGCGAGGGTGGGCTCCGGATCGGTGAGATGGAACGGGACGTGTTCATCGGCCACGGTGCGGCGATGACGCTGAAAGAACGATTGCTCGACGAATCCGACCGCGAGTTCATCCACGTCTGTGGGAACTGTGGGATGTCCGCGGTCGAGAACGTCGAACAGCGCCGGGTGTACTGTCCGAACTGCGAGGAGGAGACGGACATCCACGAGATCGAGATGAGTTACGCGTTCAAACTCTTGCTCGACGAGATGAAAGCGCTGGGTATCGCGCCGCGACTGGAACTGGAGGACGCCGTCTAAGCCACATCATGCGAAACAGCACACCAAAAGACATCGGATCGATCAACTTCGGGCTCATGGAGCCCGAGGAGTACCGGGAGATGAGCGCGACGAAGATCATCACCGCGGACACCTACGACGACGACGGGTTCCCCATCGACATGGGGCTCATGGATCCCCGTCTGGGGGTCATCGACCCCGGCCTCGAGTGCAAGACCTGCGGGAAACACTCCGGCTCGTGTAACGGCCACTTCGGCCACATCGAACTCGCCGCACCGGTGATCCACGTCGGATTCACGAAGCTCATTCGGCGACTCCTTCGCGGGACCTGCCGTGAGTGTTCGCGGCTCCTGTTGACGGAGGACGAACGCGAGGAGTTCCGCGAGGACATCGACGAGTCGCGAAAGCTCGGCCGAGACTTAAACGACGTGACGAAAGCCGCGATCCGACAGGCACGAAAGAAGGATCGCTGCCCCTTCTGTGGCGAGGTTCAGTACGATATCGACCACGAGAAGCCGACCACGTACTACGAGGTCCAACAGGTTCTCACGAGCGAGTACTCCCAGCGCATCGCCGCGGCGATGCAGGGCGGGGAGGACGGCGAACGAATGGGGCCGGACCAGCTCGCCGAGGAGACGGAGATCGAACTGTCGCGGGTCAACGAGATCCTCTCCGGGTCGTTCAGACCTCGCGAGAATCAGCGAAAGGCGATCGAGAAGGCCCTCGACATCGACCTCACAGAGGAGGACACGAACAAGCTGATGCCCTCCGACATTCGGGACTGGTTCGAGGCGATTCCGGACGAGGACATCGAAGTGCTCGGTATCGACCCCGACCGTTCCCGTCCGGAGTGGATGATACTCACCGTCCTGCCGGTTCCACCGGTTACTGCCCGTCCGTCGATCACGCTCGACAACGGCCAGCGTTCCGAGGACGACCTCACGCACAAGCTAGTCGACATCATCCGGATAAACCAGCGGTTCATGGAGAACCGCGAGGCCGGTGCGCCGCAACTGATCATCGAGGACCTCTGGGAACTGCTCCAGTACCACGTCACGACGTTCATGGACAACGAGATTTCGGGTACGCCGCCGGCTCGTCACCGCTCCGGTCGGCCGCTGAAGACTCTCTCCCAGCGCCTGAAGGGCAAGGAGGGACGATTCCGCGGCTCGCTGTCCGGAAAGCGCGTCAACTTCTCGGCCCGAACCGTCATCTCGCCTGACCCGACACTTAGCCTGAACGAGGTCGGGGTTCCCGACCGCGTCGCAAAGGAGATGACCCAGACGATGAACGTCACCGAGCGCAACGTCGAGGAAGCTCGACGCTACGTCTCGAACGGTCCGGAAGGCCACCCCGGCGCGAACTACGTCCGCCGACCCGACGGCCGCCGGCTGAAGGTGACCGAGAAGAACTGCGAGAAACTCGCCGAGAAGGTCGAGGCAGGCTGGGAGGTCAACCGCCACCTCGTCGACGGCGACATCGTCATCTTCAACCGCCAGCCGTCGCTGCACCGGATGTCGATCATGGCCCACGAAGTCGTCGTGATGCCGTACAAGACGTTCCGGCTAAACACCGTCGTCTGCCCGCCGTACAACGCCGACTTCGACGGCGACGAGATGAACATGCACGCCCTCCAGAACGAGGAGGCCCGCGCCGAAGCACGCGTGCTCATGCGCGTCCAGGAACAGATTCTCTCCCCGCGTTTCGGCGAGAATATCATCGGCGCGATCCAGGACCACATCTCCGGAACGTACCTGCTCACCCACGACAACCCGCGGTTCAACGAGACCCAGGCACTCGACCTCCTGCGTGCGACCCGGATCGACGAACTGCCGGAGCCGAGCGGAATCGACGACGAGGACGAACCGTTCTGGACCGGCCACGACGTCTTCTCGGAGTTGCTCCCCGACGACCTCGACCTCGAGTTCACCGGGACCGTCGGCGAGGACGTCGTCGTCGAGGACGGCCAGCTCGTCGAGGGAACCATCGCGGAGGACGAGGTCGGCGAGTTCGGCGGCGAGATCGTCGACACGATCACGAAACGCTACGGTAACACGCGCTCGCGAATCTTCATCAACGAGGTGTCGACGCTCGCGATGCGGGCGATCATGCACTTCGGGTTCTCGATCGGGATCGACGACGAAACCATCCCCGAGGAGGCCCAGACCCGCATCGACGAGACGATCGAGGACGCCAACGATCGCGTCGAGGAACTCATCGAGGCCTACGAACGCGGCGAACTCGAGTCGCTTCCGGGGCGAACGATCGACGAGACCCTCGAGATGAAGATCATGCAGACGCTCTCGCGTGCGCGAGACAATGCAGGAGACATCGCGGACGAACACTTCACCGAGGACAACCCCGCCGTGGTCATGGCCAGTTCGGGTGCCCGTGGGTCGATGCTCAACCTGACTCAGATGGCCGGCTGTGTCGGTCAGCAAGCGGTTCGTGGCGAACGGATCAACCGCGGCTACGAGGACCGGACGCTGTCACACTACGAGCCGAACGACCTCTCGGCGGAAGCACACGGCTTCGTCGAGAACTCCTACACGAGCGGCCTCACCCCGCGGGAGTTCTTCTTCCACGCGATGGGTGGTCGCGAAGGACTGGTCGACACGGCAGTCCGTACCTCGAAGTCCGGGTACCTGCAGCGCCGTCTGATCAACGCGCTGTCGGAACTCGAGACGCAGTACGACGGGACGGTTCGAGACACCAGCGATACGATCGTTCAGTTCGAGTTCGGCGAGGACGGCACGTCGCCGGTCAAAGTCTCCTCGGGCGACGATAACGCGATCGACGTCGGCGAAATCGCCGATCGCGTCATCGACTCGGAGTTCGCCTCCGAAGAGGAACGACGGGAGTTCCTCGGTGAACGACGGGAGGTGACGAACCTCTCGGAACACGCTGACGATCGCCTCGTCGAGGGTGCGGAGGTGACCTCCGATGACTGAAGTCGCATACGACGTCGACGACGATACGATCGCGGTCGTCGAGGATACGGATCTTCCCCGCCGACTCAAAGACGACGTTTACGCGGAACTCGAGGAACGCGACGGTTCGACCGTCGAGGACGCGGACGAACTGGCGAAAGCCGTCGAGACGCGATACCTGGGAACGCGGGTCGATCCGCTCGACCCCGTCGGCACCGTCTCGGCCCAGTCGATCGGCGAACCGGGAACGCAGCTGACGATGAACACGTTCCACTACGCGGGGGTCGCAGAGATCGACGTCACGCAGGGGCTTCCACGCCTCATCGAGCTGGTCGACGCCCGGAAGACGCCGGACACGCCGATGATGACGGTTCACCTGGAAGACGAGTACGCGACCGAACGGGAGAGCGCCCACGAGGTCGTCTGGAACATCGAGGCGACGAAGATCCTCGCGCTTGGTGACGTCTCGACGAACGTCGCGGACATGCGCGTCCAGATTTCGCTCAACCGGGATACCCTCGAGGAGCGAATGATCGCGCCCGAGGAAGTCGCCGAGATCATCGAGGACAACCTCGGCGTGGACACGGTCCAGAACGGGACGGAGATCCAGTTCGGTCCGGAAGAGCCGTCCTACCGGGACCTGCTCCAGCTGGTCGAGGAACTGCGCGACATCACGTTCAAGGGGATCGAAGAGGTCTCTCGAGTGGTCATCCGGCGCGAAGAGATGGACGACGGGAGCGAGGAGTTCGTCCTCTACACCGAGGGGTCGGCCTTCGGCGACGCCTTAGAGATCGAAGGTGTCGACGCCTCCCGGACCACGTGTAACAACATCCACGAAATCCACCGCAACCTCGGCATCGAGGCTGCCCGCGAGGCCATCATCGAGGAGACGAACAACACGCTCGCCGAGCAGGGTCTCGACGACGTCAACGTTCGCCACCTGATGCTGGTCGCCGACATGATGACCAACAACGGTGAGATCGAGTCGATCGGTCGCCACGGCATCTCCGGTTCGAAGGAGTCGGTTCTCGCACGTGCGGCGTTCGAAGTCACGGTCAACCACCTGCTCAACGCCGCGATCCACGGCGAGATCGACGATCTGAACGGCGTCACCGAGAACGTCATCGTCGGAAAGCCGATCAAACTCGGTACCGGTGACGTCGACCTCCGCATGGGATCGACGTCGTCGAGCAGTCGACAGGCAGACTGATCGATGGGCGTTACCCTCGACGACGACGCCCGGCGGTATCTCGCGCTGTTCGAAGACGTCACCGGAGCGGACGGCATCGACTGTCTGCCCGCCGAAAGCGACGAATCCGCTCGAGGCGAGGCCGGCCAGGACCGGTTGATCGTCGTGGTCTCGAGCGGGCAGATGGGTGAGGCGATCGGGCCCGGCGGGCGGACGATCCAGCGGTACGAAGACCGGGTCGACGCGCCGGTCCGACTCGTCGAAAACGCCGTCGATCCGGAGGAGTTCGTCGCGAACGCGCTCGCACCGGCGGCGGTCTACAACGTCACGATCAGCGAAAACGAAGACACAGTCGCCTACGTCGAGGTTGCCGAAGAAGACCGCGGCGTCGCGATCGGGTCGAACGGCCGGACGATCGAGGCCGCACGGACGCTGGCGAAACGCCACTGCGATATCGACGACGTGCAGTTGATCTGATTATCTATCGCGTTTCGACTGGTCGCTCGCGCAACCCGAATACTCTTCAGGGCCCCATTCCTTCGTCCGGATTGGTGTCGCGGTTTCCGGTGACCGCCGACTCCGGCCGACGCGATCACGGTAAAGAACGAGGACAGTCCGTAGCAGGGGTTCGTGGAGTCAGTTACCATGCATCAGGACAAATACCGTCCAGACCTGCGTCAAGAGCCCGTATATTAGGTCGTCGCCATAGAGTGGCGGGACGAACGCAATCCAGAGAAGTCCAAAGACGAAAATCGCAATTAGTGCCACCACGAGCGGGTACCCTGAAAGATGAACGCTAATCAACCCCCGTTCGGTCGTGGTCGAATATCTCCAGAAGAGGAATCCAGAACAGAAACCCACCGACACGAGTACCACTGTAACCCACGTGAACGTCGGCAGCACGATTCCGGTCTGTGTTCCACCGAACAACAACACGAGAGACAGGACAACGAGGACGATCACATCGATAGCTAACCGAACGGGATTCGAGGGTGAGACTGTGTTACCCATATTACCTGGATCGACTCGTGTGAACATTCTATAAGATACGCTATAACCGTTTCCAATGCCGAAAGTTAATACTTGTCTGATAGAGAGTGGATAGAGGCCAAGTACTACCCGCGTACTCGAGCGATTCGTGCTGCACGAGCGCGACCCGTTCGATACTCGGATCACGAAGCCGATACGATCCGTGGCTGATCGGGATCCGAATCACGCCACGGTTGACGATTCGACGATCGGACTCACCGGTGAGCAAGTGGCCGTTTGTAGCGGTCGGTCCCTCTATGTGAGCGAATGGCACTCGTCACGGACGCGCTCGCGACCGCGTACGTCGCCGACCCGTCCCCGCTCACGTGTTGTGGCCCCTCATACGGTTTACTGTAAATCATTACCGGCGCACCCGTCGCCCGGGTCGCGGGTGCGCCGGTAAACAGTTACAGTAATCCGTATCACACGTCCGCCAACCGATCGACTGAGAGCGGATCCGGAACGGTCGTCCGCTCACCGCTTACCAGTTCGGCGACGACCCGGCCGCTGTGGGGCCCGAGCATCAGCCCGCTCGAGCCGTGACCGGTTGCGACGTACGCTCCGTCCGTCTCGGGGACTGCCCCGATAATAGGTAGCCCATCTCCCGAAATCGGACGGAGACCGACGCGCAGATCGGCGACCGTCGCGTCGGCAAGATCGGGGACAAGACGCTGGGCCTCGGCCAGTACCTCCTCGACGCCGCTGGCCGTCGGGCGCGGATCGAAGCCAGCGTCCGCCTCGAGGGTCGCCCCGCAGACGAGCGTTCCGTCCGGCAACGGGACGAGATAGTGGTGTCTGAACCCGGTGACGATCGGCCACGACGACGTGTCAGTATCCGGGACGTTCAGCCGGGCGATCTGGCCGCGCCTGGGTTCGAGAGGGAGTTCGACGCCGAGTTGCCCTTCGAACGCCGACGACCAGACGCCGCCCGCGAGGACGACGGTTTCGGCGTCGATCCGTTTCCCGCCCGCAGTTTCCACGCCGGTAACCCGTCCCCGGTCGATCCGGATTCGATCGACGTCCCCGTCGTACGTCGTCAGTCCGTGCGTTCGAGCGGCCGTGAGAAGCGAGTCGGTGAATACGCGTCCGTCGATCCGGGCGGCGTCGGCGTAGTGAAACGCTCGTTTCGGCTCGGCGAGGGCGGGGAACCGCTCTCGAGCCTCGTCCGGTTCGATCTCGTCGAGTCGATCGAAGTTCCGGGCGGAAACGCGCTCTAGCCGTTCGTCGTAGGGTTCGATCTCGTCGTCGTCGACCGCAACGCCGACGATACCCACCCGCTCGTAACTCGTCTCTTCGACTCCGTCGCCCCGGAGCCGATCGACCAGCTCGGGGTAGTAGGCGGCGGCGTTCGTCGCGAACTCGAATTGCTCGTCACCACCGGTCAAGCTGCTCGTCGGCGGCGATACGATGCCGGCACCGGCGTCGGTCGCGCGTCCCGCGTCGGCTCGGTCGATCACCGCGGTCTCGACGCCCGCTCGAGCGAGGTGATAGCCCACGGAGGAGCCGACGATCCCACCACCGACGACGACAGCATCGAACCGTTCGGCCATTGGTTTCGCTCGTCGAGGTATCCACATCAAGGTACCGAGACGACCGAGTCACTCCCGATCTCGGTTCGGCGACCTCTCGCCCGCCGAGGCGTGCTAACCTCCGCTCGAGCGGTAACTCGAGGTGCCGAAACGCGCTCAGATTCGGCGAGCGGGGTACGTCGGGCTCTCTCGAGACGTTTCGGGGAAGTCGAAAACGGGCCGTTTAAGTGCCTCCGTCGGATACCGACTTCCATGGCAAACGGCAAGTACGCCGCGCGCAAGCTCAAGAAGGACCGCCAGAACCAGCGGTGGTCTGACTCGGACTACGCGCGCCGCGCACGGGGCCTCCGCGAGAAGTCTGATCCTCTCGAGGGCGCTCCCCAGGCTCGAGGTATCGTACTCGAAAAGGTCGGCATCGAAGCGAAACAGCCCAACTCGGCGATCCGAAAGTGCGTTCGGGTTCAGCTGATCAAAAACGGCAAACAGGTCACCGCGTTCTGTCCCGGTGACGGCGCGATTTCGTTCATCGACGAACACGACGAAGTCACCATCGCCGGTATCGGTGGGGCGAAGGGTCGTGCGATGGGCGACCTCTCGGGCGTCAACTACAAAGTCGACAAGGTAAACGGCGTCGCGCTGCTCGAACTCGTCCGCGGAAACGCGGAGAAACCGGTGCGATAACCATGGCGGCAGAAGACCAACCCGACCCCGACGCACCCGCCGGTGGGGCCGACGTCGGTGCCAAGCTGTTCGGCACCTGGGAGATCGACGAAATCGCCTACGAGGACCCCTCGACCGAACGCTACATCACGGTAACGCCGGTCGCACACACCGCCGGCCGCCACGCGAGCAAGCAGTTCAAGAAGTCCCAGATCTCGATCGTCGAGCGTTTCATCAACCGGCTGATGCAGTCCGAGGAGAACACGGGCAAGAAACAGCAGACGCTCAACTTCGTGCGCGAGGCGTTCGAACTCATCCACGACCGCACCGAGGAGAACCCGGTCCAGGTGCTCGTCACCGCCGTCGAGAACTCCGCGCCGCGAGAGGAGACCGTCCGCCTGAAGTACGGCGGAATCTCGGTCCCGAAGGCGGTCGACGTCGCCCCGCAGCGCCGGGTCGACCAGTCCCTGAAGTTCCTCGCGGAAGGCGTCCACAACGCCTCGTTCAAGTCGTCGACGTCCGTTCCGGAGGCCATCGCCAGCCAGCTTACCGGCGCGGCCAACTACGACGTCCAGACGTACGCGATCAGCCAGAAAGAAGAAAAAGAGCGCGTCGCGGCGGCTGCACGCTAACGCGGTTTTCCTTCTGTTTTCGAGTGGTCGATCAGCGACGGCACTGCTGGTCTCGACGAGACGCACCCCTCGAGTAGCTCGCTCGCTGCCGAGTTCGATAACGAAGCGAAGCGGGTTCCCGTTCAGTCCGCCGCCGGCCCGTCGCCGCCGACGTACGCTCGAGTCGCGTCGACGAGCACCTGCCGGTACCCGCTCGAGTCGGGGTCGCAAGCGAGTTCACGAAAGCGGCGTCTGAACCCCTCGAAGTCGACGCCCGGAGCGTCCATCGCCGCGGCGTGTGCGAGGTCGTACAGCCGGTGATCGTCGTCGACGAGGTCGTGGCGCTCGGCCAGCGCGAGCGCGAAGGCTGCGTTGACGGCCGTAATCTCGGGGTCGGCACTCGGGGAGAGTTGCTGCAGCCCAGCCCGCGCCGGCGTCGCCGGTCGATCCGCGACGGCCGTCGCGAGACTCGACTCGAGAAACGAGAGCAGTTTCTCGCCGGGGCCGACGGTCAGCGTGATGTCGTCGGCGTAGATGTCTTTCATGTGGTTTGCGATCTGGTAACAGTGAGAGAGTTTGCGTCGCTCGACGCTCTTGCCGGCCAGCGCGAGGTAGAGCACCTCCTCGGTCGACTGGACGTGGGAGGGGTGTTCCTGTTCGTATCTGGCCATGTGGGCGAACTCGTGGAGGGCGAGTTCCCGGGCCATCGCACTCGAGGCGGCCTGCCTCGAGATGTTGAGGACGTGGCGGTCGTCGTAGTGGCCGGCCCAGGTTCGCTCGTCGGGGTCGTCCTGGAGGTGGACGTACACCGGCAGGGAGAGATCGTGCTCGGTTTCGAAGAGGTCTCGAGCGCTGAGGAACGGAGAAGTCGGACCGGGTCCCTGTACTCGTATATCCATGCGTACCTGTTCCAGGTGCTGGTTTCGTATGTCTTTTACGCCCGTTTTCGGTGGCCGCGAGACCACCGAATCGGTGTCGTGATCGGCTTGTTGCGTGGCATTCACTCACGTAAACTGGAGATTCACGCACACGAGCCGGGGTACACGTCGAATCCTCCCGCCGACGAAACACTACCCTTTTGACCCCGCTGGCGGTAACTGGGTGTATATGGGCCGACGCAAGAAGATCGTCCAAGAGTGTGAACGGCTGATGGACGAACCGGAGAACATCCGGAACATCGCCATCGCCGCTCACGTCGATCACGGGAAAACGACCCTTTCTGACAACCTGCTGGCTGGTGCGGGCATGATCTCGGATGAGACTGCCGGCGAACAGCTCGCGATGGACACGGAAGAAGACGAACAGGAGCGCGGAATCACCATCGACGCGGCGAACGTTTCGATGACCCACGAGTACGAGGACACCAACCACCTCATCAACCTCATCGACACGCCCGGCCACGTCGACTTCGGTGGCGACGTGACTCGTGCGATGCGCGCCGTCGACGGTGCGCTGGTCGTCGTCGACGCCGTCGAAGGGGCGATGCCCCAGACCGAGACGGTGCTGCGACAGGCCCTTCGAGAGGGCGTCAAGCCGACCCTGTTCATCAACAAGGTCGACCGCCTCATCTCCGAACTGCAGGAAGGTCCCGAAGAGATGCAGGAACGACTGCTCTCGGTCATCCACGACGTCAACGAGCTCATCCGGGGCATGACCCAGGACATGGACGACGTCGATGACTGGACCGTGAGCGTCGAGGGTGGAACCGTCGGCTTCGGCTCCGCGCTGTACAAGTGGGGCGTCTCGATGCCCTCGATGCAGCGTACCGGTATGGACTTCGCCGAGGTCATGGAACTCGAGCGCGCGGACAAGCGCCAGGAGCTCCACGAGAAGACGCCGCTTTCGGACGTCGTTCTCGACATGGTCTGTGAGCACTTCCCGAACCCGGTCGACGCCCAGCCCCGACGTATTCCACGGGTCTGGCGCGGCGACGCCGAGTCCGACCTCGCGGAAGGGATGCGTCTCGTCGACGAGGACGGCGAAGTCGTCTTCATGGTCACCGACATCTCGATGGACCCCCACGCCGGCGAGATCGCCTCCGGCCGCGTCTTCTCGGGCTCCCTCGAGAAGGGCCAGGAGCTGTACGTCTCAGGGACTGCGGGCAAAAACCGCGTCCAGTCCGTCGGCATCTACATGGGCGGTGAACGCGAGGAAGTCGACGAGGTTCCAGCGGGGAACATCGCGGCCGTCACCGGTCTGCGCGATGCCATCGCCGGCTCGACCGTCTCGAGCGTCGAGATGACGCCGTTCGAGTCGATCGAGCACATCTCCGAGCCGGTCATCACGAAAAGCGTCGAGGCCCAGACGATGGACGACCTCCCGAAGCTCATCGAGACGCTTCGTCAGGTCTCCAAGGAGGATCCGACGATCCAGATCACCATCAACGAGGACACCGGCGAACACCTGATCTCCGGGCAGGGCGAGCTTCACCTCGAGGTCATCACCCAGCGCATCGAGAAGAACCAGGGCATTCCGGTCAACACCGGCGAACCGATCGTCGTCTACCGCGAACAGCCCCAGCGGCCGAGCGACGAGATCGAGGGCATCTCGCCGAACCGCCACAACCGCTTTTACGTCTCCATCGAGCCGATGTCGGACGAACTCGTCGAGACGATCCAGATGGGCGAGGCCTCGATGGACATGCCCGAGCAGGAACGTCGTGAGGCCTTACAGGAGGCCGGCATGGACAAAGACGACTCCCAGGAAGTCGAGCACATCCACGGGACCAACATCCTCATCGACGACACGAAGGGGATACAGCACCTAAACGAGACGATGGAACTCGTGATCGAGGGATTCGAGGACGCCCTCGACAACGGCCCGCTGGCCAACGAACCGGTCCAGGGGACCCTCATCCGACTGCACGACGCCCGACTCCACGAGGACACCATCCACCGTGGCCCGGCACAGGTCATCCCGGCAACCCGGAACGCGCTTCACAAGGCGCTGATCGACGGCCAGATCAAGATGCTCGAGCCGATGCAGGACGCTCGTATCGACGTGCCAAACGACCACATGGGTGCCGCATCCGGCGAGATCCAGGGTCGTCGTGGCCGCGTCGACGACATGTACCAGGAAGGCGACCTCATGGTCGTCGAGGGTATCGCACCCGTCGGCGAGATGATCGGCTTCGCAAGCGACATCCGGAGCGCGACCGAGGGCCGTGCATCCTGGAACACCGAGAACGCCGGCTTCGAGGTCATGTCCGATTCCCTCCAGCGCGAGAAGATCATGGAGATCCGCGAGCGCAAGGGCATGAAACTCGAACTGCCGCCGAGTATCGACTACATCTAGACGGCCGTTACTCGCCCGCTCCGTTTTTCGATTCGTCCGCCGTCGGAGAGACTCGTCGCCGTCGCTGACGAGTCAGGGCGATCCTCGCGATCGTGATTCGTCGGCGACGCGACCGCCGTTCGACGCTCGAAGGTGACTGACCGACACCCGCTCTCGGTTTTCCCGGCTGCTCGAGGGTGTCTCGAGCCGTCGACGGTCAGTCCCTCCGCCTCGAAGAGCCGCGATTTCCTCGAGCGACGCTCTCCGTCGCTGTTCGTTCGCCTCGAGCAATTCGATCGTACGGGCGTTCCGTTACTACTGACCGGTGGCGGCCTACGGAACCATGAACTCGCCAATACAGATTAACAATTTTTATTAAGTAACATATCAGTATTGCTATTGTCGTGGAAGACGACCGACCCCGGATTCCGTCCCGAATCGATCCGCTGCGAGTCGGAGCGAACGCGGCACTCGTCGGCGTCTTTCTCGGTGTCGGAACTGCCGTTGCGATCGGCGGTCCCCACACTTTGCAACTTTTCGTCGCTGGAACGATCTCGGTCGCCGTCTGTGTCGTCATCTGGCGAGGGCTGATCGCGCTCGCTCCCTGTACCGGGTTCCCCACCCGACCATGGCCCCGAGTTCGAGTGACGCAAGCGAACGCCCGTCCGCCGAACACCGCCGACGGCGATCGGTACGCCGATCAGTCGTCGGCGAGCACGGCGCGCTCGGATCGCTCCTCTCGTGTCAACAGTGGCGATCCGTCCGCTTTCGGCCCCAGTTCGGGGCCGAACGGCGGGTCGTCGGGATCGATCACCCATTGCGAGTCGTAGTCGGTCGAGCGTTCGACCGGTGTCCGGCCGATCGAGGTGATCATCTCGACGTAGTCCTCGAACGAGCGGAACTCGCCGTACTCGCCGCCGGCGCGTTTCGTGATCTCCTCGGAGAGGATCGTCCCCATGAAGTCGTCGGCACCACACGAGAGCATTTTGAGCCCCTGTTCGTCGCCGTACTTGACCCACGAGGACTGCACGTGATCGACGTTGTCGAGAAAGAGCCGCGAGACGGCGATGAGGAGTTCGTCCTCGTCCGTGCTCGCGCCGCCGGAGACGACGTCGTGTTCGAAAAGCGGCGTGTTCTGGTGGACGAACGACAGCGGGACGAACTCCGTGATCGCACCGTCGACCCGCTCTTGCAGGTCACGGATCCGTTTCAGGTGGAGCGCGCGATGTGCCTCGTTTTCGACGTGTCCGTACATGATCGTCGCCGTCAGACCGAGGCCGACGTTCGCGGCGGCTTCCATCGCCTCGAGCCACCCTCCCGTATCGATCTTGCCGGGACAGATCACGTCCCGTACTTCGTCGACGAGGATTTCGGCGGCGGTACCGGGGACGGTGTCGAGGCCGGCGTCGGCGAGTCGACCGTAGACCTCCTCGTACGACCAGTCGGTTCCGCGGCGAGCGTGGTACCCCTCTTCGGGCGTCATCGAGTGGACGTGGACGCCGTCGACGCTCATCGCCCCCATCTGCTCGGCGTACGTTCCCGGGCTCGTCTCGTACCGTTCCGGTGGAATGTAGTTGACCGCCTTCGGATCCGAATGGGACTCGAGGATCTCGCGGTGTTCGTCGTCCAGCGCGAACGCGGGGTGGAGACCCGAGACCGAGGTGACCTCGTAGATGCCGCGGGAGACGGCGTCGGAGACGATCTCGCGGGAATCGGCAGGCGTCTTCGTAAATCCGGCGGTGTCGACCTCGGATCCCGTCTCGAACGTGTGTGCGGCGTCTTTGAAGTTACAGAACAGACAGCCGACGTTACAGGCCGTCGTGACGTTGTTGTTCAGGTTCGCGACGAAGGTGACCTCCTCGCCGACGACGTCCGCCCGTCGGCGGTCGGCTGCCTCGAGCACCAGTTCCTTCCGTCGCCGATCGATACCGTCGGTGGCCGTTCCAGTCGTCAGTAACTCGATCGCGTCGTCGACGGTGAGTCGGTCACCGTCGTTCGCTTTCGCAAGTGCGTTTTCGAAGGACTGGTCGGTCTCGGGAACGTGATCGAACGCGAGGTCGTCCTTCGTCACCGGTCGCTCCATCGTCGCAACGATGCGGGCACAGTGAGAAAAGGGTGATGGTCCGGCCCTGTTACGGCCGACAGCGACCGTAACAACCGATATCGGTCTGACAGATGTGTGGCCGGCGTTCGCTCGTCGACCGATGTCGCCACTGCGATTGTCGTGTGGACACGATCGGCGATGAAAACCGGATACGAGCCCTGGTACGCACGTCGAGTCCGCGGTCGTCGTGGAGGTTCAGAGAAACCGCCGACCGTCGCCGTTAGGCGTCCGGATCGACCGCCTCGAGGTCGCTCGAGTCGTGTCTGAGGACGATATCCGTTTCGTCCGAATCCGAATCGGGATCGTCGAACTGGGACAGGTCGTCCGAATCCGGGTCCGCGTCCGTGCCAGCGGTATCCGCTCCGTCGGAGGCATCTCCGTCGCCTCCGTCGGCCGATTCGTCACTCTCGCTCGCGTCGTCGGTGTCGTCGGACCGATCTCCGCTTTCGTTTGCGTCGTCGGCGTCATCGGACCGATTTGCGCTTTCGTTCGTGTCGTCGCTCGATTCGCTGGCGTCGACGTCGAACGCCTCGAGGGAGACCCGGAGGTCGTCGGCCATCTCGGTCAGCGACTGTGCGCCCGAGGCGACCTCGGAGACGGTCGCGGTCTGTTCTTCGGCGGCGGCGGCGACGGTTTCGGTTTCGGATTTCGTCTCCTCGCTGATCTCGGTTGCTTCGTCGACCATCTCGACGACGCGCCCGCTGGCGCGGGCCTGTTCGTCGGTGGCGGCGTTGACCGACTGGATGCTCTCGTTTGCGGTCTCGACCTGTTCGGTGATCGCGTCGATGGCCTCGATCCCCTCGTCGACGACTGCGGCTCCGTCGTCGACCTGGTCGCGCATGCGTTCGATCTCGTCGACGGTGTCGTCGACCGACCGCTGGACGCTCGTCACCAGATCGTCGACCTCCTGAGTCGCCTCGCCGGTTTCCTCCGCGAGGGATTTGACCTCGTTGGCGACGACGGCGAAGCCGTCTCCTTCCTCGCCGGCGCTGGCCGCCTCGATCGAGGCGTTGAGCGCGAGCAGGTTGGTCTGGTCGGCGATGTCGTCGATGAGGTCGACGATCTCGCTGATCTCGCCCATCTCGTCGTCGAGTTTGCCGACCTGCTCGCTGATCTCTTCGGCTCGCTGCTCGAGGCGGTCCATCTCCGCTCTGATCTCGCTCGAGGCCTCGCCTGCTTCGTCGGCTCGCTCGGCCGCATTCCCGGAGACGGTAGCGACGTCGTCGGCGGTGGAGGCGATCTCTTGAACCGTCGCCGAGAGATCGTTCATCTCACCGTAGACGTCCTGGAAGCGGTCGCTCTGGTCGGCGGTGGCCGTGGCGATCTCCTCGGCCGAGCGGCTCACCTCGCCGCTTGCCTTCTCGATCTCTTCGACGCGAGTTGTGACGTCGCCGCTGATCCGGTCGACGTCCTCGGAGAGATCCTGGATGTCGACGATGGTGCGCTCGAGTTCCTCGAGCATCTCGTTGAACGCGGCGGCGATCTCGGCGAGTGCCTCGTTGTCGACGTCCTCGTCGAGGCGCTGGGTGAGGTCGCCGTCGGCGGCGACCCCCATCACTTCGCCGAACTCGCTCGCCTTGCGCTCGAGGCGATCGGCCAACTGTTCGGCTTCACGCCGGGCCTCGGCCGCTTCTTCCTGGGACTGTTCGGCGTCGGCTTTGGCGGCCTCGACGTCGGTGATGTAGTTCTCGAGGTCGGTCCCCATCGCTGCGAGTGACTCCCCGAGCGTGCCGGGAACGTCCTCTTCGAGGGCGGGGTCGTCGAACTGCTGTTGGGCGATTGCGTTCGACTGGGCGGTGGCCGTCTCGAGGTACGCCCGGATGTCGTCGAAGGAGTCCTGAACCTGGCCGACCTCGTCGATACGGGTGCCGTTTTCGACCTCGATATCGATGTTTCCTTGCGAGAGCGCGGCGGCGTCGTCCGCGAGGTCCTCGAGGGCTTTGGCGGTCGACTGGCCGATGGTGGCTCCGATGAAGAGGAAGCCGGCGAGTGCGATCGAGATGAGGACGATCAGGGAGTTGGCGACATCGTCGACGAGGGCGTAGGCCGTCGACTGCGGGACGTGGGAGACGAGGAGCCAGTCGGTGTCGGGGACCGGGGTGTAGGCGACGACCTCGCCCGTGTCGTCGAACTCGGTCGTTCCCGACTCGAGTTCGTCGCCGCCCGTAATGTCCTCGGCGCCGTCGCGGTAGGTCGTAAGCACCGATGCCGACTGCTGGCTCATCATGACCTCGCCGGTTTCGCTATCTACGACCTCCGTGTAGCTATCCTCGATGGGGTTGTGGATCTCGTGTGCGAGCATGTCGGCGGAGACGACGACCATGATCGCGTGGCCTTCGTTCGAGCCGCCGACGGGCGTGATGAACGCGATGGCGTTGTGTTCCCCGTACTCGAAGGTATCAGTGTGCGTCGTTTCCAGTTCAGAGATGTCTATCTCGTCGTAGTCGTACCCTGTCGCAGTTCCGTCGTAGGTGGCGTGTAGCTGGAGGTCGAACTCCGAGATGTCGGTTCCGCTCCCGCCACGCTCGGAACTCTGTGCGACGGTGTCCGTCTCGAGGTCGACGTAGTGAAGCGCCAGCACTTCGGTGGGTGATTGACTCTTCTCCATACTCAACCGGCCACCGATCTCCATGCCGAGTCCGTCAGTTATCCGTTCGTCCGTCGCGAGTCGCTGGGACTGCTGTCTGTGGGCATCCAGTTGCGTCGCGAGTTCCTGTGCTTCGAACTCGGCCATGTGACCGAGTTCGTCCTGGCTGTTCTCGGTGATCTCTTCGGAGATACCGGCGTAGAAGAAGACGGCGCTCGCTGACGTCACGAGGAGGACGATCAGGATGACGAGTCCGAACTTCGCCACGTAACTGCGTCGCAACCGATCGGGGGCGCTCTGTTCCCAGAACTGAGTGAGGGTCGTGACGACCCGTCCCCACAACTGGGTGAGGGGCGTGACGCCCCGTCGAAATCGGTCTCGAACTGCTTGTGGTACCGATGGCATTTCCAGAACAGTTCCGTCTCAACTCAAAATCACTTGTGGCCCAGTTTATAAACGGAATGCGCGAAATCGATACTTTCAGTCCGGAATACACTAATACGAGTGTGTCGAATGAAAATTGCCACTCCGTGACCGATCTCAGTGGTTGCTCTCGCGTTCGTCACCGAAAGTTGGCGTTTCGAACTCGTCGTTGGTCACTCCGCGTTCGTCGTACTCGAGAGTGACGTCGGTGTCGTCGGACCGATTTGCGCTTTCGCTCGCGTCGTCGGCGTGGTCGGACCGATCTCCGCTTTCGCTCGCGTCGTCGCTCGGTTCGCTGGCGTCGACGTCGAACGCCTCGAGGGAGACACGGAGGTCGTCGGCCATCTCGGTCAGCGACTGTGCGCCCGAGGCGACCTCGGAGACGGTCGCGGTCTGTTCTTCGGCGGCGGCGGCGACGGTCTCGGTTTCGGATTTCGTCTCCTCGCTGATCTCGGTCGCTTCGTCGACCATCTCGACGACGCGGCCGCTGGCGCGGGCCTGTTCGTCGGTGGCGGCGTTAACCGACTGGATGCTCTCGTTTGCGGTCTCGACCTGTTCGGTGATCGCGTCGATGGCCTCGATCCCCTCGTCGACGACTGCGGCTCCGTCGTCGACCTGGTCGCGCATGCGTTCGATCTCGTCGACGGTGTCGTCGACCGACCGCTGGACGCTCGTCACCAGATCGTCGACCTCCTGGGTGGCCTCGCCGGTTTCTTCTGCCAGCGACTTCACTTCGCTCGCGACGACCGCGAAGCCGTCTCCTTCCTCGCCGGCGCTGGCCGCTTCGATCGAAGCGTTGAGCGCAAGCAGATTCGTCTGGTCGGCGATGTCGTCGATGAGGTCGACGATCTCGCTGATCTCGCCCATCTCGTCGTCGAGTTTGCCGACCTGCTCGCTGATCTCTTCGGCTCGCTGCTCGAGACGGTCCATCTCCGCTCTGATCTCGCTCGAGGCTTCGCCGGCAACTTCCGCTTTCGAAGCGGCCTTGTCGGAGACGGTGGCGACGTCGTCGGCGGTGGAGGCGATCTCTTGAACCGTCGCCGAGAGATCGTTCATCTCACCGTAGACGTCCTGGAAGCGGTCGCTCTGGTCGGCGGTGGCCGTGGCGATCTCCTCGGCCGAGCGACTCACCTCGCCGCTTGCCTTCTCGATCTCTTCGACGCGGGTGGTGACGTCGCCGCTGATCCGGTCGACGTCCTCGGAGAGGTCCTGAATGTCGACGATGGTGCGCTCGAGTTCCTCGAGCATCTCGTTGAACGCGGTGGCGATCTCGGCGAGTGCCTCGTTGTCGACGTTTTCGTCGAGGCGCTGGGTGAGGTCGCCGTCGGCGGCGACCCCCATCACTTCGCCGAACTCGCTCGCCTTGCGCTCGAGGCGTTCGGCCAGCGCTTCCGCCTCGTGTCGGGCTTCGGTGGCGTTCCGTCGGGATTGCTCGGCCTCCGCTTTGGCGGCTTCGACGTCGGTGATGTAGTTCTCGAGGTCGGTCCCCATGGTCGCGAGCGAGTCGCCGAGCGTGCCGGGGACGTTCTCCTCGAGGGCGGAATCGTCGAACTGCTGTTGGGCGATGGCGTTCGACTGGGCGGTGGCCGTCTCGAGGTACGCCCGGATGTCGTCGAAGGAGTCGCGCACCTGGCCGACCTCGTCGATTCGGCCGTCGTCGTCGATTTCGATGTCGATATCGCCCCTCGAGAGCGCGGCGGCGTCGTCCGCGAGGTTCTCGAGGGCGTTGGCGGTCGACCGGCCGATGGTGGCTCCGATGAAGAGGAAGCCGGCGAGTGCGATCGAGATGAGGACGATCAGGGAGTTGGCGACGTCGTCGACGAGGGCGTAGGCCGTCGACTGCGGGACGTGGGAGACGAGGAGCCAGTTCGTATCTGGTACAGGGGTGTAGGCGACGACCTCGCCCGTGTCGTCGAACTCGGTTGCGCCCGTCTCGAGTTCGTCGCCGCCCGTAACGTCCTCGGTACCGTCTCGATAGGTCGTGCGGATCGACTCGGAGTCCTGGCTCACCATGACGACGCCGGAGTCACCGTCGACGACCTCGGTATAGCTATCCTCGAGTGGGTTCTGGACGCTCTCTGCTAACACGTCGGCTGAGACGACGACCATGATCGCGTGACCCTCGTTCGTGCCGCCGACGGGGGAGAAGTACGCGATCGCGTTCTGGCCATCGTACTCGAAGGTCTCCGTGTGTGCGGTATCGACCTCGGTGAGATCGACCTCGTCGTAGGCGCTTCTGGCGGTGGTGTCGTCCTCGGCGACGTACATCTGGAGCTCGAGCGCCGAGATATCGGTTCCGCTCCCGCCACGCTCTGAACTCTGTGCGACGGTGTCGGTCTCGAGGTCGACGTAGTGAAGCGCCAGCACTTCCTCCGGCGTCTGTCTCGTTTCGACGCTCAACTGGCCACCGATGTCCATCCCGTATCCCGACGTGATCCGGTCGTCGGTCGCAAGACGTTGTGAAAGCTGTCTGTGGGCGTCCATCTGGTTCCCGAGTTCCTGTGCTTCGAACTCGGCCATGTGACCGAGTTCGTCCTGGCTGTTCTCGGTGATCTCCTCGGAGATACCGGCGTAGAAGAAGACGGCGCTCGCTGACGTCACGAGGAGGACGATCAGGATGACGAGTCCGAACTTCGCCACGTAGCTTCGCCGTAGCCGATCCGGAACGAGTCGTCCCCAGACCTGGCTGAGGTCCGTGACGAGTCGGCCGGCGGTGTCCCGAACTGATTGTGGTACCGATCGCATTTGCAGTACAGTTCCGTTTCAACTCAAAATCAGTTGTGGCCAATTTTATAAATAGGATCAATTGCCCCGGTCTCTTCACCGACGAAACGCGGTATTTCTCGAGTTGGGGTCGATCGATGCAGCCGATACTGAAACCTTCTTGAGGGACGCCCCCGGGAATTCGAGTATGAACGACGGCGACCGTACCGGACCGGGGTGGCGTCAGTGACGAGCGTCAAGGAGTTCCGAGTCGAAGAAGAACCCACTGCTGACTCGCTCGGCCGTGGCGCGTTCGTTTTCACCGACGATTATTCGGTGTTCGACTGGGGGAAGATGCCCGACCGCGTGCCGGAGAAGGGTGCGAGCCTCTGTACGATGGGCGCGTACAACTTCGAACTGCTCGAGGACGCCGGCATTCCGACCCACTACCGCGGGGTCGTCGAACGGGATGCCGGCCGCGACCGGGCCACCTCGAACGCGAACGCCAAAAGCGAGGACGCCGAGGTCGTCGCCCTCGAGGAGGCCGACGCTCCCCCGATCGAGATGGCGATCGAACTCACGCAGGTTCCCGACCTCCCGAACGACGGCCGGGAGTACGACTACGACCACTACCACGACGCGGCGGGCGAGAACTACCTGATCCCGCTCGAGATCGTCTTCCGAAACCGGGTTCCCGAGGGGTCGAGTCTCCGGCGACGGACGGACCCCTCCGATCACGGCCTCGACCGCGATGGGTGGCCCGCCGACGCGGTCGACCTCGAGGAACCCATCGTCGAGTTCTCCACGAAGTACGAGGAGAGCGACCGCTACCTCGAGTCCGAGGAGACAGATCAGATTGCCGGTCTCGCCGACGTCGGTGAACTCGAGTCGCTGGCTCGAGACGTCAACCGACTCGTCACCGAGCAGGCGGAGTCCGCCGGACTCGACCACCAGGACGGAAAGATCGAGTGTCTCTACGTCGACGGGGAGATTCGCGTCGCCGACGTCGTCGGCACGTTCGACGAGAACCGATTCAGCTACGAGGGAACCCAGCTGTCGAAGGAGGTCCTCCGTCAGTACCACAAACGCACGCAGCCGTCGTGGGTGCAGGCGGTCGAGGCCGCGAAAGCCGAGGCGAAACGCGAAGGAGTCGCCGACTGGCGATCGCTTTGTGCCGAGGGGCCGGACCCACTCGAGGACGACGTGCTTTCCGTCGCTCGCGACATGTACTGTGCCGGTACGAACGCGTACACCCAGCGGGAGTTCTTCGACGCGCCGCCGCTCTCGAGCGCCGTGGGAGCGGTCCGCAGACTGTAACCGGCGGCTCCGTTCGATTCAGTAACCCTCATATGCCGCGACTGACGATCTGATATCGAGTGCAAATGAGTCTCGACAGTATCGTTGTCTCGAGTATCGCCCCGTTCGACCCGACTATCGCGATCACTGCCATCGCCAGCGTTGCGCTCGTCGTCTTCGTTGGAATCATGGTGTTTCTCGCGGTCGCACCGATCGTTTCCTCCACGTGGACCGAGCGCCTCGGCGGAACGACGTCCGCCGGCTCGTCGCTCGAACCGAACGAAGCTGACTGATTCGGTTTGCTGTACGATTTTCAGGCACAACCACCGTCAGGGTGCGGTCCACCGGAAATGACTCATAGTGGAGCGTATGCGACGGACAAATACTCCGTATGAGAGAATGGAATCAGGAACACCTACCGACAGTTCTCGAGGGAGTAGAAGCACTTACCGACAGTTCTCGAGGGAGACGGCATCGGCTGTCGCCATCGAGAGCCAGCAGTCGTCTCGCGTGAGGTCCGCGATGACGAGGTGTGGGGTCCCATTTATTTCGTCGATCGCACCAGCCACGTCCCGACTCGTCGCGGCCCCTTCCTCGACCGGCTGTGGATGTGCCACCATGTTCTGCAATTTCTCTCGAGGAAGTATGAATATTCCGGTATTTCTCTCAAAAATGGTCAAACACACACGGTGAACCCGAATAGGAACACATGATGGGGTTCACCGCACGCTGGGCCGAACGACGAACGTGTCTCCTGGAAACGCGATAGGGCGGGTTATTCGTCGCAGACGACGTTACCGAGCCCGTCTACCGGTCGATCCGGCGTGATGTCGTCGATCCCGTCGGGAAGACCGAGTTGATACGTTCCGGCGTTCTCTCGAACCGTCGTTCGGCCGCGGTGGACCGAGACGTCGCCGCGCAAGTGCAGACGAACCGCGTCGAGCAAAGCGTCGGCCTCGAGGGGCTGGCCGCGGCGTTTGAGCTCCTCGAGGTCGGCGTCGTCGGGAACGTCGAACGCGCGCTGGGTGATGATCGGCCCCTGATCCAGATCGGTCGTCACGTAGTGGGCGGTGACACCGGCGATTCGGACTCCCTCCTCGACGGCCTGTCGGTACGCCTCCGCACCCGGAAACGCCGGCAGAAGCGAAGGGTGTACGTTGATGATTCGATCCTCGTACCGGAAGACGATGTTCGGGCTCAGAATTCGCATGTACCGGGCGAGGACGATCAAATCGACGTCGTATTCCTCGAGCAGTTCGAGCAACCGCTCTTCGTTCTGTCGACCGTTTTCGTCGCCGACGTCGTGAAACGGCACGTCGTAGTGGTTCGCGACCACCGCCAGATCGTCGTAGTTCCCGATGACAACCCCGATGTCGGCTCCCAGTTCGTCGTTCGCCCACGCCTCGAACAGCGCCTCGAGACAGTGGCTCTCTTTCGTAACGAGGACGGCGATCTGTTGTGTGTCTCGGTCGGCGGGAAACCGAACCTGAACGTCGAGCCCCAGGTCCTCTCCCAGGCCCCGAAGGTCCTCTCGGAGCGTCGTTTCGGTACAGATCATGTCCGAGGTGTCCACCGCAAGTGACATCCGGAAGACGTCCTCACGGACCGCCTGATCTATGTCCTCGATGTTTATCCCGCGTTCGAACAGGAGACTCGTCACCCGGGCGACGAGTCCGGTGTCGTCGTCGCCTATCACCGTGATTTCGGTTACGTCTCTCGTCATCGAGGCCACCTCCGCTCGATCGATGTTCGGGACATCGGTATGAGTTCTGACCGGCGATCGTAAAAGATCATCTTTCCAATCTGACTCTGGTATAACTATACCTTTGACGTCCGAAACGAAGCGGCGAGTTGCCGAGTACACGGCGTGCTGGGTCGAACCGGGGCCACATAGCGACGTTCCGTGGCGAGCGAATCGGCTGTATGACAACGGCGTCGATCCGATTCGCCACCCGTCGCCTTCTTTCTTTTATTTTGTCGTACAATCCAGTGAAAGATGTCTGACAGGGTTTTATACTGGCGTCTGTAGTAGGGATTTCCAGTCACCGGACGTGACAGTCAACAGCCTCTAGGTGAGTACGATGACAGCTACAACTGACGACCACGGCGGACACCGGATCGACCTCGACGCGAAAACAGCGTTCGTCTCCCACGACTGGGCCGACGACAGATCGCTGGCGGAGACGATCGTCTCGACGGTCGCGGCGCTCTCCGAGACGGAGCCCGCGGAGATGGAACGACTGTACGACCGGATCGATCCGGACAGCCTCGAGGCGATCTTCGAACCGACGAGCGGCACCGCGAACCGAAACGCGGGGACGGTGTCGTTTCGTCTCGAGGGCTACACGATAACCGTCCACGGATCGGGCTCGGTCGTCGTCACGAAAGAATCCTGAGTTGCCGGCCGGAACGGCTCGAGATCGATCGCTCGAACCCGGACGTCACCGATCGGAACGGCCGCCAGTTCGAGATCGACGTCGCAGGAGTGTCGTCGCTCGAGCGGACGGGGTGGGGTTACGCTCGACGCGGGATAGGTCGCGTTTCGCTTCGACGAAACTGACGGCGTCGATCACCTCGCGTCCTCCCGGGAGACGAACGCGTCGCCGATCGCGGTGATGCGTTCTTCCGTCACGGATTCGGCGTCGAACGCGTTGTAAATCGTACAGACGTCGGGTCCGTGTTCGCGCCGATCGACGTATGCCTGATACCACGGCGACACGCCGTCGCTGTCCGCCTGCCGTTCGGCCGGTGGAGTCGGCTCTGCGTCGACGTTACGGTCGGTCACGGTGGCCACCCCGCTCAGTCCGCAATGCCGATTTCCTCCTGTGAGCTTCCGTGGTCGTCTTCCGCCACGTTTTCGGCCTCTGCGTCTCCCTCGGTTTCGGGCGGTTCGAACGTCGGAAACCGGTCCTCGTACGCCGAGTGATCCGCCTCGAGTTCCCCGTCCGCGAGCACGCAGTCGTCGAGATCGGATCGGATCGACTCGTGATCCATCTCCGTCCCGATGAGGACGAGCTGGTTGCTTCGGTCGCCCCACCGATCGTGCCAGAACTCCTCGAGGTCGGGGCGGTCAGCCAACTCCGCCGCTCGTTCGTCGGATGGGAGCGAGTCGATCCACTGGCCGGCCGGCGCGATCCTGACCGACTGCCCGGCGACGTTGAGCGAGAGCGCCTCGGCCTCGCGGCCAGCGAGCCAGAAGTGACCTTTCGCTCGCACGACCTCGTCCGGGAACCGGTCGAGCAGGTCCGCAAACCGCTCCGGGTGGAAGGGACGGCGCGCCTCGAAGACGAACGACGTGATTCCGTGTTCCTCCTCGGCCGACTGGTGGGGTTCCTCGAGTTCCTTGATCCAGCCGGCGGATCGACTCGCCTCCTCGAAGTCGAACCGATCGGTCTCGACGATCGCTTCGGGCTCGATTCGCCCGTGTTCGGTCCGGAGGATCTCCGCCCGCGGCTGTAACGCCTCGAGCGTGGTCTCGATCGTCTCGAGGGTCGCCTCGTCGACCAGATCGCACTTGTTGAGCAAGAGGACGTCACAGAACTCGACCTGTTCGACCAGCAGATCGCCGAGGTGTTTTTTCGTCCCGTCGTCGTCGAGGATTTCGTCGGATTCCATCGCCGTCTGGAACTGGTGGGCGTCGACGACGGTGACCGTCGTATCGAGGTGACAGCCCGAAAGCGGTTCGATGCCGGTCTCTTCGTAGAACTCCGTTGGATCGAGATCCGACTGATCGAACCCGAGGGTGAGCGTCTGGGCGACGGGCAGCGGTTCGGCGACGCCGGTCGACTCGACGACGACGGCGTCGAACTCCCGCTCTGAAGCGGTGAGTTCACCGATCGCGTCGAGCAGATCGCCGCGCAGTTCACAGCAGATGCAGCCGTTTGATAGTTCGACCAGTTCCTCGTCTTCGTCGGCGATGTCCGAGGACTCGGCGACCTGGTCCGCGTCGACGTTCACCTCGCCCATGTCGTTGACGAGTACCGCCAGGTCGTCGTCGCTTTCGCGTAGCACGTGGTTGAGTACCGTCGTCTTTCCGGCCCCGAGCGTTCCGGACAGTACGGTAACGGGAATCGAGTTTTCGTCCATGATTAACAACTCGACCCGAGACGTAATAGTAGTTATTATCTTAGCTGATATAGTTAATAATCAGTCACACGATCGTTCGATGCGAACGACGAGTTACGGGAATCGGAGAAACGACCTGAGTGCGTGTGTCGAACGGCCCAGATTCGGGAGGACTTCTGGCCGTCGGCACCGTGTGAGCGCGACCGGTCTCCCGGGTCTGGACACGGGCTGTGTGAACTCATCCCGACGACCGCTCGAGTGCACCGTCGCGCGTGTCGGAGGACCTGTGTTCGGTCGCACCCGCCCGACCCTCGTCCGCGAGATACCGTTCGACGTCGGCCACCGTTTCCGTCTCGAGGAGGATTTCCAGGCGTCGCTCGAACTCCGCGTCGGAGAGTTCGCCGTCGGCGTACCGAGTGCGCAGCCGCTCGAGCGCGCCGGCGACGTCTTCGTCCGCAGTCGTCCCGTCTTCGATCGGTTCGTCGTCCGCCTCGCCCACCGCGGCGGCGAACTGCCTGAGTATCTCGCCGCCGAAAACGAACGCGAAGATGGCGACGATGATCGCGACACTCGTGTCGATAGCCGCGAGCCCGACGAACGCCAGGAGGACTCCGACGACGACGACGGCAACCGGCATCGAAAGCTCCGCTCCGGACCAGTTTCCGGCCATACACACGTGTTCGAGAACCAACACAAAAAGGGCTGGCATCGGTCTCATCGCCGCACTCGAGCGGCAGGGTCGCTCGTCACCGGTCGAGGGGCCCGAGGTCGCCCTCTCGCCGGAACTATCCACGATCGTGTATCAGGCATGCGAGGCGAAAGCGTTTTTGAGCACGGTTACGGGGTTTCACGTAATGACCGCCTACACCGCGACGGTGACGGTTCGACTCAAACACGGCGTCCTCGATCCGGAGGCCGAGACGACACAGCGAGCGCTGGAGCGTCTGGGCTTCGAACTCGAGGATCTCCGGTCGGCCGACCGGTTCGAGATCGACCTCGAGGCCGAGTCGGCCGAGAGCGCGCGCGAGCGAGCGAGTGAGATGGCAGAACGACTGCTGGCGAACCCGACCATCCACGACTTCGACGTGGAGGTCGTCGATCGGTAGATGATCGTCACGACCACGCCGACCGAACCCGTCGGTTCCACCACCATGGGGTGGGAACTGTGACGGTTTCGGTCGTCCGCTTCGGCGGATCGAACTGCGACCGCGACGCAGAACGGGCACTCGAGCACCTCGAGATCGACGCGGAGATCGTCTGGCACGAGGACGGACTCCCCGACGACGCGACCGGCGTCGTCCTCCCGGGTGGATTCTCCTACGGGGATTACCTCCGCGCGGGGGCGATGGCGGCCCGATCGCCGATCCTCGAGGACGTCCGAGCGGCTGCGGCCGACGGCGTTCCGGTGCTCGGCGTCTGCAACGGGGCACAGATCGGCTGTGAGTCCGGACTCACCGACGGTGCGTTTACGACGAACGAGAGCGCCCGCTTCCAGTGTGAACACGTCTACCTCCGCGTCGAGCGCGACGATACGCCATGGACGGCCGCGTACGACGAAGGCGACGTCATCCGAATCCCGATCGCACATGGAGAGGGACGCTACGAGGTCGGCGACGACCGTCTGGCGGAACTCGAGTCGGCGGATCGCGTCCTGTTTCGGTACTGCGACGCCGACGGTGCGGTGACCGACGGGGCGAACCCCAACGGCTCGAAACACAACGTCGCGGGCATTCTCGGTGAGCGCGACACCGTCGCGGTGTTGATGCCACATCCCGAACGAGCAACCCTTCCGGACGTCGGTCCGACGGACGGCCAGGGGGTTCTCCGGGGATTCGACGAAGTCACACTATAAACCGGGAACAAAAGTCCCTGAAACGACCTGCTGTACGTCAATCCCGTGGGACGTTCCGTCCCGGTCTCACCGGTACATCGATACAGCAATCCGTCTGGAACTGACTCCTCATACGGATTACTGTAACTGTGTACCGGCGCACCCGCGACCCGGGGACGGGTGCGCCGGTAATGATTTACAGTAAACCGTATCAAACCACGATTTACCTCCAACAGTAATATCGGTGGAGGCCATCGGTCCTGCTAGACCGAGTGAATATCACGTGAGCCACTCCGAGATTCGCGTCGTCTACGTCGATCCATCCCCCACAGCAACGGTCCAGGAGGCGCTCGACGCTCTCGACGCAACGGTCGACGTCGTCGAAACGACGGCCGAGTGTCTCTCGCGGCTGTCGGCCGACGCAGTTCACTGTGTCCTCACGACCGACCGCCTCCCCGAGAGCGACTGCGTCGACCTCTGCCGGCGGGTTCGGAGTCACGCTCCCGAGACGTCCATCGTCGCCTGTCCGTCGGCGGGATCGGAGGAACTGGCGGGCGAACTCGTGGCCGCCGGAGTCGACGGCTACGTCCCCCAGTCACAGGAGCCCGAGACAATTCGGTCACGGATCGACGGCGTCCTCGAGGACCACGACCCGTCCGACTCGAGTCTCGAGCCAGCGCCCGATCGGATCGGTCGTGACCGGGAACTCGAGTGGACGAAGACGGTCGTCGAGGCCGTCGGCGATAGCGTCTACGGTCTCGACCTGGACGGCCGGTTCGTCACCGTCAACGACAGTTTGACGGAACTGACCGGCTACAATCGCGAGGAACTCGTCGGCGAACACGTGTCGACGATCTTCACCGACGATGGATTCGAACGAGGCCGCAGTCGCGTTCGGTCGCTGCTCGACGCACCTCGCGATAGCGTCGAAACCTACGAGGGCCGAGTCACCACTCGACGTGGGGAACACGTTCCATCCGAGATGACCGCGACGCTTCTGTACTCGGAGGGCGAACCCGACGGAATCGTCGGGATTATCCGGGACGTAAGCGACCGAAAGCGGATCGAACGGGAACTCGTCGATAGCAAGGCGAAAATCGAGAGCCTCCACGGGATCGCGTCCGAACTCGACGACTGTCACACACATCAGGACGTCTACGATCTGACCGTCGAAGCGGCCGAAGAGGTGTTGAACTTCGACGTCTGCGTCGTCGACAGCGTACAGGGGGAGTACCTCGTCAAGGAGGCGATTTCGTCCGAACTGGACGGCACGTCACTCGAGCGGATGCCGATCGACGAAGGCATCGCCGGAAAAACCCATCGACACTGCCGTACGTACCGCGTCGCCGATCTCCGGGCGGACGACGACGCCGCCGCGACGAAGACGGCGTTTCGATCGGTGTTGAGCGTCCCGATCGGCGACCGTGGCGTCTTCCAGGCGGTTTCGACCGAGGTCGGTGCCTTCGACGACGAGGACGAAGAACTCGCCGAACTGTTGCTCTCTCACGTGCAAAATGCCCTCGAGCGGATCGACTTCGAACACCAGCTTCGAACCGAACGTGATCGGTTCGCCGCGCTGTTCGAGAACGTCCCTGACGCCGTCGTCATCGGACGCCACGACGACGGAGACGTGCCGATCGTCGAGTCGATCAACCCCGCGTTCGAGCGAATCTTCGGCTACGACGAGTCCGAACTCGTCGGCAAAGCGCTCGACGAGTTCATCGTCCCCACTGGGGACGCCGCCGAAGCGCGGACGTTCAACCGGCTCAGCGCTCGCGGCGAAGTCGTCGAGGGCGAGGTCAAACGCATCTCCGTCGACGGCCTTCGCGATTTCATGGTCCGGCTCGTCCCGGTCGAAACTGAGGACACCTCGGAGACCGTGTTCGGACTGTACACCGACGTCACCGAACGAAAACGACGACGAAAACGGGTCGAGATCCTCAATCGCGTGTTACGCCACGACCTGCGCAACGGCATGAACATCGTCAGGGGGTGTGCCGAGATGCTCGAGGAAGCCGTCTCGGACGAGCAGTCCCAGTACGCGGAGGTGATCCGAGAGCGCTCGACCGACCTCGTCGAACTCGCCGAAAAAACCCGTGCAGCCGAACGGACTCTCGAGAACGGCGAATCGGCGATCGATCCCATCGACGTCTCCGACGCGGTCAGACAGGCGACAGCCGCGCTCCATCGGGACCATCCAGACGCCGCCGTCGAGTGTTCGGCTCCGGAGCGCTGTTTCGCCCGCGCCGGCGACTCCTTCGAGACGGCTATCCGACAGGTAATCGAAAACGCGATCGAACACAACGACAGGTCGACGCCGACCGTCGAAATCTCGCTGTCCGACCGGCCGGAAGACGGACTGGTCCGACTGTCCATCGCCGATAACGGACCTGGGATCCCCGACGAAGAGCGCGAACTCCTCGAGGAGGACCGCGAGATCACCCAGCTTCGACACGCCAGCGGCCTCGGACTCTGGCTGGTCAACTGGGCAGTCACCCAGACCGGCGGTCGACTCCGGTTCGAGGAGAACGATCCGCGAGGAACCGTCGTCGTCCTCGAGGTTCCGCGCGTCGATACGGAGACGATTCCTGCCGGTCCCAACCGTCCTCCCATGGACGGGGGATGACGGTCTGTTGGTCTTCGAACACAGGATTCGTGTTCGACCACGTCGCGGGTCGTATCAGGGAGACGGAGCGTACAACGAGTACGCGATTACGAGAAACCCTGCAAGCATCAACAGACTCTCGAGGAGCAGCCCTAGCCGAAGCGACACCTCGAGCAGTTCGTAAAACATCCCCGCGAAGACCAGCCCGAGCGTGACGAGTCCGAACCCGGTCGCGAGATATCCAAGCGCCGGCTGTCGGGTTCGGCGATAGGCCCTGTACGCGAAAAGCGTGATGAGGCTACCGACGACCAGCACGAGGGTTTTGACCACGGCGAGTGCGATCGCGGTCGTCGTCCCGATGGCGTCCGGACTCATCGATACTACTCGGTTCGAAATTCGCGACGACGGGCAAGTAGTTTCCGTTCCTCGCTTCGCTTCAATACCCCAATCGTTTCGTTCCGGTGGATCCGACACGCCCGTATGTCACGACTCGTCGAACTCGAGGCGACCGGCCCCCGAAAACTCGATCCCGAGGACATCGACGGCGAAAAGGGAGACGTCGCGATCTGTCAGTGCGGCCTCTCGGCTTCTTTCCCGTTCTGTGACGGAAGCCATCGGCGGACGGCCGACGAAGACGGCAATACGGTCTACGTCTACGAGAACGGGAAGCGATCCGCGGTCGAACGTGTCGTTACTGTCGACGCCGACGACGCGGTGGGTACTGATAACGACGACACGGACCCGACCGACACGTGGACCGCTGATCGTTGAGGCCGAATACGCAAACTGTCGTCGACCGGCTCACATCGATCGCGTGGAGTTCACCACCACGAGCGCGCTGCTCGCCGCCATCGCGACCGCCGCAAAAAGCGGGTTCAACAGGCCGGTGATCGCCAGCGGAATCGCCACCCCGTTGTAGACGAACGCCCAGCCGAGGTTCTCGCGAACCCGTCGGTTGGTGCCCGCTGCGACCTCGAACGTCTCCACGACGGCCGTCAGATCGTCCTCGAGGACGACCGCGTCGGCCGCGTCGGTCGCGAGGGTAGTTGCGCTCCCCATCGCGATGCCGACGTCCGCGGCCGCGAGCGCCGGCGCGTCGTTGCTCCCGTCGCCGACCATCGCGACGGTGCCTCGAGCCCGCAGTCGCCGGACGGTCTCGGCTTTCGCCTCCGGCGGAACGCCCGCGAACACCTCGTCGACGCCGTCGACGGCGCGAAACCGGTCGACCGACGCCCCGTCGTCGCCGGTGAGCACGACGACTTCCCGTCCCTTCGCGAGCGAGTCGACTGCGTCGCGCCACCGGTCGCGAGGGGCGTCGCCGACGACGATCACGCCCCTGACCTGTCCCCCCCAGCCGACGGTGACCGGCACGTCGCCGGCCGCTCGAGCGTCCGCGACCTGTGACTCGAGGGCGGCCGAAACCGACAGCCCCCGCTCGCGACACCAGTCGGGGTGGCCGACCGCGACGCGTTCTCCCTCGACGACTGCGCTGACGCCCCGCCGATCGCGCTCGAACCCGTCGACTGCGGCCTCGAGATTGTCACAGCCATTGGAGGGGGTTGCGGCCTCGAGTTCCCCGTCTGGATCGGTCACGGCCTCGAGATCCTCGTCTGGATCGGTCACGTTCGCGAGCTCATCGCCTGGATCGGTCGCGGACGCATCCAGTCGCTCGGACGCTGCGGCCGCGATGGCGGCCCCGATCGGATGCTCGGAGAGCGATTCCACCGCGCCAGCGCGGGCGAGCACCCTGCCTGCGTCCTCGTTCGATTCCTCGGTATCGTCTGCGTAGACGCCATCGACCGTCATCGATCCCGTCGTCAGCGTCCCGGTCTTGTCGAGGACGACGACGTCGACATCGGGAGCGTCCTCGAAGATCGTCTCCGCCACGACGACGATCCCGCGTTTCGCGGCCGTCTGGACCCCGGATGCGATCGCAAGCGGCGTCGCGAGCCCGAGCGCGCAGGGACAGGAGACGATGACCACGGTCAGCCCGACCAGCAGCGAAGTCGAGAGACTCGAACCGGTCGCGAGCAACAGCGCGGTCACGATCGTGGCGAGGGCGAGGACGAGCGGGACGAAGATCGTTGCGAGCCTGTCGGCGAGACGCTGGACGCCGGGACGGGAACTCTGGATCGACCACATGATCGAGACGAGTCGATCGAGCGTACTCTCGGCGTCCGGCCCGACCTCGAGGACGAGCGGGGCGTCGGTGACGACCGTCCCGCCGCGGACCGGATCACCAGGTCCTTTGTCGGCGGGCATCGACTCGCCGGTCACCAGCGACTCGTCGACGGCGGCCGTTCCCTCGAGTACGTCCCCGTCGAGTGGGACTCGCTCGCCGGGCCGGACGAGCAGGTGATCGCCGGGTTCGACCGCCTCGAGCGGAACCGTCTCGCCGTCGGCCCGGCGGGCTTCGTCGACGCGTTGCTCCGTCAGATCGGAGAGCAATCCCGCGGCCCGGCGTTTGATCCGCTCTTCGTAGTACGTCCCCGCGGTGACGACCAGGACGATTGCGACGCTCACGTCGAAGTAGAGGTCGGTTCGACCGAGCGCCATCGCGAGCGTGCTGTAGGCGTACGCGCCGACGGCCGCGGTCGTGACGAGCAGGTCCATATTCGGCATCCCCGCCCGCAGGCTGACGAACGCGCCACGGAGGATGGGATACCCCGTATAAAAGAGGACGAACGAGGTCATCAGCCAGATGTTCACCGCCAGATAGTAGCCGTCGTAGCCGCCGAAATCGACGACCGGATCGTAGCCGAAGTACGTCGGATACAGAAAGACCGCGTACCACACCATCACCATCATCCCGAAGAGGCCGCCCCCGATCAGGAATTTCACGAGCGCCTGGTCGCGGCCCGATTCGTCCGAATCGGTTCCCCGCTCGCGAGCGGTGTAGCCGTACCCCGAGACGATCTCGGGGAGGTCGTCGGGCTCGAGCCGATCCGGATCGTACGCCACCCGAACAGTCTCGGTCGCGTAGCTCGCGTCGACCGACAGGACGCCGTCCGTCGACTCCGCCGTCGCCTCGAGAAACGCCTCGCAGGTCGAACAGTGCATTCCCTCGACGGCGAGAAACTCCTCGTCCGCGTCGCTCGCTGGCGGTTCGATACCGTCGGTTCCCTCGGAGCGGTCTCCGTCGTCGGCGATCGCACTCGATCGCCCGATACGGTCACGAACCTCGCTCTCCTCGACGTCGTCGACGGTCTCGAGCGTACGATGAACCTCCAGACAGCCGCGACAGCAAAACGTTCCGTCGACGCTGGCTGCGGTAACGGGATCGGACGGCGTCGGAAGCGAACACAGCGTACACTCCCCTTCCGGGTCGTCATCTACCGGCCCGTTCGCGTCGGTCACGCTTCGCTCGTCGGAGGCGGACTGGCCGGCATCTGGAGCGGATCCTGATCGGGTCATCGACTCGAAAATCGCCCGCAAGCGTGGTTCGCTGTGTCTCGGACTCGAGTGGAAACCGAAGTCCGTCGAGTTCGAGCGGGGTTCGCAGTGTCTCGAGGGACAGTTACACGAGTCGACGGCGAGCGGGATATATTCCTCCCGTCTTCGAGCGCCTCTCGAGACCGGTGACTCCGGGAGGGCGGTGACATTACCACGACCTCGCGCCGTGATCGTCCATCGACGTTACGAGGGGCTACCGGCCGTGTCGTGGTCGTGATTTCCGCTGACTGGGCCGAATGCCACGTACAGACAGGAGAGGATGATCACGACGTTGATCGCCGAGACGACACCGGCAGCCAGCGAACTCCCGAGACCGTACCACGCAACCGGGAGCAGTGCCAGCAGTCCGACCGGAAGCAAAAGCCGCGGCGAAGCGTCCTCGAGTACCATGGCCGTACCTACGAACGTTCCACGTTAAAAGTGTCTTCCCGTTCCTACGAGGTGGGAATTACTTGAGCGATTAAGATACGCGTTTCCTAACACGGCCGTATGAGCCAAGCGACCGAAGAGTCGGCGTCGGAACCGAGTGCCGAGACGATCCGAGAGATCGGCCACGACGAGTACGATCCCGTGGGAACGTTCGCGCTGATCGGGCTGTACTTTCTCATCCTGGTCTTCCTGTGGTTTTTCATGTACTTCGTCGAGTTCCTCGGTAACGATCCGACCGTCGTCAGCGGGACAGCAGTGGTGGTGGCCCTCGTATGAACGTCCACACCTACGAGAAGATCTGGCTCGTCGCCGCGATGGTGTTGATCGTCGCGTTCATCGCGACGATCACGTACGGATCGGTCGGACTCGGTATCGCGATGGTCGGCGATCAACAGCCCACGATCGAACCGACCGAACTCGGAGACGACGAGCGCTTCGGTGAGCCACGCGTCGAACAGGTCGGCGAAAACGAGTACGAAGCCTACGTCGTCGCTCAGACGTTCAGCTATCAGCCCGACCCGATCGAAGTTCCCGAAGACAGTCAGGTGACGTTCTACGTCACCGCACGGGACGTCATTCACAGCTTCAGCATCGCCGGAACCAACGTGAACACGATGGCCATTCCCGGTGAAATCGCGGAGATGACCGTCGAGTTCGACGAAGCCGGCGAGTACGGCATCGTCTGTAACGAATACTGCGGACCCGATCACCACAACATGGAAGGAAAACTTCACGTCGTCTCCGCCGACGAGTTCGATCTGACCGACCTCTCCGCGGACGGGCCCGACGAAGTCGCGGTCGGCGACAGTGTCGACGTCGACGTCGTCGTCGAAAACCGTCAACTCGAGGACCTCGAGACGACCGTCACCCTCGAGATCGGCGATGAAACGGTCTCCGAGGAAGTCACCGTCCCGGGCGGTGACGCCGTCGAAACGACGCTTTCGGTCGACTCGTCGGCCCTCGGCGAGGGCGATCACGACTGGACGGTCACCGTCGACGACCACGACTCGAGTGGGTCGGTGACCGTCCTCGAGGAACTGGACGACGACGCTGACGGAGGTGAGGACGATGAGTAACGTGTACATCGACCAGTTCCCAGCGGAGGCGAAGGTAATCCGAGCCGCGTTTTACAGCTCCTTCCTGGCGCTGGCACTCGGTGGGGTGTTCGGAATCATCCAGACGCTCCACCGGACCGACTTCTTGCGGTTTATGGACTCGGTGGACTACTACACCGTCCTCACCGCCCACGGCGTCTTCCTCGTGATCTCGTTTACGATCTTCTTCCTCGTCGGGATCTTCACCTGGGCGGTGACGACCAGCCTCGACCGGGGCCTCGAGGACATCCGATTCACGTGGGGCTGGTACTCACTCATGGCGATCGGGATAACGATGACCGGCGTCGCGATCCTGGCCGGCTTCACCGACGCGATCGACATGAGTGCCTCGGTGCTGTTTACCTTCTACGCACCGCTTCAGGCGCACCCGCTTTTCTACCTCGGACTCGTGCTCTTCGTCGTCGGCACCTGGGTCGCCGGTGTCGACTGGTTCCGTTCGTGGTGGGCCTGGAAAGCGGAGAACCCGGACGAACGGATTCCGCTTCCGACGTTCATGGTGTTGACGACGATGCTGATGTGGTACATCGCCACGCTCGGCGTCGCCGCTGCGATTTTGCTGTTCTTGCTCCCGTGGTCGCTCGGCCTGATCGAGACCGTCAATCCGCTGCTCACCAGAACGCTGTTCTGGTTTTTCGGCCACCCCGTCGTGTACTTCTGGCTGATGCCGGCGTACATGATGTGGTACGTCATGCTCCCGAAGTTCTCGGGTGGCAAACTGTTTAGCGACCCGCTCGCACGCGTCGTCTTCGTCCTCTTCCTGATCCTCTCGGTGCCGACCGGGATCCACCACCAGTATCTGGATCCGGGTATCGCGGAGGGCTTCAAGTTCATCGCGATGACGAACACCATGTTCTTGCTGTTGCCCAGCTTGCTGACGGCGTTTACGGTCGTCGCCAGTATGGAACACGGCGCACGCCAGCGCGGCGGCGAAGGCTACTTCGGCTGGCTCAAAGCCCTGCCCTGGCGCGACCCGGTCTTTACGGGGATGGCACTCGCCGGACTGATGTTCGCCGCCGCCGGCTTCTCCGGGATGATCAACGCCGGTATGAATATCAACTACCTCGTCCACAACACCTTCTGGGTCGTCGGCCACTTCCACCTCACCGTCGGTACGGCCGTCGCACTGACGTTCATGGCAGTCACCTACTGGTTCCTCCCGCAGGTGACCGGCAAGGCGCTGTGGAGCAGATCCGTCGCCCTCGGCCAGGTCGTCGTCTGGTTCGTCGGGATGACGTTCATGTCGAACGCGATGCACCGCGCCGGCCTCCTCGGTGTCCCACGGCGAACCGCCGAACCGCAGTACGAAGGATTCGAGTTCCAGGCCGCTGTCGGCTCCATCGGCGAACTCGACGCTCAGATCGCTCTCGGCGGCGTGCTCCTCACGATCTCGCTCGGCATGTTCTTCGCGAACGTCGTCGGAACGGCCCTCAACGGCCGAAGCGACGACCTGCCGGCAAACGAGTACGCAGGAGCGCTCTCGGGCCCCGACGACGCCCCCCTCGTCCTCGACAACCTGAAACTGTGGACCGCGATCGCCGTCGTCCTCGTGATCTTCGCGTACACGTTCCCGCTACTGAGCATCATCGACCGCGGTGGCCTCTTCGGCCCCGAAGTCATTCCGTTCCCGCTCACCGTCGAATCCGCGACGACGCTCGGTTTCGCCCTCGAGACCGCTGCGAGCACCTCCTTCGAGTCCGCGGGTGAGATCGCAACGTCGGCTCTCACGGCGGTGATGCGATAATGCGGATCTCGAAGGCGGCGTTGCTCGTCGTCATCGCACTGACGGTCCCGATACTCGTCGAACTCCGGACCGTCCTCGCCTGGGTCAACGTCGAACTCACCGTCCTCGAGTCTGCCGTCCTCGGTATGACGATGATCCTCGCGATCCTGATCTGGGCGCTGTGGCCCCAAAACGGCAGGGGCGATCCCTCACGGTCCGGATAGTCCTTACCAGGTCTCGATCCGTCCCGCTCTGACGTCCTCTGCACACCCCTCGCAGTCGGGATGTCCCGCCTCGTAACAGGCCGGCCGATACTGCTCGTCCAGCTTCGCCGCCCGCTGTTCGGCGTACCGCCGACAGACGATACGTGCCCGCCCTTCCTCGTCGCTCGGCAGGCTCCGCGCGTTTTTCGCCACCCGATAGGCCTCGCGAGCCTCCTCGAGTTGTTCGTCGGTCGATTCCCGAAACTGTGCGTACTCCTCGCCCGCGTCCTGCAGCTTCGAACGCACGAACCGCTCGAGCCGGCGACGATCCGCCATTGTCGTTCGTTCGTCCGCCGGCCCCATATACTGTTTGACCGCCACCGTGGCCGACCGTCGTCGACTGGATCGAGTGTCCGGGCTCGAGACAGAGAGTAAGGGTTAACTTGAGGCCACGATTTTCTTCAGACGACGGGCCCTTAGCTCAGTCTGGTTAGAGCGCTCGGCTCATAACGCGATCGTACGTCAGTGCGGTTGTGTGGGATACCGAGTGGTCGATGGTTCGAATCCGTCAGGGCCCATCCAGAAACTGCACGGTTCTGAGCCAACGTGTTTTCGGGACACAGCGTTTGTACCCCTTATTTTCTGATTTTGGGTAGTGATTGGCCCTCGAGTCGTGTTTGGAGTTCATCTAGCTGCTAGACGCGGATTGCTGTCGTCGTGCCTTCTCTGATAGCCGACGTTGAGGAACCATTTAATCAACAAGCGATTGATTTCACTTCGATTTCTGTTGGCACCTTTTGGACACTGGTCTATGATGACAGGTCATGTTCTATGCTGAAATACCATATTTTGGAATTGTTCGCTCAAACTTACTTTAATCAAAATAGAGTGTTCACTCTATTGCTAAGTTTTTTCTTAACCCACATACAATTCCGACTAAGGAATACTGTCTATGGAGCAAACATACCTTTTTGAAAGAAGTACAAATCCCATCTACGTATACTATCGAGAGATACAAAGTACTGACCTGCATCAGCGCACGATCACGGAATCGGAGTCAGTTTTGAATTTCAATGAGGTCCTAGATGGATTTGAGGCCCAGACAGGCCAACATCAGTTTTCAGAACTGGATATGGAACCAAACCCAGAAATGCTGATTGATATGATATTTAATACCTATCCTGAGCATGACGACCAAAGCTGTGCCATGCTGGTTAACGACTTTTGTAGTAGTATGATGACCAGTGCACGGCAAGAAGGAAAATATGCCGTCCTTATTGTTACTGCTGACTCCATCTTTATCTGCCACACCGATTCTAAGGAAAAGTCAATTACCAAGAACGTAGATGTTATCGAACGACTGCTTGATACCGACAATGTAAACAAATACGCTGAGTTCCGTCAACAAGATGGTGAAACTATTGTGCGTCATTATGAACGTCACCAGACGAAATCCCTTTCAGGTTGGCTTGGAATCAGCGAATCTCAAATCTCGTATAGGGATGCTGGTGAAGTACAAATCTTTACTGAGATAGATAGCTCTACCTGTGCGTTCCAATATACGCGAGATGAGTTTGAGGAGAAGTTCCTTCTTCCCGAAGGCAACTACGAACTCATTGAGGGGGTGCTACGAACGCCAAATAACGAGTATAGTGTAACGCAGGTAAATTTCGGAATGCGATCATACGACGACACTGAGGAGTTTCTACAAGACTTCCACAGCCTCTATTACGAGGTTAAGTCCTATCGCGAACACTTCAACCAGGTCGCCAGCTCAATGGAGCCGTTCCAGTCAAAAGTATATGATGACAAAAATTACGTCACTGAAGGTAAGAACGGACGGAATCTCGTTCTGAAAGAACATAACGACTTCAACATTGTCTTTGCGAGCAACAAAATTGAAATAGCAGAGTCATGGCTTGTTGATCTCGTTCAACGGTTCAATGATGGAACTGAGACACAAATCTACCACGCTGGTAGGCCGTTCTCCAAAGACGCATTCAAGATCGGAAACTTTCATATATACAACGAAACAGATGCTAAGGACCTGCAGAAGTTGAATCACGTATATGAGCGGATGCAAAAAGCTGGAACCAGCGACCAACTCTCAAACATCCTTTCCTATGTTATCTTCTCGGTCGCATCTGATTGGTTAGAGTCCCCGCTTAGCCACTTCTTCAGCCAAATGACGGAGAAGTACGCTAAGCGATTAGATGCTGAGGGGGTCGTTCTACGAGATGAGGATGAGATTATTGAATTTAAAGCACGAGACTGGTTTACCAGCGCAAACAACGAAGATACAATTGCTGATCGGATTGCCAAAGAAATCCAAGGGGATACACGGTTACTAGTTGGTGGCATTGACGAAGAAAAACAGCAAATCAAACCTATTGATGGAGGACGTTTTGATTCAGAACGAAACCAGCGAATCCGAGATAAGGTACTGGAGCGGAACGGGAATTTAGACCATATCTACTTTCAGAAAATTAACTTGCACAACGGAGATTGTCTATTATTTGTCTTTAGCACACAGACTAATGATTTCACTGGTCTCAAAGAAATCGTGTAACTATTCACACCACTACAGCCAATTTTGTTGATAATTTATTGACTGGATAAACAACCGGTTCCTTACTACGGAGGTTAAAGGGTTGATGTGTAACCAGGATACCACCACACCATCCCTCGAGCACCAACTTTCTTACATTCGAGCACCCCCTCTTGCTCGAGTTTCTCCAGCCGATCTCGAACACCGCGATGCGTGATATCAAAATGAGACGCCACTTCTGACGTCGTCAGAACGGGATCAGAACTCGAACGAAAGACGTCGAGGATATCGTCGTCAGTGACTGTCGGTTTCCGACCAGGGCCATCGCTCATTATGAAAATCCCTGGTTAGATCGTAGTTAGCCATTTATTCTCTTGAGGGAACTAACTACCATTAGTTCTTTCAAAAGAACTAATTTGGTGAATGGGTTTGCAAACGTCCATGCAAGAGACCACTTGGAAAATCCCCTTTGGAGCACAGCCGACCCGCTCTCCCAAGTCCAATCAACGAATTCACTATGGGACGTAACAACTGCGGTGACGACTATCTCTCGAGGGTCTATCACTCCCTCAGAGCGCCACGACGCCGTTATGTGATTGAGTTGGTTGCGGAGAGCGATAACGACCTCTCGGTTCGCACGCTCGCTCGAGAAATCGCTGCTCGAGAACAAGATGTCCCAATGGACTGTGCAACCGGTGAACCGTACCGCAACGTGTACAACGCGCTCTCCCAGACGCATCTATCGACGCTTTCGGACGCCGATGTTATCATCTATGACCCCGAGCGCCAGACCGTTGCTCCAGGCCCAAATCTCACAATAACTCTCCTCCTAAGCAATCTTAATCAAGCTGCGTTTCAGACGCTTTGGAACCCCGAGGAGGGGAGGTGATCAATCTAAAGTGGCTCCGTAAAATCCTCTCTGGGGCTGTGAGCTCCTTGGAACGGCATACATAGATTTGCCTGAGAAGCAGGGTATTAGAGAATATATTTTGGGTAGAAAAAGAGATATATGGGCTAGCCCCGTTGATGGAAGTATGACAGACAACACACGTCGCGAGGGCCCACCCCCATTCGATAGACCATTCGAGGGTGAGGACACGAAGCAGCGCGTATACGGGACGGTGTTACACGCTCGAGAGCCGATGACGGCCGCTGAGATCGCCGAGCAAGCAGACTGTTCGGCAGAGTCGGCACGGACCCACTTGTCGTTCTATGCGGACTTGGGCATCGTTATTCGGCATGAAGGGCGACCGGTCAGGTACGAGCGCAACGACGACTATTTCGAGTGGCGACGGGTCAACGAGTTGGCGCGGAAAAATACCGTCGACGAGTTACAGGCTCGCGTCTCAGAGCTGACCGATCGAATTGAGGAGTACCGAGACGAATACGGTGTCGATTCACCGGCCGAGGTCGACGTCCTCGAGTTCGACGCCGAGCGGATTGACGATGTGTATATCGAACTCGGTGACTGGGCCACCGCTATTGAGGAGCGCCGTCATCACGAACGTGCCCGGAGAAAGGCCGCCAGTTCCACGGCTCCGTCCCACAGCTGACATGGTACCGGTGAATGACGGTCGGAGCCCTGCGCCGATCGACCGATCGGTGTTGGAGCGACTTCGATCCCAATTTCTCGGCAGTCGTATGTTTCAATCGGCAGAAATCGTTACAGCTGGGAAGCTACACCTTCGTGTCGACCTGTCCGACGAGTACTACCCGAATGAGGTATCGGCTCGTCTCGAGATTCGGTGGTACCGAAACGACGATTTCAATGTCCATTATCAAGAGGTACGTCAAGATAGTTCGTGGAAGTGTCGATGGGATCGCCATCCAAACGCACACAACTCGAGAGATCACTTCCATCCGCCGCCGGCCGCGAGTCGCAGTGACGCACAAAATGTGCAGTGGCCAACTGACCATCGCGACGTGAGCCGTCTCGTCCTCGACCGCATCGAGGAGCGAATCGAAGCACTATGGAAGCAACAGTAGGCAGAGAGTATCGGCAACATCGACTCTAGTATGTTTTTTATCGATTGCCTGGATAGATCGATTTTTCACATCTCCGCAAGTGATACCTTCTGAATATATTCAAGATATCCGAATTACTGACGCTCCGTTATTCGTCTTTAGCTAAGACTCACACCTCGGTTGCGTAGCGGTAGCGAGCGTCTCTTGTAACACTGGCCGTTGCTGGTGAATCTTCTGTGCGTCGTCGATCAGTCGGTCGAGCAGCGGTGGCGGCGAGTAGCCGAGATATTCGCCAAGTTCGTGGAGGATGAGCTGGGCGTGCGACCGGAAGGTCGCCGCCCAGCGTTCCGGCGGAAACACGATCTCATCGTCCGCTTGTTCGGTGACCAGATC
>NZ_REGA01000007.1 GCF_003841505.1 Natrarchaeobius chitinivorans
CGTCTCATCAGCTGTCGAGTTGTAGCTGCGTCTGAAGCCAGCGAGTGTTCGGCTTTCGCCTGCGGCGAAACCGAACACGAATGCCCAGACGAATGCGGGAATCTGGAGCTTGCGGTCGCGTTCGACCACGCCGAGTTCCTCGGCGTGCTCTTCGAGGAACTCGGAGGGAAACAATGTAGTGAGCCGACGCATAATCCGAGATGAGGAGGTTTCGTTGTGCACACTCGATACCTCCTCATTCCTTCCGAAAAGTATCCACGATAAGCTGTCGCTGTCACGTGGTTTCACGCTTAGCTAAAGACGGATACTTCAGTGCTATTGCTGTCGTACTGATCGCTGTTGTTGGTGTAATATTGGGTGAAGTAGGACTTGTAATCGAAGAACTGTCTTGGCTGGTTCAGAACCCCTCAAATGACTTTTTCAGTTCTTCGATGAACCTCATTCTTAGTATCATCAGCTTAGTATTCGTTGTCGTAATTTTCCTCATACAAAATGCCAACCAAGAATATTCGTCCCGCTTGTCGGGCGTTATTTTTCACAACTTTTACTTCCTTGCAATTATAGTAGTCATCCTAATTGCATCCGTCTTTAACATCTCAGGTAGCTATTTTGACTGGGGATCTCCCTTCACAGTGATTGGGTATGCTTTCTCAATTGCGACCGTCCTTCTTGTTGGCTCTCTGATTGCCTTCACGGGTTACTTCATTAATATCGCTAATATTATAGAATACATCACTCGGAATATAGAAGAAGATATTGCTACTGAACAGATTTATCGACCCAATTATTTCGGTGTCCCATTACAGGATGAAGATTATATTGGGCAACTCACCAGTGATACACAGCTTATTGTCAGCACATGTATCGGAGCTATCGAGAAAAACCAGCGGCCCGTAGTTGATACATGTCTGAGTTCATTGAGCCGAATTGTCGATAAATATCTTGATCAAACCTCAGAAAGAGATGTGAGTGAAGGTTTCCTTCAAGAACTCAATGATCAGTTCAAATTTATTGGTTCGGCGGCTTTTGAGGATTACTCCCGTCAAAAGTACTCTGAGAGCGTAGTTGAGACAATTGGCGATATCGGTGTGGCGATTACTAAGAATCGAGAGCTCGGTGCCCAGGCCTCAATGTGGGCAGACCTGTTGAAAGATCTTTTCCAGGATTCATTGGAGTTCGATAGAACGGCTGCTGCATCCCTCAGTATTCAAAAACTTGGTGAGATGTCTGTTACAGCAATCGAAAAAGGAGACTCGGATTCTGTGCGGGTCTTCCAAGGCAAGCTGGAGACGATATCCACTATCTGTAGTAGCGGGAATCATAGTTATCTTGCCTCTCTTTTACAGTCTCTTCATGGACAATACCAGAAAATGTATGCGGCGTACATAGCGGCATTATTGGATATAGGATTTGCACCAGAGTACGATGTCTCATCGTTATTAGAGGTATTTGCGGACAGTTTCAATCAAGCGAAATCAAACTATAGCTATATGAACAAACAGGTACTGTATGCAGGTCTTTTTGGACTGAATCCTTTTGCGGGTAGAATTGCGCAGTCGCTTTCAGAAAATCAAGACTCGGACCCTCGAACCCAACGTTCTCTTCACGATCTTCTATCTCAGATTGTGGATTTCCTTCGAGATATAAGTCTAACAAACTCTGAAGAAAACCACTCAGATATCTATAAGGGATTTACTCAGTTTCTTTTTGTCTTTGAAACGGGAGTGCCGGTAGAAGATGAAATGAAACTCGATTTGATTACTGATCTTAATGAAACCTGGATTGAACTAATTGAGACCACTTACATAGACGCCTTTGAAAGCTCAGAGAACGTTGATTCCGAACTAAATCAGAGGATCAGTGACTTCACAGCATTCTTGATTTACTTTCATCGAGATGATCCAGAAGTGCTTGCTGAACTTATCGAACCCTATCCAGAACTCTACCAAGAACTCTCTGAGGAATATTCTTCGTCCGGTGATATCAACGAGAGGAATCTGAAAAAAATGTACAAACAACTCAAGATGACTGGGGCTTGGATCAACCAATATCACGATCCTGAGTCGATTACACCTGAGCTTTGGAATGTTCTTGTAGATGATTTCTATGAGATTCCTGAAAGTAGAAGTCGGATCCCTCGACCACTAATGGAGGAGTATGGATATCCAACTGGTTCTAGAACCTATGCGAGGGATGGATGGTGGCTGAGACCGGATAATCTATGGAGTTATACCGGTTTCCAAGACGAGATTACAGAAAGTTTGAATGGAGAGGACGGAAGCAACTACGTAGAGTTCCACGAGCGTTTAGAGGACTCATGAGTCAATAGAATGCTTACTTGGCATCCTCTTGGCCCAATTTCTGGATTTTGTCCAGTATTCCTTTCTTCTCAAGTTCAGCTAAACGTTCTAAGACTTCTCTCTTCTCCTCTTCCTCTGTCTCCTGTTTGAGTGAGAGTATTCTTCCACAGTTCCGACACTCAGTATGACCTGGTTTGTTCTCGGCGTTACAGAAACTGCACTCGATATTCTTCTCCTCGTCTTTGTCATTCGAGATCCCGTACTGTTCTCTGATCGCTTGGTTTACATCATCATTGTTCAGATGAACATAGACCCAGTACTTCACAAAGCCGCTTAGTTAGAACATCTGCTTGCTGTGAATGTGCCTAGCAAACAGCAGCAAGCAGACAGTGAAATCCATGGGGACCAACTCCTTAACTTTCTCGTCAACGTTCTCACCGGCGCATTTACCCTGAACCTCGGAGAGAACGCTGAAATCGACCCAGAGGACATTTTCGAGGTCCTCGTCGGCGCGACCGCCGACGGGACCTCGATCTCTTCACTCTGCGAGAAGAGCGAAGACGCACCCTCTGGCAACTATGTTCTCTACCACCTGCGCACCAAGTTCGACCTCAAAACTGTCGAATCAACCGGGAGCACGCTTCTCCAGCAAGATGTCCTCGAAACGCTCCCCCAGCAGGTGGAGGTCGTCACGGACCTCCACCTGCGGCCCTACTACGGTAACGAAGACGAGACTGACGGCCTCTACTACAGCGAGGCCAAAGCAGGAACGACTGCGTTCCACGCTTACGCCACACTCTACGCCCGCGTGAACAACAAGCGATACACCTTGGCGGTGCGCCGTCTTACCGACGGCGACACCGCCAGCGATGTCCTCGCTGAGTTCCTTGGATTGCTCGAAAACTTCGAGTCGACGTCAAAGCGGTCTATCTCGACAGCGGTTTCTACGACGGCAAGTGTCTCACATTGCTCCAAGCCCACAATTTCGCGTACATCGTTCCAGTGATCAAGTGGGGCAGCAAGATCAAGAACGAACTCAGCACCGGTTGGAGTCGTGAGATCACTCACGATCTCACGACGACCTACGGCGAGAACAAGTGGACCGTCGAGTTTCCAGTGGTGATCGACTGTACCTACAAGAACGGGCGATACGGTGAGCACGGGGTGGCGCGTCACGGCTACGCCGTCGACGCGCCGTTCGTCGATGAACCTCGACAAGCCCGATCCCACTACAGCAAACGGTTCGGGATCGAAGCGAGCTATCGGCTCTCCAAGTCAACGATCATCTCAACGACGACGCAAGATCCAACGAGACGGCTGTTGTTCGTCGTTCTCAGCCTGCTGATTCAGAACGTCTGGCGGTACTTGCACTGGGAGTATGTGGCGACGCCCCGCCGAGGCGGGCGTCGCCTCTGGTGGTGGCCCTTCGAAGAGTTCGACGACATGGTGACTCGGGCAGCGTGGACGGCCCTCGCAGTGCGTCGGGCCGTCCCCGCGAATCGGCCACCAGATGATCGCTTCAACCGGTAACCGGTGACCGGGGATGCCCTATCGACCAGTGGCAACACCGTCGCGTCGGCGGCTGATCGCCGCCGACTGCGACAGCCTCTCATCTCTTGTTGTCGGGTAGATCTACGGAGCACAGATTCGGCTCTGATTCGTCGGCAAATCACGCTTCAGCGCCAGTTAGCCGAGGCTGATTTGTGAGGTACTGAGGACGTGCGAAATTCCGATCCTAAAATCAGACCCATTCGAGTACCGCATTATGCGCTTCGAGATGCTTCGGAGAAACCGTGTTCTCGGGTAGTGAAATCCGCTCACCGGCACGATCACAAATGGTTTCACGCAGCAGTTGGCTGTCCGTCTCAAACTGGGGATTCACTTGCAAATGGAACTCAGCATCGATTGTGAACAGCCTCCGATCGAATGCTGCATGATGGATCTTACTCAGCGGGAGGACATTCTGGAGGTCAGCTCGATATTCTGGATAATCCGACCACGGAAGGATATGGGCAACGTCCAACAAAGCTGGATGGTCTACATCAGAGACAGCACAGGTCTGATCGAATTGATAGAGTGCAGTCGCTCGAAACTCGGGATCAATTGCTCTGGCCTCTACTGTGGTTTCATAGGTACCAGCCATCATTGAATCCGACGTATCTGACTCCTCTGTCATTGTTGAGCCTGCCCACTCCTCTACCGCGTTGTCGGCAAACTGACGCCCCTCAGCTGTCAGTGCGTACTGGTCACCATCTTTCTGAACAACACCGAGACTACGGAGCCAATTGACCCGCTGTAGCGCCATATCGTCGTTTGATGGATCCCAGCCAAGCTCGGGATGCGTGTTGAGCTGTTGTCGACTGACGCCTTCGATGGACATTGACCCCACAGACAGCGCATAGAGCAAGCTCCGAAGTCCGAGATTTCGTCGACACATGATCTCGAGGAGGGTTTCAGTTGATCGATTAGCCAAATACCGTTGGCCCTCTGGGCCAAGGTCCCACTTATCGGCATGAACCTCGAGGAAGCCAACGTCCTCGAGATAGTCACACCGTCTCAAGATCGAATCCCGACTCGAGACCTGTTCAAACCGTCCTCGATGCCAACCAACGAGTTCGTCCGTCGTTGGCTGTTGAGCCTCTACGCACTCAATGATTGCATCGAGTGTCTCGACGTAGCTTGTCGCTCCGCCAAACATCGGCACGATGCTTCGGAGCCGTTCAGACGACATTTATAGATCTACAATACATTTCGAAGGATCCCACATCACTATTTGGGCAACCCCAGACCCGCCTTCGCGTCGTGTTTTGTGCGCCTGAATGGGTGCAGGCGCATCAGAGAATGTGTCCGCGTGAAAACCCAATGAATCAGTCAACGACACGTACTGCCAAACCCGTAAGGACGGCGTGCCTCAACCAAGTCTGTGAAAACCCAACGTTGACGGTATACTGCTCGCCGGCATGCGCCATTTCGCACCAAGATCAAATCAGACTCGAGATCACGGAGGGACAGTCATGATGCTCGAGATCCAGCAGACTCGAGGACATCACGTCGTACTCGACGTCGACGAAGAGTTCTGCGAGACAGTCGTCTCGGCCTGCGAGCTTCGAGGAGAGTGGTTCGAATCATACGGTGACAATGCAGTCGGAAATCGACTGGATGCGATCGCGACGATCTGGATGGTCGGACGTCGCCATGGGCGTGTCCACACTCGAGTTGCGTGGCTGGCTCTCGCTGCTGATGCCTGTGAGTGGTACGCCGACATGCTTCAGCGAACTCGAGAGGGTGAACTTGCTTATCGAGCGAAAGATGCCTGTCGCCAGCTCAAGTCTGTAATCCGAGAGCATCGACGGATGAACGGTCTTGACATCCTCCACACGGCTGAACAGTAGTTGCTGATACGAGACTTCAATCCTCACCGGCTTTCCTGATCGAATCAGCAACTACTGTAAAGCCGTGGGCTTTCGCCTGTTCTCCCTGTAACTATGATCCCAAAACGAGGGGGAGTGTCACCGTCTCGAATCGCCAACAGCGGAAATAGTAGAAATAGTGGCATCTCCTGCTGAGACTCGAGTTACGCTACATAGAGCTAGAACTGTATTTTGAGAGGTGATTTACACTAAGAACGTTTCCAACGGAATCCTGTCGATTGTCTGCACTGGCCCCACCACCAAATAGAGACGAATTCACAGAATCTCCAGCAATGGTTAACCAACACAAAGGATTCACCGAGCATATGTTGGTTAACCAATTCGATTGAATACACCCCATCACAATATGAACCACTGAGGGAAGTCCTCAGGGTGCACCTCTATCGATCTGTTCCTGAAACATCCCTCAGAGAACGCACCCATATCGGCTTGTTCTTCATAACTTACGATCAAGCACCAGCCATTCAGCCGTAATGGAGTTACTGTTTCCTCCGTTACACGAAATTACACAGAAGCATAGCAAGAGCACAGAGAGACACCACCCATTCAAACGTTTCCACCGGGATAGCACTCTGGGTATTCGTCCGACACCCACCACCCATTCAAACGTTTGGAGGAAATAGGCGCGCTCTCGTGAATATTCTCAACAAAATCCTTGCCAGAATAGGATATTAGAGCGGACACACCACCCACTCAATCGTTTCTGGGTCACTAGCAGTACGGGTTTGGTTCTCACCTGACCGCGATAAATCTAACCTAGTTACTAGACCCACATTCGAACAAATTCCAGCAGTGGCGAGTTCTCTCGCCATGGAACGATTGAATCAGTGGTGTCTCTCTACCCAACTATCGACTGAAACGAGCGCATCGTTCGTAACGTTCGCACCGATGGCTTTATTTGTGGCTTACATAGTAAATAACACATGACATTATTCAAGAGGTCTGAAGCCATCTTTGAGGATGAAAACGTCCTCCACGACGATTATCAGCCTAAATCACTTGAGGAGCGCGGCGACGAACTCGAGCAGTACACAGCGTATCTTCAACCCGTCATCAACGGTTCACAGCCTCGAAACATCTTTCTTTATGGGAAAACAGGTGTGGGGAAAACAGCCGCCACGAAGTATCTTCTTCACCATCTTGAGGAAGATGCCAAGCAGTACGACGACATCACGGTAACGACGGTCTATCTCAATTGCGAGGATCTGACCAGTAGTTATCGGGTTGCTGTGGAACTCGTTAATACGTTCCGTGACCCGTCCGAACAGATCAGTCGCACGGGCTATCCGCTGAATGCTGTCTATAAAAAGCTCTGGGCAGAACTCGATCGGATCGGTGGAACGATTTTGATCGTCCTTGACGAAGTAGACTACATCGGCGATGACGACTCGATTCTCTATCAACTTCCCCGTGCACGTAGCAATGAAAAAATCGAATATGCTCGTATCGGGATTATCGGAATTAGTAATGATTTCAAATATCGAGAGAAGCTCGATCCACGTGTTGAAGATACCCTTTGCGAACGCGAACTCCACTTCCCACCATACGGCGCGAACAAACTCCAGAATATCCTCGAAAAACGAGCAGCGCTAGCGTTCAAAGGTGGAATCCTCGAGGGCGATGTCGTTCCACTGTGTGCGGCGTTCGCTGCGCAGGACAAGGGCAGTGCCCGTCAAGGACTCGATCTGCTTCTCGAGGCTGGAGATCTGGCTCGTCGACGAAACGACCCCTTTGTCACCGAAGATCACGTCCGCGAGGCAAAGCAATTGCTCGAAAAGCAACGAATTGGAGAGAGCATGAAAGAGCTAACTTCCCACGGACACCTCACACTCTTAGCCGTGGTTACTTCTATGGTTACCGATCCATCGCAAGTCCCGTTCCAGAAACAACAGCTCTATGAGCAGTACCGCGATCTCACAGCCGCAACCAATCGCGATCCACTCGGTGGAAGAGCCTTCCATAATCATCTTGCTGAACTCTCGATGCTCGGTATCCTCGATCGAACGAAGCGAAACGAAGGCAGAGGTGGCGGGATCTATTACGAATACGAAATTGATGTCCCGATTGATGCGGCCCTTTCGACACTCGAGAATCTGTATATGAGCGGCGAACTGGATCTGGAATCGCTTCGTCAGAACGCTGAAAGCCAGGGGTTTCTGTAGCTTGCTGGCGTGATCAGAAGCTGACCTACACACCACCCGTTCAAACGTTTCTTGAGCAGAGTCGCAGTGACGTTCAGCTACACAGCCAATTCGGCGAGTTCAGCCTTGGACAGCGGATTAACCATGACTCGGTCGTTGTCAGCAGTGTAGAATATCGATGCCATCACGGTGCGATCACTGTACCACTCCTCGAGGACGTGGTAGTAGACGCTGAGCTGGATTCGATACTCTGACTCGGCGTGACGGCCGAGATCAGTCTTGAAGTCGATAATCTCGACGGTATCGTCGGTCACGTGAACCAGGTCGATAACCCCGGACAGTGTAACCTGTGTACCGTCAACCTCGAGCGGGAGGTACGCTCGCTCCTCGACCAGTAGCTCACCAGATAGTCCATCGAGGAACGTTTTGACGTGTCGTTCGTCGTCACTGGTGGGTGTAACCTCTTCACCGAGAGCGTAGTTTTCGGCGAACTCGTGTACGTGAGACCCGAAGTCCATTCCTCTCCCATCGGAGACGTCCTCGTAAACGCTGTCGTCCATGAGCGAGTGTGGCGAATAGCCACGCGGTCCTGCCGGGGCTGGAATGTCGACGCTGAACGCCGTCTGCGTTTCCACGTCCACGTCGACGGACGAAACAGTCGGCTCGAGTTCGTCGATTTTGACTGGCAATTCCTCGAGGAACGTATTCGGCTCCTCTCCCGCCGCAAACAACAGATGGTCTTCGGCGCGAGTCATCGCGACGTAGAGGAGGCGGCGTTCTTCGTCGTACTCGGTCGGCTGGCACAGTCGGAGGACGTCGGCTCGCCAGTTGTCGTAGACGTGTGGCTCACCGTGGGCGTCGGCGTAGCACTTCCGCTGACGGAGACCGATCGGCTCGTCGTACGTGATCGTTCCGCCGGACCCCCCGGAAGGTGGGAATTTGCCACTGTTCATATTCCCGAGAATCACGATCGGATGCTCGAGTCCCTTCACCGAGTGGATCGTCTGTACGGTGACCGAATCGGAGCCGGCAGCGGCCTCCACTTCCTGGGTATAGCCGTTGTCGACACCGTGTTCGATGATCCGGATCAGGTCGCCCCGCGTCATCGTCGTCGAGCGGTGGATCGACTGGATCGTCGTGAGGACGACGTCCGCCGTCGACCCGTCGTATCCGTAGCGGTCGAACACACGCCGAGCAACGGCCGTGTGGGTCTCGAGTGCTGTGAGTTCGGAACGAAACGCATCCATTTCACTCGGATAGGCGTCGTGTTCGAGGACGTACTCGATCTCGTCGAGCGTGTAGCCGGCGCGCTCCAGTACGACCGCCCACCCTCGTTCGGCCTCCGAGTTGGCCTCGAGGATCCGTAACCAGGCGAGCACCAGTTTCGCCTGATCAGTTCGGAAGAGTTCGATCCCTCCCTCGTACGCCATCGGGAAGTCGAACGTCTCGGCGGTCGCGAGCAAGTCCCGCCCGAAATCGCGAGTTCGGGTGAGTACTGCGATATCGCCGTACGTCGGCGCTCGAAGTTCGCCGTCTTCTTCGACCGCATATTCGTCGTTGCCGACGATTTCCTGGATCTTTGTGAGGATCGCCTCGTGTTCGTCGGCGTGCTGGAACGCCTCGATTTGTGAGTGATCGTGGTCGGTGTTCGAAAACAGTGACACGATCCGCTCGAGAATCGACTTCTGGTCGATCGACTCGCGACTACTGCCCGGTGCTACGAGCGCGTGCTCGGAGAAGTCGAGGATCGACTGCGTCGAGCGATAGTTCTGCTCGAGTTCGATCGTGGTGACGGGTTCGAGCGGGAACGACACTCGCTCGGCATCGTCGTTCAGTTCGCCGGCAAAGCGCTGCAATCGAGCGTCGAACTCGGCGATGTTCTCGATCGCCGCGTACTGAAACGAGTAGATGCTCTGTTTCCAGTCACCGACAACGCAGAAATTGTCGGTTCCCGAGAGCAGCAGTGCGAGTTTGAACTGAATCTCGCTCGAGTCCTGAAACTCGTCGATCATCACGTACTCGAACTCCAGTGATTCGCGAAGGTCGCCGTCCTCACAACACAGGACGAACGCGAAGAGCTGAAGGAACGAGAAGTTCAGATAGTTCCGCCCGAGTGCGAACTCGAGGTATTTAAAGTAGACGTCGTGGACGAACTCCACGAGATGATCGCGATCCTCGGTGAAGACCAGTCGAGCGACGTCTTCGGGGACCGACTTCGAGCCGTACTCACCACGGAGTTCTCCTCGGTCGGGTGCATCCGGCAGATAGCACTTGTTCTTGCCATATCGGCCGAGACTCGAACGGAGTTTCGACTGTTTGTTGCCATCGTTTCGCGGCCGGTTCAGCTCGTCGAAGGTAGCTTTGAACGCCTCGAAGTCGCCCTCGAGTACGTCTCTGGAGTTGCGGTACCAGCCGTCTGCAGTCGGAAAGATGCCCTTCGAGGCGAGATTGTTGATGAGACTGAGCAGTTCCGTCGGATCCGAGAGGCAGCGAAGCAGGTCGTCGTATTCGTCGTGATCATCGCTAAATCGGTCGACGAACTCGTGGAAGTACTCCCGTTCGATCGTCTCGTTCTCGAGGACCTGCGTCGAGCCGGTGATCGCGTCGTCGATACCGAGATACGAAGGGGCGTGAAAGCCGTGCTGGTCGAGAATATCGTTACACAGGCTGTGGAAGGTCTGAATCGGAGCGTCGTTTAGCGCCCGCATATCGTAGTCGCAGCTGGCGACGATTCGATCTTTCATCTCCGACGCCGCATTGCGTGTGAACGTGATCAACAGGACGTCGTCGGGGTCGACGTCGTCCTGATCGACGATGTTCGCATACCGATGGGTCACCGTGAACGTCTTGCCGGTCCCGGCGCCGGCGTCGACGAGGTACAGTCCGTCTGTGTTCTCGATGAGTCGTTGCTGACGTTCGTTCGGTGACAGCCCCTCGTCCAGTGACGCGTCGGACGACGATGTCATCGACTCACCTCCGGTTTCCGCTCTGTGGCTGAAGTCGCAGAATCAGTCTGTGCGTCGTCTCGAGCGGATCGCGAGTCGGTGAGCAGCATATCGCGGTTGTTCACGTAGCGGTAGTTCGGCTCGCCGGCGCGGCCGGCGACGGGAAAGCGATCCTCGCCGCGGCGGTAGCGGTTCAACTCCGCGAGTTGCTCGTCGATGAACCGTTCGAAGTTGTCGAGATCTTCGACGAAATAGCCTTCCGTCCGATAGCCACAGAGATGTCTAAATGCCTGTACGCAGCCGTTTTTGACATACTTGTAGTCGCCGACGTCGTCGATCATTCGCTCGACGAGTGCCTCGCCGAACGGTGAGGCCGCCATCTCGTCTGCATCCCTCGTTCTGGGAATCTCGTGGGAATCGAACACCGTCAGATACGTTTCGTAGCAGGTCTTCGAGAACGTCTTATTGCAGTCGTTAGCGGCGTCTTCGCAGAGTGCATCGAAGACCGACCGGGACTGAACGAACTCGTCGAACGCGATTGGGTGGTAGGTCACCGTCGTGAGACAATCCTCGAGAGAGGCGTCTCCGCTGACGACATCGTCGATCGTCTCGAGGAAGTGGAAAAACGTAAACGCCAGTCGCTCGTCGGGCTGTTGGTGTCGCCAGTAGGTGAGATAGAGTACCGCCTGGAAGTTTGGCCTGTCGCTCGGCGTCTCAATTGAGGCGTGTTTCGTGACTTGGGATGCAGTGTTCCTGCGTCCGCTCTTGAAATCGACCAGCTGCGTCGGCGACTGGACGAGGTCGATTTTTCCGTTGAGTCCCAGGCTCTCGTCTTCGAACCAGCGTTCAGTGACCGGTGAATCGACCGTTCGATCGAAGTACTCCGCGAAGAAGTTTCGTCCCCAGCCGCTCGAGGGGGTCAGGAACGTCGTATCGGATGGTGCGTGTTCGTCGAGGTACTCACAGATCGTCTCGAGTCCGATTCGGTATCGCGTTCGGCGCGTCTCGATATCGACGTTCCGGTGGAACGCACGCGTCTCCTCGATCATGACCTCGACGACCTCCTCGAGGCGATCATCGTCGACAGCCTCGGGATGATTCACGACGAATTCGGCGAAGTCGTGGAAGAGGTTCCCCTCGGCGAAGTAGTGTTTATCGGGCGTCTCGACGAGTCGCCCGAAAAAGTAGTCTCGTGGGGAGTTCGCGTACGCGTTGAGACTCGACTGACTGATCGTCTCGACAGATTTGGGTTCGACGTCCGCGGTAAGTGGTTCTGTCTCGAATCCGTTGTCGACCGTTCGATCCGGGCGCGTGTGGCGAATCGACTCGAGGTCGCTGAAGCGCTCGAAGTCGGTCTCGAGAAGATCCTCGAAGTACAGACACGGCGTGACGGGCGAGCCGCCGGCTGAATCCTGAACCAAATAGTACTGGTCGACGCCACTTTGGAGGAGCGACTGGAACCCCTCGATGTTTCGCTCGTACTCCTCGTCGCGATCGACCCATGGGCGGTTCGGCGAGTCGTGTGTCCAGCGTTCGTCGAGACCCAGATAGAAGACGACCGGTCGGTCAACGAACGAAGCCGATTTTGCATCCGCCAGCAAGACCCCCTCGTTGTCCCGGTCGATCGGGACGTCGTAGGTCTCGAGATAGAACGTAAGCTGATCGATCGCCTTCGGAGTCATCGATTCTTCGAGCACGTCCAGATTCTCGAGTTCGTCGCGAAACGCCTCGAGCGTTCGTCCCGTTCGATCTTCGTATGCGTTCAACGCCTCCGCAAACGTGAGTTCGTTCGCCCGACTGGTGAACTCCTGGAGCCAGTCGACTTCCGAGTCGTCGACGTCGGAGAGACACTTCTCGTCGTGTTCGACGGATACCGTCGCACCGAGACACGTGAGCAACGGCTTGACGGACCGGACACGGGTATCGGAGCCAGCAGTCGTACAGCGGAGCAACTGGACGAACGCGCGGTGGTCGCGCTGGTCCATGAATCCAGGGCCGCCGTAGTATGGAATCCCTGCGGTCTCGAGTGCCGATTCGACGAGCGGCGAGTACTCGCTCCCAGCGTCGAGCACGATCGCGATGTCAGTTGCGTTTTCACGCGTCACGGAATCGAGTACCGCGTCGACGATAGCCGCCGGTGACTCGAAGATTCTGAACGGCGGCATTTCGACGGGGGTGTCGGTGAATCGGTCAATCGAATCGTACTCCGTGGGAAGAATCGAACGCTCGAGGTTCGTCAGTTGGCGTTCGCCGACGACCGCGATCGACTCGTCTGAACCGACGTCGATCTCATAGTCTGCAAGAAGACGCGAGGACGTCTGCAGCGAGTCGATGATATCGACGACCGTCCGTGTCGCCGGCGTATCGAACGCCTCGTACTCGAAGATTCCGTCAGCGGTTCCTTCGTATTCCCAACACTGGAGGACGTTCCCGACCGTGTAGGCGATCTGCTTCCAGCTCAACTCGGTCTCGTCGATCACCTCGAGAAATGCGGTTCGGTCCTCTGCAGTTTCTCGTCGTCTCGTTGCGAGCCGTCGGGGTGTGATCGCGAACGGGCCAAAATGTGATCGCTCGAGGCGCCGGTTGAGAGCATCCGCGAGCGGTGAGTCGGGAACGATCACGAGGTCGTAATCGGTGACCTCCTGATACAGCCGATCGATCGATTTCGACTGCTTGAATAACACGATGCATAGCGGGTTGAATTACTAGACAATAAGTTTGTATGTCAGCTGTTGCAGATTGTCCCCTCTGTATACAGCCGACATCGTGCTGGCAAACGAGAATCTGGGCATCGATCGATGCGACCCTTTCCGCACTCGAGAAGTTCCACAGAGTAGAAGAGGAAGCAGCCATCAGCGAGACGTATAGTGGGTAATCACGGCCTCAGAATGAGGGGGATAGTGGCACCCTCTCGAATCGCCAACAGCAGAGATACTGGAAGTGGAGGTGCTCTTGATACGACTCCAGTTACCCTACTCGGTATTAACATTGTATTTTATGGGACAGCTCACATCGGAATTGTCTCTATTGGGGTGCTATCGGTTGTCCACACTGGTTTCTGCCGCTAACCAGAGATGAATCCTCAGAATTATTGGATACTATTAACCAACGGAAAATGGTTTTCTCAGCGTATGTTGGTTGATTTTCGATGATCGAATACACCCCGTGTGCGATATGATTTCGAAACCACTTCCGAAGATTCGAATATATTTGATATACCAGGAAACATATTGAGAGTGACCACCTATAGACAGGTATGACTAGGTTCGATCCGGCACCCGCATCCGACGATACGCAGCGACGATGGCAGACGGGAACAGATACGTTTGGTCGTATCTACGATGTCGTCCTTGGGATCACGTCTCCGACGGAGTACACCGAGATTGCTGACCTTGCGGACTGTTCTCCAAATGCCGCGAAAAAGCATCTTGACCGGTTGGCGGAGATGGGCATCGTCCGAGCCGATCAGGACAGACGTCCAGCGACATACGAACGAAACGAGGGTTATCTCGAATGGCAGGACGCCAGTCGGATCGCAACCGATCTCCCCGTCGAAAAGATCATCAGCCGTATAGAGGACCTTGAAGCACAGCGGACGGAATACGAAGCGCGATTCGAGACAACAGACCCAACAGCTGTCAACGTGTTCGACTACGATGACCATGAAACGATTCACGAGCGGATGACTGCAGTCAGCGAATGGCAGGGCGTAATTCGAGATATTCGACTGTACGAACTTGCACGCCAGCTCTCACAGAACGACGGGCATCTCATTCCAGCATAAATGAGCCAGCCACCCGAGGATTCAGCGCCACACTCAACAGGCCCACCGGATCGACAGACTCTACGCCTGCTGGAGCGACATCTTGCATCAGATTCCCTCATTATCGAGACCGCGTTCAATCCAGATCCCTACGAACCCCGGCTGGTTACTGGACAGCTCAACCCTGAACAATATCCTGACTCGGTGACTGCGGCCCGACTTAACATCCGATGGTTCACAACTGGTGACTTCTCGATTCACTACGTAGAAGAACACGAGGATGGCACACTCTGGGAGTGTCGCTGGGACTGGCATTCGAACACGCACAACACTCGATTGCACTTCCATGAGCCACCATCTGCCACCGAAGTCACTGACATCGAACTTCCATCACTCCACCCACTCGAAATATACTCGACCGTTCTTACGACAATAGCACCAGATATAAAGAATATTCTAATTTTTTATAAACCTTAACTTGATCAATTGCCGTTCTTGTAGGCGGTCCAACAATTGAAACAACAACTACCCTTATCAAGGACGCATGCGTTGGTGTATGCATGAGCACTTCAATTCGACTATCAGACGAGGCAAAGTCCCGCCTGGACATCTTCAAACGGGAGGGTGAAAGCTACGACGACGTAATCTTCCGACTTACGTCGACTGACAAGTGGAGTGGGTTCGGAATCGCATCAGGAGATCCTGAGGAGTCTCGAGAAGGCATGGATGAGATCCGAGATGGGCTACGTGGACGGATGGATCAGCACGTCGAGGAGATGGATCAGTGACGTTAATCGTCCTCGACAATAATCTTTTGAGCGATTATCTCAATGGAACAGACGACGCCAGAGAGTTCCTTGAGGAGTATGATCGATATAGGTGGGGAGTCCCATCTATCGTACTATTCGAAGCGCTCATGGGCTCACTCTATGGACATATAGATGCCGCTCCAGACGAAATTAACCACGCAGTCGCGACGTCGATGGATGTCCTCACAACGACACAGCGGACTGCAACCGAAGCTCATGACTTGCAATCAGAACTCCACGATCGAGGAGCACCAGTCGATCAGCTCGATGCACTGATTGCTGCCTCTGCCTTAGAACATGGTGGGAGGTTTGCGACAGCTGAGAAGCAGTTCTGGACAAAGGATGTCCAAGAAGTACTACCTGTAGAGGAGTACAATCCGCACCGAGTGTAATCTCCCAACGATTCACCGACTTGATACAGAGGTGATTTTCACAGAGACGGTTTTATTGAGTCAAATAACTTGACTGGGCTAACTCACAATCCCTGTCAGTCAGGTTATTTTCTCGAATGCTAGTTCGCCAGCAGAGTACGTGTAACTCTTGATTTCGTTTTCTTCACAGTGTTCTGCAAGTTTCGATGGCCACACGCCCTCGTCGTCGAAGTCGCCGAGATACGCAACGGTGACCGAATCTTCGTCGTCATTACCGCGTTCGACCACAACAGCCGTGTTCGGGTCGTTGTGACTGGTTTTGATGACGCGGTCACCCGGAACATACGGGTTGTCGGCGAACTCGAGGTTTTCGTGTTTGTAGGTCCAGAGTTTGATTTCGGTGTCGACACAGTAGGATGCGAGTATCCCAGGGTGGTACTCGCGCCAGTCTGCGGGCCCTTTGTCGAGTGTGCTAGGGAATGCTACGCGAACGGCCTCGCCGTCTAGTTCCTGTCCGAAGGCACCGGTATTCTTCTCTGGCGGCATCACCTCGATGACGACGCCGACTGACGCGTCATCGTCACCCGTTTTAATCACACGGTCGCCGGGCTTGAACGGGTTCTCCGGTTTCTGATTCATGTATGCCGTGTTCGGCCCCAGCTCCTGTAACTCGTTCATCGGCCGCGCGGCGAGATGGGCTAGTTTTTCCGGTTCATCACCCGAGTACGTTGCTTGGGTCTTCACTTTCGACTTGAGCGTTTCAGTGCGTTCCCACCCTATCAGGATCAGTGCATCCTCGTTGTCCCGATGCCAGACCATCACGATGATATCGTCGTCGGGGTCGTTCTCCAACAGGTTCGCGGGGCGAAACGCCGAGACGTCCCTCGACGTCTTCACGTCCACTTCGTAGCCGAATACTTCGAAATCGTGCCCGGAGAAACTCTCGGGATTACACCGCCGAATTGCTTCTTCGTTCTCCCACTCCCACATCTCGATCGGAAGGTACTCCCGGCAGAATTGCTCGAACGCAAGCTCACCGAGATTCCCAATTCGCTTCACGTCAATATCGTCCGCACCTTGAATGACCGCCTGGTGATTCGCTCGCTCTCGGTCGATCTCGTCCGGCGAATATAGATACATTACACGTAGATTATCTATCAACAAGATATACTTTGGGTGCTAGTTATCACTACTGGAGTTGGGAACCCAATATCAATATTGTATTCGGGTTATCCAATCGGGTAGTTGGTGTTCTAATTGTGTGGTGAGGAGATCTGAAGAGAAGTCAACCGTAGGAGAGTTATCAACCAGATTAGTGAGTAGATCGGTAATTCCAGCGTTGCTCCGGAGCAAGATTGACCAAGAAGGTAATCCGCATATCCGACAGGAAGATGGTAACGAAATATGATATAGTATAGACCGGTCCAGGCTCGGGAATCCAATTCTGTTGGCAGTCAACCTGAGACTACCAGATCATCAGAACGAGCTAAAGAAATGGTCTGGCTCTATGGCTGTCGCCCGGACCCACGTTCAGCCGATTTGAGATAGAGCGACCACGCGTCCGTCGGTTCACCCGTCTCTTTGTGTTTCACTTTCTGGAGTTGGATATCAAGCCGCGTGTTCATCGACTCACAATCGACAAATGCTTTGAGCAGTCCCGCGATCGTCTCCACGAACTCTGCATCTCCTTTGATCCGTACGTCCGATATCGATTTATTGAACGTCTTCCCTTTCTGTCCGTACGGCTTTGGGGTGATAGCATCGACAATCTCCTCAGACGTCGGTTCTGATCGTTCCCGTAGCCACTGAACCGAATCATCCTTCCGCACATATTCGTTATCCGTCCGCGGTAACTGTTCGAGATCAGTCATCCAATTATACAGTCCACAGAACAGAACGATATAGGTTATTGCAAGTGGGATTACATTTATCCGGGTTTGTAACCGCACTAAGTAAAATGTATAGGTGAAAACTTGAGGAGGCGGCCAAAAAGCTATAGATTGTTTGTAGGAATATACATAGTGTCTGACCAATGATTGTGACGAATCACTCCCTCTATGCCAGTTAACACGGACGACCTACCAACTGATCTAAAACGGCTTGATCGTGCGATTGAACAAGATATTGATATCATCGGTGAATTTGAAAATGGAGTTTATCTAATCAATGGTAATAGAGATCTCAATTACCTAGTAAACATGAATGAGTTTACCTGTACGTGCCCTGACTGGCGGAAAGAGGGAGTCGCAGGTGGATGCAAACATATCCTAAAAGTAAGAATGCACGGTTCTGACGCACCATGTATTAGTATACAAACAGGAAGCAGAGCAACCAATAACGCGAGTGATTCTACAAGCTCTTCGTATCCAGGAGACTGGAGTAGCCGCCGCAAAAAAGTCCTCAAACGAGACGAACACATTTGTCAATCATGTGGTGCACATGTAGAACAAGATGGAACCAATGCCGAGGTTCATCACTCGACCTATCTCAAAGAAGGCGGCTCAAACGACCTAGAGAACTTGCTCACGCTTTGTACAAGCTGTCACAAACGACTACACAGCAGTCCAGTCAAAGCCTCACAGGCTGTAACAGATTCATCTGAAAACTCCAGATCTACGGGCGCTAGTTCCAGCGATCATTCACCCTCGAGCCAAGAGACGCCAAAAGTGGACGCACCACCGGTAAATTCGCCATCCGCGGATAAGCGAACTCAAAGTTCGAAGAAGCCCCGTTCACTAAACAGGAACACTTCCAGTCACCGACAAACCAAGTCAAAGAACAATAGTAAACATCCTCACCAAAAGCGAGATCACAATTCAAAAACACCGGCGACAGCAGCTACCTCTACGGCTCAGCAAATCGATAGGGAGACAGTGGAAAATGAACACGATCTTGGTTTCTCCAGCATATTTCTTGGAGGGATTGTTTTATCCCTAGTACTTTGGGGTACTCTAGAAGTTCTCTTGATGGTACTTAGCTCGATGACAACATGGTCAGCAACGCGCTTTATCTTAGTCCTTGGAATAGTGGAAACAGCGGTCATTGTCGGTTATCTCAACGAAGGAACGTGAATCACCTCGAGGTTACGTGGTTCGAAACGGCCCGTGTTTCGTCATCACGAAGATCTCTGATTTTCGAATGATTCCGAGACATTCGTCCTGCTATTTCAGGGCTGACCACCGCAAATGTCGCATATATCAGCGCCACAAAAATAGCAATTGGAACGTACTCGAGTCGCGCTGGGTCGAATTCTGAATCCGGATTCTCAGAACACCTTTAGCTCGAGTGAATAGAATCGGCGATCAATCCCCGAGGTATTCTCCAGTTGTGCTGACAAACCGGCGATCCGCGCCTCAGCCAAGTCGCGAGAGAAGCGCTGTCGCCCGGTCGTTCGCGTCGGCTCGGTCGACCCCGGTTTCGACGAGCCGTTCGACCATCCGAAGTCGGATCTGGTCGTCGTCTAGGGGGTCAGTCGGTTCGATGTAGCCGTTTTCCTCGAAATACGTCTCGAGTTCGTCGGTCTTGTCGCTGTGGAACCGATTGACCTCCCCGTTTCGCAGTCCCTCAATGATCCCTTCGGCGTCACCATTGACTGATTCCGCGAGATCAGTGACCCTGTCGATGAAGTTGTCGCTGACGGCGCCGGAGTCCTCGAGGATCTGCCGGTCGACGGGTTCGCCGCGACCGACCTTCCATGCCTTCACGAAGGCGTCGAACCCGGCGGCGTTCTGTCGAACGGGTTCCAGTCGATCGGGGTCGTCAACGGCGAGGGCTCCGTTGCCGCGCTCGAGCAGGTTCTTGAGTTGGCCCCAGCGGTCGATCCCGAGTTTCAGCAATTCGTAGAGCATCTCGGGATCATCGACGACGTACCAGAGGTGTGCGGTTCCGGCCCCGCGATGGGGGTTGAACGACGGAACGTCCAGCTCCTCGCCGTAGGTTTCGTGATTGTGTCCGTCGGGGCGTGGCGGCTCGGGTACCTGGGCGGAAATCTCGTCGATGTCGGGTACCTGTACAGTTCGGTCGAGGTCGCGTGCGTCCGCCAGATCGATCACTGAGTGGTCGACGGCGTCAGTATCCTCGAGTGCGGCAAGCCACTTCGCTACCTCGTCGCCCTGTGCGGTGAAGTAAAACACCTGCCGGCCTGCTCGCGCGAGTTCGATCATCGACTCGATGATCACGTCGGCCCGCAGGTCGTCCGAATTTGCGAGTGTTTCGTCGAGGAGAAGCGGCAGCTGGACGTCTTGCTCCTGTTGCTCGACGAACGCGATTCGGACGGCCAGCAGCACCTGCAGACGGGTACCACTTGAAAGCTCGTCTAATGCAAAGCCCTTCCCCTTGGCCGTATCGAAGGCCCGGAACGAGGTTTCGTCTTCGTCGAGATCCAACCGATACCGGCCACGGGTGATTGTCGTCAAAATCTCTCGAGCGCGTTCGAAGACCACCGGCCGACCAGCCTCCAGCGTGGTTTCCTGGACGTGTCCGACGAGTACGTCACCGACCATCGCAGCGGAGTCTGACTCGAGTTGGCCCCGAAGCGATTCCAGCGCACGCTCCTTTGCTGTGATCGCCGCCTCGACCGCATCATTGCGTTTAGCCTGGTCGATCTTCGTCTCGATCTCGGCGATATCGTCGCGGATCTCGTCGTATCGATCGGCGACCTCCACCGCTTCCCGCTTCTCGTCCTCAAGTTCGGGGACGGTTCGCTTTTCGAGGCCCGGATCGTACTCCGCGTACGCCTCAAGGTCGGAGCGTTCGTTCTCGGCGACGGCTTTAGCCGATTCGACGTCTTTCACTGCTTGCTCGTAGTCGTCGACCTGCTCGCACAGGTGTCGGAGTGCGTCACGGTCACCGGGCTCGAGATCGAGATCGATGAAGACGGTGTCTCGCTCTGTCTCGAGTGATTCGATTTTCTCGGTGGCCTCTTCGATCGTCCCCTGGGTGCGCTCGAGCGTCGATTTCGCCGACTCATGCCGACTCTCACGCCGTTCGAGGTCTCGGATCACCTCCGTCGCTGGCGCCGCGTCCGCGACGTCATCGTAGCCGTACGGTTCCAGCTCGGTATGGAGCTGTTCGCGGAGCGAAGCAATCTGTCGCTCGACTGACTCGAGTTCTTGCTGGAGCCCAACTACGTCGTCGTGGGCCTCCTGCCAGTCGAGGATCCGCTTCGTGAGGACAGTGAGTTCCACGTCGGTGGCGTCCGGACTCGCACCGAGTCGCTCTTGAAGCTCTTCGCGCGTCTCCTCGAGCGATCGTTGCTTTGCTTCGAGGTTCTCCTGGTCAGGGACGAGCGTTTTGTGCAGCTGGTTACGCTCTTGGGCCACCTCATACTGGGCAAGCGCATCGTAGAGTTCGACCAGCCGGGCGTGGACATCGTCTTCCGTCCAGGAGTCCGGAGCGGCCACACCAGTCCCCTCGAACGACTCGCGGTATGGCCGCCGCGGATCGTGGCCGGTGTCCGTCGGTTTCCGGTTGCGGTAGCCGTACAGGAAGACCCCGGCCGCCGCCAGCAACGTCACGAAAAGTGCCGGATTGACCAGCAGTCCGAGCGCGATGCCGGCTACTGAGAGCATCGCAGACGAGACGAGGGCGATCCGATAGGCGGCATCGTCCGTCTCGGTATTGTCAGGTGACGGCGTCGCTAACCACTGCTCCAGCGACTGACTGGCCCGCTGCAGTGTCGCTCGATCACTGTCGAACCAGTCTACCTCTGCGTCCTCGAAGTGGGACTCGATCGCCGCTCGAGACTCGCGTTCGGCCCGCACTGACTCTGCCCGCCGGGCGAATCGCGAGACGTCCTTCCACGTGACGGGATCGAACTCAACTAGTTCGTCTTGATTGACCTCGAGGGGGATATCATGACGAGCGTTTGCTCGAGACGCTTTGACACTTTCGAGCTCTGCCTCGAGATTCCGTTTCCGGTCTTGAGCCCCCTCGAGTTCGTCCCTGCGTTTCTTCAGTTGATCAATACGGCCGGTGGGGACGCCTTCGTTTGGAAGCTCGACGTCACCGAGTTGCTGGCGGGCCTCCCGTCGTTCAGCTTCGGCCGCATTTCGTTTCTCCGTCCATTCCTGAATTTCGTCTTCGAGTCCATCCACCGTCTTGAGTTCGTTGCCGTCGACGCGCTCGAGGACATCAGAGAACTCGTCGAGTTCTGCCTGCGCCGCTTGCAGCTCGTCGCGGGTCTCGACGTACTCGATCGCTTGGTCGAGTAAGTCAACCTTCGCCTTCGCGTCTCTCGCTTCCTCGAGGGCGTCCTGGAGCGTCGAGAGCCGGTCCCGTTCCCGCTGAAGATCGGTGACGTCAGCCTGCGCCTCACGCCACTGCTGGACTGCGTTCTCCGCCTCTTTGACCTCGCTCTTGCGGCGCGTATTCGGCGTGTCGTCGTATCCCAGTTCATCGTGGACCGCCGCGAGGTCGTAGCCTCCGGCGGACTCGCGTTCGATGGTTTCGGCGAAGCTCTCGTTGCGGGTATCCTGCTGGAGGAGATCATGCAGCGAGAGCTGGTAGCGGTCGCGGTGGTCGGCGGTCGGGAGCGGTGGCCCGTTCGCGTCTTGGCCGTTGCGTTGGTAGGAGACACGTCCGCCGTCCAGTTCGATTCGCCAATCCGTCCCGTTTAGCGAGAGGGAGCCGAGGACGGTCGCTCGATCAGCGCTGGTCTCCGGCCAGAGCAGCCACTGGATCGCCTCGGCCATGGTCGTCTTCCCAGCCGCGTTCGGGCCGTGAACGACGTTGATACCCGGAGATACGTCCTCGACCGCGACCCCCTCAGACTCAAACCCAGGGGCGCGGACGAGGTCGACGCTGTCCAACGTGAGCCCCTCTGCGTCCTCGGTCATGCTTCGGCCTCCGTTTGTTCCAGCAGCGTATCGAGGACCAGCCTAGCCTGTGTTTCGAGCGTCTCTATCGCATCGTCTCTGTCGGGACGGTCTATGTCTGTCTCCTGCCTGAGCACGGTGTACGCGCTGGCGTTGTGGGCCTGGCGCATAGCGTCCAGTGATTCCCCGAGGAGTCGTTCGTTCTCGTCGCTCAGCTCGCCATTCTTGAGTTCTATGAGCAGCTTGGCGACGGCCGCGACCGCGTCGTCGCCCGTAGCGCGCTCCTCGAGGTCGACCTCCGGTCGCGTGTCGACTTCGACGGCCTCGATGCGGACGTCGGCCGAGCCCGCCCTGGTACCTAGCTGCTCCCGGATCGCGTCACTTCGATCGACGAGATCTGCGTGGGCTTCCGTCCGGCCCATGAGTCGGATACAGGGGAGTATGAGTTCCAGTGATCCGTGCCCCGACAACGACTCAACGTGTTCTCGGAGGCGGTCGGAGATTTTCGGCATGGCGGCCTTCGGATCCTCGATACCGGAGACGTCGATCTCGAGGGTATCATAGCGGACTGTCGAGAGCGGGATCCGTTCAACAGCCGGCTGGTCGTTCGAGTCAATTGATAGCAACCACGGACCGTGAGGACCTGATTCACCCGGATCAAGTGCCTGTGGTGATCCCGGATAACAGACCAACGGGTTGGACTTATTCGGGATCGACGGTCTGTGAATGTGGCCAAGCAGCCACGCCATCACCGGCTTCTCACGAAGGTCGGCGAGTTCGACTGGCGCATACGGGCTCTCCCGAGAGCCAAGATCGGCGTGCAGGACGCCAATTCGCGGTACGTTGCTGTCGGGCAGGTCGTACGACTCAAGCGGGGACTCATAGACGTGCTCGTCAGGGAACGACCAGCCGTCGAAGCGGACGAGCGGCTGGCCGTCGCGCTCGAGAGTCCAGTAGTCCCATGTCCCGTCCTCCCCGAGTAGGTGGAGGCTCTCGAGCTCGAGATCGCGCTGGATTCGTGGAAACACGTCGAAATCATGGTTTCCGGCCACTGCGACGACGGGAATGTCGGCGGCGTCAAGTCGAGCGGCGCCGTCCTCAAAGGCACCGTAAGCCTCGAAATACTTGTTCTCTCGATCGGCGACGTCGCCGCTGATTGCGACCGCATCGACGTCGCGCTTGATGGCCTCTCGGACGATATCTCGCCAGACGGCAGTCGGCGAGAACTCGGGACTATCTAAATCTTTGGGGATCCGACTGGAGTGACGTCCTAGGTGAATGTCACCCGTACAGAGGATCGTAATTTCATCCCGCACCATGTTTCTCAGATGATGTGCCTCTGGAGAACATAACTATATAAATCCAGTGATATTTTGTTAAATCTGGCAGACTTCAACGAGTGGCGCGGGGGAAGAAGCCTGAGTTGCTGGTTTGGAGATGTTAGACAGATAAGTTAGGTGTTGGGGATTGCACCATTGACAAGACCATCAAAAACTGTCCGAAGTGCATTGCCGAGCATCGTCAGGACTCAGGACGCGCTCTGCACGCCCGTAGGTTTGAGTGCAAACCGTTCCGTTGAATCCGTACTGACACCCGCGTTCCCGTCCAGAACAGAGTCGCGGCACAGTTCAGAGTCTCATCGGAGTTCGATTCTTCGTCGTAGTCGTGCGGATACGACTGGTCATCGTGGCCGGCTCCAACACTGCTTCCTCCGATGGTACCAACACTACTGGATCTCAACAGCAGACGCTCAAAGTCATTTTTTGTGCGCCTGAGAGGCTCGAGGCGCAACTGAGTGTGCCTCGAGATCACTGATGAGTACGGATCAGCCACTGCAGAGCGACCCGCATCGGAACGAATCGGCCCAGACAGACACAAGCGATCGAGACCGCAGCTATCCAGGTGACGTTGCCCACCTACACGGACATGAGCTCGTCGCCATTGACGAGTGGCTCCTCGGCACGGAGCCGTCACCGTACGAGATTGACCTGACTGAGGGTCACGAATACCCGACACGCTACTGGCGCTGCAGAAAATGTGGACACGAACGCGGCCGTCGAGACGAGTTCACCAGCCCTTGTGACACCCCACAGCCACCAACTGCACTCGAGGCGGGTGGGTACTCGATCGACGAACCACGAACTCGCCGTGCACTTACCGAAGATATAGACGTACGATTCGGCCAACAAGGACCCGTCTATACCGTCCTCAGCGAGAGTGGAACAACGTACGTAGTCGACGTCGAAAAAGAGACGTGCACCTGCCCTGATTTCGAACAGCGCCAACCAGACGGGGGTTGCAAGCATCTCCGCCGTGTTGACCTCGAGATTCGGACTGGACTTGTTCCTGCACCAGATGGGACGTTCGTTCGGTAACCACTGCCTCTCCGATATAGCGGCCTACTCTCAAATTGAAAGTTCAGAGACTCATATCCACGCCCAATACCGTGGGCGACTGGACTGAAGCGATGACTGCCTGAGATCGGATCGAAGCCGTTGCTTTCACACTTCGTGAGCTCCGGTCGGTCAACTGGACAAAAGAACAAGCGGAGGTTGCATCTTGGGAAACAACGAAATCCCAACTCGAGTATCTCATTGATGCAGGCCAGCTCACAACCGTCGAGATAGACACCGATACCCGCTACAAGATCGATCCGATGCGAGCGTATCTCGACCATGTCTAGGAGCTTGTCGTCGAAAATACGAAAGACGAGCTCCGAGACGAACTCGAGGCAATCGCATCGGAGATTGGAACGTGGAAACGCAAATACGACGTCGATTCACTGCAAGAGCTCGAGCCAACGTCGAATAGGTACTCCGCTCACAGCACGCCGACACGACCGTGGACTGTCCACTGAAATCGGGTGGTAGACGGATGGGCAAGGGAACGCACTCCCCGGACAGAAGCGTAGTCAACTCAATCGCCTTCGGCGGGAGCATCGACGCAGTCGATAGCGATCAAAACGTGAACGAAATCTTGGATACAGTCTCGGTGAAATCCGTCGGATCGTAAGTGCGCTCGAGTTGCCAGACTCGCTGTGCGAACAGGCGTGTCTGCTCATTCGGCGTGCCCAAGGAGAGGACCTCTGTTAAGGGCGGTCACTTGAGGGAAGTGCAGCAACGAGCGTCTACGCAGTGTGTCGGTGCAATGGACTCAGACGGACCCTCGAAGAGATCAAGCAGGTGGCGACGTGCTCACGATCAGAGCTATAGTAGCCACTGGAAGTCAATGCACACCTGGTCGCACGACAGCTGTGCGATCAGTGTGTAAATAGTTCCAGTTGTTACTATAGAGTGTGCGTACTCGGAGATGAACACCGACCTCGAGATACTAAACCAATTCCACGGCTACAGAATGCCCTCCCACGACTCGCAGCCACGCCCGAGGTTCCAGATGAGATTCGACACCGAGCACTCGAGTTAGCAACGCTCGCAGAAGATGCTGGGATCTCAAGTGGACGTCGTCCTCGAGGCTTCGCTGCAACCTGTCTATACCGAGCCAGCCACGAGTTCGGTTATGGGCTCTCACAGCAAGAGGTTGCTGACAGTGCAAACACGTCGACGACGATTCGAGCACACCGTGATGGCCTGCTCGAAGTCCTCGAAGATCGGAAGTAGTTACCTCACAAGGTTCAACGGCAAAGTATCGTGGGGTGACTTGAAGTGAAAGCTGAACAAACGCCTCAGAAGTTCGTTGATCGGTCTCGGCTTGAGTTTAAGTAGGAGACGTGCCTACAAAGAGTACCTCGATGAATCAAAGATATCACGATCGCCAGGAACTTCGGTCGCTTGGAGAGGCGTTCCTCGGTGTCAATCTCACCCTTGAGGGAAAACGATACCACAGTAACAGAAGTCTGTAACAGACATCTCTTACAGACGAGTGTGTAACCAAACTACCGTACCCTCCCGAAGTAGAATGACTCTTACACGCCCAACTGCGAGTTCGAACCGATGAAACTCGTCTCGGTTGCGGCACTCGACGAAAACCGAGTAATCGGAAAGGACGGTGACGTCCCCTGGCGCTTGCCCAAGGACGTCGAACAGTATCGGGCTCGAGTCGCCGACTCGCCGGTCATCCTCGGTCGGCGAACGCACGACGAGATGAACGCTGACCCTGCTGGGTCACACCGGATCGTCCTGAGTCGCACCCGGTCCGACAGTGACGATGCCACGACGACGTACGTCTCGTCGGTCGAAGCGGCCATCGAGACGGCAGCGGCGACGGACTCGAGTACGGCGTACGTTCTGGGCGGTGAATCGATCTACGAACTCTTCCAGCCCCACGCCGACGAGATGGTGCTGACTCGAGTGGCCGGCGACCACGACGGTGATTCGTACTTCCCGTCCTGGGAACGCGACGAGTGGCGAGTCGACAATCGGACGTCGTACGAGTCGTTTACTGTCGAAAAATGGGTCCGGTCCGACCGACCGGCAGTTATCGACGTTGTGAATTGAGACGACCGTCATGCGTCGGTTCCGATAGAATCGGTACTCGCCTGCGGTCCGTGTAACTCGAGGGTTCGGTCGTAATTGCTGCACGACTTGCTCACGATCGCACTCAGCGGCCACCGGGCTGAGTCGTCTGGAACGTTCTGCCCGAGTGGGAGCTTGGCTGGACGGACGACCAAAGGGCGAGTAGTGTCTCTTCCGGAGGTGCTGGTTACCGAAACTTTGCCAGTGGTCACCAGACGACGGCCGGGGATCAGTGGCTGAGAACGATTGTACTCTCGAGACCGGTCTCTGGCCGAACTGGTCCGCTCGGAATCGTAGCTCGAAACGTTTTCACACAGCGTGTTGGTTTACGGACCGCCCGAGGACTGTCCGAGAGCATGACGTGCCTGGCCTGTTATCGAAGCCCATGACGGGCATCTATTACAGACGTCTGTAACAGTCGCTCGTCACAGTTGATCGAGAGGGCTTACTGAGTGAACTCCGAGAATAGCTCCAGACGGCCATCTGTTACAGATGAGCATATGTTACAGGCATCTGTGAAAGAAGTCTGTACCAGAGTTCCGTTACGCATCATAGGCCGGCCGATCTGTCCGTAATGTATCTCTGTGACAGATATCGTAACGAGATTCGAGGGAGCGATCGACGCCGTCGGCCGAAATACGAACGCTCCCGGACCTGCCACAGATAGCTGTTATAGGCGTCTGTAATAGATATCTGTATATTGAGTCAGACACAGCGAGCTCGGAAATGAGCCTCTGGATCGAACCACAATCGGTAGCATGTGCTCGAGTCTGATCGCATGTAAGAGCGAACTACAGGTGTCTGTCACAGCCACTTGACACGCCCAGATATCACATCCATGTATTACAGGAACCAATTACATACGTCTGTTATAGACGTCTGTTACGAGCATCTGTTCCGATAATGAGTGACGACATTCTGGGACAGAATTAAGTACTCTAAATCGAAATTACTCCGCGTATGATTACCGTTGTCGTCTACTCGGAATCGGGCGGGACGTTCAAAACCACGACGACCGCTAACCTTGCGGCGGCGTGGGCTCGGATGGGGCTGGACGTCTGCGTCATCGACCTCGATCCACAGGAGGGGAATTTGACGAGTCTCTTCGACGTGGGCGAGCACCGAAGCGATCCCGACGTGGACAACCTGGTCAAACACATCCTCGAGATGCCCGACGGTGACTTCGACGACCTGATCGAGACGTCCGACGAGGGGGTAGACGTCATCCCAAGTCACGACATGCTCAGCGACTTCACGTCGAATCTCGAGCAGAAGATTTCCTACGAGACGGGGATGAAGAACATGAGCAAAGCGGAGTATCCACGGTACGAACTCCTCCACGAGTTGCTCTGGGAGAAGCAGGCGTTACACGAAGAGTACGACGCCGTTCTCATCGACCCGAACGCCCGCGCGGAAGACCTCCTTTACAATGCTATCTTTGCCCTCCGCACGCTCGTCGCCCCGGTCAAACCCGCAGGAAAAGGCAACCTGAGTCTGGACGGACTCGAAGAGCTCGTAGCGAACATGAGCGACGAACTAGATATACAGATCGGGCTTTCCTGTGTCATCCCATCTGGTGTCGGACAAACCAACGCCCACCAGCAGTACTACAAACAGTTCGACGGAACCGACGAGTTCGATACCCCGGTCGCCATCGCAGACCGAGAGAGCTTGATGGACACGATGTGGGAGGCCCGAGGATCGGCGTTTAAAGTCCTCGAAGAGGGGTGGAAGACGTTCGAAGACGACGGTGAGATGGTCAGTGAGCCGGGGCACCGTAGAGTGCGAGACAGGGAAGTAGAAACGCTGTGTGATCTCTACGAGCTCGCGGCGTTTATCGCCACCGACACGTTCGGCGTCGACGTCGATACGGAACTGGTCCTCGACATCCAGGACGACGAACCGAGGACGTTCGACGTCCGAGAACGGGCGGAAACGGAGGTCGTGACACGATGACCAGCTTCAAATCCGGTTCCGGGAACCTGGATTTCGGCGACGGAGGATCCGACTCGTCCGACCGATCGGACGAAGACGAGGAGTCCGCGACGGACTTTACAGAACGTGATAGTGATTCTGGACAAACCAAGAATAGAAAAGATAGTGATAGTTCAGGGCCAGAGACAGAAGGCCGTTCGTCGGCGGAGAAACCGCCGGAAGAGTATCCATACTTCATCCGTCGAAGCAACGTTTCCGACGAAAGGAATCGGCGGATCGAGATCCACCTTCGTGAGCAGGTCCACAGTCAGGAGTCCGAATTTCGCCAGGAGCTCGCCACCCACCTCGACGTCGACGACGTCTCGAAGACGGACGCCCGCGAGTTCGCTCTCATCCACGCGTTTCGAAACCCGGAGGCAGTCGCAGAGTTGATGGCCGAGGAAGGGTACGGTGTATTCGACTAACTCCCGACACAAATCCTAAAACATCAGTTTAGCAGATAGATAATAAGGCCATTATTTTTCCTCATATTTCCAACAAAGCCACGACTGTTGGGCCGAAACTCGTCACTCACGGTTCCAGTGCGGTCGAACGATCGAACGAAACCAGCGTCTCATACGGTCTGCTATGAGTCTTTACCGGTCGATCGCAGAACGGTGGGCGATCGACCGGCAATCAGTCATAGCAAACCGTATCAATCGACGAGATATACGAACCAGACACGACACGAACCAAACGTCGAAACCCCACTCTGTACGAGGCGAGGTTCCGTCGGGAGATCTCGAGTGGATGCGTAGAAACTAATCCAAAAGTTTCACCGATTGGCACGGGTCTCCCATTCAGACGCCGAACCTGCTTATCGAATATCTGACACAGAGACGGCGACCCATAGATTTAACTCGTCTGTATCGACTCTATTCAACAATTGCAGGAGATCATATGGGATACCGAATAGGCACTGACATCGGCGGGACGTGTACCGATTCGACGGTGATGGACGAAGAGGGGCGAGTGTACATCGGAAAGGATCTGACGACGTATCCGGATTTCTCCCAGGGGATCTTCGATTCGCTGTCGGATGCGACCGAGGACATGGATATCGGCCTCGAGGAACTGCTCCAGAACACCGACCTGTTCTTGCACGCGACCTCAGTTGGCGAAAACGCGCTGTTCGAGCGCGATGGCTCGGAAACCGGACTGTTGACCACGGAAGGGTTCGAGGAAACCCTTCACGCCACACGTGGTGGGTACGGACGGTGGTCCGGACTTCCCTTCGAGGAAGTCAAAGACATCGTCAGTGCGGATAAGCCGGAGCCGCTGATCCCTCGCCAGCGAATCGAGGGACTCTCCGAACGCGCATACCGAGAACGCGTCGTCAAAGAACTCGACGAAGAGGAGGTGCTCGAGGCAGTCGACGCCCTCGTAGAAGACGGCGTCGAGTCGATCGCCGGCTGTCTACTCTGGTCGTTTACCGTTCCGGAGCACGAACGCCGTATCAAAGAGCTCATCGAGGAACGGTATCCCGAGGTGTACGTATCCATCTCGAGTGAGGTATCCCCGACACTCGGTGAGTACGAACGAACGTCGACGACGGTACTGAACGCCTATCTCGGTCCCGCGACCGAGCAGTATCTGACGAGTCTGCGTTCGACGCTGGTCGAGTACGGCTTCGACGGGTTGCTCCTGTTGATGTTCGCTCACGGCGGGCTCGTCAGTCGGCAGGACGCGATCGAGCGCCCGGTCGGGTTGATGGAGTCCGGGCCGGTCGGCGGCCTCCTCGGGAGCAAGTTCGTCGCGAACCGCCGAGGAATCGACAACATCATCTCGACGGATATGGGCGGAACGACGTTCAAAGTCGGCGTCATCAACGACAACCGCATCGAGTACGCCGACGAGCCGATGGTTGGTCGCCACCACTACCAGTTCCCCAAGCGTGACATCCACTCGATCGCCGTCGCAGGCGGCAGCGTCGTATCACTCGACGAGAAAAACAACGTCCCCACGATCGGACCGGAGAGCGCCGGTTCCGATCCCGGCCCCGTCTGTTACGACCGCGGTGGAGAGAAACCGACCGTGACCGACGTCGACCTCATCCAGGGCTACTTCTCGCCGGAGCACTTCCTCGGCGGCGAAAAGGAGATGGATCCCGACGCCGCCTACGACGCCTTCGAAGAACAGATCGCCGATCCGCTGGGCAAGTCGGTCACCGACGCTGCAGCGGACATCTACAAGCTCATCAACTCGATGATCGCGGACCTCCTCCGCGAGATGACCGTCGAGAAGGGGATCGACCCGCGGACGTTCACGCTCGTCTCTATCGGCGGCGCGGCCGGTATGCATGCGACCTCCTACGCACGCGAACTGGACATCCCCGAGGTGCTCATCCCCTACACGGCGTCGGTCAACAGCGCGCTCGGCCTGCTCTCGACGGACGTCACTCACGAACACATCGACGTCAGACAGATCGAGCCGCCGTTCGATCCAGACGAGATCAACGGCATCTTCGCCGACCTCGAGGAGACGGCACGGGACAAACTCGCCCGCGAAGGGTTCGACGAAGACGAGGCCGATATCGAACGGTCGATCAGTATGCGGTATCAGCGGCAGGTCCACGAGCTGCTCACGCCCGTCGAGACGACGGGGCCGTTGAACTCGGCGGACGTCGACGAGGTCGTCGAGCAGTTCGAGACGCTGTACGAACAGCGCTACGGCAAGGGCTCGGCGTTCAAAGAGGGCGGCATCGAGATGACCGAGTTCAGAGTTCGGGGAATCGGCCCGCTGGAGACGCCCGATCTCGACGAGAAGGCGATAACCGACTCGAGCGCCGAACACGCCCGAATCGGAACGAAAGAGATGCACTTTGAAGCAGCCGGCGGCCGTATCGACGCCGGACTGTACGACTTCGAAGCGCTCGAGCCGGGCGACGAGATCCGAGAGCCTGGCGTTATCCTGACGCCGGTGACGACGATCGTCCTCAACCCCGGCGACGTCGCACGAATGGACCGCTATCAGAATATCGAGATACAGATCGACGAAGACGACTACGAGCGGTAGAGTACTCGTTTTCCGTCATTGCACTCCCGTTTGCGAATCAACGGCCAGCACTGGGGGTGTGGTCGGCTGCGTGCGATCGGAGAGAATCTGTTCAACGGCGCGAACGGACAGGATCGCTTCAACGGTGAGAGCGGGGCGAATCGCTTCGACGATTACTATTACTCCGAGCTACCCGGTAGTCGATTCGGCCCGGACAAATTCGACAGGGCACGCTGTGAAACGGATACTACCAGGAAACGAGTACTGACAAGAGACGACTGCTGGAGAGAAGTCTCGCTCCGTCGATCGTCGGTCCGAAAACTCAGCCGAACTCTTCGAAGGGCTGCTCGCAGTCCGTACAGTAGTGGACGGTTCGACAGAGTCCCGGCCCCCGTTCACGCTCGAGGACGCACTCGTCGGACCCGCAGTAGGGACACCGAACGGTTTTGTCGCCCGTTTCGTCCCCGGTCCGTCCGCGATTTCGGTCGAACGACATCGGTTACTGGGTGCAGGCCGCACCGGACGTCGACGACTTCTCCGGGAGGGCCAGTCCCCACTCCGAAAGCTCGTCCCGACCGACGTCCGTGATGTGGTCGGTAGACCACGGGGGTGAGTAGACGAGGTCCACCTCGACGGAGTCCACGCCGGACACCGAGGTAACCGCTCGTTCGACGTCGTCGACGATCATCTCGCGGGCCGGACAGCCCGAGTACGTAAGCGTCATCTCGACCGTCGCGTGTCCGCCCTCGAGGGAAACGTCGTACACCAGCCCGAGGTCGACGATACTGACCGGAAGCTCGGGATCCTCGACCGTCAACAGTGCGTCCCAGACCGCCCGTTCTTCGGCCGGGGCCGTCTCGAGTTGCTGTCGTGGATCCGGGATGGATGCGTCGGTCATACTCACGTCGAACCGTCCGTAGGCTGTGCGGAGTAGCCGGACACTTCCCGATACGTCCGGTCAGTACTCGGCGTCAATGCGGTTTCGTCCTTCGACATCTCCGTTATCTCGCTTTCCGGTGTGACCCAGATGTCGAGCGGATCGGATCGGAGGTCGATGTTACGTTTTGCGAGCATGAGAGCCATCTCGTCGTCCGCGGCGGTCACGGTCTGGGCGTACTCGTGGGGTTTTCCCCGCTGCCATTGAACGAAGACCCTGTACGGTTCCATACAATGATTATCGAGAGCCATGGGTAAAAACCTTATCCATGATTGGGAGCTATATGCCCCGTCAAAGCGTTCGTTGTAACTTCACCGAGCTGCATCCCGGTATTCGCCAGGCTGAATCTCGGAACGGAAATCGAGAGCGCCAGCGGTACACCGAGGGACGATGGTTACGGAACGGTCGACCGCGGTTCGCAACTCGGTTCCCACGGCCGACGGTCGGGTGTGACCGACGCGAAATTCGAAAGCGAGTTTTCCGCGAGGCTCAGTCGTCGTCCGCCCGCACCACGAGTGCGTCGAGTGCAACGACGCCCGTCTCGGTCGCCAGCAACGGATTGATCTCGATCTCCGCGATCCACTCCTCGTCGGCGACGAGATCGCTCACGGTCGCGATGGTCGACGCGATCGCTTCCCGGTCCGTTTGTGGTGAGCCACGGAACCCCTCGAGCAACTCCGCACCCTGTATCTCTTCGGTCATTTGCCCGGCCTCGTCCGTTCCGATCGGTGCCAGACGGTGGGTCACGTCCTCGAGTACCTCCGTGAACGTGCCGCCGAGGCCGAAGACGACCGTCGGGCCGAACGCCTGCGTCTGCGTTCCGCCGACGATCGTTTCGACGCCCTCGTCGGTGTCCACCGCCGCTTCGACCAGAATATCGACCTCGAGTTCGCGGTCGTCTGCCGCCTCCTGGATGGCTTCGGCGGCGTCTCGTACCGCCTCCGCGTTCGACAGACCGAGATGGACGCCGACACCGTCGCCCCACTCCGATTTGTGCTGGACAGCCGGTGAGGACACCTTCACCACGACCGGATAGCCGATCGAGTCGGCGACGTCGACCGCCTCCTCCGGCGACGAGACGAGTTCGAAGTCCGGAACCGGAACTCCGGCCTCGGACAGCAGCGATTTCGCGTCCGCTTCGGTCAGGACGTCGGCACTGCCGGCGTTCTCGTGATCGGTCCCGCCGCTCATCGTTCGGACCCCGCTGTGGTCACGGTCGGTGAGTCCGTCTTCATCTCAGCGTACGTCGCGAGTGCGTTGACCGCCTCTGCGCCGCGCTCTGGGCTCTGGAACGCCGGGATGCCGGCGGAGTGAAACCGCTCGACCGCATCGTCGACGGCGTCGGATGGTCCGGTCGTCGCAAACACCGCAGGGACGCCCGTGTCTTCGACGAGTCCCTCGAGGATATCGACCGGATACTCGACTCGCTCCTCGTAGAGCTGGTAGACGAGGAGGATGTCGACCGCCTCGTCTTCGGCGATCGCTCCGAGCAGCGTCTCGTATGCGGCCGGATCCGGGGGCTGGCCCGTATCGACCGGGTTCGACGTGTACGTCAGCCCGGGCAAGATGTCGTCGATCGTCTCGCACGTCCGCTCCGAGAGGGACGGCAGCGTCGTCCCGGCACGTTTGAGCCGGTCCGTGATCGCGATTCCCGGCCCCGCCTGGCCGGTGACGAGCGCCACGTTCGACCCGTCCGGTTCCGGAAGCGACGCGAACGCGTTTCCGACGTCGAGCAGCTCCTGACACGAGTCGACCATCGGAACGCCGTATTGTGCACAGCCGGCCTCGTACAGCTGGTAATCGCCGACCATCGATCCCGTGTGCGACGCGGCGAAGTCCGTCACGTCCTCCCGACCGACCTTGTAGATCGAAACCGGCGTTTCGACGCCACGACAGGTCTCGAGCAACGCCCGCGCGTCGTCCGTCCCTTCCACGTGCAACAGGATCGATTCGGTATCGTCGTCCGCGTCCAGGTAGGTGATCACCTCGGCGAAGTCGGTGTCGGCCGCGTTTCCGAGCCCGATCGCTTTCGAGATCCCGACGCGGTTGTTCTCAGCCATGAACATGAGGACGTGGTTGATCCCGCCGCTCTGTGCGACGACCGCGACGTTTCCCGCGGGCACCGCGTCGGTATCGGAGACGAACGAGGCGATAACGCCGTCGTTCGCGTTGATGAAGCCGCTCGTGTTCGGTCCGAGAACGGCGAGGTCGTGCTCTCGAGCGGTCGCGACGATTTCGGCCTCGAGTTCGCTCCCCTCTTCGGTGTGTTCGGAGAACCCCGCCGCGTAGACGACGACGCCGCCGACGTCCGCCTCGCCGCACTCCTCGACGACCGCGGGAGTCACCTGCCGCGGTACACACGACAGCGCCAGATCGACCCGGTCGTCGACCTCGTCGATCGCGTCGTAACATCGGTGACCGAACAGTTCGCCCGTGCTCGGGTTGACCGGATACACCCGGCCGTCGAACGACCGAATGTTGTCCATCGCGGCGTACCCGATCTTCCCCTCGTCGGCGGAGGCCCCGATCACCGCGATCGATTCGGGTTCGAACAGCCTACTGAGGCTCATATCTGGTCGATCGTCGCCGGTTCCATTTCCTCGAGGACCGCCGGGAACTCGTCCGTGTGTTCGCCGCGCCGGCCGTTCGTCGACGGGGAGTTCGAGACGGCGTCGGCGACCGCCTGGCTGTCGACGTCGATCGGGAGCTCGGAGAGCGTCTTCGTCACCTCCGTTTCCCACGTCTCGGCGAGTTCGTCCGGCGAGCGAGCGAGAACGCCCGCATCGACGAGTGCGTCCTGCTGGGATTCCTCGAACGCAAAGAGGTCCGACGCGGCCTCGAGGTTCGTCTCGAACGCACGCTCGAGGCGCTCGGTTCCCTCGTCGGTGGCGTGGAGAACCTCGAGCCACTTCGCCGCGTGTTCGCGGTGGAACGGCTCCTCGTTGAGCGCGACCGACGCCGTGTCAGCGAGCGCTTCGACGTCGCCGTCGCGGATCGACTCGAGGAAGAGCAGTTCGGCTCGATCGTAGAGGTAACTTCGGACGATCGCGTCGGCGAAATCGTGATGCTCGCGCTCGACGAGAATCGAGTTACGCCGATCGTCGTGGCCTCGGCCGATCGCGAGGTCGTCGGTCGTGGTCGATCGCTCGTCGGCAACGACGTCGTACCACAGTCGAGCGTGGCCGAGTTCGTCCTGTGCGATGCTGGTCAGCGCGTTGTCTTCCTCGAGGGTCGGACTGACTGCCAGCCACATTCCGAGGCGGTGTCCGGTGAAGTACTCGTCGTCGGCGATGGCGAGCAGAAACTCGAGGGTTTCCGTTCGGCTGTCGTCTGGGATAGATGGTGTCATTGGTCTGTTATGTGTAGTTGTGTTTGTGCGTCGAACGGCGCGTCTCAGTCGGCCGTGGCGTCGAGATTGTCGCCGATTCGGTTGGTTGCCCGGTCGTTGTGCGCCGCGAGCGCGTCACGAACCCACTTCGTGTCGTCGAACACGCGTCGTCGTTCGTCCAGGCGCCGCTGTCCCGCCGGCCCGCCTTCCGTTCGGATCTTCTCGAGCATCTCCATGCTGGGTTCGGTGTAAGACCACTCACCCGCCTCCTCGTCGTACTCCAGCTTGTCGTCGGGGATCTCGAGGCCGAGCTCGTCGAGTTTCGGCACCCAGAAGTCCAGGTAATCCTGTCGGAGTTCGTCGTTGCTCTTCGTACGGATTCCCAGATCGTACATTCGCAGTGCCGCGTCGCTTTGCTCGTCGTCGGTCGGTCCGAAAAACAGCATTCCGCGGGGCCACCAGCGGTCGACGGCCTCCTGCATCGCCTCCTGCTGGGCTCTCGTTCCGGTCGCGTACTCCCGCAGGAGGTCCCGACCGTGACGAAGGTGGAACTCCTCTTCGCGACAGATGCGGCGCATAACTCGCGCGTACGGTCCGTAACTGGTCTGGAGCAACGAGTGCTGGAGGATCATCGCAGCACCGTCGGTCAGACACGTAAACGCCGTTAGCTCGATCCAGTCGTCGACCGGAAACTGCATACTGCTCCCGTATCCGACCTTTCCGTCGAGCAGATCCTCGAGCATCTGCTCTCGGTCCCGTCCGAGGTCCTCCGCGATCCGATACTGCATCAGCGCGTGGCCGATCTCGTCCTGGTTTTTCGCGAGCAACGCGAGCTTCCGGTGGTAGTTCGGCGCTCGCTCGATCATTGGCCGTTCCGTGAACGCACCGATCAGTTCGCTGTTCGCCGTGAACTGGACGATCCTGGAGACGAGCCGCTCGTACTCGTCGGTCAGGTCGTCCGTCGGTTCGATCGTTTGACCCTCCGCGATTCGTTCTTCGAGTTCCATGCACGTGTACTAGGCCTCGACTAATATAAATGTACCCTCCAATCACCGGCCTCTATTTAAGTTGAAGATTATGATGTAACTCGATTCAGGTCAGTATGAGTTCAACGAACGATCACTCGAGGTCCCATCCCGTGATGGCACGTCCTCGGAGAGGAGGGTAACGACGAAACCTCGAGGAAGCGCCACGGGGTCGTCGCGTACCCGTGAGCAGAACGTCGCCTCGAGCCGTGAGGAGAAATCGGCCGGGGAGGACCTGACCTCCCTGCAGTCACGAGAGCCGGACGCGTCGTGGACTCACAGCACCTGCGACACAATCGGATCCGTCTTCTCACCACTACCCACGAGCGATCCGACGAGTACGGATCGGACGAACCACGAGTACGGATCGCACGACAGCTGTGCGATCAGGTGTGCATCGACGTGCAGTGGCTCCGAAAGTATCAGTGCGCCTTACTCCGCATCGATCGTTTCGACGTCCCAGTCGTCCTCGGGAACGATCGCCTCGGCTTCGATTTCGATGTTGCCACGGACGAGCGTGTCGATCTGGACCAGCGTGCTCGCCGGGAAGTGATCTCGATCGAAAAACTGTCCGCGGACCTCGTGGACCGTCGTAAACTCGTCGCCGACGACGTCCTGTACGAAGATTCGTACCCGGACGACGTCGTCCATCGTACCGCCCTGATCCGCGAGGAGGTCCTGAATTATCTCGAGGACCTCCCTCGTCTGTTCTTCGACCGAGTCGTCTGCCGTCTCGACCGGCGTAACCCCCGAGCAGTACACTCGCTTGTACCCGTCGTGATCGACGACGACGCCCCTCGAGTAGGCCGTCTCGTCGACGGAATCGGCGTCTTCTACGAGTTCGTTGCCTGCGGCCGGATCGATAACGGTTTTCTTCATCGTCAGTTACCTCTCTGTCGATACTGGTACTTATTCGTATGGGATCGTCCGTTCTCCGGTCGCGTCTCGGACTGTCTTCGGCCGCTCGTCCGCGTTCGGTATCGATCGCGGCCGGTTCGATGACTCCCGGTCTGTGCGATGACTCTAGTCGACTCGAGTGACGTCTCCGTTCTGAGGACAGAAGTGAAAACGTCCTCTCGGGTTCTTCGGGGCGCTCAGCTACGCGTACGCACTCCCCCTGCTCGTTGCGTTCACTCGTCTTTCCGCTCTTCGTGGTACAGGTTGAACGCGTCGAAGATCGGCCGATCGCTCATCGCGAACAGGACGCTCTCGTCCGCGGTCGTCTCGTGTGAGTGCCACTTGCCCGGCGGGACAACGAACGAGTCCTTCTCGCTCCACTCGAGGGTCTCGTCGCCGACTTCGGTTTTGCCGGCTCCCTTGACGACGTAGTAGATTTCGGACGTGTTGTGTTTGTGCGTCTTCGTCGAGTCGCCATCCCGGAGCATCTGCTGGCGAAGCGCGATCGTCGACATCACTGGTCCCTGGCCGGTTTCGGGATTGACGTACTCCATGTTCACCCCGTTGTACGGATCGTACGCCTGGTCGTTGTCGGCTGCGGTCGTCAGCACGTCGTAGGTCTCCTCCCAGCTGAACCGGTACGGCGGCGTGTCTCGGAACCGGCTGGCGTTGTCGTTCGCCGGCCGCATCGTCCCGAACTGGCTGTTGTAGTATCCCTGCTCTTTGTCCACCGGCTGCTCGAACTCCTTGTGGTTGTCGAAGATCGGTGCGCCCAGCGCGCTTCCGATAAACGGCCAGTCGAGCACGTCGACCCAGACCGCGGTCTCGTCCGACTGGTTCTCGTGGTCGTGGTAGGTCCAGTTCGGCGTGAGGATCAGGTCGCCCGGCTCCATGGGGAACTCCTCACCTTCGACGACGGTGTACATCTTGTCGTTCCCTTCGACGACGAATCGGAAGGCACCGACGTTGTGTCGGTGTGCGCCAGCGACCTCCCCCGGGGTGACGGTCTGGTAGAACGCCGCGATCGTCGACGACGTGATATCCGAACCCGGCGTTCGAAGCGCGAGGGAGCGTCGGATCCCCTGTGGCAGATCCTCGAGCGGGGCTTCCTCTTCGATCGTACGCAGCGACGCTTCGATATCCTCCCACTCCCAGAGGTACGGTTCGAGATCGGTGTCCGGCGAACTCCACTGGTCGTGGACGTCCCACATCGTCCGCAGATTCCGATCGTCGATGGCTTCTCGAGACTCCTCAGTCAGGTATGACATCTCGTTAGGAAGATTTGTAGTCAAAGTATATTAGCGTTTCCACGAACTTGTGACAATTACGAGTAGGTGAGTCGGAGTTCGATCTCGTTTGCTGTGCCGAGCAGCGCGTTCGGAATGTCCTCCCGGTACTTGTCGCCGATGAGCCTGTTTTTCGGCCCGGTGACGGACAGCGCCCCGACGGGGTACCCGTTTTGGAGTATCGGAACGGCGACCGCCCGAACGTCCCGAACCGTTTCCCCGTCGTTGAACGCGATGCCTTCGTTTCGGATGCGCTCGAGTTCCGCCTCCAGTTCGTCCCGATCCGTGATCGTACTCGGTGTCCGTGCCGGGAGGCCGACCGTTTCGATGACGTCGTCGATCTGTTCGTCCGGCAGGTGGGCGAGGATCGCCTTTCCCGCTGCGATGGTGTGAAGGTACTCCCACTTTCCGATTCGGGCGTGGGTCTGGACGGCCTGTGGCGTCTTTCCCTGACAGAGGTACACCGCGTAGTTGTGTTGTTCGACGACACACCACGCCGCCTCCCCGGTTTCGGTTGCGAGTTCCTGGACGCGCGGTTCGGCCAGGTCGTAGATCTCCGACCTCGTCTGCACGTATCGGCCAAAGTCGAGAAACTTGTAACCGAGTTCGTACTCGCCCTCCCGCTTGACGACGTACATACTTTGCTCGAGGGTCGTCAGATGACGGTGAATAGTACTTTTCGCCATGTTCAATCGATCCGCGAGTTCGGCCACCGTTGCACCGTCTTCGTCCTTGAGCGCCTGAATTATTCGCAACACGGTCTTATCCGTTTCCACGGGCCCCCGAGGTTCCTGACTGTCGTGCATACACATCTCATGGAACTACCGTCATATAAGTGCATTGCATAATATGCAATGACGGCCGGTCCAACGTTTTCGGTGGTGATACCGGTTGCTGGGCCACCCACCGAGTGTGACACGCTCGGTGCCGTGTCACCGCGACGATGCCACAGTCTCCCGTGCCGGCCGATATCGAAGACCATCCCCGACAGACACGTTCGTCGTCGCGACGGGGTTCGAATTTAAAGGACGGTGATATCGCCTTGCAACGTCCGTGACGGCCGGATATTTCGATTGTTCCCGCGATCTTTCCTCGTCCGTGTCGATTCGAAATCGTCGAATTCCTGGATACAGAGAGTTATTACAAACATACAGATGTAATCAGTTCTCGGGGCCGTACTACCGTACGTCCCACGGAACGAGTGGAGGAATAACCCTTCCACTGTACGTTCGAGTCCTCAGGCGACCGTTGGACGACTAACTCGGCGCGTCCGATCACCAGTTTCGAGCGGCTCTACACGTAGCCGTGGCCGCGTGTGACAACCGACCCACCGTCACAGACCTCTCCTCAATACTGACAGATGATCGTAACCGACTTCACCACACCATTCATCGAGAACTGTAATGTAGAATAGCGATTATACTCCCAAAAACCGGTATTTTTCCGATATTCGTTACTGAAACCGTTCCGTATGTTGTTTCGTCACTGCTGGGACTGGCACTAACCTGTCAGGCTATACGAAAAGCGAATCGCGACGATCCGTTGGCCCACCATCACGTGTTCCGTATTATGCAATTGATGATGGGCGTGACAGTACATTCTTCACGCGCCTCGAGTCGGTACGGCGGTCAGGATTCGGCACAGAACAGACACGTCAGCAGGCAAGTAGCGGGATATCGTAGCCGCTTGCCTCCATGGTCGTTCGATTGCGACCGCAGACAGTGGCGCTCGCACCCGATCTTCCGGGCAGCGGAAGATTTAAGAAGCAATCGATAACTGCTTTAGAACGCTATACGATCCCGACCTATGACGGCACCCAAGGAACTATCGATCGAATTATCGCGACACACTCACGGGTTTCCGGGAGCGACCAGTCGGCACTCGGACCGATATCTGCCGACACTCGGGAGCCGAACCCGGAGCGATCGGGGACGCTCACGCAGTCGGGAGCAGTTCAGTTCACACGGTAACGGACGACGAACGTACTCGAGTCGGCCCGAATCGGACACCACACTATCCAACCACTACCATGCGAATTAACACTTTCACGATTCCCGCCCTGTTCAGTCAGGCGGTCGAACGAACGCCCGAAAAAGACGCGATCATCGATCTAGAAACCGACGAACGGCTCACGTACGGCGAGCTACGGGAGGAAGTAAACGCCGTCGCGAACGGATTGCACAGACGCGGTGTCGAAAAGGGAGACTACGTCGCGATCTGTCTGAAAAACCGCCCGGAACACTGCATCACGTTCCTGGCCTGTCAGGAACTTGGAGCGGTCGCCGTTCCGTTTAACTTCCGTCTGAAAGCGGAGGGAATCGAGTACACGCTGGCGGACGCCGAGCCGACGGCGTTCGTCTTCGGTGATACGATCGCAGAGACCGTTTCGGACCTCTACAGCGACGTGGCGGTGGACACGTTTGTTCACGTCGGCGAACGGACCCCGTCGTTTGCGACACCGTTCGACGATATCCGGGCGGCCGAGACGGATCGACCGGACGTGACGGTCACGCCGGACGACCTGAGCGTCATCCAGTACAGTTCGGGGACGACGGGCGATCCGAAAGGAGTCGAACTAGACCAGCTCGCGAGTGCGAGCAGAGTCGTTCTGAACGCGTACGGACAGCAGTTCCGCATCGATGGGGAAACGATGCTCGGCGTCATGCCACTGTATCACACCGTTGGCCTCCACGGCATCCTCTGTTCGATGCTCGCACTCAGCGGCACCTACCTCTGTCAGCCGAACTTCGATCCCGAACGGTGTGTCGACGCGATTTCGGAGTACGACGTGACCGCCCTGCACGAGGCACCGACGATCTTCAAAAAGCTGGTCGAAGCGGACGGGATCGACGAGTACGACCTCGAGTCCGTACGCGTCCTCACCTACTCGGGTGCGCCGATGGACTCGACGCTCATGGAACAGGTGACGACGCAGTTCGATCCGGACTACCTGTCGAACCAGTACGGGTGTACGGAAGCGTACGGGCCGCTCGGACAGCTCAATCTACTGGATGACGGCGAACCGACCGAAACTGGACCCGCGAACTTCCTGCAGGCGACCAGAATCGTCGAACTCGAATCGAACGATCCCGACGCCGTCGTCGAACAGGGAACGGAAGGTGAGCTGATCGTCTCGATGGAGTCACCGATCGTCTTCTCCGGGTATCACAATAAACCACGCGTCACCGACGCAGCGATTCACGACGGCTGGTTTTTCACCGGCGACGTCGCATACGAGACGTCGGAGGGACGTACGGTCATCACCGGCCGAAGCGACGACATGATCATCAGCGGCGGAGAGAACATCTACCCGGCAGAGGTCGAAGACGAGATCGCAGCCCACCCTGCCGTTCTCGACGTCGGCGTCATCGGTATCGACGACGACACGTGGGGAGAGATTCCGAAGGCCTACGTCGTCTGCGACGAGGACGTCGACGAGGAGACGCTCGATCAGTGGTGCAAAGACAGTTCGTCGTTGCCCGACTTCAAACGCCCCCGGCGCTACGAGTTTCTCGAGTCCTTGCCCCGAAACGCGAGCGGGAAGATACTTCGGTACAAACTTCGGAGCCAGTAACTTCGGTACAAGCTCCGAGACCAGTAACGGCGCTCTTCGCTGAAACCACAACGTACATGCCCGTTCGATCGAACAGTGACCTATGGAATTGGCTAGATCCGAGATCGACTACCGGACCGTAGCAGGCGCGGTCGTTCCGCGGCCGATCGCCTGGACGAGTTCGATCTCACCCGACGGTGAGGAAAACCTCGCACCGTTTAGCTTTTTCAACGTCGCAACCACCACTCCGCCCGTGTTGCTCCTCTCGGTGACGAAGTTCGACGAGGAGAAACCCGATCTCCTCAAAGACACCTTCGTCAACATCCGTGAGACGGAGGAGTTCGTGGTCAACATCGTCACCCATCCGCTGCTCGAGACGATGAACGAAACCAGTGCGCGCCTCCCTCACGGGGTCAGCGAGTTCGAGCACGCGGACGTCGAACGCGCCGAGTCGACCGTCGTCTCCCCGCCCCGGGTCGGCAACGCCGACGTCTCCTTCGAGTGTACGCTCCACGAGATCGTCCCGGTCGGGAAATCCGCACTCATCCTCGGAGACGTCGTCCGCGCACACATCGACGATTCGATCACGGTGGACGGAAAACTCGACGTGAAAGAACTCGACGCGGTCGGACGCCTCTCGGGCGGCTACTACTCCCCAATTAGCGAGTACGAGTACCACGAGCGCCCGCCGTAGTTTCCGACCGGCGACCGCGGGCCGACGACGTTACATCCAGTTGAATTATTACGGTGGCCTCAGTACGGAGAGCTATGACGCTGACCCCACCGTCGGACGACATCTCCCCGCGCGACGTGGTCATTCTCAAAGTTCGAGTTGCGAACCCGACCGCGTCCACGAGAGAACTCAGCGAAATCCTCGCCGAAAAACACGACATCAACCTCTCGCACAACCGGATCAACGAGATACTTCGCGAGATGGCCGAAGAGGACATGTTTCGGGAAACGATCATCCCCGACGAACGCCTCTTCAGACACTACCTCTTCAGAATCGCCTTCTTCTACCCGAACTTCGACGAGTACTGGGAGTCGTGTTACTGGGACATCGTCAACGATCCCCACGTACTGATGTTCTTCAATGCAGACGGGAACTACCACTGGCACATCATCGCGCAGTTCCGGACGGACGAGCAACAACAGAAGTGGGTCCACCAGTTGTTCAAGCAGTACGGCCCGTTGATCGCCCAGTTCCACACGACGATGCTTCACACCGTCCACAAGTTCCAGACCGACGCGGAAATCTTCGACGACGTGTTAGAAGAGACGCCGGCGGGCAAGCAGTACCTGTAGTCGCGCCGGCCTGTCACACCGGACACCCCCACCGGCGGACGAGTTCCGTTCGGCCAGCCACACGAGACCGACTGCGACCGTTATCCGAGTTTCAACACGGCGAGGGAAACCGAATCAGCGCCGGCGTCGGTCTCGATCGCATCACTCGAGTCGTGCGTGAGGGCCATCTCGATTCGATCGCCGGCCTCGAGCTCGGCGTGCGTCATCGCCCGGGTCGACACGGCCCCGTCGTCGGACGGTGTTGCGGCAGTCGCTCGAGCCACGACGTCGTCGTTCCGTCGAATCGAGAGCGTGACTTGCGCTCCCGCTGACGCCTCCGCGACGGTGACGGCACCGTGAAGTTCGTAGGTCCCGCCGACCGTAACCGTGATCCCGTCGCGTTCGTCGTCGAACTCGCCGCGGTGGTCGAACCGGGTGGAATCGAGCGATACCGTCGTCGACCCGTCCGGTTCGATCGTCTGCGGGTTCGATTGATACGCCATCGCGCCGATCTTCTCGGTGGTCGCCGTCTCCGCGGTGATCGACCCCGCCTCGAGGTCGTCGACGTGGACCGGCTCTCTACCCGCGGACAATCGCACCGGCGTCGCCGAGTATCGAAGCACCTCGTCGAGCGAGTCGACCCACTCGCCACCCCGTTCGCGAACGTACTCCACGATCGACTCGATCTTCTCGACCGACGTCTCGAACCCGTCTTCGTCCTCGAGGCTCCCGCCGGTTACGTTGTGGCCGAAAAACACCATCCCGGTCTCGTTCTCGATCGCCCGGTCGATCGCCGCCTCGATCTCCGCCATCTCCTCGCGTTCGATCAACACCCGCGGGAGTTCGTACGGCGAGTCGACGTCGACGATGCCGTCCGCATCGGGCGCGTGAACCGTCCCCCACGCGAACGGGTACCTGGAAGCGACGATCGATCGTCCGTCCCGACCGCCGGATTTCCCCCACGAGTACATGTAGTGATCGTGGTGGACCTGCTCGCGTTGTAGCGCGTCGATCCCCTCGTCGATCTCCCGCTCCTGTTCCGGCGGGTCGATTTCGTCGAACCGATCGTGTCTGTGTCCGTGATTCGACATCCGCCAGCCGTACTCCCGCTGGAGTTCGCGGACCTGGTCCCACGTCATCTTCCCGTCGTCGCCGATCGCCGCGGGCGTAAGCGCAAGCGTCGGCGTCACGCCGAGTTCCTCGAACACCTCCCGGAACTCGTGGTTGTTGTCCGCCCCGCCGTCGAACGTCAGGTGAAAGACCGGCTTCGTGTACCCGCCCTCGTAGCTCGCGAGACGCGATCGAAGGTCGTGATCGACCGACGCGAATCCCGTCTTTCCGGGTCGTACCGGCGGTCTAATGCTTCGAAACGGCTCTGATCCGAGCGAGGGGCCACCTTCCGCGGCGTCGATTTCGATCCAGTCGGAGCCGTCGCCGACGTACGTACGGCCGGTATCGGTCGCCCTGTACACCGTCCCGCGAACCGGCGGATACGCGTCGAGGTTCGATTCGGTCCCGTGTATCCGGTCGCCGTTGGATGGGGATCCCTCCGTCATGTCGTCTCGTCGTGGGAGCTACAGCGCCATTATTATACCGGATCGACGGGTTCGGACGCCGGTCTCGAGGGACCCGACCGCTCGAGGCACCGACCCGTGTGAAAGAGTTACACTTATTGAGTGCTGACGAGAGTGATCGGGTATGAAGATTCTCGTTCCGGTCACGGAAGTCACGACCGTCGAAGACGAGTTCGAGATCGAGGGCACCGCCATCGCCGATCGCTATCTCGGTGCCGACCTCAACGAGTGGGACGAGTACGCCATCGAGGAGGCCGTCCAGCTCCAGGAGGCCGGCCTCGCCGACGAAATCGTCACCGTCACCATCGGTCCCGACGACTGCGAACAGACCATTCGACAGGCCCTCGCGAAGGGCCCAGACCGCGCCATCCGCGTCTGGGACGACGCTCTCGCCGACGCCGATCTCCTCGACGTCGGCCTCAAATCCCAGATTCTGGCCGCCGTCGTCGACGCCGAGGAGCCAGATCTCGTCCTCTCGGGCGTCCAGTCCGGCGACGACAGCTTCGGCGCCACCGGCGTCACCCTCGCCGACGCCGTCGGCTACGAGTGGGCCGCCGTCGTCAACCACCTCGCCCACGACTTCGACGACGATACCGCCTCCGTTCGACGCGAACTCGAGGGCGGCGTCGAGGAGCTGACCGACGTCGAGCTTCCCGCCGTGTTGACGATCCAGACCGGCATCAACGAACCCCGCTACGCCAGCCTCCGGGGTATCCGGCAGGCCCAGCGCAAACCACTCGAGGTGCAGGATCTCGCCGACCTCGGCATCGACGCCGACGGCCTCGAATCGGCGCTCACCCTCGAGGAGATGGCCGAACCCGAAAGCGAGACCGACGTCACCGTCTGGGAGGGCGACGCCGACGAGACCGCCGCCGAACTCGCTGACCTGCTCCGCGAGAAGGGGGTGGCACAATGAGCGCCGTTCTCGCGGTCGCCGACCACCGCCGCGGCGAACTCAGAGACGTCAGCTACGAACTCCTCACCGCCGGCAGAGCCCTCGCCGACGACGTCGGCGCCGACCTCCACGTCGCCGTCATCAGCGGCACCGTCGACGACTTCGCCCCCAAACTCGACCGCGACGGCGTCGACACCGTCCACACCGTCGACTACGGCGAGGAGTTCGACCACGGCGTCTACACCCAGACCACCGTCCAGCTCGCCACCGAACTCGAGGCCCAGTACGTCCTCACGCCCAACAGCGTCAACGGGCTGGACTACGCCCCCGCCGTCGCCTCACGCCTCGACGTTCCCATCGTCACCGATACCGTCGCCCTCGAGAGCGATGGCGACGAACTGCGCGCGACCCGCGAGATGTACGGCGGCAAGGTCGAAACGACCGTCTCGCTGTCCGGACCCGCCGTCGTCACCATCCGCGGCGCGGAGTGGCCCGCCGCCGAGGGCACCGGTGACGCCACGATCGAGGCGTTCGACCCCGACATCGACGAAGATGCACTGGGCGCGACCGTCACCGGCTTCGAAGAGGTCGCCGGCGGCGACGTCGACATCAGCGACGCCGACGTCCTCGTCTCCGTCGGTCGCGGCATCGACGAAGAAGAAAACCTCGAACTCATCCACGACCTCGCCGACGCGCTGGACGCCACCGTCTCCTCTTCGCGCCCGATCGTCGACAGCGGTTGGCTACCGAAGAACCGACAGGTCGGCCAGTCCGGGAAAGTGGTGACACCCGACGTCTACATCGCGATCGGCATCTCCGGAGCGGTCCAGCACGTCGCCGGCATGAAAGGCTCGGAGACGATCGTCGCGATCAACACCGATCCGAACGCGCCGATCATGGACATCGCCGACTACGCCATCCAGGACGACCTCTTCGACGTCGTCCCCGCGCTGACCGAGCAGTTCCAGTAAGACGAGCGGGGACGCGGTAGCGCTGACGGCGGAACCGGACGATTCGGAACCGCAAATAGTATACTTTCCGACAGTATAACAACTGGAAGCGACCGTCCTGATCTACCGCTAGCCCGGTTCGCTTACCGATCTACGAACGGCGTGGAAACAGTACTACTTTGGTCGTATGGGAGAGAGTGACTGTATGGCTGAACGCGAAGAACTCATCCAACGAACCTACGAACTCGCCGAGCAGGCGGCGGAAAACGGGGACTTCCCATTCGGTGCGCTGATCGCCGTCGACGGAGACGTCGTCGAGACGTCGGCGAACACGGTCGACAGCGACCGCGACGTGACGGCCCATCCCGAGTTGAAACTGGCGCGATGGGCGGCGCGCTCTCTCGAGCCAGCGGAACTCGATCAGGCGATCCTGTACGCGAGTACGGAGCCGTGTCCGATGTGTGCCGGCGCGATCTACTGGTCCGGCATCGCGAAGGTCGTCTACGGCGTGAGCGCAGAGGAGGCGGACGTTTCGGGGACCGGGATGGTGCCGTCGATGTCCTGTCGAGAAGTCGTCGACTCCGGCTCGATCGACGTCGAAGTCGAGGGCCCGACGCTCGAGGACGACGGGCGGGAGATCCACAGTCGGTTCTGGTCCAAACCGCTCCCGGACGATTCCTTTACGGCCCAGTTACACGGGTCGGAGTAGACGGGCTCTGTAACGCCTGCGATCGGTACACGGAACCGATCACATTCTGTCGCGCTCGAACCCCAGCGGGGGCGGAAAACACATATCTTTAAGCGGACCTGCTCACACAGTGGGTGTATGACGCGCGTTATTCACAACGAGGACGTTCCAGTCGCACCGGAAGATTTCAGTCAGGGATGGGAAGTCGGCGATCTGGTCGTCACGGCCGGACAGGTTCCGATGAAAAACGACGGTTCGGTCCTCATCGACGAACCGATCGACGTTCAAACGCGTCAGTGTCTGGACAACCTGGTCGGAATCCTAGAGGAGAGCGGACTCGACGCGGACGACGTCGTCAAGACGACGGTGTATCTCGACGATATCGACGATTTCGACGCGATGAACGAGGTGTACCAGGAGTATTTCACCGGCGACATGCCGGCGCGAAGCGTCGTCGAGGTGGCGACGGTGCTGAAGGGTGCAGCCGTAAAGATCGAAGCGATCGCGGCCAAAGAGTAAGCTGAGCGATCACGAGGAGCCGACGGATTTTCGAGGGCGGACGGATCCGAACGCCGCATTGGACTGGCGAATCTGAACGGCGTGTTGGACTGGTAAGTGGCGAATCTGAACGTCCCTGTCACTCGAGCGATTGCGGACGGGATGGACGGATTTTCGACCGCCGTGACGTCGACGTGCGACCGGGCGTCTCGGAATCGGGATACCGTCTTTCGCCTGGGAACCGCCCGCCAGAAACTAGATTTATGTGGACACGGTTTCTCTCACCAGTAACGATGGCTTCCTATGCAATCATCGGTGGCGGTATCGTCGGAGCGAGCGTTGCGTACCATCTGAGCTGTCGAACCGACGCGGACGTCACCATCTACGAGCGCCAGTCACCAGCATCCGAGACGACCTACCGGTCGATGGCTATCCTCGGGCGGACCGGAAACGAGACGATGACCGAGATGAAGCGCTACGGACTCTCCCTCTACAACGACTTCTTCTCCGATCCCAAGGCGAACTCCCGGTTCGACCTGACCGGAAGCCTCGCGGTTGCGACGACCAGCGAAGGCGACGCGGAACTCGAAGACAGCCTCAAAAAGGAGTCGAAAACCGGGCTGTACACCGCCGGCGGAAAGCACGAACCGGTCGAGTACCTCCCCGGCGACGAGATCACCAGGACCGCGATCGTACCCTACCTCAGGACCGACGACGTCGAGGGGACGCGATATCGGCCGAACAAAGGGTTCACCCGGCCACAGGAAGTCGCCTACGAGTTCTTAGAGCGGGCGACCGAAAACGGCGTGACCGTCGAGAACAACACTGCGGTCGAAGACGTGATCGTCGAGGACGGAGCGGTGACGGCACTCGAGACCGAGCGGGGAACCGAAGACGTAGACCACGTGGTCTGTACGGCAGGGCCGTGGAACGTATCACTGGCCGAGAAAGTCGGGCTCACGCTTCCGGTCCGCCACGAGCCGGCACCCATCCTGCAACTCGAGCCGGATCGGTCGCTGCCGTTTACGTTCCCCTACACTCACCACCACGAATCGGGGATCTACTTCCGGGGGAGCCACGAGGGAGACATCTACGTCGGGAAACACGACAAGTCGACGACGTACGAGGACGTCGAACAGCTCGATCCCGACACGGTTCGTGACTCCGTATCGATCGAGTTTCGCGACCTCGCCACGGACGTCATCGAGACACTGTATCCCTTCCTGCTCAACGCCGACATAACCGAGGAGTGGGTCGGCGTGGGATCGCGAACGCCCGACCGGTGGCCGATCCTCGGCTGGACCGACGTCGAGGGCTTTTCGATCGCAGCGTTTCACTCACAGGGGATCCAGCTCGCACCGATCGCGGGCCACATCATCTCACGACAGATCGTCGACGGCGAGCCGACCGAGTACTACGAGGACGTATCGATCTCGCGGTTCGACGGGTACTCCGACACCTACAGCGGCTAACTCGACGACGGACCGACGACCGATCACCGAAAAGAATCGACTGGGTTCGAGGTGGGGTCCTTTTTACAGACGAATCGACGGGATAGCCGGGCCACGTCGATGGGTACTTCGTCGAACGAGCGGTCGAAAAGCGGATAGACCGATTTCTTACTCGAACAGACGGCTGCTGAGGTGGGCGTCGTCGGCGAGTGCCACTTCGGTGTCGAGCAGGGTTCCACACTCGGGACAGGTGAACTCCCGCAACACGACGTCGTCGGTCGACTCGCGGTGGGCTCCTGCCGCCGAAATCGGCTTCTCGGTACTGGTGACGGCCGCCTTCCAGTCGCCCGAGGCGCTGGCAAGCGGCGTGTCACAGTTTGCACAGGCTGCGAACAACTCGCCATCGGCGCGACCGACCGAGACGTTCACGCCGAGTTCGAACTCGGTCGGCTCGAGGTCGGCGGCCGAAATCGGCGGGTCGAACGAGCCGTCGCCGGCCTCGAGCCGCTCGGCGTAGAGCTCGTCCCGTCGCTCCTCGACGTCGTCGACGATCGTTCCGTCGGCGTCGACCGGGACGCCGTAGACGTCGATTGCCGTCTCCGGCGTAACCAGCCCGTCGGAGACGTCGCTGGCGACATCGTTCGGATCGCGGTCCAGCGGGTCGCCGTATCCACCGCTGCCGGGCGCACGGACGTAGAGCGCGTCGTCGTCGTCGAGCGCGTTGTTGCCCCACTGGACGTTTTCGACGTCGTGTCCGTCGTCGGACGGTCTCGGGAAACCGGTCTCCGAGGATCCGGAGGCGCCTTTCAGCTTCGCGAACTCGATCGTACAGCCCGGATACCCGCCGAAGAGGCCGATCGATTGTGGAATCGAGACCCCGCGGCCGGTCGTTCTCGAGATTATCTCGTCGAACCCTTCCTCGGGGACGGGCGTCACCGCGTACTCGTGGCCGACGCCGCCGCGGTATTGACCGGCACCGCCCGAATCGGCGGTGAACTTCCGACCAAGGAACCGCAACGGCTGGTTGCTCTCGTGGCGTTCGGCGTTCGCCCACCGCGTGACGACGTTGGTCACTTCGCCGGCGAGATCCACGCCGTCTCCGGTCGCGCGGGCACCGCCGGCGCCCGCGAACGTGTCGGTGATCATGTCGACTTTCGTCTCGTCTCCCTTGCGCATCGTCAACCCGACGCCGCAGTGTGAGCCGTGCCAGACCGCCGTCGCGCGGTCGTCGTAGGACTCACTCGAGCCCTGCATCTTCGAGACGGCGAGCGTCGAGAGGCTGTTACAGACCTGCAACGTCGCGACGGTCGCGATCGAGACAGGTGCCGGCCGCGTGGCGTTGACGACGGTCCCTTCGGGCGTTTCGACGTCCACCTGACTGATGATCCCGTCGTTCCACGTGATGTCGTGACACATCAGGGGCAAAAGCGGCGCGAGCACGCCGCCGACGGTCCCGATGTGCGTACAGTTCAGCCCGTACTCGCTCTGCCCGGTGGTCCCACTGAAGTCGAAGGTGAGCGAATCGCCGGACTTGCGCAGCGTCATCTCGATCGTGAAGGTCTCGTCGTCGGGGTAGGAGTCGAGGTACATCCGCTCTTCCCACTCCCCGTCGGGTAAGTCGAGGAGCCGCTGTCGGAACTGGTCGCGCGATTGCTCGATGAGTTCCTCGCCGACGGCCTCGACCGTGTCGGCTCCGAAGTCGTCGATCATCTCCTGCATCCGCTCGATCGCGACGTTGTTCGCCGCGATCTGTGAGCGGAAGTCGAGTTCGAGCCGGCCCGGGTCGCGGCTCATGTTGAGGATCGTATCGAGGACGTCCCGGCGAATCTCTCCCCCTTCGACGATCTTCATTCCGGGGGTCTGGAACCCTTCGTGGTAGATCGACGTCGAGTTCGGCGAGAATCCGCCCGGATCGATCGCACCGATGTCGCCGACGTGAACGAAGTTCGCGGCGAACGCCTTCAGTTCGCCCTCGTAGAAGATCGGACTGATAATGTAGACGTCGGGCGGGTGCAACGCAGCCGTATACGGGTCGTTCAGGATGAACGTGTCTCCCTCGTTGATGTCCCCCTCGAACGTGTCGATGATGTGTTTGGTCGCCTTGGACGCGCCGACGTAGTGATGTAAGAATCCGACCCCGCCAGTCAGGAGGTCGCCCTCTTTCGTATACAGCGCCACCATCAGGTCGTGGCCCTCGTTCGTCGTCGACGATCCGGAAACGCGCTTGAGCGCTTCGACTGCTTCGTCAGTCACGCGAACCAGTCGATGCTTGATGATCTGGAACGTAACCGGATCGATACGTTCGATATCGAGTGACACGTCTGACTTACTCATTACGTTCACCTTCCGAGTCACGGCTCATTACAGTTCCCTTCCTGACAGAGCCGACTGCCGATGTCCGACCGGTCGCTCCGTTGCTGTCCTGTCTCGTCATGTACACACGTCTCGAGTCGGTACGTCTCGCTGGAAGACGATAACCGTTTCCCGACGAGGCCGCCCCGATCATGCGCCGGTCTCCACGTCCAGCGTCGCGTCGTTTCGCTCGAGCGCGCTCGCAGCCCGGAAGATAGCGCGTTCGTCGAAGTGACTGCCGACGAGCATCAACCCGACCGGAAGCCCGTCGACGGTATCGACCGGGACCGACATGGCAGGATGGCCGGTCATGTCGAACGGCATCGTGTTTCGTCCCCGGCCAGCTTTTCCCTGCGCGCGGTTGACGAGCTGGGTCCGGTCTTGCTCCGGTTCCCGCTCGAACGCCGTCATCGGCGTCGTCGGCATCGCGAGGAGGTCACACTCCTCGAGGACGTCGTCGTAGGCTTCGGTCAGCGACTTCCGGAGGTTCTGAGCTTTGCGCCGGTGGCGGCCGTGGAACTTCTTCCGGAGGTAGCCGCCGAGCAACATCATGTGTTTGACCGTGGGCGCGAACAGATCCGGACGCGCCCGTCGCAACGCCCCGAAGACGTCCGCGAACTGCGCGTCGTACTGACCGCCGGTGAAGTACCCGACGCCGTCGCTTTCCCACATCTCGATGGTTTCCTCGAGTTGCACCGCCATACAGATCACGACGCCGTCGTTGTGTTCCTCGATCGAGATTTCCCGTTTCTCCGCTCCGAGGTCGACGAGGTCGTCGACTGCATCGCGGACGGCCTGATCGACGGCGGGATCGGCGTGTTCCGATCCGAACCCGTCCTCGACAACGCCGATCGTCAACCCGGACGGGTCGTCCGTCAGCGCGTCGAGGTAGTCTTCGGATCGACCCGGCTTCTGTCGCGGATCCTGCGGGTCGCGACCGACGATGGCTTCTAAGACTCGAGCGTTGTCGTCGACGGTCGTGGTCATCGGTCCGACGTGGTCGAAGGAGTGGCCGAGCGGAACCGTTCCCCGATAGGAGACGAGTCCGTGGGTCGGTTTCAACCCGACGCAGCCACACCAGGCCGCAGGGACGCGCAGCGATCCAGCCTGGTCGGTGCCGATCGCGACGTCGACCTGACCGGTGACGACGGCGACCGCCGAGCCACCCGAGGAACCGCCTGCCAGGTGGTCCTCGCTGTGTGGATTGACGATCGGGCCCGACGCGGTGACTTCGCCGCTTCCGGAGACGGCCATCTCGTCCATGTTCGTCTTCGCGGTTATCGTCCCGCCGGCGTCGAGTACTTGCGTGACGACGAACGCGTCTTCGGCCGGGATGTATCCGTCCAGTACCCGAGAACCACAGGTCATTTCGACGCCACGAACGGCGATATTGTCCTTGATACCGACGGTGTGGTCGCTCAGCAGGCCATCCTCCTCGCCCTCGACGCGGCAGTTCGTCACGATCGCGTTGAGCGGATCCTCGTCCGCCGATGGTCGGTATCCGGGGTCGCGTGTACGGTGTTCGTGTGATTTCGGCGGAACGGATAGCCCCTCCAGATATTCGAATGCACCCAATCTCGATTGGATCAGCTCCCTGTGGGCCTCCAGATCCTCGTCCGTAAGGGTGAGCCCGAACTGATCGGCCAACTCGGCCATCTCTGCCTCCGTAGGTGGATCAAGCGTTGGTGGTACTTCGGTCACGGTGCAATCCTGATGAACGTACAAGATAAGTGTATGGGTAAACTGTCCCACACTCATACGAGAAAGAGTGACCATATAAGGGAAACAACTAAATAGTATACGTGACATCCATTGTATCATGCCAAAGCCTAACAGTGGGGAGTCGATCCTGGAATACGATGACGTCGAGTCGACCGGGCTGACGAGACGGCAGTACGCAACGATCGTCAGTTCACTCGGCGTCGCCTCGCTGGCCGGCTGTGCCGGCGAGAACGGAAACGGCGATACCGACGGCAACGGTGGGAACGGAAACGGAACCGGAACGGACGACGACGACGGTGACGCCGGCGAACCTCAGGACGGTGGGACGCTCGAGGTTGCGCTGTCGACCGGACTGTCCAACCTCGACGGGCACATGCAGACTGCGCCGGCGGATCAGATCGTCACGTACGCAAACACCGACTTCCTGTTCCGCGTCGACCACGACATGGAAGTCGTGGGCGGGCTCGTCGAAAGCGTCGACGTGAACGACGACGGCACGCAGTGGGAGATGAACATCCACGAGGGCGTCACCTTCCACCCGCCACACGAACGCGAACTGACGGCCGAGGACATCGCCTGGAACTTCGATCACGTCACGGATCCCGAACGGTTCTCGCCGCGGAACAAACCGTGGGCGGGGATCGCCGATTGGCACGCCGAAGACGATCACACGTTCGTCATCGAGTTCGACGAAGGTCAACTCGAGTTCGACAGCTACATGGCGGGATGGCACGGGTTCCCGATCTATTCGCCCGACGCAATCGAGGACGGGATGGACATGCAGACCGAGCCCGTCGCGACCGGCCCGTTCGTCTTCGAGGACTGGGTGACCGGCGAACAGCTCACCCTCACGAGGTTCGACGACTACTGGCACGACGAGTATCCGTACGTCGACGAAGTGGTCTTCCGACCGATCCCGGACGGATCCGGACGGATGACCGAGATCATGCAAGGCGACGTCGACATCGTCGTCGACGTTCCCTTCGATCTCCTCTCACAGCTAGAAGACGACGATGCGACCGTCGTCGACCAGACCGACTCGTTCGCGATCCTCGATCTGTTGATCAACCCGACGGAAGAGACCGAGGAGAACCGCGGCGAAGACTACCCGACGACCCACCCGGAGGTCAGACAGGCGATCTCGGAGGCGATCGACCGGAACGCGATGGTCGACATCATCTACAACGGCCAGGCGACGGCGACGCAGAACTACTTCCCCGAGGGGAGTCCGTATCACATCGATTACAACCCCCACTCGATGGGGGCGGATCCCGACGCCGCACGGGCACTGCTCGACGAGGCCGGTTTCGACGAACCGGAAGTAACCCTCATCTCGACGGCCGAACGAGACGACATGCGCGAACTCGGCCAGATCACGGCCGAAAACCTCGAGGCCGCCGGCTTCGCTCCCGACCTCCAGGAGTACGAGCAGACCGTCTGGTCCGACCGCATGTGGGCCGGCGAGTTCGACATCGCCGTCGAAGACCTGTTCGGCGCGCCGAGTCTCTCTGCACTTCGTGGCTTCTGGCGCTACGAGGAGGACGACCCGCCGTTCTTCAACTACATGTACGAAGAACACGAGACGATCTATCAGATGTGGGACGAAGAGGGGCTCACCGAAGAGGATCCTGAGGAACGGTTGAGCATCTTCGCGGAAGTTCAGCGAATGATGGTCGACGATCCGATTCGGTGTGTCGTCTGTCACCCCGACCAGATCACCGCGTACAACGAGTCCGTTCAGGGGTACAGTACCCATCCGTGGGGATCGAACCTCGACATTCACGGTACCTGGCTAGATCAGTAACTACTCAGTAGGTATTGATGAGTATACTTAGTTACGCTGCAAAACGCCTCTTCGTCAGTATCTGGGTACTGTTCGGTGCGTCCATCCTGATCTTTGGAATCGTTCATTTAGTTCCCGGCGACCCCGCCAGAGTCACACTCGGACGGTTCGCCGACCGCGAGGCCGTCGAAGGCGTCCGTCAGGAAATGGGGTTGAACGATCCGCTGTACGTCCAGTACAGTGACTGGCTCGTCGGAACGCTCACCGGCGACTGGGGCAACAGTCTGATCTCCAACCAGCCAGTCCTGACGCTGATCGTCGAGCGATTCCCCAAGTCGATCGAACTCGCGCTGTTCGCACTGGCAATCGCCGTCGTCATCTCCCTCCCGCTCGGGATCATGGGTGCGCTCAACCGGAGCACGAAGACGGATCAGGCCACGCTGTTTTTCTCCCAGATCGGTATCGCGATTCCGAACTTCTGGCTCGGTATCATGCTCGCGCTAATCTTCGGGAGGTATCTCGGCGTGCTTCCGGCGTCGGGCTCCGTGGCGTTCACGGAGGATCCGGTACAGAACATCCGGCATCTGATCCTTCCGGGCGTCTCGCTCGGCATACTGGCTGCTGCTGTGTTGACCAGATACATGCGTTCGGAGATGATCGATCAGTTGAACAAAGACTACGTCACCACCGCTCGAGCGTTCGGCCATCCGAAAAAGCGGATCGTCTGGAAGTACACGCTCAAGAACGCGCTGATTCCGTACGTCACGATGCTCGGGATGCAGTTCGGGTTCCTGATCGGCGGCGTCGTCGTCATCGAGACGGTGTTCGCCTACGGTGGCGTCGGTCAGTTGATCCTGAACGGGCTTTTGAACAGGGACTACCCCATCGTTCAGATGAGCCTCCTGATCCTGGCCGGGACGTTTATTCTCGTCAACCTGGTCGTCGACATCGTCTACGGCTATCTGAACCCGCGGATAAGCTACTAACAATGGAGAGTGAAAACTGATGGTATACGGAAAAATCGTATCATTTGCTCGAAACGGCTTCCACGACGGGAGCCAGTTTCACCTCGCGTACAAACGTTTCAGGTCGCACCGATTGGGAGTGATCGGTCTCGTGATCGTTATCGGCTATCTCTTCTTCGCGATCGCAGGGCCGATCATCGTCCCACGTGACCCGACGGCGATGGACTCCGCCAGCCGTCTCGCCGGACCGTCCATGGCACACCCGTTCGGGACGGACCACTACGGTCGAGACGTGTTTACCCGGACGGTCGTCGGCGCACGAGCGAGCCTGCAAGTCGCCGTTCTCTCCGTCGGATTCGCGACGATCGCCGGCGTCACGTTCGGCCTCGTCTCGGGCTTCTTCCGGGGGTACGTCGACGAAGCGATCATGCGGGCGGTCGACGTCATGCTGGCGTTCCCGAGCATCCTGCTCGCGCTCGTCGTCATCGCAATCTTGGGACCCGGCCTAAACAGAACAATTTTGGCGCTCGGAATCGCATACACGCCACTGATGTTACGGATTACGCGTGGTAGCGCTCTCTCTGTCCGCGAAGAAGAGTACGTGACGGCTGCCGTCGCGTACGGCGAGCGAAGCTGGAACGTCATGTTCAAGGAGATGTTTCCGAATCTCTTTCCGACGGTCATCGTCCAGGCGACGATTACGTTCGCGTTCGCGATCCTCGTGGAGGCTGCCCTCTCGTATCTCGGTCTGAGCGCCCAGCCACCGACCGTAACGTGGGGAATCATGATCAGCGAGGGACAGGAAGTCCTGACGGTCAACCCCTGGATGAGCATCTTCCCGGGGCTTGCGATCATCGTCACCGTCCTCGGCTTGACGTTCCTCGGCATCGGGCTTCGTGACTCACTCGACGCACAGGAAGACGGAACGATCGGAGGTGGATTCCAGTGAGTTCGTCCGACGAACCGCTGCTCGAGGTCGAGAACCTCAGGACGGAGTTTCGGACGGACCGTGGCACCGTCAAGGCCGCCGACGGCGTGAGCTTCTCGATCGAACGCGGCGAAACGTACGGCGTCGTCGGCGAGAGCGGCGCGGGAAAGACTGTAACCGGGCTCTCGGTGATCGGGCTGATCGACAACCCCGGTCAGATCGTCGGTGGCGAAATCCGGTATAAAGGGCGTGACCTCCGAACGCTCTCTCAGGAGGAGCTGCGCTCGATCAGGGGCGACGAAATCGCCATGATCTTCCAGGATCCGATGACCGCTCTCAATCCAGCGTACACCGTCGGAACCCAGATCATCGACACGATACTCACGCACAACGACTGCTCGAAATCCGAGGCTCGCGAACGGACGATCAAACTGCTCGAGGACGTCGGCATACCGGATCCCGAGGAACGAGTCGATTCCTATCCACACCAGTTCAGCGGCGGTATGCGACAGCGAGCGCTCATCGCGATGGCTCTCTCCTGCGATCCGGACCTGATCATCGCCGACGAGCCGACGACCGCGCTCGACGTGACGATACAGGCACAGATACTGGATCTACTGGACGATCTCCAGGAAAAGCACGGCCTCAGCATTCAGCTAATCACCCACGACATGGGGCTGGTCGCCGAGATGTGCGACCGGGTCAGCGTGATGTACGCCGGAAAGAAGATCGAAGAGGGGCCGGTCGGGGAGATATTCAGTTCGCCGAAACACCCGTACACGGTCGGGCTGATGAACGCCGTTCCGCGTCTGAACGATCCACGAGAACGGCTCGAGGCGATCCCCGGAAACATGCCCGACCTCATCGACAACCCGTCCGGGTGTTCGTTCCGTCCGCGGTGTGAGTACGCGACCGAGGAGTGCAAGCAGATCGAGCCGCCCCTGGAACCGGCCGGAGCGGGTGGTGCCCACACGTCGGCGTGTCTCAAACTCGACGAGATAGACTTCGACACCTCGATCGTACCGGACCGGACCACCGACGAAACGCCCGTCGAGGGGACGAACTTCGGTGAACCGATCATCGAAGCCGACGGCCTCCAGAAGTACTTCGATCCCGAGAACCAGTCGTGGTTCGAGAAGTACCTCGGCGACCGCGACTACGTCCACGCGGTCGAAGACGTGTCGTTGACCGTCCACAGGGGAGAAACCCTGGGAATCGTCGGAGAGAGCGGCTGCGGAAAGAGTACGCTCGGTCGAGTCCTCCTCAGGTTGTACGAACCGGACGAGGGAACGATCGTCTACTCCGGCGACGATATCACCGAGATGGGACGATCGGAGCTGCGAAACCTTCGATCGGAGGTCCAGATGGTGTTTCAGGACCCGTTCTCGAGTCTGAATCCCCAGAAGACGGTTCTGGACATCATCGGACGGCCCCTCGAGGTCCACGATCAGGTCGCAAACAGCGAGGAGAAACGAGAACGGGTCGTCGAACTCCTCGAGGACGTCGGAATGAGCGAGCGCCACCTGAACCGGTATCCACACGAGTTCAGCGGTGGGCAGAAACAGCGAATCGGAATCGCTCGTGCGCTGGCGGTCGAGCCGGATTTCATCGTCGCCGACGAACCGGTCAGCGCACTCGACGTGAGCGTGCAGGCGAAGATCATCAACATGCTCGACGATCTGCAGGAGAAGTACGATCTGACCTACCTGTTCATCGCCCACGACCTGAACGTCGTCCAGCACATCTCCGATCACATCGGCGTGATGTATCTCGGGGAGATTGTCGAGTTCGGGACCGTCCAGCAGGTGTTCGAGCCACCGTATCACCCGTACACCGAGATTCTCCTCTCGTCGATTCCGAAACACCATCCGGACGTCGACGAGGAACGGATCGACCCGGACGGCGAGCTTCCGAGTGCGATCCACCCGCCGAGTGGCTGTCGGTTCCACACCCGATGTCCACAGGCGATGCCGGAGTGTGAGACGAAGAACCCTGAGCAACGGACGATCGACGGCAACCACGAGATCAGCTGTCACCTGTTCGATAGCGACGGAAATCCGACCGACGAGTACGAAACGACGATCGACGTCTCCGCGAAGTCACAGATGGTCGATCCGGGCGAGCCACAGTAACGCCGCCTCGGCGTTCGACGGTTCGGGGCGCTTTTCTACCAGTTCGGTGTCATTCTCGCCGTCGGGGACGGAGGTAGACGGGCGAGTTCAACACCCCTGCCGGACGGTCCCCGAGCTGATCGGTATTGGTATCGCGTTCGAACGAAAACGCCGAGAGGAGTTCTCCGAGAACGACTTTCGACGCTGCGAGCGTAAACTCCTCCCCGGGACACCGGCGCGGTCCGACTCCGAACGGGAAGTACGCGAACGAATGCCGGGGCTGGTCGGTTTCGAACCGATTCGGAACGAACCGTTCCGGCTCGTCCCACCACCGCTCGTCCCGATGGACGGTGATCGCCGGAAAGTAGACGACGTCGCCTGCCGGAAGCGTGTACTCATCGAGGGAAACGTCAGCCGACAGCTGCCGTGACAACACCGGTGCAGGCGGATACAGCCGCAGTACTTCCCGAAGCACCCGCTCGACGTATTCGAGTTCGTCGACGTGTTGCGCTCCGAGTCGGCCGTCCGGTGCGACCGACTCGAGTTCCGCGAGACACTCCCGTTCGATGTCTGGGGAAGTGGCGATCGTATACAGACAGTACGTCCACAGTTCCGACGTCGTCCTGTGTGCCGAGAAGAACTTCGCGAGCATCTCGTCGCGGATCCGATCGGTCGTGTACTGTGCGTCGCTGTCCGGGCCGGCGGCGAGCAGTACCGGAATGAGCCCGCCATCGTCGTCCAGTTTCCCGGCGTCATCCGACCGGCGCCGTTTTTCGATCAGGGTATCGATCCGATCGACCAGCGTCGCGTGAGCCGACTCGAACCGATCCGTTATCTCCGGCGGTATCTCGCCGTCCGCTGCCTTGGCCTCGTGCCAGTCGACGATCGGAGCCGAACACTCGAGGATGTCGTCCGAAACATGCTCGTCACCGAAGATCGTTCGCAGTATCACCCTGACCGCCGTTCGTCGCATCAGTTCGTGAACGTCGATCCGCTCGCCGGTGACGACCTCGTCGACGACGTTTCTGGCAATCTCCCCGAACGTCGAACAGTTCGATCGAACCCGATCCGGTCCGAAATACGGCTGCTGGACGCTACGCTGGGCCCGCCACTGATCGCCGTAGACGCTGCCGACGCTCTTGGTGGCGACGGACGTCTGTCCGACCATGTGTTTCTCGAGGATGTCCTGATGCTCGAAAAACATCCGTTCGATATCGGACGGGTGGGACAACACGTGGCGGTCGGTTTCGGATCCGGTTATTCGAACCACATCCCCGTGTTCTCCCCACTGCTCGAGGCGTCGAAACGGGTTTTCGTCGTACTCCGATACGGTTCCGACTGCTGGGGGACAGTCCTGAGTTGACACTGCATGCTAATACTTGCCAATGACACATGTAGCTTGCGACGCGGAACTGATTACCGTCGAGATTCGGTGTCGAGAGGCACCTCGCTATATAGCAACAACCGAAACGAGTTCCACACCGATCGCCGGGTGCGCCGGTACATCGGTACAGGAATCCGTACGAGGAGAGATGTCAATAACGACGGAGGTACTTCCGAAATAAGTAGACGGTGAAGGGGTGAAGGTCGATGGTGTGACGACCTAGTTCAGGAACCGATCGACCACGAACAGCGACACGAGCGTCGCGATCAGCAGGCGAACGTGGGTGTTAGCGAGGTCGTACGCGATAAAGACCTCCGTCATGATCATAAACGCACCGAAAAAGCCGATGGCGACGACAAACGCCCGGTAGACGTGTTCTCTCGAGGGCGTCCCCGAGAGCGCACCAACGAGCGCCTGCCACATGAGCAACGCAATCAGCAGTTCCCAGAGTACCCCTCCCGCAAACAGGAGAGCAACGAGGGCTTCGGGTGTGCCGTGGACGTCCGTCACCATGAGCAAGAAGCCGTAATTCCCGGACGCGAACGTCCATCCCTCGCCAAGAACGCCGAGATTGATCAGCCCGTCGAAGAAGTTCGTCGCGAAGACGATCGTCCACCACACCGCCCAGATTCCGAGTAGAACCTGAACGATCGTGTTCGGACCCCACCGAAGATTGACGTTGACGGGTTCTCTACTCGCTTCCTCGGCTTGCTGTGTGTTAGCGCCAGCCATATTACCCATGATAAACTATTACCTATTAAACATTGCGGAGGGATAATTAGAGTATTCTGTCATTACGTGTCCGAATTGGCGATTGGATGGACCGAACGCGCCAGAGCGGTCACGCCCCACCGCACCGATCGCAGCCTGTGCATCAGAATTCACTTATATTTGATTCCGGAAGGTTGGGGTATCGATGGTCGATTTACTCGTCAAAAACGGGACGATCGTGACGCAAAACGCCGACCGAGAGGTCGTTACGGATGGTGCCGTCGCGATCGACGGCGAAACGATTGCTGCCGTCGGTGAGACGGCGGATCTCGAAGACTCGTTCGATGCCGATCGCGAGATCGATGCGACCGATCACGTCGTGATCCCGGGCCTGATCAACACCCACACACACGTATCGGACATTCTCCTCAGAGGGCGAGATACAGCCGATCGCGGGCTGTACGACTGGCTGTTCAACGTCAAACAGCCGGGTACGTCCGTCATGACGGAGACCGAGCACGAGATCGCGGCTGCACTGTACTCACAGGAGGCACTGTGCAGCGGCATAACCACCTTCGTCGACAACGATGCCGAGATGCAGGTCGGCGAAAAAGCGAGTCTGCGGTCGAAGTTTCGCGCGTTCGATGCGGCAGGGGTCCGGACCATCTACGCACGCGGCATCCGTGATCGGCCGGTCGACAGCGGCTTTCAGGCGCTCATCGATCGTATCACTGCACGGGAACCCACGTTCGAACACCCCGATCAGGACGAGTACGTGGCCGAGTTCGACGTCTGGCGCGACGAACTCGAGTCGCTGGTCGAGGACCATCACGGGAGTTCGAACGGGCGGCTCGAAATCTGGGTCGCACCCGTCGTCATCGAGGCGATGACCGACGACGGACTCGCCGGAGCATACGAGTTCGCCGAGACCCACGACGTCATGACGACGATCCACACCGCGGAGGCACCCGTACAAAGCGACGGGGCGCTGTCGCCGATCGAACACCTCCGGAACGTCGACTCCCTCGGCGAACACGCACTGCTGGGCCACTGCGTTCACGTCGACGACAGGGACCTCCGGATCCTCGCCGAAACCGATACGCGCGTCGCACACAACGTCGCCTCGAACATGGCGCTCGGGAACGGATTCGCACCCGTCCCGTCGATGCGGAATCTGGGTGTTCAGGTCGGAATCGGCACCGACAACTCGATTCTCAGCGACACCGTAAACGTCCTCGCCGACCTCCGACTCGCTGCGCTCTCACACAAAGGCCACCACCACGATCCGGGCGTCATGCAACCGCAGGACGTCTTCGATATGGCCACGATCGAAGCGGCGAGAACGATTCGAAAGGGAGCGAAACTCGGTTCGCTAGAGTCGGGGAAAGACGCCGACCTCGTCCTGCTAGACTTCGATCAGCCACACCTCAAACCGGCACCGGACGTCGTCTCCGCGCTCGTGTATCAAGCGCAGGGGACCGAAGTCGACACCGTCGTCTGTAACGGTCGGGTGGTCGTCGAAGACGGCACCGCAATCGGCGTCGAACGGGAGTATCCGACCCTCTCCGAACGAGTCGAGGACGCAGCCGCGCGAATCGGAGAGAAATCCGGGCTCGGCTCACCACAGCAGTAACAGCGTATTTCCCGAGTGCGGGGATTTCGTCGATCGACGAGTAATACTCCATTGCGGATCGAGGAACTCCCTCGCGATCGTATTCGGATAGGTGAACCGATCCTCGAGCGGGCCAACCGACGGGTGAATTCGGCATGTGGGGAGTCGGGGGTGGCGACGGAATGGGTCGCCATCGTCTCGACGAGGTATCCTGTAGTAGCCACTGATACGGATTGTTGTAACTGTTTACCGCCACCCCCGGGACCCGTTCACCGGGTGTAGCGGTAATGACTTACAGCAGACCGTATAAATCGTTTCGACGAATTCTAATGCACGTTGGCCACGTTTCGCCGTCCGAGCGGCTACGATAGTCGGAACAGGTTATAAGTAATGTGGGGCCAACTACTGAACTGATACCAGATGACCAGTCCGACAGTCGATCTTAAAGTCACGAACGCAACAGTCGTCAACGCGAACAACTCGTTCAAGGGTGGTGTCGCGGCGGACGACGGAAAAATCGTCGCGGTCGGGAGCGAAACACATCTTCCGGATGCCGAACGGGAGATCGATGCGGAGGGGAACTTCCTGCTCCCCGGCTTCATCGACCCCCACGTCCACCTCGGGATCAACGCGGCTTCCGACGACTACAAAGAACAGTTCAAATCCGACTTCGAGACGGAGACTCGAGGAGCCGTCCACGGCGGCGTCACCTCGTTTATTAGCTTCCTCTCCTACTCGGAACAGGAGTACCTCCCCGATCTGGACTACTACGTGAAAGCCGGCGAGGAAAATTCCTTCATCGACTTCTCGTTTCACGCGAACATCAACAAACCACACCACGTCGACGAGGTCTGGGGGCTTCACGACGAGGGGATCAGATCGTACAAGCTTCGGTACGTCTGGTACAAGTACGTCGCCCCGGAGCTGGGAATCGACGAGTCCTACGAGGACCGAGTGTACCACGTGATGAAGCAGGTGGCACAGATGAACCACGGCGTGACGATGTTCCACGCGGAAAACGCCGACCTCGCGAAGATTCGCCGCGAGGAGATACAGGAGGAGGGACGAAACGACCTCGAGGCCTGGAAGGAGTCCTCGCCGAACATCGGCGAGTCGATGATGGTCGAGAACATCGGTCACCTGACCGAGTTCACCGATTCGAACTCGTACGTCGTCCACATGAGCGCCGGCGAGAGCGTCGACGTCGCAAAGCGGTTCCAGGACCGCGGCGTCCAGCTTCACGCGGAGACGCTTCCGGCGTTTCTCGCACACACGTACGAAGACGACATGGGCGTCTGGGGCAAGATTTCGCCACCGGTTCGCGGTGCGCGAACGAAGAAGCGACTCTGGGAGGGGCTTCGAAACGGCGTCATCGATTACATCGGCACCGACCACTGCCCGCACGACCGCGATGCCAAAGAGAAAGGCGAGGGCAAGTACGGCGACGTCTGGAACGCCATCCCCGGCGACAACAACGGGATGGAGTACATGCTGCCGGTGATGATGAGCGAGGGCGTCAATCAGAACCGCATCAGCATGGAGCGGGTCGTCGAAGTGTGTTCGACGAACAACGCGAAGATGTGGGGGATGTACCCGCGAAAGGGCATCCTCGCCGAAGGAGCCGACGCGGACATGGTGATCGTCGACCTGGACAAAAGCGACACGGTCGACGACGACTTCTTCCACACGATGGAGCCCCGATACTCCAGTTTCCACGGCTGGGAACTCACGGGACTGCCGACCCACACCATCGTCGACGGTGAGGTCGTCGTCGAAGACGACCAGCTCGTCGCCGAACCCGGCGACAGCGAGTTCATGCCGCGCCTCGACAGCGGCGTCCCGTCGGAGTAACCGAGTCGAAAACGCCGTTTTTTACTCGTCGAGCCAGTCCGTGTTCGTTTCGAACGCGTGAGCAGCCCGGAGGGTGGTCGCGTCGTCGAATCGGTCACCGACGAACATCAACCCGACCGGCAAGCCGTCGCCGTTCGTCCCACAGGGGACCGTCGTCGCCGGGTGTCCAGTCATGTTAAACGGCATCGTATTCGTCGTGCGGCCGTCTTTCCCCTGGGCCCTGTTTACCTTGTCCGTAAGCGTCAGGTCCTCTTTCAGTTCGAACGCCGTCGTCGGTGTCGTCGGCATCGCGAGAACGTCGACCTCCGCTAGCGCGTCGTCGTAGGCCTTCCGAAGCTCGCGTCGAAGGTTCTGGGCTTTGGCGTGGTAGTAGCCGTCGTGTTCCGACTGGAGGTACTCGCCGAGCATCATTTTGAGTTTCACCGTCGGTGCGAGTTCGTCGGCGTTGGCCTTTTTGACCCGGGCGAGCTCCCGGAGGTACTGCGTGTGGTAGTGTCCGTCCATGTAATATCCCTGCCCGTTGTCCCGAAGCAACGCGGCGCTTTCGCCGGTTGCGACGCCGAGCCAGACGAGAATACCGTCGCTGTGCCACGGAACCGAGACGCGTTCGACGTCCGCACCGAAGTCGGCGAGTCGGTCGACGGCGTCACGGACGGTCTGATCGACCGACGGTTCGCTGTGCATGGTTTCGAATCCCTCCTCGAGTACGCCGATAGTCAGGTCGTCGACGTCGTTGCGGAGGGCGTCGGCGTATTTCTGAGGGTTGATAGCCGGCTGACGAGGGTCGAGTTCGTCCTCGACCGTCATCGCCTCCATGGCGAGCGCACAGTCTTCGACGGTGCGGGCCATCGGCCCCACGTGGTCGTACGTGGGCCCGCCCGGAATGGCCCCCGTGTAGGGGACGAGTCCGTACGTCGGCTTGTGTCCGACACAGCCACACCACGCCGCTGGCGTCCGAATCGATCCCGCCTGATCGGTTCCCAGCGCGATATCGGCGTCGCCGGTAATGACTGCGATCGCCGACCCACCGGAGGAGCCGCCGGCCAGATAATCGTCATTTCGTGGGTTCAGGATGGGGCCCGTCGCGGTCAGTTCACCGCTTCCGGAGACGGCGAACTCGTCGAGGTTCGTCTTCCCGACGATCGTCGCGCCGGCGTCCAGCAACTCGTGGACGACGGTCGCGTCGAACGACGGAACGAACCCCTCTAGCGTTTTCGATCCCGACGTCATCTCCACGTGTGCGACCGCCACGTTGTCTTTGACGGCGACGTCGTAATCGGCTAGCGGCCCGTTCGAGTTCCCGCTTACCCGACACTTGGTGACGAACGCGTTGTACGGATCCTCGTCCTCGCCGGGTCGGTACCCCGGATCGCGATCCGTGTACGCGATCGTCGGCGTCGGCTCCTGAAACCCCTCGAGCAGTTCGAAGACAGTCAGTTTCGAGCCGATGAGGTCGCGATACTCCTCCGCTTCGGCGTCGGAGATGTGTAAATTGTTCCGTTCAGCATATCGCTTGACGTCTGCGACCGTCGGCTCTCTTAGATTCGGTGGGAGATCACTCATTGGGCTCTCGGTACATCCTTGTTACTTCTCGGTATTAAATATCCGTTTGTTTTCGGGGAAACACAGAAAATTCGATCACGTGAGCGACTCCGACCGCAGGGAAACGGTCGGACGAAACGGTCGGATCCCCCTCATACGATTTGCTGTACCGATTTATCGGTGCGACCGCAGGACGGGTCGCGGTCGCACCGAAAATGGCTTCCAGCAGACCGTATCAGTCGTAGAGGGTTGTCGTCGTCGGGATGGCGCCGTCGACCAGTCCGGACTTCTCGGCCGTCCGCTCGGCGTGGATCCGGGCCTGCTCTTTGATCTCCTCTTCGTCCATGGTGAGGACATCGCGGTCTTTCATCACGACGTCGCCGTCGATGATGCTGTGCTTTACGTTGTGGGAGTTCGCCGAGTAGACGGTCGTCTGAATCGGGCGGTGGTGTGGTGTCCACTCGATCTCGTTCGTATCGAACATGATGAAGTCCGCACGTTTGCCGACTTCGACAGAGCCGATCTCGTCGTCCCACAGCAGCGCCTCCGCCCCGTCGATCGTCGCCATCCGAATGGCCTTCGACGCCGGGATCATGTCCGGATCCATGCGCGCGTCCTTGAACAGTCCGGCGACGGTCCACATCTGCTTGTGCATGTCGGCGGAACCGGCCGCGGAGTTTCCGTCACAGCCAAGCGAGACGGTGATTCCCGCGTCGAGCATCTCCGGGTACTTGCCGATGTTCGCCGCGCCCTTTGCTAGCTTGAACGTCGTGCCGGGACAGAAGGCGACTTTCGTGTCGTGTTCAGCCAGCATTTCGATCTCCCGGTCTTTGATCGCGACGGCGTGAGCGAGGACGACGTTCGGACCGAGCGCGTCGATCTCGTTCAGCCGCTCGATCGGCCACATGCCGTACTTCTCCTCGCTTCCTTCGACCTCTTCGATCGAGGAGGAGACGTGGTAGGTCGTCCCGACGCCGAGTTCCTCGGCCAGTTCACTCGCACCACGGTGGAGTTCGGGGCTGCACGGTTCCTTGCCCTCGATGTTGGCCCAGCAACGAATTCGGTCGTCGGCGTAGTTGTTCCACTTTTCGACGCTCTCCTCGAGGGCCTCGAGGGCGTCGTCCGCGGTGTCGAAGAAGTGGTGGTCGACCATCTCCTCGGACCAGTACGGCGGGATCGTGTCGGGTTTCACGTCGGCCGCGTGTCGACCGGTGACTCCGCGCATTCCGGTTTCGGCCGCCGTCTCGACGATGAGCTCGGTGTTGTTCTGTGAGCCCATGTCCAAAAAGCAGGTCGTCCCGGTCTTGATCATCTCGAGGATGGCCATCCGGACGCTCCAGACTTCCGCTTCCTCGTCCACGGACGAGTAGTACGGTTTAGCCCAGTTGAACACCCACGGGCGAGTCGCTAGATTGTCCGGGAACAGGCCGCGACTCAGGTGTTCCGAGAGGTGAAAGTGTGAGTCGACCAGTCCGGGCATCAACAGCATGTCGTTGCCGTCGACGACCTCGTCGAAGTCCGTCTCGGGGTAGTCCTCGGCGATTTCACTCGCCGATCCGATTTCCGCGATTTCGTTGCCCTGGACGACGATGGAGACGTCCTCGAGAACGGTGTCGTCTGGGTCGACGGTCAATACGGTATCGATATCCTTGATTAGTAGGTCTGACATTGTGTAACTCCTCTTGTTTACTCGCGTCGAAGCGCCTCTTTTGGTGTGATTGTTTGCCACTGTTATTAGCGTTGTGGATTATCTATACTCGGTCGAGGAATCAACGGCGTCGTTACAATTCCTTCCCCCAGATAGCTTCCGATACGAAAGAACTAGACGAGGTGTGCGGAATATATTACATTCCCCAGGAAATCGGCGAACAATCGAGGAAGTTCGCGGCATCGTCCGATTTCGGTGGCGATACCTGATACGGATTGCTGTCACTGTGTACCGGAGCGACCGGCCGCCGTCCCTCGGTCGCTTCGGTACCGACGTACAGCAGACCGTGTAAAGCGTCACCGCCGGGGGATCTAGTCACCATACACCGATAGATCCGGGAGTACCGATCGACCGCTACGACCGCATGTTTCCCCGAAGACGTCCGACCGCATGTTTCCCCGAAGACGTCCGACCGTCTGTTTCCCCAAGGCGTACGACTGTCCGTTTCCAAAGGGCGGACGACTGTCCGTTTCCCCTGAGAGATCTGTTTCCCGTTCAGATCTGTTTTCCGTTCTAAACGTACCCGCTGGCGCGTGTGAAAGGCCAAACCTTCTTATAACAGTTTTCCCTTGTTCAGAGATACGATGATGCCGACCACACAGATAGAACGAACACTGTCGGAATCCGACCTCGACCTCCTCGTTGGGTCGTCGGTCGAGAACGTCTTTTACTCGGCGAAAATGTACAGCGTCGCCACCGCAGGACTCGGCGAAGCAGCCTTCAGCCTCTGGTCGGCCGACGCCGGCGGTCCGTATCTCGTCATGCCCGCCCGAGAGATGAGCAGCCTGTTCGACATGGGCGCCGATCCCGAAGGCGTCTACCCGTACGGGGCGACGAACATCTATACGGGCGATTCGCTGTCCGAACTGGACGAGGACATTCTGGAGCTACAGGAGTCGGGATCGTTCGACGACCCGATCGACGCCCTGGCGACGGCGATCGACGAACTCGCAGACGGCGACCGGATTGCGGTCGAACAGCAGGGATTCGATCCCGCGAGCTACGCACAACTCGAGGACGCACTCGAAGGCTACGATATCGAAGAGGCGACGGAGTACTTCTACGATCTGCGCAAGGTGAAAAGCGACGAGGAGATCCGACGGCTACGCCGATCAGCCGAGATCACCGAGTCGGCGATGGAAGAGGCGATGGAAACTCTCGAGCCCGGGATGACCGAGCGGGAACTGGCCAACGAGTGGCGAACGCGAGTGAGCGAGAAAGGCGGCAAACCGATCGACGGCTTTCTGACCGTCGGCTTCGGTTCGCGAACCGCCTACACCCATCCGCTTCCGGGCGACCGCGAGATACAGGAAGGAGACCTCGTCCGCTGGGACGGCGGCTGTCGGTACGGCCAGTACTGTTCTGACATCGGTCGAACGTTCGCGTTCCGGTCGGCCGAGGACGACGACAAACGCAAGTACGAGGCGCTTTACGCCGGGCTCGAGGCCTCCCTGTCCGAGTTCGGCGACGGCGTCGACACGGGCACCGTCTTCGAATCCGGCGTCGATGCCGTCCGGTCGTCCGGCGTCGACGAATTCAGCGAATTCGAGCCGTTCCACCTCGGACACGGGATCGGCGTCGAAATCTACGATCCGCCGACGATCGTTACCGATGCCGGCACGCTCGAGAGCGGCATGGTCATGTGCGTGGAGCCGCCGTACAACGAACTCGGCAGCGGCGGATTCCTGATCGAGGACGAAGTGGTGGTTACCGACGACGGATACGAGAAGCTCACCGACGCACCGGACACGTTGCCGATCGTCGAGTAGAAACACGCTGAACGCCGGCGAATATTAGTTTCGTCGTATTTCGGTCGAAACGGCTCCTTCCGATCGAAAACCAGGGTCCCTCCCGATCGAAAACCAACTATAAAATCGGGATCGACGATCCTACAGCTCTTCTTCGACGGCGGCCATATCGTCCGGCAGACCGAGTCGGTCGATCGTCCACCCGTCCGCGCGGTATTCGGACTGGGTAATGCTCGAGGCGATGGTGATCAACGAGTCGATCGTCGGCGTCTGGACGTCGGCGATTCGGGCGAGCGTCTGCATCGGAACGAGGCCGAAGGGAATGTCCTCGTTGAAGAATCGGTGATCGACCGACGACGGTGCCTTGATCTCCTTGTTTGGCTCGCTCTCGCGGAGCATTCGCAGGAACGATCCGCTCTCGCCGGCTTCCTTCGACGTCGAACCGATGTCGGCGAACAGTTCCGGGAACGGCTCGACGTCGAGGCCCCAGGCGTCGGCGATCGCCCGACGCTCCTCGTCGAGGTCCGACATGACGTTCGCGACCGCCGGCGTGCCGGCGTCGTAGTAAAATCGGAAGTCGCCGTCGGTGTGCTCGATCCAGGCCGCCGAGAGCAGGATTCCCGGCGGATGGAGTACCGCGTTGACGTTGCTCAACGCCGTGTGCAACACGTTTTCCACCGGCGTCGGAGACGGGTACGCGTCCTCGAGGACGTCCTCGAACGCGTCCCGTTCGGCAGCCGGTACGGACGCGAACCGGACGTTTTCGACCACGGACGAGATGTGAATGTGATCGTCGCCGCGTTTCCGGCAGATGTACGTCAGCGTGTTCGTCTCGCCGATCGGCGGAACGCTATCGCATCCGGCATCGCGAAGCGTTTCGCGAAACGCTAGCGACCCGCCCGTACTCCCGGGGTTGAGGAGGATCGGACGCGATCCGTCGAGGTGGGGGGCGAGTTGCGTTGCCAATCCCGAGAACGCGATCGCGGGGAGACACACCATAATGAACTCCGCGCCGTCGAGGGCCTCCTCGAGGTCGGTCGTGATGACCGGGACCGACGCGAAGCCGTCGCCGGCAGCGCCGCTGTACTCGACGCCGCCTGCCTCCTGAATCGCTGCGATCGTCTCTTCCGATCGGTTGTAGAGCTGGGGCGTGTGCCCGAGGCTCTGGAGATGTGCAGCCGCCGCGAATCCGCCGTTTCCGCCCCCCAGGATTGCAATCGTTGTCATATCCGTCTAGTGCTGGTCGATGCTGTATTGCTCGAGTTTCTCCTCGTCGACCTCGACGCCGAGACCCGGACCCTCCGGAACCAGTACGTCCGGCCCCTCGAGCGTGAACGATTCGGCCACGATGTCGTCTTCGTAGTAGATGCCCGCGACCTGGTCGTCGTAATCCTCGGCGCGAACGTTGACCGGGCTGACACTCGCCATGCCGGCGATCGGAACGGCGGCACCGAGGTGGAGGTTGGCCGCGTTTCCGACGCCCATCTCGATCGACCCGCCGATGTCACAGCGCATGCCGACCGCTTCGGCGACGACGCCGACTTCCTTCGCACGGTGGAGGCCGCCCGGTTTGGTCACGTAAAGCGAGAAGATCTCCGCCGCGTCGTGACGATCGAGGTCCAGAATGTCCTGTGGCGTCCACGCACCCTCGTCGGCCATGATCGGCTTCTCGACGTTTTCGGCGACTTTCGCCATCTGGCGGGTGTCGTCGACGGGCTGTTCCATGTAAGCGATGTCGTACTCCTCCATCTGGCGGGTGATTCGGGCCGCCTCCGACGGAAGCTCGTACCCTTCGTTGGCGTCGACGCGGATGGCGATGTCGGGGCCAAGGGTTTCCCGAAGTCGGCGGATGAGATCGACGTCGCGTTCGGCGTCGAGACCGGCTTTGACTTTGATCGTCTCCACACCCTCCTCGACTGCCTGCTCGGCTTCCGCGACGGCCCGGTCGTTGTCCATGATGCCGAGGCTGTGGGCGACGGGAATCCGGTCGCGGTAGGAACCGCCGAGCAGGTCGTGGACCGGCTCGTCCACCCGCTTGCCGGCGAGGTCGTGCAACGCGATGTCGATCGCCGCTTTCGCGTACGGGTGGCCCTTCGCGACGCTGTCCATCTCGTCGTGGATCGGACCGATGTCCAGCGGCGACTGGCCCTCGACGATCGAAGCGAAGTAGTCCTCGATCATGTCGTTGGCCGTCCGGGCCGTCTCGCCGTAATACTTCATGTGCGCGCCGCCCCACGTGGGCGTCGGCGGCGTCTCTCCCCATCCCACGAGGCCGTCGTCGGTCTCGAGTTTGACGATCAGGTGCGAGCCGATGGGGTCGTCCATCTTGCTCGCCCAGTTGTGATCTCGCCGCGGTGGCAGCTTGACGAAGTAGGTCTCGATGTTCCGAATTGCCATAATTGGTACTCTTACGGAGACGACTTAGTTGTTACCCATTCGGGTAACGACGGCCCGATAGCGCTCCTCGAACCGGCGGGCGAAAGCAGACCACTCGAGTGCCACAGGGCCTCCGAGTGCCACAGAGCCTCCGAGTGCCACACAGCCTCGAGCGACGGCGAACGAAATCGAAAGGTGGTCGAGAGGCGACCGTGCAACTACTGCTGTTCAACCATAGTAGACGCTAGAGGAAGTTGGCTACCGAAACATCGTGATACGCTTGCCGGCTATAGTATAGTAACAACTGGAACTATTTACACACTGATCGCACAGTTGTCGTGCGATCAGGTGTGCATTGACTTCCAGTGGCTACTATAACAACTGAAACGATTTAACACCAGTCGCACAGCAGTCGTGCGATCGGGTGTGCAGTGACGTTCAGTGGCTACTATAGTACCGTTTCGAGCGTCGTCCGACGAGCGAAATCGGATCGCACCGCATGAGGTCGCCCATCAGTTCAGATTTGAAACGCCATCGTATGCAGACGAGTGCTGTCAGTCACTGGTGATACCGAGTTCACGCTCGAGTTTCGGGTTCTGGTTTCTCGTTTTGATATCGGATTCGATGAGTTGCCCGCACGCTTCGACGAATTCCGTGTTTCTCATCCGACCATAGACGAGGTGGAGTCCGCCGTCATCGGTTCTGATGAAAATGGCAATAACGTCGGGGTTGTCGCCGCTGAAGTACTCGCGCGTGGTGGCGACTCCGCCGACGATCAGAAAGACCATGAACACTGTGAGAGAATCGACGCGTGGTTCCGAAAGCTGTCCAGCGAACGCTTGAACGTAGACAGCCAGAATCAGGACGCCAGTTATGACGGCGAAGAACCACCCGAGGAATCGGTTGCGCTGAAGTGAGGAATCTCGCTTGACCGTAATACTGGAAACCCTATCTGTCGGGATCAAAAACGAGGGCCACGTGTCCGGATCCTCCGGGGTGTAGGTGAGGCTGGTGGTATCTCCGGTGAATGTTCCAGTATTTTCTCCATCGATTACGTATTCATCGATGTACGCTTCAGTTTCGAAATACATTGATACTGATTCTTCGAAGGACGCTCTTTTAGGATTTGGGCTTCTGGTAACGCCATCAGTCGACGAGAGCGCTCAGCAGTCGGTATCGAAGACAGAACGGAGATTACCCGGAACGTGCCGGCAGCTTTCGAAGCGAGAGAAAAGCGCCGAAATCAGTTGTTCTCCTTGTAGTTGTTCACGAGTTCCTGCATCGAGTCCTTCGCATCGCCGAACAGCAAGTTCGTGTTGTCCTGTGCGAACAGCGGGTTCGCGATCCCGGAGAATCCGGGGCTGAGGCTCCGCTTGTTGACGATGACGGTTCTGGCATCGCCGACGTTGAGGACCGGCATCCCGGCGATCGGACCCGAGTCGGACTCGTTCGCCTGGGGGTTGACCACGTCGTTTGCGCCGGTCACGATGACGACGTCGGTCTGGGAGAACGTCGGGTTGATCTCCTCGAGTTCTTTCATCTTGTCGTATGGGACGTCCGCATCGGCCAGGAGCACGTTCATGTGTCCCGGCATTCGACCGGCGACGGGGTGGATCCCGAACTCGACTTCGACGTCGTTCTCGTCGAGCAGTTCGGCCAGTTCGGCGACCGCGTGTTGGGCCTGGGCGACGGCCATTCCGTACCCGGGGACGATCACGACTCGATTTGCGACGTCCAGGAGCATCTCGATCTCTTCGGGAGAGGTTTCGGTGATGTTCCCCTCGTAGATGTCGTCCATCTCCTCGGAGTCGGCCTCCTCGCCGAATCCACCGAACAACACGTTAGACAGCGACCGGTTCATCGATTCGCACATGATCACCGTCAGGATCATTCCGGCGGCCCCGACCAGCGTACCGGCGATGATCAAGGCGGTGTTGTTGAGGACGAATCCCGTTCCCGCAGCAGCCAGCCCGGAGTAGGAGTTCAACAGGGCGATAACGACGGGCATGTCCGCACCACCGATCGAGATCACGAGCGCGATACCGAGCAACGACGCGGCCCCCAACAAAAGCCAGTACGCCGGGACCCACTCACCCTGCAGATACTCGGCGAAGAGTTCAGGCTGGACGACCAGGTACGCACCCAGCAGGATGCTAATCGCGAAAAGCGCGACCTTGACTACCTGCTCGCCGGTGTAGCGGATCGCGTTACCGTTTACGACGCCGTGTAACTTGCCAGCGGCGACCAGACTTCCACAGAACGTGACCGCACCGATGAGTCCAGATGCAGCGGCTGCGATCGCCGTTTCCGCCGGAAGCGACGTAACGACCCCCGCCGTCTGGAACTCGATCAACTCGGCACCGGCGACCAGCGCCGACGCGCCGCCACCAAATCCGTTGAAGACGCCGACCAACTGTGGCATCTCGGTCATTTCGACCCGAACCGCGAGTCCGACACCGACGACGGACCCGACGACCAGGCCGGCGATCAACACCACCGGGGAGACGAGTTCGAACCACAGGACCGTTACCCCGACGGCGAGTAACATCCCCATCGCGGACGTAAAGTTTCCTCTCGTCGCGGTCCGTGGATGGGTCATATCGCGCATCCCCTGGATGAAAAGCACCGCTGCGAGGAGGTACGCGAGCTGGATCACCCACTCGGGAAGGGTTTCCATCATCATCAGGCCTCACTCCCTTTGTGGAACTGGTTCAACATCTTGTGGCTCACGAGGTAGCCACCGACGACGTTGACCGTCGCCATGACGACTGCCAGAAAGCCAAACGCGGTCGCGAGTCTGGACGATCCGGATCCCGCGACGACGACGGCCCCCACGAGCGTAATCCCGGTGATTGCGTTCGATCCGGACATAAGCGGCGTGTGCAGGTTGGCCGGAATCTTGGTGATGATCGAATACCCCAGAAACGCCGTCAACACGAACAGCGTGAGGTTGAATACGAGCGTCATCGACCGGTCACCTCGCTACCAGCGGACTGACGCCGCCATCGAACCGGCGACAAGCCAGTGGTGAATGGGGCACTCGCGCGATCGGTTCCTGTGCGTTTCGGATTTCGGGTGGTGTGATTTCGGTTAGTCATCGTCTTCGTCGTCTGTTTCGTCCGTTTCGTGTGGAGCACGGTACGTTCCGTCGTGGCTGAGCAAGGTGGAGTCGATAATCTCGTCGTCGGTATCGACGTCGAGTTCGCCGTCCGTGAGCAAGAGATCGAGGAAGTCCTTGACGTTGTTGGCGACCAGTTGACTCGCGGTGTGAGGAACCGTCGCCGGAAGATTCGTCGGCCCGTGGATCGATACGCCCTCGTAGTCGACGATTTCGTCCGCGACCGTCGGCTCACAGTTTCCGCCACCTTTGGCCGCGAGATCGACGATGACCGAACCCGGGTCCATCCCGTCGATCATCTCGTTGGTCACCAGTTCGGGAGACGGGCGGCCGGGAACGGCAGCCGTGGTGATGACGACGTCCGAATCCGCGATCACCCGGTTCATCATCTCCCGTTGTTTCCGGATGAATTCGTCGTCTTGCTCTTTCGCGTGGCCCTCGTCGTCCGACGCGTCGTCGGTCTCGAGGTCCAGTTCGACGAACTCGGCTCCGAGACTCTCGACCTCTTCTTTGACCTCCGGACGGATGTCGTAGGCCCGTGTCGACGCACCCAGCCGTTCCGACGTCGCGATGGCCTTGAGTCCGGCAACTCCAGCACCGACCACGAATACGTCCGCGGGCTGGACCGTCCCCGCGGCGGTCATCTCCATCGGGAACAACCTGGGTAACGCCTCTGCGGCAACGAGAACGGATTTGTAGCCGCTGACGCTGTCCATCGACGAGACGATGTCCATGCTCTGGGCCCGGCTGATCCGGGGGACGAGTTCCATCGAGAAAGCGGTGATCTCGCGATCGACCAGCATCTCGGTTTCGTCCTCGAGGCCGAAGGGGCCGAGCAATCCGAGAACGACCTGTCCGTCCCGATACGGATCTAGCGACTCCGCGTCGGTCGCCCCTAGCGCCCGGACCTGCGTGATGACGTCCGCCCGCTCGAACACCGCTTCGCGGTCGTCGAGAACCTCACAGCCGGCCTCGCGATACTGGTCGTCGGACCAGTCGGAACCGTTCCCGGCACCGGCCGCGACGCAAACGGTCACCCCCTCGTCGACGAGCTGCTTTGCGACGGGCGGCGTGAGCGCGACGCGCGTCTCGTCCGACGCCGTTTCCGTGGGTACCCCGATAATCATCCGACAATCCCCCGACCGAATCGGCGGAGTGATCCATCACTCCGATGGAATACATTCCACCTGTTACTGTTTCGTGCGATCATAGTACCTGCTTGCTACCGGGATTTTTGTCGTCGTATATTAAATCCACCGAATGGTAACGATGCACGCGCTAGCGAATGGAACACCAGATACGAGAACCACCTGAGACGCCCTCCCGACGCCCTATCGAGCGAATCGGGCAGTCGGCATCGCGTCGACGTCGAAACGCGTTCCTGTTTCACCCCCGTCGTCCAGACGCTAGCAGCGAGCGACCGGGCAGGCCGAGCGGGTGGCCAAGTTCGACGTCGAATTTCACGTTTTCCAATTACAATTATTCATAATTTATAATTTGGCGGAAACAAGGGGATTGTCGGACACTGTTTCCATACTTTGGGAACTCCGGATTCGTCACTGCCGAGGTTTTCGACGGAGTTGCGCTCAGATGGCGGAGGGGGACGAGTTCGAACCGTCGTCTGCTCTCCACAATTGCCGTTCCCAGCGTTCCTCGAGCAGAAATTGTAGCATCACACTGAATCTCAGGTAGATCACGTGAAAAGTTGACGCCTGCCAGGGCCCGACCGAGGGAGACTGTGAATGGCCCTCACGAGGTACACAGTGACATGCGTGCGTATTCGTTCCCCATCTCAGGGAAGAGTGTCTGGAATGACGACGGTTCACGGGACGGAAAGCGAGGCCGAAGCGATCTCGACCCATCGTCGATGCGACACGCAGATTACGAGGCGGTGTGAGGTTGAAGATATCGTGAAAGGATTCTCCAGACACGCCAGATCCGACTCGTCCGTCGCTCACACGCGGGTTGGTCGTTCCGAGGACGTATCAAATCTGGCTGACGCGTACCGATACTGTGGTCCGGGACGTCGCGTCCGCCGACGAACGCGAGCCAAGTATTTACAGTGGTATGAGTGTAATATTTTCCCGGTTTACTCGGTTCGTACGTATAGTTTCCGTCGCCGATTCGACCGCTCGTCTTTCGGAAGGTGGGAAAACAATCAGGGCCAGTCGATCGGTCGAGTCACGACCGACAGGAACCATCCGCTAGCAGTATGAATAACGAGCACTCGACTGTCGGGGCTGGAAGGCGATTCGACAGCACGAGACGATCTGTTGTCCGTCGGTACCGTGCGACCGTTACCCGGCGCTGGGTACACTGAATACGCACGAAAAGTCGACCCGTCGAGTTAGCGGAAACTCGAGCCGCCGTCGGGATGAATAGTGCTCCCGGTAATAAACGAGGACTTCTCGCTCGCCAGATACTCGACCGTATCGATGACTTCTTCAGGAGTTCCGTTGCGGGGAAGACACTGGTGGTCTGCGACGGCATCGAGATACTCCTCGTCTAGCTGTTGACTCGCCTCCGAGGTGACGAGACCCGGTGCGATCGCGTTCACGCGAACGCCGTCGTCACCCACTTCCGTCGCGATAGCGCGAGTCATCGACGGAATCGCGCCCTTCGACGTGACGTAGTGTGGATAGCCCGTCACGCCGCCGTACATCACGGCCGAGGAGATGTTGACGACGCTACCGCTCCCCTGGTCGACCATCTCCGGGACGAGTTGCTGACAACAGATGAACGTCCCGGTCGTGTTCACGTCGAGGACGCTGCGCCACTCGTCGACTGGAATCTCGTCGAAGCTCCGGTCGCGCTGTGTGACAAGCGGCGCGTAGATCGCCGCGTTGTTGACGAGAACGTCGATGCTCCCGAACGCATCCAGGGTCTCCTCTCGAAGCGCTGCAACGTCGTCCTCCTCCGTCACGTCGGTCTCGACGCCGATTGCATCCGTCTCGAGTTCGGACGCCGCTTGCGACGCGTTTTCGACGTCAGCAATCGCGATCTGTGCTCCGTGGCCGGCGAACCGTTCGGCCATCTGCTTGCCGATTCCGCTTCCACCGCCAGTGATGACGACGGTGTCGTTCTCGAAGTTCATACGAACCGATAACAGATCTACACCCTCAAATACGTTTTCCTTCGGTATGCACGCCGGAGCGGCGGTGCAGACTGCTCTCGGGGAGTTCGAACTGATCCGATCTCTCGCTTCCCAGCGGTCGGTTCGTTCACCAGGAGTAAACGCGCTAGAGATAGAATCGTCGGGGAAAGATGTCACGCAGTATGGAAAGCAGGCCGAACGGTTGCGTCAAAATATAAGTGAGAAGCTTGTGAGATGGTAGCTGTATGCAAACAGAGGACGAAATTACGATCGAGGCCGAACAGGAGCAACTGTGGGCGCTGATCTCGGATCCCGAAGTTCTCGTCAACTGCGTCCCCGGTGCAAAAGAGGTTACACAGGAGTCCGAGACGGAGTATACGGGCGTCATCGAGCGCAGTCTCGCGGGCGTTACGCTCTCGCTAAACGGGGAAGTCGATATGATCGAGCGAGAACCGCCGACGTACGTGAAAGTGGACGCGGTCGGTGAGGACAGCAGGACGAACAGCCGGATGGACGCCACCGCCGAAATGACCATCGCCGAAAGCGGTGACGGAGCCTCGGAGCTGTCGTACGTGATCGACATGGAGTTCACCGGTCGTCTCGCGACGCTCGGATCACGACTCGTTAAACGGAAGATCCGCTCCGACATCGACGAGTTCTTCGAGAACGTCAGAGACGAACTGGAAAACGGTGAGGCGGCAAGTGATGGGTGAACAGTGATGTCGGGGCTCCACCTCGAGCCGTCGTCCGAGAATCGACCGACTGGATGGTTCCGGGACGGTTCGACATCCCACAGCGTTTATGTAGACTCGAGGAGTGTGTGAATCCATGTCACGCCTCAGACGGGACGAACGAACGGTCCAGCGCCAGTCCGAGCGGGTTGTCGGGAGTGACGTCCCGAAGATCGATGCGGAAGACAAGGTGGCCGGTGACGCTCGATTCGGATCGGACCTCGAACCCGACGACGTTCTCTACGCTGCAGTTCTGTACTCGACCCGGACGCACGCCGAAATCGACGACGTCGATCTGTCCCCTGCGATGGCGATCGACGGCGTCGAGTGTGCGCTCGCGCGTCCCGATTTCATGGGGAAGTTCGACGACCGGGTTCGACATTACGGGGACGTCATCGCCGCCATCGCGGCGACGGGCCCGGAGACGGCCGACCGGGCGGTCAACGCCATCGACTACGATCTCACGCCGCTCGACGCGGTTCACGACGCCCGCGAGGCCGTCGATGGCGACGCCCCCACCGTCCATCCCAACAACCTCGACATCGCACAACACGCCCAGCACGACTTCACGATCGAAAACGAGAACTACACGAAAAACATCGACGACTACCACGAACTGACGGTCGGAGATCCGGATCGGGGATTCGAGGAGGCCGATCACGTCGTCACCGGCGAGTACACGACACCGCGGGTCAGCCACTGCAACCTCGATACCCACTGCACGATAGCCGAGTGGGACGACGACACGCTCGTACTGACCGAAACGCTGGCGAGCCACGGCCGAAGCCAGCGAGAGATAGCCGGCTTCCTCGAGATCGATCCGGAGCGAGTAAAGATCAAAGAACCGCCGTCCGCGAGCTCGAGTTTCGGCGGCAGATCGCTTCGTAAGCTAACGGTCGAACCGGTTGCAGCGTCGCTCGCCCGCGAGGTCGATCGTCCGGTGAGGCTGCAACTCGACCGGGAGCGGGAGTTCGTCTCCACCGCAACTCGTCACCAAACACAGTTCACCCTCGAGACGGGAATTACGGCCGACGGGGAAATTACGGCGATGTCGGTCGACGTCGTGACGGACACGGGGGCGTATCCCAACGGGGTCGGCCACGTCGTCCTGAAGAACAGTCGGGACCGTCCGCTGGACGTGTATCGCATTCCAAACTACGAGTACGAAGGCGTCGCAGCGTTTACAAACAACGTCCCCGGCGGCGAGTACCGCGCGATCGGGTCGACCCAGCTGACGTTCGCGCTGGAATCGCACCTGGACGAAGTCGCCGCGCGGGCCGGACTGGACCGCATAACCTTCCGACGCAAGAACCTCGTCGAGGAGGGATACGTGCGCCCGCACACGGAGGTTCCGATCGGTAGCTGTGGCGTCGACGACTGCCTCGAGCGCGGACTGCGCCGGTTCGAGGAACTCGAGAGAGACGAGACCGGCGATCCCCGGATTACCCGCGGCTGGGGGGTCGCCGTCGGAGCCCACCCGACGACCTCCGGCGCGACGAGTGAGGACTCCTCGGAAGCGATTCTCACGTTGACGGCGGACGGCACCGTTACCGCCCACACCGGTGCGGTCGATCAGGGCCAGGGTATCGACACCGTGATCGCACAGATCGTCGGTCACGAGACCGGGATACCCACTTCGCGGGTCGACGTCGAACCGTTTTCGACGACCGACAGGTTCGCCGACCACCTCGGCTCCATCGCCTCCCGCTCGACGTACATCATCGGCGCAGCCGTCCGGGACGCCGCGATCGCCCTCGAGCGGGAACTCCACGATCGGGCGGCGAGCGCGCTCGACGTCTCCGCGGACGCGATCGAGATCCAGGACGGCGTCGCAGCGTCCCCGAACGGTGAGGGAATCCCGGTCGAGCAACTCCTCTCACCGACCGATGGAGACGAACTCGAGGTCTACGGCAGCGCTTCGTCGACCGAGACGCCGGTCTCCTACGGGGCCCACTTCGCCGCGGTCGAGGTCGACGTCGAAACGGGAGACGTCGACGTCCTCACGTTCGTCGCCTCACAGGACGTCGGGCACGCGATCAACCCGAAGATGATCGAGGGGCAACTCGAGGGGGCGATTCAACACGGGATCGAGTTCGCGCTCTACTCGGAGCTCCAGCTAGATCGCGGGATGCCGAAAAACGCGAACCTCGCGGATTATCCAGTGATCTCTCCGAAGGAGATGCCCGAGGACGTCGCCTGCGAGATCGTCGAGTCGAACGAACAGTCGGGACCGTACGGAGCGAAAGGGGTCGGTACTCCGTCGATGCCGCCGGTCGCCCCTGCGATCATGAACGCGCTGGCGGATGCGACGGGGAACCGATTTCGGGATCCGCCGATCGATTCCGAGACCGTCTATACCGAACTCTCCTCGGAGGATCGGCGATGACGGAGTACCTGAAACCGGTCGACCGCGAATCGGCGCGGCGGTACCTGGACGAACACCGCGACTCCGCGAAAATCGTCGCCGGCGGCCAGTCGTTGTCGCTGTTGCTCCGCCAGGGGCTGCTCGACCCCGACGTGATGATCGACATCAGCGACGTCGACGAGTTTTCCGGTATCGAAACGGGACCCGACCGCGTTTCCATCGGCGCGGTGACGACGTACGAACAACTCGAGTCCCACCCAGTCAGCTCGACCGTCGAAACGCTCGGCGACAGCGTCGACGTCATCGCGGACAGGCAGGTTCGGACCGCAGGGACGATCGGCGGCGCAATCAGCCACGCCGATCCGTCGCTCGACATCGTCCCACCGCTGCTCTGTCTCGACGCGACCGTCCGGATCGGGAGTGTCGACGGGGAACGGACCGTCCCGCTCGAGGAGTTTCACGACGGCTACATGGCGGCCGATCTGGCCCAGAACGAACTGGTCGAGGGGATCACGTTCGACGGATCGGCGAGCGACTGGGAGAGCAACTACGCGAAACACTCGCGGGTCAGCGGGGGCTGGGCGACGGTCGGCATCGCCTCCCGAGTGCGAACGACCGACGACCGAGACGCGTTTACCGACGTACGGATCGCGGCGGCAGCCGTCGGCGACACCGCGGTTCGACTGTCGAGCGTCGAAGACGCGTTGATCGGTGAGCCGACCGACCGAGAGACGGTCGCCGACGCGGCGTCGAACGCGACGGCCGACATCGATCCACTGGACGACCTCTCGGGAAGCGCGGAGTACAAGAAGCATCTGGCGAGGACGCTCGTCGAACGGAGCATCAACCGCACTGTCGATCGGACTGGAGGTGTACGATGACGGAGATTAGTTTCGAACTCGACGGCGAACAGGTAACGACGAACGTCGATCCGAAGACGCCGCTGCGCGAGGTTCTTCGGGACGAATTCGGGAAGAAAGGCGTCAAGTCGAGCTGTGATTCCGGACGCTGTGGCGTCTGTACGGTTCACCTGGACGGAGACGCTGTCAAGTCCTGTCTCGTCCTGGCCCCGAAGGCGGACGGACGCACGGTGACGACGATCGAGGGCCTCGCGGGCGAAACGGACGACCTGCACGACGTCCAGCAGGCGTTTCTGGACAAATTCGCGACACAGTGTGGGTACTGCATCCCCGGAATGATCATGACCGCGGTCGACTACCTCGAGGACGGCGAGTACAGCGGAGAGCGCGCGGAGATCGAATCCGCACTGAAGGGGAACGTCTGTCGGTGTACCGGGTACGAGAAGATCGTCGACGCCGTCGAGGAGGTCGCAAACTCGAGGTCGTAGTCGATTTTCGGACCGGACGCCGACCCCACGGTCCGGCGGGAAGGCTCGTCCCCACACGGCAGCGGGTCGGTTCGGCACGACTCAACGGGCCGATTTCGTACAGCGACTCGTTTCGATGACGGTGCCAGTCGGTAACGTCGCGCCGACACGTACCGCTCGATCCGTTACAGAAGTCGTTTCGCAGCGGGACTGATGCGGTCTGCTCTCCGTCAGTGCGGTATGAGTGCAACCCGTTCTCGATCCCATCGGGACGCCGGGACTCAACCTGTCAGGAGAGAGATACACCATCCGACCCTATCAATCAAATTTTGTATTAGATGTACAAACCATCTTCTGACATATTCAAACGGCGAATGTGATCGCCGACGGTCGGGTCCACGTCACCAGCCATTTCCCCCAGGTGACCGTCACGAAGTCTCGACGGATCGGATGCCGTCTTCGACCAGCGATTAATGCCGGTATGGAACGTCGATCGCTTCCAACGGAAGAGACGTCGCTTCAGCAGGGGTTCGGCTCCGGTCGCACCGACCGGTGACGATCTCGGTATCCCGGTTGCGTGTATTGCTGGTAAGCGAGTCGTGCAACGGAATGCTGTTCGACGATTGGGTAATAAAATGGAGTAGTATTGAAACCCGAGAGTACTTCACTCGAAGCCGCCCCTCGTCCGGAGAAGACGCCGTATACCGTTGTAACCGCGGAACCTCCACAGCCAGCGACCGCCCGTGGTCCAGCGGGGACGGAAGCGAACTGTATTTACAGGCGTACTCGTGTAATAGGTGTGCCGATCTGAATCCGGTCGTCGTCGATCGAGCCCCGCGACCCGCTAGATCCGGTGTTTACAGGGAAGAGACCGGCCGGGATATCAAACGGCAGGGCGATGGCTGCTGTATTTTGTACAACTCTGTACTAGGAGCAGCGCATTATAAAGGTTGTGATTCGTTGTCGCGGCGACCCGTTCGCTTCGGGTGCTCGAGCGTGACCGGCAGGTGCATCGGTCGGCGGTGACGACAGAAAGGCGGTCCGTCCCCCGCCGGAGACTGTCACAATCGCTCGACCGTTTACAATCTGGGAAAGAGGAGAGTGTAGTTCGATGGGTCCCCACCGCAAATTCTCGGTTGCCTTCGGGTCGATCATTCCAAAAACGGTACGTTGACTCCGGTGTGATCTCACCTCTTGCCGATTATTCCGTTCCTAAACCACAAACTGTACGCGTCTTTCGATTCAGCCCCGAAGGAGTGGTGGGGCGGCCGTCCACACGAAGGCCAGCCGGATACGGATCCAATCCGTCTTAAGCTCCCGGTTTCGGGGATTACCCGGTGATACAATCGAGTGTCTCTAGCAGTTGTATATCGAGGCTCGAAAGAACTGCGCCCTCCAGTAGATTTATTACCTATGAACTCACTGGATCAGGTAGATGGGAACATGAGTCACACAGACACGAGGCCGAGAGCTGTCATTCATCAGAAAATACTGGACCAGGCGGCTTCCCAACCGAACGCGTCGGTCGAGGACCTCGTTGCGAACGTCAGTGGGGCGACTCCGGAACTCGTCCAGCGCGTCCTGAGCGAGTACGGGGACGCCAGCTACGTCGAATCCGCCGCCGAATCGGATGAGTCCGACTCTCGATCACCGTCCGAAGCGGAAATGCCGATCGATCCGGACTCGTTGAGCGAGATACAGTTTGAAACGCTTCGAAAGATCAACGAGTACCCGAGCGCGACACAGCGGGAACTCGCCGACTTGCTCGAGATAACCGCCGCGACCGTCAGCAAACGCGTCAACACGATCGAAGGGTTCGAGTGGGACGACCGACAGCGGATCGCGGCTGCGGTCGTCGCGAATCGAGAAACGAAACCGGACGGGGGAACGCCGATCGATTCTCGACCGCAGGAGTCCTCCGGCTCGTCGGACGAAACCGTGACAGAACCCCAGCCGGTAGAGGGAGAGTCGATCGCCTCGCTGTTCGATCGTCTCGACCGACTCGAGAACAAACTCGATAGCTGGTCGGATCAGTCGGGCGTCGAAATCGACGACCCCGCGCTACTGCACAAGGTGATACACGCGTGTATGGAGTCGGACTCGATCACCGAAGACGAGGAACTGTACCTGTTGCAGATCCTTCTCGCCTGAACCGGATCGCTCGGCCAGTCGTTCTCGAGGAGAAGTTTTACGGCGCGAATCCGAACCCGAACCGTTAGAGACGCCGCCACTGGAGGTCGACCGAAACGTCGTCGCTAACGAGTTGGGAGACGTGACAGCCGCGCTTGCCGTACTCGATCAGATCGTCGACGGTGTCGTCGTCGGCATCGATATCGATCTCGACGAACGCGTCGATCGATTCGACGCCCCCGTGTTCGGGTTCTGCGCTGACGTCGACCGAAATGTCCGCGAGATCGAAATCCTTCTTGCGGACGGCCTGAAACTGGATCGATTCGGTCAGACACGCGGCGAGCGAGCCCAGGAAGAGATCCACGGGAGTCGGACCGGTTTCCGAGCCGCCGATGTCTTCGGGCTCGTCGTACCCGACGCTGAACGAACCGGCCGAAATCGTTCCGGCCATCCCGTCGTCGAGTCGAGCGGTGACGGATCGGCCGGGCATCTCCGTGTCGGTCGGTGCGGCCTCGAGGCGTTCGACGTCGTCGGGAAGCAACGGCCACGGGTCTTCGACGTGTTCGACGAGCGTTCCCAGGAACCGGGCGGCGTCGGCTCCGTCGACCACCCGGTGATCGAACGAGAGATCGAACGGAAGCTGGCGACGGAACGCGACGTCGTCCCCGTCAGGGACGGCCACGTCCTGAACCGCGTTGACCGCGAGGATGGCGACCTGTGGCGGGTTGATGATCGGATCGAACGATTCGATCCCCAGCACGCCGAGGTTGGTGACGGTGAACGTCCCGTTCGACAGGTCGTCCATCGAGTACTCGCCCTCGAGTGCTTTGCGCGTCGTCTCCCGTCGGGCGGTCGATAGCTCGGCGAGGGACTTCTCGCCGATATCCGGGACGACGGGCGAGATCAGGCCGGAGTCGATATCGACGGCGACGCCGACGTTCTGTTCGTCGTAGAGGCGGTGGACGTCGTCCTCGAATCGGGCGTTGAACTCGGGGTGTTCCTCGAGCGTCGCAGACAGTGCGGCGAGGAGCACGTCGGAGATGGAGACGTCGACCTCGAGGGCCTCGTCGGCCGCGTCTGCTGCTGCGAACAGCGACTCGGCGTCGGCCTTCCGATGTTCGGTCACGTGGACCGCCTCCCGGTAGCTCTGACTGAGTCGGTCCGCGATCGTTCGACGCATCGAGCCGAGCGGCTTCTCGTCGGCGACCGTCAGGGGAGCGGCCCCGTCGCTACTCTCGCCGGCCGGCGACCCGGCCGCGGCCGTCGCAGCCGATTTCACGTCCGCCGCCTCGACCGCGCCGCCGGGTCCGGACCCGTCGACGTCCGAGAGGTCGACGCCCAGTTCGTTGGCACGTTTTCGCGCACGCGGCGACGCCCGAACGACCGACGCCGACGCGGCGTCGGCCGCGTGTGAGGCCGTCTCCACCTGTCCGCCGGACGGCTCCGACGCGGGCTCGGATTCGTCATCGGTGTCGACGGCCGGCGAATCGATTTCCGCCTCGAGATCGGATATCTCCTCGTCCGGGCCGGCGACGATTCCGATCGGGTCGCCCGGCTCGACGGTTTCGCCCTCCTCGAGATACGCTCGACGGAGAACGCCGGCCTCCCGCGCCTCGACGTCAGCGACTGTTTTCTCCGATTCGATCTCCGCGACGACGTCGCCTTCCGAAACCGAGTCGGTTTCGTCGACCGTCCACTCCAGCAACGTTCCTTGCTCCATCTCCATCCCGAGTTGTGGCATCCGAACAATGTAGCCCATAGCACCAGTTGGAACTCGGTGTACTATAAAACTCGTTGTAACGAGGCGCCACGAACCGTCCCTCTACACCGCTAGCGCCACTCGCCTAGCAGGAGCGAACGCGTAGGTGGGTTACTCCCCGCCCCGGCGGATCACTGACCCGCGTCTGAGAGGACTGACGCCGTCGTTTCGTAGCCCCGGTCGTACAGCTCCGCCATCGGAAGCGTTCGGAGTTCCGCGTTGAGAACTTCGACCCCCCACGGCCCGTCGTACCCGGCGTCGCTGACGGCTTCGACGAACCCGACGACGTCGAACTCCCCTTCGCCGGGCAGCAATCGGTGGTTCGTCGTCTCTTCCGTCCGGCCCATGTCGGGGTCGACGTAGCCGTCGTTGAGTTCGACCCACAGCAGATCCTCCCGTGGGATATCCCGCAGGTCGTCGAAGTTCGCCCCGCCTTTGGCCACGTGCCAGGTGTCGAGGACGATACCCCCGTTGTCTGCGTCGGCGCTGTGGACGAGGTCGATCGCCTCCTGTAACGTCTCGAAGTTCCCGTCAGCAGCCATGTACTCGAGGCCGATCCGGGTGTCGTACGCCTCGGCGTCCGCACAGAGGTCGACGAACGCCTCCTCGACCTGATCGAGCGGACGGGAGGTTCGCGGGATGTTTCCGACCTTGACGTGTCTGGCGTCGAGGGCCTCGGCAGCCTCGAGGAGCATCGATCTGATCCGGTCGGATTCCTCGCGGCGGTCGTCGTCGGACTCGAGGAACCAGTCGTCGATGAACTCGAGTTCGACGTGTTCGATTCCGTTCTCCGTCAGAATGTCACGCATCTCAGCGAGCGAGTACTGCTCACGGACTCGCTCGAGGTCCGGGTGCAGAATACCGATTCCGGAGAACCCGGCGTCGGCAGCCGTTTCGACGCGCTCGCGGAAGTCCCACGGGCTCCACAGCTGGTCGGTGTTCGGGTCGGCGTCGCCGGCGAGCGTCCAGTAGGATCCGAGGACCGCAGGGTCGTTACTCGACATGCTCGATCGACCGGTTTGGATTTCGAACGTTCATAGGTTGGTATTCGGTAGATATCGACCCACCGTAAAAAAGATAGCTCCGGCTAGCACCGGGAAACGGATGGGTGAAACGGACGGGTGTTCATCCCTAGCAGGACGAGTCTACCCGGGACGTCGGCTCCACCGTTCGAAAAACGCGGTCTCTCGGACGTGACGGGTCTCGAAACGGAACGTATATAAGCTGTTGCCGGGATTCACCTCTATGGCTAATTTACTCGAAGGCCAGACTGTAGTCGTAACTGGTGGTGCGCGCGGAAACGGCCGCGGCATCGCCCTCAAGGCAGCCGAAAACGGTGCGAACGTCGTTATCGCCGACATTAGAGAGGAGCCGCCGGAAGGGGAACCGACCCACGTGAAGATTTCCGACGAGATGGACGTCGAGGCCGCGTACGTCGAGTGTGACGTCACCGACCTCGACGACATCGAAGAGACCCTCGACGTCGCCGACGAACTGGGCGGCGTCGACGCGCTGGTCAACAACGCCGGCATCTTCGAAACGGCGGACGACTTCTTCGACGCCACACCCGAGGACTTCCACGATGTCATGAACGTCAACGCGATGGGGCCGTTCTTTTTCTCCCAGCGCGCCGCATTGCGGATGCTGGAGCAGGGCGAGGGTGGCTCGATCGTCAACGTCGCGAGCCTGAACGCACGGCAGGGCAACGGGAAGGCCGTCGTCTACTCGATGGCGAAAGCAGCGACGAAGCTGATGACCTACGCGCTGGCCCAGCGTCTCGGTCGGACGGGAATCAGAGTCAACGCGATCCACCCGGGCACGATCGAAACGCCGATGACGGCCGGCGTTCCGGACGAGATGATGGAGCGGTTCCTCGAGCACGTCCCACAGGGCCGACTCGGACAGCCTGACGACATCGCGGGCCCAGCGGTCTTCCTCGCCAGCGATTACGCATCCTTCGTCAACGGCGAGTCGATTACCGTCGACGGCGGCTACGCGAGCGGCGGCGGCATCACCGTCCCGTTCGACTTCTATCCGGACCCGCTCGAGTAACGCTTCCTTCGAGCGGTTCGTTTGCGGACTCGTTTCGAGCGTTTCGTACGATTTACTGTACGTCAGTTCCGGCGCACCCGCGACCCGGGCGGCGGATGTACCGTTACATCGGTACAACAACCCGTATCACCATCGATAGTTCCGACTCGAGGGGGTCGAGCCACCTGTCGACGAGAAAACGCCCGACTGCGGAGGCGTGCCCGATCCATTTAAATGTGAATCGACCGGTCCGGCTAGCAAAATAATTATTATAGTTGGTTGTGTTTGTTTGCTCGCGAACCATGGCAGATCTTGACAAAGAGCCGTTAGAGGGGAAGTTGAGGCGAAGTTTTCTCAAACAAGCAGGTGCAGGGGCGATGGTCGGTGCGACGGTCGGACTAGCAGGCTGCGTCGGCGGTAACGGCGAGGGGAACGGCGGAAACGGAAACGGGACCGGCAACGGGACGGGAGACGACCCCGACGTCGACGACGAGGACAAGTTCGGCGGGACGCTCAGAGTCGGCATCAGGCAGGACTGGACGACGCTGTTCCCGATGCAACACGCACGAGAGCCCTCGCGCGTCCAGGAAAACCAGGTCGCGCCGACGCTGGCGAGATACGACGCGGACGCCGTCAGTCTCAGACCCGGAGCTGCCGAGAGCTGGGAGTACGTCGATGACGACGAGACGCAGTTGCGGGTGGAACTGAAAGAAGGGATGGAGTTCCACAAGGGGTACGGTGAAGCGACCGCCGAAGACCTCGTCTGGACGATCAACACGCTCCTCGACGAAGGGTTCGGCGGTGGGTGGACCAAGCGATTCATGTTCCCGGTGCCGCCGTTCGAAGGCGCCGAGGAAGTCGACGAGTACACGTTCGACATCATTACCGAGGACCACTACGCACCGCTCCAGGTCGGGCTCCTGACCAACATCAGTGTCATCTCGAGCGAGGCAGCCGAGGAGATGGGATACGAGGAGTTCGCCGCAACCCCCGTCTCGGTCGGCCCGTACGAGGTCGTCGACGTGGATATGGGTGCCAGAGCCGAGATGGAGAAGTTCGAGGACGGGCTCCCCGCAGACGAGATCGGATACGCCGGTCCCGCATACGCGGATCGAATAGAGTTCGAGGTCGTCCCGGACGCGACGTCCCGACTCGAGATGGTTCAGACCGGCGAACTCAACGTCGCGACGTATGCGCCGTACAACGAGGTCGATCGGCTCATGGAAGACGACAACGTAACCCTGAAGATGCGGCCGAGCTGGTCGTTCGACTGGATCTACATCGGCGGAGAGCAGGGGACCGAGGAGTATCGCGAAGCACTAGATGACCGAGAGGTTCGCCGAGCGATCGGGACCGCGATCAACCGGGAAGCCTACGTGAACAATACGTTCTTCGGTCACGGCGTTCCGGACGACGATCCGTTCTCGGAGAGTCTGTCACAGAACCTGGTCACGCAAGACGACGATCGGGACACGTACGACTTCGACATCTTCCCGGTCGAAGGCGATCCGGACCAGGCCCAGCAGATGCTCGAGGACGCCGGCTGGCCGGACATGGAACTCGAGTTGACGCACATGAACACCTCCGACGCCACCCGGGGAGCCGAGGTCCTCCAGCAGGTCCTCAGCGACGCCGGCCTCGAGATCAACCTCAGAGCGGTCGACGGGGCAACTCACTCGGACATCGAAAGCGAAGGGCAGTACGACCTGCTCCTGAGCCGGATCTCCTGGCTGAGTCCCGACCCAGAACAGGGATTCAACTGGTTCGAGAACCCGGAACAGAGCAACCTCAACAGCATGGGGTACCATAACGAACAGGTCGACGAACTGCTCAACCAGTCTCGGACGGAGCGAGACCGCGCACAACGGGAGGAAATCGTCCGAGAAGGGTTCGAGATGGGGCTCGCGGACGCCCCGTGGGTCTTCCTCGGCCACCTGGAGACGCCGCGCGTACTCGCAAACGCCACGCACATGGATCGAGATCTGTTCTACCCGCAGGCGCAGATGCTCGACCTGACGGACGTTTACACCGTTTAAATCGGTTACTCGGAACCACCGTTTTTTCCGGAAACGAGGCTGAAAGCGTCGTCACGGGCGCAAGCGTTTCGACGGCGAAACCGCGTTCGTTCAGCGCCGATAGCACGTGGGCTGGGAAACGATTCGTCCCGTCACAGTCCATACCGGACCTCGCCCGATGCGGTACTGTCTTAACGTGAGGCCCCATACCGAACGATATCGAGCTGGTAGACAGGTATGAGTGACGAACCGAAAATTATTCTGACGAACGACGATGGCATCGAGAGTCCCGGTTTGCAAACGCTCTGGGAATCGCTTTCCACCGTCGGCACAGTGACGGCAGTCGCACCGAAGTCGAACCAGAGCGCCGTGGGTCGGTCGATGTCCGGTCGCGTCGGTATCGAGGAGCACGAACTCGGATACGTCGTCGACGGAACGCCCGCCGATTGCGTCGTCGCGGGCGTGCGTTCGCTGGTCCCGAACGCGGACCTCGTCGTCTCCGGGGTCAACATCGGGGCGAATCTGGGGAGCTACAGTATCGGCCGATCGGGGACCGTAAGCGCCGCCGTGGAAGCCGCGTACTTCGGCGTGCCGGCGATCGCAGCGTCGCTTTACCTCCCGGAATCAGAAGACGAAACGGGGATCACCGGCAACACGATCGCGATGGGTGGGAGTATCGAACCGGAACTGCTCTCGGAGGCGAACGACGCGACCACGCATCTGATCGACCATCTCACCGGCTCCGGCGCGTTCGAATCGATCGATTACCTGAACGTCAACGCCCCGAGTCCGTTCGTCGACGCGTCACCGACCATGGAACTCACGACGCCGTCTCCCACGTACCTCATGGACGCCAAACGAGAGAACGACGAGGTGATCATCTCCGACCGAGTCTGGGAACGAATGGCGAACGGAGACCTCCCGGATCGGGTCGGAACTGACAGGCAGGTCGTCATGGATGGAAACGTCAGCGTCACCCCACTGTCGATCGAGTACTCGACCGAACGCCACGAGACGCTCGAGTCGGTAAGCGACTCTTACGCGAGAAACTGACGGAATCGAAACCGAATTGCTCACCGAAGACGCAGCCGACCGTCGTGAATAGGAGGGTCGTCGATTGGACAGGCGAGTTCGTCGGATCGAAGCGGACCGATTTTCTTCGCCGTCAGATACGGTTTACTGTAAGTCATTGCCGGCGCACCCGCCGCCCGGGTCGCGGGTGCGCCGGTAAACAGGGACAGTAATCCGTATGAATGGGAAACTTCCAGTAACTATATGGTCGTCTTTCCCTTTTCACTCGAGTATGAGGGAGATATATGATTGATTCACCCCTCGAGACCGAGGACGGTCGCGTAGCCGCCCTCGAATCGATGGTGAAGCTACGGCGGTTCGAAGAACGGACCAGCAACCTGTTCGCGGACGGAGAAATTCCGGGATTCGTCCACCTCTACATCGGCCAGGAGGCCGTTGCGGTCGGGGCGACGTCGACGCTCGACTCGAACGATCACATCACGAGCACCCACCGCGGCCACGGCCACTGCGTGGCGATGGGACTCGATCCGAGCCGCATGTTCGCCGAACTGATGGCCAAAGACGACGGGTTCTGTCGGGGCAAGGGCGGATCGATGCACATCGCGGACGTAAACGCCGGCATGCTCGGAGCGAACGGGGTCGTCGGCTCCGGTGCGCCGATCGCCACGGGTGCGGGCGTCACGAAGAAGCTCGCGGGTGACGACTCGGTCGCGCTGGCGTTTTACGGCGAGGGTGCGGTCTCGGAAGGGCAAGTCCACGAGGCGATCACGCTCGGTGCCGCCTGGGACCTGCCGGTGATCTACCTGGTCGAGAAGAACAACTACGCCGAGGGGATGCCCGCGGAACGCATCTTCCGCAACACGGACTTCGAGGACTTCGGAGACGCCTACGGTATTCCGGCGGAGACGGTCGACGGAATGGACGTCGTCGACGTCTACGAAGCCGTTTCGGACGCGAAACAGCGCGCACTCGAGGGCGAGGGGCCGTCGATCGTCGTCGCCGAGACCTTCCGGTACAACCCACACTCGGAAGGACTCGACATGCCTCTGCCCGAGGAGGAACTCGAGTACTGGAAAGACCGAGACGCGATCGAGACGTTCAAAGACGAACTGATCGAACAGGGCGAACTCACGGCCGAGCAGTTCGAGGAGATCGAAGACCGAATCGAGGCCGAACTCGACGAGGCGGTCGAACGTGCGCGAAACGGCGAGCCGCCGGAGCCGGAACAGGCCTACGAAGACGTCTTCACCGAACCTGCCCCGGACATCGAGTACCACCGGGCGAACCTCGGGAGGGATCAGCTATGAGCCAGACTATCACACAGACCGAGACGATATCACTGCGAGAGGCGATCAACCAGGCACTCCGCGAGGAACTCGAGCGCGACGACGATGTCGTGATCTGGGGAGAAGACGTCGGCGAATCCGGCCACGTGAGTAACATCACGGAAGGACTGTACGACGATTTCGGCGCGGAACGCGTTCGCGACGCACCGCTTGCCGAAAACGGCTTCGTCGGGGCCGGTGTCGGGGCGGCCGCCACGGGACTTCGTCCCGTCGTCGACATCATGTACGCGGACTTCTTCGGCGTCGCCTGCGAGCAGATGCTCAACCAGATGACGAAGATGCACTACATGTTCGGCGGGCAACTGACGGTTCCGCTCGTGGTTCGTGCATCCGAGGGTGCGGGCCTCAGCGCCGCCGCCCAGCACTCGAAGACCACCCACACGTTCCTCTCACACATGACCGGATCGAAGGTCGTGACGCCGGGAACGCCCGCAGCCGCGAAGGGACTGATGAAGTCCGCGATCCGATCGGACGATCCCGTCTTCTTCCTCGAGAACAAGCGGACGTACACGATGAAAGACGAAGTGCCCACCGACGAGGACTTCACGGTTCCAATCGGGGAGGCGAGCGTCGAGCGCGCAGGCGAGGACGTCACCGTCGTCGCCACGCAGGCGTTCGTCGGCGACTCGCTCGAGCTCGCGGAGCAACTCGAGGGCGACGTGAGCGTCGAGGTCATCGACCCCCGTTCGCTGTACCCACTCGATCACGAGACGATCGCCGAGAGCGTCAAAAAGACGGGCCGACTGGTCGTCGCCGACGAGAGTCCCCTCTCCTATGGGACTCACGCCGAGATCATCTCCAGGGTGAACGAGACCGCCTTCTACTACCTCGACAAGCCCCCGCAACGCGTCGGCTGGCCGGACACGCCGGTTCCGTCCGCCCCGACGCTCGAGAACGAGGTCATGCCCGGACGCGACGAACTCCAGCGAGCGATCGAACGAATCGCATAACGGTTCGTCCCGTCGCTTGGCCGGTCCCTCGAGTGCCGATTCCACCTTATTCGCGGTTCGGACCGATGGTCCCGGAGCGCCGACTCGAGTAATCACGCGATGGAGCAGACTGGAGAAGGTGTTTTCCGCGACGGAGCGGACTGGAGAAAGGGTGTTTTCGCGACGGCGTCTCGAGTGTGATCGGTGTGTCTGGTGGGTTTCCCCGGGCAGGAAGAATCAGGTCTGGATGTTCGCCATCCCGCCGTCGACCATCAGCGAGTGGCCGTTGATGTACGAACCGAGGTCCGAGGCCAGAAACAGTGCCGAGTTGGCGACGTCCTCGGGTGCGCCGACTTCGTTGAGTGCGATTCGTTCGAGCGTTTCCTCGTCCTCACCGCTGTCGTGGTCGAGATCGGTCTGGGTCATCTCGGTCTCGATCGTTCCCGGGTGGATCGCGTTCGTCCGGATCCCGTCGGCCCCGAACTCGGTGGCGAGCGTGTACGTGAGCAGTTTCACGGCCCCCTTGCTCATACAGTAGGTCGAGGACTGTGCCCAGCCGCGAACGCCGGCGAGACTGGACATGTTGATGATCCGTCCGTGGCCCTGCTCGAGCATCGGCGGGATCGCGGCCTGACAGCCGAAGAAGACCCCCTTCTGGTTGATTGCCATCATCTGATCGAACTCTTCCTCGGTGACGTCCAGGAAGTCACCGAACAGGCCGATTCCGGCGTTGTTAACCATGATGTCGATGCCACCGAACTCCTCCGCACGCGTCACGGCCGTCTGAACGTCGTCGAACGACGTGACGTCACATTCGACGAACGCGGCCTCGGCGCCCGTCTCCTCGACGATCTTCTCGTGGGTGGGCGTGCCGCCGCTTCTCGGCTCCTCGCGAACGTCGGCGATCACGACGTCTGCGCCGTTTGCCGCGAATCGAAGCGCGATCGCTCGTCCGATACCACTGGATGCGCCGGTGACGACAGCCGTCCGTCCCGGTAGTAACGAAGACATAGCGGGACCTCACGCTGTATCACCAAAAAAATACCGAGTGTTCGCGTCACGGCAAGGTTAATATCCGGCTCCGTGAACGGTTGTGACATGGCAACGTACCCACGAGGGATGGCACACGTCGGACTGACGGTGCCGGACATCGACGCCGCGATCGACTGGTATCGGAACGTCCTCGGATTCACGGTGAGTTCACCACCGGCGACGTTCGAACCCGACGACGACCACGTCGGTGAACTACTGACGGATGCACTGGGAGAGTTCGAACAACTCACGATCGCTCACCTCTCGACCTCGTCCGGCGTCGCTGTCGAGTTTCTCGAGTTCGCGGAGACCGAAGAGCGTGCATCGATAGAGCCACAGCGTGCCGGCTGGGCGCACCTCTGTCTCGTCGATCCAGACGTCGAGGAACTCGCCGGCCGAATCGACGAACAAGGCGGGGACCACTACGCCGACGTCTGGGAGATCTTTCCCGACGAGGAGTACGAACTCACCTACTGTGAGGACCCGTTCGGAAACAAACTCGAGATATACAGCCACAGCGACGAGCAGATATACGCGAACCGGTCCTGACGGTTCTGGAGGACTCCGAGGAAGAATCGCACGAAAACAACTGATTCGGACACGCCACAGCGGTATCCATCGGAGAAAGTAGAGATTCAATCGACGAGTTCAGCCCGGAAATCCACGGCGCTAGCCCCAGAACCTAGCGCTTCGCTAGACGGGAAGATGCATACTAATAAATGGAATGCGCTGCATGCCTTCAGCAGGATGGCCCTGTTAGAAGTCGAAAATCTCTGCACCGAGTTTCGAACGAAAGACGGAACGGTGACCGCAGTAGACGACGTCTCGTTTACGATCGACAAGGGCGAACGAATCGGTGTTGTCGGGGAAAGTGGTGCAGGAAAGAGCGTTACTGGATTGTCTATCCTTCAGCTCGTCGAATATCCGGGTGTGATCACCGACGATAGTTCGATCCGCCTGAACGGCGAGGACCTCCTTGCGAAGAGCGAAGACGAGATGGCCTCGATACGGGGCAACGAGATCGCGTGGATTCCACAGGATCCCCTCTCGTCGCTGAACCCGACCAGTACGATCGGCGAGCAGATCGTCGAAACGATGCGGATTCACGGGTACGGCGACGACGAGAACGACAGACGACAACGGGCTATCTCTCTGCTCGCGGACGTCGGTATCCCGGACGCGGCAAACCGGTTCGACGACTATCCGAGCGAGTACTCCGGCGGGATGCGCCAGCGCGTCCTCATCGCGATGGCGCTTTCGTGTGAGCCATCCCTCATCATCGCCGACGAGCCGACGACGGCACTCGACGTCAGCACGCAGGCCCAGATCGTCAACCTGTTGCGGGACGTGACGAGTAACGATACCGCGCTCATGGTCATCACTCACGAACTCGGGCTCGTCGCCGAACTCTGCGAGCGGGTGATGGTTCTGTACGCGGGGACGGTCGCAGAGAAGTCCGACGTCGCCGGTATTTTCGACGATCCGAAACATCCCTACACGAAGAACCTCCTCAAGTGCAGCCCCCACCTCACGATGGGAGAGGAGTTGAACACGATTCCGGGGTCGATGCCCGTCGGATCGGAGCGCCCGTCTGGCTGTCAGTTTCACCCACGATGTTCCGAGGCGATGGAGGAGTGTTCGGTCGTCGAACCGGAACTTCTCCCGGACGGGGACGGCGGAGAGGTAGCGTGTCTACTCCACACTGACCAGGAATACAACATGAAAGTTGATCAACCATGACGGACAGCGATACACCGGTGCTCGAGGTCGAAGAGCTCACCAAATACTTCTCGGCGGGATCCGGCGGATCCCTGCTCGATACGCTGTTGCGCCGCTCGGACGATTCGTACGTGAAAGCCGTCGACGGCGTTTCGTTCGAACTGATGGAAAACGAGACCATCGGCGTCGTCGGAGAAAGTGGCTGTGGGAAAAGTACGATGGGAAAGAGCATCCTCCGGTTGATCGAGCCCACGTCCGGTGACGTACGGTTCAAAGGGGAGTCGGTCACGGACCTCTCCGGACGACAGATGCGAAAAAAGCGGACCGAGATGCAGTTCATCTTCCAGGATCCCACCTCCGCCCTCAATCCGAAGATGAAGATCAAACACCTCCTCAACGAGCCACTCGAGAACTTCTACGATTTCGACAAGGCGGAGTTAGCACAGCGAACCGACGACCTCCTAGAACAGATCGACCTCCCGAAGACGGTCAAAGATCGGTACCCCCACGAACTCAGCGGCGGACAGAAACAGCGCGTCGTTATCGGACGGGCCATCGCGTCCAATCCGGACCTGATCGTCGCCGACGAACCGGTGACGGGCCTCGACGTCAGCGTTCAGTCGAACATCATCACGATGCTCGAGGAGATCCAGGAAGAGTTCGAACTCTCGCTTCTGTTCATCGCCCACGACCTCTCCGTGGTCCGGTACATAAGCGACAGGGTGATGGTACTCTATCTCGGGCACATTACCGAACTCGGCGACAGCGAAGCCGTATTCACGAACCCGCAGCATCCGTACACTCGAGAACTCAAACGAGCGATCCCTCGGTCACATCCCGACGACGACCCCGCCGAAACCGAGATTACCGAAGGGGAACCACCGAGCCCGCTCGACCCGCCGAGCGGGTGCCCGTTTCACACGCGGTGTCCGGCGTACATCGGCGATATCTGCGAAGAGGAGTATCCCGATCCCGTCGAACTGCAGGACGGCCGTCTCGTTTCCTGTCACCACTTCGAGGAGGGAGATCCGCCGATCGAAGGCGAGTACGAACAGTACGCGAAGACGACGATCGCCGACGGGAGACCGTCTCCGACAGCAGATTCGGAGGGAGATGGGACCGATCAGGTAGTCAGTGCGAACGCGAACGGGGGTGACGTCGATGGACAGTGATCTCCGGGACTTCATCCTCCGCCGAGTCGTACAGATACCGGTCGTGTTGTTCCTGGTATCGGTCATCGTCTTCTACATCATCCACCTGCCGGAAGGAGGACCGGAGGCCTTGCTCTCCGGACAGGCAGGGGACGAGGCGATCAGGGAGTTCAGAGACCGATACAACCTGAACGAACCGCTTTACGTACAGTACCTGCTGTGGATCCAGGGGATTCTCACCGGTTCACTCGGGACCAGTATCACCACTAACCAACCAGTGGCGAGTTTGATCGCGTCGCGACTTCCGGTCACCCTGATGCTCGGGTTTTTCTCGGTAGCCATCTCGGTCATGATCGCGGTTCCGGCCGGATACATAAGCGCCGTCGAGCAATACACCTGGAAGGACCACACCGCGACGGTCCTCGCGTTCGTCGGACTGTCGATCCCGAATTTCTTCCTGGCGATTCTCCTGATCAAACTCTTCTCGGTTGAGCTCGGATGGCTTCCGATCACCGCTAGCGGACAAATGTTCTCCGACTGGAGCCTGACGCTGAAGTCGATGGTGTTACCCTCTCTCGCCTTGGGAACGGCACTGGCGGCACACGTGACTCGCATTCTTCGCTCGAGTATGCTGGACATTTACTCCGAGGAGTACGTCCACGTCGCTCGTGCGAAAGGACTCCCGGAGAAGATGGTAAACCGGTCGATCGTCTTCAAGAACGCACTGATCCCCGTTATCACGATCGTGATGCTCCAGATGGGGTACGTGCTCGGTGCGACCGTGATAATAGAGGAGGTGTTCGCCATGCCGGGACTGGGTCGATTGATGCTCAACTCCGTCGTGGGCCGGGACTACCCGGTCATGCAAGCGGTCGTCCTCCTCTATGCGACCGCGTATCTGGTGTTCAATCTGATTGCTGACGTGGCATACGGGCTCGTCGATCCACGAATCAAGTACGGAGGTGAACACTAATGAGCGTCGGTACCGAACGCGATCGATTAACGGACAACTTGCAACTGATTCCGTTCGTCGAGCACCGACACGTCACGTTGCTACACGAACTGTTGAGACAGAACACGGCTCGCCTGAGTCTCGGGTTCCTCGGCATCGTCATCGCACTGGCGATATTCGCTCCGCTGGTCGCCCCCTACGATCCAGCAGATCCGAACTACGCGAACACCTTCGCCTCACCGTCTCTACAGCACCCGTTCGGAACGGACAGCTTCGGGCGGGACATCCTCACGCGGATTATCTACGGTGCTCGAATTAGCCTGTTCGTTGGATTGAGTGTAATCATCCTCGCGATGACCGTAGGTATCTCCATCGGACTCACTGCTGGCTTCTACTCGAAGACGCCCATCGAGACGGTCCTAATGCGATTTATCGACGCACTGCTGGCCTTCCCAGGAATCATCCTGGCGTTGGTTATCATGTCCGTCCTCGGACCGAGTCTTCGAAACGTGATCATCGCGATCTCGATCGCGCAAGTGCCCGGATTCGCCCGCCTCGCTCACGGGACAGTCCTGAGTATCAAAGAAGAGGAGTACATCATGAGCGCCAGAGCCGCCGGCTCGAGCAATTTCAAGATTATCAGACGGTATCTACTCCCGAACGCGGCACCGACGCTTATCGTGCAGGCAACGATCGTGTTCGCCTTCGCGATTCTCGACGAGGCGGCACTGTCGTTCCTCGGAGTCGGCTCCCAGCCGCCGACGCCGTCGTTCGGTCTCATGATCCTCGAGGGACAGCAGTATCTCGGTGATTCGTTCTGGCTGGCGTTTTTCCCTGGTGTGGCCATCATGCTGACCGTGTTGAGCCTGAACTTCCTCGGTGACGCACTGCGCGACGTGCTCGATCCGAAGTACGATTCGGACTAGCCGGGGGGTTCACACGGATCGATTTTTCGCGTTCCGAACGACAGCGGTCGGAATAACTCGAGAAGAGTGTGTCGCGCCGGTTCGGTTGATACGGATTGCTGTACCTGTGTACCGAAGCGACCGCGGGGCGGCGCCCGGTCGCTCCGGCAGTGGCTTCCAGTAAACCGTCTCAGACTTCGAGGGCCGAAATGCTCTCTGGGTCCACGCCGACCTGTTCGACGTACTCGATCAGGACGTCGTACTGTGAGCCGGCCGTGGACTCGATTCGCCGTGATCCGTCCAGCGAACCCAGCCCGTCCTCGGACTCGAGGAAAAACTCCGTCGTCGCGAGCGTGTAGGATGCGTCCGGATCGATCGGCTCCCCGCCGATCAGCACGTCGACGACCGCACCGTCTCGCCGCTCGACCGAGATTCCGGACATGTATCCCCCCAGTCCGAACCCGTCTTCCGACCGAACGACGTTCAGCAGTTCGTCCCCGGAGATCGAAACCGCCACGACCGGATCCTGATAGGGAACGACGCCGACGAGGTCCGCGGCAGTCACCTCGCCAGCAAACCGCGAGCCGTCGTTGATTCCGCCGCTGTGCTGGATCCCGACGTCGGCTCCCGTCGCCCACCTGTAGGCCTCCGCGACGATGCGCTCCGGAAGGTCGTCCTCGAGTTCACCGTCGACCGCCGTTCCGGCGTCCGAACGATCGATGTCGGCGAGAACGCGGCGATACTCCTCCGGGAGCCGTTGTTCGAAGACCGTCTCGAGTTCCTCGTCGAGCGGACCGGCCTCTACCTCGTGCGTTCGGGCGGCCCACGAGCCGTCCTCGAACGTGACCTCCACGAGCCTCCGCCCGCCAGCGCCCGGCCGCGTGATCAGCGTCCCGCCGACTCGATCGATTCGTTCGCTGTGGACGTGACCCGCGAGGATGACGTCGACGTCGACCGATCGTGCGAGGTCGTCGATTCCCTGGATGTGTGCGAGCGCGACGACGTGATCAACGCCCCGCTCCCGGAGGGAGTCAACCGCGTCTCGAGCGGCCTCGATCGGATCGGTAACCTCGATATCGACGGACGGTGGTGTGACGGCCGGCGTCTCGGGGTCGAGCAGGCCGAAGACGCCGATCCGACGGCCGCCTGCTTCGACCACGGCCGAAGGAACGATGCCGGCGTCCGCACCGAACGCTACACCGTTTCGTCGCGCGTTCGCACAGACCCACGTCTGGGGGGACCGCTCGACGACTTCCAGTAACGCCTCGATGCCGTAGTCCAGGTCGTGGTTTCCGAACGTCGAAGCGTCGGGTCTGACGTGCTCGAAGAAGTCTATCGCCTGCCGACCGTCAGTCACGATAGAAAGGATACTCGGTCCGACGTCGTCGCCGGTTCCGACGACGAGCGTCCGTTCGTCCCGAAGCGCTTCGATCGAACCGGCGAGACGGCCGAGACGCTCCGCATCGTTGTAGGCGTTTTCGATATCGGAGAAGTGCAAGATTCGAACAGTCATCTCTAAACAGAGGTAGACGAGTCCCGGACAAAAGCGTTGTCGAACGGCTGCGAATCGAGCGCATCGAGTGCGCTCGAACGGCGAATTTACTCGAGGTCGCCGAGCGAGACGATCACGTTTTTCACCTGCGTGAACGACTCGAGCGCCTGAATCCCCTTCGAGCGGCCGATACCGCTTTCCTTGTAGCCACCGGAGACGGCGGCCGGAGAGAGAACCGGGTACTCGTTGACCTGAACGGTACCGCTCTCGAGACCGTGTGCGACGTTGTGTGCACGCGAGAGGTCGTTCGTCCAGACGACGTTGTTGAGACCGTACTCCGTATCGTTTGCCCGTTCTACGGCCTCGCTGGCCGTCTCGAACCGGTGGACCGTCAACACCGGACCGAAGATTTCGTCACAGGCGATCGCCGACTCGTCCTCGACCTGATCGACGAGCGTCGGTTCGTAGAAGTTCCCCTCCCGGTCGGGAGCCTCGCCACCGGCCAGCACGCGAGCGCCGTTCTCGACGGCCGAGTCGACGTAGGAGATGACGTTGCTCTGTGCCGATTCGTCGATGAGCGGCCCCATATCCGGATCGTCGATGCCGGGACCGAGTGCGAGGTCGTCGACCCGCGTCGCAGCAAGGTCGGTGAACTCCTCGTAGACGCCGTCCTGGACGAAGATTCTGGTCGGAGCGTAGCAGATCTGACCGGAGTTCTGGTACGTGGCGACGACGCTTTCGACCGCGTCCTCGAGGTCCGCGTCCTCGAACACGATGTTCGCCCCTTTACCACCTAATTCCAGGTGGACGGGGTTGACGCGTTCGGCAGCCGCCTTCATCACTCGCTTTCCCGTACTCGTGGAACCGGTGAACTCGATCGCGTCGAGTCGGTCGTCGGTGACCAGCGCGTCGCCGGTCGTCGACCCCCGTCCCGTCACCGTGTTCAACACACCCTCGGGGAGGCCGGCCTCGTGTGCCAGTTCCGTGAGTTCGAGCAGCGAGATCGGTGCGGCGGACGGGGATTTCGCCACGACCGTATTCCCCGCCGCGAGCGCCGGGCCGAAGCTTCGTGCTGCGAGGACGAACGATGCGTTCCACGGGACGATGTGGCCGGTAACGCCGTACGGTTCGCGAACGGTGTAATCGAGTCGGTTGGTCTCGCCGGGAAGCGGTATCTGCTCACCCTCGATTTTGTCCGTAAGGCCGGCGTAGTACTCGAAGTAGTGGGACGCACCGTGTACCTGGTGATACGACTCCGTCACCGGGCGCCCTTCCTCCAGGGTCTCGACTTCCGCGATGCGATCTGCCTCTTCGCGGATTCGTTCGGCGATCGCAGTCAGGATCTGTCCGCGTTCGACGGCGTCGTACTCCGCCCATTCGGTCTGGACCGACTGCGCGGCTTCGATCGCTTCGTCGACGCCATCTGCACCCGCCTCGGGCACCGACCCGATCTGTTCGTTCGTCGCGGGGTTGTACACCGGAACGGTTTCGTCACTGAACCGGGATTCACCACCGACGATATAACCTCGTTCTCCAAGAGAGCGTTGTGCCATGTTACGTCGTCTACTACCGGTCACGCGCTCTTATATTTGTGGGACACGTTTCTTACACCAACACAACGTGAAAAACCATGTGCGAGACGCGTACGTCGTCCCAGTACGGTCGGTTTCGGCCGATAGTGCACGGCTCGATTTCCCCATTCTGGAGATTTACAATAATACGCGCGTAATAGAGTTGGTTGGTACCAGGGGCCACAATTTTCGATAATTCGGGCTCGTGAGACACCCACACAGGATTTGAAAGGAGCAAAACGATCCCTCTCGAGATGCGGGTGTCGAATCGAATCGCAACGACATCGGGGAGGATACCGATTTTGGAGCCAATTTTCCCGCGTCCAGACCGTCGGTCAGGGAACCGAAGCCGGATCTCGTTCACAATTGTTACCCAAAGTGGGGAACACGCTCGCGTCTCTCGGTACTCACTGCTCGCACTCGAGTGATCGACACTGAACTGTGAGTGACAGACACAGGACTGCGAGTGACCGACACTGAACTGCCAACCGCCGTTTCGCGAGCGGGAGTGCAGTGATGGACGACAACGACGACAGACCGGCCCCGACGGCCGCCGCTCGGCAGGAAGTCGTTCACACCACGCACCTGCGTTCTAGAAACAACGAACGAACCGACCTCGCGCCTGTAAAACGCTACGCGGACCGACGGTCGAGTCAGGGACGAATCATGCGTACCGACGGTCGGGACAGGGACGAATCATGCGTACCGGCGGTCGGTTCAGAGGAGGGTCGGCTCCGTCGCACGAGCGGTCGACCGATCCGCCGGGAAGCCGGTCGTGGTACTCCCGAGGGATGCCAATACCGCCGGGCCGAGCGTCTGCCATCGTCTATCCGATACGATCGCAGTGCGTTCGGGGTGGCGCTGGCATATCGGGACACCAGACCAGCCCGCACATCAAGACATCAGACCAGCGGGTAGATCGGTTCACCGCAACGTTTCGACCCCCGAGAGCCGCCCTCCGGGAGGGCCCGGTCTGGGGAATACGTCGTTCCCCGTTTTGGGTATTGCGTCGTCTTCGGGGCCATCGGTTGGAGGGTGTATCAGCGTCAATTCGGCGGATAGTGCCTCACTCGGTCGGTATCGTCGTGTCGAGTGGTCCCTCGAGGGTTAGAGAGAATCAAACCGAATCTGTTCGCACCGACGTCCGGACCTGGAACCCCTCGAGACAGGGTATACATATAAATACACGAAACGAGGACAGTTAGAGCGTGTGTATGACAGCCCGTACTCCGGCCAGCTTGCGGAGCGGAAACGGACGGACTACCCGACCTGACCGGGTGGACGAAACGACGGCGACTGCCGACCGAACCGTCGACACGACGATCGTCGACGGATCGGCCGGCACGGAGGGAGAGCCAGCGACGCCATGACGGTAACGGTATCGGACATCGAAGCGGCCTCCGACCGGTTCGACGACGAGTCGGTCGTTCGGGAAACGCCCATCGAAACGAGCAGGCTGCTCGACGAGGAAATCGGTGCCGACGTCCGACTCAAAATGGAACACCTCCAGCGCACTGGATCGTTCAAAACCCGGGGAGCGTACAACAAGCTCAAACGGGTTTCGAAATCGTCGCCCAGGACGACGGAGGCGATCGCTGCGAGCGCGGGCAACCACGCACAGGGCGTCGCGCTCACCGCGACGAAAACCGGACTCCGCTCGACGATCGTCATGCCGAAGAACGCGCCACAGGCGAAGATCGACGCGACGGAGAGCTACGGCGCGGACGTCGTCCTCCACGGTCGGAACTTCCGCGAAGCGATGGACCACGCACAGTCACTCGTCACCGAGGAGAGCGTCTTCGTCCACGCCTACGACGATCCGGACATCGTGGCGGGACAGGGAACGATCGGGCTCGAGATCCTCTCGCAGGTTCCGGATGCGGACACGGTGATCGTTCCGATCGGCGGCGGTGGACTGATCGCAGGTGTCGCCACGGCTATCGGGGAACGCTCGCCGGAAACGCGAATAATTGGCGTCCAGGTCGACGGAGCGTCGACCGTCCCACAGAGTCTCCAGAAGGGCGAACCGCAGACGATCGACTCCGTACAGACGATCGCGGACGGTATCGCGACCGGCGGCATCTCGTCGCTCACACTCGACGCGATCGAGACGTACGTCGACGAGGTCGTGACGGTTTCGGACACTGCAGTCGCCGAAAGCGTCCTGTTCTTGCTCGAGCGAACGAAGCAACTGACCGAGGGTGCGGGAGCGGTGCCGGTCGCGGCGCTGCAGTCCGGAGCGATCGACGTCGAGGGTGAGACCGTCGTCTCGTTGCTGTCCGGGGGCAACCTGAGCATGAACGACCTCCAGCGAATTTTGACCCACGGACTCACCCACCGTGGCCAACTCGTGAAGCTGCAGGTACACATCGTCGACCAGCCCGGGGAGATGACCACCCTCTCCGAGCTGATCGCCGAGTACGGCGCCAACATTCGAGACGTAAACCACGAGCGGTCGGTCAAAGAACTCGGCGTCGAAAACGCGTATCTCGAGTTTCGCATCGAGACGAGCGGCTCCGCGCAGACGGACCGGATCGTCGACGCGATTCGCGACGAAGGATACGACGTCACGCGAATGAGCTAAGCCGGTCGCTTCTCGGACGGGTCGATCCGCCGGTCGCTTCTCGGACGGGTCGATCCGCCGGTCGCTTCTCGGCTGCGACGATCCGCGTTCGAACACGGGGGCAGTCTCGTCGTTTCTCCCGCCCGACGGTATTCTCGTACCGTTCGAACAGTACGAGCGTTGGATTACAGTGCGGGTGGGGCTTGATCATACGAAATCTATTTATTCATCTTTCAGAAAGGATAAGACGTGCCGCTGAACAAGACACCGCTCCATCAGTTACACTGTGATGCCGATGCAGATCTCACTGATTTTAACGGGTGGGAGATGCCAGTGCAGTTCGACAGTATTCGCACCGAACACGTGGCAGTCCGTGAGTCGGTCGGGCGATTCGATGTGAGCCACATGGGCGAGGTGAGAGTCGATGGCCCCGATGCGACGGAGCTGATGAACGTACTGACGACGAACGACGTCGAGAAGTTAGACGCAGGTGACGCACAGTACTCCTGTATTCTCGACGACGACGGGATCCTCCTCGACGACACCGTCGTCTATCGCTATCCGGACCGTGACGGCTACCTGTTTGTCCCAAATGCGGGAAACGACGAACGGATGGCAAACCGGTGGTCGGAAGCGGCGTCGCGCCGTGATCTGGACGCCGACGTGGAGAACGTCACCGAGGAAACGGGACTGATCGCAGTTCAGGGCCCCGACGCCGTCGAGACGGTCGACGATGTGGCTGCCGAGTCGGTCGGCGATCTCGGACGGTTCTCGACGATACGAACCGAGATCGACGGCGTCGACTCGCTCGTCGCCCGAACCGGCTACACCGGGGAAGACGGATTCGAGATCTTCTTCCCGGCGAGCGAGTCCGAAGACATCTGGCAGACCTTCTCCGACGTCCAGGCCTGCGGACTCGGCGCGCGAGATACGCTGCGCCTCGAGGCGGGGCTGTTGCTGTCCGGCCAGGACTTCGACCCCGAATCGGAACCACGAACGCCCCTCGAGGCCGGTCTCGGATTCGTCGTCGACCTCTCGAAGGCTGAGTTCGTCGGAAAGGAGGCGCTGGTCGAGCAAGAAGACGACGGCCTCGACGAGGAGATGGTCGGCATCCGTCTCGAGGAGCGGGCGATCGCGCGGGCCGGCTATCCCATCTGCAAAGACGGCGAAGAGGTCGGACACGTCACGAGCGGGACGATGAGTCCGACGTTCGACGTCCCGATCGCGTTCGGATACGTCGAGACGGAGATTGCCGAGATCGGAACAGAAATTAGCGTCGAGATCCGAGGTCGAGAAAAGAGCGCAACGATCGCCGATCAACGGTTTCTTAACACCTTAGAAACCACATCCGAGGAATAACAATGGAATTCACTGTCCCAGACGAACTACGGTACGCTGAATCGCACGAATGGATCGAAACGACGGACGGCAACGTTCGCGTCGGTATCTCCGACTTCGCACAGGACGAACTCGGGGACATCGTGTTCGTCGACCTGCCGTCGGAAGGCGACGAACTCGATCGCGGTGAAGAGTTCGGCGTCGTCGAGAGCATCAAAGCCGTCTCAGACCTGTATTCGCCGGTCGCGGGGACGGTCACGGCCGTCAACGAAGACGTATTTGACGAACCCGAACTGATCAACGAGAGTCCGTTCGACGACGGATGGATGATGGAACTCGAGCCGAGCGAGGGGACGGACCATCTCCTCTCCCCCGAGGAGTATCGCGACCAGATCTAAGACAATGTCCCGCAAGACGACACTCACGAGCCGAGCCGAAGAGATTTACGCGGAGTCCGATGGGACTCCGTACGCTCCGCACACGGAATCCCAGGTCGACGAGATGCTCTCGGCGATCGGCGCGGATTCCGTCGAGGAACTGTTCGACATCCCGGAGTCGATCCGGTACGACGGTGAGTTCGACATCGAGTCGGCCTCCGAACAGGAGACGCGACAGCAACTCACCGAAACGCTGTCGAAAAACGAGACTCCGACCGAGTTCCTCGGCCGGGGGTACTACGCACACTACGTCCCGTCGATCGTCGACCACATCTCACAGCGGTCGGAGTTCATCACGTCGTACACCCAGTACCAGCCCGAGGTGACACAGGGCTTTCTCCAGGTGCTGTTCGAGTACCAGTCCCTGCTCGCCGAACTGACCGGCCTCGAGATCGCGAACTGCTCGATGTACGACGCCGCGACGGCCCTCGGCGAGGCTGCGACGCTCGCCGCTCGCCTGCGCCAGACCTCCGGCTCGCGCGTACTGGTCCCGGACTATCTTCGAGCCGAACGACGCTCCGTCCTCGAGAACTACGTCGACGGTGCCGACATGACCGTCTCCGAGTTCGCGACGGACGACGGCGTGACGACGGTCGAAGAGATCGAACGCGCCATCGACGACGACGTCGTGATGGTCCACCTCGAGACCCCCACGCCGGACGGCATCATCGAGGAAAACCTCGCGGAGATCGGTTCGCTTCTCGAGGATCGCGATACGCTGTTCTGTCTCGGTTCGGATCCAGTCGCACTCTCGGTGTTGCAGTCGCCGGGAGAGGTCGGAGCCGACATCGTCGTCGGCGACGCGAGCGTCCTCGGTCTGCCGGCGGCCTACGGGATGGGGCTCGGCCTGTTCGCCTGTCGAGAGGAGTTCCTTCGGCAGGTCCCGGGGCGGCTGGTCGGCGTCTCCGAAGATTCGGACGGGACGCGGTCGTACACCCTCACGCTCCAGACGCGCGAACAGCACATCCGTCGCGAACGGGCGACGAGTAACATCTGTACGAACCAGGCCTGGGTCGCGCTTCGAACGGCGATTCACGCGGCGTATCTCGGTCCGTCCGGACTCGTCGCCCTCGCCGAGGAGTGTCACCGACTGCCCGAACAGCTCGCGACGCGCCTCGACGAGATCGACGGGGTCACCGCGCCGATTCGTGACCGACACCACTTCCGGGAGTTCCAGGCTCGCCTCGAGCCCGACGCGAGGGACGTCGCCGAGGAGTTGAACGAAAACGGCTTCGCGATCCACGCGCTCGACGCCGACACGATTCAGATCTGCGTGACCGACGCGAACGCCGATGCGGTGGACGATCTCGTCCGCTCCGTCGAGGAGGTGATGGCCTAATGCAACACCACACCCAGACGATCTGGAACGACAGCGAGAGCGAGGGTAACGAGCCGCTTCTCTCGGAGAAGCGACTCGAGACGGTCGAAATCGAAGACACCGGGCTTCCCGACGATCTCACCCGGGACTCCCTCGAGTTGCCGGAGTTGTCGGAACCCGAGCTGGCGCGTCACTACACTCGCCTCTCCCAGATGAACTACGGCATCGACAGCGGTCCCTACCCGCTCGGATCGTGTACGATGAAGTACAACCCCAAGTTCACCGAGGACATCGCCGCGCTCCCGACGGCGTCCGCTCACCCGGACCGAGACGCCGACAGCGTCCAGGGCATCCTCGAGGTGTACCACGAGCTACAGGGGTATCTCGCGGAGATCGGCGGAATGGACGCGGTGACGCTCCAGCCGCCAGCGGGTGCTGCGGGCGAGTACGCCGGATTGCTCGTGACGAAAGCCTATCACGAGGAAAACGGGGAAGGCGAGCAACGGACGGACGTGATCATTCCGGCGAGTGCACACGGAACGAACTTCGCGAGCGCCGCCCTGGTGGGATACAACGTAATCGAACTCCCCGAGGACGACGACGGACGCGTCGACCTCGACGCGCTTGACGCCGCGGTCGACGACTCGACCGCCGCACTGATGCTGACGAACCCGAACACGCTCGGACTGTTCGAACGCGATATCGAGGAGATCGCGTCGCTCATCCACGACGCCGGCGGGCTGTTGTACTACGACGGAGCGAACCTGAACGCGTTGCTCGGTCGTGGCCGACCCGGCGACATGGGGTTCGACATCATGCACTATAACGTCCACAAGACGTTCGCGACGCCCCATGGCGGCGGCGGTCCCGGTGCGGGACCGATCGGCGTCTCCGAGGAGCTAGAGCGGTTCCTGCCGGATCCACACGTCCGTGAAAGCGGCGACGGCGATGGGTACGAACTGGCCACGCCCGAAAAGACGGTCGGGAAGGTCCACGGCGCGAAGGGGAACTGGCTCGTCCTCCTCAAAGCCCACGCCTACATCAGCCGTCTCGGCTACGAAGGGCTCCAGGACGCGAGCGCGAAGGCGGTCCTCAACGCGAACTACCTGGCCTCCCAGATCGACCTCGAGATCCCGTTCGAACCGTTCCACCACGAGTTCGTCGCAAGCGGCGGGGAGCAAGACGCCGCCGACTTCGCGAAGCGAATGCTCGATTACGGCGTCCACCCGCCGACGACGAAGTGGCCGGGAATCGTCTCGGAGGCGCTGATGACCGAGCCCACCGAAGCCGAGAGCAAGACCACGCTCGATCAACTGGCGGAGGCGTTCAACGCCGTCACGGGCGAGGACGACGACGCCCTCGAGCAGGCACCCGACCAGACCTCCGTGAAGCGAATCGACCAGACCATCGCCGCGCGGGACCCGATTCTGTCGTGGCACGGGCTGGACGACTAACACCATCGGAACTATTGTTTACATCATGACTGAACACGACTACGACGAGGAGAGCGAGACAGAACTAGCGATTATCGGTGCCGGACCGGCGGGGTACGTCGCGGCGATTCGCGCCGGCCAACTCGGGATGGACGTGACGCTGGTCGAGCGCGACGGGTTCGGCGGAACCTGTCTCAATCACGGCTGCATTCCGTCGAAGGCGCTCATCCACGCCGCCGACGTCGCGGAGTCTGCCAGGACGGCAGACGACATCGGAATTTACACCGACGTCGACGTGAACTTCGACGAAATCCAGCGCTGGAAGGACCGGATCGTCCGTCGCCTGACCAAAGGCGTCGAGAAGCTCTGTACGTCGAACGGAGTGAATCTGCTCGAGGGCGAGGCGACGTTCGCCGGGTCGGACGCGGTCGTCGTGCGGAATCGAGACGGAGACCGAACGCGGGTCTCCTTCGACGACGCGATCGTCGCGACGGGCAGCAGGCCGATCGAGATCCCCGGCCTCGAGTACGACGGCGAGTCGATACTCGATTCGAAAGCGGTGCTCGGAATGGAGGAGTTGCCGGAAGACCTCGTCGTGATCGGCGCGGGGTACATCGGCATGGAGCTCTCGATGGCGCTCGCGAAACTCGGCGTCAGCGTGACGGTCGTCGAAGAGTTAGACGGCATCCTGCCGACGTACGACGACGACCTCGTCAGGCCCGTCGAATCGCAGGCCGCCGAACTCGGCATCGAATTCGAGTTCGGCAAACGCGCGGTCGACGGGACCATCGACGACGACGGCTCCGTCACCCTGCAGTTGAGTGCGCCCGACGAACCCGCGGCGGAACCCGAGTCGGTAACCAGCGAGAAGGTCCTGGTCGCCGTCGGTCGGGAGCCGGTCACCGACTCACTGGAACTCGAGAACGCGGGCGTTAGCGTCGACTCGAGGGGGTTCATCGAGACGACCGACGGGTTCCGGACGGAACAGGAGAACGTGTACGCGGTCGGGGACGTCGCCGGCGAACCGCTGTTGGCACACGCGGGCAGCGAAGAAGGAAAACTCGTCGCGGAATCGATCGCCGGATCGGAACCGGTCCAGTCGATAGAGACGATCCCTGCGGCCGTGTTCACGGATCCCGAGATCGCGACGGTCGGGCTGTCCGAATCGGAGGCGGCAGACCGAGGGTACGATCCAGTCGTCGGTTCGTACTCGTTCCGGGTAAACGGGCGAGCGCTCACCGCGGACAGCGCCAACGGGGCGATAACGATCGTCGCCGACGAATCGACCGGTCGAATTCTCGGCGGCCAGATCGTCGGCGACACCGCCTCCGAACTCATCGCGGAGGTCGGACTCGCCGTCGCCAACGAACTCACCGTCGCCGACCTCGTCAACACGGTCCACTCTCATCCCACGCTCTCCGAAGGCATCGTGGAAGCCGCACTCGACACGGAGGGTGCCGGCATTCACATGCTCTGATACGGAACGGACGGTGACGGCGAATTCTGACGAAAGGTAGCACTCGAGTCGCCGGGGATCGAGACGACGAATCGACTCGAGCGAAACTGGGACCGTTTTCAGCCGGAGCGGATGCGTCCGCGCCCTGGTATTCGGGCAACGATGGGGACTGCGAACGTGTTTAAAAATTGTTTGGTTGAAACACCCTCTCTGCGGCTGAGTCCCAACGCTCGTGTAATATCTCAACAATATCCTTAAGTACGTTCAGGAAAGACCATGTACTATGACGGACGTTCGGTTCGAAAACGGAAAACGGGTCATTCAGCGGTGGGATACGGTGTTCAGTGCAGTGGCGGCCGAACCGCGACGACAACTCCTCGTCTCGCTGCTCGACGCCTCGCCGGACGGGACGGTGCCCCTGCCGGAGAGTGCAATAAATCCGAACGTCCCCGCGAATCCGGGAACGCTCGAGCAGGAGTTGTACCACGAACACCTCCCGATACTGGCTGATTCGGGGTTCATCGAGTGGACCGTCGACCCGCTCGTGGCCGCGCGCGGTCCGCGCTTCGAGGAGGTCGCGATCGTGTTCGACGCGTTACACGGTGTTGCAGGCGAGATTCCGGATTCACTGGTAGTTGGCTGTCAACGCCTCGAGCGTGAACGACAGCTGTCGGGCGACACGGGGAGCGATTCCCGCGGACGTTTTTAGTTCAGCCCGACGGAAGTGATCCCCAGAGAGCGGGCCGCTGGCTGGCGTCGCCGGGTACCGTAGAGAATCGCGAGCAGATCAACGGAGCGTCGAAATCGTGACCGGGGTGGGACCTCGTTCGGATCAGTCGTGGCTCGCGATCGCTTCGATTTCGATACCCACGCCCTTCGGGAGGTTGGCGACTTCGAACGCGCTTCGTGCCGGTGGTTCGTCGTCGAAGAACTCCGCGTACACCTCGTTCATCGCGTCGAACTCCTCGATGTCGTCCATCAGGACGGTAACCTTGAGAACGTCGTCCGCCGACAGCCCCTCCGCTTCCAGGACGCCGAATACGTTCTCGAGTGACTGGCGAGTCTGTTCTTCGATCGGGGCGTCGTCGAGTAACTCGCCGTCGGGCGTAAGCGGAATCTGTCCCGCCGTAAAGACCAGCGATCCATCGGTTTTTCCCTGACTGTACGCACCAACGGCCGCCGGCGCGTCGTCCGTCGAAATTGGATTGGACATCGATCCGAGATCCGACTGGCGGACAGATAGTATTTTTGGTAAACCGGTTCCACGCGGGTCGACCGCCGTCGGTGCCGCCGGTCGGTCACGAACAGTTAAGGAGACGGCACGATTACTGTCGAACAGTCATGGGTAGCCACGATAGCGACTCGTCGGTCACGTTTACCGCCGGGCTCCCGAACGAAATCGAGCCCGAACCGTTCCTCGAGACCGTTCGTCTCGTCGACAGCGAACTCGCCTACGACAACCTGCTCGTCGGCGACGAGCGGCTGTATCACAACACGTACACCTATCTCGCACTCGCTGCCGCAAACACGGAACGCGTCGGTCTCGGGACGGGCGTTACGAACCCCTACACTCGCCACCCCGCCCTTACCGCGTCTGCGATCGCGACGGTCGACGAACTCTCCGACGGCCGGGCGATGCTCGGACTCGGGGCAGGCTCGCCGATCGTCCTCGATCCGCTCGGCTACGACCAGAGCGATCCCATCGGAACGGTCAGAGACGCCGTAAAGATCATCTCGAATACCCTGGACGGCGAAGAAGCCTCGATCTCGCGACCGGAGTTCGCCCTCGAGGACACCGGAATCGACGTCGAACCCGTTTCCGACGTCCCGGTGTACGTCGCCGGTCGGGGTCCGGCGATACTTGGCCTGGGCGGCTTCCGAGGCGACGGCGTCATCGCCGGGGCGGGGCTGGCCTCCGTCGCCGGCATGGAGTACGCGTACGAACACATCGAGAAGGGGGCCTCGAAAGCCGACCGAGAGGTCGACGACCTCGACGTCGTCTGCTGGGCGTTTCTTTCGGTCGCCGAGGACCGCGAGACCGCCATCGACGGCGTCAACCCGCTGGTGGCCCGGATCGTCAACAAAGCGCCGCTGAAAGCGCTCACGGCGATCGGCATCGACGAAGCGGACGCCCGTCGCGTCAAGGAACTCGAGGCACCACACGAGCTGTTACCGGCCGAGATTCGCGAGTACGTCCCCGCCGCCGTCACCGAACAGTTCTCGATCGCCGGAACGCCCGAAGAGTGTCGTGACCACGTCGATCGGCTGCGCGAGATCGGGGTCGACCACGTCGGGTTGCTCGCGTTCGAAAACGACGTCCACAGCTACGGACAGAACCTCGAGATGTTCTCCGAGGAAGTCATCGATCGTCTCGAGTGATACGGTCTGGTCGATGATACGCCTGGTAGATGTTACGGCCTGATGTGACTGATTGCCGGTCGATCGTCAGCCGGTCTGCAATCGGCTGGCAAAGACCCACAACAGACTGTATGAGACGGTCAGATCTACCCGTTCACAGGACACTCGCGATCCGTTCGTGGATGGGACAGAAATAGCATACACAGCCGGAAGTCGACCGAAAAGAGCGTCCCACACCCGTCCGAGCCGCCGTCCCAAAAGCAAGCCAGGACCACGATTTTCGATATCCGTCCCGCCGCGTCCGGAATCAGTAGTGTCGGTCCTCCCAGTCCGTGTTACGCTCGAACGCATCGGCCACGCTGATGACCGTCTCCTCCTCGAAGTGGCGACCGACGAGCATCAACCCGATCGGCAGCCCGTCGGATTTCCCGCACGGAACCGAGATCGCCGGGTGGCCGGTCATGTCGAACGGCATCGTGTTTCGCGTCCGGCCTTTCTTGCCCTGTGCCCGGTTGACCGCCTCGATCCGGGTCAAATCCTCCTCGAGTTCGAACGCGGTCATCGGCGTCGTCGGCATCGCGAGGACGTCGAACTCGGAGAACTCCTCGTCGTAGGCCGCCGTCAGGTCCTCTCGGAGGTTCTGGGCTTTTCCGTGATAGCGACCGTAGTACTTGTCCTTGAGGTACTTCCCGAGGATGCACTTGAGTTTGACAGTCGGCGCGAACTCGTCGGCCTGAGACCGGCGGGACTTGCCGAACGCTTCGGCGAGGTCGGTGTCGTAATGACCGTCGACGAAGTACCCCGTGCCGTCCGCGTCCCAGACCGCCGCCGCTTCCTCGTTTTCGACCGCGAGCCAGACGAAAAAGCCGTCGACGTGCCACGGAATAGAGACCTCCTCGGCCTCGGCACCGAGTTCCTCGAGCTGGTCGACGGCAGCACGGACGCCGTCGTTGACGCCTTCCTCGCCGCCGTCGAACCCGAACCCTTCGGAGACGACCCCGATCCGACACCCTTCGATGTCGGTCTCGAGCGCCTCGAGGTAGTCACCGGTCTCGACGACCCCCTGGCGGGGATCTCGTGGGTCTTTGCCGGCGATCACGTCGAGAACGCGAGTGGCGTCTTCGACCGACGTCGCCATCGGCCCGATGTGATCGAACGAGTGCCCGAGCGGGGCGGCCCCCCGGAACGGGACGAGTCCGTGCGTCGGCTTGAACCCGACGCAGCCGCTCCACGCGGCGGGCGTGCGTAGCGATCCAGCCTGGTCGGTGCCGATCGCGACGTCGACCTGACCGGTGACGACGGCGACCGCGGATCCGCCCGAAGAGCCGCCGGCCAGATAGTCGTCGTCGAAGGGGTTGAGGATCGGCCCAAACGCCGACATCTCGCCGCTTCCCGACACCGCCATCTCGTCCATGTTCGTCTTCGCGGTAATCTGTGCACCCGCCTCGAGCAGGCGGTCGACGACCGGCGCGTCGTACTTCGGGTGATGGCCCGCCATCACCTTCGAGGCACACGTCATCTCGACGCCGGCGACGGAGATGTTGTCCTTGATCCCGACCTCGTAGCCGGAGAGGGGGCCGTTCGCGTCGGTTTCGACGTCGCAGTACGTGACGATCGCGTTCAGCGGATCCTCGTCGCTAGTGGCTCTGTACCCAGGATCCCGGCGAGCCTCCCGCTGTGAACCCGTCCGGTCGGAGAGTTCGTCGATCCGCGAACAAAAGCCCATCTTGGCCTCGATGAGTTCCATGAAGTCGTCGACCTCGTCCTCGCTCAGGTCGAAGTAGTACGACTCGGCGATGTCGACGAGTTCGTCGCGAGACGGCGGTCTGACAACTGGTGGCAAATGTGTCATACAGGAGGTGTTCGGATCGAGCTATTAAATCTTCCGCTACCGACTCGAGTGGCGGATAAAAACGGGAACGAGTCCACACCGCTGTGGCGACCATTGACTCCGATTGGTTCATCGCAGCCGCCGGAACCGCATCACCAGTCGGCTTTCAGACGGGCGGTAAAGGGCGATTGGCAATACGACCGGTCAGTCAACAGATAGTAAACAACACGATTATTTCGAATTATTGCTGTTCGACTATATCCAGAACATTGAAATGTAGCTTCGTGGTTGGACGTGCCATGGTGTCACATAACACCAACCGATTCGGAGGGATAACCCGACGGAAAGCACTACAAAGCGGAGCCGTTGTGATCGGTGGCGGAGTTGCAGGGTGTCTCACGAGCGACGACGAAAACGGGGAAAACGGGTCACACGAAGTTCACGTATTGGGGCCCGAAGGCGGAATGACTATCCCCGTTTTTCTCTACGGCCAGGAGAACAACGTTTGGCTCGATCGGGGCATCGACTTTAGTTTCGAGGTGACCGGTTACGGGCAGTTTATTCGCTGTTTCTCCGGCGACCAGTGTACCGGGGCTGGCGTTGCGACGACGTTCGATTTCCCACAAGACGTCGCAGATGGAGTTCCTGTGCAGATCTTCTCCCCAAGTATGACGGAGATAAATCATGCCTTCGTTCGAGCCGACTCCGACATCGAGGGACCCGCCGACCTCGAGGGACGGGTGATGGGAGCCGATCAGCTTTCCTCCGGGACGACCCAATCGTTCCGAGCCTACTGGATAGAAGAGCACGGGTTCGACTTGATGGAGGACACCGACGAAATCGTAGACGCCTCGTCGGCGTCGCTGTACGACATGCTGGTCGAAGACGAAGAGATCGATGCCGCAATCATGTTCACAGGCTTTACGATCGACGCGTTAGCCGACGACCGATTCAGATCGATCTCGTATCTGGCCGACGAATGGACGGATCAAACCGGGTATCCACCACAGGTGACGATGCACGGTGCGTTCGAGAACTTCGTGACGTCCAGTCCAGACGCGGTGCTCTCTTTCTGGGAGGGATGGGTCGAAGCGGTCGAACTATTCGAGAGCAACTTCGAGGACGCGATCGCACAGTACGGCGTTCTCGCTGGACTGGATCTCGAGGACGATGCGGAGATGGCAGAGGTCGAACGATTGGTCGAAGAGGCACCGCTCTTTCCGACCGATTGGGGAGAGGGGTGGATCGACTCGCACGTCGAATTTTACGACATGCTCGAGCGAAACGATGCCATCGATAGCGCGCCCGGTCGCGACTCGTTCTTGTTACACGACGAATTGGAGTGATCGTCATGTACGGATATCTCGGTAAGCGCGTGAACGTGGGGTACGATTCGAGGTTGTACCAGCCGACGCTGTACACGTTGATCGCCTTCCTCGGTCTCTGGCAACTGCTGTCTCTGTTCTTCTCTCCCAGAGATCTGCCAGGGTTGGTTCATCTCGCCGAAATCACATACAGCGTGGTGAGCGGCGCAGATCAGTTCTCATTCGTCGAACACGCCTGGATCACGACCCAACGAATACTCGTTTCGTTTGTCTTCATAATGGTGATTGGGACGGTTCTCGGGATTACGATGGGCGTTTCGAAGTACAAGGAATTTTTGACCGTCCCTGTCATGATATTCTTGACCTTTCCGGCGGTCGTGTGGGCGTTTATCCTCGTAATGTGGTTCGGAGCACTCACGACGTACTTCGTCGTGGTGACAGTGACCGTTCTCGCAGTGACACCGTACGTGGCCGTGAATATCTGGAAAGGGGCCGAATCGATCGACGACGATCTGCTCGAGATGGCACACTCGTTCGATCTATCGACTACGGCGATATGGCGCCACATCTTCGTTCCGGCGTTGATGCCGTTTCTCTACTCCTCTGGCCGGCTCGCGTTCGCGTTAGCTTGGAAACTGTCACTGGTTGCCGAGATATTCGGGTCCAGCGTTGGAATCGGGTTCGTCGTTCACTACTACTTCGGTGCCGTGAGGGCGGACATGATTATCGCGTGGTCGATCCCCATGATGCTGGCGATGTTCGGGATCGAGCGGGCGCTCAAAATCGTCGAAAAACGATCCTTCGCGTGGCGACCTGAAGTCGACGACGTCCATAGCGAGGTGAAAACGGCATAATGGCGTTGAAAAACGAATCCCTTGGCGGCGTGATTCGAGACGATGTCGTAGAACCCGTGTTGCGGCGAGTTCGTGAAAACCTCCTCCAGACCGTCCTTCCGATCACTGTGTTGTTGGTGATCTGGGGTGGCGTCGCCAGTTACATTAGCGATCCCGGCACCCTTCCGGGACCGCTGATAACCTTCGAGCAGACGTATTACCTCACGTTTACCGAGGATCCGTACGGGCTGACCGCGCTCGATCACGTCCGCGTTACGTTCGTGAGAGCGATAGTCGCTAGCGTCCTCGTGCTTTTGCTGTCAGTTGTTTTCGGAATTTTGATGGCTGTCGTCAAGCCAGTCGGGGACTCCTTGGTCAACTTCCTGCCGCTCGGAATGACCGTGCCGGCAGTGGTCATCATCCTGCTCTCGTTAGTGTGGTTCGGGTTCCACGAATCCGGGTTGATATTCGCTGTGATCGTCGCGGCGACTCCTTTCGGAGTGATAAACATGTGGCAAGGAGCACGGGACGTCAATATCGGGTTACTGGAGATGGCCCACTCCTTCGACGCCAGTAATCGGATGATCTGGAGACATATCTACATTCCACATCTGCTACCCTACCTGTTCGGTAGCTACCGGTATATCCTCGGGATGGTCTGGAAGGTCACCGTATTAGGGGAGGTATTCGGCCTCTCAGATGGGTTAGGCGCGATGTTGCGAACGCACTTCCAGTTCGGAAACATCGAAATCGTGCTTGGATATCTGATGCTGTTCGTCGGAATCGTGCTGATAATAGAGTACGTCTTCTTGAAACCGCTGGAGGATCACCTGTTCAGGTGGAGGACGTGATAATCATGAGTGCCCGAAACGAAACGCGACCGGCGGAAAACGGGGTGCAAAGGTGCGATACAGACGCTCTCAACGGTACAGATAAATCCGGTAGCGGTCCACTAGAAATCGAGATCGAACTCACAGTCAGTCAATCCCGCACGACGGCCGGTTTCTGGAAGAGGACAAGTGACAGAAAACGGTGGTCAACAGGACGATCGCGAGCGAAGGTGATGACCTGATGTCCATCCACGTAACGAATCTCTCGAAAACGTTCACGGAAGACGAGGGAGAGGAACTGGTCGTACTCGACGACATCGACGTCACCGTCGGCGATGGGGAATTCTATACGGTTATGGGACCCTCAGGGTGTGGGAAATCGACGTTGCTGAATATTCTCGCTGGAACGATCCCTATGGACCGCGGCGAGATCGAATACGCCGGATCACCGATTTCGCCGACGGATCTCCCGGTCGGATACGTGTTTCAGGAACCTCGGTTGTTGAACTGGCGAACGGTCGGTGAAAACGTCGATTTGGTGTTACGGGAACGCGACCTCTCGAAGTCTCAACGGGAAGAGCGAATCGTCGACGTCCTCGAGATGGTCGGACTGCACGACGAACGAGAAAGTTATCCGCTCCGGCTGTCCGGCGGAATGCGCCAGCGCGTCGGCATCGCCCGCGCCCTGGCGGTCGATCCGTCGATCCTGCTCATGGACGAACCCTTCAGTTCTCTCGACGAACTCACAGCCCGAAACCTTCGGGACGACCTGCTCGACCTCTGGAAGTCAACGGAGAAAACGATTATCTTCGTTACCCACGACATCAGCGAAGCGGTCTATTTGTCGGAATCAGTCACGTTTCTCGATACTCGAGGACGGATCTTCCACCAATCGGAGATCGAACACGATCGACCACGAGAACCCGACGATCCAGCGCTCCTCGAGACGGAGGCGGCGTTGATGAAGACCTTCTTCGATCATATGGCTACGATCCAGTCCGTGTAGGATACCCCGAGATATTGTAACGATTTATTAGGACGAGCGCGAACTGTCTCTGTTACACCAGTACCGATTTCCAACGGTTCGTCACGTCCTCGAGAACGGCTTCCCGTTTCTGCCGTGGTGTCGTTCTCCCGTTTCTGTCGTGGTGTCGTTCCTCGACGGCTCGTAAGAGCCGACGACGGCCCGAACCGATCACCCATAGAGGAGGGAGCAGTATTATATACCATCATGACAAAATACGTTCGTATGAGTGAGGTGCACAAAGGCACGGACGAGTTCGTCGAGGAGTTGATGGACGAGCATCGGCGGAAAGCAAAGGAGTTGGCCAACACGTACTACGACGAGGAATACTTCGAGCGGCTGGGCGGCCCGGAAGCCACCATCAGGACGGAGTTTCCGGCGTTCGCCTGGAAGGAGTTTTACTACGGCCTCCTGCCACCGGTTCGACAGTGTGACCTGATCTACCGGCGGGGCGATCCGTACTACGACGACCGCGACATAATCGTGGGGCTTGGCAAACAGATCCGCGACGAGATCAAACACGCCCGGATATTCTCGAACTTCGCCGAACGGTTCGACGCCGACGCCGACATGGTCACCTGGGACGCGCCGTATCACCCGGAAGGCTACTACGACAAACTTGTCGCAGCCGGGTACGCGGGGGCCGACCACGAGGAACCTCACCACGTCGCAGCGGGCTTTCAGTGCTCGACGGAGGTCGGTGCCGCCTTCCAGGTCCGCAACCTCGCGTCCTACCTCGAGTCGGAGTATCCGAACATCGCGAACTCGCTGAAGGACATCGCCGCCGACGAGGGCGATCACAACCACCTCGGCGGACTGATCGCCAAGCGATTCGGGTCGCCGGACGATCACGACCGGATGGCGGAGATCGCCCAGCAGAAGTACGAGGCGATCCGCGACGGGATGAGATACGCGTTCGAAAACCCCGAGGAGTTCGCGCGAGGGGGTGACTGACCGTGCCAGCCGACCGAATTACGTTCACGGCGGACACCGAGATCACGATCACCGACCGGTCCGGAAGCGACGAGCCGGGAGTGGACGCGCTCCACCTCGAGGACCTGAGCCCAATTCTCGAGGTCGAACACGAAGACGGAACCGTCACGAGCTGCGAACTCGACGTCGAGCAGTTCGTAGACGTAATGTCGCTGTACGCGTCGATGGAGACACTCCAGTACGATTGGCGGAGTCCTGGGGTGTAGGCGCCGGCTCTTGGGAAGAACGCGACGGTCGGGACGTGACGACGCGGGGACGGCGGCCAGGGCGTGACGACGCGGGGACGGCGGCCGGGACGTGACGACGCGGGGACGGCGGCCGGGACGTGACGACGCGGGGATGGCGTCCGGCGGGGTATCGACCCAAACGAATATTATCGTTTGAGCGAAACGTCACGTATGGCACTCCGTGAACCGACCAGCGAAGAGATTCGATCGCTCGGCGACGACCTTCACCTCGATCTCACGGACGACGAGGTGGAGGCGTTTCGCGAGTTGATCAGCGACAATCTCGATGCCTACGAGACGGTTCGTCGCTACAGCCAGCGGGGAAAGCGCCAGCCCGACCGCGAGCTCGATCCGGGTGAGCGCGCCCGGACCGACGATCCGTACAACGCCTGGATTACACGGTGTGAGATTTCGGGCGCGGACGACGGTCCGCTGGCGGGCTCCGACGTCGCGCTGAAAGACAGCGTGGCCGTCGCGGGCGTGGAGATGACCTGTGGCTCTCAGGTGATGGAAGGCTACGTGCCGGACGTCGACGCGACGATCGTCACGCGGCTGCTCGAGGCCGGCGGCCGGATCGTCGGCAAGACGAACATGGACGACATGGCGTTTACCGGAAACGGCCACTCGAGCGCGTTCGGTCCGACGCTGAATCCACACGACGATAGCCGGCTGGCCGGGGGCTCGAGCGGCGGGAGCGCCATCGCCATCGTGACCGGCGAGGCGGACGTCGCCATCGGCACCGATCAGGGCGGGAGCATCCGCGTCCCCGCGGCGTGGTCGGGGATCGTCGGTCACAAACCGACCCACGGCCTCGTTCCGTACACCGGAATCGCGGGTATCGAGAACACGATCGACTACGTCGGTCCGATGGCGGCCGACGTCACCACGACGGCGCGGGCGTTGACCGTACTGGCCGGCGCGGATCCGGACGATCCTCGCCAGCCCGACGAGGTGCCGACCGAACGGTACGAGGACGCACTCGAGGGCGACGCCTCCGAGCTCTCGATCGCCGTCGTCGAGGAGGGGTTCGAGCGACCGGAAGCCGACGAACGGGTGAACGAGCGCGTTCGAGCGGGCCTCGAGACGCTCGAGGAGGCGGGAGCGACCGTCGACGACGTCTCGCTGCCGATCCACGACGACGCCGTCGACATCTACTCGGTCGCACTCGCGGAAGGGACCGTCGCGAGCTTTCGGGGCGAGAACGTCGGCCGAAACTGGCGTGGGTGGTACAACACGTCCTGGGTCGAGTCGTTCGGAAAGTTCCGTCGCGCACAGGGCGGCAGCTTCCCGCCGAGTTTCAAGTACAACCTCCTGCTCGGCGCGTACGCGAGCGAGCAGTTCCACTCGGCATACTACGCCCGGGCGATGAATCTCCGAAACGAACTCGAGGAGGCCTACGACGAAGTGCTCGCGGAGTACGACGTGCTCGCGATGCCGACCGCGCCACAGCTTCCGAACGAGTACGTCCCCGACCAGGACATCTTCGAGTTCATCGACGACGCGTGGGGCAGCCTGGCCAACGCCTGTCAGTTCAACGCGACCGGCCACCCCGCTGCGAGCGTTCCCGTCGAGGACGTCGATGGCCTCCCGGTCGGTCTCATGCTGGTCGGGTCTCACTTCGACGACGCGACCGTACTCGACGGCTGTTACGCCCTCGAGTGCGAGATGACCGAAGACCGATAGGGTCCTCGAGGATTCATTCTCGCGGAGTACAGCCGCCCCCATCTCGACGGACCGGAAGTTCCCTCGGGTCCCGGACCGAACAGATCGGTGATTGTGAATCGGCCAGGTCGTCAGGAATCGCCCGTTCGGGTCGCCACAAGTCGTCCGTTCGGCTCCCCACGAATCGTCCGTTCGGATCGTCACGATACGTCCCTTCGGTCGCCACGAGTCGTCCGTCTACGAAATGCGCATGATTCGTCCGTCTACGAAATGCGCATGATTCGTCCGTCTACGAAATGCGCATGATTCGTCCGTCTACGAATCGTGCATGACGACGGTGACCGGCACATCCGCGGACAACAGCACCGACTGGGTCACGCTACCGAACAGCACCTTTCCGCTCGGGCTTCGCTTCCGGCCGCTCATCACGACGAGGTCGGTGTCGATCTCCCTGGCGACGCTGACGATCTGTTTGGCTACATCGCCCTGTTCTCGGCGCACCGTCGCGTCGACTCCGGCGTCCTCGAGACGGTCGACCGCCGTCGTGACGCTCGCGGGGAGGTCGACCTCGTCGAAGAACTCGGTGTCGCCACGGCCACCGTCGTCGGCGCTAGTGCCCACCTTTTGATCGGTCGATAGGCCGCCACTGGCTTCCGTGTGCACGTTCATAACGACTGCCCGGTAGTCGGCGGGATCGCCCGGCATAGCGAGAAGGGTGTCGACGACGGCCACGGCGGTCGACTCGCGTTCGTCCACCGGAATGAGTACGCGGTACATCGTTATCGCACCCGGACGTCGATATCGTAACTTCGAGCCGTCTGCTTGCCTGCTCGCTCTGGTGTGGCGTCGGTTCGGTTGCTAACTGACAATCGATGTGGGAGTTTCACTAACATGGCTTTGCGTACGTATCGTCCTGCAGCTATTTGGTTGTATGGAAATAGTTAGTAGGTGACACGATTGCCAGACAGAACCCGATCACGCCTGTCCAGAGATCGGCCTGATCGCACGGCAGATGGCAGTTCGAAGCGGGGGCGGTTCGATTCGAGTGCAGATAGCGAGACGGATTGCTGGAACGACGAACTGGTGCAACCGCAGTCCGTCTGCGTTCGCACGGCATCGACAGCCACCAAACCGTGTGAGAACTACGAGTCGTGCGATCGTAGCGCGGATATTTCGATTTTTGAGGACGCTGTTTCGAGGACTAACGCGTCAAATTATCTGAATGTGGCGGTTGATAGTGTGTCATATGCCCACAATCGACCGCCAACCTTTTGATAGTGCATCCTGATCAAAGACGTATGAGTCGAAGAGAGCCGATTCTGGAAATGGAAAACATCCACAAAACGTTTCCAGGGGTCGTCGCGAACGATCACATCGATTTCACAGTCAGGGAAGGTGAAATCCACGGACTGCTCGGGGAAAACGGGGCTGGGAAAAGTACGCTGATGAAAGTCCTTTTCGGGTTGTACACGCCCGACAAGGGAACGATCCGGTACAAAGGCAAGCCACTGGACATCAGATCACCCGACGATGCGATCGACGCCGGCATCGGAATGGTTCACCAGCACTTCAAACTCATTCCCAAGTTGAGCGTCACCGAGAACGTGGTCCTCGGCCTCCGGGAAACCTACCCCTCGTTCCACGCAGACTCGGATCGCGTCGCGTTTCAGGGCGACGCCGAGAAAGAATCGGGTCTTTTGAGCAAGGGACCGCTCAGCCGGCTCGGGCGTCTGTTCTCCTACAATCACGATCTCGAGTCCGAACGCGTCCGCAGGGTTGCAGAGGAGTACGACATCGACATCGATCCCGACCTCGACGTGTGGCAACTCGAGATCGGGGAGCAACAGCGCGTCGAGATCCTGAAAGCGCTGTACCGGGACGTCGACCTGTTGATCTTAGACGAGCCGACGGCGGTTCTCACGCCCAACCTCATCGAGCGGCTGTTCAACACCCTGGAGAAGCTCGTCGAGAAGGGCCTGACCGTCGTCATCATCACCCACAAACTCGACGAGGTCAAACAGATCACCGACCGGGTGAGCGTGCTTCGGGAGGGAAAGAAAGTCGACACCGTCGAAACTGCGGACGTCACCGAGGCGGATCTCGCCCGGATGATGGTCGGACGGGACGTCGTCTTCGACATCGAGAAGGACACCGTCGAACGCGGCGAACCGGTTATCACCGTCTCCGACCTGCGGGCGTACAACGATCGGGGGGTCGAGAGCGTCTCCGGCGTCGATCTGGATATTCGGGAGGGAGAGATCCTGGGGCTGGCCGGCGTCGCTGGCAACGGGATGCGCGAAATCGCCGAGTGTCTCGTCGGCGTTCGCGACATCGCCGGGGGAACGATCGAACTCGACGGAACGGACGTGACGGACGCGTCGACGAAAGAGTACATCGAGAACGGCGTCTCCTACGTCCCGCCGGATCGTAACCACGAAGGGAGCGCACCGGGACTGAACCTGGTCCGCAACAGCATCATCAAAGACTATCGGGGTGAAGAGTACGTCACCGGTCCGGCCGAACTCGGGCTGGATTACGGACGCGCTCGGGAACACGCAGAGGAGATCGTCGATACCTACGACGTCAGGGTCCCCAGCGTGGATTCGGACGCCGAAGACCTCTCCGGCGGAAACCTCCAGAAGATGATTCTCGGCCGCGAGTTGATCCGCGATCCGAAGCTTCTCGTCGCGAACCAGCCGACCCGCGGCCTGGACGTCGGTGCCATCGAGTTCGTCCGCGAACAGATCCTCGAGCAGCGCAAAGACGGTACCGGCGTGTTACTGATCTCCGAGGAACTCTCCGAAATCATCGAGATGAGCGATCGAGTCGCCGTCGTCTACGAGGGAGAGATCATCCATCGAACAGACGCCGACTCCGCCGACATCGAAGAGATCGGCCTCTACATGACCGGTGGCGCGGCCGGAGTCGACGAAGAGCAAAAAGAGCAGGCCAGAGTCGACTGAATCGAACGACTCGACGATCGTACCGTCGTTTTTCACCAAAAACCGCCGCCGATCAGAGCGGTGACGCCAGCCGACTCGAGACACGGAGCCGGCTACCCAGGTCGAAACTGGAGACACAGATCGAATCCGCGGAGCTGGATGGCGTCTCTTGCAGTCTGCTATCCAGCGGTGTTTGCGAGCGCGACCAAACATCTAGTCCTCCGGGTGACCGGTTTCGGGCCCCACCGAGAGGCCGGTACAGGAATCCGTAGCAGACGCCGTCGGCGACGATCAGTTCAACAGGGCTACGAGTCTGATTCCCGGGGCGATCGCGAACGCGACGTTGAGCACGATCCAGATCGCCATGATCCTGACTCGAAGGAAGATCAATCCGAGCGTCGAGTAGACCGCCATCAGAACCGATCCGACCGCTAACAACGCGTTGAACGCGACCAGATGGGCACTCGAGATGGTGAATCCTGCTGCCAGCATCAGGAGACCAGCACCGCCGATGGGCCAGAATCGATCTTTGCGACGGTAGTCGATCCAGACGAGGTAGCCCACGCTCAGTATCGCCGCCCCCATCAGGACGGGAAGGCGACCGGCGAGTGGAACCGTCGGGAAGAAGGCCATCGCCGAGCCGAGAATGATGACTACTTGCAGAACCGTCAGCATCATCTCACGGTTGTGGTAGGCGACCAGCAAGAGGACGATCGGACCGACGAGAAAGAGTAGCCGTTGGACGAGCGTCCCCTCCTCGAGAGTCGATCCGACGACGAGCATGACCATTCCGACGATACCGATCAGCTCGACGAGCGCGTCGGAGTATTCCTCGAGCGTCGCTTCGATGGCGTGAGAGAGCGACATGAGTGTGACGTGGGAGGAGTGGGGCGAATTATCGTTCGATCCGTTCGAAATCCACAATCCGTTACGGGACGAGGTGGATCACTCCTCGCGTTTATAGGGAACGACCATCTCGCTTGGCATTCCCAGCGATCCTTCGGACTCGCGGGCCGCCGCCCACCAGAGGACGACGACCGTCGCGAGATACGGATACATCGCGAAGAACGCGGGGTCGGACAGGACGGCACCGACCGTACCGCCACCGACGTCGAAGCCCTGGATCCGGATCTGCATCGCTTTGAAGAAGCCGAAGACCATCGCGACACCGAGGACGTAGAACGGACGCCATCGACCGACGATACAGAGCGCGATCGCGATCCATCCCATTCCCGCGGTCATCATCGGCGACCACTGGTTGATCCAGGCCAGGAGGAGGTGTGCCCCCGCGAGACCGGCCATCGTTCCGCCGAGTATCGTCGCCAGGTACCGCACCCGGAAGACCGGAACGCCGAGCGTGTCCGCCGTTCCTGCGCTCTCGCCGACCGCGATGAGTTCGAGGCCGACGTTCGTGTGGAAGATGCCGTACCAGAATATCGGAACGAGCAACAGTGCCAGAAAGTCAGTCGGCGTCGCGTAGAAGATCGCCGATCCGATAATGGGGATGTTCGAGAGCGGTTCGCCGATGACCGGGAAGTAGACCGTCGGGAGACCGTCGACGCTTCGACCGACCCATCCGCTTCCGAAAAACACGGTCAGTGCAATGCCGATGAACGTGATCATCAGGCCGCTGATGACCTGATCCGCCTTCAGCGAGATACAGAGGAAGGCGTGGAGCCAGCCGGCCAGCGCCCCGACGAGCGCTCCCGCGACGAATCCGGCGGCCACGCTGCCGGTCCAGACGGTGACGACGAGCGAGAGCAGTGCGCTCATCAGCATGATCCCTTCGACCCCGAGGTTCAACACGCCGCTTCGTTCCGCGACGAGTTCTCCGAGGCCTGCGAGTATCAAGGGCGTCGCCGCGGTGAGGGTCGCTCCCAATAGCCCCGCGAGAAACGCCTCGGAAACACCGATTCCAGGCACCATGTTAGTTACCCCCCGATCCGCCGAATCCAGCCATACCGTATACTATCCCTCGCATGGATCTCTCTCCGATGACGATGTCGAATTTGTACGTTCTGACGAACTCCCCGGTGATCAGAAACAGGATCACGAGTGCCTCGATGATCTGTGCGATCGCCGAGGGGACACCGAACCGCGCTTCGATGACGATGCCACCGGTGATCAGGACGCTAAACAGGAGTGCGGCCAGCATCGTCTGGAACGCGCCCCGTCGACCGAGCAACGCGATCGGAATCGCGGTCCACCCGTACTCGGGGAACCAGTCGATGGTCATCGTTTGCTGGTTACCGGCCATGTCGATGAAACCGGCCAGGCCGGCGAACGCACCCGCCAGCATGAACACGACGAACGTGATCTTGGCGGCGCTGATACCGGTCTGTCGTGCGACCTCCTCGTTCGATCCCGACAGGATGATCTCGTATCCGAGTCGCGTCTTGTTGATCAGGAACCACGTGGCGACGACCATGATCACCGCGATCACGATCCCGATGTTGAGTCGACTTCCGGGGAACGTCGGCAACGTCGCCTGAATCGTATCCGTCCGCGGGAACGCTCCGACTTCCGTCGACATCGGACCTGCAGTCAGGTAATTGCTCAGTTGTTCGGCCGTGAACACCAGCATCAACGTCGTCAAAATCTCGTTTACCTCGTACTCGGTGTAGAGGTAGTACGGGACGAAGATCCAGGCTGCCCCGACGACGATCGAGACGAAGAACATGATGACGACCAGGGAAAGCGCGTTCGTCGAGATTCCCAGGTAATCTGGAAGGTTGACGCCGATCCAGATCGTCACGATGCCGCCCAGGATCAGTTGTCCCTCTGCACCGATGTTGTAGAGGCCACTACGAAGCGGGATGTAGACCGCGAGCCCCGCGAGGATCAGCGGTGCACCCCGGTTGAGGACCCGACGCATGTGTGCGGCCTCGAAAAACGGGTTGAGGAATATTTCCAGGTACGCTACGATCGGGTTGACTCCCACAGCGATGAGTGCGACCGACGAAACGAGAAGCGCAAGGAGAACGGTACTGACCGGGATCAGTACCGTCATCCACCGTGGTACGTTCTGTCTCGGGGTCAGATCTAATCTGACATTCATCAATGTGAAAGGCGTACACAATTCGCATACTTAAATCTTCGTTCATTGCCGGACTGAGTCGGGATGAAACCAGTCCAAACGTCCAGTTGGAGAGACAGGTAGAGGTGATTCGGTCGAGGCGGATCGTGAATCGATCACGACTTCATAACAGTCAAGAAATTCTTTCGGACCGGCGTACTGCGAGTCCTCACCCATAGATTTAACTGCGTTCTGTTGGTTAGGGCGAACGTTAGAGGTGATCAGATGGGTTTCAGAATAGGAACTGACATCGGCGGAACTTGTACCGACTCGACCGTGATGACCGACGACGGTGCCGTCCACATCGGCAAAGACCTGACGACGTATCCGGACTTCTCGGGCGGCATCTTCGACTCGCTTACCGACGCGACCGAAGAGATGGACGTCGACCTCGAGGGACTACTCGGTAACACCGACCTGTTTTTGCACGCGACGTCCGTCGGCGAAAACGCGTTGTTCGAACGAGAGGGGGCAGACACCGGGCTGTTGACGACAGCTGGCTTCGAGGAGACGCTCCACGCGACCCGCGGGGGTTACGGCCGGTGGTCGGGACTCCCGTTCGAACAGGTCAAAGACATTATCAACTCCGACAAACCCGAGCCCGTTATTCCCCGAAAGCGAATCAAAGGGCTGTCGGAACGAACCTACCGGGACGAAGTGCTGAAAGACCTCGACGAGGAGGAAGTCATCGACGCGATCGACACGCTGGTCGAGGACGGCGTCGAATCGATCGCCGGCTGTTTGCTCTGGTCGTTTACCCAACCGGCCCACGAACAGCGGATCAAAGAACTCATCGAGGAGCGCTACCCGGACCTGTACGTCTCCGTCTCCCACGAGGTGTCGCCGACGATGGGCGAGTACGAGCGGATATCGACGACGGTGTTGAACGCGTATCTCGGTCCGGCGACCCAGCAGTACCTGACGAACCTGCGAACGACGTTGACGGAATACGGCTTCGACGGACTGCTCCTGTTGATGTTCTCTCACGGCGGGCTCGTCAGCCGCGAGGACGCGGTCGAGCGCCCGGTCGGACTCATGGAGTCCGGCCCCGTGGGCGGGTTGCTGGGAAGCAAATTCGTCGCCTCCCAGCACGACGTCACCGACATCATCTCGACTGACATGGGTGGAACCACGTTCAAAGTCGGCGTCATCAACGACAACCGCATCGAGTACGCCGACGAACCGATGGTGGGTCGCCACCACTACCAGTTCCCCAAGCGTGACATCCACTCGATCGCCGTCGCCGGCGGCAGCGTCATCTCGCTCGAGGAGGGGACGAACGTTCCACAGGTCGGGCCCGAAAGCGCCGGATCCGATCCCGGTCCCGTCTGCTACGGCCGCGGAGGAAACAAACCGACCGTGACCGACGTCGACCTCATCCAGGGCTACTTCTCGCCGGAGTACTTCCTCGGCGGCGAAAAGGAGATGAATCCCGACCGTGCGTACGACGTGTTCGAAGAACAGATCGCCGACCCGCTGGGGAAAAGCGTCGACGAAGCCGCGGCGGACATCTACAAACTCACGAACTCGATCATCGCGGACCTACTGCGCGAAGTGACCGTCGAGAAGGGTATCGACCCGCGCACGTTCACGCTCGTTTCCATCGGCGGTGCCGCCGGAATGCACGCCGCTTCGTACTCGCGGCAGCTGAACATTCCCGAGGTGCTCGTTCCGTACACGGCGTCGGTCAACAGCGCACTCGGGTTGCTCTCGACGGACGTCACCCACGAACACATCGACACTCGGCAGGTCAAGCCGCCGTTCGAAAGCGAGGAGATAAACGAGATTTTCGCCCCCCTCGAGGAGGACGCACGGGGCAAACTCGCCGAGGAAGGCTTCGACGAGTCGGAAACGAAACTCGAGCGCTCGATCAGCATGCGCTACCAGCGCCAGGTCCACGAACTGCTCACGCCCGTCGAAACCACCGGCGAGTTGAGCCAGTCGGATCTGGAAGAGACGATCGATCGCTTCGAGACGCTGTACGAACAGCGCTACGGCGAAGGGTCGGCGTTCAAGGAGGGTGGCATCGAGATGACCGAGTTCCGAGTCCGTGGCGTCGGCCCGCTGACGACCCCGGAGCTAGAAGAACAATCGCGTACCGACTCGAACGTCGCAGACGCCAAAATCGGGACCGAAGAGATGCAGTTCCACGAGACGGATGGCCGGATCGAAGCCAACCTCTACGACTTCGAGGCGCTCTCTCCCGGTGACGAGATTACCGAACCGGGCGTCATCCTGACCCCGGTGACGACGATCGTCCTCAACCCCGGTGACGTGGCGCGAATGGACCGCTATCGCAACATCCGAATCGAAATCGACGCAATCGACTATGAGTGATACGACAGAAACCCCCGAAACAGACATCGACCTCTCGGTCGAGGGAATCGACCCCATAACGTTCCAGATCATCAAGCACCGCCTCGAGCAGGTGACCGACGAGGCTGTCGAGGCGCTCAAACGCGTCTCGGGTGCGCCGAACACGAACGAGGGTCACGACCTGATGGTCGCGCTGTACACGCGAGACGGTGCGTTACTGACCGGCGGGGTCGGGTTCCTCCATCACTATCTGGGTGCCTCCGAAGCGACGAAGAAGATCATCGACCGGTTCGAAGGCGACATTCAGGAGGGTGACGTGTTCATCCTGAACGACCCGTACACCGCGGCGTTGCACCCGCCGGACGTCTACATCATCAGCCCGATCTTCTTCGACGGCGAACTGCAGGCGTTCTCCGCGAGTTTCGTCCACGTCGCCGACATCGGTGCGATCGATCCGGGCGGATTCTCGCCCAACTCGACGTCCGTCTACCACGAAGGGTTCCAGACGCCCGGAATGAAGCTCATCGAGGGCGGCGAGATGCGCCAGGACGTCCTCGATACGATCCTCAACATGAGCCGGGACCCGGGGATGGTCGAACTGGACCTCCGTTCGGAGATTGCGGCGAACAACGTCGCGAAAGACCGTCTCACCGAACTTATGGAGGAGTACAGCGCCGACACCGTCGAGCGGGTCGGTCGAGAGCTGATCGACCAGTCCGAAAAGAAGTTCAGAAAGCGCTTGCTCGAGTTGCCCGACGGACGCTGGGAGGAACGGCAGTATCTCGACTCGCAGGCGGAAGACGAGATGTACACCGTGCAACTCGCCCTCGAGAAGGAGGGTGACTCGCTGACGTTCGACTTCGAGGGAACCAGCGGCGAGAGCAAGTACGGCATGAACTGTACGTACATCGCGACGGTCGGCGGGGTGATGGCTCCGCTGTTCCCGCTCATGTGTCACGACATGACCTGGAACGACGGCATCATCAAAGTCGTCGACGTCGACGCGCCGAGCGGGACGATCGTCAACGCCGAACGGCCGGCACCGATCTCGATCGCCACCGTCGGAACGTTACAGATGTGTAACTCGCTATCGACGCTGGCCGTCTCGAAACTGCTCGGCTCCCACGACTCCTACGCCGACCGGGCAACCGGCGTCTGGCACGGCGCACACGCCCACGTCTCGATCGAGATCGGTCGCGAAGAGGGAACCCACGTCGAAGCGCTGACGGACACGTTCGCGGGTTCCGGCGGGGCACGAGCGTTCGACGACGGCGTCGATCTCGGTGGCGAGGTGGTCAACATCGTCGCCCGGTGGGGGAACGTCGAACGACACGAGGCGGTGCTCCCGCTTTGTTACTTGAACCGCCAGTACGTCTCGGACTCGGGCGGCCCCGGCGAGTACCGCGGCGGCGTCGGACACGAATACGCCGTGACGCCGGTCCCCAGCGCCGACTTCGAACACATCGACGTCGTAACGATGGGACGCGGAGTCGACCTCCCGCATTCGACCGGCGTCTTCGGTGGGTATCCCGGCAGCAACATCGAATACGCGCTCCACGAGGACGCGGAACTCTGGGGAAGAGACAGCGACGAGTCGTTCCCACCTGAACGAGACGAGATGCCAGAGTCGAGGGGGATGCAGTGGGGCGTTACCCCGCTCGAGGAAGACGACGTGTTCTACCTCCGGTTCGCGGGAAGTGGCGGCTACGGCGACCCGCTCAAACGCGATCCGGACGACGTCGGCAGCGACGTCGCCGACGGAGTGATCGACCAGGAGACCGCATCGACGGTGTACGGCCTCGACGTCGACGTCGACAGCGGCGAGATCGTCGAGGACAACCGCAACAGCAGCCGCGAGGAGCGACTCGAGAAAGCGGATTCCCCGTCGGAGACGATCGAAGACGTCGAAACGACGCCGACTGACAACTACCTGAGTGCGGACCTGCGAGTCGTCACCGGTGACGACGGGACGCCGTATGCGTCCTGTGGCGACTGTGGAACGCTTCTCGCTCGAGCCGACGAAGACTGGAAAGAGGGGGCCGCCGTCCTCGAAAGTCCAGTCGCCCGGACCGGTGTCCACACCGAGGGACCGGAGGATTACTGCCTGCGTGAGTTCCTCTGTCCCGACTGTGGCACCCTGCACGACACCGAGGTGTCCGAACGCGACGATCACCACCTGATTTCGCGGCTCTCACCGTAGCGCTTCCTTCTCGACTCGCCGTCTCGCTTTCGTTCGACCGGATCGTTCACGGTAATCAGTCCCCCACTGCGATCTCACTCGAGAGGTTATCAAATATAATACACGCATATAGATCACGAGGTTTATATTTACACTAGTACCGTCGTAATTATAGTATTCAATGGTGACAGTTCCCCCGATAGGGGGACACAGGCGACGAGAATCAGCGGCTCCGGGATGAGACTGCGGAGATACAGACCCCCCTGCGATTGGGCAGTGTCGGACAGAAACGGCCGAAACGAGTTACACAGACCCCGTACCCCCAGGTGTGCAGTGGGACGACCAGGCTCCAGACGCCCAGGTGTGCAGTGGGACGACCAGGAATGCAGTGATCTGTAGTGAGACCATAGTAACACCTATAGAACTGGCACGTGACGTTCTCGTCGTGCCTAGTAGCGATAGTCTAGCTGAAACCGATCCGGACGTCGCCGACGCGATAACGGCCGAGCGGACGCGCCAGGAGTCGAACCTGAACATGATCGCATCCGAGAACCACCTCTCGGAGGCGGTTATCGAAGCGCAAGGAAGCGTGCTGACGAACAAGTACGCAGAGGGGTACCCCGGTTCACGGTACTACGGCGGGTGCGAACACGTCGATACGATCGAAACGCTCGCCAGAGACCGTGCAACGGAACTGTTCGGGGCCGACCACGCGAACGTCCAGCCCCACTCGGGAACGCAGGCAAACATGGGCGTCTACTTCGCGATCCTCGAGCCCGGCGACAGGATACTGTCGCTCGATCTCACCCACGGCGGCCACCTCAGCCACGGCCACCACGTGAACTTCTCCGGCCAACTGTACGAGGTCGAGCAGTACGGCGTCGACCCCGAGACGGGCTACGTGGATTACGACGAACTCGAGTCGATGGCGAACGACTTCGAACCGGCGCTCATCGTGAGCGGATCGTCGGCGTATCCTCGAGAGTTCGACTTCGACCGAATCGGAGAAATCGCCGACGACGTCGATGCGTACCATCTGGCCGACATCGCCCACGTCACGGGGCTGGTCGCTGCGGGCGTCCACGCGAATCCCGTCGACGTCGCCGATTTCGTGACCGGGTCGACCCACAAGAGCATCCGGGCCGGTCGCGGCGGGATGATACTGACCGGCGAGGAGTACGCCGAGGATATCGACAGCGCGATCTTCCCCGGCGCACAGGGGGGACCGCTGATGCACAACGTCGCCGGCAAGGCCGTCGGTTTCGGCGAAGCCCTGCAACCCGAATTCACGGAGTACGCCGAACGAACGGTCGCAAACGCCAAAGCGCTCGCAGACGTGTTTATCGACCGCGGACTCTCGCTGGTCAGCGACGGGACCGACAAGCACCTCGTTCTGGTGGATTTCAGCGAATCACACCCCGACCTTACCGGGACTGACGCCGAAGGGCTGCTCGACGACGTCGGTATCACCGTCAACAAAAACACCGTCCCCGGCGAAGAACGGTCCCCGTTCGTTACCAGCGGAATCCGCGTTGGAACGCCCGCACTTACGACCCGCGGGATCGACGAATCGACGATCGAAGAGATCGCACATCTCATGGTGGATCGGCTGGACAACCCCGACGACGAGACGCTCGCCGACGAAATCGACGCCGAAGTGGACCGACTCGCCGACGAACACCCGATTTACGATCGGTAACGGCCGAACAGGGTGTCCTCGAGTCACGGGTACCGGCGAAACGTGGCGAATTTTCACGGACACGCGATGCCGATTATCTCGACAGTATTCTCGCGTTATACGGAGGCTCATACTACCGGCTGTAAGTCGTTCAAAATTCTCGCCGCACCGGTGTGGCGAGAGTCGTGACACAGTTACAGCCGGCAGTATCAGCTGTGATCGCTTTCCGCGAGTCCCGACTCCTCGACGATTCTCGAGGCTGCGTCGATCGCTTGCTGTCGGAGGTCGGGATACTCCTCGGTCAAACTCACCTCGCCGTCTTCCATGACGAAACTGCCGTCACAGATGACGGTGTCGAACTCTGTCCCCCTGGCCTGGTAGACGAGCGCTCGGATCACGTCCGGGAGCGGCGTAAACTGTGGGTGGTCCACGTCCAGAAGCGCGACGTCGGCGCGCTTGCCGACCTCGAGCGAGCCGAGCGTGTCCTCCTTTCGGATCGACCGGGCGGCTTCGATCGTTGCCATGTCGAACACTTCCTGGGCAGGGAGGACGCCGGGATCACGGTGGTGGCCCTTGTGTGCGAGCGCAGCCAGCCGGAGGTCACCGAGCATGTTGACTTGATCGCTGAGGATGGAGTTGTCGGTGCCGACGCCGACGGTGACGCCCCGATCGCGCATCGACGGAATCGGTGCGAATCCGTTTCCGAGTGCCATGTTCGAGCCGACGTTGTGAGCGACTCGCGTATCTGTCTTGGCCAGAAGTCGGAGGTCTCGATCGGTCACCTGAACGCAGTGGCCCAGCAGCGCGTGTTCACCGAGACAGCCGATGTTTGAGAGCTTCTCGATGCTCGAGATCGCTCCGGCCTCCTGCTCGGGAGCCTCGGCGGTGTGTATCGTCGTCATCACGTCGTGTTCCTCCGCGAGCCGGTAGGACTCCTGGAGTCCCTCGGTCGTCATCGCCTCGATGACGACCGGTGCGATCCAGACTTCGTGACGACCGTCGGCGCTTCCGTGATAGTCGTCGATGAGCGATTCTACCTCGGCGACCCACTCGTCGGTCTCCGCCGTGTACTCGTGTTGGTCGGGGTGGTCGACGGTCGGTTCCTTCGCAGTGATCGTCTCGATGAGCGCTTCGAACCCCTCGTCGGGGGGGAGGTCCCGGACGCCGCGAGCGTAGATGCTCCGAATGCCGGAGCGTTCGAACGCCCGGAACTTCGACTCGAGCATCTCGGTCGCGCCGTAGCGCATTTCGGCGTCGTTCTCGACGAAGGTCGTGATGCCGGACCGAATCGCCTCCCAGCAGTACAGGGCCGCGGCGGTTTCGTGGTCGTCTGGAGTCATGACCGACGTCCCTGGTTGTTTGACGTTGTACAGCCAGTCGTAGAGACCCCGATCCGTGCCACAACTTCCCCGGAGGAGGATGTCCGTGACGTGGGTGTGGGCGTTGATGAGCCCTGGAATGACGAGGTGATCCGACGCGTCGACGACCCGATCGGCGTCGACTGCACCGGCGACCTCGTCGGTCGGGCCGACTGCTGCTATCGTATCGTCCTCTATGGCGACCGCGCCGTCGTGAATGATCTCACGGTCGTCGTTCTGGGTGACGACGATACCGTTCTCGATAAGTATGCGTTCCATTCACAGAGAGGTTCCGCGCATACGCCTATAAACGTTGTGTCAGCCGTGTCTGTCGCCCGTATTCGAACGTCCCTCATCGGCCGTTCGTGACGAGTCTGAACGCAACTGCGAACGTCACGCCCTCGAGGCGACGGAGGAGGGGGATCGGCCATCTAACAGTTCCGTCCAACAGCACCGACAGGACTGGTACGTTCTGCGTGGCAACTGGATCGTAGCGTTCAAAAAAGATCCCGAGCGAAACGCCGGCGGGATTAGTCTTCTTCTTCGACGTCGATGCCTGCGACGTACTCGTCGGTAGCCGAGACGCGTTCGTACGCCCCCCAGTCTTCGTACTGCGTCCCCTCGAAGATGTCCTCGTCGGTGATCTCCCCGGTTTCGATCGCTTCGACCGTCTCGAGCATGTCGTCGGCGACGTCGTCCGGCACGTTGTCCCCGATTTCGCCCAGTTCGACGCCGCCTTCCTCGAAGCCCCAGTAGTTTCCGTGAATTTCGTCCAGTCCGAACCGGTCGGTGTCGTCGAAGAGCGTACCTTCGAGAGCGTGCTCGACCGCCAGCCTGTGGAACGGGGTCCAGTTCCAGACCCGACTCGACACGTACCGATCGTAGTCGATGTCCGTTCCTTTGAAGTCGTCGGCGTACCCGAAGCCCCAGATGTCTTCGTCCTGTGCGACTTCGAGTGCGTTTGGCGAACTGACTCGATATCCGAGGACGTCTGCACCCTCTGCGACGAGCGCCTCGGCAGCGTCGATCTCCAGGGGCGGGTCGAACCACGTGTTGACCGTTCGAACTTCCATCTCGACGTCCGGATTGACGGATCTCGCACCCTGTATGATGGCGTTCAGTTCGGTCATCGTACTCGGGATGTTGAACGACTGGACGATCCCGATCGTGTTCGTCTCGGTTAACATCCCGGCCGCGCGCCCGAGGACGTAACAGGGGTCCTCGAGTTTGCCGAGATAATACCCTTTCTGTGGGTGTTGTTCGTACCCCTCGACGGGCGCGAGTCGGGGGGTTTCGATGAAGACGTCGTCGTGTTCTTCGATAGTTGCCGTCGCGGGAGTCCCGTAGTCGAACGTGGCTGCCTCGATTATGTCGTATCCCTGTGCGGCGAGGTCGTCGAACGTCTCTCTGGCCTCGCCCGCAGCGATGTCTTCGACGACGGTGGTTTCTATCTGATCGCCGAACTCGTCCTCGAGTTCTTGCCGGGTTTCTTCGTGGGTGTTCACCCAGCCGATGTCGGCGAGCGGTTCGTTGTGAACGTACGCCACACGGACTACGTCGTCGTCCCCGTTCCCGTTCCCGTTACCGTTTCCGTTGCCGTTCCCGTTGCCGTTTCCATTATCATCGCCCATACAACCAGCCAGGCCAGCCATTCCCACCGCACCCACTGCACCTGATTTGAGTACTGATCTTCGTGTATGCATGTCACGTCACCTGATAACACACTCGAGCACGTATTACTTAAACTTTTTTATCGATTTCCTAGCTGTGTTACAGTCGACGCCGCAGATGGGACGAAAACTCGGGATCTGTACGTTCAACCGTCTACCGGGACCCCCTATATCAGTCCAAACTACACTGTTCCCACCGGGACAGTTCGGACGGGGTCCGTAGCCAGCCAGCCTGTGAAAGCGCCCTTGCGAGCCCGCCGACGGGCAGGGATAGCTCCGAGGAGGTAGTCGACCGATTCGACGGTCCAGTCGGGAGCAGGAAACCGGGAGAGACGAACCTATCTCGAGCGTTCAGATGGGATCAGGTCACACGAGTTTGCTCGCCGGACGTGGAAATGTTAATACCGGTTGCACCACAATGGGAAACCGATGTGCAAGGACTAAAATATGCAAACCCCGAGACGGTCGAAGAGGCGTGTACCCTGTTACGGGACCACGGCGAAGACGCAGCGATCCTGTCGGGTGGACAGTCGCTTCTGCCGATGTTGCGACAGCGAGTCGGGTCCTACGATAAGGTCATCGACATAAACGGCCTGCCGGATCTGGAGTACGTTCGCGAGACGGACGGGGAGATCCGGATCGGGTGTCTGAGCAGACACGTCGACGTCGCTTCCTCGAGCGTCGTCGAGGAACACTGCCCGATTCTGGCGGACGTTGCAGCGGAGATCGGCGACGTTCAGGTCAGAAACCGCGGAACGTTCTGCGGGGCCGTCGCACACGCTGATCCCTCCGGAGATCCGCCGGTCGTCGCCACCCTCCTCGACGCGACGATCGTGGCACGCAACGCCGACGAAAAGCGAACGCTCTCCGGGAGTTCGTTCTATCACGGCTTCTACGAGACCGACCTGTCGAAAGACGAACTCGTGACCGAAGTTCGGTTCCCCGTCCTCTCCGCAGGAGAGGGAGCCGGATTCGAGAAGTACGAACCCACAGAGGGTGCGTACCCGGTTGCGACGGTCGGAGCGTATCTCTCGCTGGCCGACGACGGGCGGATCGAAAACGCGACGCTCGTGACGGGCGCACTCGAGGCGGGTCCGACGCCGATGGACGACGCCGCCGAGGTCCTCGAGGATCGAGAGCCGACCGACGACGTACTGACCGAAGCGGCGGAGCAACTCGGCGAGGATACGATGCCGGTCGACGACTTCGAGGGATCCGCCGCGTTCAAGACGAATATCAGCAAAAAACTCGCGAAAGATGCACTCCAGACGGCGCTCGATCGCGCGGAGAACGAACGATGAACACTAAACGATGAGTACGGAAACCAAACCGAGCGAACGGGTTACCGTCGAGACGACGCTCAACGGGACCGAAGTGGAACAGACGGTTCCGGCCGGAACGCTGCTGTCGGCGTTCCTCCGGAACCACGAATATCTCACCGGCACCCACCGCGGCTGCGAGACGGCAAAGTGTGGTGCCTGTACGGTGCTGGTCGACGGCGATCCAGTCAAATCGTGTAACATGCTCGCCGCGCAGGTAGACGGTGCTACCGTTACGACCGTCGAGGGCCTCGCCGACGGCGAGGACCTCCACCCCGTTCAGCAGGCGTTCTGGGACTGCCACGGGAGCCAGTGTGGCTACTGTACGCCCGGGTTCGTGACGAACGTCGTGGCGCTTCTCGAAGACAATCCGGACCCGAGCGTCGAGGAGATCCGCAGCCACCTCACGGGGAACATCTGCCGGTGTACCGGCTACACGAAGATCATCGAAAGCGTCCAGGAAGCCGCGGCCCGGATGGACGGTGATGGGAAATGAGCAAACAGCAACAGCGTGGAAAACAGGAGACGGCGAGCGAGGATCGTTCGACCGAATGGGTCGGCGAACGCGTCAACAGCTACGACGGGAGCCGGTTCGTCTCCGGTCACGGTCGGTACGTCGACGACATCCAGCGACCCGACATGCTCCACGCCTACTTCGTCCGCAGCCAGTTCAGCCACGCGAAAGTTCTCGACGTGGACACGAGCGAAGCCGAAGCACAGCCGGGCGTCGAACTCGTCTGGACACACGACGACATCGCCGACCAGGTGAACGAGCCGTTCGGCTACATGCTCAACGACGAGGAGGTACTGGCCTCCGATCGGGTCACATACGCCGGGCAGGAGATCGCCGTCGTCGTGGCGGACGACCGAGACACCGCACAGGACGCCGCCGACCTCGTCGACGTCGAGTACGAGCGACTCGACACGGTGACGACCGTCGAGGAAGCCCTCGAGGACGACGCCCCGCTGGTCCACCCCGACCTCGACGCGGATCCCGAGAACGACACCGACGGTAACGTCGCCTGGACCGGCCAGGTTGAGGTCGGCAACTACGAGGATCCGCTGGCAGATGCGGACGTCGTCGTCGAAGAGACGTTCGACACGAACAAAACCACGCCCGCACCGATGGAGCCCCACGGGTGTATCGCCGACTACAACCCGGCGACCGGGAAGGTCGAACTCGTCTCCTCGACGCAGATGCCACACCTGCTGTCGGTCGAACTCTCGGAGGTGCTAACGGAGTTCGAACAACGAGACATTACCTGCAAACTGCCGGACGTCGGCGGCGGCTTCGGCATCAAACTCGACCCGTATCCGTTCGAAATCTGTTCGGTCCTGCTGTCGAAGGCCACCCAGCGGCCGGTCAAACACGTCCTCGACCGTCTCGAGGAGTTTACCGCCGGGCGGGGTCGTGCTCCCGAGACGCTCGAGGGGAAAATCGGCGTCACCGAAGACGGCGACATCGTCGGCCTGGACGTCGATCTGTTACAGAACACGGGTGCCGCCGCGGCCTACGGCGTCGCGGTCGCCTACTCCTCGGCCAACTGTGGGCAGGGGCCGTACCTGATCCCGAACCAGCACTGGCGGACGAAGGTCGTCTACACCAACGAGATGCCGACGACGGCGGTCCGCGGGTTCGGGGATCCGCAGGTCACGTTCATGCGCGAGCAACTCATCGAAATGGCGGCCGAGGAGATCGGTATGGACGCCGTCGAGTTGCGCTTGCAGAACTCCCCGCGACAGGAGGACATGCCGATGCGCTCGGACGCGGGCCACATCTGGCGCAACGCCGACCAGATAACGTGTCTCGAGAAGACCCGCGAGATGATCAACTGGGACGAACACCGCGGTGGCAGCAAGACCCGCGACGGGAAGCTCCGGGGCGTCGGGATGGGGACCATCATGAAACGCGGCGGCAACAAGTCCGCTTCGGGTGGTGACTTCGACGAGGCGGTGGTGAAGATGAACCGCCACGGTGACGTGACGGTGTTGACCGCCATCGCGAGCATCGGACAGGGAACGGAGACCGGCATCAACCAGATGGTCGCGGACACGCTCGGCGTTCCCATCGACCGCGTCGATGCGGTCCGCGGTGACACCGACGCGACCCCAGAGGGGCTCGGCGTCTGGGCCGACCGCGGAACCATCATCGGCGGCAGCGCCGCTGCACGCGCTGCCGAGGAACTCGCGGACACCCTGAAGGCGGTGGCCGGACACATGCTCGAGGTCGATCCCGACGACCTCCGACTCGAAGGCGGACGGGCGTTCGTCGCCGATGACCCCGAAACGGGGATGGAACTGGACGAGCTTGCCAACGTCGCCATGCTCGGGAACCCCGAGACCCTCGGCACGGAAGCGGAACGGCCAGAGGAACTTCGCGGTGGTATCTCGCTGGTCGGTCGCGGCAAGTACCAGAGCCAGGAAGTCGAGTTCGTCGACCCCGAGACCGGACGCGGGAACGTCGCACACAGCTACACGTTCGGCGCGCTTGCGATCGTCGTCGACGTCGACCCCGGTACTGGGGAAATCGACGTCGTCGACGTTGCCATCTGCGAAGACGTCGGAAACGTCATCAACCCGACGCTGGTCGAAGGACAGGTCCAGGGCGCGATCATCCAGGGACTCGGCGAAGCGCTCTACGAGGAGTACGTCTACGACCGGAACGGAAACCTGATGAACGGATCGATGATCGACTACCACCTCCCGACCGCCGCCGACGTCCCCCTGGTCACCAAAATCGAGGAACTGGAAAACCCCGATCCGACGACCTCCCACGGGCAGAAAGGCGTCGGCGAGTGTCCACTCGTTCCGACGCCTGCGGCGCTGGCCAACGCGGTCTACGACGCGACCGGTATCCGGTTTACGGAGTTGCCCCTCGCACCACACTACGTGTTGCCGGCGCTCGACGAGGCCGGATTACGAGAGATCTGAAGCGAAGAGAGTTCCCTCCCCGTTTCCTCGACGGTTCGCCCTGGTACGGTTTTCACGCCGATCACGCGGTCTCGAGCGATCAGTGTGCCGACGGCAGTCAGTGTCTCGATGACGGTCAGCGTGTATCGACGGCAATCAATTTCTCGACGGTGATCAGCGTGTATCGACGTCCGGAGACGACTATCACCCCACGAGAAACATCGCTCCTCGAGAAAAGTATTAGTCTCTGGGCCAACATCTCTTGGGAACATATGAAACGCCTAGCAGTCGACATCGGCGGTACCTTCGTCGACGCGATAACGTTCGACCGGGTATCGGGTGAACTCGAGATCGAAAAGACGTCGACGACACCAAGCGACCCGACGGAAGGTGTCATGGACTCCATAGACCAACTGGACCTCGACCTCGAGGCCGTCGAAGCGTTCGTCCACGGAACGACCCTCGGCCTGAACGCGTTTCTCGAACGGGAGGGAGCGACCACGGGAATCATCACGAACGAGGGCTTTCGCGACGTGTACGAGATCGGGCGAACGAACCTCGAGCCGGGGTCGATGTACGACCTTCACTACCGGAAACCCGATCCCCTCGTGCCCCGTCGTCGCCGAAAGGGCGTTCCCGGGCGTATCGACGTCGACGGCGAGGTCACCGAACCCCTCGACGAGCAAGCGGTCGTCGAGGCGGCACGCGATCTCGTCGAAGAGCGAGGAGCCGAGTCGATCGCCGTGTGTTTCCTGCACGCCTACCGGAACCAGTCCCACGAACGGCGTGCGGCGGAACTGGTTCGCGAGGCCTATCCCGACGTGTCGGTCTCGATCTCGAGCGATATCGCCGCCGAGTACCGCGAGTACGAACGGACGAGTACCGCCGTGTTCGACGCCTACATCAAGCCGATATTCGAGAACTACGTCGACGAACTCGACCGCAGGTTGGGAGAGAGGGGGTTCGACGAGGCGTTTTACGTCACCCGCTCCGGCGGCGGGACGCTCTCGGCTGCCAGCGCGACGCGGACGCCGGTCCAGACGATCCTGTCCGGTCCCGCCGGCGGTATCATCGGCGCATCGGCCGTCGGTGATGCAACCGGTCGATCGAACCTCATCGCCGTCGACATCGGGGGAACCAGCACCGACGCCTGCGTCATCGAAGACGGGACGCCGGCAATCCAGTACGAGGCCGGCCTCGAACACCTGCCGATGATGATTCCGGTCTACGACATCCGGACCATCGGTGCGGGCGGCGGCTCCATCGCCTGGGTCGACAGCGGGCTGTTGAAGGTCGGGCCGAACTCGGCGGGCGCAGACCCCGGGCCGATCTGTTACGACCGCGGTGGCGACCGGCCGACGGTGACCGACGCCGCACTCGCGCTCGGGTACATCAATCCCGACGGGCTTCTAGGCGGCGAGATGCGCCTCGACGCCTCGAGCGCAGTCGACGGAATCGAACGCGAACTCGCAGACCCACTCGGGACGTCGGTTCGGGAAGCGGCGACGGGAGTACTCGAGGTGACGACCGCGAAAGCCGTCGGTGCCATTCGGGAGATTACCGTCGAGCGCGGCCTCGACCCGCGAGAGTTTACGCTCGCACCGTTCGGCGGCGCGGGACCGCTTCTCGGTGCGCTGTTCGCTCGCGAACTCGACATTCCCGAGGTGATGGTTCCCCGCGCACCTTCCGTGTTTTCCGCGTGGGGAATGTTGATGGCGGACGTCGTCTACGACGTCTCGGAGATGTACATCGAAGTCGTCGACGAACTCGAGGAGAGCGTGCTCGACTCGAAGTTCGAGACGCTCGAGGCGGAGGCGCTGGACGCCCTCGAGAGGGAAGGATTCGATCGCGAGGACGGTCGTCTCGAGCGTACCCTCGAAATGCGCTACTTCGGCCAGGAACACACCGTCGACGTGCCGGCCGACGGCGTCGTCGGCCCGAGCGAATTGAGCGAACGCTTCGAGCGCGTCCACCGCGATCGCTACGGACACACGATGGACGACCCCGCCGAAGTGGTCAGCCTGCGGGTTCGCGCGACCGGGAGGAACGACAAACCGACCCTCGAGACCCCCGACGCCCCCGAACCGGACGCCGAGCCCGTCGACCGTCGCGATGCGTACTGCTTCGCGGCCGGGGAAATGATCGGATTCGACGTCTACGAGCGCTCTCGACTCGCCCCGGGCGAGACGGTTTCGGGGCCGGCGGTCGTCGAACAACCGACGACGACCACTGTCGTCCACTCCGACCAGACCGCCGTACTCGACGAGTTCGGAAACATCGTTGTCGACGGAGGTGACGGGCGATGACGGAGACCGATGTCGATCCGGCGACGGTCGAAGTGATCCGCAACTACCTCACGTCCGCGGCGAGCGAGATGCAACGGACGTTGATTCGAACCGCATACAACACGATCATCTACGAGATCAAGGATTTCGGGCTGTCGCTTTACGACGCCGATCTCAACCTCGTGGCCGACTCCCCGGGACTGACGCTGTTTCTCGGCGCGAACGATTACAGCCTCGAGAAGGGCGTCGAGCACGTCGGCGAGGACAACTTCGAAGAAGGGGACGTCGTCATCATGAACTACCCTTACTGGAGTTCGGGCCACACGCTCGACGTCTGTGTCATCATGCCGATCTTCGTCGCGTCGGAACTGAAAGGGTACGCCGTGAGCCGGGCCCACCTGCTCGACATGGGCCAGAAGGATCCGGGGTACGTCCTCGATTCAACCGACGTTCACCAGGAAGGGCTGTTGTTCCCCGGGACGAAACTCTACGAGGCCGGAGAACTCGACGAAGAGATACGCGACCTGCTCCGGTTCAACACCCGCGTTCCGGACAAAGTCATCGGCGACATCAACGCACAGGTCGCCGCGCTGAGAACCGGGACGAAACGGTTTCAGGAACTCTACGAACGGTACGGGTCCGAGACGGTCGAGGCGAGCATCGACCGCATCCTCGAGTACGGCGAACAGAGTGCCCACGACGCCGTCGAGGAGCTTCCCGACGGAACCTGGAGCGCCGTCGACTACGCCGACGGGGCGGTCGACGACGACGAACTGCTTCGGATCGAGACGACCGTGACGATCGACGGCGACGAGATGATCGTCGATTTCGCGGGATCGTCAGACCAGATCGACGCCCCGTTTAACGTCCCAATCGGGATGACGCGGACGGTCGCCCGACTCTGTCTGAAGACGATTACGACCCCCGACGAGGAGTCGAACGCGGGACACTACGCGCCGCTTACCGTCGAGGTCCCCGAAGACAACCTCTACAATCCGTCGTATCCCGCCCCGACGTTCGCCGTCTGGCCGGCGATGTTGGCCGTCGACGTGGTCTACAAGGCGCTCGCGAAAGGGATGCCCGAGCGGATCCCCGCCAGTTCCGGCGGCGACATCCTCTCGGTCACGATCTACGGCGAACACCCCGAGACCGGCAAGCAGATCGTCGAGGCGACTAACCAGGGCGTCGGCTGGGGGGCGACCGCCGAACGCGACGGCGAGTCGGCGCTGATGCACATAAGCGAGACGATGGTCCAGAACATCCCGATCGAGGTTCTGGAGAACAAAGCGCCGGTCGAAATCGATCGCCTGTCGCTCAGACAGGACTCCGGGGGACCCGGACGCAACCGCGGCGGACTCGGTATCCGCCGCGATTTCCGGTTTACCGACGAGATCGGTGCGCTATCGATCATCCAAAAGACCGAAACCGACGGCTGGGGACTCGACGGGGGGAAGCCGGGAGCGAAAAACGCCGTCGTCCTCTATCCCGGTACCGACCGCGAGCGCAGGACGGGGATGATGCGTGAGACGTTCCAGCCCGGCGAGGCGCTTTCGAACCAGTCGGCCGGCGGAGGGGGATACGGCGATCCCTACGAGCGCGACCCCGAGCGCGTACTCGCGGACGTGGTCGACGGTTACGTCTCCCGAGAGGGAGCACGCGAGGAGTACGGCGTCGTCGTCACCGAAGAACTGGAGATCGACCGGGACGCGACGAAAGCGCGGCGGGAGTAACGCCCAGAGCCGTCCACCTCCCGAACGAACCGTCCGAAACGCCACGCTCACCACTCGAGACCAGGCCCTGCAGTGACGACTGGGGCTGTGTACACACTGATCGCACAGCTACCGTGAGAGCAGGCGTACATCGACGGTCAGTGGCTACTACACTACACCTCGCGGTCGCCGAACGGACTGGCGCCCGGAAAGACCGGTTACCGCTACGGGCGCCTGGGACAGGCAGTGACGCTTTAGGTACCGCTCTCGAGAGCACAGCAGTCGAATATTCGGGAAGGATCAGCGTGAGGTCGTCATCGAGCCCAGGCGATGCGCTGGGGACCGGTGATACAGGCCATCGTCTTAGTCCTCGACGGTCGCCTGTGCTTCGGCTTCTTCGGCTCGGTTTTTAATGTTCTCGAAGAACGTGTTGATGTCCTTGCGAATCATCCGCTTGAGCAGGCGGGAACCGACCGTCGCGAGTCGACCGGTGAACTCCATGTCGATCTCGTAAGCCAGGGTCGTCGAATCGCCCTCGTCGGTCATGTCCATCTCCGCGTCCGCGTCGAGCCGACTCCCCGTGTTGGAGTCTTCACCGCTTGCCTCTGCGGTCAGGTGTGACGGTGGATTGAGTTCCGTCATGGCAACCTCGCCCTCGAGGGCCACGGTGATCCCAGCGATCCCGCGTTCGATCGTCCCCTTGTACTCGTCGTCGGAAACGCGCGTCACTTCCTTCGCACCGGGTACCGACTCGACCAGCACTTCGGGGTCGGAAACCAGTTCCCAGGTCGTCTCTGCATCGGTTTCGATGACTACCTCGTCTTGAAACTGCATCATCTACTTCGTTCGGCCCGAGGGCATTATATCTTGCGTGCTGCTCCGCCGGAGAAGTCAGTCCGCGATCTCGCCGACAAATCGGGACGATCGACCGTATCAGTCGTCCGGCGAGCAGTTCGCGGTCGCTCGCGTTCCCATCCCGATCGCGTTCGGTTCCTCGAGCGCGTTCGCCGCCAGACAGTCGACGACGGTTCTGACGGCCATCCGTGGGGTGACGCCTGCAGGATCGAGTTGCGGTGACGTCTCCACGACGTCCATCGCGTCGATCCCGTTGCTCGCGACGACGGCCAGAATCTGTAGGAGTTCACGCGAGAGCAGTCCACCGTTCGTCGGCACGCCGGTTCCAGGGGCAGCACCGGCGTCGAGGACGTCGATATCGACGGTGAGGTAGACGGCATCGCTACCCTCGGTGGCTGCCTCGACCGCGTCCTCTGCGACCGGCACGGCCCCGCGCTGAACGACCTCGTCGAGCGTGTAGAGGTTGATCCCCTGCTCCAGCGAGAACTCGAGTTCGTGACGCGGGTTGGTCGGCCCCGTCAGGCCGATAATCGAGATGTTCTCCGGATCGAAGTCCGCCTCGTCGATCGCGCGAGCGAGCGGACAGCAGTGGTTGTAGCGTTCGCCCGCGATCTCCTGGGCGGTATCGAAGTGCGTGTCGATGAGCACGAGCGCCGGATCGTCGGCGTGTTCAGCCAGTGCCCGGACGCCGGAGACGGTCGTGGTATGATCGCCACCGAGCATGACCGGAATCGCCCCCGCCCCGATGACGTTGCTCAACAGTTCGGTCCCACGACGTAAACTCTCCGCCGCGTTGCCCGGAATCACCGGAACGTCGCCACAGTCGGTTATCGTGTAGTGATCCCGGAGATCGGTATCGTATTCGAAGTGATAATACCGCGTCTGCGTACTCGCATCGCGGATCGCCCGCGGCCCCCGATTCGTCCCGGTTCGGCTGATACAGGTGCTATCCCAGGGGAACCCTGCGATACCGACGTCGATATCGGCTGCTTCCAGCTCGTCTTCGTCGAACGGGTCGACCTGATCTGCACCCATAAACGACGCGACTCCTGCGTCCAGTAGCGCCGACGTGTATGGTGGTTCTTCGGCCATAACATTCGATACTCGTTAACATGAGTACTAAAATCTATGTCCTCGAGTGCACCCCTCCCCACGGGCGCTCGCTGGATTGGGAGGAAAACGAAGAGTTGCGGGCGAGCAGGGACGGGACGCACTCTCACCGAGAAACCAGGACGGTATAGTACCAACTGCACCGATCGCACAGCTCACGGGCCACTGCGTTCACCGCTCGGAGTGGCTACGATAATTGTGGACACCGACTCATACGGATTGCTGTCACTGTGTACCTGAGACCGGGCGCCGTCCCGCGGTCGCCCCGATAATGACTGACAGCAGTCCGTATCAACCTCTATCGCAATATCCGGACGTGCGGGTCGCACTCGAGAGCGTCGAAACGGATATATTTTCCCAAACACAAAGAATATATACAGAGTTACTCAATAGATAGACCGATGCAAAAGACGTATTCTAGTCCAAATGCCCCTCCTGAAGAACAGGCCTATTCCCACGCGGCGACCAGTCAAGGGTTCGTGTTTACCGCCGGCCAGGTTCCCGTAACTCCAGACGGAGAGATGATCGACGGGAACGTAACCGAACAGACTCACCAGATCATGGAGAATCTGGAAGCGATCCTTCGGGAAGCGGGCGCAACCTTCGACGACGTCGTTCGCGTGACCGCGTACTTCTCGGATATCGACGACTTCGAGGAGATGGACGAAGCGTACGCGGAATACTTCGATGGAGAGTATCCAGCGAGAGACGTCATCGAAGTCGCCAACCTCCCCGAGGGAGCCAACATGGAACTCGTCATGATCGCCTCCCTCGAGTGATTCGTTCGATTCGAGCCGAAGACACCGAGTAACACGTCCGCAGGGAGTGGTCCACGCTACCAGAACCACACCCCCGTTCGACAATATCGAACAGGAACGAATTACCAGAATCGCTGTAACCTGAGCTCGATCTCGTTTGCCGTTGCCAGAATCTCGTCGGGTAGCTCCTCGGTAAACGTATCGCCCCGGATGCGCTTTGCTGGACCGGATACCGTCAGAGCGCCGATCACGGTCCCCTGGTAGACGACCGGGACGCCGACACTCCGAATTCGTTTCCGGTACTCCTCGTCGTTGAACGCAACCCCCTCCGTCCGAACCTTCTCGAGTTCCGAGTCCAGCCTCTCACGCGTCGTTATCGTGTTCGGCGTTCTGGCCTCGAGGCCGTGCATTTGGACGATTTCGTCGATACGTTCGTCGGGCATGTGTGCCAGGAGAATTTTTCCGGAAGCCAGCGCGTGCATCGGCCTTGGCTGGCCCAGCCAACTTTCGACGGAGATAGCGTGTTCCCCCTCGGACTTGTAGATGTCGACCGAAAGACCGTGTTCGGCCACCGAATACCAGGCGATTTCGGCGGTACTTTCGGCCAGATGCTTCAACGGACCTCTGACGACCTCCGAGGGCATATACTGCTGGCGTTTGTACGTGCCGTGTTCCAGAAACTGCAGACTGAGATCGTATTCGCCGTTTTCTTTCACCAGATACCCCGCCTCTTCCATCGACACGAGGTAGCCATGTACCGTACTCTTTGCCAAATCGACGTGTGTCGCCAGTTCGGTTACGGTCGCACCGTCGAGTTCGGCAATTTGTTCTATAATCTCGAACGCCTTCGTAGCCGACTTGATGCCGTTTTTCGACATGGTGTTAGTTATCATTTGTAGATGAAGGACGATGTTGATAATGCTTTCCGTTGTATCGGTCGTATTCCACTCGAAATTAAGCCCCGTGTGTTCGATAATATCGAACAAGAGATGGTACCAATACACACAGGAGTACACGGGCTCTCTGGGCAGATTCCGTATGGATTACAGCTGTACGGATGTATTGGAACTACATACGCACTCGTAATCGATCCGACCGAATGTGGGAATGTGTATCAGAATTACTGGAAACGGCACTCGAGGCGGGTCACGACGATCCGTTTTCACGTACACCCTTCAGTGAGTTCCCCCCGGACCGAGACCCCCGATGGACATCGCTAGCGGCACAACTGGGCCGGGCGCTGGAACCACCGGTAAATCGCGACAACGATTCTGTGAGGCGGTAGCTGGAAGCGAAACCGAGCGCAAGCGATTGGACCCAATAGGAGGCGACTGCGATTCGTTCCCGCCGACGCGAACTGTAGTCGATTGCAGATCCACGGATCAATAGCCAGTTCTGGAGAGTCGATTTGTCGACGTATCGACGTGTCAACGTTCGAACCCCCAGAGACGCGAACGGAACGGAGCAATCGCCAGCCGAGGAGCGTTCTATATTACCGAACGGGCTGCGATCGTCCTGTAGACGTGTTATCTATTCAAACGGGATCCTATCGATAGTACGACACCAGCGAATCACTGCACAAATCCCAACAAATGATTACGATAGCAATTTCTCGACATAACTGTTGATCAGGCCCGGTTGAATCAGCAGCGACAGACAGGAGACGAAATCAGTCACTTCTCCGGGGGAGGTTCACCCCGATCGAAAAGAGCCAACGAGTCAGAGGGGAACGACCCGTGAGCGAGCGAGAACCGCGAATCAAGCGATCGGTGTATCAGTCGTTTCAGTTGTTACTATAGAAATACGTGAACCACGTGATTTTATAGTATTGGTCCACTACGTTCTTCCCATGGACGGAAATGAGAGCAAGGCAACTCGGAAAACCACTATCACGTCGTTTCTTGTACTCGAAGCGATAGACGAGCTCGGAGGAGCGACGCTCTCGGAACTCGCAGAACACACTGGGCTAGCGACCAGCACAGTTCATACCCATCTACAAACGTTGGAAGAAACGGAGTATCTTTCCCGCAACGATGGAAAGTACCAACTGGGCCTGAAACTGTTCTATCTCGGCGAAAGTGCTCGCAGACGTGATGACCGCTACGAGCTAGCAAAGGAGAAAGCGTTCGAACTGGCAAATCAGGTCAGCGAGGAAGTGAGCTTCGCCGTCGAAGAACACGGCCGGTCTATCATCCTCTTCGACGAAACCCCCACCGCATCTAGCACCGGGTTCCAGGTTGGAAGATACTTTTATATGCATAGTTCAGCTAGCGGAAAAGCAATGCTCGCCGAATTTCCGAAACAGCGGGTCAAAGATATCGTCGAAAAGCGGGGACTCCCACAGCACACCGAAAATACGATCACCGAACTCGAGGAGCTGTTCGAGGAACTCGAGGAAATTCGCGAGCAAGGGTTTGCGGTTAACCGACAGGAGGAACTGGAGGGGCTCTATTCAGTCGCGATGGTCGTCAACAACCCGGACGGCACCGTGTTCGGGTCACTGGACATCTCCGGCCCGCAGTATCGACTTTCCGACCCCGAAGAAGTTGCAAAACAACTTCGCCCGTTCGTCAGAGAGTTGGAAGCCGAACTCGAGGCCGAGTCCTGAGTACCGTTCCACCCGTCGACGTACCGGCCATACATTACATACGTACTCTTGTAATTAATTCGCAAAGAAGTACAGTTGTATCGACTGCTCTCTCACCCCGTTCGTACCGTCAGATTCACAGGTTACGTAAACGCCAGGACATATCGTTACCCACCATAGGAAAATATGATGGCTGTCGATCATACCGAACTCGAGGAGAGAGCGATTTCACGGGACCCCCCGTTACGAAAGGAAAATGACCAAACGGAGACGAGTTTAGCGAATCAAAACCACGTTACTCGTTGACGAACGGGAGCAGTCGTCGGTTGTACCGAGATCCGGTCAGTGACGATGTGAAATCTGATGGGGAGCATCCCCGCCAACCGGTGATTCCGAGGGTCGGTTTTCAGCGTTGTATCCTGGTTCGTCGAAAGAAAACACTGCTCATCTACGATACGCCCCCTGATACGGTCTATACTATTGCATCAGTTGGACCGCACCCGGGTGCGGTCTCAGTGTCACTGACGAAATTCATCTGACCGACTCTAGCGAGAGTCGACGGTGACCACGAATACGCAATTTGGAACGTATTGACGGCCAGCACGCCCGATACAGGCTCCTCGAGCGAACGGTGAGTACGTAGTTTCTATGCCGACTCTATTCACGCGCTGATCGCACAGTCACGGTACTCGCTCACTTCGTTCTGCTCGCGGGTCGGTCCTCTTCGTTCGCCGGTCCGCGGTTCTCGCTCGCGTCGCTCACTCCGAACCGCGCCCACTCCGAACCGCACATTCCTCTTATGATCTAATACGCATCGACCCGAGTGCTATACTGTCAAGAGTGAGCCGATTACCGCGTGAGGTTCGAGCGAATGTCGAAATCAAAAAGAGAATAGTGGTTTGACAACAGGTGTCACTCGAAGAGACGTGTTCGACGTGTGCCGACCGCATCCGAATTTCGTTCCCCAGAGTGGATATTATTTCAGTTGGTTTTTAACGATAATATCCTGTGATATGAAGTAGTTCGAACTCAGGCATGGATAAGTCCACATATATTTTAATCGCTTAGAGGAATATTGGTGTAGTGCAGTATTATTTGGAACAATCTCGAAGTTCATCTGATCTTTCCCTAGGCTGTGAAACCATCACCTCTACGAACGTCGATTGGACTCCGGTGGGGTGTATTCAGGAAAACAGTCGCCTGAAACCAGATCCGTCAGTTCTCCGTTTGACCGGGTCTCGAGTCGGTACCGAAGAATACCACAAGCTACCGTGTCACTCGCACCTCAGACGGCAGTGTGTGTATACAGACAGGCAAAACCCACACTATTTCTATCCACCTTGGGGACATATACAAGATGAAACTATTGATTCGTTGTGTTATTGACCGGTTGGATCCGTTTGAGCGGAAGTTATATTACAGTGGGAGCGTATCGTTAGCCCGAACCATGTTTGTTATTGGCAGGCCAGAGGACTATTCGCAAACCAGACGGCAGTTCGTCGCTGGCAGTGGAGCAGCCGTCGCGGCCGGGTTAGCAGGGTGTATGGGGGAAGAAGACAACGGTAACGGAAACGGTGTCAACGGGGATGACGATGGGGTAGACGACGGAACCGACGATGGGACCGACGATGAAAACGGCGGTACCGACGAACCTGTCGACATCCACATCCTCTTGCCGGAGGCTGCCATGTACAACCTCCCCCACTTCTACGGGCGCGACCACAACGTGTGGAGCGACCGGGGAATAAATATCTCGTACGAAGTGACGGGCTTTGGTCAGTACGTTCGTGGATTTTCCGGCGATTTGAACGTCGGTGTGGGACAAAACTCCGGGCTCAGCCTCGCGGAGAACATATACGAAGACGTGCCCATTAGTATATTCGCACCCCACATGAACGAGATCAACCACGTCTTCGTCCGAGACGATTCCGATATCGAATCCGTCCCCGACCTGGAAGGTCAAGTTCTCGGCGTCGCGGGACTCGGTTCTGGAACGACGCGGACGTTCATGGGCATGTGGGACGAGATGTACGATTTCGACCTGGAGAACGATCCTGCTGAAGTCGTCGACTCCTCATCAGCCTCGTTGTACAGTTTCCTCGAGGATGGCGAAATCGATGCGGCGCTTATGTTCACGGGATACACCGTCAGCGCGCTCGCTGACGACAACATGCGCTCGATTTTCTATCCCGTCGACGAATGGCAAGACCGAACAGGTCATCCCGGACAAGTGACGCTGTACGCAGTGTTCGACGAATTCCTCGAGTCGAACCCGGAAGCCGTCCTCAACTTCTGGGACGGATGGGTCGAGGCAGTCGAGATATTTAGAGACGAATTCGACACCGCAATTCAGAATTACGGAGCGATCAGCGGCGTCGACCTGGACGAGGAAGAAGAAATCGCGGTTATCCAGGAACTGGTCGACAACGAAGAGATATTCCCGCTCGAGTGGAGCGAAAGTCTCATCGAATCGAACATTGAGATGCTCGAAGTCGTCGAAGACGTCGGTGGCATAACCGGTTTCACCGGCCGTGACGCATTTATCACCCACGACGAGATCGAGTAATTACTCGCAGATAACAATGAGTACTTATGATTTGGCTGGAGGAAGCCCCCGCCAGCGAATAGTAACTGCAATATTCAATCCGACGATCCTGACCCTCATCGGGTTTCTGGTTATCTGGGAGATCGCAGCGATGTCGTTTTCCCCCCGAGACCTGCCCGGACTGGTACAGCTCGCCGAACTCACGTTCACCGTCGTAAGCGGTGGAGATCGGTACTACTTCCCCGAGCACGCCTGGATAACGTTCCAACGTATCGGTATCGCGTTCGTCATTACGATGGTCATCGGGGTGACAGTCGGCATTGCGATGGGATATGGCGTCATCGAACGATACATGACCACACCCGTGATGGTCGTGTTGACGTTCCCATCCGTGGTCTGGGCCTTTATCGCCGTCATGTGGTTCGGACTCACGACCTACCTCGTGATGGTGTTCGTGATCGTCGTCATCGTCGCTCCCTACGTCATCGTCAACGTCTGGAAGGGAGCAGAATCGATCGACCACGACCTGCTCGAGATGGCGGACGCGTTCGACGCCTCCACCGCGATGAAGTGGCGACACATCTATATCCCGTTTCTGATGCCGTTTCTGTTCTCGTCGGGACGACTCGCGATCGCGCTCTCGTGGAAGCTCTCGCTGGTCGCGGAGATCTTCGGGGCGTCGTCCGGTATCGGCTACGTCATCAACATCTACTACGAGGCAGTGCGCGCGGACATGATCATCGCGTGGTCGGTCCCGATTATGCTGTTGATGTTCGGTATCGAGCGTGTGCTAAAACGTGTAGAAAATAACTACTTCGAATGGCGTCCGGAACTCGACGACGTCACCTCGGAGGTGCAATCAGGATAATGTCACTGAAATTCGAAAACATTCGCAAGACGTTCACTGAGGAAAACGGCAACGAGTTCGTCGTACTGGACGATATATCATTCGACGTCAACGACGGCGAGTTCGTCTCGATCATGGGCCCGTCGGGCTGTGGAAAATCGACGTTCCTGAACATGCTCGCCGGGATTCTTCCCGTCGACAGCGGTGAAATCTGGTACCAAGGCTCGGCGGTTTCGCCGGCGGATCTTCCGAGCGCATACATCTTCCAGGAATCGCGGGTGTTAAACTGGCGAACGGTCGGCGAAAACATCAAGTTCGCCCTGAAAGCACAGGGGATTCCGGAAGCCGAACACGAAGAGAGGATTACCAGCACGCTCGAGATGGTCGGCCTCGAAAACGAACGGGACAACTACCCGCTTCGACTGTCGGGCGGAATGCGCCAGCGCGTCGGAATCGCCCGCGCCCTCTCGGTCGATCCATCGATCCTGCTCATGGACGAACCGTTTAGCTCCCTCGACGAACTCACGGCGAGGCAACTCCGTGAAGACGTACTCGAACTGTGGCAAGAAACGGATAAAACCATCATATTCGTTACCCACGACGTAAGCGAAGCCGTCTTCCTCTCCGACAGGGTCTTCTTTTTCGACACGCGAGGACAGATATTCAATCGAGCCGAGATCACCCACGAGCGGCCACGTGAACCGGACGATCCAGAGCTGCTAGAAACGGAAGCGGAGCTCATGGAGACGTTCTTCGATCACATGACCGCGATCCAGTAGTGATGAGAGTATGAGTGCCAAATCAATCACCAGCCTCGATCGGTTGACCGACGTTACCGCTCGGTCGATCCTCGTGAACATCTCACAGCGAGTTCGAAAGCAGATCCATCAGATCGTGTTGCCGTTGCTCGGAATGATCGTACTGTGGCAACTGGCAGCCATGTACGTCAGCGATCCGATGACCCTGCCGACCCCGATGGCAACGTTCGAACAGACGTATCTGCTCGCAACTACACCCGATTTCAGAGGGTTGACGGCGCTCGATCACCTCCGGTACACGTTCGTTCGTGCGATCGTGGTGAGCGTGATCGCACTCTCGATAGCAACGGTTTTCGGCGTCCTGATGACGACCAACAAATCGTTCGAAGAGGGGCTCTCGAACGTCTTGCCGTTCGCGATGACGGTCCCGACCGTCGTCATCATCCTGCTGTCGATGATCTGGTTCAATTTCGGCGAGCGAGCGGTGATCTTCGCAACGGTCATCGCGGCGACGCCGTTCGGTATCATCAACATGTGGCAGGGTGCAAAGGACATCGACGTCGATCTGATTACGATGGCACACTCGTTCGACGCCTCGACGGCGATGGTCTGGCGCCACATCTACATTCCACACCTGTTGCCGTATCTGTTCGGTAGCTACCGATACATCCTCGGAATGGTGTGGAAAATCGTCATCCTGGCCGAAGTGTTCGGAATCGAAAACGGCTTCGGTGCGATGTTCCGATATTACTTCCAGATGGGAGAGCTCGTCGTTATGCTCGGGTATCTGATGCTTTTCGTCGCGGTCGTGCTCATCATCGAGTACGCCGTCTTGAAGCCACTCGAGGAGTACCTCTTCCGCTGGAGAGGGTGACGAATTTCGTCTTCTGTGGCCGTTTTGGGCGATTTTCGCCGCGCCGCTGTACGTCGAACCGACAATCCGTGAGAAGTCATACGCGTTACTGTCAGTCATCGCAGGCGCACTCGGCGACCGGAACCTATACTTCGACAGTGGAACAAGTCAGGATATGGAGAGGGATCGGCCCGACCCCGTCCGATCGCGAGTGTATCCACAGAGAACGGTTTTCTCGCCACCGACCGTCGGTCTGGAGGAAGGCGCGTGAACGCGAACGATCGGTCTATCACGGGGTTCGTAATGGCCAGCCACGGTCTGGTCCACACGTACGAACTCTCGATCCCGATTCTGATGACGATCTGGTTGCTCGAGTTCTCCGTTACGGCCGCAGTACTCGGTCTCGTCGTTACGGTCGGATACGCGCTATTCGGTGTCGGCGCGCTCCCCGGCGGTGTGCTCGTCGACCGATACGGATCCCGTCTACTGATCGTCGGGTGTCTCTTCGGAATGGGGACATCGTTTCTCCTGTTGAGCATCTCGCCACATATACTCCTCGTGACGGTCGCACTCGGCGTCTGGGGTATCGCTGCCAGCGTCTATCACCCGGCTGGACTCGCACTGATCAGCAACGGTGTACGACGCGACGTCAGGGGAACGGCGTTCGCCTACCACGGAATGGCCGGTAACGTCGGTATCGCTTTCGGGCCGCTCGTTACGGCACTGTTGTTACTCGTGTTCGACTGGCGGATCGTCGTCGTGGTGCTCGCCGTCCCGGCACTGATCGTCGCAGTTGTCGGAACAGTGACCGAATTTGACGAGACCGCGAACGTTGACGCCGGTGACGGAAACGGTGAATCCGGGATTCACTCCCTTTCGGAGTTCGTCCGCGAATCACGACGAATATTCACGATCGGGTTCACACTCGTTTTCCTCGTCGTCATCTCCAACGGTCTGTACTATCGCGGAACGCTTACGTTCCTGCCGGAGATACTCGATGACTTTCTCGTGGTACTCCTGGGCGAGGTTCGGTTCGGTATTTTCGACCCCGAGAGCCCGTTCGCCGACGAGTTCGACGTTGCACAGTACGTCTACGTCGGCCTGTTGACCGTCGGTATCGTCGGCCAGTACGTCGGTGGGAAACTCACCGACAGAATTCCACCGGAACGCGGCATCGCCGTTATGTTGGCGACGCTTGCGGTCATCGGGGTACTGTTCGTTCCGGCAGCCCAGGTGGGCCTCGCGACGCTCGCGCTCGTGAGCATCCTTCTCGGGTTCGCACTGTTTGCGATGCAACCGCTCACGCAGGCGACGATCGCAAAGTACTCTCGAGCGAACTCGCGGGGGCTCTCCTTCGGATACACGTACCTCAGTATCTTCGGTATCGGAGCGCTCGGTGCGGCGATCGTCGGCGTCGGTCTCACGTACGCCTCGGTCTTCGCCGTCTTTCTCGTTCTAGCGGGGATCGCTCTCTGTGGCAGTATGCTAGCGGTCACGCTCGTGGCACGAGGTCGCGGTACCGAGTGACGAGCGGGCTTCGGCGCCGAGAGAGACGAAAATGGGTGCGACGTCAAACGGCGAGTAACGTCACTCTTGCTGGCGTTGTCCGCGACATCCAAAATTTTATATCCCAATACTGCAACAACACCAATGCAGTATTAAAAACGGAGAAAGAGGACTAACAATGCCTGTTGTAACTGTTGAGATGTACGAGGGTCGTTCGGATGAACAAAAGCAAGAACTGGTAGAGGACATTACGGATGCGATGGTCGAGCACGTCGACGCGACGCCGGAAACGTTGCACGTCATTATCCACGACGTGCCGAAAGAAAACTGGGGTCGAGATGGACTCCTCGGCATCCATCGCGAGGACTAACCATGTCTGAGAACGAGGAACAGGTATCACACCTGCTCCTGCAGGCGTCGGACCTCGAACGGACGGTTGAGTTTTACTCCGAAATCGTCGGCTTCGACGTGACCGAGCGCACCGACTTCGGAGACGGCCGGCCGCTCGTCAAACTCCACGTCGGGATGGGGCTCACTGAGCTCCCGGACGAACGCGCCGACTCGGGCCAGGCAGTAGAACACATCGCGTTCGAAATCTCGGATATCGACGGACTGGTCGAGTCCTTGCGTGAACACGACGTCGAGATCGACGACGGACCGAAAGAGACGATTTACGGTACGTCCGTCTACTTCTTCGATCCGGACGGCAACCGGATCGAGTGTCACGACTGAGTACGTTCATGAACGGAACCAACCACAGAATACACGTAGTTCGAACTCGAGTGAGTACCTATGTATAGACCAGACGACGACGGGATTGGTGGTGACGGATTCAAAGAGACAGATACCCTGAGCGATATCACTGCGGCAGTTATCGGGGGCGACGGTCGCGAACTCGAGTATATTCGGGGCCTACAAGCCGACGGGGCCGAGGTTCGTGCCTGTGGCTGTCTGCCGGAAGCAGAAGAGATTATGGGCCACCCACAGGCCGAGACCGCCGAGGAGGCCATCGACGGTGCGGATATCGTGTTGACCACGGTCGTCTACATCACGGAGGACGGCGAAATCTACACGCCGGGATGGGACGGTGAGATCTACCAATCCGCGTTCGATCACATCAAGGAGGGCGGTGCGCTGTTTATCGGCACCAGTACGGACGGGATCGACGCGTCGGCGGAAGAAAACGGTTTCAACGTCATCGAGTACGGCGACGACGACGAACTCATGCTCCTGCGAGCGCCGACTATTGCCGAAGGAGCGATCAAGATCGCGATCGAAGATACGAACGTCTCGATCCACAAGTCGGACACCGTCGTCGTCGGATTCGGTCGAATGGGATTCACGATGGCTCAGACGTCGGTCGCGCTGGGCGCAAACACGACGGTCCTCGCACGAGATCCTGCACAACTCGCCCGTGCACGGGAGATCGGCGCACAGCCCGTCCACCTCGATCACATGGAAGAGGTGCTCTCCGATGCACAGATCGTCTTCAACACGGTCCCGGTCGAGTTGCTGTCGCGGGACGTCCTCGAGCAGATGCGACGGGATTGTGTGATCGTCGACCTGGCTAGCGTTCCCGGCGGAACCGATTTCGACGCCGCCGAAGAGCTCGGTATCGAAGCGACGCTAGCCCGAGGTCTCGGTGGACGTGCACCGAAGACCGCCGGTCGAAGCCAGTGGCAAGGCATCAGACGTATGGTGTTAGAAGAATTGGGCCGATCGGACTCGGCGTAGGCTTCCCTAGCAATTCGTCCACCTGCCGTTTATTCTCCGACGATATTAGGGGGTTCGCACAGGTTTATCAGCGATGACTAAGATTGTAGAGTCGGCGATCAGCACACATGACATCGTTACTGGATCCCGATATCGAACAGCTCGGAGACCTCTCGATAGAAGCACCTGATTTCGACGACGGGGAGCGGATGCCGGATTACGTCGGATTCGTAAACGAAGACGAAAACCCGGAGCTCCGGATCGAAAACGTCCCCAAGGAAGCCGAATCGTTAATCCTCATCTGTGACGATCCAGACGCACGGGGGGCAGTCGGCTTCACGTACGATCACTGGTTGGTCTGGAACATCGATCCAGACATCGAAACGATTCCCCGGGGTTGGAATCCGTCGAGCGACGAAGCAACCGTGGGTTACAACGACTTCGTTCAGGACGAGTACAACGGGCCCTCGCCCCCGGACGGCACTCACGGCTACCGATTCAAACTCGTCGCACTCGACACCGAACTCGACCTGGAACCCGAAGCACGAAAGGCGGTCGTCCAGTTGAGAGGTCTGATGGAAGGAGAGGTCCTCGCTGCAACACAAATCGTCGGCGAATACGATCCATCACAGGGAACGGCGTTCTAACCTGTCGGAACTCTCCGGCGTTCTAAACCTGAACTGAGAGGCGACCCCAGCCGGTGTGGTCCGATTTCGCTCAGTGGTCGACGCACTGGGAGGGGGTAGAGTGGTCGTACTCCTTGCACTCTCGCTCACGATCCCACGCCAGCACCGAACGCGCCGGAGCCTCGAGGAGTGAGTCACTCGTTTCGCCCATCACCGTAGTGTGACTGGCCAGGACACGCTCCATCGACCCACCGAACGCATCACCCCCTGTGAACGGGACACACCTCTATCGGAGTGTTTTCCAGCTCCGAGGGAATGTAGGTTCCAGTCGAACCCCGCTGTCGGATCCTTCATAAATGTCCCGGTACAATTCACGTACTCGGCCGACCCAGACACCCCCCTATCGATGTGTTCGAACTCCCAAGAACGGGTGGGTAATTCCCGACGTCGAAACGACCGACCGGTTCCTCAAAGAGTGGCTCGAGGTCGAAACAGGAAGAATGTGCTCCGATAGGGATGCTGAGCCCGATGCGAGTGAGTCCAGATGAGTCGGTCGATGTCTCTTCTTCTAGTCTTCTAGCTAGAACACTCACACACACACCTCTATCGATGTGTTCGATCTGTTCAGCCTCCACCTGGATTGTGTGGTCGTTGAAACGACAGATCAGCCTGCTAGTCGTCGATCGATCTCCCGTACAGATCTCCCAAAAGTCGCAGCTTTAGCCCATATACTCCCTGCTATCTATCAGTCGGTGACGTCTCGCTCGCCTCGTCCTCCTTTTATCCACACCCACTCTAACACTTCGAACACTTCGATACAGGGGTGTGTCGCCGGCGAGGGACAGCCCTTCTCTCGCTGGTCCCGGTCCAGCCGTCGGAGCACCGTTCCAGCCGTCAACTGCTGAGCGAAATCGGATACCTCCCCAGGAGTTCGATCATCAGTCGACGCCTGGGAGGGTACTAGTTCTTTTAACACTTCGTCACCGCTTAGCGTCCGAATCGGTCGTATTCGACCGAAACCGCCGATTCGTCTCTATTTACCGACTGAAGTGACGGATCTCACTTCGATAGAGGTGAGGAACTTTTTTGACCCCTCCCTGAGTGGGCCCTACTATGGGTACTGACGACTCCGAGATTTCTCGCGGTGAACAGAGGGACTCGGAGGATGAGAGTACGACACAATCGAGTTTTTCGTCTGATTCGTCCGGTAACGAACGGTCACTGGACCAGTACACCGATCTCGACCTTCCGGATCGCTCCGCGGGCGGAAACCCGATCGAGCGCTCCACTGAGAAACCCAGTGAGGGCCGTTCGAACGAGCGCCCTACCGAGGAAAACGAAGGGGAAAACTCGAGCGAGGCAACTGAGTCGATCGGCGACGGCCGATCGGACGTCCCGCCGCCGCAGTTCGGTCAGATGAGTGAGACACCGTCCGAGCCGGAATCGTCGATGCCATCGACAGCGGATAGTTCGTCCTCCGACGGAAGACCGGCTCTCGACGGCCACGGGGACAACTCCCAGTCGATCGAGGAGATGCTCCTCGAGTTCGACGATCAGGAAGGGTTGATTCGCGATCGGACGCTGCTCGATCCGAACTATATCGTCAAGGAGGATCGGATCGTCGGTCGGGACCACCAGCTTCAGGAAGTCACGAAGATGCTCCGAGTCGCGCTCGGGGACAACCGACCGCCGAACCTCTTTCTGTACGGACCATCCGGGACCGGGAAATCCCTCATCACGAAAGCCGTCTGTAAGAACATCAGCCAGATCTGTGAGTCCCGCAACATCCGGTTCGGAACGATCGAGGTCAACTGCCAGGATCTCGACACACTCGGCGTTGCGGTGTACGAACTCGCCGGCCGTGCTGCAGAGGAAGCCGGCGTCGGCGTCGAGGTTCCGAAACACGGCGTCGCAACGAAAGAGAAGTGGGACGAACTGTACCGAATCGTAAACGAGAACTTCGATTCGATCGTGTTCGTCCTCGACGAACTCGACATGCTCGTGGGACGCCGAGACAAACAAGAACCGGCGTTCTCCCGCCTTCTCTATCAGCTTTCCCGCGCCGGAGCCAACGACGACCTCACCGCCCATATATCGCTTGTCGCTATATCGAACGACACGAAAATGATGGAGTCGGTCGGCAGCAGAGCGTTGAGTTCGTTCACGCCCGAAGACGTCCACTTCGACGACTACGATGCGAATCAACTGCAAGCCATCCTCCGACGACGGCAGGACGCCTTTTACGACGGCGTACTGGACGACGACGTCATCCCCCTGGCTGCTGCGTTCGCCGCACAGACACACGGCGACGCGCGAAAAGCGATCGACCTGATGCGCGTCGCCGGAGAACTCGCGGAGCGAGAGGGGAACGAACGAGTCCGCGAGATACACGTCAGGCAGGCCCAGGACAAAGTCGAGAAGAACCGCGTTCTCGAGGTCGTTCGCGGTATCAGTACCCAGAAAAAACTCTGTCTGTACGCCACGGCGGCCGTCGCCGGTGAAACCGACGGCGGAACGGCTCGAAGCACGACCGGCTACCGCGTCTACGAGTTCCTGACCGACACGATCGGGGCGGATCAGTACCACCAGGAGACGTACGTCAACAAGATGAAAGAACTCACGACATACTCGCTGGTCGACTTCGAACGCCGCAGTCACGGACCGAGTTCGGGAATGTTCCTCGAGTTTCAGTTCGGCGAGCGACCGGAGACCATCCTCGAGACGCTCCGGGAGGACTCCCGTCTCGACTCGGTCTCCTCGAGCGAGGTCCAGTCGGTCGTCAAATCCCGACTTCGCCAGAAGTCCTGACGTAGCTTCGCTTCTGTCGGGATCGTCTTTGCTCTCATACAGTTCACTCCAAGTCAGTACCGGAGCGACCGCGGAATGGCACCCGGTCGTTCCGATACACAGTGACAGCAATCCGTATCAGTCATCGACGGACCCCTCTATCGAAGTGTTCGCAGTGGAAAATCGGATCCACCGACGGCTGATCGCCTCGAAAGGTATCGACTGCTGATCGCCTCGAGCGCCATCGATCGTCCGCCGTCGACCGCGTAGTCGTTCGTCGTCTCGTCCCCGAAACTGGCTCACGCCCTCACTCCAACGGTGCGTCCCACTCTTTCACTCCGGCGGTGCGTCCCACTCTTCCCCGTCGTCTTGCGGGTCGTACCCGATCGTCGCACGGGCGTGTTCGAGGTCGAACCACCGGCGTCGGTTGTCGCTTACGCCGTAAAATACACCGTAATCGACGCATCGGTCGTGTAAGCAACACTCGACCTGGTGGGCGAAGTCGCGTCTGGATTGCCACATCGCCTTCATCCGCGCGACCATCTCCTCGTACTCGTCGCTGTCACGACTCCACTCCCCGTCGTCGACCCCGCTTTCGGCATCGCCGTACGGGTGATCGTACTCCGAGTGGCGGACACTACAGATCCGGAGGGCGTAAAACCGCTCTGGATACTCGCAGTTTTCCACGTAGAACCGTCCGAGGTCTTCACCGAAGCGCTTGGAAACGCCGTAAAACGAGTCCGGGCGGACCGGGTCCGTGTGGTCGACGACGATTCCCGCCTCCGGTTCGTAGATTTCCGGCGCGAAACTCGCCTCGTACCCGCCGACGACGTGATTGGACGAGGCGAACACGACCGATTCGACCTCGGCTCGACGCGCCGCCTCGAGAACGTTGTACGTCCCGACGACGTTCGGCTCGAGGACGTCGTCGAAACTACTTTCGACCCGTGGATACCCAGCCAGGTGGACGACGGCGTCCTGTCCGTCCATTGCGTCCCGGACCGCCTCCTCGTCCGCGACGTCGGCAACGACCGTCTCGTACTCGCCGTATTCGTGGTCCTCGTCGGGATCGGAGCGATCGAGATACGTGAACTCGTAGCCGCCCGTCCCGTGTAAGTGGTCGATGAGCGCCGTCCCGCATCGTCCGTAGGATCCGGTAACCAGTACGTCCATGCGTGGTGGTGTACTCCCTCTGAGGTAATTCTCGGGGCTATCCATGGATCGAGTGCCACCTCGCTCGGAGCCGGACCTCGAGCCGAATTATGCGTGAGAGAGACCGACTCCTCGTGACCCGGCTGTGGGTTCGGCCGAATATCTCCGGGACCAATAATAGGTCAGGTCGGATCGTAACCCGACGTATGGTTTCGTTTTCATCGCCGTTCGGGGGCGACGACGGGGGCGGACTGTTCGACGAGTACGACCAGTTCGTCCCGGACCACCTCCCGGAACCCGGACCGTTCCTCGAGGCACATCGCGTCCTCACGGACGACGAACACGCCGAGTTCCACACGCGGACCCGCGACCTCTTCGAGGAGCGGAAAGTCTACGATATGACGTTCAACTACAACCTGGCACGGCTCAATCTCGATACGCGTCATCCGGGTGCGGGATACCGCTACGCGGAAGCGACGGACGATTCGTCCGTCCTCCGGGCCGAGTTCACGCCGACGACGCCGTTCTGTCCCCAGGCACACACTCTCACCATCGGATCGTTCCGCGCGTGGAACGGGCTCTCCGAAGAGCACGAGTACGACCTCGTTCGCGTTCGGACCGCGCCGATGCACCACCAGAGCGAGTCGATCAACGAACAACTCGAGGAACTCGAGGAGGCGTACCTCGAGACCGGCTCCGTCCAGCACCAACCCGACGGAGACGTCGGATCGAACCCCATGGAGCGGGCGATGCAAAGCGAGGGGCCAAGCCGCGGAAATCCGGACGCGCCGTTTTGAGTGTTACCGTCGGACAGAAGTCAGTGAGACGTCGGTCGCGAATTCGTGGCCGTCGACGTCGAAGACGGCCGCAAGGAAGCGACCGATCGTCAAATAGTTCTGTCCGGCAGTATGTATCTGTCCGAACCGGTTAGGCCCGGTTTCTCCGACCGCGAGTGAAGATGTTCGGAGGTACTGGGACGTAGACCCCGCTCCAAGGACATCAATATGGGCGCGATACTGGGGAATATCGATGCTGACCAGAGCCCGCCACTGACAGTTCCGCTTCGACATTTCCTCGTCGGAATCGGATTCCTCCTCGTCGGTGCAGTCGTCGGACCGTTGAGTGCGATTGGCGTATTTTCTGCTACCCTCTCGCTCGCACACGTCCACCTGTTGCTCGCCGGCTGGGTGTGCGTGACGATCATGGGCGCGATGACACAGTTCGTTCCTGTGTGGTCCGCCGTCGAGTTACACTCGAGACGCCTCGCGAAAACACAGCTGTGGATCGTCACCGTCGGATTGGCGGTGTTCGCTATCGCTCTGTTGACGGGGACGTACCGGTGGCTCCCCGTTGGAGGGGTGGTGATGTTGCTCGGATTCTGGGTCTTCGTTTACAACGTCGGTCGAACGCTCGCGTCCGCCCGGCCGTGGGACGTCACGGAACGTCACTTCGCGATTGCGCTCGGCTTCTTCGTGCTGTTGACCACGCTGGGCGTGACGCTGGCGATCGGATTCGTCTCCCCGGTCTTTCGCAGCTGGCCGGTCTCACACGGGAGCGTGCGGCTGGCCCACGCGACGCTCGCGGTCTACGGGGCCGTCCTGACGACGGTCTTCGGGGCGCTGTATCAGCTGGCGACGATGTTCACGCAATCGGATCTCCACGGTATCGACCACGCCATCCAGCGCCTCGAGGAGATCGGCTTTCCGATCGGCGTGGTCGCGTTGGCCGGCGGTCGGCTGTTCGAGATCGGGCTGGTCGCCCGCGTCGGTGGGATTTTGATCCTCGCGAGCGTCCTCGGATTCGGCGTCCTCCTCGCTCGACGACTGTACGAAGCGCAGGTTCCGTGGACTCCGATGCTGAGCCGGTACGTCGTCGTCGCGACGGCAATGGTGCTCTGGCCGCTCTGGACTGGAGTCTACTGGGTTCGCGATCCGCTCGATCCGACGACGCTCTTTGGCGCCCCCGGGTCGGTCCACCTGCTGGCGTTTGGGCTGATCGGGTTCGTCGTTCTGGGAACGCTCTATCACATTATCCCGTTTATTATCTGGGTCCACCGGTACAGCGACCTCCTCGGCCTCGAGGACGTCCCGATGATCGACGACCTCTACGACGACAGGCTGGCGGCGGCTGACTTCGCGTTGCTCACCGTCGGGCTCGGCATCGTCGTTCTGACGGACGTCATTTCCCTCCCCACGACGGTTTCTGTCGTCGGCGGTGGTGCCGTGATCGCCGGAGCCGCGATTTTCGCCGCGAACATGGTTCTCGTCGTGCGGCGACACAGTCCACAACCCCTTCTGGGAATCCTTTTCGACCGATTCGCCGTGAGGGGAGACGGCAAGCAATCCCAGACCGGCGCCGAATCCTCTCACTTACAGCCCTGACTCGAGCTGGATTGATACAAGGTAAACCAGCGCGGAAACCGCAAAAATGACGAAGTGAACGAGGTGCAGCTGGTTTTTCGGGCCTTCTCTGGGACAGTCGAGTATCGGTATCGCGAACGGCGACTCTGTGACTCTGTAGCATCCGATTCAATGACAACCCCTGTACCGCCGTGTGCGGGGTAGTTGACCGACGACGCCAGCGAAGGTGTTCGGGAAATGAGACTCACGGCTTCCCACACCACGTTGTATCGAACGATGGCTACCACACATTCGTCGACGGATGTCGGTGGGAAAACTCCCCTACCCGAGTCGCTGAACGAGACCGAAGGCTGGTACCTGCTTACCGTCTACTGGCTCTCGAGTCCGAACGACGCCCGCGTCCGAAATGGAGAACTCGCAGCCGAACTCGATATCGAACCGGGAAGCGTCACCGAGATGGTGAGGAAGCTGTCGACGGATGACCTCGTCCATCACGAAAAGTACGCCGGCGTCGAGACGACGACCCGAGGCGTACGGATCGCCGAATCGCTCGCGTGGCGACAGTGTGTCGTCGTCGCGTTTTTCGATCACGTCCTCGGCTACGAGATCGACGGACGGACCGCCTACCGAATCGGGTTCAGCCTCCCGCTCGAGGCGATCGAGCGGTTAGAGACCCGAGTCGAGAACCCACGCGACGACGCCTGCGATCGGATTCGACCGGATTCTGGGCGCTGTTTCGTCACTGCCTGTGCGGAGTGATACGGATTGCTGTACCGATCCGTCGGTGGGCCACGACCCGTCTGCAGTTGTGCCGGTAATGACGTACAGCGGACCGTACGAGGCATCTGGCGACCGTCTCGAGACCTGGACCTCGGGAAAATCCAGCGATCCCGACGAATGGGTGCTTCGCATCGGTGGTACGGTCGATACGTCGGTTCGGGTCGATCAGGACGACCTCGTGTCGTATCCCCTCAAGTCGGCGACCGAAGACTTCGCATGCGCCGAGGGGTGGGTCGCCGAGGGTCTCTCGTGGCGTGGTATCCGCGTCGAAACGCTTCTCGAGCGCGCTGGGCCGACGGACGGGAGCGAATACGCGCTCGTCCGCGCAATGGACGGCGAGTACGCCTGTTCGTTCCCGCTCGAGCGACTCGCTGATGCGGTCCTCGCGCTCGAACTCGACGGCGAACCGTTGCCCGTCGAACACGGCGGACCGGCCCGGCTGGTTCCGCTCGAGGACGATCGCGATTACTGGGAGAGCATCAAATGGGTTTCGGAGATTCTGATCGGCGAGACGCCGTTTGCGGACGACGATACTGCGAAGGAATTGGTACTCTTACGGATCGAAGACTGATACGGTTTGCTGTAAATCATTACCGGCGCACCCGCGACCCAGGCGACGGGTGTGCCGGTACACAGGTACAGTAATCCGTATGAGAGACGCCGTTTGGTCCACCGTCAGGACGCGATCGTGCTCGAGAGAGGGTGACGGTACTGGACGCCGGTGTCGTACGCCCGTGACGAATTGCCCTGCGGACGGGAAGTAATAATGGCCGTTTCCCCCTTACGGGTAACTATGTCATACGAAACAACGACACTCGATACATTTCTTTCGGAGATCGCATCACAACAGGTCGCACCAGCCGGAGGATCGAGTGCGGCCGTCGTCGGAGCCATCGGCACGTCGCTCTGTGAGATGACGTGCATCCACACGATCGGAAAAGACGGGTACAGCGATGTCGAGTCCGAACTGAGATCGACGCGTTCTACCCTCACGACGTGTCGTGGGCAACTGCTCCAGCTTGCCAACCTGGACGCCACAGTGGTTGAGGAGCTACTCGAGGCCCCTGGCGAGAATCGCCAGCGCAAAATGAAACGCTCGATCGGTGTTCCGCTCACAATCGCCCAGGCGTGTCTAACCGTTCTCGAGTCGGCTACCGTGGTGACGGCGAAAGGCAGCGACCCTGCCCTCACAGATGCGATCGCTGGAATCTTATTTGTCGACGCTGCACTCGAGGCCGCCGTGTTAACCGTTCGAACAAATCTCGAGTACATCACCGATACGGATTTCATCGAAAAAATAGAACGAACGCTTCGACGGATCGAATCTACGGCAGCGGAGACCCTCGACGGGATCAGTTCGAATGGTCTTGTTGAAACCCTCTGACGGTGATCGTTTTCAGAGGCTGTGCTGAATACACAGCGCGAATGCAGCACGTCCCACGACTGCTATCGGTACGATGGTGCGTAGCTGTTCACCGTGCAGGCGACACATCACGGGTGATGCCGGGATTAACATTATACATGCTGGAGTTGGATGTCGGACGCTATGGTCAACGATGGCGATGGCCCTGTCTACTACGTGATCAGTGATCTCCACATGGGCGGCGACGAACAGCTGGGTGAGATCGATTTTCTCGACGAACTACTCGATTTTCTCGGACGCCTGGAGACGGTCGACGAAGACGCGGAGCTACTGATCAACGGCGACGCGTTCGGGCTGTGGGAGTTCACCGACATCGACGGGCTAGCGAAATTCGACGTCCTGACCGAGCGGTATCCAGCGCTATTCGATCAGCTGCGCGCGACGGGCGAGTCAATCCCGATTACACTGTTGCCGGGCAACCACGACCACGAGCTTTCCGCGTACGACGAGTACGTCGAGCGATTAGCCGAGTACAACGTCGACCTCGTCCAGTCCGAGTCGATCACCCGGCCAGTCGGCGGTCGCACAATCTGGTTCGAACACGGTCACCAGCAGGATTCCAACAACCGGTTCGAAGACTTCGGCAACCCCTACGAGACACCGCTTGGATACTACTACAACTCGCTCGTGACGAGCCGTGCGGGCCAACTGTCCAGGCGTGGGCGGTACAACTGGTTGAAGGACGTCCAGGCGGTCACGCCGACCGAGCGTGTCCCGCGCTGGCTCGTCTCGAAGTACTTCTACCGCGAGATGAGTCCTCTCTTGCGCTATGCGGTGATCCCGTTTCTGTTGCTGTTCAATTTCAGCGTCATCCTCGCGGTTCTGGCAGGGCTGGACGTGGCTGGCATCTGGACGATGCCAGTCGAGACGGCGGATGCGATTTTCGCCCAGATTGGTCTGGTTGGCGAGGCAGTTCACTTCATCCTCGTGGTCACTGCGGCAGTCACCGGCGTGCTCCTCCTCGCGGCGATTCCTCTGTACCTCATTCTCCGTGACGTCGGGAAAACCGTCGACCGGTTCGGTGTGTTCGAGACCGATCTCACCGTTGACCCCGCCGAACCCTACGAGGAAGCCGCCCGAGAGGTGTTCGAGGAGCACCCGAAGACGGCAGTTTTCTGCTACGGCCACACCCACCGCCCGACGATGACCGAGGTCGGGGATCGCTTGATCATCAACACAGGGACGTGGCTGAAGCGTCTGCACCGCCGGGACGTCATCGCCGGGGTGCTTCCGCCGGTGTTCTACCCGTCCTACCAACTGTGTGTCGTCCGCATCTCCTCGGAGCCAGACGGTGTGGCAGTTGAGTACGAAGAGATCCACAAGGCCGACCCCACCGTAGAAGAGCTCACCCTCACAGAGCGCCTTCTGACGCTGGGCCGGAAACCGACTGCGGAGCTTCCTGGTCGGTCGGTCGTCAGCGACGAGATACCGGCATCTGTGTCCGAATCCGGCGAATGAACCGGTTCGTTGGCGAACGAACGCCAGTGGGGCTGTGTTTGTCGTCCGCCACACGCCAGCGCCTGTCGTGGCCTGATACGGTGATGTCGGCCTCGATGCTACTCGGCGACGCTTCGGAACTCAAGGGACGTGGCATGAGGGTCGGTGGATCGATACTATCGTCACTAACCCACAGCCCACGAAGTCGGTTTGCTGCATCCATCCTCTATATTCAGCAGCCCTCCCTCTCGGAATTACTTGCATTCACCCTCCTCGGATGCAATAGCGAGCACTCGTTCGAGGTTGTGAACGACACTTGATGACGAGTTCCCGGAACTGCTTCAGCCAGAGGCGTGACCGCACGAATGCACCGAATTTCTGTTTGATCGCTGCGTTGACTGTCTCGTTCATGTTCCGCCGATGGTAGAGATCGCTGCCCAGCCGTGCATTCCATGCTTTGTGGAGTGAGGTAAACTCACGATGCTTGATTAGTGGTCGAATATTGTGGTCGCTGGCGAACTGCCGAAGCTTCTGATCGTCGTATCCCTTATCAGCGGTCAAGACTGCGATGGACTCTGCGTTCCGTTTCACTACCTGTGGCCCAATTTACATATCGTGCTTTCGCGCTGTCGTCACGTGAATATCGAGAACGGCGTTGGTAGCTGTATCGACCAATAGCGTTGTCTTCAACTGCTGGATGGTGAGGTTCGTTCGCTTCGTGTAGTGTGTTGAGGCATGCGCCCGCTCAAACCCGGACGCATCGATGCCGGTGACACCGTTCAGCGGCAAGTCCGCGAGCGAGACGTTCAGTAACACTCGCCAGACGGTCATCCCTAAGCGGTCGAAGGCTTTGCAGAGTGTCGAGGGTGCAGGGATCGAGTCGAGATCAAGGGCGTCACGAATGCTGGGCATCTCGATGAGTTCATCGACGAGGTCGCGGTACGCGGTTGTCTTTTTCACCTTGAGACAGAGCAGGACAACGTGTTGCCGGAGCGTGAACCGCTTCCGCGAATAGAGATCGAGCCGAGTCTGAGGGTGTCATAGAACTCTTGTCACACCGTGATGATCGTACTTCCCGGATTGTCTCCGCGTTCGTAGTTGGTAATTGCAACGACGAGGCGAAGGCACAGCGCGAGGAACACCTGCGCTCGTGCGTGGACGCGGCCTCGGGCGTGCGTTCGCCCGAGGCCGCAGTCCTTGACTGAT
>NZ_REGA01000008.1 GCF_003841505.1 Natrarchaeobius chitinivorans
GACAATCCCATCGAATGCAGACGCACCGCGAACACCCTGACGGGTGTCGGGGTGCGCTCGTTCTCCCAAACCTCATCACAATCCACGTCTAAGGTCTCTCTGAGCAGGTTGGCGAGTTGCATTGGACACTTCTCGCCACCACCTGCTCGTTCCTCAAACTCTCATCTAGACAGTGCCGACTCCGCCATGTGAACAGTGATTGAGATTTCGAGCGGGTGCTCGAGGCGCTCTCGCTCCCGGGACCGGGCGACGAAGAGTGGAACCCGGTCGTAGACACGGCGACTACCATCCCGGAAACTGCTCGTCGGGTCGACCGGCGGGATCACCGAGATTCTGGACTGGGAGAACGCCCACGTCACTCACGCGGGATACGCACTGCGCCCGCGCCGAAACGCGATTCGTCGGGCTCTACGCCCGAACCGTGCCGCCCGCAGAGCGTATTGACCTCCGGCGGACCTTCCGAACGGCGTACGCTCGCCACGCGACGCTCGAGGAGGGGTTCGATCGGCGGAGACGGCGGCAGTGTCGGAACGCGCTCGCCCGGCGGCGGCCGTGATACGGTTTGCTGTACCGAGTACCACGCACCCGCGATCCAAGCGGCGGGGGCGTCGGTACTGACGGATAGTAAACCGTATGAATGCGGCAACCACGGCCGCACCGCTCGAGTTGGATCTCGGCGGTGCACCGCTCGAGTCGAGTTCCGATGGCCGGACCCCTCGAGTCGAATCCCGCCGGCAAGTTGTCGGCGGATTTATCCGCCGTTTTGTGTAAGCGATATACATGAACGACGACGAAAACGGAGACGGCGGTGGAACCGGGGACGGGTCCGATCGCGGCGGCTCCGTTCGAGACCGCCCCGACCGGGACGATGGGTCGGACGACGAATCGCGGATTCGCGTCGATCCTTCAGCATCCGAACCGGAACACGGGCCGAACGGGGGCGGACGGTCGGCGTCGGAATCGCCGTCGGAACCATCGGGATCGTCGCCGAGGCTGACGGCCGGCGGCCCCGATCCGGGACCGAACGCCGTCAGAAACTGGAGCGCGCTCCTCGTGGCCCTCGCGGTGGTTTCGTTCGTCACGGCGGCCGCGACGGTCGCCACCCACGACGACCCCCTCCCCGTCGCCGGTGTGACGGTTCTCGGAGTGGCGTTTCTCGCCATCGCGTTCGTGGGGCGAGCACGCGCCCCGTGGCTGCTCGAGGGGCTCGATGCCGCCCGAATCGAACACCGACGATACGTCTGGTTCGCGACCGGACTGTTCGCGTTCGGGATCCTCGTCGGCGTCGCGCTGTTGCTCGCGGGCGTGAACTTGCTCGAGTTGCTCATGGAACTCCTCGAAGAGGGGCTGTTTCCCGAATTCGAGGACGAGGAGTTCGAACTGACGGCGACCTTTTTCATCGTAAACAACAGCCAGCCGTTCGTGCTGTCGATCATCGGCGCGCTGTCACTCGGCGTGCTGACGGCGGTGATCATGCTCTTCAACGGTATTATCGTCGGCAACGTCGTCGCCGCCATCGTCGGCGTCACCGGGTTCGATTACGTCATCGTCGGGCTGGCACCTCACGGGATCTTCGAACTCGCCGCGCTGTTTATCGCCGCCGGCGTCGGCTTCCGTCTCCTCTATCGGCTCGCCGAGCGCGTTCTCGGACGGCGCGACACGTTCCTCGGCAAGCCCTACGTCCTCCGGACGCTCGCGTTCGTCGGCTTCGCCTGGCTCCTGCTCGTCCTCGCGGCGTTCGTCGAGGCCTACGTCACGCCGGAACTGCTCGAGATGCTGTTCGCCGAACGGCTCGAGGCGATCGACGACGAAACGGGCATGCCGTAAGTTTCCCAGTAGCTACTATATCGTTCCCGTTCGAGAACGAGTATGCGACTGTTCGTCAGCGTCGATCTTCCCGACGAGTTCGCACAACCGATCGCCGACCTCCAGGCCGAACTGTCTGACGCGAGCGGGCTGAACGTCACCGATCCCGAACAGGCACACGTCACGCTGACGTTCCTGGGAGAGGTCGACGAGGACCGACTGCCGACGCTCGCGGACGAACTCGCGGCCGCCGTCGACGACGCGGGCGTCGACCCGTTTCCCGTCCGCTACGGCGGCCTCGGCGTCTTCCCGGATCTCGAGTACATCAGCGTGGTCTGGCTCGGCGTCGAGGCCGGCGGCGGGCAACTGACCGAGCTACACGAGTCGATCGAAGACCGAACGACTGCGATGGGGTTCGACCCCGAAGACCACGACTTTACGCCTCACGTGACGCTCGCGCGGATGGAACACGCCGGCGGAAAGGAACTGGTCCAGGAGTTCGTTCGCGACCGCGACCCGACGATCGGCGAGACGACGGTCGAAGCGGTTCGACTGACCGAGAGCACCCTCACCAGCGACGGCCCGGTGTACTCGACCGTCGAACGGTTTCCCCTCGAGTGATACCGACTGCTGTAAGCCGACAGACGGTCACTGCGCCCTAATCGGGGTGCTCTGCGCTCGAGTCACGGGATGGCTTCCAATGGACAAGATTTTAAGCCAGCGTGGGCTACCTGGGGCTACTATGGGTAAGAAATCGAAGGGCAAGAAGAAGCGACTTGCCAAACTCGAGAACCAGAACAGCCGCGTGCCGGTCTGGGTGATGATGAAAACCGACATGAACGTCCAGCGAAACCCGAAGCGACGCAACTGGCGGCGCAACGACACTGACGAGTAACGATGAGCGCAACTGATTTCGAGGAACGCGTCGTCACCGTTCCGCTGCGCGACGTCAAGAAAGGACCGAACCACGAAGCCGCGGACTACGCGATGCGACTCATCCGCGAACACCTCGCGAAACAGTTCGCGGTCGACGAGGACGCGATCCGTCTCGATCCGTCGATCAACGAGGAAGTCTGGTCGCAGGGCCGATCTAACCCGCCGCGAAAGCTCCGCGTCCGTGCAGCTCGCTTCGACGAGGAAGGAGAGGCCGTCGTCGAAGCCGAGGTCGCCGAGTAAACTTGCAGCGTCTCGCCTTCGCCGGATCGGCGTACGTCGGCGTGTTCGCCCGTGCGACCGACTCGTGCGTGCTCGTTCGCCAGGACGTCGACGACGACGTCGTCACCGCACTCTCCGAGGAACTCGAGGTGCCCGCGTTACCGACGACCGTCGGCGGCTCCTCGACGGTCGGCGCGTTAGCGACGGGTAACGAGAACGGACTCCTCGTGAGTTCGCGCGCACTCGAGTACGAACGCGAACGGCTCACCGAGGAACTCGACGTCCCGGTCGCAGAACTCCCGGGCAACATCAACGCCGCCGGTAACGTCGTCCTCGCGAACGACTACGGCGCGTACGTCCACCCCGACCTCCCACGGAACGCGATCCAGATCGTCAAGGACACCCTCGAGGTTCCCGTCGAACGCGGCGACCTCGCGGGGGTGCGGACCGTCGGGACCGCGGCCGTCGCGACGAATTCGGGCGTGCTCTGTCATCCGAAGGCGACCGACGAGGAACTGGACTTCCTCGAGGAGGCACTCGACGTCAGAGCCGACGTGGGCACCGTCAACTACGGCGCGCCGCTCGTGGGCTCGGGCCTCGTCGCCAACGAGTCCGGCTACGTCGTCGGCGAAGACACCACCGGACCGGAACTGGGCCGGATCGAGGACGCGCTCGGATATCTCGAGTAGCGGTTCGGCGATCCGGCGGACGCCTTTTCCACGACCGTTCGCACTTGTTACGAACGGGCTGTCCCCGCCGCAGGGGTTACTCAAAACCGATTTTGAGCCTACGGGAGGGCTAACTACGCCGTCCGCGAAGACCTAGTCGCAATGGCAGTACTCCCCGCATTTCGAGACGGCTGGACAGTCCTCCGGGAAAATCCCGTGATACTCCTCGCCGGGTTGCTCTTTGCGACCGTCAGCCAGTTGGGTACAGCGGTAGAACTCATCAACCCGTGGGTCGCCATCGGCGTCAGCGTCGTCGGATTTCTGCTCGCGCCGTTTTTCCTCGGCGGCATCATCGGGATGGCTCTCGAGGCGTTAGAGGAGTCGGCGACGACGCTCGGCCAACTCGCAGCGTCCGGAAAGGCGTTTTACCTCTCGTTGCTCGGCGCGTCGGTTCTCTTCGGTGCGCTGATGTTCGCCATCGCCTTCGGCGGCGTGCTGATCGCGTTTTTCGGCATCGCAGCCGGCATCGGACTCGCGGGAGCGGAGGGCGGCGCGCTGGCGGTGCTGGGCGTCGGCGTCGGTATGCTGCTCGTCCTCGGCATGTTCCTGCTCGTCTTCGTCCTCTTTCTGTTCCTCCAGTTTTACAGCACGGCGATCGTCGTCGAAAACGAGCGAGCGTTCGGCTCGTTCTCCCGGAGCATCGACGTCGTTCGGTCGAACCTCGCGAGCGTCGTCGGCTACTCGCTTCTGTGGATCGGAATCAGCATCGTCGTGTTCACGCCGATCGTTGGACTCGAGTTCGCGTTAGTCGAACCCGGACTCGTCGACGGCGTCGACCAGACGCTCGCGCACGCGATCACGATTCTCGTCGCCGTCGTCGTCACCGGTCTGCTCTACTCGTATCTCTACTCCGTACACACGGCCTACTACACGCGACTGATTCCGGATCGGGTGGCGAGCTAACGGCGATCGGTGCAGACGGGATGCGAGCTAACGGCGATCGATGCGGATCGGGTGGCGAACTGACGGAGCGGTCGCCCGCTACCGTCGTTCGAAGCGATGCAAGACGACCTCGTTGTCGTCGTCCCACTCGAAATTTTCGTGGGCGCGCTCGAGCAGCCGTCTGTAGGCCTCGAGGTCGGCCATCCCTTCCGCCCGCGCGTCCTCGTCGGTCAGATCGCCAAGCGTGCGCTCGGTCACGGACGTCACTTCGAAGCGTTCGCCGTCGATATCGAACGTGTCTCCTTCCGATGCGTACTGGTGGCCGCGGTGGATCTGCGTGACGTCACCGTGGAGGACGCCCTCGCGCATCCGACCGCTCGGTAGCAGTTCGGTGGGATCGATGTCGCCCATACGCACCCGTCACCGGCGACGAGCAAAACGGTTTGCCAGCACTCGAGCGGCGGGCCGGGCTCGCGTCGATCGCCTCCGATGGAAGGGAAGATTCTTCCGACTGCCCGCCGGAGTGAAAGCCATGAGTCAATATACGGTCACCGGTCGGTTCAAGAACCGCGACGGCTTCGCCGAGTTCGAGACGACGATCGACGCCGAAAACGAGAACGTCGCCCGCGAGCACACGCTCTCCCAGCTCGGGAGCCAGCACGGTCTCAAACGAACCCAGATCGAACTCGAGGAGGTCGAGCAGCGATGAGCCAACAGCAACTCCAGCAGCTGTCCCAGGAACTCCAGGAGATTCAAGAGCAGATCCAGGTTCTACAGAACAACGTCGAATCGGTTCAAAGCGAGAAGAGCGAAGCGGACGAGGCCATCGACGCACTCGAGACCCTCGAAACCGGTTCGACAGTCCAGGTACCGCTCGGTGGCGGGGCATACCTCCGTGCGACGATCGAAGATATCGACGAGGCGATCGTCGAGATCGGTTCGGACTATGCAGCCGAGTTCGAACAGGACGGTGCCGTCGACGCCCTCGAGAACAAGAAAGATCACCTCGACGAGCAGATCAGCGAACTCAACGAGCAGATCGCCGAACTCGAGTCCGAGAGCAGCGAACTCGAACAGCAGGCCCAGCAGCTCCAACAGCAGGCGATGCAACAGCAGATGCAGCAGATGGGAGGTCAGGGACCAGGTCCCGACGAGTAACGTAGGAGCCGCCCATGTTCGACAACCTGAAGGAGAAACTCGGGAGCTTCCGCAAGGACGCCGAAGAAGCGGCCGAAGAGAACGTCGAAGCGGTCGAGGACGCGGAACTCGACGACGAGGACGACATCGACGCGGACGGCGCGGAACTCGACGATGCGGACGACGCCGACGCTCCCTCGGACGAAGTACCCGCCGAAACGGAGGGGAGAGCAACGGAACCGTCGGGTGCGGATTCTGCCGCGGCGGATCCGTCCCCCTCCGATTCCGAGGGGACAGCCGTCCTCGAGGAGGAGTTCGAGCCACGCGAGACGGCTGAAACGGCTCTCGAGGAGAACGCGGAGAATCTCGGGGAGAAGGCAGGTTCGGACGCAACTGACGGGATCGAGACGGACGACGCGGGGACGACCGGCGGGCCAGACGCAGCCGAAGGGTCCAACGCAGCCGAAGACCAGCAAGAGGCGGCGGACGACGATAACGGCTCGACCGGCTTCGGCCGCAAGGCGAAGTCCCTCGTCAAAGGCAAGTTCGTCATCGAGGAGGACGACCTCGAGGGACCGTTGCAGGAACTCGAACTGGCGTTGCTCTCGAGCGACGTCGAGATGGGCGTCGCCGAGGAGATCCTCGACAACATCCGGGAGGAGCTGATCGGCGAGACGCGGACGTTTACGACCTCGACTGGTGCCGTCGTCGAGGAGGCGCTGCGGGACGCGATCTACGACGTGATCAGCGTCGGGCAGTTCGACTTCGACGAGCGGATCGCCGTCGAGGACAAGCCCGTCACGATCGTCTTCACCGGCGTCAACGGCGTCGGAAAGACGACTTCGATCGCCAAACTCAGCCGGTACTTCGAGGAACGAGGCTACTCGACCGTGATGGCAAACGGCGACACCTACCGCGCGGGGGCCAACGAACAGATCCAGGAGCACGCCGACGCGCTCGGGACGAAGCTCATCAGCCACGAACAGGGCGGTGACCCGGCGGCGGTGCTGTACGACGCCGTCGAGTACGCCGAGGCCAACGACGTCGACGTCGTGCTCGGCGACACCGCGGGCCGGCTCCACACCGACGAGGGGCTGATGGATCAACTCGAGAAGATCGACCGCGTCGTCGGTCCCGATATGACGCTGTTCGTCGACGAAGCGGTCGCCGGACAGGACGCGGTCAACCGCGCCCGCGAGTTCGACGACGCCGCCGAGATCGACGGCGCGATCCTCACGAAGGCAGACGCCGACTCGAACGGCGGCGCGGCGATTTCGGTCGCCCACGTCACCGGAAAACCGATCCTCTTTCTCGGCGTCGGGCAGGGGTACGACCACCTCGAGCGCTTCGACCCCGACGAGATGGTCGATCGCCTGCTCGAGGACGACGCGTCCTGAGGCGGTCTACTGTCAGACGGAGCGTCGAAGATCTGTACCGGTGATCGCCCGGACGAGGTCGGTGATCACCGGGAAAACGCGACACCAATCCGCATCAGTCGTTGCCTGGCAGATGAGGCCGCGATCTCACCGGGATATCGACAGCAACCGCCCGATCCGTCTGGCGAGCAGGTGTGGGATGACGTGCAGTGGCTACGATATCTCCCGGCCCCGGTTGTGAGGGAATAGCATAGAAACCCCCGCCGGAGAAGTTTGCCGGTACCGGTGACGTCCTCGAGAGGCCCGAAACCGAAACCGGATCGTTCGATACTCTCGAGCGGGTTTCACGCGAATCGAAAATCGAGAGCTGATTTTTCGAGGTAATATTCTCCGCATAGGGCGACCGACGTCAGCTTTCGCCACATTACGGAGAGGTATACTTCGGGGGGATTATTACCCGCTAAACGATGGGATCTGAAGAGATCGGAACGACCGCCTTGCAGAACAGTCACGCCGGCAGGCGGTGGGACGAATGAACACGACCGAACGATACAAACAGGAGAAACACCCCCTCGACGTACTCGAGGACGTCTACGAGTACGCCGAGGACGGCCTCACGTTCGAGGAAATCGAAGACCGCGCCGGCGACGGCGAGTGGGAGCGCCTGAAGTGGGCCGGCATGTACGCCCAGAAGCAGGAGGGTTACTTCATGATCCGGACGAAAGTCCCCGGCGGGAAACTCACGCCCGAGCAGGCCGAAGTGATCGGCGAGGTAACCGACGACCTCGCGGTCGCACCCGAGGAGTACGGCGGCGAGGAGCAAAACGAACTCTGGGGCGACGCCTACCTTGACATCACGACCCGCCAGGACATCCAGAAACACTGGATTCGTATCGAGGACGTCCCCGAGATGTGGGACCGGTACGACGAGGTCGGACTGACGACGGTCCAGGGCTGTGGCGACTCCGCCCGGAACGTACTCGGCTGTCCCGCCGCCGGGATCAGCGACCACGAGTGTTTCAACGCCCAGCCGGTCGTCGACGCCGTCTCCGATTACTTCACCGGCAACCGCGAGTACGCCAACCTCCCGCGGAAGTTCAAGCTCACGATCACGGGTTGTGCCCACGACTGCGCGCAGTCCCAGATCAACGACGTCGGCCTGGTGCCGGCGAAAAAAGAACTCGAGGGCGAACACTATTACGGCTTTCACGCCCGCGTCGGCGGCGGCCTCTCGGACGGGCCACGGATGGCCTCGGAACTCGACGTCTTCATCCCGCCGGAAGACGTCGTCGAGTTCGTCCGCGCCGTCGCCCAGACGTTCAAAGAACTCGGCGACCGCAACAACCGCGGCGTCTGCCGGATGCGCTATCTCGTCGAGCAGCTTGGCCCCGAGACGTTCGAGGAGGCAGTGCGCGACCGCTGCACCGTCGATCTTCCGACCGGCGGCGAGAACCTGACCGTCGGCTACCAGGGCGACCACGTCGGCGTCCACGACCAGAAACAGGACGGCCTCACATACGTCGGCTTCAACGTCATCGCCGGCCGGATGGGCGGCGACGAGTTCGCCCAGGCGGCCCGCGCCGCGAAGAAGTACGGCACCGAGGACGCCTCGGTCCGCCTCGCGACCGACCAGAACTTCCTCATCACGCACGTCCCCGAGGAGAACGTCGACGAGCTCCTCGCCGAGCCGTTCGCCCGGGAGTACCAGCCGGATCCCGGCCCGTTCTCCCGCGGGGCCGTCGGCTGTACGGGCAACGAATTCTGTAACTACGCCATCATCGAGACGAAAAAGCGTACCAAGCGCTGGGCGCGCGAACTCGACGAACGGATCGACGTTCCGGACGACATCGAGGCCATTCGCATGCACATGTCCGGCTGTTCGGCGTCGTGCGCACAGCCACAGATCGCGGACATCGGCTTTCGCGGCGAGACCGTCAAACTCGAGGACGAAGACAGCCCGAACGACGAGGGCGACAACATCGTCGAGGGGATGGACTTCGGCCTCGGCGGCTCGCTCGGCGCGGACAACGAGTTCTTAGACTGGGTCGAGAGCGCCGTCCCCGCCCACGCCGTGATCCCGGCGCTCGAGCAGCTGTTCGACGCCTACGCGGACGATCGGCGCGACGACGAGGCGTTCTACGCCTGGTGTCGCCGCGTCGACAACGAGCGGCTCCGAACGATCATGCAGGGGGCGAACGCCCCGGTCGCCGGAGGTGTCGCGCATGGGGACTGACGAAAACGGCGACGACCGCCCGAACCGACACCTTCCTGGCGTCCCCGAGTCGGACGACGACGAGGCCGTCGTCGTTCCCGACGCCGGAAGCGCCGCGCCGCGATCGCGCGACGGGACAGATCACGCTCGAGACGGCGCGATCCGGACGGACGGCGCGGACTCGAGCGCCGATGCCGGTGACGGCTGCGCTCCCGACGCCTGCACCTGCGACGAGAAGTCGACCGCCGAGCGCGGATCGAAGCCCGTCGTCACGGACGGCGCGGGCGTCGCCAACGTCGACGACGGCGGCGAACTCGGCGACCTCGAGTTCACCGACCCCGCCGAGAACGTGAGCCAAGACGTCTACGACGACGCGCCGGACACCCGCGTCGGCGTTCCGGAAGGCGTCGACCTGGAGACGCCGGCGTACTCGATCCGATCGGAGATGAACGACATCGAGACGCCCGATGAGAAGACCTGGTTCCACGAGCTCGACGAAGCCGTAATCGACGAAGGCCGGTGTATCCAGTGTGGAACCTGTGTCGCCGCCTGTCCGTCGGACTCGATCGGCGTCGGCGACGACGACCTGCCGAAACTCGTCAAGATGTGCACCGGCTGTTCGATGTGTTGGGACTTCTGTCCCCGCGGCGGCCTGCGCTACGAGCGCCAGTGGAAGATCACCGGCGGCGAGGACAACGTCAAGGGCGCGGGCGACCCGATCACGGAGTTCTCCGCGAAGGTCGACGACGACTGGACCGACGGCGCACAGGACGGCGGCGTCGTCACCGGCATTCTCGCGACGCTGCTCGAGGAAGGCGAGATCGACGGCGCACTGATCGCCACCGAGAGCGACGACGAACCCTGGAAGGCAGAGAGCTTCCTCGCGACCACCGAAGAGGAACTAATCGAGAACGCCGGCACCGTCTACAACCAGACGCTCGCGCTCGGGAATCTCGACCTGAAACAGTGGGAGCACAAGCTCCCCGAGAAAGAGTGGGACGACATCAGCCTCGCGCTCGTCGGCACGCCCTGTGAGATCGAAGGCATCCGCGCCCTGCAGGACTTCGAGTGGGACTACCAGGCCCATGACGAGGGCATTCAGGCGGTGGAGTACACCATCGCGCTGATGTGTACGAAGAACTTCAACTACTACAGCCTCATCGGCGAGCAACTCGAGGAGAAACGCGACATCGCACCCGACGAGATCGGCAAAATGGACGTCCTCCACGGCAAGATGATGGTCTACGACCACGACGGCGAGATGATCCTCGAGGAAGACGTCGAGAACTTCCACGACGCCGCGCTCAAAGGCTGTGACGAGTGTGCCGACTTCACCGGCTTCTGTTCGGACGTCACCGTCGGCTCCGTCGGTTCCTCCGACGAGTACTCGAGCGTCATCCTCCGGACCGAGCAAGGCGTCAACGCGTGGGAACTCACCGAGCCGAAACTCGACTACCACGATCTCGAGGACAAGTCGGCCGTCGGCAAGCTCCAGGGCTGGGACAAGAAGAAGGCCTTCGAGAGCTTAGAGCGGCCGTTCGACCCCGACGCACCGCGCTTTATCGACTACACCGACCACGCGGAGAACTACGGGACGGCGCTGAATCCGCACGATCAGGGGCACTGAGTCGATTTCCTCTCGATCGACGGCTGTCACCTCTCACCACGACCGCCATCCCGTCACCTGTCACCTCGTCCGTCTCCCCGCCAACTCTTCACCCCGTCCGTCAGCCCCCAACGCCGGCTGTCTCTCCCTCCTCACCTACTGACGCGGTGATCTGACGCCGGGACCACTCGCGGAACCGGCCGTCGGAGAAGACGCCGGCCGTCAACACGACATCGGGATTCCGTCCTCGGGTTCGCCATCGTGACTGTCGACGCGATAGGTCTCCGTATCCGAAACGTAGTAGACCGCCTCCGCCTCGCCGTCGCCGTGAAATTCCTCGATCGACAGCGACGCGTCGATCGGTTCCCCATCGTGTGCGAGCGTTACCGTCTTCCCCTCGGCTCCGGTGAGATCGAACGCGTCGATGAACGCATCGCGAATCTCGTAAAACTCGTCGTGTCCGGAGTGAACGACCGTCTCGTCGCCGGATTCGAGAACTGCTGAGAGCGTGTCGTGAAAGGCCTCGAGATCGGCGAACGGATCGTCGGCCGACGACGGCGCGTCCGCCGGAAGGGAATCGCCGGGCCGAAACTCGATCTCGAGGACGTCGACGCCGGGAACGATCCAAGTTGATTCCACGACGACTTTCTCGAACGTCGTATCGTGACGCTCGCTCGAGGTAACCGACGCGTCGATAGACGGCGGATCGCCGTCGAAGAGTTCGGCTTCGAGGTACGACACCTCGCAATCCTCGATTTCGGATTCGGAGACGTTCGATTCCGTGGAGAGTCGCGACAGACATCCCGAGAGCGCTCCGAGGGCGACACCCGACCCGACGAGGACCGATCGACGACTCGCGGTGTGGCGCTTTGCGAATCCGGTACGGTTCACAGGTCGAGTTTTTGACGGGTGTGTATAAGTCTTCTACACGTTCGAACGGGCGCTTTACCGTCGTTCGATCGGTTGGGCGGGAAAACGGCGCAGTCAGTCGGGATCGATCGCGTCGACGCCGCGGAAGGCGAACGCGGTGCCGTCGTCGTCCTCCGCGACGCCGACGTCCCAGCCGTGGGCGTCGGCGATTCGCTCGACGAGCTCGAGCTGGGTGCTGGTTCCGTCGGCGTCGACCAGCCGACCGGGTTCCGGGTCGCTCCGTCGATCGTCGTTCGCCTCGTTCGAGCGCGGGGTGTGTCCGGCGACGTAGAACCCGTCGTCGGTCGCACCGACGGTGACGGTGACCGGATCCGCGTCGGGCTCGCCTGTCGCGTTCGCGTCTTCGATCGCCACCCGCAGGACGTACTCGAACAGCTCCTGCAACCGGTCGCGGTTCGCCTCGAGGAGGAGGTCGCCGTCGGTCGCGAGCGTCGCATCGCCGGTTTCCGCGTCGATCCAGGCGAGGTGTGCCATCTCCCGAATCCCGATCGGTTCGGTCTCGACGTCGCCGGTGGCGGCGACCTCGGTCACCGCCTCGAGGGACCCCGAGAGCTGGTCGTGGGCCTGTTCGACCATCTCGAAGTGTTCGCGGTTGCCGGTTTTCTCGGCGAGTTCGAGGTAGCCCCGAGCGGCGTTCAGCGGCGTTCGCGTCTCGTCGTCGACGAGTTCCGCGATCGTCTCGAGGCGATCTCTCGTTGCTGCGAGCGCGCGTTTCCGACGCCGCGATTCGGTGACGTCCTCATAGACCAGCAGACCGCCCGACTCGAGCGCGTCTGCAGGTCCGTCGGACTCGAGTTCGTCCGCGGATTCGGCGGTTTTCCCCCCGTTGGCGGATTCGGCGGTTCCGGTCTCGAGCGGAACGACGGTCAGGACGAACTCGCGGACGCCGTCGACGGTTTCGTGACGACACTGGAGGTGGCGCTGTTCACCCGACTGGATCGCCTCGCGGAGCGTCTTTGCCTCCTCGCTGAGGCCGTTCGGGACGGCGTACTCGACGACCGGAACGTCCGCGAGGTCCGCGGCGTCGTCGCCGAAGACCGCCACGAACGGCTCGTTTGCGTCTCGAACCACCGGCCGTCCGTCGACGAACCCGTACCGAATCGTCGGCTCGGAGACGCTCGAGACGAGCGAGACGAGGTCGTTTCGGTCGGCCTCCATTCGATCCCGGTCGGCGGCGAGTCGGTTGTACTCCGCGACGAGTCGCTCGCGTTCGCGCCGGAGCCTGTCCCGTTCGTTGCTGATTCCCGTCTCCGTCCAGTTCCGTTCGAGGATCGACGCGGCGGTTCCACACAGCCCCTCGAGCAACTCGAGGTCGGTCGTCGCGAACGCGTCGGGGAGTTCCGATGCGACGTAGAGGACGCCGACGTCGCCGACCGGAACGCAACACAGCGACCGGACGTGTTCGAACGGCGCCTCGACGGCATCGACGGTCGAGAGGTCCGCGATTCGGATCGACTGACGCGCTCGAAACGCGACGCTGAGCGGATCGTCGAGCGGCGTGGAGTCGAGCGCGCCGTCCGGAACTGCCGGTGCGACGGCACGCGGTACGAGTTCGCCGAAGTTGATCGTCGCGATCCAGCAGTACTCGAACCCGAGGACGTCCACCGCGCCGTCGACGAGCCGGTCGAAGAGCCGATCGCGGTCGCGACACGTGGCGATCGTCGCCGCGGTCTCGAGGGCGGCGATTCCCGTGTGGTCGTTCCCGCTCGGGAAGGGATCGCCGGCCGGCTGAACGTCGTCGCCGCGGCACAGACAGGTGATCTCGTCGACCAGGTGTTCCAGCGCGTCGTCGGCGTCACGGCGAACGTAGCCGTCGACGCAGTCGCTCGAGTGAAGCGCCGGAGGGGCGTCCTGTCCGTCCGCAAAGATGACGAGCGGCGTCGATCCACAGGCCGCGGCCACCTCGTCCAGGCGTGACTCGTCTCCGCCCTTCGCCGAAGTGGGTCCCTCCGCCGGCGAATCAGCGTCGGTCTCGGGCGGACCGGCGTAGACGACGCAGTCGACCTCCGGCGTCCACTCGCGGATCCGGTCGACAGACGCCGTCGGGTGGACCGTCCGATCCGGCCCGGTGGGAACCTCCTCGAGGGCGAGCGCTCCGTCCTGGGCGCGTTCGTCCGTCGCGGCCACGTAGAGTATCAAGAGGGGGTGTGCCCGCGGTGTCGAGTGTGCCATCGATGTCATCGAATCCACTTGTCCGTCTATACGTAGGTCCGGATGACCACGATAAAATTCTGCTGGGCGTTTCGACTCGTGAGGCGGCGATATTGCCACTATTGTACGACAGGTGTCTTGGTGAGAATCGCTGATTGTCGAATTTCGGTCGCGGCGAAAGACTGACGCGGTACTCGAGGTTGGATGGGTATCGAGTTCGATCAGTGGGACCGGATTACCGGGTCCGAGCAGCGGGGTCGGATTACCGGGTTCGATCCGAAACCAGATTACCGGGTTCGGCTGATGGGTGGACACGGGCAGCGCCCGACGGTCTCCTGTCCGACAGTTTCGGTGAGTCGGGGGCAGGTTCGGTGCCCCCCGATACATCGGTGTACGGTCCGTATCAGCCAATGAACGTTGCGGAACTGTTTTAGGCGCTGGCTGGCCAACACACGTACAATGAGCGAACTGGCGGACGAATACCGCCTCGAGTACTTCGAGGAGGAAGGTTTCGTGCGAAAGGAGTGTCCCGAGTGTGGGGCGCACTTCTGGACGCGCGACGAAGGCCGGGAAACCTGCGGTGAACCCCCGTGTGAGGAGTACGACTTCATCGACAACCCGGGTTTCGACGAGGAGTACAGTCTCGAGGAGATGCGCGAGGCGTTTCTCTCGTTTTTCGAAGACCACGACCACGAGCGGATCGAGCCCTACCCCGTCGCAGCCAATCGCTGGCGCGACGACGTCCTGTTGACCCAGGCGTCGATCTACGACTTTCAGCCGCTGGTCACCTCCGGCGAGACGCCGCCGCCGGCGAACCCGCTGACGGTCTCTCAACCCTGCATCCGGATGCAGGACATCGACAACGTCGGCAAGACGGGCAGACACACGATGGCCTTCGAGATGATGGCCCACCACGCGTTCAACGCGCGTGAGGAGGCTGACGAGGAGTACGCCTATCAGGGCGAAGTCTACTGGAAGAGTCGCACCGTCGAGTTGTGTGACGAACTGCTCGATTCGATGGGTGCGGACATCACCGACGTCACCTACATCGAGGACCCGTGGGTCGGCGGCGGTAACGCCGGCCCCGCGATCGAGGTCATCTACCGCGGCCTCGAACTCGCGACGCTCGTCTTCATGTGCATGGAACAGGACCCCGACGGCGAGTACGAACTCAAAGACGGGAACACCTACTCGTTCATGGACACGTACATCGTCGACACGGGCTACGGGCTCGAGCGCTGGACCTGGATGAGCCAGGGGACGCCGACGGTGTACGAGGCCATCTACCCCGAGATGATCGCCTTCCTCAAGGACAACGCGGGAATCTCCCACACCGAGGAGGAAGCCGAACTCGTCGGCCGTGCCGCACGCCTCTCGGGCAATCTGGACATCGACGACGTCGACGACGTCGAGGCCGCACGCGACGACATCGCCGGCCGGCTCGACGTCTCGACCGACGAACTCCGGACGCTGGTCGAACCGCTCGAGGACATCTACGCGATCGCCGACCACTGTCGGACGCTCGCGTACATGCTCGGCGACGGCATCGTCCCGTCGAACGTCGGTACCGGCTATCTCGCCCGAATGGTCCTCCGGCGCACGAAGCGCCTGTGTGACAACGTCGGCGTCGACGCGCCGCTCGACGAACTCGTCGACATGCAGGCCGACCGCCTCGGCTACGAGAACCGCGACACCATCCGCGACATCGTCCGGACGGAGGTCGAAAAGTACCGCGAGACGCTCGATCGGGGCGGCCGACGGGTCGAATCCCTCGCCGAGGAGTACGCCGACCGCGGCGAGGCGATCCCGACCGACGAACTCATCGAACTCTACGACTCACACGGCATCCAGCCCGACATGGTCGAAGAGATCGCCGCTAACGCCGGGGCGACAGTCGAGGTCCCGGACGACTTCTACAGCCTCGTCGCACAGCGCCACGACACCGAGACGGCTCTCGAGGGCGTGACTGAAGACGGTGACGAACGCTTCGAAGACCTTCCCGAGACGGAAAAACTCTACTACGACGACCAGCAGCGCACCCAGTTCGAGGCGGTCGTCCTCGACGTCTTTGAGCGCGAGGACGGGTACGACGTCGTTCTGGATCAGACGATGTTCTACCCCGAAGGCGGCGGACAGCCCGCCGACACGGGAACGCTCTCGACCGACGAAACCACGGTCGAGGTTCGCGACGTCCAGATCGAAGACGGCGTCGTTCTCCACCGGACCGACGAGGATCCCGGCAAGGGCGGGTTCGTCAACGGCCAGGTCGACACCGGCCGCCGCAGACAGCTCATGCGCCACCACACGGCCACCCACATCGTCGTCCACGCCACACGACAGGTCCTCGGCGATCACATCCGTCAGGCCGGTGCGCAGAAAGGCGTCGACTCCTCCCGGATCGACGTACGCCACTACGACCGGATCGACCGCGAGACCGTCCGAGAGATCGAACGGATCGCAAACGACGTCGTGATGGAGAACACGTCGATCAGCCAGGAGTGGCCCGACCGCCACGACGCCGAGGCCGAATACGGCTTCGACCTCTACCAGGGTGGCATTCCGCCGGGCGAACAGATCCGGCTCATCCACGTCGCCGAGGACGTCCAGGCCTGCGGGGGGACCCACGTCGCCCGAACCGGCGACGTCGGTGCGATCAAAGTGCTCTCGACCGAACGCGTCCAGGACGGCGTCGAGCGAATCACGTTCGCCGCCGGCGAGGCCGCCCTCGAGGCGACCCAGCGAACCGAGGACGCCCTCTACGACGCCGCGGAGGTCCTCGACGTCTCGCCCGAAGACGTTCCCGACACCGCAAATCGATTCTTCGAGGAGTGGAAAGACCGCGGCAAGCAGATCGAAGAGCTGAAAGAGCAACTCGCCGAAGCTCGCGCCGGCGGCGGGGACGGTGCGGACGAGGTCGACGTCGGCGAGACCACGGCGGTCGTCGACCGGATCGACACCGACGTGGGCGAACTACGGGCGACCGCGAACGCCATCGCCGAGGAGGGGAGTATCGCCGTCCTCGCCAGCGGAGAAGGCAGCGCCCAGTTCGTCGTCGCCGTCCCCGACGGCGTCGGCGTCAACGCCGGCGAGGTCGTCGGCGAACTCGCCGCGAAGGTCGGCGGGGGCGGCGGCGGACCGTCCGACTTCGCACAGGGCGGCGGTCCGGACGTCGACGCCCTGGACGAGGCGCTCGAGGACGCACCCGACGTGTTGCGCCAGATCCAGGACGCCTAATCCGGATACCGATACTCGATTTTCGAACCCCTCGAGTTCACGGTACCACCCGTGAAACACGTCCGAAAGCTCGAGTCTCGAGGACTGAGGACGACCGTCACCGCGTGGAACCGAAACCGTCGCCTTCCTCCGGGTACTTCCAGTCGGTATGCCCACCGCCACGAACGGCGACGTCTCGCTGTACTACGAGCGCGACGGCGATCCCGACGCCGACTCGATCGTCTTCGTTCCCGAGGCCGGCCTCGGCGGCTGGCTCTGGGGCTGGCAACACGCCGGACTCGCCGGCCCGTTCGAGACCGTCGTCTGGGATTTCAGGGGAACCGGCCGCTCCGACGCACCGCCCGGCCCGTGCGACCTCGAGGACCTCGTCGCCGACCTCGAGACCGTCCTCGCGGACTGTGAAATCCGCGACGCTCACCTCGTCGGTTGCGGTCTCGGCGGCGCGGTCGCGCTTAGTGCGGCCCGCGCGACCAACCGGGTCGAGACGCTGACGCTCTTCGGTGTCGCCGCCCGCGGGGACGACTACGCCCTCGAGTCGCTGTTCGCTCCGCCGGACGATCGCGACGCCCTCCGGCGGTCGCTCGAGACGGCGCTCTCCGCCGAGTTTCGCGACGAACAGCCCGACGCCGTCGACGGCATCGTCGACTGGCGCGCCGACGGCGACGCCGACCGTGCGGGCTGGGAAGCCCAGGTCGCCGCGCTCGAGGGATTCGACGCGAGCGGACGGCTGCTCGAGGTGACCCAGCCGACGCAGGTGTTCCACGGTACCGACGACGAACTCGTCCCGGCCGCGGCGGGCCGCGACCTCGCACGTGGACTACCGCGAGGGGAGTTCGTCCCGCTCGAAGGCGCGGGCCACCTCTGTTTCATCGAGCAGTCACGGACGGTCAACGATCGGATCGCGGGGTGGCTCGAGGAGCAGATGGCCGACGAACGGTAGACGTAGTCGTCCCCGAAAAAGCGGTGTCGATGACGGAGCTCTGCTTTGCGTTCGTACCGGTATAGGGATCGCTGTACGGAGCCTTAGGCCGTTTTCGCCTCGTTTAGGAAATCGTCCAATCCGTCGAACACCGCTTTCGATCCCTCGGGGCCGGTGATGGTAAGCCGCGTCTCATCGTACGGCGGCGACGTATCGATGGTGTACTCGGCAAACGAGCAACACTGTCGTTCGTTCGCGACGAACGTCGCGAGAGCGGCCAGTGTTTCGTCGCTGCCGTCGAACTGGAACGTGTAGCCGTCCTCGCGTTCGGTGGCGTCCTCGTACCGGTCGGCGAGGACGTTGCGGAGACGTTCGGCGCGTTCCGCTCGCTGTTCGGCGTTTAACGTACAGGCAATCGGTGGGTTCGGGTCGGATCCTGTCATGCTGCGCCTTAGCTTTGAATAGTGAAGTGCTTATACTTCAAAGTCCGAAGTATTGGAGTAGCTTCGAGTGATCGAACCGACGACAGAGAATCCGAGGTCCGCGGACGGCGACCCTGGTGGCACTGCCAACGGTAGACCGTATCAGATACGGCGAGATCGAGGATACGTTCGGCGGCGTCAGCAGTTCCACGCTATCGGCCCGACTGAGCGAGTTGATTGACGCCGGACTGCTCTATAATAGCCTCCCAAGCGTCGACTGATGAGCGAAATCACGCGATGTGGTCCGATTTCGCTCATCAGTGCAGGCTTGGGACGCCACTAGCGGACACAGCGGTCGTACCGATCGCCGGTTCGCGAGTGCCATCGCGATGACTCGAACCGATTGTGATCGGACGATCGCCGCCAGTCTGTGAGCAAAACAGACTTGTATACTGGCCCGTATACAACCATCTGTGAGCAAGAGTATCCGCGTCGACGAGGACACTCACGCCGCTCTCTCGTCACTGAAAGGCGAAGACGAGACGTTCGACGAGCTACTCTCTCGTCTCGTCGAGGAACGCCGGGAAAGCGTCCGGTCGGGGGCCGGTCTCTGGAAGGGAACCGACGCGGCGGAGAAGGCACGAGCGGTACGTAACGAGATGAAGCGAGACCTCGGGGGCCGATGACCGTCTACGACAGCAGCGTGCTCATCAGCTACTTGAACGGCGAGGACGGCGCTGTTCGGTACGTTCGGGAACACATCGACGAACGGGCGGTCGCTCTGCCCATCGTAGTGTTCGAAGTGTACCAGGGCGAGGTGTTCAAATCCGGAGCAGCGGACTTCGACGCCGTTGACGGAGCCCTCGAGTGGCTCACCGTTATCGAGAACACGGCTGAAATCGCCCGATCGGCAGCCGAATTACAGACTGTTCTTCACGAGCAGGGCAGTGCGCTTGCTGCTCGAGATACGTTCATCGCCGGAACAGCGATGGCGCTCGACGAACGACTCGTCGTGGCCGACTCGGATTTCGACGTTGCGGGTATCTCTGACGTGCTCGACGTCGATCTCGTCTGAGCGATCGTCGCCGCCTGATACGGTTTACTGTCAGTCCTTACCGGCGCATCCGCCGCCCTGGTCGCCGGGGCGCCGGTAAACAGTGACAGTGATCCGTATGAGTACCCTCCCAAGCGTCGGCTGATGAGCGAAATCGAACCACACCGCGTGATTTCGCTCATCAGTGCAGGCTTGGGACGCCACTGATTTCGACGAACGTCTCCTTGCAGATGACCCCCAAGCACCTACGGTCTCGAGCGTGGTTTTCGACGACGTGACTCTCTCGCTCGCCCGGCGGGCCGCTCGATTTCCCGACCGAACGGCCGTCGTCGACATCTCCGAGGATCGGCGGTACGCGCCCCCGGAGACCATCCACGAGAATCGAGTCTCCTACGCCGAACTCTCGGAGTTGGCAGATCGAACGGCCGCCCGGCTCGCCTCGGTCGGGATCGACGCGGGCGACACCGTCTGTCTGCTCACCCGAAACCGGATCGCCTCGCTCGCTCTCCTGTTCGCCTGTCGACGCCTCGGCGCGACGCTCGCTCCCATCTCGCATCTCCTGACGCCGGTGACGGTCGAACGGCCGTTCGACGCGCTCGAGCCGTCGCTCGTCCTGGCCGAACCCGCCCAGCGCGACCTCGTCCGCTCGATCCCCTTTGACCGGTCGATGACCCTCGAGGCGCTGTCCGATATCGATCCCGCCGACGTGGACGCCACCGACACCGACGCCGCCGACGCGGACCCCGCGGACGGCAACCGGCCGCAGTCGGAGAACGCAGGGAACAATCGGCAGAGACCGAAACCGGATTCGGACGACCGCCATCGGCCGCTGCTCGCCCTCCACGGCGAGGGCGGTCGACCGGTCGCCGCGTTCTCCGAACGAACCCTCGAGTGGAACTGCATCACGGCAGTCGTGACGTGGGGGCTCCGTCGGAACGACGTCTCGCCGGTCGTATCGCCACTTGCGACGGCAACCGGACTCGTGCGTAACGCGCTTTCGCTGCTTTACGTCGGCGGTCGACTCCTGCTCGATCGGGCGTTCGATCCCGGCGATACGCTGACCGCGATGGCTGAGGAGGACGCAACGCTACTCGTCGGGCGAAAACCGGCGTTCCGGGACCTCGCTGCGGATTCGTCGTTCGACGACGCGACACGCTCGCTCGAGCGGGCCGTCCCCGACCAGTCGGTCACCGCGGATCTGCTCGATCCCTACCACGAGCGCGGCGTGACGGTCACCCGTGCGTACGGTCGACTCGAGTGTCCGGCCGCGCTCTGTCAACCGGAACCGAACGGCGTCGATCCGCGACTCACACCCGACGACGGCGTCGCGGTCGGCGTTCCGGTTCCGGACTGCCGGGTTCGAGTGGTCGACGAAGACGGCGACGTACTCGAGGGCCCGGGGACGGGCCGACTCCAGGTCTCGGGACCGGTCGTCGCCGACGGCTACGTAAATGCTGCCGGTTTCGCCGACGACGATGGCGGGGAAAACGAGGCGACGTCCGACCGAACGGTGAAACCGGACGACGTTGGATTCGCTGGCGGCGGGCGATTCGTCGACGGCTGGTTCGACACCGAAGAGTGGGTTCGCCGCGACGGGGACGGCGGCTTCGTCCTCGAGTGACACGAACTGCCGTGAGCCAGAGGCGGCGTCATACGGTCTACTATGAGTCTTTACCGGTCGATCGCAGAACGGCGGGCTATCGACCGGCAATCAGTCATAGCAGACCGTATCAGTGGTCGCGGCAACGTCGGCGACGTACAGAAGGAATATCCCTCCGGAGCCACCAGTACCCCTCGATGAGTCAACTGCGGATCGCCGTCCTCAACGCATCTCAACGGGACGACAATACGACGCGAAACTTCCGGCGCGAACTCGACGCCTCGCTGTCCGAGTTCGACGTGACTGACGGCTTGCTCCCCGAAACGTTCGATTTCGACGGTGCAGTCGTCACCGGCTCGAGGACGTCAGTTTACTGGGACGAGCCCTGGATCGACGCCACCCGCTCGTGGGTTAGCGAGGCAATAGATCGCGACATTCCCTTCTTCGGCGTCTGCTGGGGCCACCAGCTACTCGCGGACGTCCTCGGCGGCACCGTCGAGGACATGGGCGTCTACGAGGTGGGCTACAGCCGGATCGAACGGACGGCGGCCGATTCCCGACTGCTCGAGGGAATCTCACGCGATTTTACGGCGTTTACGAGCCACACGGACGAGGTCTCGACGCTCCCGCCCGGTGCGACGCCCCTCGCGGAAAACGAGTACTCGAACCACGGCTTCCGAAAGGACCGCGTCTTCGGCGTCCAGTTTCACCCCGAGTACGATCCGAAGACTGCCCGGGAACTCGTCCACCGCAAGGGGCTCACCGAGGACCGCCTCGAGTCGGTCTTAGACGAGATCACGGACGAGAACTATCGGGCGGCCCACGAAGCGAAACTCGTCTTCGAGAACTTCCTCGAGTTCGTTCGGGAGGTAAACGCGACGACGGTCGAGGCGACTGCGGACGGACGGGCGAACGTCGGCCGTTCCGACTGAATTCAACGCAGTCCGTCGACCAACCGTTTTACGGGGCCGATCGACCGCGCGTCCGATTCGCCGGGTCCGTTGTCTCGCGTGTCTGATTCGTCGGGTCCGTTGTCTCGCCCGATCGCCTCGTCGCGGACGTCTTCTCGCCGGCCTTCGAGCACCCGCTCGTACTGGGTGATGATCGCTTGGCGGCGGTCCTCGCTCGCCTCGAGTTCGCGCTCGAGTGCGGCGACTCTGGTACGGAGATACGTTCGTTCGATCCGGACGGGGAGCGACTCGCTCGAGTCGGCGGGCTGGCCCGACGCCGCCGGTTCGGTGCTCGAGTTCGAGATGCTGGATTCGAACGCGAGTTCGACGCCCGGTCGCGGATCGAGTGGCTGTTCGGTGATGGAAGGGGGGTCGTCAGCGGGCTGTTGCTCGGCGGACATGAGCCGAACACTGGTACCACGTGAACGGGGAAAAAGCTCAGTCAGTCGGGCGTCAGACTGTCTGACGACGGTCGTACGTCCGTCTTTCCGGTGGGGCTTCCACCGATCAGGATTGCAGGTGCTCGAGCACTCCCTCAGTCTCCGCGGCCACCGGCTCCGGATCGTTGCCCGCGGCGGCGGCCGCGTCGGGGTCTTTGAGCAGGTGGCCGGTCGTCAGGCAGGCGACGCGCTCGTCGTCACCGACGACGCCCTCGGCGCGAAGCTTTCGCAGTCCGGCGACCGACGCCGCCGACGCCGGTTCGACGCCGATCCCCTCGCCAGCGAGGTCGCGCTGGGCCTCGGTGATCTCCTCGTCGGTGACCGAAATCGCGGTGCCGCCGGTCTCGCGGATGCCGGGTAGGGCCTTCGGCGCGTTCACCGGGTTGCCGATCCGGATCGCCGTCGCCCGCGTTTCGACCTCGTCCCAGCGGCGGATCTCGTCCGCGCCGTTCTCGATCGCCTCGACCATCGGGGCTGCGCCCTCGGCCTGGACGCCGACCAGTTTCGGCACCTCGTCCGCTGCGAGTTCGCCCGCCTGGACGAGTTCGCGGAAGGCCTTGTACAGCGCCGACGTGTTCCCCGCGTTACCCACCGGCAGCACGATCCGGTCCGGAACCGCGTCGTAGTCCGCGAGAAAGCCCTCGAGGATCTCGAGGCCGATCGTCTTCTGGCCCTCGAGCCGGAAGGGGTTCAGCGAGTTCAACAGGTAGGCCTCGCCCCGACTCGCGAGATCCTGAACGATGTCGAGACAGGTGTCGAAGTTGCCGTCGACCTCGAGGATGCGCGCGCCGTGGAGACTCGCTTGCGCGATCTTGCCCGCCGCGACTTTCCCCGCCGGGAGGAGCACGAGCGTCTCCATTCCGCCGCGGGAGCCGTAGGCCGCGAGCGCTGCGCTCGTGTTCCCGGTCGAGGCACACGCCAGCCGGTCGACGCCGAGTTCCCGCGCGACGGCGACGCCGACGGTCATGCCCCGGTCTTTGAACGACCCCGTCGGGTTCATCCCCTCGTGTTTGATCCGCAGCGCCTCGATGCCGACCGACTCCTCGAGCCGGGGCACCTCATACAGCGGCGTCGCACCCTCCTGGGTCGTGACGCCCTCCTCGAGCGGCAGGGCGGCGGTGTAGCGCCAGACGCCCTCTCCCTCGAAGTCCTCGAACGTCGGGAGGTCGGCGTACCGGACCTCGAGCAGTCCGTCACACTCGTCGCAGGTGTACCGGACGTCGTCGAACGGCGCGAACGTTTCGCCACACTCGATGCACTCGAGCCAGACGCCGTCGTCGGCGTCGTCGGGTACCGCCGGTTTCTCGCCGGAGAGACTGAGACTCATTGTGCCTCGAGAGGAACGGGAGGACAAAAAGCGCGTGGATTCCCCGACCGCTCGAGCGGGTGCTTTCCAGCCCGCGACGTGACCGAAAACTTGTATACGACGAATACGATGTATACACCATGGGAACGATTTCGGCCCGCGTTCCGGACGACCTCGAGTCGGAACTCGAGGAGTACCTCGAGGAGGAGCGCCTCGACCGGAGTACGGCCGTTCGAAAACTCCTCTCGGAGGGCCTCGACGAGTGGCGTCGCGAGCGAGCGCTCGAGCGACTCGCTGACGGCGAGGTGACGCTTTCGAAAGCCGCGGAGAGCGCCGGCGTCTCCGTCTGGGAACTCGCGCGGCTCGCGAACGAACGGGACGTCACCTGGGTCTCGAGCGACCACCTCGATTCCGATCTCGAGGAGCTGTAGATGTGGATCTTCGACGCGACCCCCCTCATCTACCTCGCAAAGGTGGATCGACTCGACCTGGTTACGCATCTCGACGGAGACTGTTTCGTCCCGGAGCGAATACACGCCGAAGTCGTAACGGCCGGCCTCGACGCGGGCTATCCCGACGCGCGTCGCATCGAACGATCCATCGAGGCGGGCGTTTTTGAGATCGTTTCGGCCGACGGGAACCGTCTCTGGGATCGGTTGCAGGACAGTCCTGGGTTGAGCGATGCGGACGTCGCGGTGCTCGCGTGTGCCGACGCGTTCGACGCGACCGCCGTCATGGACGAGTCGGCGGGGCGAACGGCCGCAGAGATCGAGGGTATCGAGACGAACGGAACGGCGTATCTGGTCTTGCTCTGTGCAAAACGCGGACACATCTCCGTCGCACAGGCGCGCGAGACGATCGATTCGATGGTCGACGACGGCTGGCACTGTGCACCCGAGCTGTACGCTCGGATCGTCCGAAAGCTGGAGTCGCTCGAGGACTGATACGGATCGCTGTAGCGGAACGACCGCGGGGAGACTCACTCGAGCAGCCAACTCAGAAGGGCCTTGACTGCCACCTTTTTTCGCTCGGGTTCGTTTCTCTCACCCTCACGAAAAAACCTGTCCGGCGAGAGCGTTGCTCTCGCTGACCGTCGCCTCACTTCGTTCGGCGAGAGACCAGAAAACCGCTCGCTTCGCTCGCGGCACACTCACTCGAGCAGCCAACTCAAAAGCGCCTTCTGTGCGTGCAGACGGTTCTCGGCCTGGTCGAAGACGATCGAGCGGTCGCTCTCGACGACGTCGTCGGTGACCTCCTCGCCGCGGTGGGCGGGCAGACAGTGCATCACCGACGCGTCGGGGGCCTGAGAGAGCAGGTCGGCGTTGACCTGGAACCCCTCGAAGTCGTTCATGCGGACGTCGCGTTCGTCCTCCTGGCCCATGCTGATCCAGACGTCGGTGTAGATGACGTCGGCGTCCGCGGCTGCGTCGACGGGATCGTTCGTGAGCGTCGGCTCGCCGCCGAGCGCTCGAGCGCGCGCTCTGACGTCGTCGTCGATGCCGTACCCCGCCGGCGTCGCGATCGTGAGGTCGATGCCGGCCAGCGCAGCGCCGACGGCGAACGACTGAGCGACGTTGTTGCCGTCGCCGATCCAGGCCACCGACACGTCGTCGAACCCGCCTTCGTGCTCGCGGATCGTCAGCAGGTCCGCGAGCGTCTGGCAGGGGTGGGCGTCGTCGGTCAACCCGTTGACGACCGGCACCGAGGCGTACTCCGCGAGCACCTCGATGTTGTCGTGTTTGAACACGCGAGCCATCACGGCGTCGACGTACCGCGAGAGGGTCCTCGAGGTGTCTTTCAACGGCTCGCCGTGACCGAGCTGAATGTCGTCCTCGCCGAGAAAGACCGCGTGTCCGCCGAGCTGGGTCATCCCCGTCTCGAAGGAGACGCGCGTTCGCGTGCTCGGCTTCTGGAAGATCATCCCAAGCGTCTGCCCGTCGAGGTCTTCGTGGTCTTCGCCTTCGTTCTGGGCGCGTTTGTACGCCGTTGCACGATCGAGGATCGACTCGAGTTCGTCGTTCGTGACGTCGTCGATCTCGAGAAAGTGTCTCGGCTGCGTCTCGTCCGTATCTGGTGTCATTGTCTGTAAACTCGTGTGAAGTGCCTGTATTCAGTTTTCGGCCTGCGTTCAGTTCTCGACCTACGGTCAGTTTTCGGTGAGCGTCCGCGCGACGCGCTCGAGGACGGCGACCGACCGATCGAACTCCGACAGCGACAGTCGCTCGTCGGGTGCGTGATCGAGATCGGAGTTCCCCGGACCGTAGGTCACCATCGGGCAGTCCCACGCCCCGGCGTAGATGTTCATGTCGCTGGTTCCGGTCTTTCGGACCAGGCGAGGATCTTCGCCTTCCGCCCGGATAGCGACGCGAAACGCCCGTGCGACCTCCGTTCGCGGGCTCATCATCACGGGCGAAACCTTGTCCTTCCAGGTCACCGTTCCGACCTCGAGTTCGCCTTCGGCGGCCTCCCGGACGGTTTCGACGGTGAGCGCCGGCGGGACGCGAAGTTGGACGTCCATCGTCGTCTCGACGGAGAGGCCGTCCTTGCTGACGCCGCCCTCGATGGCGACCGGCTTGGTCGTCACCTGCTCGAAGACGGGTTCGTACTCGCCGCCTTCGAAGTACTCCTCGACCGACGACCACCAGCGGACGGCGTGTTGGATCGCGTTCGGATCCGGACGGGACGTGTGTCCGGATTCGCTGGTCGCGACGTAGGTGCCGGCGAGCAGGCCACGATAGCCCAGCGTGATCCCGTCCGTTCCGGAGGGCTCGCCGTTGACGACGGCGTCGGGAGCGACGTCCCGGTCGTCGACCAGATAGCGCGAGCCGCGCGAGTCGACCTCCTCGCCGACGACGCCCGCGAACGAGACGCCCGTGCTGACGGCGGCGGCCGCCATCGCGGCGAGCGGTCCCGTCGCATCGACGCTACCCCGACCCCAGAGGATCTCGTCGTCACCGGTTTCCTCGGTTTCGACCGGGATATCCCCCGGGACGGTGTCGATGTGTGAGGTCAACAGGACGGAATCGTCGGCGGGCGCACGGACGTTACCGACCGCGTCGAGCCACACCTCCCGGTCGTGCGCCTCGAAGAAGTCGACGAGCCGTTTGGCCGCTTCGCGTTCCTCGCCGGTCGGCGAGGGAATCGAGACGAGGTCGACCAACAGCTCCCGCGCGTCGGCCTGCGGTACGTCCGTCGGTTCGCTCGTACTCGCGTTCATGAGTCGGTGTCGGGTGCGATGATCGCGCCCAGCGCGTCCACGAGTCGGTCCGCCTCCGCCTCGCCGATCACGAGCGGCGGCAGCAGACGAAGGACGGTCCGGCCCGCCGGAAGCGCCAGAATCTCGTGCTCGAGCGCCAGGTCGCGAGCGACGCGGTTCGCCCCGCGTTTCAACTCGACGCCGACGAGCAGCCCCTCGCCGCGGACCTCGCGGACCTCGTCGCCGAGCGTCGCCTCGAGTTCGTCGACCAGGTAGTCGCCGAGCTCGGCGGCGTGGGCGGGCCACTCCCCCTCGACCAGCGTCGAGATGGTGGCGTGGACCGCCGCGGTGACGACGGGACCGCCGCTGAACGTGGCGTTGTGCGAGGCCGCGCCGTCGGCGATCCAGTCCCGAACGGCGACCGCGCCGACGGGCAGGCCGTTGCCCAGCCCCTTCGCGGTCGTGAGCACGTCGGGCGTGACGCCCGCGCCTTCGCAAGCCCACATCTGGCCCGTCCGACCCATGCCGGTCTGGACCTCGTCGAAGACGAGCGCCGCGCCGGCCTCGTCGGTCAGTTCGCGGGCCGTCTCGAGGTAGCCCGCCGGCGGGACGTTGATCCCGCCCTCGCCCTGGATCGGCTCCAGGATTACGGCCGCCGTCTCCTCGTCGACGGCGTCGGCGAGTTCGTCGCCGTCGCCGTAGGGGACGAACTCCACGTCGCCGGCCAGCGGCTCGTAGGGCTTCTTGTACTTGTCCTTCCAGGTCGCCGCGAGCGACCCCATCGTCCGCCCGTGGAACGAGCGGGTCGCGGCGACGATCTTCGATTCGCCGGTCGCCGACCTGGCGAACTTCAGCGCGGCCTCGTTGGCCTCGGTGCCGGAGTTACAGAACCAGGCCTGATCCAGGCCGTCGGGCGTCGCCGCCACGAGCGAGGCGTAGGCGTCCTCGCGCGACTGCACGGGGTACGAGGAGTCGACGAAGGTCAACTCGCCGACCTGCGTTTGCACCGCGTCGACGACCGCGGGGTGGCTGTGTCCGAGCGGCGTGCAGGCGTAACTCGCGCCCGCGTCGAGGTACTCCGTGCCGTCCGCGGTGTAGAGGTACGGGCCCTCGCCGCGTTCGATGCCGATCGGCTTGCCGCCGGAGACGAAGTCGTGATCGCTCATTTCGGTGCCTCCTGTGGGGTTTCGTTCGCGTCCTCGTCCGCGAGCACGCCGGGCTCGAGCGTCGTGCCCGCGCCGGAGAGCGCGCTCGTGATCGGTTCGGCGGCGTTCGCGCTGGCGACGGTTACCGACGCCGCGCCGCCCTCGAGGGCCTCCTCCGCGGCCATGACCTTCTTGGTCATGAACCCTTCCGCGGCGTCTCTGACCGCGTCGAACTCCGCGGGCGTCGAGGCGGCGTCGAACTTCGTGGACTCGTCGTCGGGATCGGCGTAGATACCCGAGACGTCCGTCAATACGACGAGGTCGGCCTCGAGCGCGCCCGCGATGGCGGCGGCGGCGCGGTCGGCGTCGGCGTTGACCGCGGTGTAGCCGCCCTCGCGTTCGCGGCCCAACACGGGCACCGAGACGACGGGCGTGTAGCCGCCCGACAGCAGCGTCTCGAGTAAATCCGCGTTGACGGACTCGATCGTGCCCGAGTGGTCGCCGCGTTTGATCTTCTTCTTGCCGTCCTCTTTCACGCGGACGGCGGACTTGCGCTTGCCCTCGAGTAACTCGCCGTCCGTCCCGGAGAGGCCGACGGCGTTTACGCCCTCGTTGTGCAGGCTCTCGACCAGATCGGTGTTGAGCTTGCCCGGCATCACCATCTTGAAGACGTCCATCGTCTCCTCATCGGTAAAGCGGCCGACGACGCCGCCGGGCGTCTCGACGTAGGTCGGTTCCTGACCCAGTTCCTCGAGCGTCTCGTCGACGGCGGTCGAACCGCCGTGAGTGAGGACGACGTCTTCGCCCTCCTCGACGAGGGAGGCGACATCCGCAAGCGCACCCTCGGGATCGACGGCGCGGGCGCCGCCGATCTTGACAACTGTCGTCATTTACGGAGCCCCCACGGGGTGGAGCCCCGCGAACTCGAGCCCTGCCGTCTCCTCCAGGCCGAGTGCGACGTTGGCAGCGTGGACGGCCTGTCCGGCCGATCCCTTCATCATGTTGTCGATGGCGGAGAAGACGACGATCCGCTTGTTCGAGGGGTCGAGTTCGAAGCCGACCTCGGCGTAGTTCGTTCCGGCGACGGCCTTCGGTTCGGGGTAGCGGTAGACGCCGGAGCCGCCGGCGGCCATGCGGACGAACGGTTCGTCCTCGTAGCTCCCCCGGTAGGCCTTCCAGAGCTCCCCCTTCGAGACCGGTCCCGAGGGGAAGACGTGGCTCGTCGCGCTCGCGCCGCGGATCATGTCCACGGCGTGGCAGGTGAAGGCGACCGAGGTGCCGAGGAACTGCTCGATCTCGGCCTCGTGGCGGTGGCCCGTCGGCGCGTAGGGACGGACGACGCCCGATCGCTCGGGGTGGCTCGAGGCCTCGCCGCCGCCCGCGCCGCCTTCCGAGGAGCCGACTTTGACGTCGACGACGACCTGCTCTCCACCGTCGAGGATGTCGTGCTCGAACAGCGGGTAGAGTCCGAGGATCGTCGCGGTGGCGTTGCAGCCGCCGCCCGCGATGAGTTCGGCACCCGCGAGGTTCTCGCGGTTGATCTCGGGGAGCGCGTACTCCGCCTTCTCGAGGTACTCCGGCGCGTCGTGGCCGTCGTACCACTCGTCGTACTGCTCCTCGGTCTCGAGGCGGAAGTCCGCCGAGAGGTCCACGACCGTATCCGCGACGTCGAAGAAGTCGTCGATCTGGCTCATCGAGACGCCGTGGGGCGTCGCCGCGAACAGCACGTCGACGGACTCGAGGTCGTCGGGTTCCGTAAAGCGAAGCTCCGCCCCGCGAAGCGGCGGGTGGACGGAACCGACGCTCTTGCCCGCTTTCGACCGGCTGGTTACCTCGGCGATCTCGAGGGTGGGGTGGCCGGCGAGCAGGCGAAGCAGTTCGCCGCCCGTAAAGCCGGAGCCGCCGACGACGCTCGCGGTGACGCTCTCCGCTCCGTCGTCGGCGTCGGCCTCCGTTTCGACCGCCATCAGTGGGTCACCTCGAGTTCCTCGTCGGCCGCCGCTGCGGCTTTCGTCTCGAGCCAGTCGACGACGGTGCCGGCGACGTCGGTGTCGACGGCTCCATCGAGGGCTTTGAACTCGACGGTGTGGTTGACTTCGTGGACGGTGTATCGCTGCTCAGACTCCGGCTCCGATCCGGAGGCGTCTGCTGTTTCCATCAGATCGATCCCGAGCAGTCCGCCGCCGACGGCGTCGCTCGCCTTCTGGACGAGTTCTTTCGCCTCCTCGTCGGGTTCGAAGACGTCCGTCTCGGCACCCTTGGCCGCGTTGGTGATCCAGTGATCCGAGGAGCGAACCATGCCGGCGATCGGCTCGCCGTCGGCCGCGAGCACGCGAATGTCACGTCCCGGTTTCTCGACGAACTCCTGGACGTAGAACACCTTGTGCTCGTAGTGGCCGAGCGTCGCCTTGTGCTCTAAGATCGCCTCGGCGGCGTCCGGCGAGTCGATCTTTGCCATCAGCCGACCCCAGGAGCCGACGACGGGTTTCAACACGCAGGGGTAGCCGAAGCTCTCGATGGCGTCCATCGCGGTCTCTTTCGTGAACGCGACTTTCGTCGCGGGCGTCGGCACGCCGGCTTCCTCGAGCGCGAGGCTGTTTTTCACCTTGTCCGCACAGATCTCCGCGGTCTCGTGGCTGTTGATCACGGGTACGCCGTACGCCTCGAGGAACTTCGTGGCGTACAGGCTGCGGCTCGTGGCGAGACAGCGGTCGACGACGATATCGAGCTCCGAGAACTCCTCGGGAATCTCGCCGACGTCGAACTCCTGTTTGCGGACGTCGATCTTCTCGACCTCGTGATCGCGCTCGCGAAGCTCCTCGAGGAGCAGCTTCTCGTCCTTGCGGATTCGGGAGTAGAGTATTCCTATCTGCAAGGTCACTCACCCCAGTCCTCTTCGAGCTCCGGGGCTCGCTCGAGGACTGGCGGCTCGGTGTCGACGACTTCCAGCTCTGCTCCACAGGTCGTACAGTCAACGATCTCTCCAATCTCCAGATCGTCGTGCAGGGACACCTCGGCCCCACACTCGACGCATTCGGTCATTGTACTCGCAACTGGGAGCCGGGTATCCTTAAAGCCTTCGAACTTAACAGCAAAATTATACTATCTGCACTGCCTTCTAATGGACCGCTGACCACATCTCACCGCAGATCTACTTTGACATATCATTTAATGAGTAATTTGTCCCCTCGCGGGGATCGCCGCCGTGACGGTGGAAGTGAGACGGCAGCTTCAGACATACCCGTTTACCTCCGCCCGAAGCGCCTCGTGAGCCGCCTCGAGCGATTCCGTCGCGGCCTCCGTCGCCTCTCGGTCGGTCGAGAGCGCCTCGCGTGCGGACTCGAGTTGCGTCGCGACCGCCTCGGGAGCAGGTCCGCCGCGGGAGTCCCGGCTCGCGACGCTTTCGGCAGGGTCGAGGGCCGCCTCGACGGCCTCGCGGTCGACGAAAGACTCGAGTGGCTCCTCGAGGAGGTCCTGGGCGGCCGCCTCGACGGCGGCGTACTCGTCCCCGCGTTCGGCGGCGACGGCGACGACCTCGTGGGCCGTCCGGAACGGCAGTCCGTTCGCGGCGAGCAGGTCGGCGACGCCGGTCGCCGTCGAGAAGCCCGCGCCGGCTTCGGCGGCGAGGGCGTCCTCGTTCCAGTCGGCCGTCGCGACCGCACCGGCGGCGACCTCGCTCGCCTCGGTAACCGCATCGGCGGCCTCCCAGGCGTGGGTCGTCGCGCGCTGGAGGTCGCGATTGTACGCACGGGGCAGTCCCTTGAGCGTCGTCGTTAGCCCCTGGACGCCGCCCGCCGCGTCGCCCGCGACCGCGCGGACGAGCTCGAGCGTGTCCGGGTTCTTCTTCTGGGGCATGATCGACGACGTCGAGGAGTAGTCGTCCGCGAGGGAGACGAGCCCGCGGTTGGCGAAGACGATCAGGTCCTCCGCGAGCCCCGACAGCGTCGTCGCGTGCGTCGACAGCGCTTGGGTCGTCTCGAGCAGGAAGTCCCGGCTCGAGGCGGCGTCCATCGAGTTCTCGACGAGGCCGTCGAACCCGAGCAGTTCGGCGGTGCGCTCGCGGTCGACGTCGAAGGTCGTTCCGGCGAAGGCGGCCGCGCCCAGCGGCGACTCGTTGATCCGGTCGTAGGCCTCGAGCAACCGCGTGGTGTCGCGGCGAACCACACCCTCGTAAGACAGCGCCCAGTGGGCCACCGTGGTCGGCTGGGCCGGCTGGAGGTGGGTGTAGCCGGGCATGATCGTCTCGGCGTGTTCGCTCGCGACCGCACACAGCGACTCGCGGAGCGCGAGGGTCGTCTCGATCGCGTCGAGGACGTCCTCGCGCAGCCGGTAGCGGATGCAGGTCGCGACCTCGTCGTTGCGCGAGCGTGCAGTGTGCATCCGGCCACCCTCCTCGCCGACGCGCTGGATGACGCCCGTCTCGATCGCCTCGTGGACGTCCTCGCCGTCGGGCAGCGAGCCGTGTCCGTCGACTTCGATCGCGTCGAGCGCGGTGAGAACGTCGCCGGCGACGTCGTCTTCGACGATCCCCTGTTCGGCAAGCATGACGACGTGTGCGCGGTCGACCTCGAGGTCGGCCTCGAAGATCCGTTCGTCGGCGGCAAGCGAGGAGAGGAAACTCCGGGCGGGACCGCCGCTGAAGCGGTCCCGGCGGACGACGCCCGAACCGTCGTCGTCCCGGCGATCCGAAGACGGGGCGCCGCCATCGGTCGCGACTGCGGGATCGGGTTTCGCGCGGTCGTCGTCGGCGCGAGCGCTCTCCTCTGTCATGACTAGTCGTCCTCGTCGATTACGCTGTTCGCGAGGCGGCGCTGGAAGCCGTGGTACTTCGCGACGCCGGTCGCGTCCTCCTGGTCGATCTTGCCGACCGACTCGGTGTCGAAGGAGGCGTGTTCGGCCGAGTAGGCGGCGTACTCGCTGTCGCGTGCGACCGCGCGGGCCTGCCCGCCCTCGAAGCGGATCATCACGGTCCCGGTGACACGTTTTTGGGTCTCGTCGATGAATCCCTCGAGTGCACTGACGAGCGGCGCATCGATCAACCCCTCGTAGCCCTTCTTCGCCCAGCGCTGGTCGATCAGCTGTTTGAACTCGCGTTCTTCCTGGGTGAGGACGAGCGCCTCGAGCGCCTCGTGGGCGTTCAGAAGCGTCGTCGCCGCCGGGTGCTCGTAGTTCTCGCGGACCTTCAGCCCGAGCATACGGTCTTCCATCGAGTCCGTGCGACCGACGCCGTAGGCGCCGGCAACCTCGTTCAGGTGCTCGATCAGCGAGACGGGATCCATCGCCTCGCCGTCGATGGCGGTCGGATAGCCGTTCTCGAAGCTGATCTCGATCTCCTCGGTGTCGCCCGAGGGGTCGTCCGTCCACTCGTAGATGTCGGCCGGCGGAACGTAGTTCGGGTCCTCGAGTTCGTCGCCTTCGACCGAGCGACTCCAGAGGTTGGTGTCGATCGACCAGTCGCCGCCGCTGCCGCCCTCGACGGGGAGGTCGCGCTCGTCGGCGTACTCCTGTTCCCACTCGCGGGTGAGCCCGAGTTCGCGCACGGGCGCGATGACCTCGAGATCCGAGTCGCGCCAGACGGCCTCGAACCGAAGCTGGTCGTTACCCTTGCCGGTGCAGCCGTGGGCAATACCGGTACAGCCCTGTTCTTTGGCGACCTCGAGAATGGCCGACGCGATTACGGGGCGTGCCAGGGCCGTACCCAGTGGGTATCCCTGGTACGTGGCGTTCGCGCGAACGCTGTCGAAACAGAGGTCTGCGAACTCGTCTTTTGCATCGACGACGTAGTGTTCCAGGTCGAGCGCTTTCGCCGTCTCTTCGGCCTCCTCGAACTCCTCGGCCGGCTGGCCGACGTCGACGGTGACGCCGATGACCTCGTCGTATCCGTACTCTTCTTCGAGCAGCGGAACACAAACAGTCGTGTCGAGCCCCCCGGAGAACGCAAGTGCAACGCGTGTCATATCGTACTCGAGTGAAACAGAAGGACCCTATTAAATTCGTTGATTCGCATCCTGGAATTTTCGCGCAGAGAGGTTTCTAACCAGGAATAAGACGTTCTGACGATCAGTGGAACGTTCGATCGACCGGCCACGGGAAGTAGTATAGTACGGGCTCAAAAGGCCCGTCGCCGCTGCCGCCGCGATCGGAGCGGAGACCTAGTCCCGTCGGTAACGAAAACGGCGAGCGCGGTTCCGATGGGACGGCTCATTGAAAGCGGCTAGTAAACGGGTAGTATTAAATCCTGCTATACGGGCTCCAGCCTGCCGGTCCTCAACAGCGAGCGGTCGGAACCACAGAATACGAGTCCGGCGCTGGTCGGATCAGGCGGATTCGTCCTCCTCGGGCAGCGACAGGACGTTCTCCCGGCCGATCCGGAACACCTCGATCTCGTCGTCCTCCCGGAGCCCGCTTACGACCTGACTCGTCTTGGCCTCGGTCCACTCGAGTTCGGAGACGACCGCCTGCTGTTTGATCCGGCCGCCGCGTTGCTCGAGCAGTCGCAGGACCCGCTCTTCGTTGCTCAGGAGTTCGGCCGGCGGGTCGCCGGAATCCGTCGCTCCGCCGTTCGGACCGACCGACCGTGGTGGCGGTCCGGACGAACCCCATCCCGTCGAGTCCGATCCGCCGTCGGCCCGGTGTCTGATCAGCCAGCCGACGGCAGCGGCGAGGACGAGCAGCGACAACGCGCCGATGACTGCGAACCACGGCATCGCTGGACTCTCTTCGGGATCGGTCGGCTCGTCGTTCTGTCCGCCGTCTTCGATCAGGACGATCAACGGCTGATCGTCGGTAAACTCGGTGCCGTCACCGTCCCAGAAGATCGAATCCTCGGGCGGGTCGTCGGGGGACGGATCGACCTCGCGGACGGTGTAGCCGTCGGGCCAGAAAAACTGCAGCGTCGTATCGTCGACGAGCGTAAAGCCGGCGAGGGCGTCCCCGGCTTCGATCCGGTTCAGCTCCCGGTGGGAGAACGCGCTCCATTCGAACGTGAATTCGACGTGGCCGAGGTTCCGCGGTGCCGAACTCGTGTCCGTCTCGACCCTGACGTTCGAGATGTCCATCTCGCGATCGGTCCGGTTCTGGCCCGCCTCGACGGTAGTGCTCCAGTCCGCTCGTTCTTTCTCCGCGTACCCCTCCGGATTGGCCTCGACGTCGGCCTGGAGGTTCTCCCAGTCGGTCGTCGACGCGTTTTCGAACCGGTAGTCGACGACGAACGTCGCCGATCTGTTTTCGTGGAGGAAGACGTCGATGTGGACTTCGTCGGCGTTGTCGAGCTGATCGCTCTCGTTGAGTCCCCACTCGTCGGTCCCATCGCTCTCGTTATCGTCGCTCTGGTCGTTCTCGCTGCCGTCGGTTTCCTCGCCCTCGTTACCGTCGTCCTGGTCGGTCTCGTTGACGGCGTCGTCTTCGTCCGCCTGTTGCTCGCTTTCGTTCGTCGACTCCTGAGACGCGACGCTCCCCGTGTCGACGTCTGCCACCACAGCAGTCGACACCGTTGGAGCGATCACGACCAAGCACCCGACGACCACGAGCACGCAAACAAGGGCCCGTAGCCCCCTCACGTCCATTATGGAAGTATGACGTAGCCGACTAAATAGGTCTTTCCGACGCCGACGGCGTCGGCTTTTTACCGAATTATAAATAGTTGGAATATTCTGGTTCGGTGATTCGACCCGGTGTCAGTCTGCCGAAACGGATCGAACGAAGCGCAGGACTGATACCTCGAGCGAACCTATCGGAAGCGAAGTGTACAGCGTCAACGTTCCGGTTCCGGGGCGAGTCCGAACCCTGGCGAACGACCTCTATCCCGATCTGATCGGCTTCGACACCGTCCGCGAGGATCACTCGTGTCTCCTCAAACGCCTCGGTGAGGCAAACCACGTCGCACAGCTCCAGCATCGTGCGCACCGCGCACTCGAGGGGACGCCTGCGGTCGAGGCCCGAATAACGGGGATCGACTACTTCGCGGACCCGCCACTTGGATCGGCTCCCGTCGTCTACCTCGCCGTGGAGAGCCCCGGTCTCGAGTCGATCCACAGCGAACTCGCCGAAACGTTCGGCACGGTCGAGGGACTCGAGGGCGAGGAGTACGTCCCCCACGTCACGCTCGCCCGCGGCGGCGACGACGCGGCCGCTCGCCGGCTCGCAGACAGGGAGATCGATCCGATCGAGTGGACGATCACCGAACTCGAGTTCTGGGACGGAACGTACCGTCTCCCGGTGAGTCGGGTCTCGTTGCCCTCCTGATTGACCCGCTCGGCCGGAAGCTATTACGTACCGGTGTGGGTATCTCGAGTCATATGCGACGACGTGCGTTCATGAGACTCGCGACGCTCGTTCCACTCGCCGGTTGCAGCAGTCTACTCGGTGGCGGCCCCGTCGATACGACGCTCGGGAGAGGAGATACCGCGGAGTACAGCGCAGACGAGGGAGAGGTACTGTCGATCACGGTCGAGGTCCAGGAGATCTTCCAGCCGGAAGACGAGGAGACGGACCTCGAGCGGGAGTGGGTCACGTTCCGACTCGATCACGACGAAGAAGGCGTCGTCGACACGTGGATGATCGAAGAATCGGAGTCGATCGAGATTACAGCAGAGAACGGCGGGACGTACGTCGCGATGGTGAGCAACGGCGTCGCCGACGTCACGATCGAGTGAGAGACTGTTGTCCCGATCCCCCAGTCGATCGAGATTACGGCGACGGCGGGTCGCCGTCGTACACGCCGTGGTCTCCGTAGAAGTTCAGCATCGCGAACTTGAGTTTCGCCGGCTCGAGGTCGAGTAACTCCTCGCGTTCTTCGTGTGGAAAGCTCCCGTTGACGCTGTATTTACCGAGATCCGACTTCGCATCCCGCGAGTAGCGCGCGTCGAGGAGCGCGCGAACGCCGACGTCGGCCGGCGAGCGGATCACTCGACCGAGCGCCTGCCTCGTCTTTCGCACCGTCGGAATTTCGACGGCGTAGCGCCAGCCCGTGTCGGTCCCCTCGAACGCCGCGTCGTAGGCATCCTGGACCGCCTGGGCGCGGTCGTCGAGGTGTGGATACGGGACGCCGACGACGAGTACCGTCCGAGCGTCCTCGCCGTCGAAGCTGACGCCCTCGGCGAGTGTCCCCCACAGCGACGTACAGAGAACCGCGTCGTCGTCGGCGACGAACGACCGACGGACGTCCTCGACCGACGTTCCCGGTTCGTCGAGATAGACGGACGCCGCGGCGTCGGTGCGTTTCTCGAGTCGTTCTGCGTACCGGCTGGCCTCGCCGTAGTTGGGGAAAAACGCCAGCGTGTTCCCCGGCGTCATCCGGACCGCGTCGTGGATCGTCCCGGTGACGTCGTCCTGAACGGCGGGGTCGTCCCGATCGGAGGAAAACAGCGGTGGCGTCTCGACGGCGTACGTCCGGCGATTTTCCGCGGGAAACTGCAACCCGTAGGCCATCGTCACCGCCTCCTCGAGGCCGAGGACGTCCTCGGTGACGTCGAACGGCTGGAGCGTCGCACTCATCAGGACCGTTCCGTACACCTCCTCGAACAGCCGTCCCGTCACCTGCCGCGGGAGACAGGTGTACAGTTCGGCCCGGCCGTACACTTCGTCCGTGCCGGCGTCTCGGGTCACCGAGACGACCGGATACAGCCCCTCTTTCGATCCCTCGTTCATCCACGCGCTGACGAACGCCGCAGCCTGCAGAGTCTGACACTCCGTCCGCGTCGCCGTCTCGCCATCGCGGTAGGCCTCCTCGTACTCCTCGTCTAGGTCCTGGCCCAGCTTCATCGCGGCCTCGAGGTCGGCGTCGATCCCCGCTCCGGAGTACCGTTGCAGGAACTCGAGGGTGAGGTCGTCGCGCCGGTCCTCGTTCGCGATGGGGACGTCCGCCCAGTTCTCGTCGATCCGCTCTCGGTCGCCGAAGCCGAACGACTCCTCGTAGGTCTCGACGAGCGCGCGGTGAAACGCCGAGAGGACGTTCGCGGCGTCCTCGGATCGCGGATCGTCAGTCTCGGCCAGTTCGTCGATCGCTGACTCGAACGTTCGTTCGGAACAGGTCCGGGTGGCGTGTTCTCGAGCGGCGTCCTCGACGTTGTGGGCCTCGTCGAAGACGGCGATCACGTCCTCGGGGTCGCGGCCGAGCCACCGGAAGAACTGCTCTCTGATGGTGGAGTCGAGCAGGTGGTGGTAGTTACAGACGACCAGATCGACGCCCTCGATCCCCTCTTTTAAGAGTTCGTATCCACAGAACTCTCGCTGGTCGGCGTACTCGTAGATCTCTTCTGGACGGCGGACGTCCTCGAACAGCCAGGCGAAAAAGTCGTCCGTGTCCTCGGTCAGGTTGTTCCGGTAGTACTCACAGACGTTGCGCTCTTCTAGGTCCTCGAGTCGGTCGTCGATCGCCTCGAGTTCGTCCATGACCGCGCTGCGCGCGTCGGCCGCGCCGCCGTCGCCCTCCTGGCTCTCCGAGAGGAGTTCCCGCTGTCGGCGCTCGAGTTGCTCGCGGTCGCGCTCGGCGTCGACGACCGACCGGGTAGTGTCCCGAAGCGCCTGACACTCCTCGTACCCGACGTCGATGTGACACATCGACGACTTTCCCTTGAAGACGATCGCCCGGATCGACTCCTCGGCGGTGATCGCGCGGGCTTCCGCGACGAACTGGCGCATCTGCTGGTGGACGTCGGTCGTGATGACGACGGTCTTGTCCCGTTCCCGGGCGACCTCCAGGGCGGGAACGAGCGAGGAGAGGGTCTTTCCCGTCCCACAGGCACCCTCGAAGAGGACGTCCTGCCCGCGAACCAGCGCGTTGTAGATGCGGTCCATCGCCTCGCGCTGGTTCTCGTAGGGCTGGTCGTAGGGGAAAAACCGCATGTAGTCGCTCGTCTCGGACACGATCCGTGATAGGTTCCCGCTACGATAAAAGCGTTCGTCTCGAGCGGGTCCCAGGCCGGCGACCGGACACGATCCGGACCGAGGGCTCGAGCAAGCGGGTAGCGAGCGCCAGGGGGTAACGGATCACCGACCCAGTTATGGGATGAGCAGGCGCAAATCCTCGCGCTTCAGCGCGGGGAGGATGTCAACGTCAGGATACCACCGTTGACGACGACGTCGGTGGCGTCGGGCGGAACGTCGAACTCGAACTGGATGTTGTCGACGACCACGATCGCCGTTTCGGCGACGACGTCGAGTTCGGGTTCGCCCGCGGCGGGACCGAAATCGACCGCGATAACGGATTCGTCGTCGTATTCGCGGTTGGTGATCGTGACGTCCTCCGTACGTCCGACGGCAGCCTGGAGTTCGGGCGGTGTTTCCATGGTTGACCGTTGGTGGGGACCGCTCGTAAGCAGCATGCAGGAATGTGCCCTTCGGTCGGTAGCCCGATCTCCGCAGCGTTCCAGACCGCCTGTGGCTTTTCGAAGGGAAGTTCTGACGGCGAGCGAAGCCAGCGAACGAAGTCGCCGATGTTGACCGTCCGACGGATCGGATGCCGTCGCGTGCGCCGAGATCAGTAATGCACAGTGAATTTATGGGAGCGGACACTGTATCGATAGTCGAACGAATGGATGCACGCGATTCCGGTGTGCCGCCCGGAGGACACGCCCTCGAGAGCGCGATCGAGGAATTCCTCGAGTCGGGGAACAAGGCGGGCAACTATCGCGACGCCTTAGAGCGCGTGCTCGGCGACTGGCGGGAACGGCTCGAACGCCGCGGCGTGAGGACCGTCGAAGCGGTCACGAAACGCCACATGGCAGAGTACGCGAAGGCCCTCTCCGGCCGAGTGACGAGCGGCGACCGCAACGCCGACGGCGGGATTTCCGCGGCGACGGCGTGGACGTATTACGATTACGTCTCGGCGTTTCTCTCCTACTGCGTCCGGTGGGACTGGCTCGAGGAAAACCCCGCTCAGAAAGGAGTTGCACTCGAGGAACTCCCTCCCCGACCGAAGAAACGAAGCGGCGACCAGCAGTTCTGGTCGCCGGACGATCGGAACCGCTTGCTGCGCTATGCCGACCGTCGCGCACACGACGCCGTCGAGGCGAAGGGGTCGGGTGCGCTCGAGGAACTTCGCGACCGGGCGCTCGTCTACGTCCTCGCCTACTCCGGCGTTCGCGGAGGGGAGATACTCAGCGATCCCAGGGACGACCGCCGCAACGGACTCCGGTGGGGAGACGTCGACCTCGAGAACAGCCAGCTACTCGTCCTGGGGAAGAACCAGCACGCGGACGAAGAAGTCCAGCTTCCCAGACAGGCGCATTCGCCGATCGAGCGCCTCGAGCGGGCGCTGGACCCGCCGTCCGCGGAGTGGCCGGTGTTCGTGACGAATCACGCGCCGTCGCTTTACGCCACGCTTCCGGACGACGTCGATCCGTCGACGGGGGATCCGCTCACGTTACACCGCGAACGCGGGACCGTCCCGCCGTCGCTCTCGACGAACGGCGGTCGATCCGTCCTGAAGCGACTCTGCGAGGACGCCGATATCGACGTCGACGGCGGCTATCTGAAACCCCACGGTGCGAGACGTGGCGTCGGGGAAGCGGTGTATCGCGAGCACGGTGCGGCCGCAGCACAGCGGGTGCTTCGTCACGCTGATCCGCGGACGACCTCGGAGATGTACGCCCACATCGAAGCCAGCGAACTGGCCGAAGAGGTGTCCGAAGTGTTCGAAAGCGAGTGATACGAAATGAGACGGCGGTCACCCCGAACTCCACCCAATCGACCACGAGCGAGAGACGACTCGAGGTCGCTCCGTGATACCGAGGGACACTGCCGGCGACTGCGCGGTCTATCGCCTTGTGCCTCGAGTTCTTCGCCCCGAATATGCCCATTCCCGGCTACGACCCCGGTACGGTCGCGGAGTTCACGCTCGATCGCGCGGGTGCGCGACTCGACGTCGTCGCGGGCGTCGTCCCCGAGACGGTCGGCCTCGAGCCGGCTGCAACCGATCCGCCGGCGGCGGCGCTGTCGAAACCGGTCGAACTCGTCGGGCTCGATGAACTGCGGGCGATCGAGGCGATCCGCATCGAACTCGTCTACGACCCGGCGGCGTTGCCGCCGGGGGCGAGCCCGACCGACGTCGCCGTCGGCGTCGAGACGGACGACGGCTGGACACCCATCCGATCCGCCGTCGACCTCGAGGAGACGACGGTGACGGCGGCGTCGAACGACCGACCGCCGGGGTCGACGGTCGTAGCGATGTACGCGGACTGATACGGTCAACTGTGAGACATTTCCGAAGACCGCGGGAAGTCGTTCGGTCGCTCCGGTAATGACGTACAGCAGTCCTACGAAGCGAGGACTCCACGTAGGCCACCCCGCCGACTGACGCTTCATCACACCAGTCGGGGGCCGAAAAGAACGTCGTCTTCGAGCCCGTATCGCAGGCTATGATCGCGATCTTCTCCGATACACACAGCAATCGCGGCCACGAACTCGAGGGGGAGGCACTGGCCGCCGCACGGGACGCCGACGTGGTGATTCACGCCGGCGACTTTACGAGCACCGTCGCGCTCGAGGCTTTCCAGAACGAGTGCGAACGGCTGTTCGCCGTTCACGGCAACGCGGACAGCGCCGCCGTTCGAGACCGCCTGCCGACGGCCCGGGTCGTCGAGGAGGACGGCGTTCGATTCGCCGTCACCCACCGACGGGACGGGGGGACGACCGGACTGGCGATGTTCGGCCGCTCGCGAGACGCGGACGTCGTCGTCTCCGGACACAGCCACCGGCCGACGGTCGTCGAAACCGGGGAGTGTCTGTTGCTCAACCCCGGGAGCCACGCGGATCCACGGGGAAACAGGCCGGGATTCGCCGTCATCGAGTTCGAAGGCGACGATTCGGGCACGCTCGAGGGCCAACTGCTCGAGCCGAACGGGAGGCGGATCGACGGGTTCGAAATTCAGCGGGAGTGATCCGAACGGGTGTATCGTATTCGTTGAAACGGTCACTCACCGATCGCCGATCCGCCTTGCGATCAGGTCTGCAGTGACGTGCAGTGGTTACTATGGAACACTGGAGGAAAGCCGTCCGGACGCGGGACGGAAGCGTCAACGGGGCGATCACGGCCGAGGGCGGGAGGTCCTCGAGAGAGGCGAGCCCTGGGGCGAGGGCGTGGAGGGCGGACTCGTTCTTCTCGACGGACAAGTGCCGCGGAGGGCGTGCGACACCCATCTTCGGCTACGGTGGCACGTTCAATATAAGCGACGTAAGCTGAAAAAGCGGTTTTAGCTACCGGTGTGTGCGCTCCCAGCCGGCGATATGTGCGGTGAGATCGACGGCAGGAACCACCCCCACAGGCGGTCACGCAACGTCGAAACGGTTTTGCACGCTGACACAGTACTCGCCTCGTATGCTCGAGTACATCCCGGACGATCCCGTCATCATTGCGGTCGTCGTGATCCTGCTCTCGCTCGTGTTCTTCTCGTATCTGTTGCTCCGCCGAACGGTCCTCGAGTTCCGCGACGGGATGCGCGGCCGGTAGCGCGGATCGAATTCGAGCCCGACGACCGATCGCAGTTTTGGCGACCGATCCGGCTCGAAGCCGCCCGTTCGCGGCTGGATGGCTCGCGTCCGGGAGGCAACCGTTCCCAACTCGTCGTCTCGAAGAGCGTCATCTCCCTGTCATCGCCGCCATTACACGCTCGAGCGCGCGGTCGACGTCCTCGCCCGAGACGTCCCGGTGCGTACAGAACCGAACCGTCGTCGGTCCCATCGCCGACGCTAGCACGTCCCGTTCTCGCAGTCGCTCGAGGACGGCCTCGGCGTCGTCACCGGTTCCCGACACGTCGACGAGGACGATGTTCGTCTCTGGAGGACGGACGTCGAAGCCGTCGACGTCGGCCAGCCCGTCGGCCAGTCTCCGTGCGCGTTCGTGATCGGCCTCGAGGTCGTCGACGTTCTCGAGGGCACGAAGTCCCGGCGCGCCGACGACGCCGACCTGTCGCATACCGCCGCCGAACAGTTTCCGGGTTCGACGGGCGCGGTCGACGAATTCCTCAGGACCGGCGAGCATCGAACCGATGGGCGCGCCGAGCCCCTTCGAGAGACAGAACATCACCGAGTCGACGTGGTCGGTGATCTCGGTGACGGGGACGTCGAGCGCGACGGCCGCGTTGAACACGCGAGCCCCGTCGAGGTGAACCGGGACGTCGTGCCCGCGGGCCGCCTCGGCCGCCGCGGCGATCCGGTCGGGTTCGATCGCGACGCCGCCTCTCGCGTTGTGCGTGTTCTCGAGACAGAGCAAGCCGGTCCCGGGCCGGTGGAGGTCCTCCTCGACGACTCCCGCATCTACCTGCTCGGGCGTCGGGACACCCCTGTCGCCGCCGTCGAGGGTTCGCACCTGCAGACCCGAGTGGCGGGCCAGCCCGCCGAGTTCGTACTTGTAGACGTGACTCGCACGCTCGACGAGCACCTCCTGGCCGGGTTCGGTGTGTACCTGCGCCGCGATCTGGTTGCCCATCGTCCCGGTCGGAACGAACAGCGCGGCTTCTTTGCCGACCGCCTCGGCCGCACGCGCCTCGAGTTCGCTTACCGTCGGATCCTCGCCGTAGACGTCGTCGCCGACGTCGGCCGTGCGGGCGGCCTCGCGCATCGCCTCGTCGGGTTTCGTCACCGTATCCGAACGCAGATCGATCATGGCTGTCGTAACGGACCGACGGGAAATATACTGTCGGACTTACGGGAGGGTCCGCTTCGACGCTCGCTTCCGTCTCGCTCGGTTGGCCGGTTCCGTCCGGGTGAAACACTCGTCCGGATCGATCGCCGTTTCCGATCCGTATATAAATAGACGATAGGTATCGCGATAACACACTCTCGAATCCCGACTCGAGTAAGCGTATGGCCACCGACGAACATCTGGCGCGGAGTCGGGCGGTGTGGGATCGCAAGAGCGACCGCTACGGGATGAGCGAACGGGACTTCGAACCGATTCGGGAGACGGCGATGGATTACCTCGAGTTGGGTGCCGGCGACCGGGTGCTGGACGTCGGCTGTGGGCCGGGGGTCAACTTCGAACGGCTCCGGAGCGACGTCGGGGAGTCCGGGTCCGTCGTCGCCGTCGACTACAGCCCGGAGATGGTCGCCAACGCACGCGAGCGGGTCGACCGCCACGGCTGGGAGAACGTCGAGGTACTGTGTGCGGACGCGACCGAAGTCGACCCCGACGGCGAGTTCGACGCGGCGATGGCGTCGCTGTCGATGGCCGTGATGCCCGACGCTCGTCGGGCCGTCGAGAACGTGTATCGGCTGCTCGCCCCGGGCGGGACGTTCGTCGTCTTCGATCTCAGGCGGGTTCAGACGGGGCCAGCGCGGGTGTTCAACCCGTTGCTCTGGCGGTTCCTCCGCTGGTATGCAAACTGGAATCCGGAGAACGACGTCCTCGAGGCACTGCGGACCGTCTCCGACGAAACCGACGTCGTCGAGACGTACGCGGCCGGCGTGGGGTACACCGTCCGCTGTCGAAAACGACCCGATTCGGGAGAGTGAGCGGTTCGTTTATTGAGCGACGAGGATGACACCGACGCCCGCGAGCAGGAGCCCTGCGACTCTCGTTGTGGTTATTTCGTCCCCGAGCACAGCCATCCCGATTAACGCTGCGACGACAAAATACATGGCACCGAGAGTCGAGACGACCGTCGTTGAGCCACGTGAAAGACCGATGTACATCGAGACGAAACCAACTCCGGCGAACACCCCAGCCACGCCAGCAAGCGCCCCGCCTCGTGGCGTGATGGCCAGTGAGGCCCCTGACACGAAAACGTACCCGACTGCAAGGATGGCTGCGACGAGATACGAGATCGCGGCAGCCGTCGTTGGGTCGATGGATTCTGACGCGGCGTTCCCCACGACGATCCAAATTCCCCACGAGACCATCGTTAGTACCCCGAATGCCACAGCCGCATTTACCTCTGGGACTTCCATCGGTTGTAGCTTCGTCCCTGTGTCGATAAAAGACGCTGCTTGTAGCAATTCTGATCTAAGTGGAGGACCCAACTGCCAGTGACCGACTTGTGCCCTGTATTCACCACTATTTCTCAAATAAATCACAAATCGAGAGCTCTCAGTAGAGCCGACCAACCAGATCACGAACCGGAACCGGACTCACGGATCGGATTCCAGCATCCGGCCGATCACGTTGGCTTCGCCCCGTCGGACCAGTTCCGAAGCCGTCGAAACCGCACACTCGAGTTCGTCGGCGATCGCTTCGATGCCGTTCCGTCGCGGAACGTCGTAGTAGCCGACAGCCCAGGCGGCCTCGAGTGCCGCGTGCTGTCGGTCGGAGACGGGGGGATCGGCGGCCGTAACCGAGTCGCTCACCCACAGGACGTCCGCCGCGATCCCGTCGGATTGTGCCTCGAGGATCGCGGTGAGATCGGTCGGATGGCCGACGATCGTCAGCCGGATCGTCCGGTCCGATCGGACCTCGATCGGCGGGACGACGACGACGGTGTCCTGTGCGAGCGCGTTCAACAACGAGAGTCCATCGGGGCCGAGCTCCCGGCGGAGGTACAGGAAAAAGCCGCCCTCGGCGGGCGTGATATCGTACTCCCGAATCCGCTCGAGGCCGTCGAGCACCGACTCGTAGGCCGGGCGCTCGCCGTAGACGAAGGAGGTGATCGTCTCGACGCCGTCGACCGCCTGGCCGCCGAGGATGATCTCCCGATCGATCTCCGGCGACGTACAGATCCCCTCGTGGATCGGCGAGAGCGCGTCGTCGTCGTGGTCGAGCGACACGCGGACGGATTTCATCGATCGACGAATGCGCGCCGAAGTATATAAAGCCACGATAGGCTTCGGGGACACCCCGAGGATCCGCCGGCACCTGTCATCGGGTATGAACCGTCACGTTCGACGAGTGGTTCGCGCTGGACTCGTTCTCGGAGCCGTCATCGCCGGCGTTGTCGCCTATCGCCGGTTGCGAACCCGACCAACCCAACGCGAACCCGAACCGATCACGGAACGGCACAGCGGGGCGTTTCTCGTCCGCCGCCGGTGTGAGCCCGACCGACTCGAGGACGTGCGAGACGCCGTCGAACGACACGGCGGGACGTCCGCGGACGAGTGGCTGCTCGCCCTCGAGGGCGCGAGTACGGCCTCGCTGTTTCTCGATCGAACCGGCGACGACCCCGAACTCGTCTGGTACGTCGAGGTGCCGTGGGCCGCCGTCGAACAGTGGGACGGCGACGACCCGGAGACGACGGTCGCGGCTGCGTTTCCACTGACCCACGAGGCGCTCGATGACGCCGACGAGCCGGTCGATCGGGAGCTGCTCGTCCACGCGGTCCATCCCTCGCGGCCACGCAGGACCGTCGTCGACGCCGTCGCACTCGAGGGAACCGGTGACGCACTCGAGCGGGAGGCGCAGGCGGACCGAACCGCCGACCGCTCCGTCGACGTCGAACTGGTTCGGATGGACCTCGAGTCCGGGGTTCCGGAGCGATTCGCCGACTGGTTCGCCGCCCTCTCCCGCAACGTGACCGATGGCGAACTGCGACTGAATCGGATCGAAGCCTGGAGCATCGAGATGCTCGAGGCCGAAGACATGTTCACCGAATCGATCTTCCTCGAGCGCCGGCCCGACGGCTACTCGCTTCTCGGCTACATGGAAACGGCCGAGATGGCCCGCGTGTACGACGCCTACTACGACACGTGGAACCCCGTCGCGCGGGCGTCCGAACTCGTGCTCGGTCGGGTTCTCGTCGATCCGGCGGTGATTCTCGAGTACCCGCTCGAGACGGACGTCGAACTCCTCGCACACGCGACGAATCCCGACCGGCCGCGTCGAGCGTCGGCGTGTGAGCGCTTCTCGAGCGAGTCTTCGGCGGAGTGATACGGATTGCTGTAACGATTTACCGGCGCAACCGCCGCCCGGGTCGCGGTTGCGCCGGCAATGACTTACAGTAAACCGTATGAATCACTCGTCGTCCAGTACGTACGAGAACGCGCGCAGCGTGTTCCGGCCGCGTTCGGTCGTCGACACGCGCTTCGTCCGGCCGACGTCTTCGACCGTGAGGGAGCAACTGTGTCGGACCCATCCGATCTACGGGTGACGGCGAAACGACTCGAAAGACATTACTTCGATTATCGAAGTAAAGGGCAGGGGCATTTCACACTGCCGAAATCGACTATCGGTCGAGACTCGTCCGAGACGGCGATGCTACCGTGCGGACCGACGACGGACCGCACGAGCGAGAACGGTCGATTTTTCCCCGCGGTGAACGATCCACGGACGATGAACGGCGTCGACGGACGGGCGACCGGGCGGAGGGGGTGTCGATGACCGACGGGGACTCGAGCGAGGCGGGCGGTCGCGCCCGAACCGTCGTCTCCGCGCTCCGTCTGGTCGCGGTCGTCTCGCTGCTCGTCGGCTTCAGCGGCTGGCTGCTCGAGGACGGCGAGGTGGTCCTCGAGTCGCCGTACACGCTCGCTTTCGCCGCGGGCGTCGCTTGCGCGCTCGCATCGATCTACCTTGGGATTTTTCTGGCCGAAGGCGGCGACTGATACGGATTACTGTACCTGTGTACCGGAGCGACCGCGGGACTGCGCCCGGTCGCTCCGGTAACGACGTACAGTAAACCGTATGAGATGGTTGCGGGCTGGCCGTCTCGAGGCGGCTTCGGAAATCCCTCGAGCGTTCACCCGTCCATTCCTTCAGTACAATCCAGTAATTATATTATCGTTCAGAACGACCGTCACGATGGGAGCCAACCCGCTCCAGAACGCGGACGCGGGGGCATGCGTTGGAAAGTGCCCCGGGTGCAGAGACACCCGAGGCGGGTGGCTTCCAAATCGTCCCGATTTGGTTGCCATGCTTTCGTTACTGCCACCGAGACAAAAAGGTCTCGCACGACAGTCGTCTCTCGCCACCGATCAGCCACCGGCCTCGAGCCCGCCTCGGAGGCGACACCGATGAGTTCCGAGCGCGAAGCTGCCGGCGCAGAAAGCGTCGACGATTCCGAACTCCGCTGCGATCGCTGCGGGGATCCGATCCGCGAAAACCGGGTGATACACCTCTCGAGCGATCCGTGTCCCGCACTCGCGGGCCGCTATGTGGCCGTCACAGAGACGTACTGTCCCGACTGCGTCGCCGGCATCGGCATGCTCGCGTTCGTGGCGGAGACTCGAGCGCGCTCGTCGCCGAAACCTGAGTGACGGCCGCTCGAGCGGGGTCGTTTTTTGTCCGGCAGTATCAGGCCGGCGCTACAATTACCGGGAGGACCTCCACGGGGTATGAACGAAATCGACGTCGAGACGACCGGGTACGACGACGCGATCGCGAGAGCGGACACGTTCGCCGCGCAGGCGCGTCGACGAGCGGAAACGGAACGGGAGGCCGTCGAGTGGGCTATCGGGGAACTCGAAGCGCTGGTCGACACGCAGGGTGTCGACCTCGAGCCGTTGCTCGAGTACAGTCGGCGAAGCCGGGAGAGCCTCCCCGACCGCCACCGGCGGGCCTACGAGGCGATGGCCGACGAGTTCGACGTCGATCCGGACGTGTACGAAGCGTACGTCTTCGCGTTCTCGGAGCTCTGCGAGGAACTGGCCGACGGAACGGGGCGATCGGAGAAGAACCCGAAGGGGTGTACGAACGCGCTGGTGTCGGGGCCGAAACTCGCCACCGAGAGCGACGCCGACGGCCCGCTCGTGTTGAAAAACCGGGACATCGCGGGGCGAGGCGTCCGACCCAAATCGATCGTCGAGCAGCCGCCGATCGACGACTACCACGGCTTCCTGACGATCGACACCTGCGGCACGATTTCGATCTTCAAGGGCGTCAACGACCGGGGGCTCGTCGCGGCGAACACCCACATCGACAGCGAACGCGACGACGTCGATCCCGAAGACCAGCTCCGAAACGGGACCGTCATCCGAATTCTGCTCGAGGAGTGTGCCACCGTCTCTGAAGCGCGGACCGTCCTCGAGTCGTACCCGACGCGTCGGCTGATGGGCCAGACGCTGTTTCTCGCCGACGGAACCGACGCGATCTTGCTCGAGGTCGATCCGGTCGCCGAGCGGATCGCCGTCGACGACGAGCCGATCGTAACGCGGACGAACCACTTCGTGAACTCCCGCTCGACCGAAACCGAGAGTTCGACGATTCGGCGGGAGCGAGCACTCGAGGAACTCGAGGGCGACGGCCGGCTGGATCGCGACGACCTGTGGGAGATCGCGCGCGATCACGAGAACAGGCCGGGCGACGACTCGGTCTGTCGCCATCCGGAACCCGAGACCGACGAACCCCACGCGTTCGGTCAGCTGACGACGGCGAGCACGGCGGTTTTCGAGGGCGGGTCGCCGACGATCGAGGTCGCGATGGGAAACCCCTGTGGAACCGAGCGCACCCAGTGTGCGTTCGGCGACGAGATTCCGACGGCGTTCCGGACGGGCCAGCGATGGCTCTCCCAGGTGAAAGAGAGCAAGACGTGATACTCCGATAACTCGTTTCAGCGACTCCGACGAGCAGGAACCGTGCGACGCTCGAGGTCGGCCTCGAGCCGGGTCGCCGCCTCGAGGCGGAGCGTCTTCGCACGGTGTTTCGACAGCCGTGAGTCCGGCAACCGATCGGACAACGGATCGTACGCCGACGGGGTGAACCCCATCGTTTGCAGGTAGTTTCGGACGTTCGCCGACTCGAGTCCGTCGCGTATCGCGGCGTCCGTGATCGTCTCGACGGTGTCGAACGCGGGAAGGGGTACCTCACCGCCGGCTCCGCCGCGATCGTGCGAGTCGGACTCGAGAACCGTCGTTCCGCGTTCGTCCGCTTGCATCACGACCGTCCGGACCTCCTCGGCGAGTCGAAGCACCTGGCTCGGGAGCGCCGCGTCGGGTGAGCGCCACTCGACCGTCGGAAACGCCTCCCGCAGCCGGATCGGCGTCCAGACCGCGTCGTAGGGGTCGAACTCGTCGTCGAACTCGGCCGGTTCGACGCCGCGCTCGAGCGCCCGGTCGCGAAACGTCTCGTAGGCGTCCTCGAGTCGCTGGTCCCACTCCGCGACGCTCTCGACGTACGGCCAGAGCTGTCCCTGCTCCGGACAGGGGTCATAACACGACCGTCGATAGAGGTGGGGACGGGCACACTCGAGAATCCGCTCGCCGCGGTAGTGCGACGAGCTGTTGACGAGCGCGAACGCGGGATCGATCGCGGTCAACGCGTTGAGCTGGTCGACGACGTTCGACTGCTCGAAGTGAACGTGGGTGCCGGCACAGACGCGGGCGTCGTCGAACGTCGGGCCCACGATCCGGCGCTGGAGGTCGGTGCCTCGCTTGTCGCGGTAGGGAATCTCCGACGGCGCGGCGAAAAGGGGCGTCGCCAGCGGGACGAGTCGCTTGTCCCGTTCGCGCGCCGCGTCGACTGCGGTACTGACCCGATCGAGAAACGTCTCGCGGAGTTCGGCCATCGACTGACACGGGGATGTTTTGATCTCGAGCATCGGCTCGACGAACTCGGGGTCGGTCCACTCGAACTCGTCGAGCAGTGAGTCGGGGGTGATCAGGTCGCCATCCTCGTCGACGACCCAGTACTCCACCTCGAGGCTGGTTTTCATAGATGTCTCCGTTGAACGTCGGCTGATTCGAGTCCGCGAGCAATCGAGCGCGGACCGCCACCAGTCGGAGATCGGACCCGGATTCACACGTCGTCGTCCGAATCCGGGTCCGATCTCCGACTTCCTCTCCTGTTGTGTGGATGAAGGTGTAGGCAACTGCTACCTGAATCCGTTGAGTCTGCACACGCAGGGAGGTCCCCGGTCGGAATCGAACGGCGAACGGTGATTCGAATCCGACGACGACCGGCGATTCGAAGCCGACGGCGACCGGTGATTCGAAGCCGACGGCGAATGGTGGATCGAATCCACCGATTCCGGATCCGGCGATCGACCCACTGACACGATTGTTACGTGGTTGCTCGAGGGTTTCTGCCGGATTGATAGCCTCGCGGTAACACTTTGTAACTGCACATGACCGACGAGACGAACGCGGGCGGAGACGAACTACCCTCGGTGATCGTGGTCGGCGGCGGCCCCGCCGGACTGAGCGCGGCGCTGTTTACCGCGAAAAACGGCCTCGAGACGACGGTGTTCGACACCGACGAGACGTGGATGCACAAAGCACACCTCTTTAACTACCTCGGGATCGGTTCGGTCGGCGGCAGCGAATTCATGGCGACCGCACGCCAGCAGGTCGAGGATTTCGGGGCCGATCGACGGCAGGGCGAGGAGGTAGCGGGAGTCGAGCGGACGGACGACGGGTTCGTCGTCGACACCGAAGAGGGACGCTACGAGTCGACGTACGTCGTGTTCGCGACCGGCGCGAACCGCGACCTCGCCGAGGACCTCGGCTGTGCGTTCACCGACGACGGCGTCGTGGACGTCGGCGTCGAGATGGAGACGAGCGTCGAGAACGCCTACGCGACGGGGGCGATGGTCCGAGTCGAGGAGTGGCAGGCCGCCATCGCCGTCGGCGACGGGGCCGCAGCAGGACTTAACATCCTCTCTGAAGTACGTGGTGAACGCTTCCACGACTTCGACGTGCCCGCCGACGCCGAGCGCGTCTTCGGCGAGGCCGTCGCGGAATAACTCACCATGTCCGACGAACCCACCAACCCAGTCACGCCCGAACCGCCCGACAGCCCGTTTCGAACCACCGGAACGGATCACATCACGATCTGGGGGAGCAACGAGGCGGACACCGTCGCGTTCTACCGCGACCTCCTCGGGATGCCCCTCGTGTTGCGCCAGCCGAACCTCGACGATCCATCCCAGACCCACCTGTTTTTCGACACCGGCGACGGCCGCATTCTGACTTTCTTCGTCAGCGACGACCGCCCCTCGAACCGGGGCGGCCAGCGCGGCGGCGTCGGGGCCGTCCACCACCTCTGTTTCAGCCTCGATCCCGAGGAGTACGAGGACGTCATGGACTCCCTCGAGGACGCCGGCCACCAGTACAACGTCTTCGATCGGGGGATCTTCCACTCGATTTACACCACGGACAACAACGGCCTCGTGATCGAACTCAGCGCCGACAAGTACGAAGTGCCCGACGACCGCCGCGGCGAGGTGCTCGCGAAAGCACAGGAACTCCGCGAGGACGACGGAGCCGAGTACGCCAAGGACGAACACCTCCGCGAGGCGATCGAGGCGGTCGGTCTCGAGGTCGTCGAGCACGATCTGCCGGAGGCCAGTACCGGCGTCGGTGGCGTCGAATGAGTCCGACGACAGACGGTGGCGTCGGATGACCCTACCACCGGGAGATGATGTCGGATGAGTCCGGCGTCGAACTCGAGCCCCGACGACGCGGACGGTCCACATCAGGGCCAGCCGCTGGTCACGGCCGGCACGCCCCTCGAGGAGGCCGACGCGGCGCTCGTCCTCGTCCACGGCCGCGGCGCGACAGCGCGGAGTATCATCCAGCTGGGAACGGAGGTCGGCCGGGACGGCGTCGCCCTGCTCGCGCCGCAGGCCGCAGGTAACGAGTGGTACCCGAACTCGTTTCTCGCGCCCGTCGAGTCGAACGAACCGGGGCGAACGTCGGGACTGCGGGCCGTCGCCGACGCGGTCGGCGAAGCGACTGACGCCGGCGTCCCCCTCGAGCGCGTGACGATCCTCGGCTTCTCGCAGGGAGGCTGTCTCGCGAGCGAGTTCGTCGCGCACAATCCACAACGGTACGGCGGACTCGTCGCGCTGAGTGGCGGCCTCATCGGCGAGTCGGTCGAACTCGAGGGGGACACGTCAGATGCGGAGGACGCCGGCGACGACGGAGATTCGGCCGGCGAGCTCGCGGGGACGCCCGCGTTTCTCGGCTGTAGTGACGCCGATCCCCACATCCCGCTCGAGCGCGTCCGCGAGACGACGCGGGTGCTCGAGGCGCTCGGTGCGGACGTCACCGAGCGCATCTACGAGGGGATGGGCCACGGCGTCAACGAGGACGAACTCGCGTTCGTCTCCGGGATGGTCGAGCGACTGGTCGACGGCTGATCCGGACGAGCGCGCGGGTCGATTTGGCGATCCGTCGTCGCGACCGGCAGATCGGTTTCGTCTCGAGACGAGCGCGTTACTCGGGCGGATACCGCAGCGTGATCGTCACTCTCGTTTCTCGGTGTTCGACGTACCACTTTCCGTCGACGGCGCGGTCGGGACCCAACGTCGCTTCGATTCGGTCGACCTCGCGGTGCGATCCGGCCGGATCGTCGCCGTACACGCTCCGCCGAGTGAGTTCGGTACCGTCCGGGACGCGCTCGTCGGAATCGGACGCGTCGTCTTCCAGGTTCGCTTCGTAGTTGTCGACGGCGACGTCGAGAACGTGCTCGAGGTGCCAGTTTTCGACGAGCGAATCCTCCTGTGGATCGAGAACGGACGCGTTTTCCGGGATCTCACCGGTTAGACGGACGATCAGCGTCCCCGGCAGGTGAGGACTACTGAAACTATCGTCGGTTTCGCCTCGATCGGTCGGCTCCTGGGAATCGGCGTCGACCTCTTCACCGGGTTCGTCCCTCGTGGGGTGATTGGTATCCAGCTCGTCGCCGCCGTCTCCGTCCGATCCTCCCTCGTTACAGCCGGCGAAGAGCAGGCTCGTAATGCCTCCAACCGATCCCAGAAGCGTCCGCCTGTCCATGACCGTCCAGCAGTACTGTTGTCGTAAATTATTACCGACCTGCAGACCATATATTAAGTGAGAGAGGGGGGCGAACACCTACCAAAAGAGGGGAAGCCGTCAATCCGCTCGAGCACGTAGGTCGGTTCGTGGCCTCGAGCCGACCCACCAGGCGGACGGTGCTTGCTGGTATCGCGGCGACGAGCGCGGCGGCCGTCGCCGGCTGTCTGGACCGCTCAGCGGAGCGATCCGAGGACGAAGACGACGAGGCGATCGTCGAGGCGGCCGAGGCGACGGCGAGCGAGGGCAAGACCGATCCCGACGCGTGGGCCGACGTCGAGAAGATTCGGCTAGACGCACACGTCGGCGGCTGGGTCGGCGCAGAACCCGATTTCGTCGATCGGATCGAGAACCCGACGCTCGTGTTGCTCGAGGGCCGGGAGTACGAGATCGTCTGGGAGAACCGCGACGGCGCGAAGCACAATTTCGCGCTTCACGACGACGACGGTGAGGTGGTCGACGAGTACGCCACCGGCGTCGTCGAGGACGTCGGCGCGACCGAACGCCTCGAGTTCGAGGCCCGACCCGAAATGACGACCTACATCTGCGAACACCAGCCGGTGATCCAGCACGGCGACGTGGTGGTTCTCGAGGACGACGAGAGCAGGACCGATGGCTGATTACCGGACGACGGTCACCGAACGGGACGATAATCGAGCGCGACGTACACCGAACGCGGCGATTACCGAACGACGGTCACCGGCACGGGGGACCGGCGGACGATCGTTTCGGCGATGCTACCGAGCAACACCCTCGAGACGCCGGTCCGGCCGTGGCTGCCGACGATGACGTGGTCGACGTCGTGTTCCTCGGCGTAGTCGACGATCGCTCGCGCGGGTTGGCCGACCGCCACCTCGGTTCGGTACTCGACGTCCGCCGCGTTCTCGAGGTCGGGAATCTCGGCGAATCCCTCCTCCTCGACCTCGTCTCGACGGTCTTTGAAATACTCCTTGACGAGATCGACCCCCGCGCTCGTCGACCCACCCGCCGCTTCGACCACGCGCAACAGGACGATCTCTTCGTCAGGATACGTGGCGAACGCGTGTTCGACTGCTTGCTGTGCCGGCGTGGAGCCGTCGTACGCGACGAGTATAGCCATAGTATCGATACCGACGCTCGAATCTTAAAAGCCACCGATGGGTCGACCTCATGGTACCCAGAGTGAATCGACGGAAAGCGATCGGAGCGAAACATCGAAGCACCTCGAGTGTATACACTCGTGTGTACATGCCCGACAAGACGATCCGTGTCTCCGAGGAGACGTGGCGGAGACTGCGGGCTCGCAAACGGGGCGAGGAGAGTTTCGACGCCGTCATCGAACGTGAACTCGAAGACGGTGATCCACTGGCCGGTTTCGGTGAGTGGAGTGATACGACGATCGACGACGCCGTCCGAGAGGTCAAATCCGAACTGGACGAGGATTTCGAAGTCGATCCATGAAAATCCTCGACAGCAGTTACTTCGCCGACTTTCTGCGCGGTCGAGAGTCGGCGAAACAGTACCGTCTCGACCACCAACACGAGAACTTCGTGCTCCCGTCGGTCGGCCACTACGAACTGTATCACGGTGCTGTCAAGGAACAGCGCGATCCCGTTCTCGTCGACGACCACCTGCCGTGGGTCGAACGCCTCGAATACACTCGAGAACACGCGCTCGAATCGGCCCGCATCCGTCAGGAACTGGAAGCAAACGGACTGCGTATCCAGCACCCGGATATGATGATTGCCGGTGTCGCGCGAACGCTCGGAGCCCCGATCGTCACGTCAGACGCCGGATTCGAGCGTATCGACGGCCTCGAAATCGACAACCACCGCGAACTGTACTGAAACTGACTCCGTCTCGAGACGCTCGCTTCGCTCGCCGACCGGGTCCAAACTACCCGCTCACTCCTCGTCTTCGAACACGAACGTCCCGTCCTCCTGGACCCGTTCGCCGTCGACTTCGATGAACGAATCGCTCCGAACTTTTTCGCTGGGTCCTCGCTCACGTCGTTCGCTCGAACCCAGCCAAAAACTTCGATGAAAAAGTCCACGACTCACTGACGTTCGTCGCAGCCAATACTCTTCACGGCTCGCTTCGCTCGCCGACCGGGTCCAAACTACCCGCTCACTCCTCGTCTTCGAACACGAACGTCCCGTCCTCCTGGACCCGTTCGCCGTCGACCTCGATGAACGAATCCTCGCTCATGTCGACGATCATGTCCACGTGGACGGCGGAGTCGTTTTGCTCGTTGCCCTCGCCGACGGTGTCGTCGTAAGCCCGGCCGACGGCCATGTGGACGGTGTCGCCCATCTTCTCGTCGAACAGCATGTTGTACGTGAACTGGTCGATGTCGCGGTTCATCCCGATACCGAGTTCGCCGAGTCGGCGCGCGCCGTCGTCGGTGTCGAGCACCTCGGTGAGGACCGCCTCGTTTTTCGCCGCCGAGTGATCGACCACGTCGCCGCCCTCGAACTCGAGGTAGACGTTCGTAATCTCCCGGCCCTGATGGTAAAGCGGCATGTCGAACAGCACCTCGCCCTCGACGCTGTCGGGTTGCGGGGCGGTGAAGACCTCGCCGCCCGGCAGGTTGTGCTCGCCGTGGTCGTTCAGCGTCGGATTCCCCGAAAGCGACATCGTTACGTCCGTGGTGTCGCCGCTTTTGATCCGGATCTCGTCTGCCGGATCGAGGATCTCTACCATGTTCGCCTGATGCTCGCGCTGGGCCTCCCAGTCTTTGTTGACCGCGTCCCAGACGAAGTTCTCGTAGGCCTCCGTGCTCATCTCGGCGAGTTGCGCGTTCGCCGGAGCGGGATACTGCGTGAGACACCAGCGTTTCGAGAGGCGCTTTTCGAGGATCGGTCGCTGGGCCTGACTGTAGGCGGCGCTGGTCTCGGGATCGACGTCCGCAGTCTGGGTGACGTTGTCGCTCGCCCGGATGGCGATGTAGACGTCGGTGTTCTCGATGAGCGCGAGTTCGTGTTCGGGCGTCTCGAACTCGAGATCTGCGTCGTCGGCTGCAGCCCGGAGGTACGCACGCTGCTGTCGTTTGCCGGTTCGCTGACTCGTCGTCACCGGGTTCGCACCGCGGTCCCCGACGACCTCGTGGAGTGCAACGACGAGATCCTCGGCGACGGGATGGGCGTCGATTACGACGTTATCGCCCTCCTGCAGGTCGACCGAGTGGTTCGCGATGATCTCGGCGTGTTCGCGAATGCGCGGGTCCATGTGCCACACGTACCCGAAGCGCCGGGATACCGTTTTCGAATCGGCCCTCGAGAGGGGATCGTCATCACGGGACGTGTCCCCTCAGAATCGAATCGCCCGGGACCGAATTCGAAAGAGCGTGTCCAAACCGAACGGAGCGCCACCCCCGCGACGAAGTCACGCCGCAACCACCCCGTTGCTTTCTACTTCGTGTGCAAGTGTTTCGCCGCTTCGCGTACAACCTCGAAAGAACGTGACTAATCATGAGCGTTACCGTAGAGATTGCCGAAGGTCAGAGTATACGGGTCGTCGAAGACCGGATCGAAACGCAACCACCAGATCGACTCGCGTTCGAAATCGAAGGAGTTCTATCGATGACCGACCAGTTGTTGGCCCAGTTCGAGGGAACGACGCTGAAGCCCTCGCAGATCGAAATTTCGACCGGTGACGCCGAATCGGTCGAGATCGATCTCACAGAAGAGCCGTCGCTCAGACTCACGGCAATGGACGTCGGCGTACAGACGCCGGATTCGGACGATCTCTCGGAGGGGATCGACACCCTTCGGTCGACGATGGGCGATCCAACGGAGATCGTCGACGCGAAACCGGCTGCGCTCGCGTTTACCGTCGAAGGTTCGATTTTGGACGTGTCCGAGGAGACGTTCGACACACTCACCGAGGGGGACGTATCGATCGAAACGCTCAGCTTCGCCGTCGAAGACGCGAAGATGAGCGACGGTGGGTCGGCCGACGACGTGATGCTCGAGATTGGTCTGCTCGGATACGGCATCACTGTCCGCCGGGACGGGACCGTCACCATCGGTATCCCGGGAGTTTCGGCCGGAACCGGGCTTCTTTGAGACGGGACGGTGCCCGTCAGTATCGGTGCGACCGCGGAGAAGCCGACCCCACCGCCGAAACGGTACAACAATCCGTATGAGAGGCGACAGTCGGAGTTCTACCGGGAGTATCTCCGAACCCTTTCGACCAGTTCGAGGATAAAATGACCCGATACATTTCGAGGTTCGCCTGTCTCCGTGGCATCCTACCGACGGTTCTCACAATTGCCATAGGGAAGCCGAGCGGTGGACAACCAGAACGTCTTGAACGCTCGAATCGTCGTTCGAAGCTCGTCGGGACCGTCCGGTCTCGGTAGACAGGCGTTCACGTTCAGTTCATACACCTCGCGAACCTGTTTCTCGGTTACTGTTCCAGTAACGACGATAACGGGGATGTGTGCGTGAGCCGGATCGTCGTTCAATTCAGAGACGACTTCTTTGGCGCTCAGTCCTGAAAGGTGCCAGTCGAGAATAACGAGATCGGTCGGTGGGACGTCGGAGTGCTCACCACGCTGGTTTACGAAGTCGAGTGCTTCCGATCCAGTAGAAACAGTGTGAAGTACGCTCGAGAGGTTCAGATCGTCACAGATCTCTTCGACGAGACGCGCGTCGCCCGGGTTATCCTCTACGAGCAGGATGGTCCGGTGTCGACTCGCGTCGTCGTTACAATCAGCCATGTTATCAGTTACCGTGTGATGGTCATGAACATTGCCTCTTCTCGCAACGGTTATATCATTTAGCTGATATCACTCCGGCGGCTACTGTACGTCGCCTGTACTTCGACTTGTCCAAACAATTACAGAAGATGTATCATAAACGTATCGTCGAACAGGCAGATTTGGGTCGATCCTTCCTCCGGAGGAAATCCATCAGCGGGTTCGACGGGAATTACATGAAGTCCTCGATCCCCGACTGCTTGTTCTTGTCGTTTTCGAAGATACTCTCGAGGGCCCGTTCTAACACCTCGAGGCGCTGTTTGGTGTAGTCCCGGCAGTCGTACTCGTCGGCCACCTGGATCGCGGTCTGCATGTACTTGTTCACCGATCCCTCGTGGACGGTGAGGTTGACCCGGCCGCCACACTCCCGGCAGTCGCCGGTCAACGGCATCCGCCGGAACTTCTCGCCACAGTCCAGACACCGGGTTTCCTGACGGGAGAACGCACGGAGGTTGCCGATCAAATCCGGCAGGAAGTGGTACTCGATCACCCGCTCGGCGACGTCGGTCTCGTCGACCGCCTCGAGTTTCCGCGAGAGCTCGAGCTGGGCGTCCATCTTGTCCATCATCGAACCGAGCGTCTTGTACGCCGAGAGATCCGGCCCCATCGCGATGTCTGTCGTGTCGTGGGTGTGCTCGAAGCCGGTGTACTCGCCGTCGGTGCCCAGCGTGTCCTCACCGATCTGGATGTCGATGGATTCGGGATCGGCCTGCTCGAGGGTCGCCTCGTAGAACTCGCGGGGATACCGCGAGACGATGTCCATGTTGTGTGCCTCGTCGTCGATCTCGGAGGGATCGATGCGCGAGGACATGACCAAAGGTGCGTCCATACGCCCGCCCCGTTTATTTGGCAAGAAGCTGATGCTAAAGTTCAGTAGGCCGTCCATGAGCAGCATCACACAATCTTCGTCACCGTCGCAATTTCGGCGTTTCGCGGCGTGAAAGTACGGATGTGCGTATCCGACCGCGGCACTCGTGAAACCAATCACTCTCCCGACAGTTGCCGCGCTCGTGTGGGGCGCCATCCCGAACACCAGTTCCCCCACGAGGTCCTGGCGATCCTCGAGTTCGTAAAACGGCTCGAGGCCGTAGTACTGCTCGAGCAGGTCGTCGACGAAGTCGGCGGTCTGTAGCATGTGCTCGGCTGCGCCGTCCGAGAGGACGACGTCCTGTACTCTGAGTTCGACGAGCTGGTCTTCGTGGGTGAGCGGATCGCCGTGGACGTCTTCCTCGTAGCCCAGTGCCTGCAACTGGCCGACGTCGATATCGAGTTCGCTGGCCCGAACCGACGTGACGGGGAGGTCGGTCATGTCGTAGCGGACGGTGCCGTCTTTGAACGAACTCACGTCGTGTTTCGCCCGGAGAATCCCTTTCTCGATCGGTTCTGGGATTTTGTTCGCCGAGGAGAGGCCCTTGACGCCTTTCAGAATCTCGAAGGCGTTCTCGCGTTCCCCGACGGACTCGAGGGCGTCCCGGTACTCCTCGTGGACGTCGATTGCCCGGGATTCGACGCAGGTGGCTTCGCGCTCGCAGTGACCGCACTCGACGCGGCCGGCCTCGTCCGGCTCGATTCGCTGGTCGCAGTCGGGACACCGGTAGTCGGGGACCGTCCGGTCGTTGCACTCGGGACAGCGATTCTTGAACGTCTCCGCTCCGCAGCTCTCACAGCGCTGTCGGCCGATCTGTAGTTCGACGACGCCGGGCGTGTCCGACATCGTCTCGGCGTGTTTGGCGGCGTCGGCGACGTTTCGCTGTGCGCCCCCGGCCTCGCCGATCGGAAACAGCGTGTGGACCGGCGGACTCAGGTCCCGGCGCTCGGATTTCTCCGGCCGACCCATGCGATTCCCGACTCGTGTGGGCGCACGCTCGCGAACATCGAACGGAGCGACCTCGTTGACGGCCTCGATCGCGTTCGCGCCGTCGGGTTCGTCCTCGTGGCCCCAGTTTCGAGCGCGTTCGGAGAGGTCGTCGTCGCGCCAGGTTCGCTCGAGTTCGATACTCGGCGTCCCGTCTCGCTCGCCCGAGTCCATCGTCGCACCGTCGGCGACCGCCCGCCGAGGTTCACAGCCGACCGTCCGCACGAACGGCCGCCAGTCGTCGAGTTCGATCCGGTTTTCGTCCGGACGCTGGCGGTGTTCGACGATGATCGTCTCGAGGGCGTCCCGAACGGACTCGCTGTACTCGAGGACGAGCGGTCCGCCGTCGTCGGGGTCGCCTTCGACCCGGCCCTCGGAGACGGCGGCCGCGAGCTCACAGAAGGCGTCGACCGAGAGGTCGTGCCAGAGGTAGGTGTACTGTGGATGCAACGGCGCGTCGTACGTCGTGGCCCACTCGAGGGCCTCGTCTGGGTCGGGATCCTCGAGTTCGATCCTGGGATCGTCTTTCAACGCCTGCGTGTCCGCGCCCGCGGCGTCCATGTCCTGAATCCACCACTCGTAGACGTAGGATGCCGGCGAGAGGGGGTGGTTGTTCTCGACAAACTCGCCGTAGTTGACCAGATACTCCCCGGTGTCGAGGATCTTCTCGACGCCGTTTCTGATCTCGAGGGCTTCGGCGGGGTCGTCGATCCGGCGAACGTCGCCGTTTGCGAGTTTGACCGTCGGTCCGTCGATGGTGTCGACGGGGACGATTCCGTGGGCTTTCCCCGGCCGCTCGGTTTTGATCTGTGTGCCCGTCGCGAGGAAGTCGTCGACGAGGTGCATCGTCGCGGGGTGGATCCCACCGGTCGCGAAGCCGTGATTGCGCGCACGGCCGTACCGGAGTCGAAAGCCGCCTTTGGCGCTGGGGTGAGAGAAGACCGGACGCCCGGCGATCAGGTCCCGGAGGAACTTCTTCGAGGGCTCGGCGCGTGGCGGTCCGGGCGGTTCGTCGTCGTCGACACCGTCTTCGTCGGCCGCCCCGTTCGCTTCGCCCGCTTCGTCGTCCGACTCCGCGTCGTCCTCGAGTTCCCCCTCGTCGACTGTGTCGTCCTCGCCGTCACCGTAGTTTCCGTCGATGAGATCCTGCAGCCACGGCCAGTCGATCTCGTCCAGGTTACGGGTGTATCGCTGTATCTTCGGCGCTTTCAACGCGATTCCCTCGCCGAGGACGAGACACATACCACCGCGGGCGCTGTTCGTATCGACCCGTTCGAGGTCCCGAAAGCCCGACACCTCCTCGTCGCCGGTGGCCTCCCCGTCGAGCATGATCGGGATGTTTTTCGCGATGAACTTGGCCTCCTTCGGCTTCGGAGTGTACTGGAGTCCGGTCTCCCTGTCGTAGAGGGCGATCTCCTCGGCGTAGCGTTCGACCTCCTCCGCGCGGGGGTCGTACTGTTCGATGCCGACGAGCGCACGCGTATAGTCCGCGACGAGCACCGAAAGTGCCTGTGCCGTCCCGCCAGCGGAGCGGATCGGGCCGGCGTAGTATACGTTGACGAACTCCGTCCCGTCGTCGTTCGTCAGGATCTCGACCCTGTCGATCCCCTCGATCGGCGCGGCGACGACGCCCTCGGTCAGCAAGGCGACCGCAGTCCTGACAGCGCCCTCGACCTTGCCCGCTTTCGTCTCGTAGTCGCCGACGCGGCCCTCCGCAAAGTCCTCCGCGAGTTCGAGGGCGGCCTCCTCGCGAGACATCTGCCCCTCGAGTTCGCGGACCCGCGTTGCGACGCCGTCGATGCCGAGGATGTTCTCGACGCGGTCGGCCATGTCCTTGGCGACCGGAATCTCGACCTCGGGTTCGGGATCGCCCCCCCGTTCTTTCGCACGCTCGGCGACGTCGAGCGCCTCCTCGAGCCCCGTTTCGAGCCGGTCGAAGTATCGTTCGTCTTCCGGGCGCATCTCAGAGCCAGAGGTCGAGGTCGGTCGTCTCGTCGCGCTGGCGCTCGAGTGCGCCCTCGAAGACGCGCATGTACACTTCACCGGCCCAGACGGTTGCTTCGTTCAGGTGGCCCGCGACCGCGTTCCCGTCGGGATCGGAGAGTACTACGTGCGTGTGCGCGAACCGGTCGCCGTCCAGAAGCGAGACGTTCCCGACGCAACTTGCGACCTCGAGGGGTTCGTCGAACGCGATCGGTTCGTACTCGCAGGTGTCCTGATCGTAGAACCAGCACTCGGCATCCTGGACTGCGCCCAGTGCGGTAAACCACGCTGCGTCGGCGTCGACTTCCTCGGCCAGCGACTCGATCTCGGCTCGCCAGTCGGCCCCCGTCTCGAGGCGAGCGACGTACTCGTCGGTGGTTTCGACGGCTCGATAGTTCATACGCCACTACTGTGTGCGCGGGGAGAAAAAGGTCACCGGTCGCCGAGGACGTCGGATCGAGGCCGCGGGTTGGCGGGGGCGTTCACGCATCGACCGCCCCAGTCGGTATCGGACACCGGCTCCGAGACGCGGTTAGTCCGTCGATTCCCGAGCGAACGGGCGACTGACATCGCTGACCGGGTCCCAGTCCCGTTCGCTCGTCGACCGATGACCGAAATCCGGCCCTACCGGACGAGTTCGCTCGTCGGTTCGGGTTCGAAACGTTACCTGACTAGATAGATATGTCCACTGATGTACAGAGATACACTTCCCAATACATACACGATTTCTGATGATAATAATCGTTCACAGACGACTTTGTTACACATAGATTGTTAAATGAATATTCGTGTTAGACGAACAAAGACCAAAACCAATAAGGGTTGTCCCCACGGCAATATGCGTATCATGGGAACTAATCACCATGACCTCACCCGGCGACGCTTACTCGCCTCGGGTGCGACGGTCTCCGCAGCAACAATCGCAGGGTGTATCGGTGGGAACGGCGAAGGAAATGGCAACGGCAACGGTAACGGTAACGGTGCCGACGATGGGAACGGCGGGGCCGGCGACGGTCAGGCCACGCTGGAGTTTACCCAGGAACTGGAACGGGACGAGGACTTCGACCCGATCCACTCCAACGACGCCTACAGCACGCAAGTGTTCAAGCTGGTCTTCGACGGCCTCTACACGTGGGACGAGGGCCTCGGTCTCGAGCCACAGCTCGCAGTCGACATGCCCGACGTCGAACGCGACGGGACGCGCTATCTGTACGAGATCCACGACGGCGTCGAGTTCCACAACGGCGAGGAGATGACGGCCGAGGACGTCGCTCACTCCTTCATGGCGTTCCAGGAAGAAGAGAGCGTCAACGAGGCCCAGTACGACATGATCGACTCCGCCGAGGTCGTCGACGACTACCAGGTGCAGGTCGACCTCGATCACCCCTTCGGTCCGTGGGAGCTCCAGACGATGGCGATCTACGTCGTCCCGGCGAGCGAACGCGAAACCGAAGAGGACCGCGAGGAGTTCAACACGAACCCAATCGGTTCCGGTCCGTTCGTCTGGAGCGACTTCGCGCACAACGAGTACGTCACTCTCGAGCGAAACGACGACTACTGGGGCGAACCGATGCCCAACCTCGAGGAGATCACGTTCGTCGACAACGTCGACCCCGCCAGCCGTATCAGCGAGATCCGCGCCGGCGACACCGACGCCATCGCCGACGTTCCGAACGACGACTTCGACGATCTCGAGGCCGAAGACGGCGTCGACGTCCACATCTCCGAGAGTCCGTCGTACATGCACCTGACGTTTAACTGTCGGGACGACGCGCCGACGGGCGACGCCGACGTCCGCAGAGGGATCTGTCACGCCTTCTCGATGACGGACTTCGTCGAGTCCCGGCTGGAGAACGTCGCGGACCCACTGTCGGCACCGATTCCGCCGATCACGAACGAGCAGTGGGAGTTCCCACTCGACGACTGGCACGAGGAGTACTACCCGGACTACGATCCGGATCAGGCACAGGAACTGCTCGACGGTGCGGTCGACGACGACTGGAGTCCACGCATCCTCGCGCCCGGCGACCACCGGGGCGATCTCGCAGAGCGGATCGTGACCCGCCTGCACGAGCTCGGCTACGACGGCGCCGAAGCCGTCACGCTCGAGTTCGGGCCGCTGCTCGATCAGACAGTCTACAACGAGGATCCGAGCCCGGACGACTTCCAGGCGTACCTGCTCGGCTGGACCGGCGGTCCGGACCCCGACGCCTACCTCTACAACCTCTATCACGAGAGCCAGGAGGGAATCAACCAGGCGCACTTCTACGAAGGAAGTGCGGACTTCCACGACAACATCGCCGCCGCCCGCGAGTCGGCGGACTTCGACGAACGGTACGACCTCTACGAGGACGTCATGATCGAGATGCTCGAGGAGCTGCCGTCGCTGCCGGCCTACTCGTTCCGTAACACGATGGCATCGCGTGATTACGTCCAGGACATGCAGGCACACCCGATGACCCAGCAGAACCCGCGCATCGTCTCGGGCTACTCGAACGTCTCGATCGAGTAATCGCGGCCGGTCGGGGCCATCTTTATAATGAGTGAGCGACCGACGAACGAACAACGGCGGGACACAGCGAACACATACGACACTACATGGGACTGCTCCGATATACGATCGGCCGCTTGATCCAGGCGATTCCGGTGCTGATCGGGATCACCGTGATCACGTTTATCCTCGCGAATTTAGCGCCCGGTGACCCCGTTCGGCTCATGTTACAGGGCCAGGAGGTCGATCAGGAACTGATCGAGCGCGTCGAACAACAGTACGGCCTCGACAGACCGATTCACGAACGGTACGCGACGTACATGATTAATCTCCTCCAGGGAGACCTCGGGTACAGTATTCACCGCGACCGGCCCGTAACCGATCTGGTCATTCAGCGATCCGGGCCGACGCTCATGCTCGTGCTGTCTGCGTACGCGTTCGCACTCGCGACCGCGATTCCACTCGGGATACTGGCCGCGACCAGACGAAACGAGCCGACCGACCACATCTCGCGAATCGTCGCCCTCATCGGCGTCAGCACGCCGTCGTTCTGGATCGGCATCATGCTGATCCTCGTCTTCGCGATCCAACTCGGCGTGTTGCCCTCGAGCGGGCTGGTCTACCCCTGGTGGGGGCCGGACCACTACGGCTACAGCGGCTATCCCGAGTTGATCTATCAGACGATCAGACACCTGCTGTTGCCGATGATCGCACTGGGAACGCTGCAGATGGCGACGCTGATGCGCGTCGAGCGCACTCAGATGATCGAATCGCTTCAGGGAGAGTACGTCAAACTCGCACGCGCCTACGGCGTTCCGGAACGAACCATCCTCCGGAAACACGCCTTCCAGGTCGCCCAGCTCCCGATCATCACCATCGTCGGACTCAACCTCTCGACGGCACTTGGCGGAGCCGTCCTCATCGAGTACGTCTTCAACATCAACGGTCTCGGAAGACTGCTCCTCGAGGCGATCATCGGGCTCGACTACCAGCTGATCATGGGGATTACCGTCGTCATCGGAACGATGTTCGTCGTGGGCGTCATCATCACCGACATCTCGTACGCCTACGTCGACCCCCGCGTAACCTACGGAGACCGTGATTAACGATGGCAATCGGAGAATCACAACTCGACAGTGACGGCCCGTCCGAGGACGTCGACGCACAGTTCGGCTGGCGGTACACGTTCGGCAAGGTCATGCAGGACACCACCGCACGGTGGGGGCTGTACGTCGTCGCCTTCGTGTTGCTCGTCTCGGCGTACACGCTCATCGACAGCAACCTCTCGCGTCTGACCTTCGGTGCGGTGTCGGATTTCGCCGCAGCGGAGGCGCTTCCGATTTTCGAACACCCCGAGCGGATTCCGCCACCGGGAGAGATAGACGGAAACGTCCCGCCGGCGTTTCATCCGGACGGAACGCTTTCGCACCCACTCGGAACCGATCCCGACGGTCGGGACTACTTCACCAGAATCGTCTACGGCGCACAGGTGTCGGTCAGCGTCGGCATCGTCTCGACGATGATCGGCTTCGTCGGTGGAACGATCATCGGTGCCGTCTCCGGGTTCTACGGCGGACGGGTCGACGACATCCTGATGCGGATCGTCGAGATCATTTACGCGATTCCGCCACTGATCCTCATCATCGTCTTCATCGTCTTCGTCAGCGGTGGTACGCCGGACATCAGGTACGCAGTCATCGGCGTCGGAATCACGTTCATCCCGATTTTCGCCCGGATCATCAGAAGCGAGGTGCTCTCGGTCCGGGAGATGGACTACATCGAGGCCGCGAGAGCCTCCGGCGTCAAAAACCGAAACATCATCCTCAGACACGTCATTCCGAACAGCTTCGCGCCCGTGCTCGTCTACGCCAGCCTCCAGATCGGCGTGACGATCCTCGTCGTCGCGGGACTCTCGTTTCTTGGCTTCGGCGCACAGCCGCCGACGCCAGACTGGGGCCAGATGCTCAACGTCTCACACGGCTACATGCACTCGAACGTCTGGCTCTCTATCTGGCCGGGGGTCGCGATCCTCGTGACGATCATGGGGTTCAACCTCTTCGGTGACGGCCTGCAGGACGCACTCGATCCACGAATCAACGACTAACCATGGCTGAACCACTACTTCGCGTCGAGAATCTCAAGACGCAGTTCTTTACGGACGCCGGTACAGTGCGCGCGGTCGACGGCATCTCCTTCGAGGTTCACGAGGGCGAAATCGTCGGTCTCGTCGGGGAAAGCGGCGCGGGCAAGAGCGTCGCCTCGATGAGCCTGCTCAGGCTCGTCGAGAGCCCCGGCGAGATCGTCGGCGGCGAGATCACCTACAAGGGAGAGACCATCTTCGGCCTCGAAGAGGGGCCGGACGGCGACCTCCGCGAACGTGAGGACATGCTTTCGAACGTGGAGATGCGCGATCGGATCCGCGGCAACGAGATCGCCGTCATCTTCCAGGATCCGATGGAGTCGCTCAACCCGGTCTTCACCGTCGGCGGCCAGTTACGGGAGTTCATCGAACTCAACCGCGGACTGGGCAAAGACGAGGCTCGCCAGGAAGCGATTCAGATGCTTCGCGAGGTCGGCATTCCCGATCCGGCCGAACGGTACCACGAGTATCCCCACCAGTTCTCCGGCGGGATGCGCCAGCGGGTGCTGATCGCGATGGCGCTTGCCTGTGAGCCGAATCTCATCATCGCCGACGAGCCGACGACCGCCCTCGACGTCACCGTCGAGGGACAGATCCTCGAACTGGTCGACGACCTCCAGGAGAAATACGACACGAGTTTCATCTGGGTCACCCACGACATGGGCGTCGTCGCCGAGATTTGCGATCGGGTGAACGTGATGTACCTCGGCGAGATCATCGAACAGGCACCCGTCGACGAACTGTTCCACGCGACGAAACACCCCTACACCACCGCCCTGTTGAACTCGATGCCCCGACCCGATCGAACGGTCGAGGAACTCGAGCCGATCGAGGGCGTGATGCCCGAAGCGATCACGCCACCCTCCGGCTGCCGATTTCACCCACGCTGTCCCGACGCGAGGGAGGTCTGCAAACGCGTCCATCCCGACAACGAGGTGATCGAACACGCCGCAGGATATCCTCACCGAGCGGCCTGTGTCAAACACGACGTCTTCGACGTCGGCTACGACGAGAGCGTCCCGCTCGAGAAAGAGCCACAGGTAACGGCGGGAACCCCTGGCGGGGGTGAAGAGCAATGAGCCAACGCGGTGGACTCGGCTCCGAGATGACGGGCGAAGACGTCCCCTTCGGCGAGACGCTCGTCGAAGTCGACGGACTCAAAAAGTACTTCACCCAGAGTTCGGGCCTGTTATCGGGGCTCTCGCTCGAGCCCGACCAGTTCCCGCCGATCAGCGTCGGTCGACAGCAAGTCAAAGCCGTCGACGACGTTAGCTTCGATATCCGACGCGGGGAGACGCTCGGACTCGTCGGCGAATCCGGCTGTGGCAAGAGTACGCTCGGGCGAACGATCCTTCGATTGCTCGAACCGACGGACGGAAGCATCCGCTTCAAGGGAGAGGATCTGGCCGACGTCAGCGGTGAAACGCTCCGACAGAAACGCTCGGAGATCCAGATGATCTTCCAGGATCCCCAGTCGTCGCTCGATCCGCGGATGAAGATCGGCCAGATCATCGAGGAACCGATGCGGGCTCACGACATGTTAGACGACGAGGGTCGGGAGGATCGAGCCAAGATGCTCCTCGAGAAGGTCGGTCTCGACCCACACCACTACAACCGCCACCCGCACGCGTTCTCGGGCGGCCAGCGCCAGCGGGTCAACCTCGCGCGTGCGCTGTCGGTCAACCCGGATTTCATCGTCTGTGACGAACCAGTCTCGGCACTCGACGTCTCCATCCAGGCTCAGGTGTTGAACACGATGGAGGAACTGCAAGAGGAGTTCGGGCTGACCTACCTCTTTATCGCCCACGACCTCTCGGTGATTCGTCACATCTCCGATCGCGTGGCCGTGATGTACCTCGGCAACGTCGTCGAACTCGCCGGAAAGGAAGAACTGTTCGAAAATCCCCAACACCCCTACACGAAGGCGTTACTCGAGTCGATTCCGGTGCCCGACCCGCGCCAGCGGGACGTCCGCGGCGTACTCGAAGGCGAAGTGCCGAGCCCGCTGAATCCACCGTCGGGGTGTCGATTCAGGACGCGATGTCCGCGGCTGATCGCACCCGATACCTACGAGTGGACCGACGAGGAGTGGGACCGAACGCGGGCGTTCATGCGCGCGGTCAAGCGACAGACGTTCGAACCGATGACCGCAAGCGAGACGCGCGCGGAGTTTTTCGGTGGCGACCTCCCGGACGGTGCGGCCGGCGACGTGGTCTCCGAGGCGATCGACCTGATCGCGACCGATCGGACGAACGGCGACGATGGCGACGAGGCAAAACTCGTCGAGGGCGTCGACTGGGACGGCGCGACGGAACTGCTGCTCGAGTCCTTCGCCGAAGAGAGCATTTGCGCGCGCGAACAGCCCGCATACGAGATCGAGTCGCAATACGGCGACGAGCCACACCACGCGGCCTGTCACCTCCACCGATAACCCACACGGACGATCATCGCGAAAACGCTTATGGAAACCGGGGGCGAAGTTACTCGTGTATGAGTAAACTTCTCCACGCGATCGCGATCGGGACGACCACCGGCGAAAAGATTCGACGAACGATCGAGCACTCGCCCGACCTCGGCGACGGACAGGCCGACGACCGGCCGTCGGGACGGATTCCACCCGGCGGATACCTCACCGGGTGATCTGACGGCCCGTCGTGAGTCGACCACATCGACAAACTCGTTTTGAGACGTTTCGATCGGGGAGGGAGACGGTACGTTCCTCGAGGACGCCTATCACAGGACTCGAGAACGCGTTCGTCAGGAGCACATCGGCCAGACTCGGGAGTGGAAAACGAGGGAAAACGGAGAATTCAGGGCCGAAAGCCGAGAAACGAGCCGAATCCGCTACCCGAGGAGGTAGCGCAGTTTCGGGAAGCGTTCGACGATCGGGTGTTCCTCGATGTAGCGGTCGAGGCCGACGATTCGACCGGCCGCGAACGCGCCGAGTGCGAGGAAGACGGCGGCGTAGACCAGTTGATCGTTGACCAGCCCGGTGGCGACGTCCCAGCTGCCGAAGTAGAACAGCACCATCTGGGTGGCTGCTCCGAGGGCAGCGAGTCGGACGAAGACGCCGGCGATCAGCGCCAGTCCGATCAGCAACTGCGTCCAGGGGACGATGACGTCGACGGCGGCCATCATCGCACCGCTTTCGGCCATCAGCGCGAAGAGCCCGCTCGCCGGACTCGCCGCGTCGACGTTGGCGAGATAGCCGTAGGCGCTGAACTCGCCGGTAACCTTCCCCCAGCCCGCGCTCAGCATGATCCAGCCCATGATGAGCCGGAGTCCGACGACCGCCCACGCGCTCAGCTGGTGTGGACGACCGTCTATCGTTACGCCACCGAGCTTGCTTTCCAACCGGTTGACCGAAGATGTTTCCATAATCGTTCACCTCTCACGGTTTTAGCTTGGACGGATACCCACATATAAGTGGAATACGATTCCCAGAACTGAGGAACGGTCGTCACAACCAGGGAAGCGGTCCCCACGCGGCGAACCCGAGGAACGCACCGACAACGACGGCGGCCACCAGTCCGCGGGTGAGCCACGGCTCGAGGCGCTCGCGCCGAGTTGTCACCCGAACCCGGGGGACGCGCTCGACCTGTCTGATCCCGCTGTCGGAGCGGTAGGTAAACACCACCGGAATCGCGTACTCGCCCGGCGGAGTCGAATTCCGCGTGTTGATCTCGAGGAGGTAGGCCGGTTCGCCGGTCCGGTTCCCGTCGAGGGGTTCCCACCGGAGCGTCCCCCCGGCGTCGCTCGAGTCGCGTCGAAACAGGGTCGACTGGCCGCCGTCGGTCGGCTTCCCAGCCTGACCTGCTCGAGCGGCTTCGAGGCCCGCGTCGGCTGCTATCTCCGCTGATTCGGCTGTCCCGAGGCCCGGATTCCGTCTGACGACGCCGGGATCGTCGAGGTCGATCAGTTCGTCGCCGTCGTAGAATACGCTGAGATCGTTCTCGGCGACGCGGCCGGTGCCGGAGACGAACACCCCCAGTTCGATCGGTTCGCCGGGATCGACGCGATCCGTTCTGAGAAAGACGTCGAGTTCGTTCTCGTCGATCTCGGCGGTTCCGGCGACGGAAACGGCGATCTCGAGTTGCCCGTCGGAATCGATTCGGGAGCGCTCGAGGAGGGGGGCGATCGGGTGTCCACCGTCGTCGCTTGCGTCGCCGTCTGCCGAGTGGCCCATTGAACATCCGACTATTACGGCCACCCGAGTTGAGCGTAACGGCCGATTCGCCGTCTGACGGCACTGACGCCAGCTGTTCGTTTCGCCGTCTGGCGGCACTGACGACGGCTGTACGTTTTCGCCCTACGTTCCGTGATCCCAGCTTCCCATGTACTCGCGCTGGGTAGCAGAAAGCGAGTCGTACTCGACGCCTTCGGCCTCGAGTTTGATCTCGGCGATCTCCTCGTCGAGTTCGTCCGGGACGTCGTGGACGCCCGCGTCGTACTCGTCGCTGTTCTCGAGCATCTCGCGCACGCAGACGGCCTGGACGCCGAAGGATTGATCCATCACTTCGACGGGATGGCCCAGCGAGACGGGGGCAGCGAGGTTGACCAGTCGCCCCTCGGCGATGACGTTCAGCCGGCGACCGTCCTCGAGTTCGTATGCGTCGACGCCGTCGCGGGCCTCGTAGCGGTCGACCGCGAGGTCGTCGAGGGCCTCGAGATCGATCTCGATGTCGAAGTGGCCGGCGTTCGCGAGCAGGACGCCGTCTTGCATCTTCTCGAAGTGCTCCTCCACGATGACGTCGCGGTTTCCGGTGGTCGTCAGGAAGACGTCGCCCACCTCGGCGGCTTCGGCCATCGGCATGACCTCGTAGCCTTCCATGTGTGCCTCGAGGGCGCGGCGTGGCTCGACTTCGGTGACGATGACGTTCGCGTTCTGGCCCGCGGCCTTCTTCGCGACACCCTTTCCGCAGTAGCCGTAGCCCGCGACCACGACGTTCTTGCCGGCCCACGAGAGGTTCGTCGTCATCGCGATGGAGGCCAGCGAGGACTCGCCGGTGCCGTGGACGTTGTCGAACAGACGCTTCATCGGCGTGTCGTTTACGGCGAAGACGGGATACTCGAGTGCACCGTCGTCGTCCATCGCACGCAGGCGATGAACGCCGGTCGTCGTTTCCTCTGCACCGCCGACGATGCCGTCGATCAGCTCGGGATAGTCCTCGTGGATCGCCGCGACGAGGTCCATTCCGTCGTCGACCGTCACGGTCGGCTCGTGGGCGATGACGGCCTCGATAGCGGCGTAGTACTCCTCGTCGTCGACGCCGCGTTTGGCGTAGCAGGTGATGTTCTCGTGGGCGTCGAGGGCCGCGCTGACGTCGTCGTGCGTCGACAGCGGATTACAGCCCGTGACTGCGACCTCCGCGCCGCCGTCCGCGAGCGTCTCGACGAGGATCGCCGTCTTCGCTTCCACGTGCATCGCCATCGCGATCCGCTCGCCCTCGAAGGGCTGGTCTGCGAGGAACTCCTCGCGAACGTGCTCGAGAATCGGCATGTGCTGGGCGGCCCAGTCCATCTTTCGTCGCCCCTCGGTTCGGGCGTCGTCGACGTCGTCCAGCTGTTCGCTGATCGGCGGATACGAACTGTCTGTCATACCTCGACAGAGAGCGACCGGAGGCAAAACGCTACCGAACCAGAGACGCCACGGATCGATCCGAGCCGGCTCCGAAGCCGGTTCGTCCAGGTTCGGTGATCGAGAGTGTGCCCGGACACGTCTCCGGTCGGAGCCGCGAGCGCACGGGCTCGATGCTCGTGCGTGCGGGCGAGACGACACCGGCGACGACCGTGCCTCTGACACTGGCGTCCGTTCGTCGTCGGCCGGTATCGGTCGGGAAACGAGAGCGGACGTCAGGGCGGACCGGCGTGGTCCGGTGGCCCCTGACCGTCGTTGGCGTCGGACTGCCCGTTGCCCACGCCGTTCGGTCCGGCGGATGTCTCGTCGTTCGCATCGACGTCCTCGTCGTCACCGTCTTCGTCATCACCGTGCGGACCAGCGTGGTCCGGCGGGCCCGTTCGGTCGGACTGACCGGCGTGATCCGAGCCGTTACCGAGGTTGTTCTCCTGGACGAAACTCGAGACGAGGAGGCCGAGCGGACCGGATTCGTTCTGGTGGTCGTGGACGAACGACGAGACGAGTTGCCCGAAGGTGCCCTCGTCCGCGTCTTCGTCGTCTACGGGCTCGAGCGTCGCCGTCGTCTCGGCGGACGCGTTGCCGGCGGTCGCGTTGAACGAAACGTCGACCGTCTCGGCCGGGGGCTCGAGCGACAGGGTTCCGTTCGCGTCAGTTTCGTACGTTCCTTCGTTAGCGTACGATGCGTTCTCCTCGACGACCGTCACGTCGACAGTCGCCTTCGCGACGCCGTCGTCTTCGCCATCGGTGACGGTGACGGTCACACCGTCAGTTCCGTCGACGTCGATCGAGAGGTTCTCGGGGGCCGAATCGTCCGGCTCGTCTGCCGGCTCGAGTGTCACGCTCGTTTCGGCAGTTTCGTCGCCGGCTGATGCAATGATGGTAACGTCGATCTTTTCGTCGGGGTCGGGAAGCGCGACCGTGCCGTTTTCGTCGGTCACGTGTTCGCCCGTACCCGCGTACGATTCGTTGCCGTCGACCGAGACGTCGACCGTGGCGTTTTCGATCGGCGTCTCGTTCGCCGTCACGGTCACGTGCCCGTCGCCCTCGACGAGTATCGACAGATCGTCGACCTCGTGTTGATCGGCTGTGGCCGCGCCGGCTCCCAGCGGAGCCAGCAGGGATATCGTGACGATCACCGCAAGCGTCGTCGCAATTCGTCGGTCTCTCATAACCCGGCCGGATCCACCGGCGATCGGCGAATAAACCCCACCGGCAGTTACCGACGGTTTTCGATCTCTACAACTTGTCGAGAACTGTTTGTAGCGTTTATCGTCCGCTTTGACGGTTCAATTTTCGTTCACGGAATCGTGAACGTCTAGTCCTCGAGACGTGTGCGCAGATCCGCGGCCGCCTCGCGTGCTCGGGAGAGAACGCTCGCCTCCTCGAGCGTGAGAACCTCCCGGTCGCGCATGAGAACGCGACCGTCACAGACGGTGTGACGGACGTCCGATGCCGCGGCTGCGTACGCGAGGTGGCTCACCAGGTCGTAACGAGGCGTCAGGTGTGGAGCGTCGAGATCGATGACGGCGAGATCGGCAGGCGCACCCTGCTCGAGGCGACCCGATTCGAGACCGAGCGCATCGGCGCTCCCGCGAGTCACCAACTCGACGACGGATTCGGCCGGAACGGCACTGGCATCCTCGGCGGCGAGTTTGCCGAGCATGGCCGCATCGCGTGCTTCGTCGAGCATCGAGAGGTCGTTGTTCGACGCCGCACCGTCGGTTCCCAGCCCGACGGTCACGCCCGCCTCGAGCATCCGCTGGACCGGTGCCATCCCGCTCGCGAGCTTCATGTTCGAGGCCGGACAGTGGATCACGCCCGTTCCAGCCTCTGCGAGTAACTGAATCTCGCTCTCGTCGACGTGGACGCCGTGTGCGACGAAGTCCTGGGAATCGAGCATTCCCTTCTCTGCGGCGTAGGCGAGCGGGCGAACGCCGCGTTCTTCGACGATCGGTGTGACCTCCTCGCTCGTCTCGTTGGCGTGGTAGTGAATCGGGATCCCCGCCTCGCGGGCTCTGGGGACGTACTCGGCGAGGTACTCCTCGCCGACAGTCGTCAACGAGTGTGGCATGAACGCCGCCGAGATCCGGCCGTCCGCAGCGCCGTCGTACTCCCGGGCGATCTCGAGGCTGGTCTCTGCGTCCTCGCGGGCCTCCTCCTCGTCCTTGGCGACGGTAACGATACCGTGGCCAAGCCGGGCGCGAACGCCGGCCTCCTCGACCGCCGCGGCGATCTCGGGCACCTCGAAGTACATGTCCGCAAACGCCGTCGTTCCGGATTTGATCATCTCGAGCACGCCGAGTTCGGCCCCGGCGCGGATGTCCTCGTCCGTCAGTTGCGCTTCCGCCGGCCAGATGTCCTCGCGAAGCCAGTTCTCGAGGGGTTTGTCGTCGGCGTATCCGCGTAGCAACGACATCGCGACGTGACAGTGGCCGTTGACGAACCCCGGCGTCACGAGCGCGTCCGACCCGTCGAGCGTCTCGTCGCCGTCGAGGTCGGGTCCGATCTGGAGAATCTCGCCGGCGTCCTGATCGATCAGTACGTCCGCACGCGTGATCGTCGCGTCCGGAAGCAACACCCGGCCCCCGGTGATCGCAAGCGTCGTCATCGAGTAGGAGTTCTCGAGGGAGTTCCTTATACTGTCGGACAGAACTCAGTGAGTAGTTAGTCGCGGATTCGCGGCCGTCACCGGGGGTGACGGCCGCAGTAGCGCGACCGATCTTCAAATAGTTCTGTCTGACGGTAGTATAGTATCGATCGGCGACGGGGATCACCGGCCGCTCAATTCGCCGTACAGATTGACCAGCGTCACGAGAAGTACGACCCAGCCGACGAAGACGAGAACGGCCCCGCTCCCCTGGTAGAGACTCTGTCGGGACCACGAGTGAGCCGTCGCGAACAGCACTTCGTTCACCCCGTAGGCGACGAGGAGAGTCCCGAGCGTCCCGCCCACGGAATACTTTCCGACGAGAAGCGCTACGTTCGATCCTGACATCGTACTCCTCGTTCGGAACCGAGACGTGTGGTTCTTTCGAAGCGTTCGACGCGCTAACCATCCGACAGCACCCGAAAGCGGTGTGTCGGTGGGACTACTGCTGGTCGTCGTCCACCGCTCCGTCGGTTCCGGGCGGGGTCCCCTCGCCCGGCACGCCGTCGGCGTCGCCCACGTCGTCGCCACTCGAGGACGCCGTGTCTTCGACGTCGTGCGTCCCGTCGCCGGCGTCGCCAGTCTCGCCGGTCCCACCTGCGGTCTCTCCTGTTCCGCCCTCGGGGTCGGAAACGTAGCCGAGTTCGAACCAGAGTCTTGCCGTACACTCCATGCGCTGTTCGTCGAGTTCCGTCTCGCCTTCTCGCTGGTCGAGATACCCGTTACACCGTCCGTGAGAGATGACGTTCGAAAGCGTCGCCGCCGACCCACACTCCGGACAGTCGATGTAGTATCCCTCGTCGTTCTGGTGCCACGAGTCGGGTGTCAGTTCGGTGTACGCGGCCTCCTCGTTCCGGTCGCTCATGTCAGAGCGGACGGTCTCGAGGTCGGTAAACGCAAGCCCGGAGTGCGCAACCACTGACGAGACTGCTGGGGTCGATGCGATCACCGCGACCGGCCGATCCGCGGCAGCCAGCGGGGAACCGCCTCGCGGTACTGGTCGTACCGCTCTCCGTGTTTCTCGGCGAGATGTGGTTCCTCGTACTCGAGGACCCTGTTATGAAAGCCGAGCCAACAACCGGCCGCCCACCAGAGGACCGAAACCGATCGGTACCGAAGCGCCTGTCCGACGACGACCAACAGGACGCCGACGTACATCGGATTCCGGACGTGGTCGTAGAGTCCGCCGGTGACGAGGTCGTCCGGTTCGTCGGACGGCGACGGCGTTCCACTCCCCTCAGCGGCGAATCGCCACGCGGTGTGAAGGTACACCACGGTACCGACGAGGATCGAAGCGGTTCCGAGGACTCGTCCAGTCGAAGTCCCGATCGGAAGTCGGGGGTGTTCGCGCCACCTCGCGAGAACCCGAGGGATCACGCCGGCGACCGTGACCGGCACGAGAACCGTAAACAGTACCGTCTTCAGGAGTACTCGCGGTGACACCATACGGAACGCAACCCGACGTGACGAAATATAGGTTGTGACGAGAGAGGAAGCGAAACGCGGACGGAGGAAGGACCCGGTCGGTCCAGAACGGACGGTAAGAACTCGATCGGTCCAGAACGGGCAAGAAGGGAGCAGACAGTCCGATACGGCGAGTGTCGGTTGGACAGTCCGGTCAGACGAGCGGGGACACGAGTTCCTGACCGGCCTCGAGGAGTTCGTCGACCCTCGCCTCGTCGGTCGCCTCGGCGTACACCCGTAACACGGGTTCGGTTCCGCTGGGGCGGACCAGTAACCACGAGCCGTCGGCGAGTTGGAGTTTGAAGCCGTCCGCGGTGTTCACGCCCTCGACGGTCGTTCCGGCGACGGTCTCCGGAATCTCGTCCTCGAGATCCCCGATGACGCGGGCTTTCTCGTGATCCGGACAGGCCACGCTCGTCTTGTTCTGAACGACGGTGCCGTGGGTCTCGAGCAGGCGGTCGACGCGCTCGTCGAGCGGTTCGTCGGCGTGCATGGCGGCCGCGAGCAGGGCCACGAGGACGCCGTCTTTCTCGCGGACGTGGCCGCGGACGGTGAAGCCGCCGGACTCCTCGCCGCCGATCAGGGCGTCGGTTTCGGCCATCGCCTGGGCGACCCACTTGAAGCCGACCGGGACCTCGTGGACGGATTCGCCGTGAGCGTCCGCAACCCTGTCGATCAGGAACGTGGTCGACACCGAGCGAACCGCCGCGCCGGCGTCGTCCTCGAGGAGGTACTCGTACAGCGCCGCGAAGAACAGGTTCTCGTCGAGGAATCCGCGTTCGGGCGTGACGAGCGCGATACGGTCCGCGTCGCCGTCGTTTGCGATACCCAGATCCGGACCGTCGTCGTCGGTCACGAGATCGACCAGCTCCGTCAGGTTCTCGGGTGCCGGCTCGGGTGCGCCGCCGCCGAACTCGGGGTCGCGCTCACAGTGAAGACGCTCGAGGGATGCACCGGCTCGAGAGAGCAGCGTATCCGTGGTTTCGCGACCGCTGCCGTACATCGCGTCGTAGGCGACGGTCAGCCCGGAGAGGTCGACCTCACCGGTGATCGATTCGACCAACTCGAGCGCGGCGTCGGCGTGAGGGGAGACGAGATCGACCTCGCGGACGGTACCGTGTTCGCTGTCCGGAAGCGCCTCCGGTTTCGCGAGGCGCGCTGCGATCGCGTCGGTTACCTCGGGGAGCGCCGGTGCGCCGTCGTCGGGGATGAACTTCACGCCGTTGTACTCCGGCGGGTTGTGCGAGGCCGTGACCGCGAACCCGCCCGCGAGGTCTCTGTCGACGATCGCGTATGCCACGAGCGGGGTCGGGCGATCGCGTTCGGGGAGCAACACGTCGAATCCGTTCGCACACAGCACACGCGCGAGTTCCTCCGCGAAACCGCGGGAGGTTTCACGAGCGTCGTAACCCACGACGACCGGTTCCTCACGCCCCTCATCGGAGAGATACGAGGCGACCGCCTGTCCGACCATCCGTACCCGGGGCGTCGTAAACTCCTCGAGCGGTGCCCGCCAGCCGTCAGTACCGAACGTAATGGCCTCCATACGCGTGTCTCATCGGCCGACGCGAAAAAAGCGACGCCATCGTGCACGCGCGGAAAAGGGATAGGAAGAGCACAGGCGGGTCGCGCTCGTACGGTACCGACTGACGGCAGATCGTACGACAGCAACGCCGTTATCCGCCGGCCGACCGTATCACCGGTATGGCCGACGCCCCACTCGTCGTCGCCGTCAACGGTAGCCTTCGCGAGGAGAGCTACACGCGGACGGCGCTTCAGTACGCCCTTCGTGCCGCCGAGGACGCTGGAGCGGAAACCAGACTGCTCGACCTCCGCGAGTACGACCTCCCCGTCTACGATCCCGACGTGGACGACCAGGGCGACGGGAGCAAGGCGACCAGCCTCGTCCGCGAGGCCAACGCCGTAGCCCTCGGAACGCCGGTCTATCACGGGTCGTACTCCGGCGCGCTGAAAAACTTCCACGACTACTGTGGCTTCGACGAGTACGAGGATACCACCGTCGGGTTACTGGCGACGGCCGGCGGGGGGAGCTACGGATCGACGCTCGATCACCTCCGAATCACCGTCCGCGGCGTCCACGGCTGGGTCCTCCCCCACCAGGTCGGTATCCGCAACGCCTCGAGCCGACTCGTCGATGCCCAGGACGACGATGCGATCGACGGGCGGACGTTCGCCGACGCGAGCCTCCAGGATCGCGTCGAGAAACTCGGGCGGATGCTCTCCGAGTACGCGTTCATCGAACCCCACGTCGAGTCCCATCGTGCGGCAGCCGACGACGACTGATACGAACTGCTGTAACTGTGTACCGGAGCGACCGGGTGCCGTCCCGGGGTCGCCCCAGTGGGATCGCAAACCGTCCCCGGTAGGATCGCGAACCGTTTTCGGTGTCGCCGGACCTGGCGGCAAGCGGACCGACTGTCGGCCCTCCAACCCCCGATTCGAGACCGGTCCGACGCCCCGTCCTCGCCGGTTCGTTACTCGAGGCCGATCAGACGCTCTTTCTGACGGCGGCTGAGTTGCTTGATCTCGTACTCGCGTGACATCGCCGCCGACCGCGACTCGTACCGTTCGTGATGCTGGAGTGTGACGGGCGTGCGCCCGCGCGTGTACTTCGCTCCATCACCGGCGTCGTGTTCGGCGAGTCGGCGCTCGAGATCGGTGGTGTAGCCGGTATAGAGCGTCCCGTCGGCACACTCGAGGACGTAGACGACGTGGTCGGCTCCGGACATCGATCGGCCGTACGAGGGAGGCGACGAAAAGCGTCCCGACTACGCATCGGTCGTGTTCGAAAAGGGGTCCACCGGTAGTTCGACGCGTTTCCCGTCTACGTGCCGCGAGCGCGCTCTTTTGCGACTTCAGCAATTCCGGCGTTCGCAGAACAGCTGATACACGCGTGGATTGTTCCGTGCTCGTCGGCGAAGACGCGTGCGAATCGTTCGGAAACGTGCGCACTACAGTGGTTACACTTGGGCATTGGGCACACCGGCCGAAGCCGGTACCCAAAGATACCCAGTGAGTGTTTAAAAATCCTTTCCCATACACCGTATGGTGGTTCGGTAGAAGGATAATTTATTTATCGATTCGTTAACCGAGTGGGGTATCGTTTTTCGCTCGAGGACGCACCACCAGACGGACGAGAGTGAAAACCAGCCAGTCGAACCAGGACCTTCGCGAGCGGACCCGACAGCGCGCGCGAGCGCAATTTTGCCGCTCGAGTCGGTGAGAGTTCGACAGCGGGATTCATCAAACATATACTTTCCGGTGGTACCGGTCGACGAAACAGGCGAATCAACCCCTGCATCACCGGTATTTCCACAGATAACCAGAACTTTTATATGAGGTAAAGGGAAATCGATACATCGTATGGCAGACCTTATCGTCAAAGCCGCCGTGAAGGAAGCGCTCGATGACAAGAACGTCGCCTCGGACTTCTACGATGCACTCGACGAGGAAGTCGACGAACTGCTCGAGGACGCTGCCCGCCGAGCAGAAGCAAACGACCGGAAAACCGTTCAGCCGCGCGACCTGTAAGGGACGCCACCAGAACGATTTTTTATCGACGCAATCGTCGGATAGTGTCGACTATCCAGTCCGCGGGTGATGCGACTATCGTAGCAACTGCACGTCAGCGCACGCTCGATCGAACGACTACGAGTTTACTGTCACCGGCGTTGCTCGAGGTACTCCTTCGTCCGACCGAGAACGACGTACTCCGTCGACCGCAGCTCCGAGAGTGTCGCCGATCCGGTGACGAACATCGCCGTCCGCAACTCGAGTGAAAGCTGTTCGATGAGGTCGACGACCGCGTCGGTTCCCCGGCCTGCTGGTCCGAGAAACGGCTTCGCGAGGCCGCCGGCTCTGGCACCGAGGGCGATCGCCTTCGCAACGTCTAACCCGGAGCGGACGCCGCCGCTCGCGACGACCTGGTCGTGGACCGACGCCGCCTCGAGGGTGCTGATCGCGGTCGGGACGCCCCAGGCACGAAACAGGTTGCCGATCGCCTCCTGTCGGTCGGCACCGACGGCGGCGGCCCGGTGGGATTCGATCCCCGACCACGTGGTTCCGCCCTGGCCCGCGACGTCGATGGCGTCGACGCCCACATCGGCCAGCCGGCTGGCGGTTTCCCGAGAGATGCCGTTGCCCGTTTCCTTGACGACGACCGGGACCGACAGCCCTTCCGCGACGCGTTCGATCTCCGCCAGACAGCCTCGAGCGTCGACGTCGCCCTCCGGCTGGACCGCCTCCTGGAGGAAGTTGAGGTGGATCGCCATCGCGTCGGCGTCGATCATCTCTACGGCCGTCTCGACCGCCTCGAGGTCGTACTCGAGCAACTGGGCCGCGCCGACGTTGCCGTAGAGGCAGGCGTCGGGTGCGACCTCGCGGACGACCGTATACGACTCGAGGAGTTCCTCGTCGTCGAGTTCGAGGCCGGCGCGTTGACTACCGACGCCCATGGCGACGTTCGTCTCCTGGGCGGCCTCAGCGAGCGCTCGATTGATTTTCGTCGTGTTCGGGTGGCCGCCGGTCATGGACTCGATGACGATCGGAACCGCCAGCTCGTGCCCGAACAGCGTCGTCGTCGTGTCGATCTCGTCGCGGTGGAGTTCGGGGAGCGCCTCGTGGACGAGGTCGACGTCCGCAAACCCCGCACCGGAGGTCTCGACGTCCTCTTCTTCGATGATTCGAATGTGGTCGTCTTTTCTGTCGGATGTCTCGGGCATCGGATCGTCTCGATCGGAAGATGTTGCGACGGGATAGAAAAACCCGTTCATTCCGGCCGCGCCGGGACTCCGGAATCGCCACGATTTGTGCAGAGTTCTCCCAGACGGACTACTGGAGGACGTTCTCCGGGTTCGAGACGGGCCGAGCGGTCACCGATCGAGTTCGCTCGCCGCCGGGAGCACAATCGAGAACGTCGACCCCTCGCCGGGTTCCGACTCGAGTCGGATCTCGCCGCCGTGGCGTTCGACGATGCGCTGACAGAGCGCGAGTCCGATACCCGTCCCCGGGTGTTCGTCGTGTGTATGCAGTCGCTGGAACACCTCGAAGATGCGCTCTTGCTCGTCAGGAGCGATTCCGATTCCGTCGTCGTGAACCGAGATGATCCAGTCGTTGCCGTTGCGTTCGGCGGCGATGTCGATCCGCGGTGGCCCGTCGCCGCTGTACTCGATCGCATTACTCACGAGATTCTGGAACACCTGATGCAGTTGACCGGCGTCGCCCGCTACACGCGGCAACTCGTCGGTCGTGATCTCGGCGTCGGTTCTCTCTATTTGTATCCGGAGATCCTCACGAACGGTTTCGAGCACGTCGTTCAGGTCGACCGATCCGAACTGATCTCCGCGCGTTTCGACCCGCGAATACGCGAGCAATCCGTCGATCATCTCGCGCATACGGTCGGCCCCGTCGATGGCGAACTCGAGGAACTCTTCACCGTCTTCGTCGAACGCGTCTCGGTATCGGCGGTCGATCAACTGAAGGTAACTCGAGACCATCCGGAGAGGCTCTTGCAGGTCGTGGCTGGCGGCGTAGGCGAACTGCTCGAGTCGTTTGTTCGACTCCTCGAGGCGCTCGTTTGATTCCTCGAGGTCGGCAACCAGCTGTTTGAGTTCGCGCTGGTATCGGTGGCGTTCGATGGCCTCGGCGAGGATGTTGGCGACGCTCTGGACGAAGGTGACGTCCTGTTCGGTGAACGTCCGACGGTCGGTGTCGTGCGTGCCGAGGATCCCCCACGGCTCGTCGAACGATCCGATGACGGTACTGATCCCACTGCGAACGTCGTGGCTCCGCAGCAGGTCGGGGCCGCTGAACCGCGTTTCCGTCCCGAGGTCCTCGACCACGATCGGGTGATCGTTTGCCAGGGTGTACGCAGCCTGGGAATCCGTCTCGACGGAGGAGACCGTCGCCTGACCGACGATCCCGTCGTGCCAGCCCACGCCCTGGCGCAACAGCAGTTCCTGCTCGTCGGCGTCGAGATCGAGCACCTTGCAGTACTCGTTGTCGAGGACGTCCGCCACCTGCCGGGCTGCCTCGTCCATGAGTTCGTCCAGATCGTCGGACTCGAGTGCGAACTGCCCGAGGTCCGCGACGGCCTGTTGCTGGCGGGCCCGCTGCTCGAACGCGCGTTCGCGCTCTTTTCGCTCGGAGATGTCGCGGACGACACCTGTGCGACCGATCGACCCATCTTCGAGCACGTACGGGCCGAACCGGCCCTCGACGGGGATCGTATCGCCGCCGTCGGTTTCGATATCGAACTCGAGCGACGCGTACTCCGCGCTCTCCGCGACGACGTCCTCGTTCAATTCCTCGGCTCGGACGTCGACCGTCTCGTCGTGGACGAGCGTGACGTGTGCACCCAGCAATTCGTCGCGGTCGTACCCACTCATCTCGCAGAACGTGTCGTTGACCATGACGAACCGGCCGTCGGCGTCGACCGTTGCGACACCGTCCCAGATCGTTTCGATCGTCTGTTCGTACCGTTCTAGCTCTCGCTCGCGCTCTTTTCGCTCGGTGATATCAGTGAAGTAGACCGACAGTCCCGTTTCGGACGGATAGACGTTCACTTCGGCCCAGATATCGAGCGGTTCGGAGTATCGCTCGAACGCGATTGCCCGCTGGTTTTCCATCGCATTCGTGTAATTCTCGTAGAGATCCGACCCGACAGCCTCCGGGAACACGTCCCACAGGACGTTTCCGCGCAACTCCTCTTCTGAGTAACCGAGGAGGTCTTCCGCATGGGAATTGACGTGGGTGAATCGATACTCGCCGTCGAGTGTGTAGAACGCATCGGAGAATCTATCGAATATCCGCTGGAGTTCGCCCTCGAGTTCCTGCTCGCGTCGATGACGCTCGGTCATATCGCGCGTGACCTTCAGGTAGCCACGGTGCGTTCCATCGTCGTCTCGGATCGCCGTAATCGTCACGTTCGCCCAGAACCGGCTGCCGTCCGCTCTGACGCGCCAGCCTTCGTCTTCGACCGATCCGGTTTCGGTCGCCTGCTCGAGATTCCGGGTCGGAACGCCCGCCGCTCGATCGTCCTCGGTGTAAAACGCCGAGATGTGCTCGCCGAGGATCTCCTCGCGGTCGTAGCCCTTGATCTCCGCCGCACCTTCGTTCCAGCTGATGACGTGTCCCTCCGAATCGAGCCGAAAGATCGCGTACTCCTCGACGGCATCGACCAGCGACTGAAACCGCTCTCGGGTTTCGCGGTGGGCATCCTGGGATTGCTTTCGGTCCGTGATATCGTAGTAGAGTTCGATGCGACCGCCGGCGTACTGACCCGACTCGATCGGTTTGCTCTGGTGCTCGAGCCAGCGTGCGTCACGGGTTTCACCCGCGGTGACGCGACACTCGAACGTCTCGAAGTGACGGTTCTCTTCGTACGTTGCCCGAACCTTCCGTCCGAATCGGTCCGGGTCGTCGAATCTGTGCTTGATCGTTTCCTCGAGTACGATTCGTTTGTCCCGGCCGATCAACTCGTCGCGGTCGAGACCGAGGTACTCGCCGATGGTCTCGTCGGCCCACGCGATCGAGAACTCGTCGTCGAGAACGAAGACGCCGATGTTGGCCTCGTCGAGAACGTTCGCGATCGATTCGACCGACGCCTGTGCCGACTCGAGTGACTCGAGGCGTTGACGGTCCTCCGAGAGGTCGCGTGCGACGCCGATCGTCCCCTGAAACTCCCCCGCGTCGATCAGCACACTGACCCGTAATTCACAGGCAAACACGCCACCATCGGCAGTCTGCATTCCGAGTTCGAACGGAGCGATTCCGCCGTCATCCGTTCCGATTTGCCGTTCGATCTCGCGGTCGATACGTTCGACGTCGCCATCGGTGAGAACGAGCGAGACGTGCTCGCCGAGAAGTTCCTCGGGTGAACGTCCCGTCGCCTCGACGAGCGCGTCGTTGACCGCAACGAAGTGGCCGTCCGAATCGAGCTGATACACGACGTCGTCGATCGTGCTAACGAGTGTCCGATACCGGTGGAGCGCCACGTCGTCGTCGACGTCGTCCCAAAATGCTCCGTCGGGAGCACCCGATCGCGTACTCATTACCCTTCGAAGATCATTGACCGAGTTAAAACGCTCGACGCTCGAGGGCTTCGAGGAGCCCCTGTCGTAATCCGATCGAACTCTCGAGACGGCGGGGTTTTTGTCTGGCGTCGTGGAACGTCCGACCGAAATGGTGGGCAAACTCCTGGTCGGCTTCGGCCGCTTCGAAATCCTCAGACCGGAGCCCGTCGTCTGGGTGATGGCTCGCGGCCGACAGGGATCGCCACTCGTCACCGCGGCGCTCGCACTCGCCGGTGTGATCCTGGTCTTGGTGCCGCGACGGATCGTCCACGCCGCCGAGCGAGTCGCGTTCGAGAACCCCGACGCCGGACGGCTCCGGCCGTGGACGGTTCCGATGGCCCGACTCGAGGGGATCGTCTTCGCCTGGCTGCTCGTCCGCGGCGACGGCTGGAAGCGGCTTCGAACCCCCCTCGCAGCGCTTGGATTCGTCATGGCGCTGGTGCCGCGGTCGGCCGCGGCGTTCGGTCTCGAGGTCGCCTACGAGAATCCCGACGAACTCGAGGTGAAATCGTGGGTGGTTCCGGTCACCCGACTGCTGGGGGCGTGGTATCTCGTCGTCGGTCTACTTGCCGGACGGGCGGACGCTCCCGAGGACGGGGATAGTAGTCGTTAAACGTCATACGGATTACTGTAACTGTTTACCGGCGCACCCGCCGCCCGGGTCGCGGGTGCGCCGGCAATGACTTACAGTAAACCGTATCAGTACTCCCGAATCTCGACGCCGTCGTCGGTCCCGACGTACGTCGTATCCGCCATACCGACGAACAGCCCGTGTTCGACGACTCCCGGAACGCTCGAGAGTCGCGTCGCCAGTTCGCCGGGATCCTCGATCGATCCGAACGCACAGTCGAGGACCAGGTTGCCGTTGTCGGTAACGATCGGGCCGTCCTTGTGCGAGGCGTCCCGAAGCGTCGGATCGCCGCCGAACTCGCGAACGCGGTCGGCGACGACGGTGTGGGCATCGGGAAGGACCTCGAGCGGGATCGGGCGCTCGAGGCGGTCGGTCAGCTTCGAGGGATCGGCGACGACGACGAACCGGTCGGCCGTCGCGTCCACGATCTTCTCGCGTGCGTGGGCTGCCCCGCCGCCTTTGATCAGTGCGCCGTCAGTGCGCGCGTCCGGCGCGTCGACGACCTGGTCTGCGCCATCGATCGCGAGGTCGACAGCCTCGACCGCGTCGAGCGTCGTCAGCGGGATCCCGACCTCGAGCGCCAGTCGTCGTGACTGAAACGACGTCGGAATTCCGCGAACCGCGAGGCCGTCGGCGACGGCGCGTCCGATCGCGTCGATCGCGTACGCGGTCGTCGAACCGGTGCCGAGACCGACGACGTCGCCGTCTTCGACCGCTTCGGCCGCCCGTTCGCCGGCCCGTCGCTTCGCCGCGTCCGAACCACCCTCCGTCTTCATGATTGCTACCGCGTGCGGCGGTGGGAAAAGCGTTACTCGAACTCCGGCTCCCGGTCCTCGAGAAACGCCTCGACGCCCTCGCGTTGATCCGGCGTTCCGAACAGGCCGGCGAACGCTCGCTTTTCGTACGCGAGGCCGCTCGTTTTCGATCCCTCGTACTGTTGGTTGATCGACTGTTTCGCGGCCCGGATCGCGGTCGCCGGCTTGGCCGCGATTCTGCCCGCGAGGTCGTCGACGACGTCCTCGAGGTCGTCGTCCGGGACGACCTCGCCGACGAGGCCAACCTCGGCCGCGCTCTCGGCGTCGAGGCGTTTGCCGAGATAGATCATTCGACGCGCTGTCTCGTCGCCGACGATCCGCGGAAGCCGCTGGGTTGCCCCCCAGCCGGGGATTATCCCGAGGTCGATCTCCGTGTTGCCGAGGACCGCCGACTCGGCTGCGATCCGGAGGTCACAGGCGAGCGCCATCTCACAGCCGCCGCCGAACGCGTAGCCGTTGACGGCGGCGATCGTCGGCGCGGGAAACGCCTCGATTGCGTCGGCGACGGTGTGGCCGAGTTCGACCCACTCGCGGGCCTCCTCGACGGAGAGGTCTTTCATGTGTGCGATGTCCGCACCCGCGATGAACGCGTCGTCGCCCCCGCCCGTGAGAACGAGCGCGCGGGCGTCGTTCGCTTCTGCCTCCGAAAGCGCGTCGACCATCGCCTCGAGCGTCTCGACGTTCAACGCGTTGAGCGCATCCGGTCGATCGATCGTCAGCGTGGCGACGTCGTCGCCGTCGTTCCAGTCGAGTCGAACCGTCTCCCAGTACATACCCAATCGCTCCACTGCCAGGGTGAAATGGGTTCGGTCCTGCCGGCGTCTCCGGACGCGTTCGCAGACGGGTACTGGACAGCAGTATCGGCGCACAACAGACCGGCACACATCAGTACCCGCACAACAGACCGGCACACAACAGTACCCGCACAACGACGGGCGGTCCACGAATGCACCGGGACGCCGGGACAGCAGCCCGTATCACTCGTCGGGATACGGGTCGGCCTCGAGTCACCTCCCGGAGCGGCGTCTGGAAGGTTTTTCCCCCTCTTCGTGGTCGACATCCCATGGCGAGTTCGGACACCGCAGTCTCCCTCGAAAACGTGCGCAAGACCTACCGGCTGGCCGAGCCCGTTCACGCCCTCGACGGCGTCTCGCTTGCGGTTCCTCGAGGGTCCTACACCGCGATTATGGGACCGAGTGGCTCCGGGAAGTCGACGCTGATGAACCTCGTCGGCTGTCTGGATACCCCGACGGAGGGGACCGTGATCGTCGACGGGCGGGACGTGACGGCCCTCGACGGAAACGAGCGAACCGCGCTGCGCGGCGAGCAGGTCGGATTCGTCTTCCAGACGTTCAACCTGATGCCCCGACTCACCGCCCTCGAAAACGTTGCCCTCCCCCAGTTGTTCCAGAGCGTGAGCCGAGGGGAACGTCGGGAGCGAGCGCGGACGCTTCTCGAGCGCGTCGGTCTCGGCGACCGGGCCGACCACCTGCCCAACGAGTTGTCCGGCGGTCAGCGCCAGCGGGTCGCGCTGGCCCGGGCACTGGTGAACGATCCGGCGATCGTCCTGGCCGACGAGCCCTCCGGAAACCTGGATACTGGGACGGAAGCCGACGTTCTCGATCTCTTCGACGAGTTCCACGAGGCCGGGACGACGATGGTCGTCGTCACTCACGAGCGCCACGTCGCAGAGCGTGCCGAGCGGATCGTCCACTTGCTCGACGGTCGAATCGAGCGGATCGAAGAACTCGAGTCCGACGGTAAGACGACGAGACCGGGGGGATCGACGACCCCGAACGTCACTGGTGAGACCGACTCGGAAGCCGGGGACGGGCGCTGATGCAACCGATCGAGCATCTCCGACTCGCCTGGCGCTCGATCCGCGGTCACGCGCTCCGGTCAGCGCTGACGACGCTCGGAGTCGTGATCGGCATCGCTGCGGTGATCGCGTTCGTCACGCTCGGCGCGAGCCTGCAAGCGGGGATCATCGGCGACATCAGCCCCGACGATCAGCGCAACCTCTACGGGTGGGCCGCCGATCCCGACACGGAAGGCGGCCCGCTGGCCGGAGCCCAGCCAGTGGTCAGCGACGCCGATCTCGAGGAACTCGAGGAGTTCGACGAGGTGACGGCAGCCTACGGCTACGCGACGATTCCCACGCAGACGGTGTCTGACGGCGACGAGGAGGTGCCACAGGGCGACGGCCTGGTCGCGACCGGACCGTCCTACGTCCGGGAGGATGATATCGAGGACGGTCGGAGCTTCGAGATGGGCGAACGCGAAGGGGTTCTCAACCCGGCCGCCGCTGAACAGTTCGAGGAGAACGCAAGCGTCGGCGACGAGTTGACGATCACGACCATCGGCGGCCAAGAGACGACCGTCGAGGTCGTCGGCATTACGACGACCTCCGAAGGGCTGAGCCCCTTCGAAGGGTTCGAAGCCTCGCCGCGGATCTACGTGCCGACCGACCCGTACTACGCGGAGGGAACGGCCGGCGTGGGGATCGGCGACGGGGCCGAGGGTGACGACGGGGTCGGAGACGGAACGTCCGACTCGAACGGCGACCTTCGATTCCTCGCGGTCGTCGTCGAAGCCCAGACTGCGGCCGACGAAGACGTCGACGCCGCTCGCGATCGGGCGATCGCACACCTCGAGAGCGACGACGCCGACGCGAGCGAGTTCGTCGGCGAGGACGACGACCTCGAGATGACGTTCCAGACGAGTACCGAACTGCTCCAGCAGTTACAGGACGTCCTCGACCTTCTGCAGAACTTCATCGTCGGCATCGCTGCCATCTCGCTGCTCGTCGGCTCGATCGGGATCGCGAACATCATGCTGGTGAGCGTCACCGAGCGGACCCGCGAGATCGGGATTATGAAAGCCGTCGGGGCACAGAACCGGGACGTCCTCGGGTTGTTTCTGGCCGAGGCGGTGATCCTCGGCGTGATCGGCGCGATTCTCGGGACGGGGCTCGGACTGCTCGCAGGATATCTCGGCGCGCTGTACATCGATCTGCCGCTTGTCTACCCCTACGAGTACGTCGCTCTCGCGATCGTCGTCGGCGTTCTCGTCGGCGTGATCTCGGGGCTGTACCCCGCCTGGCGGGCGGCCAGAACGGACCCGATAGACGCGCTCCGGTACGAGTGATACGGTTTACTGTAAGTCCTTGCCGGCGTACCCGCGACCCGGGTCGCGGGTGCGCCGGTAAACAGTTACAGTAATCCGTATGAGAGGCCACCGTCGGAGCGTGCACGGACGGGCAAACATCAGCCATTTCCGTCATTCGACCCGGAGACGTCGCCTTTCGCTGGCACTCGTCCTGGAGACGTTCCCGCTCGACGTCACTCGTCTCGGTCCGTTTCGCGCTCCTCCTGCCACCGCGTCGGCTCGGTCCGATCGTTCCTGGCGTCGGTCGCCGGCGGCCGGTCGGAGTCCGGGGCCTCGAGGTCCGTCGGCTCCGGCGGCCCCCGCCGATTCCGTCGCCCTGCAGGCGGTCGACCGGCGCGTTCGTCGGCGCTCATTCCGATCGTTCGGCGGGTGTTGGTCCGCTTTTCGGGGTACTCGCGGGCGAGATACGAACCGACGTACCCGCCGAGCAACGCCACGCCGACGGTGTAGAACAGAAGGGTCGTCGTGGCCACGATGACGACGAACAGGAGGAACACGAGTCCGCCCGTCGGGCCGCCACTGGCTCCGAACCCGAACCCGAGAAAGACGAGGACGAGAAACGCGCCAGCGGCGACGGGAACGAACGTGATCGCACCGGCCAGCGCCCCGACGAGCGCACCGTCGCGCGTATCCGGCCCCTCGAGAAAGCCCGCGACTGCGCCGCCGATAACCGTCGAGAACGGGATAAACGAGAGGACGACGCCGACGACCGCGCCGATAATCGCGTGAACGAGCGTTCGACTACTGACCATACCGAACGAACGACAGGCAAGGAGAAAAGTGTCGGTGGTCCAAAAGACGGCGGGCGAGACCTCGGTCGAATCGGCGGCGTCGGTCGCCGTCGCTCGAAGACGAAATCAGTCGTCCGCCGCACGAGAGGGCGATTCCTCGTAGGACGCTTCGGTGTCGGTCACGAGTTCGTCGCCCCGGTCACCGTGTTCGAGATCCGGCTCGAGGAGGTCGGAGACGTCGGTATCGTCGTTGACTTCGTCGGCGAGGAGGTCGACCGCCTCGACGAAGACGGCGACGATGAGCGGGCCGACGACGATGCCGATCGCGCCGAGCGTGAACAGTCCGCCGGTGAAACCGACGAAGTAGAGGCTCCCGGGAAGCCCGGCCGACCGACGGGCGAGGCGCGGTCGAACGCCGACGTCGGGGAACCACGCGACGAGCGCGATTCCCAGGACTGCAACGAGCACCGCGGCCACCAGTTCGCCGGCGACGACGTGATAGATCGCGATCGGAACGATCAGCAGGCTCGGACCGATGATCGGAACGAACTGCAAGATCGCCGCGAGGAGCGCGAGCGTGAACGGAATGTCGTAGCCGAGCGCCCAGAACAGCGGGTACGCGATTATCAGCGTCACGACCGAGGTGGCCAGTTGCAGTACGTAGATCGCGTACAGCGTCTCTCGAGCGCGTTTGGCGAGCGCGTAGACCACGTCCCGATACTCGTGGGGGACCGGGGCGACGGCGGCCCGGGCGGCGGCCTCCCCTTTGAGAACGAGCGCGAACAGCAGGATGACGAACAGCGCGAACTTGATGGCGAGTACCGGCAACGAGGAGGCGAGCGCGATGGCACTGGTCGTGAGGAAGTCGATCGCGAGGCCCTGGACCTCCGCGACGTCGACCGTGTACGTGACGTCGAAGGCAGTGATCGGAACCTCCGGCGGAATGGCCTCGAGGAATCCGATGATCTCGTCGAGTCTGAAGTAAAGCGTCGCGGCGATCGGCGAAAAGACGGCGACGACGACGACGAATCCGACGACGGTCGCCCCGACGGCCCCTGTCCACTCCGTAAACCCGCGCCTGACCAGCCACTTCTGGACCGGAATCAGGACGTACGCGGCCGTTAACGCGAAGAGTATCGTCCCGAGGACCTCGAGCAATATCCCCGCCGTGAGGACCCCGAGTGCGACGACGATTCCCGCGAGGACGTATCGCCGGGTTCGGTCGCGGTCCTCGAGTTCGTTCGGTTCCACACGAGTGACTCACACTGGACGGTGAAAGTCTTTCCCTCCGAACGAACCGAGCGCGTGCGAGGACAGGACCCTTATGCCGCTTCGCACCGAGATCCGAACGATGAGACGACGGACCTTCGTCCGGGGCGTCGGCGGCGGGTCGATGCTGGCCGTCGCCGGCTGTCTCGAGCGCGAGGACGAAGACGACGAACCCGAGGAGGCACAACCGGAAGACGAGAACACGCTCCGGGTCGTAACCTACTCCTCGATGGTGACCGGCGAGACGCCGGCCGGAGCCGTCCTCGCGGAGGCGTTCGAGGAGGAGCTTCCGGACGCCGAAATCGAGTGGATCGTCCCCGAAGCGGGGATCGAACACTACGCCCAGCGGGCCCGACTCGAAGCGGAGATGAACGCGGACGTCTATCTCGGTCTGACGCCTGCCGAACTCGTCTTCCTCGACGAAGCCGTCTCCGCCGACGTGTTCGAACGCCTCGAGAGGGAGCGACTCGAGCGTGACGGTCGGATCCGCGCTGATCTGTCGTTTGGCGACCCGGACGACAGGGCACTTCCGATCGATTCGGGGTACGTCGGCCTCGTCTACGACGAATCGGTCCTCGAAGCACCCGAGACGTTCGAGGACCTGCTCGCGGAGGAGTACGCCGGAACGGTACTCGCACAGGATCCACGTCGATCCGCCCCCGGCCGAGCCTTCCTGTTGTCGACCGTCGCGGCGTACGGAAACGAGTTCGTCGACTACTGGGAGGGCCTCCGGGAGAACGACGTCGACGTGTACGAGCGCTGGACGGACTCGTACGTCGACGAGTACCTCGAGGAAACCCGGCCGATGGTCGTCTCGTATACGACCGATCGGATCGCTGCGAACGCGGCCGACAGGAGTATGGAACGCCACCAGATCGCAACCCCCGACGGCCAGGGGTACGAAAACGTCGAGGGAGTGGCAGTCTTTGCGGACACCGGACGACGGGAACTCGCCTACGAGTTCGTCGACTTCCTGCTGTCGAGTCAGATACAGACGGAAATCGCCATCCGAAACGCACAGTTTCCCGCACTCGAGCGCCAATATCTCGACCTCGGCACGGAGTTTACGGCGTTCGCTCGCCAGCCCGAGCAGCCGGTACGGTTTACCTACGACGAACTTCACGGGAACCTGACCGGTTGGCTCGAGGAGTGGGGTGAGGAGTTCGGGGAGGACGTAATCGACGACCGCCCCGAAATCGACGACACAGGCACCGATTAACTGGCGGCGGACGGCGAAAGCCCGGCGCAGCTTTAAGAATCCCACCGTGGTACGTCGCGGCGCATGGCGTTTCGACGACTACTCAGCGGCGACCCGGCGAAGAGCTCGAAGCTCTATCTCGCGATCGGAATCCTCTCGCTCGTGAAAGCGATCGCGATACGAGACGACCGAGAACGGTTCCGACGCGAACTGATGGACGCGGGCCTGTTCATCGGCGTCGGCCTCGTCCTCCGGAAGTACAGCCAGCTCAAAGCCCAGAAGCGCGACGAGATCGAATCACAGCTACCGGAGTGGCTCGCCGGACTCGGCGACTCCGGATCGACGTCGACCGACTCCGGACTCCAGTCGCTGGCGAGACGGCAATTCGAGAGTCAGTCCGAAGAGGAACCGAGCTTTCGAGACCGCGCTCGTGGAATCGTCTCGAGTTAGACTGCTCGAATCAGGAACCCTCGAATCGACGGCCCACTCGAATCGGCAACTCGCTCGAATCGACAGCGCGCTCGACGACCGGTTGGGTTTCCATCGACTCGAGTGAACCCGGACGACTACGCCAACGGCTCGAGCCCGGCCGTGAAGTGACGGAGTTCGGGGATTTCGGGTTCGGCGGCGATCTCGAATCCGACGACCTCCTCTCGTTTCTCGAGGACGGTAGCGGCGGTTTCGGCCACGTGCTCGAAGTGCTCGCGGCTGTAGGTTCGCCGCGGAACGGCGAGTCTCACGAGTTCGGGTCGATCCGTTTCCGGAAACGCGAAGCTGCCGAGTTCGACGCCGCGAACGCCGCCCTCGCGGTACAGTTCACAGACGAACGCCTGTCCCGGAAATGCTTCCGCCGGGAGGTGTGAGAGCGCCGACCCCGCGTCGAGATAGACGGCGTGACCGCCGGTGGGGCCGTAGATCGGCACGCCGACGTCCGCGAGCATCTCGCCGAACGCTGCCACGCGATCGATTCTGTCGGTGACGTACGCCTCCTCGACGGCCTCGCGAAGCCCGACGGCCAGCGCGGCGACGTCCCGGCCGGCCATGCCGCCGTAGGTCGGAAACCCCTCGTAGAGGATCGCACGCTGTTTGCACCGTTCGTAGAGGTCGGCGTCGTCGGTCGCGACGAAACCGCCGGCGTTGACGAGGCCGTCTTTCTTCCCGCTCATCACGACCGCGTCCGCGTGCCCGAGCTGTTCTCGTGCGATTTCGTCGATTTCCCGGTCGGCGAACTCCTCCTCGCGGCGGCGAACGAACGCGGCGTTCTCCGCGAACCGGCAGGCGTCGACGACGAACGTCGCGTCTATCTCGTCGGCGAACTCGCGAACTCGACGGGTGTTCTCGACGCTGACCGGCTGTCCCGCCGCCGAGTTGTTCGTGATCGTCTGGATCACGAGCGGAACGCGTTCCGGGCCGACGTCGTCGACCACCTCCCGCGCTCGCTCGAGCGAGAAGTTCCCCTTGAACGGGTCGGAAGCATCCGGATCGAAGGCGCGATCGACGGGACAGTCGACCGGCTCTGCCCCCTGGTTGGCGACGTGAGCCCGCGTCGTATCGAAGTGGGTGTTGTTCGGAACGACGTCGCCCTCGGAGAGCACCGTCCCGTAGAGGACGTTCTCAGCGCCCCGGCCCTGGTGGGCCGGAATTACATGGGAAAAGCCCATCACGTCCTCGACGGCCGACTCGAGGCGGTCGAACCCACGCGAACCGGCGTAGGCTTCGTCGCCCCGAATCAGTGCGGCCCACTGCGAATCGCTCATCGCACCCGTTCCGCTGTCGGTCAACAGATCGATGAAGACTTCATCGGCGTCGAGATTGAAAACGTTGTAGCCGGCCGCCTCGAGGTTTCGCTCTCGGCGGTCCCTCGGGGGGAGCGAGATCGACTCGACCATCTTCGATTTGTACGCGACCATACACCTCACTGAGACGTCCAGCGAGTTGAAATCGAGTGACGTGATTCGGTGACCGACGAACCGATCGAATCGACCACGGACAGGTTCGCTCACCGATGGAGAGGTTCGGGGATTCGTTACGGACCGCCAGCCGGGGACAGCCGTCAGTCGGCTACCGGAGCCCAGACGGTTTGCTGTTGGTCACCGCCGGTGAGACCGGGAGCCGCGGTTGAGACGAGACAGCGATCCGTATCAGGACGAGAGTTCGACCTCGTCACCGAACCAGTGGAACTCGGACGCTCGACCGGTTCCGAACGCGTCGTTTTCGACCCGGTCGGGACTCGGGGTGGGACCGACGAGTTCGATCCCGCCCGCCGACCGCGATTCCGGTCGGGACTCAGTTCCGTCGACCAGTTCCTCGAGCCCCGCGTCGGTCGGTCGGGCCGTGACCGTCGGCTCGCCGATCAGAACCGCGTCGTCTGCCGCTGTCGGATCGGCGGACGATCCGGTGTCCGCCCCCCGTCGATCCTCGCCCGACGAACGATCGTCCACCGACTCGAGTGACTCGGACCGATCGGGAACGGCGCTCTCGAGGCCAGCGAACAGTCCCTCGAGATCGTCCGGGTCCGCGTCGATCTCGTCGTCGATCGTCGGGTCGTGTTCGCCGCCGCTCTCGGCGAGTTCGTCCGGTGACTCGACGCCTGCGGCCGCGAGAACCGCGTCCGGGTCGGGCTCGACGTCCTGAAACACTTCGGTTACTGCGGGGTCCGTGCTCATGGCCTCGAGTCCGCCACGCCAATCCTTCGTTACGAGCCCGTTTCTTCCGGACAAGGGACCGACTACCGTCACCAACGTGGACTGTCTGAAAACCCCGTGAGAGAGTCTATCGACGGGTTCAGTCGGTTTCCGTCGCTGTATCGGTTGATTATTATCCGAAATATGATCGTTCAGAGTTCGCAAACGGTCGTCGAGATCTAGAAGAGTTCCTGGGTCAACTCGAGGGTCTTCTCGCGGTCGTCCCAGTCGACGAACACCGCGACGCTGGTCGCGCTCGTGATGACGTCCTGCAGGTGGATTCGTTCCTCGGCGAGCGGGGCGATGATCTCGCTGACGACTCCCGGCTGGTTCGGCAGTTCGCCGCCGGTGACGCGTACGACCGCAACCGGCGAGTCGACGGTGACACTCGAGAGTTCGTCGCGGGCGATGACCTCCCGGTGGAGGATGTTCTCGGCGCGTTCGGCTTCGTCCTCGTCGATGTAGAACGTGATCGTGTCCATCCCGCTGGCTACGGCGTCGACGTTGACGTCGCTCTCGCTCAGCGCCGAGGACAAGTGGCTGAAGACGCCGGGCTGGTTACGGATCGCCCGGCCGGCGACGGTCAGACACGCGAGCGGGCGCTCGCGCAGGTCCACGAGGTTCTTGAACTCGCCTTCGATGCTCGTCCCGCCGGAGAGCAGGTCGCCGTGCTGGTAGTGGACGACGCGGACGTCGAGTCGGCCGTCCTTATACGACAGCGCCGAGGGGGCGACGACTTCGGCACCGCGAAAGGAGAGATTTCGGAGTTCGTCGACGGAGATTTTGCCCACGTTTCGTGCGCCTTCGACGACGCGGGGGTCCCCGGTCATAACGCCTTCGACGTCGGTTACGATGACGACCTCGTCTGCGTCCATGTAGTTACCCATCATGACCGCCGTCGTGTCGCTGCCACCGCGACCGAGCGTCGTGACGGAGTCGTTCGGACCCTCCGCGAGGAAACCGGTGAGAACCGGTACCTCCTCGTCCATCGTTTTCGCGACCTCGAGGGCACGTGCTTGCGTTTCCTCGACGTCTACCTCGCCGTACTCGTCGGTGATCACCGGCCAGTCGTCTTTGCCCGGCTCCAGAAATTTGGCGTCGATCCCGCGGGCCGACAACGCCGCTTTGAGCATCCGAACGGACGTTCGCTCGCCCATACTGACGATCTGTGCGCGATCCGCTTCGTCCGTCTCGAACGTGATGTCGTCGAGCAGATCGTCGGTCGTCGACCCCATCGCACTCGCGACCACCGCGATTTCGTGTCCGTCCTCGACGGCCGCGGCGATCGAATCCGCCGCACGGTCGATCCGTTCACCGCTGCCGAGACTCGTTCCCCCGAACTTGGCTACGACGCGCATACTGTCACCTCACAGCGTGGCTGTGAACTGTTACCGATGTTGTGGCTCATACTCGGTTCGTTACCAGAGCGGGCAGATAACTGTGTCCCATTGTCCCAGTGGGGCTCGTCCGGGACTTTATATTCGTGCGTAGCATTACCACACGACGATGAACGTACGGGACGCACTCGAGGCAGACGCCGACGCGCTCGCGGCGATCGCCGACTCACCCACCGACGTGATGCGAAATCTCGTTCACGATCGGACGGTTCGCGTCGCCGAAGACGGCACCCACGATCCGAACGCTGACGTCTCGAGATCGCAGTACGACGGCTCCGATCCCGAGGATCTGCTTGGATTTATCAGCTTCGACGCGAAAGAGGATACGGTACACGTCACACAGCTCGACGGCACCGACGAGGCCTGCAAACGACTGCTCGCGGAGCCGGTTCGGTTCGCCGAACGGGAGTCGATGGCCGTCGAACTGCTCATCTCCTCGGACGGCGAACACGTCCGAACGGCAGCCGAAGAACTCGGGTTCGAACACCGGGGACCGGGGCCACGGTTCGACGGCTCCCGAACGGTGAAGTTTCGATTGGATCCGTGAGCCGATCCGGAGCGGTTCGCGCGGGGTGACCCCGAACGCCGGATCACGATAGAGTGGATATCCGGACAGACAGGTAAATCCGATACTAGCTTTATCGCCGCTCGTAGCGTCTCTCCGGTATGAACGTGAGATCACACCGCTACGAGACCGTCCTCGGCGTGCAGGTACTCGGCACCATAATTTTCGGTATCGGCCTCCTCCAGGGTGGGCTCACGCCATTGACCGTCTTCGGCGCGGTCATCATCTTCCTGAGTATCGTCGCACTCGCTCTGGAAGCCGCGATAGGAGAGCCGGTCGGTGCCGAAAGTTCGCGGGACGACGAGCCCAGTACGAACGGGGTCCTGGCACGGGTGAAAACGATACGTCGATGACGATCGGATAGTCGATGCGTGGAACGGGCTAGCTAAACTTCTGGACGGTCACGTCGAGCGTATCGAGGTCGACGATCGGCGCATATCCCGCGTCGGGGTCGATGTTGACGGACGCCTGGAAGTCCGTCTGGGCCTGCCAGCAACCCGAGTTGATCGCGAGCACGTTGTGGTACTTGCCGAATCCGAGTTTGTGAACGTGGCCGGTGTGAAAAATGTCGGGGACCTCCTCGATGACGAGGTGGTCTTTCTCTTCCGGTGCCAGGCGTGTGTGGCCGCCGAACTGCGGGGCGACGTGGCGCTTTTTCAGAAGCTGGTACATCGCTTTGTGAGGTTCGTCGTAACTGGCCTTCTCCTCCGGAAGTTCGGCGATGACCTCGTCGAGGGAGACGCCGTGATACATCAACACGGAGACGCCCTCGAGGGTCACGGTCGAGGGGTTGCTCACGATCCTCGAGTCGTGAGCCGACATGATCTCCCGGAGGTCTTCGTCGAACCCCGGTTGGGGTTCGGCGAGTCGCACCGCGTCGTGGTTGCCCGGGATCATGACGACCTCGATGTTGCCTGGGACGGATTTGAGCCGTTCGCTGAACGCCTCGTACTGCTCGTAGATGTCGACGACGTCGAGTTCCTCGTCCTGATTCGGATAGACGCCGACGCCCTCGACCATGTCGCCCGCGATCAGCAGGTACTCGACGTGCTGGGCCTCCTGGGTGTGAAGCCAGTCGGTGAACGCACTCCAGGCGTCGGCCATGAACTCTTCGCTGCCGACGTGGACGTCGCTGATGAGCGCCGCCTGTACGTGACGGTCGGCGGTCGACGGCTCGTGGGTCCGGGGGACGTCCGGAAAGTACATCGAGTCGACGAACGCGATTCCGGCGTCGTCCGAGAGCGTTCCTTCCATCGCCAGCGCTTCGTCACAGAGCAACTCCTGGACCAGATCGGCGTACTCCCGATCTTTCATCACCAGCCACGGAAACGTCCCCGTGGCGTCCTCGAGTTCGATCAGCCAGTGACCGCTCGCCGTCGAGCGGATGTCGTTGACCAGCCCGACCATGCCGACCTCGCTGCCGCCGGGCATGCTCTGGATCGCCGTCGCCGGCCGGTGGTTGACCCGCCCTTTCAGTTTCGAACCGAGTCGCTCGAGACGGTCGCGAAAGACCGCCACGAAATCCTCGTACTCGCCAGTTCCGGTGCTCTCACCGGTCATGTCGCCGGTAATCTCGAGCGATCGGAGCGCGGGATCGCTCGATCGACCGGCTCCGGACCCCTTCGTTTCAACTGGAGACGTGTCGCCGGTATCGCCGCCCATCGGCGGGGTAGTTCCAGTTGAAACAGAGGGGTGTTCGTCGTCGCTCCCCCGACCGCCATCCGAGTGGTCAGCGGACGGACCTACGTCGGACGGGTCTGTGTCGGACGGATCCGCGTCGGACGGGCCTGTATCGGGCGGATTCGCGTCGGAGGGTCCCGCGTCGGTCGATCCGCGTTTACCCTCGGATGAGGTCGGTTCGGTGAGAGGTTCTTCACTCGAGAGCACCGATTCGACGTGGCCGGTTCGGACGACCAGTGCGTCGTCGGGCATCGTCTCGATCACCTGCTCCAAGACGGCCGCGGGGCGGTCCGCCGAGGCGATCTTCGTGACCGCCTCACGCTCCGCGTTGAACCCCATGCTGGTGAGTTCGTCGACGATTTTCGCGGGTCCCTCGAGTGGCACACACCTCGCATTCGCGACTGGATAAAAAAGGATAGCGAACTGCGCCCGGAAAAGGAAACGGCGGTTCCGCCGGCACACGATCGTATTCGAAACCGGCGGATCGAAATCCGACCGGTGTCTGGGGACTCGAGAGGTGATTCCGATCCATCCCCGAACGAACAGAACCTTGATTGCACGCCCCGGCAAAAGGCGAGATAATGAGCGGTCCCCACTCCGGTGATCCGGACGCCGGCGACTCCGACTCCGAGGGCCCCGACTGGGACGGCCCCGACGACTCGAGGCGAAACGCCGAGCGAACGACAGACACCGGCGACGGCGACGTTACGATCGAAGACGACGGGATCGTCCGGTGGTTTCTCGGAACCGACGACGGCACGGTCGTCGCCGTCCGGGACGTGTTGAGTAGCGTCGCCATCGTCGCGGTAATCGCGCTCGTTCTGTTCGCGATCAGCGGTATCTGGCCGCCGCTGGTCGCCGTCGAGAGCGGGAGCATGGAGCCGAACATGGAACGAGGGGATCTGATCTTCGTCGTCGACGACGACCGATTCGCCGGCGATCAGGCGACCGACGGTACCGGCGTCGTGACCCTCGAGGACGGACAGAACGCCGATCACGAGAAGTTCGGCCAGCCCGGCGACGTCATCGTCTTCAAACCGGACGGCAGCGAGTATCGGACGCCGATCATCCACCGTGCACACTTCTGGGTCGACGAAGGCGAAAACTGGGTCGACACCAGGGCGAACGACGAGTACGTCGCCGATGCCACCTGTGCCGAGGTGCCGACCTGCCCCGCGCCACACGACGGCTTCGTGACGAAAGGCGACGACAACAGCGGCTACGACCAGTACCACGGCGGGGCCGGAACCACCGTCGTCCATCCCGACTGGGTCACCGGTAAAGCGATGATCCGAGTTCCGTGGCTCGGACACGTTCGACTGTTCTTCGACTCCCTGTTCGGCGGGATGATCGCCCCCGTGTCGTTTTCACAGCCCGCTTCATACGGGTTTTTGTCACTGTAAACCGGATCGACACGACCGAAACTGGAGCGATCACGACCAATTTCCGACCGCCTCGAAAAATCGAGACAGGAGTTCATGCGACAGGAGTTCGGACCAGACACGATCGCCTCGAGCGGCCCTACACTCGAGTTCGCCGGCCGGCTGAATCAAACCCTGTCACGTCCGGATCGCTCCGAGACCTGTACTGTAACCGTCTCTCGTCCCGGTTCGAACCGCATCGACACGGCCAGTAGTACTACCGACAGAAAAGCCAAACCACCGAACGCCGCGGTGTACCCGCCGGTGACGTCCAGAAGGACGCCCGCGGCGGCCGGACCGATCGCGGCGATGAAATATCCACCGCCGAGAATCATCGAAGCGAGTCCGTCCGTCGCCGTCGGTCCAGCGGCGTAGATCACCGGCAAGGTAAGCCCCAGCGTGAACAATCCGCCGGTGCCGATACCGAGGAGAACCGCCCAGATCCACGGGACAAACTGTGGAGCGATCACGACGCCCGTCGCCCCGCCAATGACCGAAAACAGCATCAGCGCAAACAGCGGTCGCTGGTCGCTCAGCCGGTCCCCAACCGCCGACACCGCCAGGTTTCCACCGAGCTGTGCGACGACGAACGCCGAGAGAAGCATCCCAGCGTGACTCGCCCCCCATCCCAGCGCCACGTACCTCGGAGCGAGCCAGGCCAGTACGACGAAGAACATCGTCGACGAACTGCCGAAAAACAGCGTCAGTACGATCGCCCACCGATTTCGCCACGGAAGGCGTACTCGATCCCCACCGTCGTCACTCGCGGGTTTCCGGCGGACAGCCCACCGCCAACTCAGATACCAGAGAGGAACACCGATCGCTGCGAGGACAGCCCAGACGGCCAGCGCCGCCGGCCAGGAGCCAACGAGATCGCCGATCGGGGCAGTCACCCCGCCGGCGAGCGCCGCACCCACCGTCAAACTCGCCGTGTACACACCAGTCGCGAACGATTCCCGTCCTGGCAAGTACTCCGTGACGAGCGACGGAAGCAGCGACTGAGTGACAGCGATACCGATTCCGACCAGGAGAGTGCTTCCGAACAGTACCAAAACGTGTCGACTTCCCAGACGGATTCCCGTTGCAACGGTGATGAGAACGATGCCCCAGAACACGCCCCGCTCGCGACCGACCCGATCCGTGATCGCCGGAACCGTCAGTGCGAACGCACCCATACAGAGGATGGGGATTGTGGTGAGCAAACTGAGTGCCGTGTACGAAAGACCGAGATCGGCTCGAATCGTCTCTAGAACGGGCGAGACCGAGGCGACGGCGGGGCGGAGACTTATCGCCACGACCACGATCCCGAACAACAGAACCCACTGAAACCGTTTCATCTGACGGTCACTCGCCATCCCGAGTCGTGACTCTCGGTTTAGCGAGTTGTTCCTCGAGAGCGATGAGACGATCGATTCGTTCAGTGGCTGCCTCGAGAGAGACTGGGGTATCACCACTGGTCGTCAGCCAGCTATCGGCCCCAAACGCAAGCCGACAGACCGTGACGACGGACTGTTTGCACTTCCACATGGTACACACTCGCAGAGTTCCGTGAAAAAGACAATGCTTTTTAGAGTTTGTAATATATACGCCCGCAACCACATACACAAAACATTCATGAACTATTAAGGATTATATCCCCACATATTTAGAAAATTAGTGCTCATTCGAACAATAGTCATGACGGGTCAAGCTGACTCGATCGGACTCTCGTACCAAAGACGTTTCGACGGAGAGGGCTCCATTACAACGGCGTCGACACAACCGAGAGACCCATACTCCGAGCCGATGCGAGAGAGCGTACTCGAGACCGCAAGAGATCACCCGCCAGTACTGATCTCGAGCAGCAGGTCGTCGCCGTCCTCGAGGACGTACTCGGTCGGCTCGACCTCGTCGTCGTCGACGCGAAATCGCAGCTCCGTTCCGGATTCGTCCCCGTGATACGCCGTTCCGTCGTAGGTTACGACGTGGGCACCGGCGTCCTGCCGGTACTCGAAGTACGGAATGGCATCGATCCCTTCGGCGAACGTCACCGGTTCCTCTCCCTCCATATACCAGAAGTCCGTCTCCTCGTGAAAGTGAAAGTCCATCGAGTAATTGTCGGCATGTTCGGCCTGGAACCGGTCTTCGGAGAGATCGACCGGCGAACCGTCGATGACGATCTCGAGACGACCGATTCCGTGGAGTTCGGGCGCTTTGGCATCGCCCTCGTCGTCGAGTAGACAGCCGGAAATCGCAGAAAACGTCGCCGATCCGACGATGAGAGTCCGTCGTCGCATACGCGAATGCAATCACTCCACCTATTTCGATTCGTCGATGATTCCAGATCAACTGGAATCGAACCCTAGTTCTCGAAGCGGGCCTGGACGAACGGCTGGACGTCGTCGATGTCAGAAAGCCGGGAGTCAGAAAGCAGGACGGCCTCGGTTTCCTCGAGTGGAACCGAGAGGCTGATCTCCTTGGTCCGGCCGTACCGGCCCTTCGAGACGACGACCGCGTTGACGATCCCGAGCATGTCGAGTTCGCTGATGAGGTCAGTCACGCGCCGCTGGGTGAGGACGTCCGCATCGATCTCCTCGCAGAGACGCTTGTAGATGTTGAACACCTCACCGGTGTTGATGCTGTGGACGCCGTTTTTCTCGAGCAGGATGATCGAAAAGAGGACGAGTTTGCTCTGGGTCGGGAGCGTCCGGACGACCTCGACGACGCGGTCGAGTTCGATCTTGTCCTGGGCCTGTCTAACGTGTTCTTCGACGATCGTTTCCGCCTGGGAGCGCTCTGCGAGTTCACCCGCGGTTCGAAGCAAGTCGAGCGCGCGACGAGCGTCGCCGTGTTCCTGTGCGGCAAAGGCCGCACAGAGCGGGATTACGTCGTCTGAAAGTGCACTGCCTTTAAACGCGACTTCCGACCGGTGCTGGAGGATGTCCCGCAGTTGATTTGCGTCGTACGGCGGGAAGACGATCTCTTCCTCACCGAGGCTAGATTTGACGCGGGGATCGAGGAAGTCTGTGAACTTCAGGTCGTTCGAGATACCGATGATCGACACCCGTGAATTCTCGAGTTCGGAGTTCATCCGTGAGAGATTGTAGAGGGTGTCGTCGCCGCTTTTCTCGACCAGTTTGTCGATCTCGTCGAGCATGATGACGACGACTCGCTCGTCGTAGTCGACTGCGTCGAAAAAGACGCTGTAGACGCGATCCGTCGGCCACCCCGTCATCGGCACTTCCTCGAACGACTCTTTATCCTCCTTGAGGTCGACGATGCGGTCTTCGACCGCCTGGCGGGAGTCAAAAGACGTCGACTCGAGCGGGTGATCGGACGGGAAACGTGCGTCAGGAGTATCGTCGGTATTGGCGGGACCCGTTGCTTCGGGTCGAGCACGTCCCTCAGCCTCCGAAACCCGACGGTCGGGATCCGATTCAGCGTCGGAAACGTCGTCCGTCGACCGCTCCGCCGGAGACCCCCCTGTTTCAGGTGTGAAATCACCATCAGTATCGGAGTTGGTAGTTCCAGTCGAAACGTTGCGTTCGCTCCCTCCGTCCGCCGTGGGATCGGCGAAAAGCTCCGACTCGTTCTCGGATGCGATTTCGAACTCCGGTGACTCGGATCCCGGATCGTAATCGTCGACGGCCGCGAGTAACTCCTCGAGTGAGTCGATCCGATCGTCTATACGCTGTTCGTTCTTTTCGATGAACTTGTTCGCAAGCTGTGCGAGCACGCGATACTGCGTATCGGTAACCTCACAGTTGATGTACTCGACGTCACACGGGACGCTGTACTTCTTGGACGTGCTCTCGAGTTCTTTGCTGACGAATTTCGCGCTGGCGGTCTTTCCGGTTCCCGTTTTGCCGTAAATGAGAATGTTCGACGGCGTCTCACCACGGAGGGCGGCCACGAGGATCGTCGCCATCTTGTTGATCTGGTCGCTGCGGTGTGGGAGTTCGTGGGGAGTGTACGACGGCCGGAGAACTTCCTTGTTCTCGAAGATCGGCTCGCCGCTGAGCAAATCGTCGAACAATCCCTGATTCGACTCCTCGTCGCCGATATCGGTCACACCGAGTTCCGTCGCGAACCCGCGCGTACCGTCTATCTCGTTCGAACCGGTCGTGTTCATATCCTCGTCTGACATTCGTCGTACACGCCCCCCTCATTTCGAGTGGAATTCCGAAGCCGGGAGCCGGATTAGACGGGTGTAGATGGGGAAATACGGCCAACCTACGAGATAACCGTCCCAGTTCGGATCCAGTTGATGCAAACGAAGCAGAGGAACACCTCGATAATAAATTCTTCCCTTCAATTCAGCATCGCAGACTAGATACGATCGGGCGAATATCCAATATTCGGCCATCTCATGCCACTATAAGCGTTGATTTGGAAGGTATTGGTCAGGCATTTCTCGAACAGGCGGTTACGTTGGGGTTACGCACGTTACGCTAGCGTCAATCTCGCGGGGGTATTTCGGTGATTTATCGAGTACGGTTCGACACGTGACGTCGATCCGCTTCCAGCTGATCGGTGAATGACCTCTCGAACGTCTTTTCGATCGTCTCGGAGCAGGGGTTCGGTTCTCGAGTGAACACGCGAACGAATGATGAGATGGCCGGGTGACAGATGATGAGATGGGTGTGTGATGAGTGATTGACTGATGATGATAGTGATGGGTGATCGATGGGTGTGTTGGTTGGTGACTGATGACACCCCTGACCCCCCACCCCTTCGTTTCAGGTGGAACGGTCCGAACAAGGGAGGAGGCTCGAAGGATTTTATAATGGAAGGTTTTATGTTGGTTGGTTAGAAATAAGGTCCGTACCACTAGCAGAATAATATATTTACTAGAGTGGTTTGGTTTATTTACTAGATCGAACTAGATCTACCCGAAAATACCTTCCAAGTTACTAGTTCTGTCGTATCCGCCAGAATCGTTCGAAAGAGCCCTCAGTACGTCGGTTCTCACGACAATCCCTTTCCAGCAACGGTTCACTCACGCCCATCGAACGGGACGTCTCTGTTACTCTCCAGTCGAAACGAAGGGGTGGGGGTGGTTAATCTCGGTTCTCCGTCAATAACTGGTTGCGGTTCTGGCTGCCAACTAATTGGAAACCTGAACTATCTACGGTCGGCCTCCTGAATGGTAACTGGTTAAATGTTTGGACTATCTTCAGTTGAGTTTCTGAGCGGTCATTGGCTGATCTCCGGTTAGTCATTGATCGACCTACAAAATAGTCACTGGGAAGATTCCAGCCAGTTTCCCCGGCATCGCAGACGTGAATTCTGGCATCTACCTCGAGATCAATTCGGTGGGAGTTTGATTCAGTGACCGGACGACACCGCCACCATATAAAAGATGGAGTGGTGAACATTCACTCCTGTCCGAGAGTCAACTCGTTTGACGTAGGCTTAAGTGAGTTCGGTTCAGTAGTACGCGCAGACACACCCCGTGTGCTGGAGGCCCTAACGATGGGACTGTTCACAGAACTCAAAGATAGTATATCTCGGGCTACGGACCGCCTGTTCTCCGAACAGGAGCCCAAACGAATCGGTATTTATGGTCCGCCGAACGCTGGAAAAACGACCCTCGCGAACCGGATCGCTCGAGACTGGACCGGCGACGCCATCGGGACTGAGAGTCACATCCCGCACGAGACTCGTCGCGCGCGTAGAAAAGAAAACGTCGAGATCGAGCGAAATGGAAAGACGGTGACGATCGATATCGTCGATACGCCCGGCGTGACGACGAAGGTCGACTACGAAGAGTTCACCGACGAGATGGAAGAAGACGACGCGATCCGTCGCTCTCGAGAGGCAACCGAAGGCGTCGCCGAAGCGATGCACTGGCTCCGGGAGGACGTCGACGGCGTCATCTACGTTCTCGATAGCGCGGAGGATCCGATCACGCAGGTCAACACGATGCTGATCGGCATCATCGAATCCCGCGACCTCCCCGTGCTCATCTTCGCGAACAAAATCGACCTGGACGACTCGAGCGTCAAACGGATCGAAGACGCGTTTCCACAGCACAAGACCGTTCCGCTCTCCGCAAAAGAAGGCGAAAACATGGACGAGGTCTACGCGAACATCGCGGAGTACTTCGGGTGATTTCCGATGCCCAAAGCAACTAACGCGGACGACACGGATCCGTCGGACGGCATCCAGATCGATCTGATCAGCGGCGAACGCATGGAGAGTATGGCGACCATGGAGAAGATCAGAATGATTCTCGATGGCGTCCACGACGGCAACATAGTCATCTTGGAAGAGGGGCTGACGCCCGACGAAGAGAGCAAACTCATCGAGACGACGATGGCGGAGATCAATCCGGACGAGTTCAACGGGATCGAAATCGAGACCTACCCGAAATCGGATAGTAGCGACTCCTCACTGCTCGGACGGATCATGGGAAGTGACGGTTCGGAAGCGAAATTGACGGTGATCGGACCGGCAAACCAGATCGAGACGCTCCACAAGGACGAAACGCTCATCAGCGCACTCGTGTCCAGAAACTAATGCCTCACGAATGTACGAACTGCGGCCGGACGTTCCCGGACGGCTCCAAGGAGATGCTGTCTGGGTGTCCGGACTGTGGCGGAAACAGGTTTCAGTTTACCCCCGCCACGCCGTCCGGAGCGGATCGCTCCGACTCCCGGAGTGAAATCGCCGATAAAGGAGGTGAACCGGATAGATTCGACGGGTCCGGATCGCCCGACCCGTCGTCCGAAACCGGTACCGACTGGGTATCGGCCGATCAAAAAGCGAACTCGGAGTTCGACCGACCCCGAACCGAACCCTCGAGCGATCGCCTCGAGAAGTCCGACGTTTCGGACCGGGCGTGGCCCGAGACGGCTCGTCGCCCGGAAGACCGGGCGGAAGCAAAACGGTCTCGACCGGAAACCGACCCGTCCCCGCCGTCGGCGTCCGAGCAGGACTGGACGGAGGCCAATTCGAACGGAACTGCTGGTGAAGAGTCGCCGACGCTCGCTGAGACGGAGGAGTCGGCCCAGGCGGACGCCAGAAGCGAGGTCGTTCCCAGGGACGAACTCCCGACGGCGTCCGACCGCCCCCCGGCCGAACGCCGGCAATCTGATTCGGATGACGACCCGGAAGACGGGACGGAGGAACCGCCAGATCCTGACAGCGAAGCGGCGCCGGAAAACGGACGCGTCGTCAGCGAACCGACCGGTGATCAGCCGTCGATCGAAGATCTCCGGGCCGAACTCAACGAGCAGTTCGAGAGTATCAAGATCCTCAACCCCGGCCAGTACGAACTCAATCTGATGGAACTGTACAACCGCGAGGAGTACATCATCTCCCTGCAGGAGGACGGCCGGTACGTCATCGACGTTCCGGATTCCTGGCGCGACGGCGACGAGTAACCCGTTCGGTGACGACCGCCCCGTTCTCTAGCCTTCTTCTCCAAACCAGTGTTTCCCCTCGAGACAATCTTCCTTGTACAACTTCTGTATTGTGCGTTAGTGGCTTGTTTCTACGCGAAACAGGAGGGGTTGTATGACGATAATTGCGGATACCAGTCTTCATAGAGTATTGATCGACGACGGTGTGCGATCGGTTTCAGTCGTGACGCTATCCACCGGCGTCGATATACGACTCGACGGGCCGGAAACCGGCGAATCGAGGGATGACACCGAGCAAGGGGGAAACCGAGCGACGACGCCGAGAAAGATGGATTTAAGCGACGTCGGCGACTGGCTTCGGGTATGAGTACTGCAACCAAGATCGTCGTCGGTACGGTCGCCATTTCGGCCGTCCTGTCGCTTTTGCTCGTCTTCCAGACAGTCTTCGCCTGATGTTCGACGCCCACGACCTCTCGAGTTCCCTCGAGGGGGTTCGGGACGATCACGCGCCGGAGGCCCTGGTCTTCGACTGCGAGCGGGACTTCGAGACCCTCTCGCCGGAGGTCGCGGAAGAACTGGGTCTCGTCGTCGACGCGCTCGAGCCGGCCACCTATCCCGCGGAGTGGCTGCCGGAGGACGCGCCGACGTTGCTCGCCCGTTACGCGGGATCGGAGTTTACGATCGGGATGCCGGGTGACGGAAGCATCGTCTGGACGCGCCAGGCCGAGCCGCCGGTCGTGTTGATCAAGGCCCGGGTCGAAGGGGCCCCCGAACCGTTCCTCGAGTTCCTCCTCGCCGAGGCGTTCGTCGAACTCGGCCTCGAGATACCCGACCACTTCCTCGGATTCTTCGAGGAGGGCTACCGCGACCTCGACCGCGCGGTCGACCTCGGGCCCGGCGACACCTATCAGGTCGGCGCTGCGCTGTACGACGGCTGGATCGGACTCCATACTCGCGAGGTATTCGCGGGATGGGAAGACGATCGACCCGCCCTCGCGGACGCCTGGCGCGACGCCGGCGACCGCCTCGAGGGCCGCGTGTCGGAACTGCCTCGAGCGGTCGCCCGCGGCGAGACCGACTTCGCCGACGCGACGGAACTCGCGTGTGCGGCGATCAAACACGACCTCGAGTTACCGGCTCCGTTCGACGCACTCGACACGGAGGCGTATCGCGATCACGCTCCCGAGTACGCGATCAGGTGGGCCGAGAAGACGTTCGACTCGCTCGCCGAGTGAACGCAGTTCGAAGGAGGGTCCGGCGTTTCAATTACGACCACTCCGGTTCGAATCCAGAGCTACGACTCGTCGACGCACTCGAGGACGATACCGTCCTCGAACCCGCCGCGATCCGATCGCTTCTGTCGGCGTCGCTCCTCGAGATCGGATAGCCCCTCCCCGCGGGCTTCGAGGATGGCGTGGACGACCTCGAGAACGTCCGCCAGTTCCTCGAGTTCTCGGAGTCGTCGAACTCAACGGCTTCCTCCCGGAGCTTGGCCGCGAGCCGGTCGGCGTACTCGTCGCCGTCCACGACGTGGGTTTCGGGTCGTTGGTCGTTTGCGTAGATGATCTCCGGGATACGGTCGCGAACGAGTTTGTCGTATTCGGGCATGTAGATCGGTCGATGCTGTATTCGGGCGTGTGGAGCGGTCGATGTCGTGGGTCGCTGGTGGATTCGATACGGATCGATTCCGTTCTCCGTGTCCGGAACTCAGAATTCGGCGTCGACGCTTCCGTCCTCGTCGAGGTCGATCACGCCGTCGAACCGGTTGCGGAAGTCCTCGACGATCGAGGGGTCGTGGGGTTCCTCCGAGAGGTGAAAGAGGCCGACCGCGTCGTGTTCTGCGAGTAATTCGAGGATGCGGTCGACGGCCTCGAGTGCGTCGTCGTCGCCGGCGTAGTAGGCGAGTTCGGTGACGGAGTCGAAACTGAGGCGCAGTTTGCCGTCGTGGGACTCGAGGAAGCCGTCGATGTGTTCGACGATGCCGTCGACGTCGTCGGGAGCGGCGACGTAGTGGACGGTATCGGTCTTGCGCCGGGAGTAGCCGCGGTCGATGCTCAGCGTGTCGAGGATCTCGGCGCGTTCCTCGTCGACGTCGTAGTACTCGAGTTTCTGTCTGACCTCGCGGGCAGTGGTTCGCGTGGAGACGACGAGGAAGTGGTCGGTATCCGTCTTCAGAAAGTCGGTATCGATTCGGTCGGTCTCCCCGGTACTCGGGTGGAGCAAGAGGACGCCAGTCCCACCGGGAATCGTCTCCGGTGTTCCCTCGATTTCGAGCCGATAGTCCATGTCGGCCTGAACAACTTCCGGAATCGACTTAATAGTGCGGATTCACGGCCTCGAGCGCGGTTGTCGAAGTGCACGGAATCCGGACTCCCGTCCGGATGTCAACTCAGGTCGGATCCTTCCTGTCGTAACAAGACCAGCATCGAGAGTCCCGAGATGAGGACGAGAAACAGCGCCGGGATGGCCGCGTACCGATACGCCAGCGCATCCTGGGCGTCCCAGATGATGATGACGAGCGTATCCATCCCGACGGGTCCGACCATCAACGTCACCGGGAGTTCTTTCATCGTCGTCAGGAACACGAGGATGCCGCCGGCGATCACTCCCGGCATGATCTGGGGGAGGGTAACCCGCCGGAACGTTTCGAGTCGACCGACGTTGAGGGTGCGAGCTGCCTCGATCGTTCGGCTGTCGACCTGCAGGACGGACGACCGGACGGTACCGACTGCCTGTGGCAGAAATCGAATAACGTACGCGAACACGAGCAGCCAGACCCCCCGTCTGTACAGCGAGGGGAACGTTCGGGTTCCCAGAAACACCAGCGCGAGTCCGATAACGACCCCTGGAACGGCGAAGCCGACGTAGGTTGCCCGCTCGAGGACACGAGACACCAGAGAGTTCGTCCGCCCGGAGTAGTATGCAACCGGCAGGGCGAACGCGCACGCTACCACTGCCGCCAGGAGTGCGAGCCGAACCGAGTGGTAGACGAACTCCCACTGAAACTCGAGGGACGGAATCCGGTCTCCCTCGCTGCGGAACAGCCAACTCGTAAAGATCGTGACTGGAACGACGAGTGTGAGAAAGCCGAGAAGCGAGACGAAGCTCATCGCCGGCCACTTCCAGTTGCCGAGCCGTATCGTACTCCCGCTTCCGTCCGTGTCGCCGCTGGCGTCTTCGTCGCGTCCGATGCCAGCTTCGATGACGAGGACGACGGCGACGATCGCCACCAACTGTAACGCGAGCAACGCTGCGTACTCGGGGGCGAATCCGCTGAACTCCCAGTATATCGTGCTGGTAAACACGCTGGCTTGCATGAACGCCGGCGTTCCGAAGTCCGATATCGCGTAGAGACCGGCGAGCAACGCCCCGGCGGCGATTCCGGGTCTAATCTGGGGAAACGTGACCCGGCGGAACGCCTCGAGCGGACCAGCGTTGAGCGTGCGAGCCGCATCAACGAGGGAACTGTCCATCGAAATGAGGGCGGCTCTGGTCGTCAGAAACACGTACGGATACGTGTACAGTGTGATGATGAATACGGAGCCTCGGAGCCCGTGTACGCGGGGAAGCGTGAACCCGAGCAGGGAGTCGACCTCACCGCCCGAGCCGAACATGGAGACGAACGCGATCGCGCCGATGTAACTCGGAATGACGAGCGGGAGCGCGGCCACGACCGTCCAAAATCGGGGATATGGGAGGTCGGTTCGTGTCGTCAGTACGGCGAGCGGAACGCCGAGCAAGATCGAAAACAGCGTGACGGACAACATCAATACGATGCTGTTCGCGGTGATCAGCGCGGTCTGTGAGGAGACGACGAGGTTGTACGCACGTGAGAACTCGACCGTCGACGCTTGCCACACCACCCAGAACATCGGGGTGACGACGAGAAAGGCGACAATGGCACTCAGCGCACCCAACCCGACCATCCACGGGTCGATGCGCTTGAGCCGACCACCGATCGAATCGGATCGATGTGTGGTCTCGGCGTCGTTCGTTGTCGATTTCATCGTGTGTCTCGCGCACCGATTGGATCAGTTCGCGTAATCGACCGGTCGGCGCTCGACGTTCTTGAAACTCTTGATTGGCTCGTCGGACAGTTCTGATCGCCTGCGGACAGCGACCGCGTTTCCGATCGGTGATCGAAACGGCTGACTGCCGCTATAGCGGCATCATGCCTTCGTCTTCCAGAAGTTCGCTGGCTTCTTGCAGTTCCATGTCGAACTCGCTGAGATCGAACGTCGGCGAGTTGAGCTCGTCGGGGCTGGGTAGCGGGCCGACGTAATCGACGCCTTCGACGACGGGGAATTCGCCGTTGGCGTCCATCATGAACTCCTGTCCTTCCACGGCGACGAGGTGACGAACGAATTCGGCGACAAGTTCGGGGTCCTCGACGCTGTTCGTGGCGGCGACGCCCGCGACGCTGAACAGGCTTCCTGGGTCGTCTTCCGTAAACGTCACCCGGATCGGCGAGTCAGGATCCTCGTTAACCAGTCGCGCGGCGTAGTAGCTGTTGCCGAGCCCGATGATCGGGTCGTCGTCACCGCCCTGTTCGACGGCTGCGGCCTGGCTGCTCCCACCCGAAAACAGCTGTGGGTCCTGATCCATGAAGTCCCGAACCCACTGTCGCGTCGCCTCTTCGCCTTCGAGGTCGACCATCGCCTGAATGAACCCGCGGAACGTTCCGGAGTTCGGACGCGTCGAGATGATGCCCTTGAATCGATCGTCTTCCGCGTACGCGAAGATGTCCGTCGGAAGCTCGTCCCAGCTATCGAACGGCGTTTCGTCCAGGCGATCCTCGTTGTACATGATCGAACGGACGCGTCCGCTGACGCCGGTCCAGTGTCCGCCGGGTTCGCGGTAGCTCTCGGGAACGGTGTCGACGACGTCTTCCGGAAGCTCCTGGACGAGGCCCTCGTCGTGGACCGCACCGAGCGCTCCTGGGTCCTGTGAGTAGAACACGTCTGCTGGTGTTGCGTCGCCTTCCTGGACCAGTTGATTGACCTGCACGTCGTTGTCGTCGTAATTTCGGTGGATTTCGAGTCCGTCGTACTCGTTCTCGAGTTCTTCGAACACCAGATCGATCTGGTCGCGAGTTCGACCGGAGTAGACAGTGATATCACCCTCGAGATCGCCGAGATCGTCCCAGGAAACCCCGCTCGGGTCGACCGGGCTGGCAAGCGGCTCGGCGTCGGCGACAGTTGTGCCCCCGGCGTCTCCGTTGCCGTTGCCACCGTCGTCACTTCCGCCGTTGCCACCGCCGTTGCCGCCGTCGTCACTTCCGCCGTTACCACTGCCGTTGCCGTTCTCGTCCCCGAGACAGCCTGCGATCCCGGTCGTTCCGGCGACGGCGGCGCCTGCCAGGGCGAGAAACGGTCGTCGACTGGTCGTTCGAGGCGTCTGACTGCTGTCGCGTCGTACCATGTCTAGTTTTAGGTCGACCTAAAACACATATAGCTTCCGATGTTCGTCGTCGGTTCGGAAAAAACGCGGCGGCAGCTACCGCTCGAGGGTCGTCAGCCTCGATGATGCCCACGGTTTTGGCTGACCTAAACCCCTGCACACTACTTTTTAGGCTATCCTAAAGAGTCTGTCGGTCGGCTTGAGTTCCCGGAGAAAGACGGCTCGAGCCACCGGCCATCTTGCGCCTCGGCCGATGTCAATCACCTCGCGTTCCGGTCGATCGGGTCCGGCTCGCGACGTTGTACCCTCGAAGACGGCTCGAGCGCCGACCGGGAACCCGTAACGGGGAAGGCGTTTCTGCTCGAACGACGGATATGAGCGTCCGCGAGGAGTTCGACGAGTGGGCGGCGAGCGGGAAAGACAGAGGGATGGAAGAACGCCACTGGCACACCGCGAAACACGCGCTGGCGCGGATGCCGATCGAACCGGGCGACGTTGTCCTCGACCTCGGCTGTGGCAGCGGATACGCCGGGCGAGCCTTACGGGAGACGAAGGGTGCCGGCCGCGTCTACGGTCTGGACGGCGCACCGGAGATGGCGCGAAACGCCGCCGGCTACACCGCCGATCCCGGTGTCGGCTATCTCGTCGGCGATTTCGACTCGCTTCCGTTCGCCGCCGACTCGATCGACCACGTCTGGTCGATGGAGGCGTTTTACTACGCGGCGGATCCACACCACACCCTCGAGGAGATCGCCAGAATCCTCCGGCCGGGTGGGACCTTCTACTGTGCAGTCAACTACTACGAGGAGAACGTTTACTCTCACGCGTGGCAGGAATCGATCTCGATTCCGATGACTCGCTGGGATCGCGACCAGTATCGGAGCGCCTTCCACGATGCTGGCCTCTACGTCGCAGAACAGGACAACGTTCCGGATCGCGAGATCACGATCCCCGACGCCGACGAATTCCCGACCGACGACTGGGACAGCCGAGAAGAGATGGTCGAGCGCTACCGCGAGTACGGTACGCTGCTCACGGTCGGTGTCGCCCCCTGATTTCCACTCGAGCGAACTTCGAAGTCGGGCTATCGATCGCCGTCTGCGTTCGAGTACGCACGCTGAGCGGGAACTCTCCGGTTTCGATCCCGCAGTGGGACGTATTTCCAGTCAGCCCCTCGTTCACTGGGTCGAATCCGGCGTGTCGGTTCGCTCGTCGGACTCGATCGATCCGCGCGGTTCCTCCACTCGCTCTCGCTGGCCCCACAGGCCGTCACCCTTCCTCACGTCGACGTCTCCGAGCACCTCGGTCTGACAGGACAACCGCAGGTCGTCCTGGCCTCGCAGGGGTGGAATCCCGAGCCGTCGACGCTCTGCCGCCGACGGTTCGCTCACGTCACCATCGATTCGGACGGCACAGGTGCCACACGTCGCGCGACCGCCGCAATTGAGCCGCGTTGCCGCACCGTTGTGTGGCGACAGCCCCGCATTCAGCAACGCATCCCGGAGAATCTCCCCTCGGTCGCACTCGAGTCGCTCCCCGTCGTAGTGTATCGTCGGCATATATGGATGTGTGCTAGCAAAGAACAAGTCTCTGTGGGTCCTCAAGGTCCGTCAGTGTGAACAGACAGTTTCGGGGTCCAGTGTGAACGAACACTTCGCGTGGAACGTTTTCGATTCTGGGACGTGAACGTACGCTCTCGCGATCCGAGGACGTCGCGACCGTCTCACTCGAAGCGTTCGCCGGCGGGAACCGCGATCTCGAGCCAGTTTTCCTCGGGTGGAAGGGGACAGTCGTAGGTCTCGCTGTAGGCACAGAACGGCGTGTACGCGAGGTTGAAGTCGACGACGATCTCGTCTCCGTCTTCGAGGTCCTGCTCCGGTGCGAGTTCCATGTACCGACCGCCCTCGTAGCTCTGTTGCCCGGTCGTCTTGTCCCGGAACGGGACGAACAACTGCCGCTCGTTCGGATTCTCGAGTCGGTAGGCAGCCAGTTCGAACGTTCCGTCCTCGAGGTCGTCGTCCGCGCGCTCGAGGTCGAACGAGAGTGTCGCGACGCGGAGATATCGCATCTCCCGACCTGCGGTCGTGTCCATCAACACGACATCGGGGTCGTCGTGGCTCTCGACCGTCGCGTTCACGCGGTAGGACGGATCCGGGCCGAAGTACTCGAGTCCGTCGAACGTCTCCCGTTCGTCGGGGGGAATCGGCGACTGGGGGTGCTCGGCGAAGAACTCGTCTTTCTCGGCTCGTTTTTCCTCGAGTTCGGTTCGCCACTGGTCGACGGCGTCGCCCTCGAACGATTCGGTCATACCCGGTGTAGCGGTGCCGGACGGGAAGGGGTTGCGCTTTGCGGGTCCCATCAATGCACCGCCGATACCCGTCGCGATTCCACCGAACGAACGATGTAAAATACACAGCTACATTACAGCATCGCGCGTATCTCCCGGGACGAACACGCGATGGATCGTCACCCACTCCTGATCTTCCTCGGATCGCTCATCGCGCTCTCGAGTGCGTTCGTGGCCGTCTCGCAGTTCGTCGGCGTGAGCATGATCGCCCTCGCGCCCGCGTACATGTTCACGCCGATGCTCGCCGGTATCCTCACGTGTATCGTCGCGACACCGTCGTTCGAACGGGCGGGCCTTCGGTTCCCGTGGAACGAGTATCGATGGCTCGCCGTCGCCGCCGTCGCGCCGATCGTCCTGATACTGATCGGTACCGGCCTCTCGATACTCCTTCCCGGCGTCGAGTTCGTCCCCGACGCGAACCCGCTCACCGGCGAGGGAACGGAGTTCGCGCCCGAAGGGGGTGACGCGGACGCCCCCGTCGGTCCGTCGCTCCCGGAGTGGCCGCTCAACCTTCTGATCACAGTCGTCGCCGCGCTCGTTTTCGGCGCGACGATCAACGCCGTCTTCGCGTTCGGCGAGGAGTTCGGCTGGCGGGGCGTCCTCCTCACGGAACTCGCCCCGCTCGGTTTCTGGGGCGCGTCGGCGATCATCGGCGTCCTCTGGGGGCTCTGGCACGCGCCGGTCATCCTCGAGGGGTACAACTATCCGAACAACCCGGTCCTCGGCGTCGCCGTTATGACCGCCGCCACGCTCACGATGTCACCGGTGTACACCTACGTCACGGTCCGCGCCAGATCCGTCCTCGCACCGACGGTCTTCCACGGGACGTTCAACGCCTTCGCCGCGACCATGTTCGTCTTCGCACAGGGCGGGTCGGAACTGATCGTCAACCCCGTCGGCGCGGTGGGCATCTTGGTGTTCGCGGCCGTGGCCGTCGTTATCGCCGTCACCGGTGCGCCCGACCTCGAGCGCGACTGGGCACTCGAGGACGACGCCACGGGCGGGCCTCGAGCGGATTCCGACGCCGAATCGGTCGACGTTGACGTCGAATCGGGCGAACACGACGTGTAGTCCCGGGCCTGACCCGACCTCGACCGGCATCATCGCTGAAGTGAGTACTGGAAACCCAACCCAGTGTCCGAACCCTGCTACTGAATAACCTGCCACCATGCGGAGCTACACATGGTCGTACAACTCACCACCAACTGCGACTGTGGTACCGACGTTCGTACGAAGCGGACCGACGGCACGGTGATCTGCCCCCACTGGGAGTCATACGGATTGCTGTAACGATTTACCGGCGCAACCGCGACCCGGGCGGCGGTTGCGCCGGAAATGACTTACAGTAAACCGTATCAGTGCTCGAGACGACGGTCATCGAACTCGAGAACGATCAGGATGCATCCAGCACTCGCTACGGCACTCCGGACCGCTCGGGGTGGCAGTGATCGAGGAAAGCGGGTGACTGGCCGTTGGCTGCCATCACATCCTCTCGCTTTTAGTGCTGTTCAGATCACACGGGAAGGGATGACGTAGGCGTCTTCTGACAGCATTGATTACACTGACTTCTCCAGCGAACATCCAGACACGTAGGGCAGTTTATTGAACGTTGAACGGTCTATCAGCATTGAACGGCGTTCAGAATATCGTGCAAATATGGCGTATATCTTGTCCGGACGTGGATACCGTCAGGAACGCTGTCCTTGGGCTTGACAGCGATTAGAGGGGTTGTTCTGTTAGTGCGATTCGTGGATGTGGTCGCGCAGCGACTCTGTATCGTCGAACTCCTCGCTGCAGACTCCACAGGTGTGGTGGTGGAGCGGAAGGTGTTGGGTTAGTCCCGCTGCCGATTCGAACTCTTCGTCGCACGTTGAACATTTGACTGCCATTGCGTTGTTAACGTGGACGCGACACCATAAAAAGGATTGTTAAGACAGCGCGAAAAATCCCGACATAACGTATTAACTTCGATACGTGGGTTCTCATCATACGGGCGTTATAGTGCCCACTGCAAGTCATTGTACACCCGATCGCCAGACGAGTCGGCGATCAGTGTGTAAATCGTTGCAGTTGTTACTGAAGAGAGGGCGCGAATGTTGCACGGACTGAGGGGCAATAGACGCGGAAGGCTGAACGCTCAGGACGGGAGAAGCAGGTAACGGAGGTGTGTTTGATTCCTCCATAGCCGACAATAATAGTCAAATTGTTCAATTATGATGAAACAGTTAATACATTCGACCACGAATTCACCCCGGGCGTTCGTTAGACAGGAAATGTGTGGTCGGCGCTGTGAGTGTTGTAATGAATGCTCGCCAAAGGAGGGAGGATCCATGACAGACACAACGCCGGAAAGCGACGAAGAGACAGAACCCCACCCGACCGACACTACCGGCAGTACCAAGATCGCCGGGGAGGCGAAAGAATTGCGCTTCCGGTCGGACGATGAAGAGTGCGCCGCCTCGCTGTATCGTCCCGACGGCCCCACCGAGGTCGACATACCCTGTGTCGTGATGGGCAATGGCTTCAGCCTGACTCGCCGCGACGGGCTCCCCTACTTCGCCGAACGCTTCGCAGCCGCGGGAATCGCGACGCTGACGTTCGACTTCCGTCATCTCGGGGACAGCGATGGCGAGCCCCGTCAGTTGATCGACTACCAGCGCCAGCGCGCCGACCTCACCGCCGCCATAGACTTCGCACGATCGCTCGAGGGAATCGACGCCGACCGGATCGCGACGTGGGGGTTCTCGTTCGGCGGTGGACACGCCGTCCACGTCGCCGCAAACGACGACCGGGTGGCAGCGGCTGTCTCGATGTTCCCGATTATCGACGGATTGGCGGCGGCACGAGAGTACGGGCTGCGCACCAACGCGCGGCTAATAGCCGCAGCAGCACGCGCCGCGATGGGCCGTCGGCCGCTGCGGATGCGCGTGACCGGGCCGCCCGGGTCGCCGGCCGTGTTGAACCAGCCGGAGGCGGAACCCGGCTTCGCCGCCGTGTGTGCGGAGGACTCCACTTGGCGTAACGAGTTCCTCGCGAAGCCGAGCCAGCCACTCGCGGAGATCCGCCCGGTGCACGACGTCCCAAACGTGGGTTGCCCGCTGTTGTTCTGTCTCGGCACCAAGGACACGATAGCGCCAGTCGGGCCGATCGAACGAGCTGCCGACCGAGCACCCCGCGGCGAGTTACGCCGTTACCCTGTCGGCCACTTCGACGGGTTCCTCGATGCGTTCGAGGAGGTGGTTGGCGACCAGATCGAGTTCCTCAACCGCCACCTCACAGTGTCGCCCTCGGCCTGATCGATCGCCGACACAGTAACATCGCAGCACGAACGATCGGTCTCTGCTGACTACAGGGCGCGAATGTCCCACGGCAACGTAGTGGCGCTTCAGGTATGAACTGATAGAGGTGACTTAGGACCGCTGTAGTGCAAAGATCTAGCGATTTGCGGCTGAATCTCCACTACCCAAACAAAGTTCGGTGCTGCATATTGGATTCTACCGTCCGACGGACAACGGCTGTATTTTACCCCATCGAATAGATACGTCTCGTCGGCTCGTCGAGCACCTCATCGGGACCGTTCAGGATAGTTCGGATTCGCACTTAGTTAACAACTGAATTCAGAAATTTACTACGTGTTGCCAACTCCTATCTGTTATTACACAATCCTGTTCCGGATACTAACAGGGCTTATACTCTCCAAAACCCACGTTCCAGACGGAATGTGTCACTGCTTCGAATCCGTCGACGACCTCTCGGAAAGCGAGCGAAAAGAAATCGTCACTGAACACAGCACGGACGAACTCCGTGCCGAGTATTCGAGTGAAGAACTCGAAAAGCTCGGTATCGCAGCTTGAGCTAGCCACGACTAAACACAGTAGCCACTGCACGTCAGCCCACACCCGATCGCCAGCCGAGTCGGCGATGGGTGTGTAAATCGTTGCAGTTGTTACTACAGTAGTTGCTGAAGTAGCCAAGCGACGATTGTTGTCTCGGTCGTTATCTCGATACGGTCGAGACAACCGAGGCAACTACTGTAACGCCGTAGGTTTTCTCCAGTGTCTCGTATAACCAGAGAGATCGTCCGAACACTCCTCACACTCGAGCCGACAGTTTATATCCGATGGCGAGGCACGACTCCGTCAACGCTATGGCCGACCGACGATGAGTACGGGGAGAGTCATGGACTGGCGCTCGATCTTCGGTCACGCCCGACCCTACGACCAGCAGGTCGATGGTATCGAGACCGTCCTCGAGACGGCTCGAGACGGCGGCTACACGGTCGTCGAGGGTGCCTGTGGGACCGGAAAGACGATGATCGCGCTCACCGCCGGCATCGATCTCGTGCGCGATCCCGAGACGGACTACGAGCGCGTCTTCGTCCTCACGAGCGTCAAACAGCAACTGCGCCAGTTCGAGGCCGACCTCGAGACGATAAACGAGAACCTGCCAGGCGGCTGGGATCCGGTGTCCGGACTCACGCTCGTCGGCAAGGCGGACGTCTGTCCGTACAACCGCGAGGGTGCGGGCGGGATCGACGACGGAAACGTCTACGACCGGTGTGAGACGCTTCGGGACCGGACGCGGGACCTCTCCGGTGAGGGCGGGGAGACGACCGCGGCCAGCCTGGCCGCGGGGGCCCGCAGCCAGCAGATCGGACTGGCCGACAGCGGGGATCGTGGCGGCGGCGCGAACTTCCTCGAGACCGCGGGCGAACCGACGCCGTACCCGCCCGATCTGCCGACGTACAGCGACGGCGGAGCCGCCGGGGTCGAAACCGAGTACTGTCCGTTCTACGCGCAGTACCTCGAGGATCTCCCGGAGGAGGGGAGCGAGGGCGACGCGGCCGAGGCTGTCCCGTTCGATTTTACCGGTGCCGGAATGGTCACGCCGGAGGACCTCGTCGCCCGCTCGATACGTCACGGTACCTGTCCACACTCGGTGATGGGTGCCCTCCTCGGACACGCCGAGGTCGTCGTCGGCAACTACTACCACGCCTTCGACCCCCGAACCGTCGGCTCCTTTACCGGCGCGTTGCTCGACGAGTCGACGTTCGTCGTCTGCGACGAAGCGCACATGCTCGAGCCCCGCGTTCGCGATCTGGTCAGCGACGGGATCGCCGACGCGACGCTTCGGGACGCCGAAACCGAACTCTCGCGGGTGATCCAGCCGGTGAAGTTCGAACGCGAGGGTCGCCAGGCCGAGGGCGGGTCGAAGACCGCCGACGCCGACCTCGTGCGAGCCGAACTGAACGATACCGACGTCTCCTACGAGGACCTCAACCGTACACTCGAGTTCCTCCGGGATATCCGGGGCGAACTCGATCGACGGGTGACCGCCCACCTCGACCGAAACCACGGGGCGTGGAAGTCGGATCTCACCGACCTCTCGGACGACGAAATCCCTCTTCGCGATCCGGCCCAACCCGCCGAGGACGACCTCACGGCGTGGGCGCGCGAGGCGGGCTACGGCGACGCGGACTGGGTTCGAGCCGAGGCCGTCGGAGCCGTCGCCGCCCGGATCCTGAACGAAGCCGAAGACGAAGAGCGGACGCGGGCCGCGCCGTCGGTCGGCCGCGTCCTCGGCGAGTGGTACCGGTGTGGACACACCGACTACTTTCGCGAGATCGAACTCGAGCGGACGTGGAACGAGACCGAACCGGCCGACTCGTGGCGACGCGCCTACACCGCTCGCCTCGCCCTTCACAACTGCGTCCCGAGCGACGCCATCGGGTCACGACTCGCTGCTTTCGGCGGCGGAATCCTGATGAGTGCGACCCTCGAGCCGATGGACGCGTTTACCGAGGTGACGGGACTGGAGTATCTCGACCGCGAGGAAGATCGGCCGGTGGTTACGCGCCGCTACGGGCTGCACTTCCCAGAGGAGAACCGGGAGAGCTTCGCGGTCGCCGCGCCGAAGTTCACCTACGAAAACCGGGGGCCGCCGGGAGGCGGAGCCTCGAGCCCGGGAGACGGGAGTTCGACACGGGGTGACGAGAACTCCACGCGAGCTCACTACGTCGACGCCGTCTCCCGGGTCGGTCGCCTTCCCGGGAACGTCCTCGTCGGAATGCCGAGTTACGCGGAAGCGGAGTGGATCGCCGGGGCCCTCGAGGATTGCCTCGAGAAACCCGTCTTGCTCGACGCCTCGAGCGGCGACGAGGCCACGGAGGCGCTCAAATCCCAGTTCTTCGACGGTGAGGGGAAGGTCCTCGTCACGAGCCTCCGCGGGACGCTCACCGAGGGGGTCGATTACAGCGGCGACAGACTCTCGGCAGCGGTCGTCTGTGGCGTTCCGATCGTCAACACCGCGAGCCCCCGAACGAAGGCCGTCCGTCGAGCGTACGACGACGAGTTCGAGGACGGGTTCACCTACGCGCTGTTGATCCCTGCGGTCAGAAAGGCGCGCCAGGCGGTCGGCCGGGTCATCCGCTCTCCCGAGGACGTCGGCGTCCGCGTCCTGCTGGACGAACGCTACGCTCGTGAGAGCTGGGACTCGGTCCGACCGTACCTGCCCGACGACGGCGAGTTCCAGCCCGTGAGTCCGGACATGCTCGAACTGGGCCTCGATCGGTTCCGATCGAAACTCGAGCCGGAATACTCGCCGTAGCTCCCTTCGGAACGGGTGGATTCGGACGGTCCACGACGTCGTTTTCCTCACCCGACGAACCGACGTCGTTTTCCTCACCCGACGAACCGACGTCGTTTTCCTCACCCGACGAACCGACGTCGTTTTCCTCACCCGGCGAACCGACGTCGTTTTCCTCACCCGACGAACCGACGTCGTCTTCCCCGTCCCGGCGAACCGCCGTCGTCACTCCGTGACCGCCACCGTCTCCGTTCGCGTCGTCGCCGTCTCGACGTACAACGAGTACAGCAGGATCCCGAATCCGCCCGCGACGAACGAACTCTGGATCGCGACGCCGAGTGCCACGTTCCCCTCGAGGAGGTGTACGACGCCGCCGACGACGGAGCCGACGACGATGAACACGAATCCGGCAGCGACCGCCTTGAGGGATCGCGATCCGGTTCTCCGATACGCCCTGTAGGAAAACGTCGCTACGGCACCGCCCGTCAGCAGCGTTGCGGTGTTGGCGACCGCGATGATTAGCGTATACTCGTCCATGGGTCTCACCGGATCGGTCGCGATCCGATCTCGAGCGGCCGGAACTCGATTGGATCGATCGACTCGATACCGGTCGATTCGCGGTCCGGATCCTTCAGTAACGACCGTCCTTCTCACTCGAGGGGAACCACGATGAATATGTTCGGCAAACGTCGTCCGGGAGAGAAAATCGTTCGTCAGATCCGGTGTCGACAGTTCCAGTACGACCGGCTGGTAGTTCCAGAACGTCCAGATTGTCCCGATATCACGCCGCAGACCGGAACGGGAGACCGCATCAGTCCTGTTCGTACGTTCGCCCCGTCTCTACGGCGACGCCGTGATGTCGTCTGTCGTCGATCGGCTCGATCGAAAACCCGAGGGACTCGTAGAACGGCCGGACCCGATCGTCGAACCGGACCGTTAGCCGCCCTTCGCGCTCGAGCGCTCGCTCGACCAGCGCGCGACCGATTCCGCGATTCCGGTGGCGACGGCGAACGCCGACAGCGGAAACGTGTGCGCCCGTCTCCTCGACGACTGGCTCGAGGACGAGCGCTCCGAGGATCCGCTCGGACCCGCCGGCGGAATTCGGCCCACCAGTCGGCTGCGAGCCCGAACTCGAGCGCTCGCTCGTGGTGGATCGTCCCCGACGGTCCCCCGCCACGAGGACGTCGTCGGCTGCGATTCGACCCTCGATGTCCCCCGGCTCGAGCATCGCAGCGTCGAGGATGCGTCTCACCTCGAGGGCGTCGTCGTCAGTCGCGGTTCGAACGTAGGGTGACATCGCAGCGTAAACGGGGTAGGACGCGGATCGGCAAAACGGCGGAGCTTTCGACGCCCGATTTCGTGGGTGTCGGTTCCCCGGTTTCGTGGGTATCGTCCCCGCTTTCGTCGCGATCGAACTGGCCTACCCGCCTTTGATGAGTCTGAGGACGGTGACGTGATCGCTTTCGACCGGTTGATCTTCTGGAACCGGGCGGCCGTCGACGAGAACGCTCACCTCGTGGGGGCTGAGGCCGACCTCGGCGAGGAGACTCGCGTACGTTGGCGGAGACCCGTCCGTCCGCTCGAGTTCGAGTTCGTGGGTGTCTTCGCCCTTGACGTCGACGGTGACCCGCATACCAGCAGTTACGAGAGGACGAACTTGAGCGCGTCGCTCGCGGCGTGCTCGGGATACTTCCCAACCGATCAGTCAGCCGATGGCTCCTCCGGGCCGACGCCGCCCCGCGGATCCCGCTCTCGTCTCCGTACCGATTGCCGACGAGCGTAGAGGCCTCGAGCGAGCGCCCCGAGTCCGAGCAGGAGGACGAGCAGGTTGATCAGGCTCCCGAAATAGGGAATCTGGACGACGAGGGCACCGGCGACCAACCCGACGACGAGCGCGACCCAGCGATTGTGCACGTCGACGAGCGAGAGGACCCACGCCGCGACGGCGAAGCGACCGTAAACGATCGCGATCCAGATCGCCAGGGCGAACGCGAACCCGCCGACGAACGAGATCGGAAGCCCGACGATCGTGACCGCAATCGCGACCAACAAAACGGGGACACCGACGAGGGCTCCGAGGCCGACGAGCCCGGTTCGCAGGGGATCGTTCGCCACGTGATCGGCGACGCCGCCTGAGAAGCGAGGAAAGACGAGCAACAACGCCGCGCCGAGAACCAGATTCAGTGCGAGAACGTAAGCCGAGAACAGCCAGGAGAAGACCGTTTCGAACCCCGTCTCGTCCCCCCAGCCCCACGTCGTCTCCTGACGAATCTCGCCGGCGACCGCGTCGGTGTTCCCCTCCAACGTGCCGCCGTACCGGAGGTCGCCGGCGATAGCGGCGTCGTCCCCGAGCCGAATCGTCTCCGCACCGACCGCCGCGTTGCCGTCGACGGTTCCGTCGATCACGACGGTCCCCGCGCCGGCCGAGAGGTCTCCTCCGACAGTCCCGTCTTCCTCGATCGAGAGCGTTCCAGTCGCGGCCTCGAGATCGCCGTCGACGTTCCCGGCGACGGTGGCGCTCCCGCCGACCGCCTCGAGGTCGCCGCCGACGTCGCCGTCGATCCGGACGTCGCCCCCGACGGCGCTTACGTCACCCGTGACGGTTCCCTCGACGACCACCGTCCCCGCGAACGCTTCGAGTTCGTCGATCGTTTCGCCCTCCTCGACGACGACCGTCCCGCCGACCTGCGATTCCGACTGGGCAACCGCGGTTCCGGGGACTGCGACACAGAACACGAGCGCGAACGCGAGGAGCAGGGCCGTTCGCCGGCCTCGAGCGGTCCCGATGTCCATACGCTTTCTCCCTCGAGCAACGCCAAAAACGTGACACACAGGTATCAGGATATAGAACGGTTCGGTTGCGCGATTCTGTCACCGAGGGGACGCTCGCCTTCGGTCGATTTATTTTCCGTCCGCTCGTTGGACGGGTATGAGCGAGGCCGACGCCGAGGCGGTAGAACCGACTCCCGGCAAGACCGAAGTCTGGATCGAGAAGTACCGGCCGGAGCGCCTCGACGAGGTCAAGGGCCACGAGAACATCGTTCCCCGCCTCGAGCGGTACGTGGAACAGGACGACCTCCCCCACCTCATGTTTGCGGGGCCGGCCGGAACGGGAAAAACCACCACAGCCCAGGCCATCGCCCGCGAGGTGTACGACGACGATTGGCGTGAGAACTTCCTCGAGCTCAACGCCTCCGACCAGCGCGGGATCGACGTCGTCCGGGATCGAATCAAGGACTTCGCGCGCTCGTCGTTCGGCGGCTACGACCACCGCATCATCTTCCTGGACGAGGCCGACGCACTCACTTCCGACGCCCAGTCGGCGCTCCGACGGACGATGGAGCAGTTCTCGAACAACACCCGATTCATCCTCTCGTGTAACTACTCGAGTCAGATCATCGACCCGATCCAGTCTCGGTGTGCCGTTTTCCGGTTCACCCAGCTCTCCGAGGATGCGATCGACGCCCAGATCCGAGAGATCGCGACGACCGAGGACATCGAGGTGACCGACGACGGCGTCGACGCGCTCGTCTACGCGGCCGACGGCGACATGCGCAAGGCGATCAACGGCCTGCAGGCCGCCGCCGTCATGGGCGAAACCGTCGACGAGGAGACCGTCTTCGCGATCACCGCGACTGCCCGGCCCGAAGAGGTCGAGGCGATGGTAAACCACGCCATCGACGGCGACTTCACCGCCGCCCGCGCCGCGCTCGAGGATCTGCTTACGGATCGCGGACTTGCTGGCGGCGACGTGATCGATCAGCTTCACCGTTCGGCCTGGGAGTTCGACCTCCCCGAGCAGGCGACGGTGCGACTGCTCGAGCGACTCGGCGAGGTCGACTACCGCATCACGGAGGGGGCAAGCGAACGGTTGCAACTCGAGGCGATGCTGGCCTCACTTGCGCTCGAGGGCGCCCCGTCCGAAACTGACTGACCGAGACGGCGTCCGACCGGGCTGATCGGTCACTCTTCAGTCGTGTCCGACCGAGCTGATCAGTCACTTTCAGTCGGCCTGATCGAGCCGATCAGTCACTCTTCAACCGCGTCGACGTCGCGCTCTGATCGTTCTCCCCGTTCCGATCGCTCTCCCCGTTCCGGTTCGGCTCGTGCGCTCTCGCTCAGCCGGTCGATACATTCCAGGAGCCGATCCTGTGCGCTCTCGACCTCTTCGAAGTGTTCCTCGTCGCCGGTCGCTTCCGCCAGTTCGAGGAAGCCACGGGCCACGTTCAGCGGCCGGCGGACCTCGTCGTCGATCAGTTCGGCGATCGTCTCCAGTCGCGTTTCGGCCGCGGCCAACTCCCGTTCGCGACGGCGTCTCGGCGTGACGTCCCTGTAGACGATCACCCCCTCGGGATCCCTGTCGGCTTCGCCACCTCGGCCGTTCGCCGTCTCGAGTGGGGTCACGAGGAGTCGGAACTCTCGGAGCCCGTTTGCGGTTTCGACGTCGGCGGTGTATCGACGGCGCTCGCCTCGTTGGATCGCCTCGAGCAGCGTCGGCTCCGGCGCATCTGGATTCGCTCCGGCCACGAGTTCGTCTGGAGACGCGTCGAGGATCGTCTCGCGCTCGACGTCGAAGACGTCGACGAGACACTCCGTGACGTTCCGGACGACCGGTCGTCCGTCGTCGATTTCGTACCGCACGGCCGGAACCGGGAGCCGCTCGAACGCGACTCGAGCGCGATCCCGTTCGGTTTCGAGTCGATCTCGTTTTGTGTGGAGTTGCTCCCGTTGTGCGACGAGCCGATCCCGTTCGGCCTCGAGTCGATCCAGTTCCGAAGCGAGCCGATCTCGTTCCGCCTGAAGTTCGGTTCTGTCGTCCACCAGCTGGTCCCGCCGTTCCTGAAGCTTTCCCCGCTCTCGGCGCAGTCGATCGCGCTCGCTTGCGAGCTGTGATTCGGTTTCGATCCGCTCGAGGGTCGCTCCGGCGCAGCGACCGTACGCCGCGAGGAGGTCACAGTCACGGCCGTCGAACGTCCCCGGCTGCTCGTCGGCGACGCAAAGAACGCCGGCGTCGCCGATCGGAACGCAACACGCCGACCGCTGTCTCTCGTCGATCGGCAACTCGTCGCTCTCGCGATCCTCGAGCAGAATCGGCTCGCCGCTCTCGAGTACCGTCTCGAGGGGGCCGTCGCGAGAGACGCCGTCGACGTCGTCGGGAACGGCCGCCGTCCGCGCTCGAGTCGTGAACGTCCCGAAGTGGACCGTCGACAGCCAGCAGTAATCGGTCTCGAAGGCCCCCGAAACGTCGTGGACGAGCAACTCGAAGAGTCGATCGCGCTCGCGCTCGAACGCTACCGTTGCCAGCGACTCGAGGAGCCGGTCTGCCGGTTCGGCGTCCGCTACGGACCGCTCGCCGGGCATCGCGATCGGATCGGCGTCGGATTCGTCCCCGCGGTCGTCGCCACAGACCCATTCGATCTCGTCTGCGAGGTGTTCGAGGGCGTCTTCGGTGTCCCGTCTGACGTAGCCGTCGACTCCGTCGGTCGCCCGTGCGGCGGTTGGCGCGTACGATGCGTCGGTAAAGAGGACGACTGGCGTCGAACCGCACGCGTCGGCGACTTCGAGCAGGTTCGACCCTGCATCGGTCGTCGGCGTCTCGGCGAAGACGACGCAATCGGCGTCCGGTGCCCAGTCGCGAAGGCGATCGACATCGTTCGTCGACAGCGACGCGATCGTTCGGTCGGGACCCGAGGGGAGGTCCTCGAGCGCGGCCGCGTCGCGGGCGGTGGCGTCGCTTGCGGTGAGATAGAGGACGGTACGCGGGCGTGATCGTGGCGGCTCGTTCATGGCGATGCGGATCTTCTATCCGAATCTGTTCCGCCACCCCGATAAATGTGCATCCGAAACGATTGCTGTCTGACGAGATTCGTGACGGCCGTTCGTCAGCTATCGCACCGATTCTTCCGCGGATTTATTCCTCGCCACGCGAACCCACGGACATGGATTCGACGGGCCGAATTCGCATCGCACGAGCGACGGATGCAGCCGCCGTTCGGGAGATATACGCCCCCTACTGCGAATCGACGCCGATCACATTCGAGGAGACCGCCCCGAGCGAAGCTGAACTGGCCGATCGGATCGAGTCGACCCTCGAGACGTACCCGTGGCTCGTTTGCGAGCGCGACGGCGCGGTCGTCGGCTACGCCTACGCGAGCCGGTTACGATCTCGTCGCGCCTACCAGTGGGTCGTCGAACTCTCCGTCTACGTGGCCGACGACGCCCGCGAATCGGGCGTCGGAACCGGCCTCTACGAGTCGCTGTTCGCGATCCTCGAGCACCAGGGCGTTCGCGACGCCTACGCGGTAACGACGGTTCCCAACCCTGGGACGGTCCGGTTTCACGAGCGGCTGGGGTTCGAGCGCCTGGTGGAGTTTCCCGCGATCGGACACACGGACGGCGACTGGCGGGACGTCGCCTGGTGGCGTCGACCGATTACCGAAAAGACGGCCGATCCGGATCCGATCGCACCGGTTTCGAAACTCCGTACGAAGCCGGGGTGGAAATCCATCCTCAGAACCGGGGAATCCGCACTCGAGCCGTTCGATTGATGCTGAGTAGGTTCGAGCCGATCGTTCGAAGCCGATTAGTGCGCCCGTCGTCGAATACGCGGTGTGAACTACCCGAACTGGGGAACCTACCTCGTCACGCAGGAGTCGCTCTCGAGGGGGCGATCGACCGGTCGGATCGTTCGGGAGGCCGTCGCCGGCGGGATCGACGTCGTCCAGCTCCGGGAGAAAGACACCGACGCTCGGTTTCGGTACGAGTTGGGGCTGGAATTACGTGAGATAACGGCGGAGGCGGGCGTCGATCTGATCGTCAACGACCGAGTCGACATCGCCGATGCGATCGACGCCGACGGCGTCCACGTCGGCCAGTCGGACCTCCCGGTCGCGGTCGCCCGGGACCTGCTCGGTTCGGATGCGATCGTCGGCTGTTCGACGTCGACAGTCGAGCAGGCCGAACGCGCCGAAGCCGACGGCGCGGACTACCTCGGCGTCGGCACGATATACGGCACCACCTCGAAGGACGTCGCATCGGAGAAAGACGGCGTCGGCCCAGAACGAGTGGCCGCGATCGCCGACGCCGTGTCGATTCCGATCGTCGGAATCGGCGGCGTGACAGTTGACAACGCGACCCCGGTCGTCGAAGCCGGCGCGGCCGGCGTCGCCGTCATCTCGGAGATCACGACGGCCGACGATCCGCGAGCCGCGGCCGCGGGCCTCGTGGAGGCCGTCGAAACCGGGAAGCAACTCGGGAGCGAACGTCACGACGAATGAGTGACTCCATCGACGTTACGCCGGACGAACTCGGAGCATCGCTTCGGTCGATCGCCGAGACGGAGCCGCTGGTCCAGTCGGTGACCAACGAGGTGACGATGAACGACGTGGCGAACCTGATTCTCCACTGGGGTGCTCTTCCGGTGATGGCCGACTCTCCCGGTGACGCCGAAGAGATGGCGGATATCGCGAGCGCGCTCCTGATCAACATCGGCCAGATTCCGGAGACGAAAGTCGAAGCGGCGCTCGAGGCCGGTTCTCGAGGCTCCGATCGTGGAGTTCCGATCGTCCTCGATCCCGTCGGTGTCGGTGCGACGCCGTCGCGCGATTCGGTCGCAAAGCGGCTCCTCTCGGACCTCGACTTTTCGATAATCAAGGGAAACTACGGCGAAATCAGCGCCCTCGCCGGTGTCGAAGCCGAAGTAAAAGGAGTCGAATCCGTCGGCGACTACGAGGAGATCGAACGGACCGCCCGCTCGCTCGCCGATTCGACCGGGGCGACCGTCGTGGCCTCCGGCGTCGAGGACATCGTCGCCGACTCCGATAGCGCCTACCGACTTACTGCCGGCCACGGGATGCTCGGCGAAATCGTCGGCACCGGCTGTATGCTCGGCGGGACGCTCGCGGTGTTCGACGCGGCCCTCGAGGACAGCCACGCGGCGGCCCTTCAGGGCACGCTCGCGTTCGACGTCGCGGGCGAACGGGCGACCGAGTTGCCACACGACGGCCCGGCGAGCTACCGGACGAACTTCCACGACACCGTCGCCGGATTCACTCCCGAGGCCGTGGACGATCTCGACCTCTCCGAACGGGTCGAACGCGTCGTGTGATACTGTCGGACAGAAGTCAGTGAGACGTCGATCGCGAATTCGCGGCCGTCGCCGTCGGAGACGGCCGCAGGAGAGCGACCGATCTTCAAATAGTTCTGTCCGACGGTACGAGACGGATGTGTCACCGGTTTCTGGCGTAGCCGATCAACAGACCGGCTTCGGGTTCGCGCCCATCGCCTCCAGATTCTCGACGTACTCGCCGTAGGCGGCTTCGATCGCACCCGTCGCCGCCGCGAGCGCGTGCTTTCGATCGTCTTCGTCCGCACACACCTCCGCTACGAGCTCCGTCGCCCGCTCGAGTTGCCCGTCCAGATCGTCGCCGAATTCGCGGAAGACGCCGGCGGTCTGTGGGTCGGCGTCGCCGACGAAATAGCCGACGACCTGCTCTTTCGAGCGTTTGCTCGCGAGGATACGTCCGACGAACGCGCCGACGCGTTCGTTCGTCGACTCGAGTCCACGCAGGTACTCGTGTAGCGCCGGTACTTGCTGGGGCTCGTATTCGTCGCCGAGGTGATCGACGACGGTCTCGAAGTGGTCCAGTTCTTCCGCCGCGGTGATCTCGAACGCCTCGCGTGCGCCCTCGTGGGGTTCGTCGTTCGCCCACTGCTCGAACGTTTTCCGTGCGGCGTGTTCGGCGTCCGCAGTCGCCTCGAGTACCGGTTCCGTTTCGATGTCCCCGCCGGTGTCGGCGTACAGCGACTTCGACGAACCGAGTCTCGAGAGGGCTGTCTGGTTCTCCTCGCGGACGGTTTCGACGAAGGCGTCGGCGTCGGTCATGCAGGTTCGTTCGCGGGGACTCGAGTTAGACCTGTCGTCGCGGGTGGGCCGGCGTTACCAGCGATGGTGAACGTGATCGGAGACGAACTCCTCGTAGACGTCCCTGACCGCGCCGTGGACGCGATTCGGCAACCTCTCGAGATCCGAGACGGCCGCGTTGCTCCGGACGTGGTCCGGCGAGGTCGTTCCCGGAATGACGGTCGAGACAGCCTCGTGGTCGAGAATCCACCGGAGCGTGAGATCTGCGAGCGTCAGGCCGGCTGGGACGTGGGACTCGAGAGCGTCGACGGCGTCGTGGCCCGTCTCGTAGGGGACGCCGGCGAACGTCTCGCCGACGTCGAACGCCTCCCCCTCGCGGTTGAAGTTGCGGTGGTCGTCCTCGGCGAACGTCTGGTCGCGCTCGAGCGCGCCGGTCAGCAGTCCCGAGGCGTATGGAACCCGGACGATCACGCCCACGTCTTCCATTCGGGCCCGTTCGAAAAACAGCTCCTTGGGCCGCTGGCGGAACGGATTGAAGATGATCTGGACGGTGTCGACGACGTCGTACTCGATCGCTTTCAGAGCCTCCTCGACTCGTTCGACGCTGACGCCCGCGTGAGCGATCCTCCCCTCGTCGACGAAGCGCTCGAGCGCCTCGAACGTCGATGGCTGGTAGTACGCGTCGGCCGGCGGACAGTGCAACTGGAGGAGGTCGAGCGTCTCCTGACCGAGGTATTCGCGACTCCGGTCGACGAACGGGGCGAGTTCGTCGTACGCGTAGCGATCCGCTTCGTGGGGATCGAGACGACGCCCGGCCTTGGTCGCGACGAAGACGTCGTCCGTCGCGTCTCGTTCCTCGAGGACGTGACCGATGTGGCGCTCGCTGCGCCCGTCGCCGTAGACGTCCGCGGTGTCGAGGAAGTCGATGTCGGCGTCGAGGGCGGCTCGAACGACGTCCCGTCCGGTTTCGTCGGAGACGTCCCCCCATTCGCCGCCGATGTTCCACGTTCCGAGACCGATCTCCGAAACGGCGTGCCCGGTCGAACCGAGCCGTCGGTAGTTCATACGGAAACGTGTTGCTCCGGTGAAATACGCTTTCGGTCCGAGGCAAACGCTCCAGTGGCGGCGTTCCCGCCGACGCGGAATCACCTGACCGGATGGGTGTCCGGCCGGCGTCTCTTCACTTGCAGGCTCCATCACTTTGCCACCGATCGGGGTAGGAGGATTCGATGAACGACGCAACCGAATTCAGATCGCTCGGAATCGGAACGGGACGTCGCCTGTACGAGAACGTGGTGTTCCCGGCGACCACCGAGGAGCTTCTCGAGCGGTTTGGGGACGTCGAGATCACGTACGCACACCGCTCGGACACGTTGCGGGCGGTCCTCGAGACCTCGGGTCACGAAACTTACGAGAGCCGAGACGACCTCGAACTCGCGATCTTGAACGGCGTCAGGCGGGATGCGATCGGTAGACCGCGCTACAGCGACCGTGGTGACAGTCCGAACGACCTCGACGAAGACGTTCGAATGCAACAGTCGTTTTGATCGCCCAGTTTCCCTATGAACACCGGAAACGATCGCGTACACGAGACGCTCGTCGCCCAGCTCGAGCGTCTCTACGCCGTCGAGCGCAGGTTACACGACGAACTCGCGACCCTTTCGGAAGACGTCGCGATCGATACGCTGGACGATCTGCGCGTCCTCGAGTGTCGCGAGCAACTTCAGTACGTCATCGACCGCCATCGAACCGAGACGGATCGACACGTCGAGCGGATCGAACGAGCGTTCGACGCCCTCGAGGAGACGCCGACGACCCGCCGCGTTCCGGAACTCGAGGGACTGTTCGCGGACAAAGAGACGTTCAACAACGTCGTGTTGAACGACGGGCTTCGTCCGCTTTACTACATCGAGACGATACTGAAACTCGAAGCGCTCGAGTGTACGATCTACGGACGAACGGTCGATATCGCCGACGAACTCGAAGAGGGCGAGACGGTAGTCGACGTTCTCGAGGAGAGTTACGCCGACGCACGAGAGCGACGGACGGATATCGAATCGCTGGCCGACGGTGATGCGGTTCTGTCCCTGCTGACCGCGAGCATCCAACAGGACGGGAGACGAACGGGATCCGACCGACTGCGGTGATTACATCGATCAGAGTACTATGAACGTCGAAACGCTCGAAGATCTGTTCGAATACCAGTTACGACACGCCTACTACGTCGAACGGACGCACGTCGAACTGCTCGAGGAACTCGCGGCCGACGCGTCGACTGCGAATCTCCGGGAAACGCTTACGAACCATCGCGCCGAGACCGCAGAACAGATCGACCGACTCGAGGGGATTTTCGCGTGGATCGGCAGACGACCGCGGGCGAGTCGGTCTCGAACCGCCGACGGGCTGGCCGAATCCTGGCAGTTACGAACCGACGGGACCGACGGGACGATCGTTCCCGACGACCTCGAGACCGCGCTGCTTGCCGAGCGACTCGAAATTCGGGCGTACGAATCGCTGCTCAGAATTGCCGGACGACTCGCCTACGCTCCGGACGTGATCGAGCCCCTAGAGGAGACGCTCGCGGAAGAACGGGACGCACTCGAGAGGCTCGAGGCCCTCGACTCCGGGTGGCTGTTCCAGGGCGACCCCGCCGGCACCGAACGCCGCTGAGACGGGTCGCTGTCCGTCAGATCACGCCTGCGATGAATCCGATCCCCATGGCGACGAGGACGACCGCGGTGATCGTCGGCAGGTACGGCGTGACTCGTTCGATCCGCTCGCGGTGGCGTTCGTAGCCAGCGATCAGCAACAGCGTCGGTGCGACGATGGCGACGATCACGGCCGTCGAGTAGATCACCATCAACTCGAGGCAGGCCTCCGTTCCGACGCAGATCGCCAGTATCTGGATCGGTTCCTCGTGGGCGAACCCGAGCAAAAGCGCCGTGGTCCCGAGTGCCATCAGTCCTCGGTCGGCGTGTTCCTCGCTGAGGTGCTGGTGACCGTTGCCGGGGAGCGCGCTACGAATTCGTGAGAGGGGGCCACGGTTGGAGTTCTCACCGTGGCTGTGATCGTGTGAGTGATCGGCGTGATCATCTGCGTGACCGTCGTGTTCGTGGTCGTGCGAGTGACCGTCGTGTTCGTGTACATGACCGTGTCCCCCGTAGCGGTACTCGTGGATCCCGAGAAGGATGAGGAGGGTTCCGGCGACGTATCGAAGCCACGGTCCTTCTGCAAACGCCGCGAAGGCGCTGAACCAGAAGTACGCGAGAACGAGCGCAACGCTGCTCACGAGGTGGCCGACACCGAGAATCAACGCTGCGAGAAGCCCGTACAGGAGGCGACGGTTGCGGTTGAGCGCGTACGTCGCCGCGATCGGCCACCCGTGATCCGGCAACACGCCGTGGACGAATCCGATGAGGACGACGCCGGCTACGAGCCCCAGATCCATATCCAAAACGCGTCTCTCGGGGCTCTTACGGGTTGTTATGCACGAAATCCCTCGGTCGTAATACGAATGCTAAAAATTGGCAGGGTGTGAGAGAAATTATTAAGAAACGCGGAATATCGAGCGCGAATTGTGAAATCAATTCCCGTCGTCGTACTCGTACTCCGTTTCGGGGTCCTCGACACCCTCCGTTCGGGACCCGACCCAGGCACCGAGGGCGATCCCGTAGACGAGATGGCTCGCGTGAAACAACGCGAGTTCGTCGCTCTCGAGGGTCGTTCCGAGGAGTTCCTTCAACATGATCTGTGAGCCGAACGCGGACAGCGCCATGCCGTAGACCGATCCCCAGACCAGCCCTCGCTGTTCCGGTTCGATCGACCGATCGGCGTCGAACAGTGCGAAGAGCGCTCCGAAGACGGCTCCCGCCTGAACGCCGTAGAGGAGGTGTAACACGAGTCCAGCGGTCGGATGATCGTCGGGATCACCGCCGGTGACGTACTGGGCCCAGAAGTTCGCCGACGGCGGCAGCGAACGCATAATCGGGAGCCGGAACGCCGTCATGATCACCGTCGCAACGAATCCCGCCTGGACTCCGCGGATGGTCGCTCGAGCGGCGTGTTCGAGACGCGATTCCGCGTCCACGCTGCCGGGGCCGTCGTCGGTTTTCGAGTCCGGTCCCAATCGTCGTAATCGGTCGGATACAGACATCGTACTCTCGAACGACGACCTACGACGGGCCGGGGCTTAACTCTCGAGCGTGACACTGACGGCAACCGTCCCAACCCAGGACGCATCGACGCGGGTTCCCCGCCGGCGATCAGACACCCGAACGGACGAGATCACCGGCCACCGCCGGCGGAGGTCCACAGATGAGGCCACTGCTGGTCGAAATTGCGGCCGAACGCGACGTCGCCGATCGTCAAAAAACCGATGATGAACGACCGAACATCCAAATTACGCACGTATTGTGGGTTAAAAACCCTCTACTTGTCGCTGTCCCGACGCTGTCGGCGGGAATATTGCACGATACGATACGAACGTCCGGTTCTGGTGGGTATACTCGGTCGATGAACGCCGACGTACCGCTCGAGTGGAGCGTCGAGGAGTCACAAACGTACGATTCGTCCGTCACTGGGCGGGAAATGGAATACCGAACGTATCGACACGAATCCGGAGACCTGCGGATAAAAGTCGCTCCGGCGTCGCTCGATGGCCACGACCGGCCGGGATACGCGCTCACGACGACGAGTTACCCCGGCCTCGGCTTTTCCGAGACGACCCGTATCAGAACGGTGCTTACGTTCCGCCGGTGTAACCGCATCGCCCGTCGGTTCATGAACCTCTTCGTCGCCAGATACGACGGTCCCGGTTCGCTCGAGGACGCTCTCGAGTACGCTACTCGCCGAACGCGTACTCACCGGTGACCGTCTCGTCAGGGCCGTTGTCCGGACGTGGGGTGGGGCCGCGACCTCTTCGGGTTCATGATAGAATCAGGCCTGCTCGAGCCCCTCGCGGTACTCCTCGGCCCGCTCGAGCGCGCGGTCGATCCGCGCCTCGACGTCGCCGGTCGCCCGCTCGCGCGCCTGACGGAGCGTGTTGAGATGATCGTCGAAGACCGCGTGATCGGGGTCGGTGTCGTCCGAGGCGTACTCCGCGAAGGCGGCGGCCGTCTCGCGGAGGTCGTCGCGTACGTCGTCGTCGGCACGTTCGACGGCGTCCTCGAGTTCGCTGCGAGCCTGCCTGAGTTTCTGGGTCATGTCCGGACCCACCACGACGCAACCCATAACGGTTTGGCGGACACGAGCCACGTCCCACCGACTGCCAGCGACGAGTCGGTTCGTCCCGATGGCGGCCACGAGTCGGTTCGTCCCGATAGCGGCCACGAGTCAGTTCGTCCCGAATGCCTGTCACTCGTCCCGAACTCCCGTCACTTCCGGCCGCGGCGGTGTGTACTGGCGTCCCAAGCCTGCACTGACGAGTGAAATCCTGCGGTGTGGCCCGATTTCGCTCAGCAGTCGACGCTTGGGAGGGTAGTACGTTCAAAAGGGAAGGGGTGACCAGTGTCGGTATGATCGCCATTGCCGGTGCGAAAGGCGGATGCGGAAAGACGACGTTGACGGTGGGCCTCGCGAGGGCGTTCGCCCGTGCCGGGGAGCCGACGATCGCCGTCGACACCGATCGCCAGCTCCCGAACCTCCACGTCGTCACCGACGCAGAGCGGACGCCGACGCTTTCGGACGCCGTCGACGACGTCGGTTCGGCCGTACAGCCCCTGTCCGAGACGCCCGATGCGGGCGTGATCTCGGCACCCGAACCCGCGGATTCGATCGACGTCTCTGCGGCACTCTCCCGACTCCGCGGCGAAGACGTGCGAATACTGCTCGACTGCCCGTCCGGTGCCGGCCCCGACGTCACGGATCCGCTCGAGGCCGCCGACCGGGTCGTCGTCGCGACGACGAACACCGAACGCGGCCGACGCGCATCGCGAACGACGATCGAGATGGCCCGCCGGCTCGGGATACCCGTCGCTGGGGCGGTCGTGATGCGAAGTGCCGGCGCTACGACCGACCTCGAGTCGGCGCTTGGCGTTCCGGTCCTCGGGGCGGTTCCCGAGTGCGAGTCGCCGCTGTCGGCCGACGGCACGCGCGATGCGTTCGACGCGATCGCCGGCAGGCTCTACGGTGATCCGTCCTCGGGCGAGTCTCGCCCCGGAGTGGACGCCGACCGACTGTCGACCGGGATTCGCTCGCTCGATGCGGCACTCGGCGGCGGGTTTCCTCCGGGATCGGTCGTCGCGTTGACCGCCGACCCGGCGAGTCAGTCCGAACACCTCCTCGCCGACGTCACGCGGACGCGGGGGACGCTCTATCTCGCCACCGATCGCTCGCGACGGAACGTCGAGCGCGCGCTCGACTCGACGGGCGACCAGGGTGTCAGTCCAACGGTCCGTCGCGTCAGCGGAGAGAACCGACTCGAGCGGGCGACCGCCCTCGTCGAGAAGCTTCCCGAGGGGGCGAACCTCGTCGTCGATTCGACGAACGCACTCGAGCGAACCGACCGGGACGCGTACCTCGAGTTCCTGAACGCGGTGATCGATCGGATCGCGGATATCGAGGGGTTCGCCGTCCTCCACTGCCTGAAAGGTCGGCCAGTGCCCGACCATCGGCCAGTGACGAAACAGCTCGTCGACGGCGTCGTCGACCTCCGGACGTACTCGGCGGGCGTCGGGACGGGCGTCGAACACACGCTCTCGGTTCCGAAGCGTCGCGCTCGACGGTTCACGGAGACGATCGACCTCGATCTCGGTCGGTCGTGGACCCGTGTCGCCGCCGAACGGCGCGACGCCCACTGATGCCGATTGGTCATACTGACGGACAGAACTATTTAAAGATCGGTCGCTCTCCTGCGGCCGTCTCTGACGGCGACGGCCGCGAATTCGCGATCGACGTCTCACTGACTTCTGTCCGACAGTATGAGCCGAGTCGACGCCGGGTACACCGCTCGACCGTTCGTGCGACCCGCTCGAAGGCGTCGAGTGCTTTCGCGTTCGGACGAACGTCTCGAACCGGCCGTCCGACCCGTCTCGCGTCCTCGATCGACGAGCGTTCGGCCAGCACGGTCACCCGGGTTTCGAACGTCTCTTCGACCTGGTCGACGAGTCGCTCTCCCGTCCCGTCTTTCGAGCGATTGAGGACGAGGGCGGCTATCGGCGTCTCGAGATCGAGCGCGAGCGTTCGGGTGCGAAACGCATCGACGAGCGCCGGCCTGTTGGGGGTCGCCACGAGGACGGCGACGTCCGAGCACTGAAGGGCGATGCCGACGTCGCGTGCAAGCCCTGCAGGGCAGTCGACGACGACGCGATCGTACTCGCGCTCGAGGCGTCGGACGGTTCGGTGGAGCTCGGACAGATCGGACGCACGCGCACCGGCGAGGGTTCGACCACACGAGAGGATCCGAATCGATCCGATTCGGTCGACTGCGTCCACGGGATCGATCCGTCCGGCGAGCACCTCGTGTAAGCCCGGACCACCCGGACCATCACACCGGGGGAGATCGGACGCTGAGAGATCGGCGTCGACGACGACGGCCTCGAGTTCTCGTGCGAGGTTGACCGCGACCGTCGACTTGCCGACGCCGCCTTTGCCGCCGGCGACCGCCACGATCATCGATCGCCGGGGGGTCGAGCGACGTCTCTCGTCGGCTGGTGGTCCTCGAGTTCGGCGAGGACGGCGTCCGGGTCTCGGCGCTCGTCGGCCGTCGATCTGTTCACGGCGACGATCTCGACCGGTCGTGCGACCGGTTCGGCCGGTGTCGCGAACCCGAACCCGCGGCGTCGGTTCGACCCCACGACGGCCTCCCAGCAGTCGCCGTTCCACTCCGGCACCGTCGTCCACCCCCGGCGTGGCAGCCAGGTTGGCCCGTCGACCCGGCTCTCGAGGCGGACCGTCTGTGCCGTCGTTCGGCTGTTGAAGACGACGCCGCTGACGAGCGTCACTCCGTCGTGGCGATCCGTCTCCGTCTCGAGTTCGACCATACCCGCCTTCGCTGCCGCATCCGGTATAAATCCGCGTCTCGTGTGGTCGTCCCCGAACGATCCGTTCGCCGAAACCGAAGCGAGCGGGCCGGCCGCCGGAAGCAAAACGACTTTCGTGATCCTGTCGTTGGAGCTGTATATGAACGGAATCGAGGCGATCGACGCCCTCGAAATAGTACATCCCGGGGAGCCGCGTATCTCGCCGGACGACGAACGTGTGGCGTTCGTTCGACGCCGGCCCGAGGACGGCTCGACGACCACCGCGACGATCCACGTCGTACCGGTCGGCGGCGACGAGGCCGTCCAGTTCACCGCCGCGGACGACGTCGACAGCCAACCGCGGTGGAGCCCCGACGGCGACCGACTCGCGTTCGCGAGCACCCGCGGCGAGGGCGACCGGGAACAGATCTGGCTTCTCCCGACCGCCGGTGGCGAGGCTCGGCAACTCACGTCGGTCGTCGGCGGCGTCGACGACCTCGAGTGGAGTCCGGACGGCACCAGGTTGCTCTTCTCCCAGCGCGTGACGGCGGCCGACCGCGAGACCGATCGAGAGTTCGCGGTCGAACCCAACTACGAGGTCGAGCCGCCCGATCCACGCGTAATCGACCGGATGATCTACCGCGCGGACACGGAGTACGTCGACGGACGGTGGCGTCACGTCTACGTCCTCGACGTCGCGACCGCGCTCGAGGACGGCGTCGACTCGATCGGTTCCAGCGACGACGGTAGCGTCGGCGACGCGATCACCCGCCTCACCAGGGGCGACGCCGATTACGTCCACCCCACCTGGGGAGACGACCGGACGGTCTACTACGCGAGCAAAGTCGGCGAACGGCCGGACGACTCCCTGACTTACGAAATCGTCGAACACGACGTCGAGCGCGGCGAGACGACCGCGTTCACGGAGACGACGGGGTGGCTCTCGGGACTCGAGGCGACGGCTGACCGCCGCGTAGCCTTCGAGTACACCCCCGAAGAGCGCGCCTCGATGCGCCAGACGGAGATCCGCGTCCACGACCGCGAGAACGGGTCGGAGACGACGCCGACGGCACCGCTCGACCGGACGATCGGTCACCGCTGTCGGCTCGAGTGGTCGCCCGGCGGTGAGACGCTCTACTTTACGACCCCCGACGAGGGATCGCGAGTGCTCTGGTCCGTGCCGGGGGACGGAAGCGAGGAGCCGACGAGGATCTACGGAGAGGGCGTCACCGTCGAGGACTTTTCGATCGGGTACAACGCCGTTGCGGTCGTCCAGAGCGAGTGGGACCACCCCGGCGACGTCTTCGTGACGACCCGAAGCGGCACCGAAACCCACCGGCTGACTCGAGTGAACCACGAGTATCTCGCCGACCGTGCGGTCCGCCAGCCCGAGGAGGTGTGGTTCGAACGCGGGGACGCCGACGCCGGGAACGGGTCGAACGAACGAATTCAGGGGTGGGTCCTGACGCCGCCCGCCTTCGACGCCGACGCCTCACCCGGCGAAACGTATCCGCTGATCGTGGACATCCACGGTGGGCCACACGCCCACTGGACGACCGCGGGAACGATGTGGCACGAGTTCCAGACTCTCGCCGCCCGCGGCTACGTCGTCTTCTGGTGTAACCCGCGTGGATCGACCGGCTACGGCGAGGATCGCGCGACGGCTATCGAGCGCGACTGGGGGGACGTGACGCTGTCCGACGTCCTCGCCGGCGTCGACACCGTCTGCGAGCGCGAGTACGTCGACAGCGAGGAGGTCTTCGTCACCGGCTGCAGTTTCGGCGGGTTCATGACCGCGTGGGCCGTCGGCCACACCGACCGCTTCCGGGCGGCCGTCGCCCAGCGCGGCGTCTACGATCTCACCGGCTTCTACGGCTCGACGGACGCGTTCAAACTCCTCGAGGGCGACTTCGATGCGACGCCGTGGGACGAACCGGAGTTTCTCTGGGAGCAATCGCCCGCCGCACACGTTCCGGAGGTGGAGACGCCGACGCTCGTGATGCACTCCAAACGGGACTACCGGACGCCGGCCAACACGGCCGAACTGTTCTACCTCGGCCTGCAAAAACACGGCGTCGACACGCGACTGGTCAGGTATCCGCGGGAGGGCCACGAACTCTCCCGGTCGGGCGAACCCGACCACGTCGTCGACCGACTCGAGCGCATCGTCCGCTGGTTCGACGGCTACTCCGATCACCACGACGCCCCGCCGGCGCTCGAGCGCGACCGCGACGACGGTCTCTCGGGCGGTTCGGAGGCGGCGAGCGACGCCGACTCGAGCGACTCGAGCGAGAAGTGAACTCCGGCCCGGTGGATTCAGCCTGTGAGAGACTGGGACACCACTACGTGGCTCGCTCACGTCGGGTGTCGTATGGAAAAGAACGTCGGCGGGTACGATCGCCCGCTTCGATTTCTCATCGGCGCGGCGTTGCTCACGTTCGGCTACCGAAACCGAGAGCAGACGGTCGGAACCATCGCGTTTCTCATGGGAAGTGACCTCTTCTCGACGGCGGTCATCCAGCGGTGTCCGGTCAGCGCGGTGTTCGGGATCGACACCTGCAACGGTGGGTAGTCTGTCCGGTGGGCACCGCGGTGACCTGCCACCGACGCGCGTCGGCGGAACCGACGGACCGCCGTCGGTTACGTCGTCCTGAACGCCCGGTCGCCGGCGTCGCCCAAGCCGGGGACGATGAAGCCGTTCTCGTCGAGTCGGTCGTCGATCGCCACCGTCAGCAGGTCCGCCTCGGGAGCCGCATCGCCGACCCGGAGCAAGCCGTCCGGTGCCGACACCGCAGAGAGGACGATCAGGTTCTCCGGCTCGACCGAACTCTCCGTCAGGTGCTCGAGGACGGTACACATCGTACTTCCCGTCGCGAGCATCGGGTCGGCGACGATCACCGTATCCTCCTCGTGGATCTCGGGCAGTTTCACGTAGTCGACCGTAATCGGGAACGAACCGTCCTCGCCGCGGCCCGCCTCCTCGTCGCGGCTCGCGCTGATGACGCCCTGTCTCGCGCGCGGGAACGCTTTCAACAGTCCCTCGACGAAGGGTGTCGCCGCGCGCAGAACGTTGATGATGACGACGTCGTCCAGCCCGCGGACGCGCTCGCCCATCGTCGGCTCGAGCGGGGTTTCGATCTCGACGTACTCGGTTTCCATTCGGCCGTCGATGATCTCGTAGCCACAGATCCGGCCGAGTTTGACGAGGCCCTTGCGGAAGCTGACCTGTTCGGTTTCGACGTCTCGAATGCGCGAGAGCGTGTCTTTTGCCAGTGCGTGGGTGATGAGATACGCGTTCTCCCGGTTCTCGATCGGCATACTCGTACACGCTTTCGCCGGATAGTTCACGTTATCGATCGACGTCGTCCCCTGCGGCGAAGAAGTTTATACGGATCCACCACGTAGGGGTCGCCCAGCCGAATGGAAGAGAGCATCTCGGGATTCAAAGTCCGGGGCGACTGGAGTGACGTCGTCGAACACGGCGAACGCATCACGCAGGCGCTTCGGGAAAACGGCGTTCACGATCCGGACCGAGACGGCGAAGCACACCTCGCTCGTGCGTTCGAAGAGTGGGACGAGTGGCGACCCAAGGCTCACGAAACCCTCGACGCCGACGTCAGCGAAAAGACCGCGGATCAGGCGAGCGTCGAGGAGGGCAAAGGTGAAAAAGCCGGAAAAGAGCCCGACGAAGATATCAAGACCGCCGGAGAGAAACTCTCTGCGTCCTACGAACAACTCGAGGAGGACGACCCCGATGCGGCAGTCGACAACTGGAAGGAGTCGATCGATTACGTCACGCGGGCGGCCGACTCCGCGGGACGCAAGGCGTTGCGCAGGGTCGAGGATACGGTCTATCAGAACGTGATGACCCAGCTCGCTCCGTACTACTTCGACAACGAACTGATCAGCGCGAACATCCAGCAGTCGACGCGAAACGGCGACAGCGGCGAACGCTTCGTCTTCGAGGTCAACGTCAACGACGACGTCCTCAAAGACGACGTCTCCGATCGCCTCGCCGAGTACGACGACGAGATCGACCGCTGGCACGTCGAGGTCGAGAAGGACACCGACACGGCCGAAGCGATCGAAGGGGCCGAACCGCCGCCGGAAAACGGCGACAACTCGCGATCGACGACGAACTGACTTCGACGAGCCGGCCAATCGCCGGCCGGCGGCGGGCGACTCCGAGCCGTCGATCGGTCGCCATCGGAGCGCGACCCGCTCGACGCAGGTCGGCACACACTTGTAGACCCCGCCAGTAGCAACCGCGTAGATGGTCGAGATCGCGACGGTCGCGACGTTTCTGGTCGCCGCACTCGCCAGCCTCTTTATGGCCTGGGCGATCGGTGCCGGCTCGAGCGGATCGACACCGTTCGCCCCGGCCGTCGGGGCCAACGCGATCTCGGTGATGCGAGCGGGCTTTCTCGTCGGTATCCTCGGGTTCGCGGGCGCGGTGTTACAGGGCGCGAACGTCTCCGAAGCCGTCGGGACGGAGTTGATCGGCGGCGTGACGCTGTCGCCGATGGCGGCGACGATCGCGCTCGTCATCGCTGCCGTGCTGGTCGCGATCGGCGTCTTCGCAGGCTACCCGATAGCGACGGCGTTTACGGTGACCGGCGCGGTCATCGGCGTCGGTCTCGCGATGGGCGGTACTCCGGCCTGGCCGAAGTACGTCGAGATCGCCACCCTGTGGATCCTGACACCGTTCGTCGGCGGCGGACTCGCCTACGGAATTGCACGCACGCTTCGGGCCGAACCGCTCTCCGAGGAGACGCTCATCGTCGTCCTCGCGGCGGTCGTCGGCGTCCTCGTCGCCAACATCGAGTTCGCGGTGCTCGGTCCGCCCGAGGGTGGTGCCTCCATCGCACAGGCGACGGGCAACTGGATACCCGGTCCCGATCTCGCCGGCGTGGTCGCCGTCTCGAGTCTCATCGCACTCGTCTGGGCGGGTCTGATCGCCGTCGATCTCAGGGGCGGAACCGAACGCGGGGAGCGACACTTTCTGTTGATACTTGGCGGGCTGGTCGCCTTCTCGGCGGGCGGAAGCCAGGTCGGGCTGGCGATCGGTCCGCTGATTCCGCTGTCGGGAGACGTCGGGCTTCCGTTGCTCGCGTTGCTCGTCGGCGGCGGATTCGGCCTCCTGCTCGGATCGTGGACGGGCGCGCCCCGTATGATCAAGGCGATCGCACAGGACTACTCCTCGCTCGGCCCGCGTCGGTCGATCGCCGCGCTCATCCCGTCGTTCATCATCGCCCAGACCGCCGTCCTCTTTGGCATCCCCGTCTCGTTCAACGAGATCATCGTCAGTTCGATCATCGGCAGCGGCTACGCTGCGACCGGCGCTGGCGGCGGCGTCAGCGGACGCAAGATGGGAGTGACGGTACTCGCGTGGATTCTCTCGCTGGCCGGCTCGATCGTCATCTCTTTCGTCGGATACACCGTGCTCGCAGCGCTCTTGCTGTGACCGGGTGACCTTCTCCCGTCCGGCGTTCGCCTGTTCGTCGCCAGCCCCTCTCCCGTCCGGCGTTCGCCCGTTCGTCGCCAGTCCCCGTCGATCGCCTCCGATCGGATCCGGCTCGCTCGAGCACTCGGCTCGAGGCGCTTTCCCGCCGTGCTTTCTCGTCTCCGAGGCCGTCGAACGGCGGGATATCGAACGGACTTTACCCGACCGAATCCGAGAACGAGTATGGGAGCGAACGCGGCCGTCAATCCGGACGACTCCGATACGATTCAGTGGCGACGCGACGCCTCTACGTCGACTGCCGTTCGGCTCTGCTGGTCGCTGGGGGTCGGTACGTTCTTCGCGGCGATCTCCATCGTCGCCTTCTGGCGGGTGTACGATCTGTCCGGCCAGGCCCTCCCCTGGCTCCAGCCCGTGCTCCTCGCCCTCGCCGCCGCCGTCGCCGTCACGGTGCTCGCGCTCGCGACCACCGGGAACACGAAGGGAACACTCGAGACGCTCACCCGGCGACTGCCCGTCTCCTCGCCCTCGGGAACTGCCCTCGTACGCGCGATGGACGCCGCCGTCGGGACGGTCGTGATGGGCGTCGTCATCGTCGGATTGCTACTCGGCGGTCGACTCGTCACCCGGACCGGCGCGCTCGATCCAGTCGGTGCCACTCCGTTTACGGGGGCCGTTGCGCTCTTGATTCCCCTCGCGCTCGTCGCACTGGTCTTCTCGTCGTTTCTCCGATCGGCGGGCGCACTCGACCGCGACGACGCCACGCTCTATCTCTTCGATCCCGAACAGGCAGTGGACTTGGCGACGATCGACGCGGTCTCGAGCCGACAGTTCGGCGGCGTCGTCGTTCTCAAACTCAGATACGCTCAGCCGGACGGACGGTACGTCCCCGGACCGCGCCGGATCGTCGTCCCACCCTCGGTCGCAGCCGAAATCGAACGAGCCGTCGCCTCGGAGAGTTGACCGTCGTCCGTCGCTTCGCTCGTGGGCTTTTGTTCCGTCGTCTCGGGGACGAGACCGAATCGGCAAAAGACCTATCGCCCCGACGACCATCCTCCCTGACATGGACGACGGAATTGCCATCGATTTCGGTGAGAACGGGCTGGTGCCCGCCGTCGCACAGGACGCAGAGACGGGCGAGGTGTTGATGCTCGCCTACGTCTCTCCCGAGGCGCTCGAACGGACCCGCGAGACGGGGCGAGCGCACTACTACTCGCGCAGTCGCGACGAACTGTGGGAGAAAGGGAAGACGAGCGGCCACGTCCAGGCGGTCCGTGACATTCGAGTCGACTGTGACGCCGATACCCTCCTCTACGTGGTCGACCAGGAAGGCGGCGCGTGTCACACGGGTCATCGCTCCTGTTTTTACCGGACCGTCGAGGGCGAGAACGTCGGCGAACGAGTGTTCGATCCCGAGGCAGTCTACGAGGAGTAGTCGATGAGCGAACGCGCCCACTCCTCCGGCTCGAGCGCCACCGATGCAGCCGGAACCGGGTCGCAACCCCTCGAACAGCTCGAGTCGGCCCGGAACCGATTCGAGCGGGCCGAACGGGCGATCGACGACCACGGCGGCGAGACGGCCGAGGACGCGACCGACGCCGTCGAACACGCGGCCGAGGCCTACCGGAACGCGACGGACTTGCTCGATTCGTACGTCGACCGGGCGACCGGAACCGGACGCGAGAACTTCAAGGCGTACGTCCAGCTCGAGGGACAGTTCGCGGCGCTGGTCGACGGCCTTCCCGAGGAGCTACAGGGCCGGAACGCCTTCGAAGACGCGCTCGAGGCGATCGACAAGCGGCGGCTGAGCGAGTCCGACTTCGAGCGGGCACACGACGCTCTCGAGCCGGCCTCCCGGTACGCCGAGTTGATCGACGAGCGCGAACGAGCGCGCGAAACGCTTTCGGAGGCCCGAACGGCCGCGAGCAAACGTCTCCGGGAGATCAACGACGAAATCGACGAGCGCGAGCGGCTGCTCGAACTGGCGACGGCAGACCTCGAGGCCCCGGTTGACCGTCTGCGTGATCCGATCGACCGGTACAACGACCTGATCCGCGAGGCGTTCGAAGAGTACCGACTCGAGGCGTCGGTACGCGAGGTGTTCGCCCTCCTCGAGCGCAGTCACTGGTATCCGTTCGTCGAATTCGAACGCCCGCCCGAGGACCTCCGGACGTACGTCCGCGAGAGTTCCGACGGCGAGTACACGATCCCGAAACTGCTCGAGTACGCAGACTACTCGCGGTCGAAACTCGCTCACTACGTCGAAGACGCCGACGTCCTCAAACGCCGCGTGGCGACCCAGCGGACGTTTCTCGACGGAATCGACGCCGAGCCGTTGACAGTCGAGTGGCCGCCGGGCGAGGCCGAACTGTTGCGCCGCCGGACGCGGGAGATCCGGCCGTTCGTCGCTCGGGTCGCAAACGAGGAAACCGTTGCGGCGCTTCGTGCCGTTCGACAACTCACGTACGACGCTGACTACGATCGGCTTCAGACCGCAGCTCAGGCGGTCGCCCAGCTCACTCCCGAGGAACGCGAGCGCCTCGCGTCCGGTCGCGTCGAGACCGAACTCGAGACGTTGCGAACCGAGCGCGAACGACTCGAGGCGGCACTCGAGGTCGACGACCCGATCTAGCACCCTTCCAAGCGTCGGCTGATAGGCGAAATCGGACCACACCGCGTGAGTTCCCTCATCAGACTAGGCTTGGGGGGGTAGTACGCATTCGGAACACTCTCTCGAGGCTCGAAAGCGGCGTTCGGTTCGTCTCGACTCGCCTCGATTTCGCCTTCTTCCCCGTGGTCGCGGTGGCTCGAGCGCCACGGGGCCGATCACGACGCGGTCGCCCTCGTACTCGAATCGGGCGGTGGCTGTTGCGTCCGACTCGAGCAGCGAGGCCAGCGCCTCGGTGTTCACGGACTCGGAAAGCGGCGAGAGTGGCGTCCGCTCGCCGCCCTCACGGACCGCGACACGAGCGAATGCCGGAGCGGAGGCTGGGCGTATCGCGTTCGGGAACGAATTCGATGATCGTCGTCTCGAACACCGATTCGCAGTCGGGACAGGAGATCCGACCGTCGGTTTGCTCCGTTCGGACGTCGGTACCACAGTCGCAGTGGATGGTGAGTTGCGTACTCATGTGTGTCTCCGTACAGCCCGACACAGCGGAGTACAACCCACTCGAGCGACCGGCGTTCGTCGGAGACCAGCGTTTGCGAGACCGGTTCGGTAGGCCGAACGGGTGAGACTGGCTCGCCGAGCCACCGGAACGACCTGATGGCGATACGTCGGCAGGTCTTTATTTCGCCGGTGTCTATGGTGGATTGCTCCCGCTATGCGGGGGTCGTGTGAGCCGGAGTGTGTGGTTGGAGCTGTACGCTCCGGCTCTGCGCACTTTCGTGCGCGTTTATTGTCTTCTCAATCAAGCGTAAAGAATGTTAGGATACTGATCGTTGGTGGCGGGCAGTTGATCACGTCTGAGCGCAGTCCCGCTCAGGCATTCGCCTTCGTTCCCCGCCTCGAGGAGGTGGTGAGCGACAGGTAGTTGACGTTCCTGTTTCCTGGCGAGCACGGTCTGAGGACACACTGTACGAACGCTTCATACGGATTACTGTATCTTTGTACCGGCGCACCCGCCGTTCGGGTCGCGGTTGGGCCGGCCACGACGTACAGTAAACCGTATCAGTCTCGCCAGGATGTTACTCGTCCCAGAACGCGTAGATTCGGTCATCGAGACGGTCGAGCACGGTGGCGAGTACGTCTCGCCATTCGTCGGGATAATCAGCGTCCTCTCCAGGTGTCGGCGCAACTGGGGGCGGGTGGAAATGCTCGCGGATGTTATGATCGTTCGGGTGGCGGTCCCATCGACACTCCCACGAGTCGTCTGTTCGGTACTGTTCGGAGTAGTGGATGCTGAAGTCATCGGTCTCGAACCAGCGAATCCGAAGGTACGCACGAGTGACGCCGCCTGGAAAGTATCCGAGATCGTAGTCAGCGACGACCGCATTTGGTGCGTACGACGGTCGTGTCTGGATGTCGGCAAACCGTTCGCTCCGGGCAAGGTGGGCGGCGACTCGGTCGAGAATTTCCGTATCGATCGGGCCTCGACTCGGTGGCGCAGCTGTGTCGTCAGGCATCGATGCGTCGTGGATTGCTGCCAGAAACCGGATCATCGCGGCGGGCAGCGTCGAGGAGCGCCGCCCGCCGCTCGAGTGTCTCCCACTCGGAGAGTGCTTCCCATGCCGCTTCTGTGGACATGTCCAGACGCTGCGTTGCGTCGACGAGTGAGACCTCGTCCGGATGCTTTGCATCGAACTGTGTCCTGTACTCTTCGACCCGTTCGATGGCCTCTGCGAGTGCGTCGACGATGTCTTGTTCGGAGTACTCGGCGCGGATATGGTCGATGCGCCGCCACTGGAAGTACGAATCGTTGCGCTCGTAGCGGATCGGGCGGCCGTCGTGGCGGTGGACCATCCCCATCTCGTCGAACCACTCCAAGTAATCCCGTGCTGTCTCGGTGTCACAATCGGCGCGCTCGGCGATCGTCGAAACCTTCGTCGACGTGCGAAGCCCGACGACAACGTCCAGCAGTCGCTCTCGGATCGGCCCGCCCGTGAGGAGCGACTCAGGTGATTCTAGTCCGTCGAGATCGGGCGGTGACTCGCCGCCGTCGTATGCATCGTCGGGGACATCTGTGAGATCCATGCGGAGGTCTCCGTGCTGCAGCCTACCCGGTGCAGCGATATATATCTAAGGTATGCAGGATTATTTCAGCTTCGACTGTATCTATCCTCTCTAAGCGAGAGAATTCCGGCGTCGACGGCGCTTCGAGCCGTCTGTTCGTGGCGTCTTCGACGCCACGCTGTTTCCGACGGCGTGAATCGCTGCCCGAAAGAGAAAACTGACTGCTGTATGCGGTCGTGATCGTCGGTCACAGTGGGGTCTAGGCACAGGGCGTGGCGCAGTCATCCCAGTCCCCCGCGTCGTCCGAACAGCGCCGGACGCCGGAGCGTTTTCTACGATTGCCCGCCAATTCCCGACCGTGACCCGACACCTGCTCGTGCCGATGGACGACTCCGATGCCGCTTTCGCGGCCCTCGAGCACGCCCTCTCGACGTTTCCCGGTGCCGAGGTGACGGTGGTTCACGCCGTCGACGACCTCGAGGCGGGCTACGGCGGCGGTTCGACGACGGACGACCCGACCGCGGCCGACGACGCCGAACCCGACTTCTTCGCCGACGTGCGGGCGGTCGCCGACGAGCGCGCCCGATCCGTCGAGATGGCTATCGTCGAGGGGACGCCGGCACCGGCGATCCTCGAGCACGCCACCGCCGCGGACGTCGACGGCATCGTCATGGGAAGCGAGGGGCGCTCGGGCGTCTCGAGGGTGTTGCTCGGAAGCGTTGCGGAAGCGGTAGCGCGCCGGTCGACGGTACCGGTGACGATCGTTCCTCGACCACCGTGATCCTCCTTCGACCACCGTGATCCTCCCTCGACAGAAGACGAGTACATCCGTTCACGACCGGTCCGACACTGATAGATCAGCACGGTTTTCCACGCGACTGGCGAACGAACGGGCATGGACGACCGGACGGGGACGACGATTCACACCGGCATCCTGATCTCGACGACCGCCGTCCTCGCGTGGCTGTCCGGACTCCCGCTTCTCTTTCCGAGCCTCGGCCCCTCGGCGTTCGTCCTCGCGCTGTTCCAGGACAGCGACGCGACCGCGCCCCGGCGGGTGATCGGCGGCCACGCCATCGGCGTCGTCGCCGGACTGCTCGCCTATCACGTGCTCGCCGGTGGCGTGTCGATGACGGCGGCGACGGGCCCGGCCTCGCTCGAGGGGCTCAGACTCGCCGCAAGCGGCGTCCTCGCCACGACGCTGACCGCCGGCGGGATGCTCGCGACCGACACCCGCCACCCGCCGGCGTGTGCGACGACGCTGATCGTCTCGCTCGGATTGCTCTCCGCGCCGCTCGAGGGGGCGTTGATCGTTATCGCGGTCGCGGTTCTCGTCGTCTCCCACCGACTCCTGCTGGCGACGGAACGGATCGGGTCGCGATACGAGCATCGGCTCAGATCCTGATCTCGCTCGACGGGCAACGCTCCCCCGTCACTCCCCCGCGTCGCTGGTGTCGGTCTCTTCCGTCGGAACCTGTTGCTGGAGGACGAACGGGCCGAAGTCCGCGGCCGTCCGTCGAGCGATCGTGGCGATCCGGAGGACGTACGCGAGCAACACGGCGAACGGGCTGAACAGGGCCGTGATCGTCACGCACACGACGACGACGTAGACGTACGGGTGGAACTCGAGGACGAGCAGGTTTCCGTACGCGACGATGACGAACGCGCCGCCCAGAAGCGTCGGAAAGCCGACGTACAGCAGGATCTTCGAGAGGTCGGCGAGTTCCTGTTGCATGTGGACGGTCGTCAACTGCCCCGCGCACGGTGGCGCGGGGCTTGTCAGTGAACTCGGCCTCTGCCGACGGTTAATCGGACGGGACAAATCCCCGGTTCGGTGTCACCGTTCCTGACTTCAGGGCGAGTTGACTGTCGCCCGTCCGCCGAGACGACTGTAGGCCCCGACGGACATACCGCCACCCAACATTCTTCGCACCGACGTAATCTGCATTCTGAGTCGCACCACACGACTCACACTCAAACGCCGACTGTCGCACTCGGTTCCCCTCGCTCGTATGTCCACACTCGGGACACCGCCGACTCGTATTCTTCGGGTCGACAAACTCGACGCTAATCCCGTCGGCTTCAGCCTTGTACTCCACGAGGTCAACGAGTTGCCGGTGTGCCCACTGGTGGAACTCCTTGACAGGTGGCGCACGCTCTCGGATGTGCTTCAGGTTCTCGAACGCGATGTATTCGCAGTCGTGTGTGCGTGCTTCTTCGAGAATCTGATTAGCGACTTGATGAAGTTGGTCACGGAGATACCGTGATTCTCTCCCGCTCATCTGCTGGATCGTCCGATGGGCAGATTGTGTCCCAGTCTGCTGAAGGTTTCCACGGATCCGCTCGAACACCCGGTGGCGGTGCCTGAGTTCTCTCCCCGATGCGAAGTATGCTGTGCTGGTGGTGGCGATGTTGACGATGCCGAGGTCAACGCCGAGAACTGTCCTGTCCTCGTCGTCATCCTGTTTATCGACCTGTTTCTCGGGCTTGTCTTTGCGAAAACCAAGGTGGATGTAGTATTCGTCATCACGCTTCGACAGCGTAGACTCCGTTATTTCCCACTCATCGTCGTTAAGGTATTCGTGTTGGTACCCGTCTTCTTCGTCAGGGAGGTTCAGATCACACCGAATCCGACCATCGACCGTGGAGAGCGAAGCGGACCCGTCATCGAACAGCGTCATTGTCCGAGTGTCGTATTTCACCGTGTTACTGGTGAACTCCGGTCGAGACGTTTTGTAGTGTTCATCAAGGTCTTCGATTGCTTCGACACCATCAAGCGCGGCTGCGGCCTGATGGGTGGCGAGAATTGCGTGTTGACTCCCGAGACGTGTTTCCCCTAACACCTCGTCGTAGGCAAGGTCTTGGAGGTAGGTTTTCCGCGTCTCACCAACGTCCCATCCGATGCGGCTACTGATGTTACAGGCAGTTTTCCACTCAGTGATGGTGGCCTCGAGCAAGTCCTGTTGCTCGGTGGTGAGAATAGGACGGGTGATTACGGTGCGTCTCAGGTAGCCGTCTGCCACAGGCTTCAATAGATGATAGGGGTAGTTAATAGGTTGTGGTCAGTGGCAGCGAGTGTCGGCTTCAACCCCGGGCACGGTGGGCCTGGGAATCCACCTTGATACCTATTTGAAGGGGTATCGGAGAACGGCGACAGAAGGGCTACACCAGTCCGTATCAGGCTTCGGCCTTCGCGTTCACGAGCGTCTCGTACATCCCCTCGGCGAGTTCGGCCGCCCGCTCGCCGTCTCGAGCCTCGGCGTAGACTCGCACGAGCGGTTCGGTTCCCGAGGGTCGTGCGAGCACCCACGCGTCGCCGTAATCGAGTCGGTAGCCATCGCGGGTGTTGAGTTCGGCGTCCGCCGATTTGGCGTGGTTGGCAGCCGCATCGAGCATGGCGTCGCGTTCTGCCGTCGATTCGTAGGCGACGTTGTGTCGGACGTTGGCGTAGCCGTCGTAGGGAGAGACGATCTCGCTGACCGGCCGCTCGGCGACGAGTTCGAGAAACTGTGCCGCCGTGAACGCGCCGTCGCGCGCAAGCCTGTATCCGGGGAAGAAGATCCCGCCGTTGCCCTCGCCGGCGATCGGAACGCGTCGCCCGTTTTCGGTCAGTTCCTCGATCCGCGTGATGATGTTCGTCGAGCCGATCGGCGTGAGCTCGAGTTCCGCGCCGACGTCCGTCACGACGTCGACGAGTCGCTGGGAGACGTTGACCGCTGAGACGGCCGTATCGCCGGTCTCGAGTTCCGCGGCGGCGAGCGCCGCGAGCGTCGCGTCCCCTTCGACGTACTCGCCGTTCTCGTCGAAGAAGATGGCCCGATCGGCGTCGCCGTCGTGGGCGATGCCGACGTCCGCGTCCGTCGCCCTGACGAGTCGGCCGAGGTCCGTCAGATTGTCGACGACCGGTTCGGGATCGCGACCGGGGAAGTGACCGTCTGGCTGGCTGTTGACGGTGACGACCCGACAACCGAGGTCGCGCAAGAACTGTGGGCTGGTCAGCGCGCCGGCACCGTGGCCGGGATCGAGTGCGACCGTCAACTCCGCGTCGGCGATCGTCTCGACACTGGCTGCCTCGAGCAGTTCGTCGACGTACTCCCGGACGACGCCGTCGACGTCGCGGGACCGACCCGTTTCGTCCCACGGTGCGACGGTAAACCCTTCCGTGACCAGCGTCTCTTCGACCTCCTCGAGGTCCGAAACGGCGAGTTCGATACCGTCGGACCCGACGAGTTTGACGCCGTTGTACTGTGGCGGGTTGTGCGAGGCGGTGATGACGATGACGGGAATGGCCTCTCGCTCGGCGTAAAACTGTGCTCCGGGCGTCGGGAGGATCCCGAGACGGTCGACGTCGGTTCCGGTGCTCGCGAGTCCGCTGGCGGCCGCATCCGCCAGCATCCGACCGGTGTAACGCGTATCGCGTGCGATCGCGACACGCTCGACCCCCCAGGCCGTCCCCGCCGCTTTCGCGACGCGCATGACGAACGCGGGCGTCAACTCCTCGTTGGCGACGCCCCGCGTCCCGCTGGATCCGAAGACTTCCATCGAGTCCTAGTCCGACCGGAACCCTCAAAGGGATTCCGAAGGATTCGGTCGGGAGTGAGCGCCACGCGCTGGGAGAGACGGTAACCCTTTCGGCGTCGCCTCCCAGACACTCCGTATGGATTCGATCGAGGAGAAACGCGTCTTCGGGGACCGATCGGGCGCACTCGAGGCGTACGTCGCGAGCGCGCTGGGCGTCGTCCGCGTCCGCATCGCCGGCGAAACCGTCGGCGAGTTCGGTCTCTGTGCGCGCTGTGACGCACGCGACGTCGCGACGAACGGGCAGAGAGTCGCCATCGCGACCGACGAGGACGTTCGAGTGCTCGACCTCGAGACCGGAACCGGGGACGACGAGGGGCGGGAAACGGCCGCCGACCGGTTCGTCGATACCGGGTTCGGTCCGTCGGTCGCGGTCGGCTACGACGGAACGGACCTCCTCGCTGCCGACGCCGACGGGACGATTGCGCGAACGACGGCCGAACGCGACGGGTGGGACCGACTCGAGGCCGATTCGATCGCGTCGGTTCGGGCCATCGACGCCGACCTCGTCGCGACCGACGGCGGTGTGTATCGCTTCCACGACGGCGACCTCGAGCACGCGGGGCTGGCCGACTGCCGTGACGTCTCCGCCCCGGGAGTCCCCCTCGCGGCCACCAGTGACGGCGTGTACAGGCTCGGTAACGGCTGGATGGTCGACCTCGACGGAGCCTTCGAGATGGTCGCGGCGGACCCCCGCTCGACGCCCGGACGACTCGCGCGCGCTCACGCCGTCTCCGGCGAGACGCTCTACGCGTTGGACGGCGGTGTCTGGAGCGAGATCCCCCATCCCGGTGGGCGGATCGTCGACGTCGGCTACGGCGAAACGGTGTACGCCGTCACCGAGGACGGCCGATTTCTCGTGGCGACCGACGACGGTACCGACGAAACCGAAGCCAACGGGTGGCGAACTCGCTCGCTCGGAGTCGACGGCGTCACCGGACTCGCGGTCGTGTCGACACGATCGACGACGTGACCGGCCTGGACTCGGTCGACTCGAGCGGTCTTCGGGGAACGACTCGAGCGGGAGAAGAATGCGGGCACCGAGAACGAAAACCCGTTTACCCCGCGGGCTGTGGGGTCGAGTATGATCGTCAGTGGATCCACGTCACAGGCGCTCGCCGCGGCGCTCGCGCGGGAACTCGAGGAACCGCTCGCGCCCGTCGAGTACGACCGTTTTCCCGACGGCGAACTGCTCGCTTCCGTTCCCGGTATCGGCACACGGGAGCGAGCGGTCGTCGTCGCGTCGACCGTCTCGAGCGACGCCCACCTCGAGGTGCTCTTGTTACAGGACGCCCTGCGTGAGGCCGGCGTCGACGAGGTCGTGACGGTCCTGCCGTACATGGGGTACGGCCGTCAGGACAAATCGTTCGAGTCCGGCCAGCCCGTCTCGGCGCGAGCGGTCGCGCGCGCGATTTCGACCGGAACCGATCGCGTCCTCACGGTGAACCCCCACGAGGAGTCCGTGTGTGAGTTTTTCGAGCCGACTGCGACGGCCGTCGACGCGGCGGGTCGGCTGGCCGATCCGCTTCCCGACGACCTCGTCGATCCCGTTTTCCTCTCCCCGGATGCGGGTGCCATCGATCTCGCCGAGACGGTTCGAGACGCCTACGGCGGCGGCGAGACGGACTACTTCGAGAAGACGCGCCACTCGGGCACCGACGTCGAAATTTCGCCGAGTGACGTGGACGTCGCCGCTCGAGACGTCGTGGTCGCTGACGACATCATCGCGACGGGATCGACGATGAGCGAAGCCGTCGCCGTCCTCCAGGACCGCGGCGTCGACCGCGTCTTTCTCACCTGCGTCCACCCGCTTCTGGTCCGGAACGCGTACACGAAGCTCTCGCGGGCCGGCGTCGAGGCGATCTACGGCACCGACACGATCGAGCGGGAGACCAGCGCCGTCTCGGTCGCACCCTATCTCGCCTCGAGACTGTAGCCGTCGTCGCCGTCCTCGTTTCGCGTTCGTTTCTGCTCGCTCACCCGTCCCCGAAATAATGTCAGGTGTTAAGTAATTTCGATCCGCTGGTCTACGTGACACCGACCGGAACGGCAGCCAGACGCCGGTCGACAACCACTCTCGAGAACCGATGCACGGAATCGTTCACAAGACACTCAAAGAGTACGTCGTCGAACGCACGGACGAGACCTCATGGACCGCGATCGTCGAACGGTCCGGTCTCGAACCATCGCTTTACTTACCGGTCTCACACTACGACGACCGCGAGTTCGAGGCGATCCTCGAGACGCTGTCGGAACTCGCCGTCCAGGACCGGCCGGAGATCGAACGCTCCGTTGGACGGACGCTCGCTCCCGCATTGCTGTCGACGTTCGATGCCCACATCCGAGCCGAGTGGGGACTCCGCGAGTTCCTCGACAATCTCGAGTCGATCACGACGGCTGTCGACGCGTCGGCGGGGGAGACGTCCGTTCCCCACCTCTCGTGTCGACGGGACGGCGACGACGCACTCGTCACGTACCGCTCCCCGCGAAACTACCACGACGTCGCCCACGGAATTCTCGAGGGCGTCGTCGACGAGTTCGATGCGGACGCGACGGTCGCCGTCGATCGGCGAGACGACGAGGGCGTCTGGACCTTCCGCGTCGCCCTCGAGTGAGACGGATCGACGCCATTCCTGCGAGTCACTCCCGGCGAGAGCGTGAAAACGGGGGTGTCACCGCCGTCGCTATCAGGACCGCCAGTAACGCGGCGAGCGCTCCACCGACGCCGAACCCTGGTAGCGGTTCGTCTTCGATACCGATCGCCGAGTCCGTCGACACCGAAACCGTCGTGGACGCGTCGCCGATCGCGACCTCGTACCCTCCGTCGTCGTCGAACGAGAGTTCCGTCTCGATCGTCTCGGTTTCGCCCGGCTCCACCCGGACGAGGTGTTCGTCGACGACGCCGTCGACCGTCCGCACCTCGAGTAAGGCAGCCCCCGCTCGATCGTCGCGGCTCTCGAGCGTCGCCCTCACGGTCGCCGGTTCGCCGGGTTCGACCGTTTCGGGCTCGACCGAGAGATCGGCGACGACGACGCTCGAGTGGGGGCGGACGTGAACGGGTATCCGCTCGGAGCCGACCGCGAGTTCGTACGCACCGGGTTCCGTCGGGGTCCAGACGAGTCGATCGGTCGTTCGTTCTCCCGGCGAAAGCGTCGTCTGGCTGTGATCGACGATTCTGCCGTCGACCTCGAGCGTCGGGTCGGCCGTCCCGTCCCTGTCGCCGACGTTTTCGGCCGTAACGGGGACGCTCACGCGCTGGTCGACGGGAACCGTGATCGACTCTTCGCTCGCGCGATCACGGACCCACGGCTCGTCGGCGACCTCGATCGATTCGGCGTCGAGCCCGTACTCGATCGTGGCTCCCTGGAGGCCGAACGCCGACCCGTGATCGGCCTGGCTCCACATCGCCGGCGTCTCGTCGGTCCGCGTGTAGCGTTCGGCGACCGAACGGACCTCCGGCCCGCCCGCGGCCTCGAGCAACTCGAGGAACTCGGGTTCGGTCACCCCGTCGCGGGCGTTCAGCAGCCGAAAGACGTCGACGAGCGTGCGGTCGCCGTCGGTCGCCTGTCGCAGGGTCCGATCGATCTCTCCGTAGACGAGTCGGCCTTTGACGTAGTCGGTCCGGCCGTCCTGCCAGGTGGTCGGATCGACGAGCACCCCGTCGGCGTACGGCGATCGCTCGCCGGCTCCGAGGTGGCGGCTGAACTCCTCGAACTCGATGAGTCCCAGTTCGAACGAGAGCAGTGCCGCGTAGTACTCCGCCTGCGCTTCGGTCAGCCACTCGGTCCCGGACCCGGCGTCCGCTTCGCCCCCACCCCCGGTGAATCCCTGCCGCACGTGGACGTACTCGTGAACCCAGACGTTGGTCGGGTCCTCGAGGGGCGCATCGGCGACGACCCAGGCGTCGGCGTCACCGTACTGGACGCCCTGAGGACCCAAGTCGACGTCGGCTGGGGCGGCGACGACGAACACCTCGTCGCTCCGGGCTCCGACGTCGAGGCGCTCGCTCGCGTACGCGAGCGTGTCGAGAACGTCCGCCGGTCTTTCCTCGAGATCCGCGGCGTCGGGGACGACGAGCCTGATGGTCTCCCCGCCGACGGTCCGCTGGTGTTCGGTCACCTCCCCGAAGAACGCGATGTGGCCGCCGGTCGCGCCGGGACCGTCGATTTGCACTGTCTCGTCGTGACCGACCGACTCGGTCTGGCGCAGTGATATGTCGATGCCGGGAACCTGTACGATCCCCCACTCCCCGGTATCGACGAAAGTGTATCCATCGTTCGTCGCTCCCGTAAAGGCCTCCGCGTCCGACGCGACAGCGGGCTCTACTCCGTCCGACGCGAGCCCGATCGACCCGTCCGCCTGCGGCTCGAATCTGACTGATCCGTCCGCCTGCGGCCCGATTTCGGCAGTCGAGTGTGAGTGGTGACCCACGTCGCCGGTCCGATTTGCCGGCCTCGTAAAGCGAACCACCGGTTCGTCGGTTTCCCCGGTCCACCGGAGCCAGCCGTCGCCGGTCTTCTCGAAGCCGTCCGTCGATTCGATCTCGGATCGTTGCCCGACGTGAATCTCGAGATCGACGACCGGGTCGGGAACCCGAAATCGCTTTTCAGTCTCGAACGTCCCGGGCCGATCGGGGAGATGTCGAAGCGTCGTCGTCCGGTGAAGGACGTCGTTCGCGCCGTCGTTGTCGGCCCTCGAGGCCACTGCCGGATGGGCCGCGTTCGAGACCGCCGCCGTCTCGCCGGGTGCAGCCTCGAGGTCGCCGCCCGCTGGGGCGTCGCCGGGGTCGCCGGATCCGACGGAACCGGACGTCGAACCCGCGATTCCGGTCGTCGCACCCGCAACGCCCGCCGGGAGCGAACCCACCAGCAGGACGACGAACGCGAGGACGACGAACCGGTTACTCATCACCCCGCTTCTGGGGAGTCAACGGGCATGACTGTTGTGAAAATCGTACGGTCGGCGGGGCTGAAACACGCCCAACGCGAAGCGGCGAACGGTCCCCCGAGATCGGACGGTTTCCTGTCCGTCAGTTCCGGCCCACCCGCGACCCGGGCGGTGGGTACGCCGGGACGTCGGTACAGCAATCCGTATCAGTCCGACGCTTCTGGCGTCGCGAGCGGCTCGATCGCGATCGTCATCTCGACGCCTTCGACGTCCCACTCCTTGCGATGGCCGTCGTCGTCCGCCACGTCTCGAATCTCGTCGGCGCGAACCTCTTCGCGAACGAGGCCGTCGCGCTGTGCGACGAGATCCGCGACCCGGTCGTCGTCGATCTCGAGGTCGAGGACGATCCGTTCCTCGACGTCGAGTTCGAGGTCCTTTCGCATCTCCTGGACCCGGCGGATGACTTCGCGAGCGTACCCTTCGCTCTCGATGTCTTCGGTTAGCGACGCGTCGACGTAGACGACGCCGTGGTCGTCGCCGTCGAAGCCGAACGCGGTTCCGGCGATCTCCTCCGGCGTCTCGGTGACGAACGAGACCATCGACTCCTCGAGTTGTGCTCGCGGCTCATCGCCGCCCGAATCTTCCGCGGAGCGTTGCTCCGCACTCTCGCCGTCCTCGAGGACGTCCGCGACGGCGTCCTCGAGTGCCGCGAGGTCCGGTTCGTCGATGCGAGCCTCGTTGAGCGCGTTCATCACCTCGCCCGCGCGACCGCCGAACGCCGGTCCGAGTTCGCTCATGTCGGCTTCGGCGCTGTAGGCGAGTTCCTCCCAGCGGTCTTCGGCGGAGACGACCTCGATCTCGCGGGCGTTGAGCCGATCCTCGAGCAGGCCGGTGTGACGCGAGACGGCGTCGATGACGCGGTCGTCGTCCGCCGCGATCACGACCCGCGGGACGGGCCAGCGGAGCTTTCGGCCGGCCTGCTGGCGGGCGTTCGCACCCGCTTCCTCGATCGCCCGCAGGAACGCGACGTCGGTCTCGAGGCGGTCGTCGACGAACCGGTCGTCGACGGTCGGCCAGTCTTCCATGTGAACCGTGTCGTGGCCGTCGTCGCCGGTGAGCGTTCCGTAGATCTCCTCGCTGACGAACGGGGCGTACGGCGCGAGCAGGACGACGGTCTCGCGCAACACCCGGTAGATGGTGGCGTAGGCCGCCCGTTTCGAGGCGCTGTCCTCTTCTTCCCACATGCGCTCGCGGACCGCCTGCACGTAAAACCGCGAGACGTCTTCGACGACGAACTCGAGTAGCGCCTCGAGGGCGCGGTCCTGTCGGAACTCCTCTAAGTGCTCGGTCATCTCGGCTTTCGTCGACTGGAGCCGAGCGAGGATCCACTCGTCGAGGGCCTCGAGATCCGACTCCACTGACTCGAGCGTGGTTTCGGTCGGATCGAACCCGTCCAGTCGCATGTACGGGAGCGGGAACCGGAAGACGTTCCACAGCGTCCGCAGGTGGTTTTCCATCGTCTGCATGCCGTCCCACGAGAATCGCATGTCGTCGCCTTGCGGGTTGTTCGACAGCAAGAACGTGCGCATGACGTCGCGGCCGTGGCGGTCGATGGCCTCGTGTGGGTCGACGAGGATGTCCTTGGATTTGCTCATCGCGCGCCCGTCTGGCATCAGCGCGTGGCCGTGCATCAACACCTGCTCGTAGGGGCTCTGCCCGAGCGCCGCAGTTCCCATGCCGAGTTGCGACCAGAACCAGCCCCGCGTCTGGTCGTGAGCCTCGAGGATGAGATCGGCGGGCCACAGCTCCTCGAAGCGACTGTCGTCTTCGGGGAAGTCGAGCGTTCCCCACGTCGCGACCGACGAGTCGAGCCAGACGTCGAAGACGTCCGGAACGCGGGTGTACGTCGTCCCGTCTTCGGTGATCGTGAGGTCGTCGACCGTGTCCTTGTGGAGGTCGACCGTCTCGGGGTCGACGTCCTGGTCGACGCGCTCGGCGAGTTCCTCGCGCGTGCTGATGACGATCATTTCCTCGTCGTCTCGCGCTCGCGACTCGTCGCCGTCGTCTCGGGGCTCCGCGCGCTCCTCGGGCGTCCAGACGGGAAGCGGGATGCCCCAGTAGCGCTGCCGGGAGACGTTCCAGTCCGGCGCGTCCTCGACGAAGTCCCGGAACCGGTTGTCACGGGCCCAGTCGGGGTACCACTGGCTCTCCCCGATGTTCTCGAGCAACTCGTCTTTGACGTCCGTGATCGTGATGAACCACTGGTCGGTGACGATCTGGACGATGCCCGTATCACACCGCCAGCAGTGACCGTAGCTGTGGGTAGTCGTCTCGGCGGCCAGCATCGATCCGTTCTCCTCGAGGTCCGAGATGATCTCCTCGTTGGCTTCTTTGACGTACTGGCCCTCGTAGGCACCGGCGTCGTCGGTGTAGACGCCGTCGCCGCCGACGGGACAGAAGATCGGGAAGCCGAGTTCGCGCCCGCGCTCGAAGTCCTCCTCACCGTGGCCCGGCGCGGAGTGGACGAGCCCGGTCCCGTCGCCGTGGGTGTCGACGTAGTCGGCCGCGTAGACCTCGCAGGCTCCCTCGTGGTCGGGGTGGTCGGGAACCTCCTCGGAAAGCGGGTGCTCGTACGACCAGCCGATCAGGTCCTCGCCGGTGAGTTCCTCGACGACCTCGTAGTCGTCGTAGCGACCCGCTTTCAGGACCGCCTCGTGTTTGGGCTCGGCGACGTACAGCAGTTCGTCCGTTCCGTCTTTCTCGGCGCGGACGCCGACGTACTCGCCTTCTTCGTCGACGGCGACGAAGGTGTTCGCCGGGATGGTCCACGGCGTCGTCGTCCAGATGACGACCTTCCCTTCACGATCCTCGAGATCGAACGCGACGTAGATCGAGGGGTCCTCGACGTCCTCGTACTCGACCTCGTTGTTCGCGATCGCCGTCTCACAGCGGGGACACTGCGAGATCGATCGGTGGCCCTTCTCGACCAGATCGCGGTCGGCAGCCTTCGAAAAGCCCCACCAGGCGGCCTCCATGTACTCGGGGCTGACCGTCCGGTAGGGATCGTCCCAGTCCATCCAGACGCCGAAATCCTGAAAGTCGGACTGGAGCCCCTCGAGCTGTTCGTTCGCGTAGTCTTTACACTCCTGGATGAAGTTCTCCTCGCCGAACTCCTCGATGTCCTTTTTGTTCTCGAAGCCCAGTCGCTCTTCGACGCGGGTCTCGATGGGGAGGCCGTGCATGTCGTACCCCGGTCGGTCGGTGACGTCGTACCCCTGCATCCGCAGGAATCGGATGTACACGTCTTTCAGCGACTTGTTCCAGGTCGTCCCCATGTGCGCGGAGCCGGAAGTGTACGGCGGCCCGTCGACGAAGAAGTAGGTTTCACCGTCCGATCGGTGTTCGACCGTCTGCTCGTAGGCGTCGACGTCGTCCCAGTAGTCGAAGATCCGCCCCTCGAGTTCGTGCGGATCGTACTGGTCGTCGACCTCGGCGAACCTGTCCATACGTGAGGTGATTCGCTCCGAGAGTAAAGGGGAATCGGTCCTCTGCGAGGGAGTTTCTCCCGCCAGATCGAACCACGGCGGTGTCGCCCGTCAGATCGAACCACGGTGGTGGCCCGCCCTGCTCGTGGGCAGATCCGTGGGTGCGGACCGATCAGCGACTCGAGACGAGCACCTGGGCGAAGACCTTCTTGTACGCGAGTCCGTAGACGCCAGCGTAAATCATGACTGCGCCGATGGCAGCGAGCCAGAACGCGCTCATGAGGTCTCCGCTTCCGAGGTGCTGGACGCTCGCGTACTCGGCGGCGAGGCCGCCCGCGGTCAGGATTCCTGCGAGGAGCGTGTACGCGAGTAAGGGAAGCAGTTCTGCGAGTAGTTCGGGTGCGGCCGGTGCCATTACCGATCAGAGCAACTCAATCGAGGTAAATCTGTCCCTCCGGTCGTCGGTCCGACCGAACTCGACCGGTCCAGGTATAAACGCGTCGAGACCAAGTGCCGGGTGTGTCCCCCACCAGTCCCGATCCGGACTCGAGCGCCGAGTCGACGGTAGAACCGGCGTTTCCGGACTCGCGTCACGTCCTCGAGGCCGGCTGTGCGCGCTGTCCCGCACTCGCGAGACACCGCGAGTGTATCTCGTGGGGAACCGGATCGCTCGAGGCGAGCGTCTTCGTGATCGGCGAGGCTCCCGGGTACGGCAACCCGGAGGCCGACCGCTGGCGCGGCGGAAACTGGACCGGAAAAGCCTACACCTCCCGCCACTCGGGTCGGCGGATCCGCCGGATGCTCGAGCGAATCGGTTACGACGACGCCTACTACACGAACGCAGTGAAGTGTTTCCCCGCCGATCCGGACGATCCCTCGAGCAACCGGGAACCGACCCCCGAGGAGCGGGCGAACTGCCGGCCCCACCTGCGTTCGGAACTCGAAACCGTCGATCCCGAGGTCGTCATCGCGACCGGCAAACACGCGACGGCGACGGTCCTCGCCGCCGAGGGTCGCGACCTCGAGGGTTTTCTCGAGACCGTCCTCGAGCCGATCCGATGTACTGAACTCGGGGTCCACCTCGTCCCCGTCGTTCACCCGTCCTACCAGGACGTCTGGATCGGCCGCCTCGGCTACGAACCGGCGGAGTACCTGGAGGCGATCGGCGAGACGCTCGACCGACTCTGTGAACCGTCGCTCGAGCGGTAACGCCGATCGCGGTTCGAACGACACCGACGCCGAGAAATCTATGGACTTCTACGATAACCCCTCTAGTACCATGGGCGCTCGAATCGGCGTTATTTCCGACATCCACATGCGAAGCGGCCATCGATCCGAGATCCGTCGCCGCCTCGAGTCGACCGCGACCCACCTCCGCGAGTTCGACCCCGACCTGATCGTCGTCCTCGGCGACGTCATCGAGGAAGAAGACGAGCGGACGGACGCCGAACACGTCGAACTCGTCGACGAGACGCTCGAGTTCGACTGTCCCGTCAGGTACCTCGCCGGAAACCACGATCCGGTCACGCTCTCACGCGAGCGCCTCGAGGCGCTGTTCGGCAACGATCTCTGGGGAACGCGGCGAATCGGCGACGAAAAACTCGTCTTTCTGGATACGTCCGCGCCGTGGGTCGAGGGCTCGCGAGGGGAACTCACCGACGAGCAACTCGCGTTCCTCCGCGAGGAGATCGCGGCCGGCGAGCCGGTTACGATCTTCGTCCACCACCCGATCCACTACTACGACGTCTCGAACTCCTACTGGTGGGCGACGTATCCCGAACGGGCGTTCTGTGGTAACAAAAAGGAGGTGACGGACGCGCTGGATCCGGAACTGGTCAGGGGGACGATCAACGGCCACACCCACGAGAACGCCCTCACGAACTACCGCGGAATCGAACACGTGACGCTCAACGCCTTCAGCAAGGAGACTCGAGAGAAGCCTGTCACGGGCACGTACGCGGAGGTCGTGATCGACGACACCGTCGCGGTCTCGGTCAAGGTCGCCGACGAACTCGTCAGGGCGTACGAATTCTAGTACCCTCCCAAGCGTCGACTGCTGAGCGAAATCGGACCACACCGCAGTATTTCGCTCATCAGTGCAGGCTTGGGACGCCACTAGGGCCACACCAGCCCGTATCACGGGACGAAAACAACAGCCCGTATCACGGGACGAAAACAACAGTCCGTATCACAGGACGAAAATCGACACGACGCCGAAGCCGATCCCGACGGCGATGAGGATGGCGTTGTAGATCACGACCGGTTTGATCAACGAGCGCTCGATCGTCGCGGCGAAAAACACCTTGACGCTGATGGAGGCGGCCGTTCCGGCGATGACGCCGAGCACTCCGGTCTCGGGAGTGATCTGTCCCGTGCTGACGAGCGTGACGGCCGTCGTCGCGGCGGTTCCCGAGGAGACGAGGCCGGCCAGAAACGTCGCCATGACGAACCCACTCGCGCCGATGATCTCCTGGGCTCCCGCCGAGACGAGCAGGACGATCAGGAACAGACCCCCGAACGTGAGGGCGTTTCGAAGGCTGAACGGCGACTGGAGGTCCGTCTCGAGGTCGGCCGTCCAGTCGCTCGTGTACATCGAGAGGAGAACGCCGGTGACCGCGATCGCCCCGAGCGGGAGGCCGACGGTCAACACCTCCGAGGGGATAAACGCCGCGACGACGACGGCGTTTCGAATCGCCATCGCGGCGTTGGCGAGCAGGATCGCCCCGACCGCGAGGCCGGTCAACGACGGGTCTCGAGTGGCGCGCTTTGCCATCTCGGCGATGACGGCCGTCGAATTGACGAGACCGCCGAAAAAGCCGGTGAAAGCGATTCCACGCCCCTCGTATTGCTTGACGAGGATGTAGTTGACGAACCCGATCGCGCTGATCGCGATCACCAGAATCCAGATGACTCGCGGCTGGATCGCGTTCCACGGACCCATCGTCTCGTTCGGGAGCAACGGATAGATGACGAACGCGAGAACGACGAACTCGGTCGCCGAGCGAACTTCCTCTTTCGAAAGTCCCCACGCGAACTCGTGGAGTTCCCGCTTCAAGACGAGCAACAGCGAGGACATCACCGCGACGGTCACGCCCTCGAGGTACAGCCCTTCGGCGACGAGCACTCCGATACTGTACGCGACCAGCATCGATACCGAGGTCGTCAGCGAGAGCCCCTCGTGTTCCTCCTGGATGAAACTCCGGATCGCCAGCAATACCGCGTGTGCGATGATCAGGATTCCGCCGATGATGAGCAACCCGTCGTAGTCGACTACGACGAAGACGGCACCGAGCAGGCTGATCAGCGCGAACGTCCTAATCCCGGCGGTCTTCTGTGACCACTCGCGCTCGAGTCCGAGAAAGAGTCCGAGGAGGGTCGCGATGACGAGGTTGGCGACGGTCGTATCGATCTCGGTCAACAACGCGCTCTCGATACCCGCGTCTATCACGACGTATCACCTCCGCTGGCGCTCCTCATAGACGGATCGTGGTGGTTTCCCCGGCCGGGTCGATGACGTACGGCATATCTCCGATAGAACGGCCGGACGGGTTTAACAGTTACGAATGTGAATTGTTGTCATAGTTTGTCTATATAGTAATATATACTCTCTGCGCTTGGATCGAAAATTACGATCGTCGGCCTCGCTCGGTAGCAATCCGGGTATCGCCGCCGGATACTCTCGAGTAACCTTCTTACGGCGGGCCGACAGACACAGGTCTATGAGTACGATCTTCAGCCAGATCGTCGAGGGGGAGATCCCCGCACGAATCGTGTACGAAGACGAGACGACGATCGCCTTTCTGGACGCGAACCCGCTCGCGCCGGGACACACGTTAGTCATCCCGAAAGACGAACACGAACGGCTGAACGACGTCCCCGAGGACGTCGCGTCAGATCTCTACGCGACGATCCACCGGCTGGTCCCCGCCGTCGAGGACGCGGTCGACGCCGACGCGAGCACGGTCGCGTTCAACAACGGCGACGCGGCCGGACAGGAAGTTCCCCACGTCCACTGCCACATTATCCCGCGCTTCGAGGGCGACGGCGGCGGACCGATCCACGGCGTGGCCGGCGACCCGCCGGAACTCGCTGACGACGAACTGGACGCGATCGCAGACGACGTCGAATCGCGGGCATGACCGGCGGGCTCCTCGCACAGTTTCGCGAACACCCCGTCGCGTTGACCCTCGAGGTCGGGAGCGTCCTCGTCTGCGTTCTGTTGTTCGTCGGCGTGCTCGTCCTCCTCGCGAGCGGCCCGCCGACGGGAACCGCGACGCCGTGGCTCGCCGTCGTCGGAATCGGCGCGGCGTTCGTGCTGTTCTGGACCGCACTGGTCCCCCTGTACGAGCGAACGGTCGGCCCGATCTGACCCGGCGGCGGCCTCGAGTCGACGACCGTATCTCTCGACTGATAGGTCTACCGTGCCGATCTACCGTACGAGAGCAGGCGGGGCCACGGTCTCACCGGAAATGACGTCCAGTAGTCCGGACGAACTCGCGTCGCCGAACGTCCGCATCGAACCGTCAGAACAGCGTTCCGATCAGCAGGTCGCCGTAAACCAGCGCGATGACCAGCCCGACGAAGACGGGCACGAGAAACGGCGTTCCCGGCGAAATCCAGACCGTTTCGGACTCCGTCAGAACCTCGAGACCCTCCCGGAGTTCCGTCGGCGAGGTTCCGTACGCCGTTCCCTCGATGTCGTCGAAGAAGGCCTCCACACCCCACGGGTCGTCGTACGACGGGACGCCCGCGTCGACGCTCTCGGTTTCCACGTCGGCACGTTCGGTTTCCGCGCCGGGCGAATCCGTTTCGGATCCGTCTTCCTCGAGATCCGCCGTTCCGCCGTCGCCTCTCGGTTCGGCGGTGACCGCGCCGTCCGTCGGCGGGTTCGGCTCGTCGGGAATCGTCGCCGGATCGCGGTACCGGTCCGGTCGCTCGCGGACGTCGGCGAGCGTGAGCCCTCGCCACCGAAGATACATACGCAAGGCGTCGAGGTCGAGCCCGCTTCGGCTCAAGCCGGACGGCGTCTCGAGCAGCGTTCCGTGCGTGGTCGGTATCCGATCCCACTCGACCGGCCAGCCGACGAACATGACGGGGGCGATTCGCCCCGCTGTGGCGTTTCGGATCGCGAGGGCGACCGGAATCACGACCCCGACGACGACGGCGTTCGTCAGTATCGTAAACGAAAGCGAGCCAGTCGGCGTCACCGTGAGGGGAACCGTCCATGACCCGATCACGTACTGCGGGAACGTCGGGAACAGCAACGCGAGCACCATGAGCGCTTTCGCGTCGGCACCGCCGAACCCGCCGAACCACCAGAACAGGTACGCGATGGGGACGACCAGACCCAGGCTGACCGCCGCAGGGAGGAGGAACTCGTGGGTCCACGCGTTCCCGCCGGCGCTCCAGGCGAGCCAGCCGTCCCAGGCGAACAGAATCCCGCCGAGGGCCGCGAGCGGGATCCAGACGCCGCTCGAGACTCGCCGGGTTTTGACGTCGCGAACGGCGACCCACGCGAAGACGGGGACGGCGACGAGCCGGAGGAGGTCGGGAATCGTCGCGACCGTACCGGAGAGTGTCACGTACGGCTCTCTCGAGCGTGACGGTGTTATACTTTCGGAGCCGTTCGACCGACTCGTACGGATTACTGTAACTGTTTACCGGCGCACCCGCTGCCCGGGTCGCGGGTGCGCCGGCAATGACTTACAGTAAACCGCCTCAATGCACGACTCCTCCGCGTCATTGGAGGCGCTCGACGCGTTCGGCGGCGGATGGAAGTGACGGCCGTCAGTCGGGCGAGGGAAGTCGTGCGGATGCACGTCCCAGCGAAGGTTCGACCGTCGGAGTCTGTATGGTGGACGTTGTAGTCGTCGACCGTCGTCTACCCGATGTCCAGCCGAGCGGAACTGGCCGAACCGATCCCATCGGCCACGGTCATCGTCAACGTCGTCGGATCCACCGGGTCGTCTATCTCGCCTGTCGCCATCGGTTCCAGTCGCTCGAACTCCGCCCGAAAGTCGAAGAGTGACGGGCTGTCGGTCGGTCCGCGCAGCGAGTGTGATCCCTCGGCGACGTCAGGCGCGTCGTTCTCCGGCGCTGGCATCTACGGGTTCTTCTCTCCCATGATTAGAAATCGCACCGTTGGAAATCGTAATTTCTGAAATCGAAAATTCTATTCGATCGGAGGTGCTACGGACTGTATGGAGCAATTCGTTGATCGGGATCTCGAACTCGGTCAACTCACGGACTGCTACGAGTCCGAAACGGCGGATTTCATCGTGATCTACGGCCGCCGTCGCCTCGGTAAGAGCGAGCTCGTGCGTCAGTCCATCGACGAGCGGGACGACGCTATCTACTACCAGGCTGTCGAATCAACTGCACCGAATCAGCTCGAACAGTTCGTCGAAACCGCTACTGCACAGTACCCTTCGTTACGGAACGTCCGCCGCGACTGGGAGGCAATCCTCGAAGCACTCGGTGAGCAAGATGCTGTCGTCGTCATCGACGAGTTCCCGTTCCTCATCGAGGAGGACGAGTCGTTACCGTCCCGAATTCAACGCGTCTGGGATACGGCGTTACAGGAGACGGGGATGACGCTCGTGCTCGTGGGCTCGTCGATCAGTGTTATGGAAGACAAGGTGCTTTCTGGAAGCGCACCGCTGTACGGTCGGCGGACGGCAACGATCGATCTCAAACCACTCGACGTGACCGATGCACGCCAGTTCTTCCCGAAGTACGATCCCGAGACTGCCATCTCCGCGTGGTCGATCTACGGCGGCACACCGTACTACCTCCAGACCATCGACCCCGACCAGCCGTTAGGGACGAACGTCCAGCAGGCGATCCTATCTGAGCGCGGCCTTCTGTACTCCGAGCCCGAGTTCCTGCTGCGTACCGAACTCCGACAGCCGAATACGTACTTCAGCATCCTCCGTGCGCTCGCCCACGGGCGGGCCACCCCGAACGAGATCGCGGGCATGGCTGGTGTGGGGTCCGGATCGCTAAGCACGTACCTCCAGAAACTCCGCCGGCTCCGCCTCGTCGAGCGTCACATCCCTGTAACGGAATCACCGACGTCTTCGAAACGCGGTCGGTATCGCATCTCCGCTCCACTGTTTCGGTTCTGGTTCCGGTTCGTGTACGGAAACCAGGACCAACTTCGTATGCTCGGCGACGACGCGTACGACGACCTCGTCGAGCCCGAACTGGCGGATTACGTGAGCCCGTTGTTTGAACGCCTCTGCCAGCGCAAACTCCCGGAGTTCATCGACCGACGGTTCCGTGACATCGGGCAGTGGTGGTTCAAGGAGCACGAACTGGACATCCTCGGACTCACTACTGAGGGACTCGTCGCTGGTGAATGCAAGTTCACCTCCCGACCTGTGAGTGAGGGTGTCCTCTCCGATCTCGAACGAACAGCATCGGAAGTGCGATGGTCAGAAGGGCCAGCAGACGGAGAGACGCTGTACGTCTTGTTCAGCCGCTCTGGGTACACCGACGACCTCAAACGCGCCGCCGACGAGCGTGACGACGTCCTCCTCTTCGAGTTATCCGATCTGGTCACTCCCGATAGCAACTCGTGAGCAGTATCCAGCCTCGGTACCTTACAAAGCATCGCCAGGTAACTCACTTTGAGTCCGATGCGGATTGACCGCTTTCACTCGTTCTGGAAGGGCAGACCAGCCAGCGCTCGCCGCTTGCTGAGACGTTTCAAATGCCATTATAATCACGATAGGCCGAGTCAGACGCTAAACGGACGAACTCCTGTTGAGGAGGTACGAAACTATAGTAGCCACTGGAAGTCAATGCACACCTGATCGCACGAAGGCTGTGCGATCAGTGTGTAAATAGTTCCAGTTGTATTCGTCTTTAGCTAAGACTCACACCTCGGTTGCGTAGCGGTAGCGAGCGTCTCTTGTAACACTGGCCGTTGCTGGTGAATCTTCTGTGCGTCGTCGATCAGTCGGTCGAGCAGCGGTGGCGGCGAGTAGCCGAGATATTCGCCAAGTTCGTGGAGGATGAGCTGGGCGTGCGACCGGAAGGTCGCCGCCCAGCGTTCCGGCGGAAACACGATCTCATCGTCCGCTTGTTCGGTGACCAGA